>NZ_LWHO01000010.1:49239-123505 GCF_001642025.1 Cutibacterium namnetense | reverse complement strand
CCTACTACACACTAGGGCCACGTTGACACTTCACACCAGATACAGACCAGCACCAACGCTCCTGCGCGAACCATCAACCACACTGTCAACACCACCACAGTACCCCACTACCCCACCACCACGACAACCCCCCAATTGACGAGGGATCACCGATGGCACTGATGTGATATCGAGAATGATTATCAATAAAGTGCTATCACGAAGGGTGACAAGATCATGAAGGTTAGGAACTCGCTGCGATCTTTGAAGAACCAGCCTGGCTCCCCAGTGGTGCGCCGTCGTGGCCGCGTCTACGTCATCAATAAGAAGAACCCACGGCTCAAGGCTCGTCGAGGCTGAACAGGTGAAGATTGATGGTCGCCCGTCCATTCGCACGGGCGACCATCTAAGTCCTCATCATATGACGTCAGCCAGCGTCCTTCGCCTTCTTGGCGGCCCTGACGACCTCTTCCTCGGTGGCGTCAGGATGCTCTAGGCGCCACTGGGCCTGCCAGGCTGCACCGATGATGCCCGCTCGGTTCAACAACTGGGCAGGGACCATCGGCGTCTCGAGCTTGAGGTACTTGAAGAACTTCTTATGGTCCTTGGAGACGCCGCCACCGACGACAAAGAGGTCGGGGGAAAAGAGCATCTCGACCACCTCGTAGTAGCGCTGCAGACGCTTGGTGGCCCAGTCCTTATAGGACATGTGCTTGCGGTCCTTGACTGAGGAGGCGGCGCGCTTCTCGGCGTCGTGGCCATCAATCTCGAGGTGCCCGAGCTCGGTGTTCGGCAGCAAGATGCCGTTGTTGATAACGGCAGAGCCGATCCCGGTGCCCAGAGTGGTGAGAACGACGACGCCGGGTACTCCCTTCGCGGCACCGTAGTACACCTCGCCCACACCGGCGGCGTCGGCGTCGTTCAGGACGGTCACCGGGCGCCCGAGAGCGTCACTGATGTACTCCTCGGCATGCAAACCGGCCCAACCCTGATCGAGGTTAGCGATGAAAGGGATGACGCCGTGGCGTGCCGGGGCGGGGAAGGAGATGCCAACTGGCCCGTCACCGATGGTGGGGGCGAAATTGTCGACGATCTCATGCAGCACGGAGACGACGTTCTCGGGAGACGACTTCTCCGGGGTAGGAATACGAAGCCTCGGTTCGGCGAAGTCTCCGACTTCAAGGTCAACCGGGGCTCCCTTTATTCCGGAACCACCAACGTCAATTCCCAGCACCTTCCTCATGGTGGATAAGCGTAACGGTAGATGGTTGGTGCAAGGGAGGCCTGGGCGACAGTTCCCGAGTACGCGCGGCACGGGTGCGACTCATCTGACCGACAACGAAAGACCGGGCGTCCGCAGCGTCGAGATTGGGGTAGGAGACCGTTACCGGGCCTGACGAGGTATAGGCGGAGAAATCAGCCAAGCCGAGTTTGCGCTGTATTGGACCCTGGGACAGCCCAACCGACTGCGACCGAGCATGAAGAACGACGCTGAAGGTTCAGGTGATCAGCCCCGTGCGCGTCACGACGACCTCCTCGTCGAATCCCCAGGCGATGATGTCTGGTCAAGCCACCGAAACCACCGCGCTCGCTTTGGAATTCCGTTGAGGCACACTGCGTCCAGTCGGAATCCAGGCCACAGAGCGTCAAGGGCAGTGTGCACTTGTTCACTGTCGCCGATCGGCAAGAGAACCGTCGACCCCCGCCTCGCTGACCTGTTGCCCATCGGAGATCACAGCGCGGCGTCCTTCTCCTCGCCTGGCAGTCCGTCGATGGAGGCGCTGCTGGTCATGGCAGCAGTGACGAGTTGAACCGATGTCACGCCCCAATACCGGTCGAGCGGGCCGGCATTGATCTTCACCGCCTGCATGCGGTCATAGGGGACGATGACCATGTGGCGGAACTACGGCCCGGAGCGGATGCATAAATCATTGGACGATGCCGGCCCCAAGACGTACTTGGGGCCGGCATGTCAGCGTGCATGCTATGGCGACTTCATGCACGCTCACCACACGGCGTGACGACGAACGTCCGATTCGTCGTGGATCAGCACCCGTCAACGACTGCCGGTGGCGTGGGCATTGACCTCATAAGAGGTGTTGGTGGCCTCGAAGAAGTTCACGAGCTGCAAAGTGTCATTGGCGGTAGCCATCCACTTGGCCGGGTTCGCTACGTGGTATTCCGGCTCGAATCCGAGCTCCTCGAGACGGCGATCTGCCAAATATTTGACGTAGTCATTAACGTAATCGGCATTCATCCCGAGGATGCCCCGGGGGAGCATGTCGCGGTTGTACTGCTCCTCCATCTCGACCCCCTCGACGATCATGTCGTGGATCTCAGCCGCGAACTCCTCGGTGGCGATCTCTGGGTTCTCCTCTAGCACCGTCAAGATGAGGTTCATCCCAAATTTCAGATGTAAGGATTCGTCACGGACCACCCAGTCGATGAGGGATCCGAAATTGCGCAGCAGGTTCCGCTGACGGAACGACAACGCCACCATGAATCCGGAGTAGAACCAAATCCCCTCGAGGATGATGTTGTAGGCCACCAGGTTGCGCACGAAGTCCTGCTTGCCCTCGACGGTGGTGATGTCGAGAGTCTGCTCGGTCATCCGCTTGATAAACGCCACCTCGAAAGCTTCTTTGCGAGCCATCGAGGGGACGTGAACATGGGATCGGTAGGCCTCGTCGCGGTCAATCGGGAAGGTCTCGAGGACGTACTCGAAGGCCATGCAGTGGTTGGCCTCCTCCCACATCTGCTTGGCTAAGTACAGATGGCACTCGGCCGCGTTGACATAGGGGTAGACCCCGAAGGCCAGCGCCTTGTTGACGAGCAACTCATTAGGGTTGAAGTAGCTCATGAGGTGGGTCAGGGCGTGGTGCTCGTCGGGGGTCATCCGGGAGAAATCGGCGAGGTCCTCGTCGAGCTGGATCTCGTTGGGGAACCACGTGTTCGCCACAGCCTGGTTGTAGAGGTCATAGGCCCAGGGATAGGTGACGGGCTTGAGCAGCAGCCCCTCCTGGATTCCGGAACCAAGGATCATAGGTGTTCTCGCTTTCAGCGGGCGATGTGGTCAGTCACTGGCAGGACTCGCACTGTTGACGTTCCTGTGGATCAACAGGGCAGGAGGTGCCGTCGATGATGTCAAGAGAGACGACGGGCTCGACGTCGACACTCGCATTGAGCGTCGCGTTAACCGACTTTTCGATCGTCGCGGTCGACACCCCCTCCCGACGCACCGAGGTGGCGAATCCGCGACGCGGACCGTTCCGGCGCCCAGCAGCCTTGTTGACGGCCACCGTCGACTGCTCGGCGGTGTGGCGAGGCAGCATGTGTAAGTAGTACGTCGTCTTGACGCCCATGCGCCATGCTGCGGTGTAGAGGTCCTCCATATCGCCGACCGACCTCGAGGCCAGGTAGATGTTGCGGCTAATGGCCTGATCCACCCACTTCTGCGCCCGGGCAGCCACGTTGAGGTAGGCCATCGGGTTGAGGGTGAAGGAGGTGCGGTAAAGGCGTCGCAGGGGCGCCGGAATGGCCTCGATCTCGCTGGGATCACCCTGGCGACGCAGCAGTTCCTCGCGTACCGACTCCCACAGGCCCAGGTCCTTAAGGTCAGCTACGAGGTTGCGATTGACCTCAAGGAACTTTCCGGCCGAGGTAGCTCGGGAGAACATCTGGGAGAACTGCGGATCCAGGCCGGGCGTTGTGCCCGCGATGAGGCCAATAGATGCTGTCGGAGCGATGGCCATCAAAGTGGCATTGCGCATCCCTGCGCGCACCTTGGTGCGCAACGCATCCCAGTCCATCCGCGTCGTCCGATCGACGTCAACGGGGATGCCACGGTCGTGTTCAAGCACGGCCAGAGTGTCCATGGGAACCATCCCGTGCGACCACCCCGACCCCTCAAACATCGGGTAGGTCCCGCGCTCGGTGGCCAAATCGGCCGAGGTGTCAATGGCGTGCCAGCTGATGAACTCGACGATCCGGTCGACGATTTCGCAGGCATCCGGGGAGTCGTAGGGGACTCGAATCTGCTCGAGCATATCCGTCAGACCCATGACGCCTAGACCGATGGCACGGTTCTCGTCGTTGGAGCGCTGAGCCTGTGGCACCGCTGAGGCAGTGATATCGACAAGGTTATCGAGGTGACGCACCGCCAGCCGAGTGGTGGCGGCCAGCTGGTCCCAGTCCAGACGACGCTTGCCACGCGGGCCGACCAGGTGTGCCGCCAAATTCACCGAGGCGAGATTGCACACTGAGGTGTGGTCGCGGTCCTGCGGTAGGCAGATCTCAGTGCATAGGTTTGACGAGTGGATCGTCCCGGTGTTGTTGTTCAGCGCGCGGGTATTAACGCTGTCTTTCCACGTCAGCCACGGGTGCGACGTCGTCTGCAGGCTCACCAAGATGGCTCGGAACTGCTCGCGGGCAGTAGTGCGGCGGAAGCGCTTGATCTTGCCAGCCTCGGCCTGTTCGACGTAGTAGGCGTAACGCTTGGAGAAATCTGATCCGGTGAGCTCGGTGAGGTCCGGGGTTTCGGCGGGGTCGAAGAGGTACCAGTCCTCGTCCTTGGCGACACGCTTCATGAACTCGTCGGAGATCCACACCGCGGTGTCGGCGGTGCGGGTGCGTCGGTACGGGTCACCGGAGTTCTGCCGCAGATCGAGGAACTGTGGGAAGTCCATGTGCCAGTTCTCCAGGTAGAAGCACAAGGCGCCGAGCTTCTTGCCACCCCGGGAGACCGCACGCAGCGTGGAGTCGATGGTGTGTATGAAGGGGATCGGCCCGGTGGATGCGGTGTTGTCCGAGCGGATCGGGGATCCTTCACAGCGCAGCTGCGACATCGACAGTCCGATGCCGCCGGTGCCTTTGGTGATCCACATGACGTCGCGGATCGTCCGAGCGATGTGCTCCAGGTCGTCCTCGGTGCGCATGACGAAGCAGTTAGATAGCTGGGCCGACGGCGTCCCGGCATTGACAAGAGTGGACCCAGCCGCCAGATGGCGCAGATTGCTCATGGAGTCATAGAGAGCCAGTGCCGAGGAGGTGGGGTCATCCTCAGTGAGGCTCAGACCCATCGCCACGCGCATCCAGAAGTACTGCGGCACCTCCAAAGCCTGCTTGTCAGGAGTGCGCAAGAGATAACGGTTGACCATAGTACGCACGCCCATGAACCCGATGAGGTCGTCACGAGTGGGGTCGAGGGCAGCTGCAAGTGCTTCGAGGTCGAAATCTCGCCCCAGTCGCTCGTCAAGGTGGCCATCGGCGACGAGCTTGGCGATCGTGCGTGGGAAATAGCTGCGGTGCAGATCCTGCACCCGCTCAGGATCGACGTCGCCTAGATCGTCGTGGGTGTTGCCAAAGACCTCTTTGTAGAGCTTCTTGACGGCTATCCGGCTGGCGATGGTGTCGAAGGCAGGATCGTCCTTAGCGTTTCCCAGGGCCACCTGAATGACAGCCTCATCAAGGGCGTCGGTGGTCATCCCGTCAAAGAGGGTGATCTCCACCTCTGCCTGTAGCAGGGTTGCTCGGGCGACGGCGTCGTCAAGACCGCGTGCCGAGTCAATAATCGAGGCGGCGACTTCGTTGCCGTCGTAGGGGGCGAGAGACCCGTCCCGCTTTCGGACGCGGATGGTTGAGATGGGGTCGGCGCTCATTGCAGTTCCTCCGTGCGATGCCGTGGGCACGCGACCGGGCGGAATGCGGCAGGGGACAGTGGTCCCTTTGAACGCTGCGATACTTCCCGCGAGATCGCGAACCGGGCCCCGCGGTCGCGGGACCACACCTGGCAGGTCTTCGGGCTCACGAGCTCGTCCTGGTCGGACACCTACTGGCCGTCGCTTCCCATGCCGAAGCACAGTGCGTCATGACGGCGGTCGTTCTCATATACCGCTGCGGGGCAGCTCCGGATTCACACCGGATTCCCTCTTGGCCCGTGCGAACACGGGAACCACGTGCACTCGTCACTATATGAAGGGCGAGCAAGGGGAGTCAACGGAAGATATTCCCAGGCCCTGCCATCCGCACTTCGGCTCCGTGAGCAACGTCGATCGCGACGGCTCGCCGCGTTGAAAATATGGCCGCACGCGGTGGAAGTGGTGGGCTGAAACCGAGTGTCACCGCCAGGCGCCGCGGAACCGTGCCGGGTGCCACGGGGCATCCTCGTTGGGGACGCCGAGTTCGTGGGCGGCGCGCAGCGGCCAATTGGTGTCACGCAGGGCTGCCCGACCAGCCATGACCGCGTCGGCACACCCTTGAGTGAGGAGTTCCTCGGCCAGCTCGCCGGTCCAGATCATCCCGACGGTGGAGGTCGGAATGCCCGCCTCGGCGCGTATCCGAGCCGCTAAATCGGCCTGGTATGCCGGGGCCACCGGGATAGGGGCTGACGAATTGCCACCCGAGGAGGCATCTACCAGGTCGACGCCAGCTGAGGCGAACCGACGCGAAAGCTCTATTGAGTCCTCCACCGTCCAGCCATCATCACGCCAGTCAGTGACCGAGAGGCGGGCCAGCAGAGGCATATCGTCGGGAATGGCCCCGCGCACCGCTTCAGCTACCGCCAACGGCAGACGAACCCGTCGGTCATAGTCGCCTCCCCAACCGTCGGTACGGGTATTGGACAATGGCGAGTAGAACTGGTGTAGCAAGTAGCCGTGGGCGCTATGGATCTCGACGGCGTCGAATCCGGCTGCCACGGCACGCGATGCCGCAGCCCGGAAGTCGTCGATAACCTTCGAGATGTCGTCCTCGTTGAGGGCGGTGACGGGCAACCCGGCATACTGCTTGCCGTCGGCAGGCGCGGTAGTCGGACCGAGAGGAATCCAGCCGCCCTTCTCAGGAGGAACCACCCTGCCATGGAAACCTGGCCACCATTTTTCGGTGGAGGCCTTCCGGCCGGCATGGCCCAACTGGACAGCAATCGTGCCGCCAAGCTCGTGGACAGCGTCAGTGACTGTGCGCCAAGCCGCCACCTGATCATCATCCCACAACCCTGTGTCACAAGGGCTGATGCGACCTTCGGGGCTTACTGCGGTGGCCTCTGCGATGATGAGGCCGAAGCCACCGATAGCGAAGGACCCGTAGTGGACAACGTGCCAGGTACCGGGAACCCCGTCCTGAGAGTCCACGGCGTACTGGCACATCGGCGGCAGCCAGGCGCGGTTACGAACCGTTAATCCACGAAGGATGAGGGGTTGAAACAGTAGAGGCGACGTCATGACTCCATGACATCACGCGTTTCAACCCCCCGAGTCCTCAGGCGTGACCGCCGGCTTCAGCAGACGTGGTGGTGATAATTCGGCTCCCACTCGCGGACGGAGGCCACCTGAACGGCCGTTTTGGGATAGGGATCAGCCTCTATCAAGCGCTCGAGGACGCCACGGTCAGGCACCGTGTAGATGAGCACAGCTCCGCTGCCATCAGCCAACGGGCCAGCGTTGAGGAGCTGGCCACGCTCGCGCATGCGGTCAAGGTTCTCGAGGTGAGCCGGGCGCGCGGCCATGCGCTCCTCGGCGTGGGCGGGATCGTAATGGGTTTCGACAATGAAGACAGCCATGCAGGGCATCCTAATCGCGTCCGGGGATCATGTCGTGGCGTATATGTTGCTGCTGAGGCGGGGTGCCACCGCACGCTGCACAGCTGGCAGCCGTAAACCCGATTGCCACACATGTGAAAGACCTTGTCAGAGCCATTTTGTGTGGATGGTGGGCGCAAGCGTGCGCAGTGTCGATGGAAGTCTTGGTTGGTTGGGCGGCCAAGGTTTTCGAGCTCAGGCGATACTGCAACGCCCAGTCGGTGCTGGAGTGGAGTCGTGCGTGCCGGACCGAATGAGCTGCCGGGTCTGTCGGTTGGTGAGGGCATAGCCGGTCTGTGGTTGTGAGGTGGACCTGGCAAAGATCGTTCCCGCCACCTTCCCGTCGGTGGTCAGCAGCGGACCGCCCGAGTTTCCTGGTTGCACGGTGCCGCGCAAAGACAGGATCTCGCGAACAACGTCGCCGTCACCGTAAATATTCTCGCCACGAGCCATCAACGTCCCACGCACTCGCGCAGCCCTGACCGTGTACGGTCCGTCCAGCGGAAAACCAGCGATGACCGTCGAGTCTCCGGTGTCTACCGATGAGGCCATCGGCAGGGCAGGGGCCTCAAGACTAGGAACAGCAAGCACGGCAAGGTCGAGGTTGGGATCGTAGGCGACGACACGCGCCCGCAGGCGGGCTCCTTCGCCTCCAACCTGCACCGTTACTCCGTCAGACCCGGCAACAACATGGGCGTTCGTGACGACGCGGTGCCGTGAGCTGACCCATCCGGTGCCCTCCGAGGCCCGATCACATTGGTGCGACAGTGATCTCACCTTGACGATGGACCTCGCAGCCTGCCGTACTCCAGGGCTATCGGCGGCGGAGTCGTCGGGGTCATCGCTGGGAAGACGGGGGTCTTGGCCGGTAAAGACCTTCGGGAAGGCATCGGCTACCTGACCGACAAGCCGTGCCGCTTCGTGACTGATCTGGGGTGGCACCGCGCGGTTGGCGGTGTTGATGACAGCCGACTCGTCGATGGCCTGAGCCCATTGGGGAGGCAGGATCGGGGCTAAGGCTGTTGCCCCTACCGTTACGACCAGGACTGTGGCGGCGACAGACAGCAATGCGCCGCCAATCCGGTCAAGAATCCCTAGCCCTACTGTCTCAGAGGCGCGGCGGATCCAGCGGGCGAGCCCCATACAGAGGCCATGGATGACTTCTATGATGACGAGGACGACGCCGAGGCGTAGTAGTCCGGTAGTAAGCCAGGACGATGAATTGTTGGTGATCCGGGACACGATGTCTCCCGACGCCCACAGCCCCACCCAGACTCCGCCAATCAAGCCGATGAGGCTGACGATCCCGGAAATCGCTCCTCGGGCCCATCCTCTCAGGGCGCGAAGGATGAGGATCACCGCGAGGATGATGTCGAGGGTGTGCGCCATGGCTCTCCCGTCAGAAGTGGGTAGACGAATGTAGACGAATACAGCATCTCAATGGTGCCTGTGAGGCAGCATTGAACCAATGTCGTCAGGCCAGAGCGTATTCGACTTCGCGGGACTCGTGGTTATTGGTAACTTGACGTCATGAGTCATCATGGTGGTGAGAACGAAGGTGCGGGAGCGGATTCGGTCTACGACGATCTCGTCATCCTGCTTGACGACGACGGCAACCATATCGGTACCGCCCCCCGGGCGACTGTCCATAGTCAGCACACTCCGAGGCATCTCGCCTTCTCGTGTCACGTTCTCGATGTCGGGGGCCGGATGCTTCTGACCCGGCGCGCTTTGACGAAAGTGGCGTGGCCTGGGGTGTGGACCAATTCCTGTTGCGGGCATCCGCGGGTGGGGGAGTCCATCATTGACGCTGCCGTGCGTCGCACCCACCAGGAACTTGGGCTCGATCTTGACCCGCGTCGGATGCGTGTTGTGCTGCCAGATTTCTCCTACCGCGCTACTGACGCCGGAGGCATCGTCGAGGACGAGTTTTGTCCGGTCGTTGTTGCCCGATTGTCCCTGCCAGAGGAGCTCGTCGAACTCAACCCAGACCCTGAAGAAGTTGAAGAGGTCACGTGGGTTGGGTGGCAGGACATGTACGCCTTGGCCCGGTCGATGCCGGCTCTGCTGAGTCCCTGGGCCGTAGAACAGGCACTGGAATTTGGGCCTGATCTTCCTATGGTGCGCTGAACTTTGCGCCGAGCTACCGGGGTATTTCGACGCTAGCGGTGGTGCTCCGCTTCTTACACCTGTGGAAACGACATCGATGTGTTTTCCCCAGCCGCAATGGTTTTCCACAGGCTTTCTGTGGATAACTCACCAGCCGCGGTCGCAATCATGAGAATACCGTGGGCTCCTCAACCGGAGGTTCTGCTCGCGGCAAGTACATCGTGAGCATGGCTCCACCGCTTGGGGCTCGCGACGCTTTGATCCAGCCCTGATGGCTGGTGACGGTATGCGCCACAATTGACAGACCGAGGCCGGTTCCGGGGGTGTTGCGGGCCCGATCAGAGCGGTAGAACCGGTCAAAGATATGAGGCAGATCGGCTTCTGCGATGCCAGGTCCTTCGTCACTGACGACGACGGTGTTGCCCTCCATAGTCACCGTCACAGTTCCACCGGCGGGGGAGAACTTCACCGCATTATCGAGCAGGTTGGTGACAGCCCGCTCCAAGGTGGCCTCGTCGCCCAGCACCAAATGGGGCTCCAGGTGGACGTCGAATTCCAGGTTCGGGCCGCGTCGTCGTCCCCTCTCGACTGCTTTAGATACCGCATATGACAAGTCGAAATACTCCGGACGCGGGGGAGGAGCGTCCTCGCGCGAGAGCTGGACGAGGTCGCCAATGAGGCTGGAGAACTCACCAAGCTGGGCGGCCACGTCGTCAAGGATCTCCCTGCGTGCTTCCTCCGGGAGCATGTGGCTCTTCTGGTCGGCCATCAGCAACTCGACGTTGGTGCGCATCGAGGTCAGGGGGGTTCGCAGTTCGTGCGAGGCGTCAGCGATGAGCTGCTTCTGACGCTCCCGGGAGTTCGACAAGGAGGACAGCATGTTGTTGAACGACACGGCAAGATCGCCTAGCTCATCATGAGAGTGGACCTGGATGGGCGTCAGATCTTCGGTGGTAGTGACGTGATGAACAGCTCGCGAGAGGTCGCGCAAAGGGCTGGTCGCAGAGTTGCCTGCCACGTATCCAGCGATGGCGGTGAGTACGATGCCTACGAATCCGGTGCCGACGAGGACGATCCATAGCGACCCTAGGGTGGCCCTGGTCCCGGTGAGGTCCTGGCCTGTGACGAGAGCGTAGTGGACGCCATCTGAGGTGAAGGGGACCGCGACGATGCGTACCGGAACACCGCGGGAGTCAATGACGGTGTGAGCTTTGATCCCGATCCCGGTGCGGGCGACTGCTAGCTCTTGGGGCCCCGTGGTGACGGTGACCTCAGCTCCGGGAGGCGTGGTGACTTGGCCGTCGGCGCGTACCAGGATGAGGGTGGTGTTTGTGGCGGTCAGGGAACTGGCTTCCAACCCACCGAGGTTTTGAGGGTCGGCGGCGACACTTGGCGAGATGGTGGCTGCCATCCGGGTGAGTTGCTCGTCAAGCTCGCTATACAGCGAGATACGGGTCATGAGCCACGCAGACAACGAGGTTAGAGCGACCGCGACGACGACAGACGCCGACACTAGGAGGCTGACGCGGCGCCCCATGGTCATGCGTAGGGGGCGCGGACGCCAATCGAGCAGCCTTCGCCACCAGCGACGGATCACGAATTCGCTTCCCGCAGTACATATCCGACGCCGCGAACGGTGTGGATGAGACGCGCCTCACCACCATGCTCAGTCTTGCGGCGCAGATATCCGATATACACCTCAAGGGAGTTCGCAGTGGTTGGGAAGTCGAATCCCCACACCTCATGGAGTAGCCAGGACCGCTCCAGCACCTTCTCTGGGTTTTGCAAGAAGACGGTCAGCAAAGCGAACTCGGTGCGCGTCAAACTGATGCGACGGTTGCCGCGGGTGACCTCACGGGAACCTGGATCAAGGGTGAGATCAGCGAAGGACAACTGTTCAGGGGCTTCCTCCGGATCCGGTTCGGGGCGGGAACGACGGGTGAGAGCGCGCAGTCGGGCGAGGAGCTCGTCGAGGGCAAACGGCTTGACCATGTAGTCGTCGGCGCCAGCGTCCAGACCGTCAACGCGATCATCGACAGCATCGCGGGCGGTGAGGATGAGGAGCGGGACGTCGTTGCCGTTGCTGCGCAGCATCCGGGTGGCCTCTAAGCCGTCCAGACGCGGCATCATGACGTCCATAATGACGGCGTCAGGGTGACTCCCGGACAGGTGGGCAAGAGCCTCCACACCGTCGGCGACGCTATCGACCTCGTAGCCGCTGTATTGCAGGGATCGGGCGAGAGATTCGCGCACCGCGCGGTCGTCGTCAACGACGAGAATGTGCATGCTCATGGCCTGACGTCCTCCGTCGAGGTTGACGAGGTGGGATCGGTATCCGCACCGAGTGTTGGGATGGCTTCAGGAGGAGCCGACTCCTCATTGGTGGGCGTGGTGTCATCAGTGGTGCCGGGTTTCGCCTTGCGGGCACGGCGTCTGGCTTGAGCGCGTTGACGGGCTGCGTTTTCGCGTTCTTCCTTGTCATGGGCTGCACGGGTGGCCGCAGCCACCTTAGCCAGGCCCTCGAAATGGGGTTTTGGTGCAGGGGGAGTTGATTCGGGGACGGCAGTGTGCTGGGAGCGCACCATGACGCCGTTGACCTCGCGTGTAAACCACCGGACAAGGCCATGCCCCATAACCTCAGTATGGCCGGTCGACGCGTCGATTCGTAGGCAGGTGGCCTCGTCAACAGCGACTGCGGCGGGCACGATGCCGTTCTCAACTGCGGAGATGAGCAGACCGTCGCCGCAGAGTGCGTCGTTGTGGGTGGTGACGGTCAGGCTGACGAGCCCGAGGCCCTCGACGAAGGTGACGTCGTCAAATCCTTCAGCCCCGGCAAGCGGGCCAACCTGACGACCTCGTAGCTTCCAGCCACCTGCCAGGGCAGTGACGCACGGAGCCATTGCACCGGCTGAGAAGCCGAGCCAGGGGGCGCCTGCGCGCACCAGCATGGATAGCTGCTCGGCTGCCGGGGCAAGCCCGTTGATGTAGCTCGGAACAGCACCGCCACCGACGATGATTCCTGCAAGGGTGTCGAGACCCTCGGGAAGCTGGAAAGATTCGTCTTCAGACCACAGCGGTGTTGCAGGATCACCCGCGGTGGGAGCGGTGCCGGGGCCATCGAGGTGAATAGTGAGGACATCCGCCTCGGCCCACCGGGACGTGACGATGCGCGTGAGTTCTGCGGCGTGATCGGCGGATTCGGAAGCCGGCCCGGCCACGACTACCGCGACCGGAGCGTTCGCGTTGTGATGGCGGGCCTGGGAGACGAACTCGTCGTAGACCTCTGACAGCGAGTCGTCGCACCCTCCACCGACCAAGAACAAGCTCATGAGGACAGCCTATAGTACTCTACCCCCCGGCTCGGGGTGCCAGCACGATGAACGGAGCATTCGTTCAAGATAATGAGCGCACCTCATCGACGATTCCGGGCATTGCGGCCTCGATGGCGTTGAGGGTGTCCTCAAAGCCATCGACGGATCCATACCAAGGATCAGGCAACGAGGTTCCCGGCTTACGGGATGGGTCGTAGTCGCGGATGAGGCGCAGGTTGTCGGCGTCAGGGGCCATCTGCTTCATCATCTGGAGGTGGCGCGGTTCCGCGGCGATGACAAGGTCTGCGGACATGATCTCGGACTCGTCGATCTGGTGGGCGTTGTGGCCCGAGCAGGGGTATCCGTGGGAGGTCAGGACGGATTTGGCTCGCGAGTCCATCGGGCCGCCGTGTTCCTCATCGCTGACACCGGCGCTGGTGATGCGGGCATCCAGGCCTTCGTCGGCGAAGATCTTCCTGGCGACGAATTCAGCCATCGGGGAACGACAGATGTTTCCCCAGCACACGAAGATGACGGACGGGGTGTTCTCGTTGCTCACAGGGGGTCCCTTCCATGGTTGGTGGGTCCAGTCTGCCTGGTGTGGGGAGGGTTTTGCCGGTGTTCAAACTCGCGGCGAACTACACGGAGCTGCCAGGAGATGCCCCGATTCGGCGATGCGAACGTCAACAGCGAGATTTTTGGGCAGCTTTGGATGATGGAGACTTGAATCCCAGACAGAATACTCCTACCTGCAATATCCTCAAATCACGAGATCCTGAGTCACGACCGACCGCGAACGAGGGGTTCAGCTGGCCATGCCCGTTGGGGTCACCTCCCAGGACTGGGCCACGCAACTTGGCTTAGACACCGCGGCACCCTGGCGCACCGGAGCACTCGACGTCACCCGCCAAGCCACTGCCAGTGGCCACTTCGTCAACGCCCGCTGCTACACCTCGGAAACCGAACGACGCAGCGTGCTGGACTCTGGCTCCACCGCTACAACCAATACCGCCCGAACCCTTCTGGGCAACGACGCCGAACACCTCTTGACGCTGCACCGACTGGACGCGTTCACAGCCGTGACCGTTCCTGAACGATCACGGCTGTGAACTCTCGTGTGCCACAAATGATCCACCAAGTGGACGGCCCGTGGGGCGAATCCGTCGCGGACCAGGCCCTGGACGATACATCGACAGGGGAAGAAGACCGGACTCACTGGCAAAGTGAGTCCGGTCTCCTTCCACGTAAACCCCAAGAGGATTGGGGAGGGCTGGGATCAGTTGGCGCGCAACTTCCCGTCAGCCGGCCCCCGGTCCAGAGCGGCCTGGAAGGCGAGGTCCAGAGCCTTCACCTCGTCGTCAACCTGCTGGACGGTGGTGGCGGGATTGAACCACACACCGGTTGCGTGGGTGAGCGCCTTGTTGATCGCTTTGTACCCCTCTGCGTTCTTGCCGAGGAGGTACTTGTCACGGTTGATCCGTGTCTGCCAGATCTTCGTGTTGAGGCGGTTCTTGACGTACACGGTCGCCGCGTCGGTGGGCTTGAGGTCGCGGTAGGCCGCGACCTTCGCGTACGTGGACAGCACGTCGGTCTTGCTCTCGGCCAACTGCGCCGCGGTGCTGGTTGGGTTGATCGTGCGGATCAGGGCGCGTGTGATCGAGAAGCCCAGCTCGACGTGAGCAGCCTCCACCTTGTTGACCAGGTTATGGTTGGCCTGCTGGATGGTCTTCACGCTGGTGGTCAGCAGGTCGACACGAGCCGGGATGGTGGACAGATCCACCGGCGGCACCTTGCCGGCAATGATCGACTCGATCGCGGTGCGCAGTTCGAAGGCCGTGTCGAGGAGCTTGCGGATCTCCTCGCCGTAGTTGACCTTCGGAGCCTCGCTCGCGGGAACCTGCGCCTGGGGCATCTTATGCAGCCCGGCGATGCGGGCATTGACCTGTGCGAGCGCCTGCTCGGCGTCGACCTGGGCATGCTGGCGCCGCCACGGCGACCGCGGGCGCCACCGGTGCAAGCACTGCCCCGGTCAAAATCGGGATGATAAGAGCCGAACGGTTCATGGGAATCCTCCTCGAGGGATGTGGAACAGCCATTGGGGCCGATCAGTGAGTATCAAAGTCCTTCTCTCGTCAGAACCCCTTATCTAACCTCCCCGCCACGATTGTGAACGAAAGTTATTCAATCTGACCGAAAGCTCTACTCATTCCTCGGATTTGTTGTTCGCCACAGGGATGGGCATTGCCGCAGCAACACCGGCAACTGCCTCGCCGGCGGATACGGCAGCGCCGGTTTGCGTTGTCGCTTCACGGTGGACCACTCAGTGACGCTGGGTGACCGATGCACAGCGCCGCGTGGTCATCACAGAGGGGATCAACGTCGAAGGCGTCAAGCTGGCGCTGATCACCGTTCCCCACCCGGACCGTGTCGCGGGCACCCCGTCCACGAAACCTCCCACGGCCGCGAACCTGACGACTGCGGGAGTTCTGCTGATTGTGGATCTGCCATGAGGCTATAGCTGCCCACTGCCTCAAACGTGCTGACTCTGTCGGCGGGGTAGCGGCATCGTGCCTATTCCTCGTTCTAACAATTTCCCTCGCTGTGGTGGTCGTGCGTTTCAACGCCCTGCCCACTCCCCATGCCCACGCGCTGCAGGTGACGTTGGGGTGGCTGACCGTCCTCGTGGCGCTGATACTGGGTATCACACGCCAGTGGACTCGGATATATCGCGTGTGTGTCAATGGGAAGACCGAGAGATTCCACCACGCTTTGACTGATTAGCTGAGCTTACGTCCGCTTGCCACACCTCTGCGACTGAATGGCGGGGTGGGTTCGGGGGCTGAGCACACCACTACAACTACCACCGGCCTCACATGGGCTACGGCAACCAGTCACCCTGATTGGTCACCGTCTCAGCCGCTTGGCGGCAGCATGGCCCTAAGACGGCAGTGGCAAGCGTGGAACGTCAAATATGCTTTGGCCGTAATACCCTGCGTGGACACCAACTGTTCTCCATGGGGCCGGAGGCGGTGTTGCCAGGTGCATCCCGTGACACGAAAAGGACCGGCCCACCTCAAGGAGGAGGGCCGGTCGTAAAAGTGTCTGGGAGACTTGTAGGTCGGTGTTGAAGACACTTGAAGGGTTAGCGCAGGGTGATCGTGACCTTCGCCGTGGCACTGCCTTGGTTGAGGTGCAATCGCACCACCCGGTCGCCCGGGTGCGAGGTGACGTGAGCGCCGGACGCCTGCACGTCGTACCCGTGGGGGGCCGAGATGGCAGGAACCACCACAGTCGTCTCGTCCGACTCCTCCGCGCGCGACCCGTCGGGCCGCTGGGCGGTCCAGGTCATGGTGAACACGCGTCGGGACCGGTCGTGGTGGTACGCGGATGGGGTGCCCGCGACACGGTCCGGGTGGGGAACGGCGATCAGCGTCAGCTTGGCGCTTTCGACGTTGGTCCCCTGGGGTGGCCGAGCTGGGTCGTCGACGAGGGCTTGCTCGGTGCCCGGGCCGGCTGTGGTGGGATCACCGGCAGTGTAGGCCCACCACTGGACGCCGACCCGGTTGCGAGCTGCCAGGTCCATCTGGGACGTGATCACCGCGGGGGTCGTGATGGCGCCGAACTCGGTGAGCATCAGCCCCGACCCGGTCTGACGTGAATGCTTCTCTGCGTTAGTGAAGACCCGGTTGTCGGGCGCAGTGCACCCGACATAGGAGTGGAGGGTGGCCTGGCTGGTGCAGTAGTCGTGGAAGCTCAACCCCAGGTTGGATCCCGTGAGCCGGACGTTGGTCCCGACACCTATATTGAAGAACTGCATCGGCTCGTACCAGACAGTGGTGGCCTTGTCGACCGAGCGGATCGCGTCGACAGTCTTCTGCTGGACGGCCGACAGTCGCGCGTCAGCAGCGCGGCAACCGAGCTGCGTGAGGCACCGCGTGTAGCGGTGGCCCGGGAACGGCTCGTTGAACAGGTCGTAGCCCTGCACGCCGGGCACGTTTCGGAAATGCTCGGCCACATGTCGCCAGGCGCTGGCGTAGTGGTCGGCAACACCGATGCCGTCGGAGGCCTTGGTGTTGTCGTAGAAGGAGTCGAAGGAGTATTTGACGGCCTCGTTGAGGAAATAGTTGCCGGGGAAGCCCGTCTTGACGATGTTGGGCATGCCGTGGTCGAGCGCGGCCCAGGCAGGCCACCCCTCCCCCTGGTACTTCTCGTTGACCATGTCCTGATGGAAGTCGAGGACACTGGCGATGCCGTGGGCGTTGAGGATCCGCACGGTGCGTTCGACCCGGGCCAGGTAAGCGTCGTCGTAGACGCCCGGCCGAGGCTCGACGCCGGCCCACAGCACCCCCAGCCGGACGCTGGTGAACCCCTGCGCCTCGAGGAAGGCTGCGTCGTCTTCACCGAAACCGACGGCATCGGGGGCGTAGGGGGCGCTCTTGGCGACCTCGTTGATCCCCTGCGTGATGACCACGCGGTGCTGGGCGTCGGTCACCCAACGCCCCTGGGTGGTCCACCGTGAAGCGTCGACGCGAACTGGCGCTGCCGTATCCGCCGGCGAGGCAGTTGCCGGTGTTGCTGCGGCAACGCCCATCCCTGTGGCGAACAGGGACAAAGCTACAAATCCGAGGGCAGACTTTCGACGCATGGCAATTCCTTCTTCTAATGTCAACTACCAGCAGCCGCCAGGGTGAATCGGGCTGGAGATGACTGGCGAGGTACCAGCATATATGAAGAGGGCGCTTCGGTGGGGTGACGAGCGTGATACACGGAGCTATAGCGCGCCAAGTAGCCGCGAAATTAGCATGATCGGCGGGCTCACGAAAGATAGCTTTCGGACATATTAGGTAACTTTCGTTCACAGTTGGCGGTTATTTGTTGCAGGGAGCCTCGCTGGGGTCGGATCATGCGGATGGCTTCAGTCGGTCTTGGGCGTGGCGCCTGTCTGGCTAGAAGGCCAAAGGTCTGCAGCAGGCCAGATGTGGAACGCCAAAAGTCTGCTGCAGGACACCCCGAGGAACGTCTACTTGGCGGAGAGCTGCGCCTTCGCTGATCCCCCGCCACCAAGTCGTATGGAAACTCTCGGAAATTACCTTAGGAGGGTGAATGACCTCACTGACCGAGCGAGGAGAATTCTCAATGTGATGCATCGTTCAGGTCGCCACTTGTGATGAAACTATTATAGTCCACCCTTTTTGAAATGAATAAATTAATTCATGGAATTTTCCCCGTGTTCCACTGAGGAGTCACTGATGAAGATCAAAGCACGATTCGCCGTCATGGCCGCGAGCGTGGCCGTCCTGATGGCTGCCGCGCCGATTGCGCAGGCCGTTCCTTCGCCGGGGGATATCCATCCCCTGATCCCGGCAGTCCACAGCCCCGACGGTATTCCCGGTAACGGCGTCGGGCCGGAATTCCACGCGTCGTCGATGGCGCGTTCCTACAGCGAGAAGCACCTGGGCGTGGCGCCGCGGGGTGTGAACGACTTCTCCTGCAAGGTCAAGCCCGGCGACCGACCGGTCATCCTGATTCCCGGTACTGGCGGCAACGCGTTCGCCACGTGGTCCTTCTACGGGCCCCATCTGGCCCATGAGGGGTATTGCGTCTACACCTTCACCACCAATGTCCCCGTGGGGATCCTCGACGAGGGTTGGGGCTTCACTGGTGATGTGCGCGCCTCCGCGCAGGCGCTGGGTGTCTTTGTGGATCGGGTCCGGAAGGCGACGGGCTCCGAGAAGGTCGACCTCGTCGGGCATTCGCAGGGTGGCGGCATCCTGCCGAACACCTACATCAAGATGTACGGCGGAGCGTCCAAGGTCGACAAGCTGATCGGACTGGTGGCCGCCAACCACGGCACCACTGCCGGCGGTCTCGACAAGCTCGTCCACGGCCTGCCCGAGGCCGTGAAGGATTTCCTTAGCACGTGGAGCTACGACCACAACATGGAGGCCTACGGCCAGCAGCTCAAGGGATCAGCGTTGATGCAACAGGTTTACCGTGACGGCGACACCGTCCCGGGTATCGCCTACACCGTCATCTCCACCCGGCTCGACATGACGGTCACGCCCTACACGCAAGCCTTCCTCAAGGGCGCCAAGAACATGACCGTGCAGGACGCCTGCCCTCTGGATGCCTATGGCCACGGCGGCCTACCCTATGATCCCGTCGCCTACCAGATGGTGCTCAACGCCCTCGATCCGAACCACCCACGAGAGATCTCCTGCACGTGGCGGCCCCGGGTTCTGCCCGTATCCACCACGGATGCTGCATGAACTGTGGCAGGTCAGGGTTCTCCAGCGCCGTGCGGCGTGGCCACCAACCACGACTGTGGTGACAACGAACAGTAGCTCGGTCCCTGCCTTGTGCCGGGTGGCGCTGCCATGTCGTCCATCAGGGTTAGGTCGTGGTGGGCGCGTCGTCTGCGTGGGTGACTACCTGTACGTTCACCGCTAAGTGAACTGACCGGGGATGTTGGTCAATCGTGAGAAGGGTGGCTGGTTCCCGCAGGCCGGGTGGGGCCGGTGGTGGTTGTAGTAGTGCAGCCAGTCGCCGAGCTTGCCACGGCGCTCCGCCTCGGAGGTGTAGCAGCGGGCGTAGGCCCAGCCGTCGGCCAGGGTGCAGTGGAACCGTTCGATCTTGCTGTTGGTCTGCGGCCGGTACGGGCGGGTGCGCTTGTGCTTGATGCCGAGCTCGTTGCAGGTGTTGCGCCACAGGTGTGAGCGGTAGACGCCGCCGTTGTCGGACAGGACCCGCTCCACGGTGACGCCGCGCTGGTGCTCGCCGCGACGTGGGGATCGGTTGTCGGGTCAGTCGACGGGGCTGACCCGGATGAGGTTGCCGTCGGGGTTGGCGATCACGAAGGTGCGGCCGAACACATCGTCGTGCGGTTCCTCGATGACGTGTACGCCCTTCGCGACCCCCTCTCGGTAGGCGTCATCGACCGCCGCGGACGACCGGGGGACCATGAGCCCGATCTCGCTCGTGCGGGGCGTGTCGCGGGTGGTGTCCCCGTTGCGGCCGGTCCAGATGGCGAACAGCACCCCGGGTGTCACCTCGAAGGCGACGTAGCGCGGGCTGGTGAAGTTGGGCTCGATGTCGAACAAGTCGCTGTAGAAGGCGGTGGACCGCTTGGCGTCGCTGACGTAGGTCAGGAACAGGTTGGGTGCCGACATGGGTGTCTCTCGGGTCAGTGGATCATTTGGCACTAGCCGATCACCAAAACAGGACAACTCATGTCATGTTTTCTGCGAGGATCGGGGCCATGAAGTCCTCGAGGCTGTTGTCGATCCTGCTGCTCCTACAGGCCCATGAGCGGATGACGAGCCAAGAATTGACCCGACGATTCGAGGTCTCACCGCGCACGATCCTGCGTGACGTCGAAGCATTGCCAGCTGCGGGCGTTCCGATTCACACGGTGGCGCGATCGTGCTGGACGGCCGGGCTCGGCTGGACGTCGCTCGTCTCGATCCGGGAGAGCTTCAGCTGCTCACTGTCGCGGGGCTGGACGCCGACCTTCTTGAGCAGGTCGGGCTGCAGGCAGTCCACGCCAGCGCCCAGGAGAAAATGACGGCCGTCGCCACGCGAGGACAGGTGCTTGGTACCCCGCCCCTGTCCGAGGTACTCCTCATCGACCCATCAGGGTGGTTCACGACCGGAAAGGAACTCGGCCTGCTGACCGCAGCGAGAGAGCGACGTCGCATCCGCCTGTGCTACCGACGGAGCGGAGAAACCAGCGAGCAATGGCTCACCGCGGACCCGTACGGGCTCGTGAACAAGGCTGGCTCCTGGTATCTCGTGGCCGACGTCGATGGGCACCCCCGCATGTTCAACACCAGCCGTATCGAAGAGCGCGATCCCCTCACGGATGTCGCGGTGCTCCGACCAGACTAAGACCTGCGGTCGGTATGGCACGACCTGGTGACCAGCTTCGAGCCGACCCCCGGCGTCGAGGTGCATGCGCTGCTGCGCTCAACCCGCCTGGACCTGGCCCAACGAATTCTCGGAACCCGCATGGCCAACGTCACCTATACCGAGGATGCGTGGACTCTGATCACTGTCCGCTACCCCGATGTCGAATCGGTGCGACAGCTCCTCTATCTCGGCGACCACATCCGCATTCTGAACCCAGCTGAAGCGGTCGAACAGTTCCACGACCTCGCCGCCCAGATCATGCGAGCTCACTCGACAAACAGCTCAACTAACGTCTCCGGTTAGTACATCTCAGGCGCCTCGTTGGTCGCCTTGCCGCAGGAAGGGACGATCATCCGCGTCGGCACGCACTCGGAGCTCTTGGCGACAGTCCCGGAGTACCGAGAGCTGCTGAGCGCCTACGACGCTGAGCAGGGGGATGTCCGGCGAGTCCGTGGAGAATCCGGGAGAGTAGGTTGATCGCGACCGACGGGAAGGCTGAACGCGACAGCACTTTCGAGATGTCCACCGCCGAGGAGAAGCGCGCAGCAGAGGACCAGCGCATCGCCGAGCTTATGGGGCATGGGTCCGACGGCCGCATGTCCGCCGTCCTCACCCCATCGCCACCGGTGCCATGCTGCTGCTTGTCATGGACTGGCGACTGGGCCTCATCTGCTGGCGTCGCTGTTCTTCGTCTCACCGCTGGTGAAGTGGTTTTCGGCGGAGTCGAGCCGCACATTCCGCAAGGTCCGCAACGCCTCGGCCCAGGTCATCATCCAGTTCTCCGAGACGATGACCGGCATCGAGGCGGTCCAGGCCTACTATCGCGAGCCGCGTAATCAGGAGATCTTCACCTAGCTGGCTGACCGGTGTCGCGGCATCAGTGTCCGGGCGATGCGGCTCTTCGTGATCTTCATGCCGGGCATCACCTTGATCGGCAACATCACCGTCGGCCTCATGCTGCTCACCGGCGGCTACTCCGCCCTGCGCAGATGAACGACGGTCGGTGTCCTGACGACCTTCCTGCTGTACGCTCGTCAGTTCTTCGAGCTACACACCTTCCAGTCGGCATCCTCGTCCCTGTACATTCCCTCGGAGCGTTTGGTGCAGCGGGCTTTGGGGACGATCCCTGCCGACCGGACCGCCGTCATCATTGCCCATCGTCTGTCGACGGTGGAGATTGCCGATTGGGTGCTCGTGCTGGAACACAGCCAGATCCAGGAGAACGGATCCCCGGCCGAGCTGGAGGCCCAGGGAGGACGCTATGTCGGGCTTCACAAGCCTGGTAGGAGTCACCTGCCTGACGGCGACGTATCCGAGGCACACCCTGAATCTTGGAGGCGGGATTGAATACCGTCCTCGCCACCATCACGTGGTGCGGTAATCGCGATTCTAATGGTGGTTGTTGCTGCCACAAGTGGCAGCACTCACGGTCATGACCGGCATTTCCACCACGTCGGCAGACTTCATCTCTTTGCTGCCCCAACTCAGACACACAAGAACCCTGGCCCGGGACCCCCTCAGGCCAGAGTTTTTCAGTATGAGGTTGTGTCGATCCTCGGATCAGACACCAGTTTTCGGCAGGCCGGGTTTGCCGTTGCTGGAGCCTTTGTCAGATCCGGGGGTTCCTAGATTGACGTCGTGGCCCGGGGTGCCAGACTGGCCCGGCTTCGGGGCCGGGATCACAGCGCCACCAGGCTGATCGCCGGACGGTACTGACAGCTTGGCGGCGAAGCGCACCGTGGTGCCGGAATCCGGGAAGGTGAAGACGATGGTGGCCTCACCGCTGACCAGACCCTTGGCGGTCGGTACTTTGACGGTCACGGAGGACGAGCCGTCCTTGACCGGGGTGGTGGCGACGTCGACGGTCTTATCACCCTGAACGATCTGGGCCTTCATCGTCTTGTTGACGACGGAGTCCTTCGAGGTGAAGTCGACGGTGTCGGGGGCAACTGCCTTGTCAGCCGGCTTGCCAATGGTGAAGGTGGCATCCTTGGACATGCCCTCCTTGAGGGAGGTCGTCAGGGAGACGGCACGCTTGGCGAAGTCAGGTTTGAGGGTCTTCTGAGCCTTGATCCAGTCAACCCAGGCGGACAGGTCGATCTTTCCGGTGTCGACCGGCTTGGATCCCTTGGCGAGTTCGGTGAAGTTGTCACCACCGGCGATGAGGAAGGAACCGGAACCCACGGTGTAGGTGCCCCTGGGATCGATCGGCTTGCCGTTGATCTGGATGGAGGTGATGCGGTCGCCCTCTTTGCGTGACTCGTCGTAGGTGTAGGTGACGTTCGAGGACACCCCAAGCTGCAGGTACGGACGTGACGGGCCTTCGCCATTTTCGGTGCGCTGCCATTGCTGTTCGAGCACCTTCTTGAACTGGGCACCGGTGATCTTGGTGGTCGTCAACGTATTAGCGAAGGGGAGCACCTGGGCTGCCTGCTTATAGGTGATGTCCTTGTCGAGCAGAGACGCGCGGGTTCCACCAGGGTTCTGCAGGCCGATGAAGTTTGGGTCGTCTTTGCCCAAGGTGTCCTTGAACATGTCGGCGACCATATTGGTCATCGTCGATTCACGGTCGCGGACCTCGGCGCCGAACTTCTGATCGGACTCGTTCGACGGCGTGGTGATCGGTGCGGTTTCATGCCCAATGACGGTAGTGCCAACCTTGTCCGACTTGGCCTTGGCATCGTCGTAGATCGAAGAGATCTTGGCGACCGTTGGGTTGTCAGCCGGGGTTGTGGCCGGGTCAATGATTGAGGCGTCGGTAGAGCACAGTTTCTTCTGCTGTGAATCCCACGCCACGTTCACCTTGGCCAGGTGCTGACCGTAGGAGCCGGCCTGCAGGAGTGGGGCACCGGCCTTGTCCTTCCAGGAGTACACCTGGTGGGTGTGGCCGTTGAAAACAAGGTCAACGTCGCTGGACGTGTCGGCATAGATTGGCGCGAAGTTGCCGCCCTGGCTGGCAGCATCACCGGATCCGTCGGCGGCACCCTCGTGATATTCGGCAATGACGACGTCAGCGAGCCCCTCACTCTTGAGGCGCTTGGCCTCAGCATTCACGGCCTTGACCGGATCACCAATGGTGAGGTTGGAGATACCGGCGGGGGAGACCAGGGATGGCAGGTCGTGGGTGACAGCACCGACGACGCCAATGCGCACCCCGTCTTTGACGATGATCGTCGACGCCTTGAGGGGAGCAGGCACCTTCGTGGTGCCTTTGGCATAGACGTTGGCGCCGAGGTAGGGGCTGTTGATGTGCGGCACGATGCGCCCGGCCAGGTCCTGCCAGCCCTTGTCGAACTCGTGGTTGCCGACGCCATTGGCCTCGACACCAGCTGCGTTGAGCATGTCAATGGTGGGTTCGTCGTTGAGGGAGCCAGACTCGAAGGTCGAGCCGCCGACATTGTCGCCCGCATTGAGCAGCAGGACCTTGTCGTTTCCGTTGGCGTTGCGGGCCTCGACGACCGGAGTGAAGAGGTTGGCCCCGGTAGCGATACGGCCGTGGAAGTCGTTGAAATTGAAGACGTCGATGTTTTTGTCGCCATTGCACGACGCGGCCCGGGTGCCACTCGTGCTCGGTGCTGCGAAAGCCGGGTTAGTAACGAAGCTGCCCGCGGCTATGCACAGCACCGATAGGCCGGCAATGCGGGCCTTACGTCGGTGATTCATGGTTCTCCCTGGATTCGTCCGGATGGTGTGTGCTCCAAGGCATACACAGCTAGCTTCGCCTATTCTCGGCCATCCTGGCAATGGCTTTGACGAACTTCACCACCAGGAATTCACCTCGTCGATACCTTGACGTGAAAGCGGTCAAGGATGAGGCACATGTGCTTGCGCGTGGGTACTAGCAGCGACGCCGCTCGTCAGGGCGCACTGGCCGATCACGTCCGGAATACGGCAGACGCCGTGACGAATTCGTCACGGCGTCGCTTAAGGTTTTGAGATCAAACTCGCGGAATCCCCTCGGCGGGAACACCTTCAGGTAGCTCACCGTCATAGCCCGGCGGCACATAGGCGCAGGAGGGATCAGAGGCGAGGTAATCCCCGGTCATGGCATAGGCGGTTGAGCGGGATCCACCGCAGAAGTGGTTGAAGTTGCACGCCCCGCACTTACCGGAGAATCCCTTTGGATCGCGCAGCTTCTGGAAAACCGGCGATTCGCGGTAGATCTCGGGGAAGGGCTTTTCCTTGATCGATCCACAGTGGATCGGCAGGAATCCCGATGGGTAGACATCTCCGGTGTGGTCGATGAACGCGAATCCAGACCCAGAGTTGATCGCCAGCGGGGTGCGCGGCGGGCGCGGTTGTTCAATATGTTCGCCCAGCAGCTCGTTGGTCTGGCGGGTTAGCCACTCGTAGAGCTCGCCGTGGCGAACAGGTCGCTCCTTGCCCTGACGGACGGCTTCGCGCTGGAAAGCGATGCGTCGGTATTGGGGGGCCTCGGTGGTCTTGATGGCAATGCGTGTGGAGTTGTCGTGCAGCCAGTACAGGACATCCTCGCGCTCCAGGGGCGAGAGCATGTCGAGCTGGGCGCCACGACCAGTCGGTACCAACATGAACGTGTAGAACGTCGCCGCGCCGAGGTCGATGGCGTTTTTGAGCATCTGGGGGGCCTCGTGGATGTTCTTAGCCGTGAACACCGTATTGAGTTGGAACTTCATCCCAATCTCGCGAAGCATGTGGCAGGCCTCGACGGTGCGGTCGAAGGTGCCAGGGAAACCTCGGAAGGCGTCGTGGGTCGCGGCTGAGCCACCATCCAAGGACATCGACATCATCGACACCCCGGCTTCCCGCACCGCCTGGACTCGGTCACGGGTAAATAGTGGGGTCACCGATGGCGAGATTGACACGTGCAGGCCCTTGCTGACGCCGTATTCGATGAGATCGACGAGGTCGGGGCGTTCAAAGCAGTCGCCGCCGGTGAGGATGAGCATCGGGTAGGGGCGCTCGTAGCTGGTGAGCTGATCGATGAGCTCATGACCCTGGGCATTCGTGAGTTGGCCAGGAGCAGCATGATGCTGGGCCTCTGCGCGGCAGTGCTGGCAGACCAAGGCGCAGGCGCGGGTTACTTCCCAGATGACGATGAAAGGTTTGTCGTTGAGGTCATGCTTGATCTCGCGGACGAGCGGGCTATGACCTGGATGACCTCCCGGATGGCCGCCGGGGTGTCCTGCGGGCATACTGCCGGGACGGGTCAGGTGGCCAGGGTGCTCAGTGATAGTCACTAATTCTCCTCCTCCGAGGTGATGTGGTGTGCAAGACGGTGTCCGGCAACGATTGCAGTGCCGACTCCGGCGCCGTCGATACCGGCCCCTCCGACATGGAGGCCGGTGCCGTCAAGGGTCGCGGCGAGTTGGGCCATGCGCTCCCGGTGGCCGGGAGCCGGTTGGGGCATGGCACCGCGGTGACGTTCAATGATCGGATCGCGGGGGTCAAGTGCCAATCCGAGGCGTCTCAGTTCTGCCACGGTTATGGCGACGAGGTCGTCGTCAGATAGATCGTCGATGGGGGTTCCGCCCTGCCGACCGACGGTGATCCGGAACGTGGGTTCGGCAAGGTGCCACTTCGTTGAAAGGTTGGTCACCTGACGCACCAGAGGAGACCACGCGGAACCGATGAACCACGTTTGGGCCGTGGCGATCGGGTGGCCAGTGAGGTCAGCTCGCATAACCAGGGTGGCAACCGTAGTGCTTTCACACTGCGACAGCAGCTCGGCAGCCGGTGGGCATGCGGTGGCGAGCAGAGCTGCCGCAACCCTGGCGGGGGTGGCGATGATGACGTCATCAACAGCAACTGATCCGACGCCACGCGGGCCGGTGGCATCGACTATCCACTCGTGGCCAACCTGACGGATCCCCGTGGCACGGGTATTCGTATGAACGGTGAGCCCTTCGGCTAGTGCCTCCGGCAAAGTCACTAGGCCGTGCTCCCAAGTGGCCGTGGCAGGGGTGCGCGGGCCAGAACGCTGTGAATGGTGGCGAAGCCGTGTCCACCATCCGCCGGCGTTGTGCCTGAGAGTCCTGGCGACGATGGAGTCGCCCTTCCTGACGGTCTGTCCTAAAGCGGGGGCGGCAACGGCCAGCGAGAACGTGTCGAGGTCAGCGGCATGAATGCCACCCAGCAGGGGGTCGACGACGGCTCGGCTCACCTCGTCACCGAACCTCTCGGCGATGAACTGGCCGACGCTGATGTCGTCAGGGTGCGGGCGAGCGCTGAAGGGTTCGAGCGCGGCGCGCAACAGTCCGGCAGGGGACAGGATGCGCGAGGAAATAGTGGGGAGAAACTTCGTGGGTCCTACGGGTGTCACCCCGTCCGGCATCTCGACGATCCCGCGCCGGCTCGACAATAAGGTGCGCCCCGGAGCAGGGTGCCGCATGGAGTCTGCCAACCCCAGCTCCGCAACGAGCGCGGCTACGCCTGGGGCGCGAAGAGGCACGGCCTCAGCTCCCATATCGACCACATCGGAACCAAGACGACGGGACCTGACCTGGCCGCCGACACCCTGCCCTGCTTCGAGGACGACGGGCCGACAGCCGTGGCTTTGCAGGTGGTGCGCGGCTGCCAGGCCCGTCATCCCGGCGCCGATGACCGCCACTGTTTTGCTCACCGTTTGAGGGTACGCATGTTGTTGCACCAATCGAAGTCCGGGGTAGGAACCACACGGGCAACTTACGGAACGGTAACCTCATCGTTGGTGACTTTTTACGGAACGGTAGGTTTCGCTTGGAACTGGACTTGTCGGCGTCCAGAATTGAGCTACGGAACACTTAACCAGGAGGAAGATGTGACCGAGACCATTTGTGCCGACGAAGGCAGTGCGGATCCGTTCGTCCTTCCGGCGCGGCAACACCCCGTTAATCGTCCTGATCCTGCAATGGTGCGGATCCTCGACGAGCAGGGACACCTCACCACACACCCCGATTTTCCTGTTGACTTGAGCGACGACGACCTCGTCAAGGCCCTCGAAATGATGGTCATGACGCGACGCCTCGACGTCGAGGCCACCGCTCTGCAGCGTCACGGCGAATTGGGTCTGTGGCCGCCGCTGCTGGGCCAGGAGGCCACCCAGGCTGGCGCTTGGTTAGCCCTGGGAGAACAAGACCAGGTGTTTCCCACCTACCGGGAGCAGGGCTTAGCCCACGCCATGGGCGTCAGTCTGGCTGACATCCTTGGGGCTTGGGATGGCACCGCCCATTGTGGCTGGGACACCGTCGCCACTCGCTTCAGCGCTTATCCGGTGATGATCGGGTCGGGAACCTTGCACGCCGTCGGCTACGCCATGGGTGTCCAGCGTGACGTTGAGGCTGGCGGTGATCCGGCTGCCGTGCTGAATTTCCACGGTGATGGCGCGATGAGCGAGGGAGACACGAACGAGGCCTATGTTTTCGCAGCCTCAATGAACGCCCCCGTGGTATTCGTATGCGTCAACAACCAATGGGCGATTTCAGAGCCGACCACGGTGCAGTCGCCCTCATCCCTGTTCCGCCGCGCCACCGGGTTTGGCATCCCTGCGGTGCAAGTCGACGGTAACGACGTCATCGCCATGGTGGCCGTGCTGCGATCGGCCCTCAAATATGCCCGTAGCGGAAAGGGGCCGGTGTTCGTTGAGGCGTGGACCTACCGCATGGGCGCACACACCACCACCGACGACCCCACCCGCTACCGCACCGCAGAGGAGGAGTCGACTTGGGGTAAGACCGACCCCATCGTCCGATTGCGTACCTATCTGCAAGACCGCGGAGTCATCAACCAGGCGTGGCTTGACGGCCTCACTGAGCGTGAGGAGGCCTTCGGCGCTGAGGTTCGCGCTGCTGTTCACGACAATGCCACGCCCGTGATGGCTGACCTCATGTCGGACGTGTACGCCGAGCCGACCCCCGACGTCTTGGCTGACGCTGAGGAAATCGCGTCGTGGGAGGATAAGTGATGAGCGAGAAACTAGTGCACAGCGCGCGTCCGCAGGGGGAGACCACCCTTGCCAAGGCCTTGAACGCTGGCTTATCTGACGCGCTGGCAGCCGACGATCACGTCGTCCTCATGGGGGAGGACGTCGGCACCCTTGGTGGTGTCTTCCGCATCACGGACGGCCTCAAAGCCCAGTTTGGGGGCCGTCGAGTCATCGATTCGCCACTGGCAGAATCGGGCATCGTCGGAACAGCAATCGGCATGGCCATGCGCGGGTATCGCCCGTGTGTAGAAATCCAGTTTGACGGCTTTAGCGCCCCAGCCTTCGACCAGATCGTCTCCCAGCTGGCCCGGTACCGGGCTCGCGTCGGTGGCCGGTGGTCCCTGCCGGTGACGATCCGCATCCCCTTCGGTGGCGGCGTTGGCTCGCCAGAGCACCACTCCGAGTCGCCGGAAGGGTTCTACGCGAACACGCCGGGCCTCAAGGTGGTCACCTGCTCCAACCCTGACGATGCTTACTGGATGCTGCGTCAGTCCATCGACAGCCCCGACCCGGTGATCTTCTTTGAGCCGAAACGTCGGTACTACACCCGTGGCCAAGTTGCGCAGACACCGACGCTGGGGTTGCACCAGGCCCGAATCGCGCGCTCCGGCGAGGAGGCCACCCTGATCTGCTACGGTCCAATGGTCGATACTTGCTTGGAGGCGGCGAAGGAGGCGTCCGGGGAAGGGCGGAAACTCGAGGTCATCGACTTGCGTAGCCTCTCCCCGCTCGACATGGCGACCGTCTACGAATCGGTGCGTCGTACGACAAGGGCAATCATCGTCCAGGAGGCGCCGCGCACCCAGGGCATTGGCGCGGAGATCGCGGCCCGGCTGGGTGAGGAACTGTATTACGTTATGGAGGCTCCGGTGCTGCGAGTCACTGGCTGGTCGACCCCCTACCCGCCCGCCAAGGCCGAAGGAGAGCACATCCCGGACGTCGACCGCATCCGCGACGCCGTAGACCGCTCCCTGGCCTTCTGATCCTGAGAGGCATTCACATGAAGAACTACTGCATGCCCGACCCGGGCGAAGGGCTTACCGAAGGAGAAGTTGTCTCTTGGCGAGTGTCCCCTGGCGACACCGTCAAGATTAACGATGTGCTGTGCGAGGTCGAGACCGCTAAATCGATCGTCGAGCTTCCCAGCCCGTTCGCCGGAACCGTCGCAAAACTGTGTGCTGAGCCTGGTGAGACGGTGGCCGTTGGGGCGCCCTTGGCGACGATTGATGACGGTTCGGAGGACGAGCCGGAGTTCCTCGTTGGCCACGTTACAGCGGAGCCCGGGCGTCGACGTCGGCGCCGCAGGGGTGCCGCGGTGTCGGCTGAGCGGGCGCGCGAGGAGGATGCAGACACTCATCCTGAGCAACCGGAACCTCGACACGACGCCGAGGCGAAACCGGAGCAGCGCCCGACCGAGCCGGCTTCTCGTCAAGACCCACCGCGAATGGACCGCACCGAGCACGTCCTTGCTAAGCCGCCGGCCCGACGATTGGCAGCGGACCTCGGCGTCGAGCTGTCTGAGGTGACCGGCACCGGCCCACAGGGTGCAGTGACCAGGAGCGACGTCAAAGCGGCTGCTCATCGTGGTGCTCCTGCAGCGGTGGATACCGGTGCTTCTACTGGCGACGCCGAGCTGGCGAGCCTGTCGGTGATGTCCCGGCGTCTCCTCGGTGGCGCCCCGACTGAGCCCGACGGTCACACCCGCAAGGTGCCAGTGCGTGGGGTGCGCAAGGTCACAGCGAAGGCCGTGAAGGATTCCTTGGATACTAAGGCCCTCGTGACGGCCTTCCTCACCTGCGACGTCACCCCGACGGTGGAGCTAGTTGATCGGCTGCGTGCCGATCGTCGTTTCAAAGGCCTGCGTGTCTCCCCGCTGACGGTGTGGTGCAAGGCGGTGTGCCTGGCAATGGGGCGCACACCCGTCATTAACGCCGCATGGGATGACGTCGCTGAGGAAATCATCTTCCGCGACCACATCAATCTCGGCATTGCCGCTGCCACGCCGCGCGGCCTCATGGTGCCGGTAGTGCGCGGTGCCCAGGACATGACGATGCTTGAATTGGCGACGGAGATCACTCGGGTGGTCGCGATCGCTAAGGAGGACAACCTGCAACCGTCTGACTATGCCGACGGTACCTTCTCGATTACGAACGTCGGGGTGTTCGGGCTCGATGCTGGCACTCCCGTGGTCAACCGGACAGAGTCAGCGATCCTCGTGCTCGGTGCGCTCGCTCGGCGGCCATGGGTCGTCGGGACTGGTGATGACGAGCGTGTTGTGCCCAGGTGGGTGACGACGATGAGCCTCGGGTTCGACCATCGTCTTATCGACGGTGAGCAGGGGTCGACATTCCTCCACGACGTTGCGGAGATCCTCTCGGACCCGGCATCAGCGATGCTGTACTGACTAGGTTCTAAGGGGAACCGGGAAGCTTATGATTGACAGTTCGGCTGGAGCCCAGGTGAAATCGGGTTACGCTATGGTTCGATGAATGATCGAACTTGAGCACGTATCACACCGGTACCGCCACCGGCATAGCCTGGTTGATATTTCCTGTGAGTTTGGCTCTGGTTTGTGGGGACTGCTCGGTCCAAATGGGGCCGGAAAATCGACACTTCTCAGTATCCTCGCGACACTGCGTGAACCGGACTCCGGCCACTTTCGGCTCAATGGTGTCGATGTCAGCGATGACGTCGACACCATCCGTGGTTTGGTTGGATTCCTGCCCCAGCGGTTTTCCCTCCCGTCGCACTTCCGCATCCGCAGAGTCGTGGAATACGCGGCCTGGGCGCGAGGGGTTGAACCGGGCGAATGCCGTGCGAGGGCACGCGCAGCCCTCGATCGTGTGGGGCTTCTCGACCGCGTCGATGAGCGTGTTCAGTCCCTGTCGGGTGGAGTGCGTCAACGACTGGGAATCGCGTGTGCGATTGTCGGCGATCCGGCTGTACTACTGCTTGATGAGCCGACGGTAGGCCTTGACCCGGCATCAAGGATCGGGGTGCGATCCCTCTTCGGTGAGCTCGCCGAGGATCGGACGGTCATTGTTTCGACCCACCTACTTGAGGATCTCCAGGGCTTCGTGTCGCAACTCGTCGTTCTGTCCGAGGGAAAGTTGATCTTCGAGGGCTCGTACTCCGAACTGGAATCTGTTGGCCGAGGGCATCCAGTCCGTAACGCCAACGATGCTGAGGCTGGATACCTCACTTCTCGGGGGTGCAGCGTGATGCCTACTTCGCTTCAGGGTATACATCCGCTGCGCGGTCTTCACCGCATGGCATTCCCCTTCACGTCATTGAACATGGTTCTTGTGACGGTCAGTGGAGCCATGTGCAGCTTCATTGCGCTGCGAGACCGATGGGCCTGGGGGCGTGGCAAGTGCAGGATGTCGTCGTCACGCTCCGGGAATCCAGTACGCTGTGGGCCATCGTGGCTGGCCTCATGGGGGCGGGCCTGGCGGCGCGCACGGCACCTTCGGACATGGTTGTGGGCGCTGCTCCGGCGCGGTCCATTCTTGGCATCCACTGGCACTGGTTCTGGCGGCAGACGGCTGCCCTCCTCATCGGGACGGTCATCGTGGCGGCGCCGCTGGTCGTTAAGACGTGGCTCAATGCGACTCCGACCGTCGCTGAAGCCTCTGACTTAATCGTCGTCCTGCTGTCATTCGCGGCTTTGGTGGCCGTTGCTCACCTCGTGGCCGCAATGGTGTCCCACCCCATCGTGTGGCTGGTGGCACCTGTTGTGTGCATCGTCCTGGTCGAAATGCCGATCGTCGTCAACGGAAATCTCCTTGCCAAGGGTCATGGCTCGGTGGCCTTTGCATGGTCTTTGGGGATGTCGGAACCGAGTGGCACCCACACCGTTACGGTCGCGGCCGTGGTCATGCGTGCCATTTTCTTCTGCGTCGTCACCTTGTCTTGCCTCCTCACCGCCAGTCGTTGGTCCAAGGTCCGTGCCGACTGGTTCTGCTGGCGTCGGGTGGCACCCTGTGCGGCCTTGATCGCCCCGCCGCTCATCATTGCTGTCGTGGGCGTCGTCTTGCCAGTGCCGTTGTTTCGTGATGCGCCGCTAGCCTTTGAGTGCTCGTCGCACGAAGGTGTACGGGTATGCGTCACGCCACCACATCGCAGTCTCGCGTCGTCCTACGCGAAACCCGCTCAGCGCGTCTTATCCGTTCTGCCGCGAACGGTGGTTTCCCGTGACGTCCTGCTTGCTGAGTCTGGGTACCAAGCACACCCGGGGCAACTTGTGATTGATCTCGGTCGACCGACCTCATATGGCCCTCAGCAATTGTCGGATCTGACGGGTGAGGGCCTGGCCCAATCATTTTCAGGCCGAGACGCATGTACTTTTATGAGTCAGACCGGAGGCGGAGAGCTGACATCTCAGCAGACTGAGGCCCTCAACGGTGTCAATTCCGTGGAACGCACCATTCTTCGGCTGGCTGGATTCCAGCATGATGATGTGACGAGTTCGGAACGAAATAGTCTTGACGGCATGGATATAACCGCATTCCGTCATTGGTACGCGAAGCATTATCGCGCGGTGAGTACGTGTTCATTGACCCCTAGTGATCTTCACCGATGATGGGTACAGTGACTTTCCTGAAGGGGCGCGATGCTATTGCCCTTGTCATTGCGCCGCTTGTGGCCTTGCTCGTGGCCTTCTTCCTGTGGAAGGCGAGTCTGTCGGTGGCGCCCGGAGACGTGTGGGATCGCCCTGCGACTGGTCCTGAGCTGATCACTCTGGTGGGTTGTGCCATCACCATGTGGTGCATTTCATCGGCCATGGGTTGGGTCGAGAGGACATCGGTTCGGTCCCTCCCGGTTGGATATGCGTGGATGGGGCTGTGGATATGCGGCTGCGCAGCTGGCCTTGCATTGCTCATGGGATGGGTCCTGAGATCGTTGCCCGTCGAGTTGATACCTGATGGTGATTCCGTCCTGGTACCGGGAATTCCCGCACGGTTTCAGCTGCCGTGGTCGCCATTCATAGGGTTCTCGGTGACTTGCGTGCTGTGTACCGGGATCGCATTGTTCGTCACGGGAATGGTGTCGCGGCGAGTCGGACCATTGTGCGGTCCCCTGATCTACCTGGTTGTGGTCGTCGCGCAGTCAAACACCCTCCTGCGATTCCTCCCGGGCGGCTATCCAGGAAAAACGGCCGCCGTCGAGGGGAGTGCGCCGACGGTGTCTACCGTGGCCATGGTGTGTGCCGTCGCCTGCGCCCTCCTAGGAGTTGCCGGATACGCATGGGGGCTAGGCGGGGTGCGATCCCTGCGTCGCTGAATCCTGACTACACCCCTCGTCGCTGTGGTCGGCCACCGCTCCTGCCCCCGAATCATCATGGCCGTATCCCGCACCTGTGCGGGTATCAGTTGCGTGGGCGGCGGGTAGGGAACTGCTTACGGGCGTAGCGAGCTACGTTCCAGGTGGTGAACCCGTCTGCGGTGGCACCGACTCCGCCGCCAAGCACAGGGACCCGCTTGGAGACGAAGACCGGTAGCTTCTTGCCTGCGACCTGCCCCATGAGGACATTGACGAGGTTCCGGGCGACGGCCTTTTCGAGATCGGCGTCACCGACCGGAGCGGTAGCGATGCCCATTGGTGTCGTCGGCAGCTTCTTCTCGTGGATGAGGCTGTCGACCTCGTGCTGGCCCATGAGTGTCGCAAGGATGGCGGTGCGGACCCGTTGGTCGTCGAGATCGTAACCGCGCAGGTGGGCGATGGCGGCCACCATGCGAGCCTGCACGATCGCAACGCCGGAAATATTGGCGGGAATAGTTACGGCCAGGGTGACGATGCCGCCGAGGTTGGAGACGAACCCCTGGGCCCCGGCCATCGCAATGTGCTGATTGACCAAGGAGTTGATCGCCTGCTCGACATCGCCGTCGTGTTTCGTGAGGGTCTTCCCGGCGGCCTGACGCACCCCCGGCAACCCCGAGGCGCCGTCAATAGCGAATCCGAGGATGCCGCGCAGTAATGAGACGGCTGCGCCAGGTGCCATGTCGGGGGCTTGGGCCAGCAGTGCCTTGCCGATGTTGCTTCCGATGCCCACGCGGGTCTCCTCTCGATGAACTGTGTTCCAGGGTAGCCGCGGTTGGGGAGCGGATCGGTGGATGTTCGCCATGGGATGGCGTGGAGGCATACCTCGCGTCGACCGATTGGCGATGGCGAGATCGAACCCGTACGTTCTGCTCGCCAGCACCTCACATGCGGGGAGCCGGCAAATCCTCTCGCCAGGAATGATTCTCGCAAGACTAGGACTTTTTCTTTCGGGTGTCGATGCCCTCCTGCATGAGGATCGCCGCAATCCCCACGACCATCACCCAGGCCATGTCACCAGTAGCGCCGTACCACGGCTGGATGAGGGCAGTCGCCGCGAGAACGATGAACGCCCAGGCGATAAGGATGAGTGCCGAGAGGAGTAATCGCGAGCCGCGGGAGCCTCGGGCTCTGGATGCGCCGCTCGGCAGCTGTCCTCGACCGACAAGTTCAATAATGACTTCTCCGGGGATGCCGACGAGGAGCACCCCGACGAACAACCGCAGCGACCACCGCCAGCCGACGAAAATCGCCACAATCGCGAATACCACGGCCATCCAGAGGGCGAAGGCGACCACAGCGGCGAGAATCTTCTCGCCGCGAGATGGGGTCTTCTCCAAGTTAGTCATGCTCACACCTGTTCTTCGGTAACTGGTCGTCGGCCCTTCCATCGTGCCTCACGTGGTGGCAGGGGGCTTATACGGCGCTGCTATGCCAACTCCGGGCCAAGGCGGGAGAGGAGGTATTTGTTAACAGCAATCATTTATGGGATAGGGTTACCTTATGAAGCATGACGAGGTGACCCTGGCGTTGCCTGGAGGAGCTCACCGCCTTCCCAATGGCTGCCCGGTTGCCGGGGCAGGTTTCGGCGTCACTCCGGCAGTCCGCACTCGCCACTCTCGACAGCTGTTCGGCACAGTGGATCCACGCACCCTCGCCCTCTACGTCATCGTTCTCAACATCCTGCTCATGGGGGCAGGATCGACAGCCCTCGTGATGGCCAGCCTTGGGGTCGTTGGAGTATTCCTGGTCCTAACCACCCGACCGCGGACCTGGCTCAACTGGACGATCTTCGTCCTGGTGTGGATTTTCTGCTGCTTCCTGCTCCCAATGCTGTGGCGCTCAACGGTATCGGCGTTCCTGGTCTTTATCGCCTTCTGGATGTTCCGCTTCGCCGGGGTTTTCGGCGCGGCGGTGGCAGCGATCAAGGTCCTCGATGTCACTCAGGTCGGCGCGGTCCTCACCCGGATGCATGCTCCGCAGGTCGTCTACGTGCCCGTCATGGTAGTAGTGCGGTTCTTCCCGATGGCGGTACGTGAATTGCGAGCGATCGTCCAAGCCATGACCCTGCGTGGCCTCAACCCTGGGGCGCGGTCGGCTGTGCGTCACCCGATGCGCACCGCCGAGTACGTCGTCATCCCTTTCCTGGCCTCGGCCGCCCGCATTGCCGATGAACTTTCCGCAGCCGCCATCATTAAGGGGCTCGGTGCACAAAAATCCCGATCAACCACCCAGCCGAGTCGTTTTCGTGTCGGCGACGCCCTCGTGCTGACGATTTTGGCCGCTCTGGTTGTGTGGCGTGCCAGCGAGGTGATCGCGTGAGCATCGTCAGCCTCGACAGCATCAGCTACGGCTACCCGTCATTCGACCCCGACTCCTCGCCGTTCGCCGACGGCCCGTCTCCCGTGCGGGAGGTCGTCGAGCAACTCCGTGACATCACGATGACGATCCGGCCGGGCACGCTCACCCTGCTGGTAGGGGCGTCGGGATCAGGGAAGTCCACCCTGCTGAGGACAATGAATGGACTCGTCCCCAAGTTCTTCGGGGGAACGCTGCGAGGCCAAGTCATGGTCCAGGGCACCGACCTGGCCGGTGTCGAACTGCATGATGTCGGCCGCACCTGCGCGATGATCTTCCAAAACCCCCGCACTCAGTTCTTTACCTCCAACGTGCGCACCGAGCTGGCTTTCGGACTGGAGAACTACGGGGTCGATCCCGATGAGATCCGCCAAGCCGTCTGCCGTGCGGTCGCCCAAACCGGTATCTCCCACCTGCTCGACCGCCACCTCGACACTCTTTCAGGCGGGGAACTGCAACGGGTCGCCTGCGCCTGTGCATTGGTGGCTGATGTTGACCTGCTACTTTTCGATGAACCGACCTCGAACCTCTCAGCCGAGGGAATCGACGATTTTCGCACCCTCGTTGGCGAGCTCAAGGCCGCCAACAAAACCCTCGTGATCGCTGAGCACCGCTTGCACCTGTTCCGCGGACTTGTTGACGACGTTCATCGTGTCTCCGGTGGACAGATTGTTGAGCGGATGAGTCGTAGCGACTTGTTTGTCTTGACGGAGGAGGAGTTGCTGGAGCGGGGTCTGCGCAGTCTCGACGTGCACCCAGTTGACCTGCCCACGCCACCGCAGGCCCCAGCACCTTTTGCTCCGGTGATTCGAGGCAAGCTCATGCGCTCCGATTCCACCGCAGCCGGCGGCACGAAAATCCCGGCAGGGCTGACCATCGAGCACCTCACTTTCTCCTACCGTCCCGGCTCGACGATTCTCGACATCGATTCCCTGTTCCTGCCTGCTGGTGCGGTGACGATTCTGACCGGCCCGAACGGTGCGGGGAAGTCGACGTTGGCTCGAATCGTGTGCGGGCTCGAAAAATCCCCTCCCGAAGCTCGCATCGGCATGGGAGTGCCCTGGACCCCCGGCAGGCGTCAGAAATGTTGCGGGATGGTGATGCAGGACGTTCGTCGTCAGCTTTTTAGCGAATCGGTGGAGCGTGAGATCACGCTCGGCCTTGATACTCCGCATCGAGATGCCGCTGACACATCAGGACTTCTGGAACGTCTCGACCTGGCCGACGAACGTGATCGTCACCCTTTGTCCTTGTCAGGCGGGCAGGCCCAGCGACTCGTCGTCGCGGCCACCATCGCGCAGGACAAGGAGATCGTCATCTTCGATGAACCCACCTCGGGCGTCGACCGCCGGCATCTCGCCTCCATCGCTGATCTCGTCGCAGGACTCGCCACCGCCGGGAAAGTTGTCATCGTCATCACTCACGACCCGGAGCTCATGGCCCGGTGTGGGGACTATCTGGTCAATATCGCCACCTTGAAAGGGAAATCATGAACTCACGCCTAACCACACGCGATCTGGTGACTGTCGCCATCTTCGCGGTGATTTTCTTTGTCGCTTTCTACGCCTGCGGGATGATCGGTTTCGCCGGCCCTGCGTTTATGTTCGTCGGTTGGATCCTCGGTATATTGCTGGGTGGCGTTGTCTTGATCTTGTCAATGACTCGTGTTCCGAAGATGGGCACCTTGACGATCACTGGGCTGCTTGTCGGGCTTGGCATGACGCCCAGCCACACCATCTGGATGATCCCTGCCGGACTCGTGCTTGGTTTCATTGCTGACCTCATCGCCACTAATGCCGGGCGCAATGTTCGCCTGGACCCGCGCCGGGCATCCCTCGGCTACGCGGTCTTCATTCTCTGGATGATCGTGCCACTGATACCGATCGTTGTGAACGCCGATGAGTACTACGACATGATCACCAAGCAAATGGGTGCCGATTACTCCAATAAGATGCGAGCACTGTTCACCCCGGGCCTGATCGCCGGATGGTCCGTCGTGGTGTTTCTGGTTGGGCTCCTTGGCGGCTGGCTGGGCATCAAGATGGGGCGCAAGCACTTCCAGCGGGCGGGACTGACGAAGTGAGCAGGGCCACCCCAGCTGATCCTGCTCTCACCGTTGGCTCGTCCCAGCCGGTGATGCCAGCCCCCGTGACCGCCCAAGCCGCTGCATCCGCTGCGAGCCCCCACGACTACCAGGCCAAGCATCGTGCCGGTGACAGAGCCCTTTCATCGCTCATGCGACCGATCCGGGGACGGATCCTGCTGGCGCGGACTATCGTGGTCGCCTCCTGTGTCGTTGCTGTGGCCCCCTATCTGGCCCTGACGAAGCTCGGCACCATCCTGCTGAGCGCCCACGTCGACCACGATGCCCTCGTACACACCGCGAACCTGTTGGTGGTGGCCTTTTGCACTCAGGCCCTGCTCTACGTGGTAGCCCTTGTCGTCACACATTTCGCTGATCTCAAACTGCGCAGCATCATGCAGGATCGCATCATCGGGCGCCTCTGCCGAGCACCGCTGGCGTGGTTCAGCTCATCGTCCACCGGGCGGGTCCGCAAAGCCATTCAAGACGACACCGTCCAGGTGCATGCACTTGTCGCCCACGCCCCGGTGGATCAGACCGCGGCGATCGGCATTCCCCTGGTGCTGCTCGTTTACGCCTTCGTGGTGGACTGGCGGCTAGGTTTGCTCTGCCTTGCGACGTTCCCGATCTACGCCCTGTTGCAGTGGTGGTCGATGCGGGGGATGGCCGCTAAGACTGCCGAGATGGACGACAAGCTTGCCGACATCTCGGCCAACGCCATCGAGTTGACCGAGGGCGTCCACGTCGTCAAGAACTTCGGCCAGACAGGCAAGGCTCACCGCCGCTTCACTGCTGCTTGCCAGGAGTTTGCCCGGTTCTACTGGGACTGGTGCGGCCCGCTCATCAAGGCGTCTGCCCTGTCGCAGTCGGTGATTTCGGTGCCTGCGCTTATGGCGATCAATCTCGGTTTCGGTCTGCTCATGGCCAGGGCCGGCTGGGTGGGCGTCGCCGATGTCCTCACCTGCTCCCTTATCGCCCTAGTGCTGCCCCGCACCATCGAGGTGCTGGGGAATACGGCGTGGATGTACCAGCAGGCCGGTGGCGCAGCGTTGCGTCTGCAGGAGGTCCTGTCCATCGAACAAATCGACCAACCTAGTGCCAGCTCTGTGATTCCCGAGGACACGACGGTCACCTTTGACGACGTCAGCGTCTCGTATCACACTCCTGACGGTGACGTCCCGGCCCTCAACCACGTCTGCTTGACGTTACGTCCGGGTACCGTCACGGCCCTGGTGGGGCCGTCCGGGTCGGGCAAGTCGACCCTCGCGACGATGCTGGCTCGATTCCGCGATCCCGATCTCGGTACGGTGCGCATCGGTGGGGTGGACCTCAAGGACCTCGCCCCGGCGGACCTCTACCGACTCGTCTCCTTCGTGCTGCAGGACCCGTATCTGCAGCGTCGATCCATCCGTGACGTCATCGCCCTGGCTCGTCCTGATGCCACCGATAAGCAGATTCGTGACGCCGCCCGCACGGCCCAGATCCTCGCCGACATCGATGCCCTGCCTGCCGGTTTCGACACCGTGCTGGGTGAGGACACCAACTTCTCGGGTGGACAAAAGCAGCGTCTGTCCATTGCGCGCGCGGTGCTGGCCGATGCTCCGATCCTCGTCCTGGACGAGGCGACCGCGGCCACCGATCCAGACTGCGAGGTTGAGATTCAGCAGGCCCTGGCCGCTTTGGCCCGAGGCCGAACTGTGCTGGTCATCGGTCATCACGCTGAGTCGGTGACTGGGGCTGATGTCATTTGCGTCATGGAGAACGGCTCCATCACAGCCTGCGGTACCGCTGAGCAATTAGCCGACCAGCCCTACTGGGTGCGGCTGTCGGCGGGACGAATCATGGCGGGGGCCACCCGATGAGCACCACGTCGTCACGTCTTTCCTGGGCCGGGGACATCCTCCTGGCACGGGCATTCCAACCATTATTGACCGACGAGGGCACCCGGCGGTTTCACAGTTCTTTGGCGTGGGCCGGTGCGCTAGGAGTGATCGAGGGAGTCGGTTTATTTGCCGTCATCCCGACGTTTACCGCTTTCGTGATGGGACAGTCCTCATTGGGCCTGACTTGGTGGGGCTGGGTGTGGGTGCTCGCTGCCCTGGCCGTTGCCGGGGCTGTGGTGTCGTACCTTCAGGCGAGTACTGGGTATCTCTGCGGGATGGACGTCTTGAGTCACCTCAGCACCCGTATCGGTGATCACGTTGCCAGCCTGCCATTGGGGTGGTTCCGGTCGAGCTTTCCTGCCCGCCTCTCGCGCTTGTTGACGCGCGGACTCATGACGCTGGGTGAGTGCTTAGGGCATTTCACCGCCCCGCTGGTGAAAGGTATGACCACTACCCTCGTCATGATGGTCTTGGCCTGGGTGTGGTCGTGGGAGTTGGGGTTGGCCCTGCTCCTTGCCATCCCGATCATCTACCTTCTTACGATCGCCTCGCGCGCCCTCAAGCTTCGCGGTGAGGCGTTGACGTACCCCACTGAGCAAGAATTGGCGGCTCGAATCGTCGAGTTCTGCCAGTCCCAGCCTGCACTGCGGGCAGCTGGGCGCGCCAGCGGCTACAAACCTCTTCACGATGCCCAGGTGGCTAGTGGGCGTGCTGCCCGCAAGGATCTGTGGCTAGAGGTGTTGGCGAATTTCGTCTCTGGGCTGGCGGCTCAGGGCATTGCCGTGACCCTCATCGTGCTCGCTGCGAACCTGGGCGGATCAGGACGGCTGAGCCCGGTCGTGGCGGTGGCCTTCATTGGCGTCTCGTTGCGCTACACGAAGGTGTTGGAGGACGTCTGCGCCGCGACCCTAGGCATTGAGATGGCCCGTGAACCGGTCGCCGAGGTTGACGAGATCCTCTCGGCTACCGTGCTTGCTGAGCCAGACGTCCCGGCGGGTCTTCCCGCTCCCGGTGAGGTGAGCTTCGAGGGTGTCTCTTTCGGTTACGATCAGGCTTGCCCTGTCGTCCATGACATCTCGTTCACTGCTCCGGCAGGTGGACTGACGGCCATCGTCGGGCCCTCGGGCGCTGGCAAGACCACCCTGTTCCGGCTTATTGCGAGGTTCTGGGATGTTGATTCTGGAACGGTGCGGGTTGGTGGGGCTGATGTCCGCGATCAGACCACCGAGCAGCTCATGGGCCAGCTCGCCATGGTTTTCCAGGACGTCTACCTCTACGACTCCACTTTGGCCGAGAACATCCGCATCGGTTGCCCGGACGCCACCGACGAGCAAGTGCGTCAGGCCGGAGCCCTGGCCGGTGTCGATGAGATTGCTGCTCGTCTTCCGGGCGGTTGGGATGCCAGCGTCGGAGAGGGCGGTCGTCGACTTTCAGGTGGTGAACGTCAGCGGGTGTCAGTGGCTCGGGCCTTGCTCAAACGCGCCCCGATCTTGCTCTTCGACGAAGCTACTTCGGCCTTGGACCCGGACAATGAGGCCCACGTCGAGGCGGCTATGACGCAACTGCGACAGAATTCGACAATTGTGGTTATCGCCCACAAGCTCGACACTATTCGTTCGGCGGATCAGATAGTCGTCGTCGATCGCACTGGTAGGGTTTGCCAAGTGGGAACCCATGACGATCTCATCGCCAGCAGCGGCCGGTATGCCGATCTGTGGCATGCCCGGGAACGGGCTGTGGGGTGGTCGCTTGTGGGCCAGCGGTGATCAGCAAACGGCCGGGGCGTAAGCCGGCGTTCACACGACGTCAGGTCATTGACGCCGCCCTGGCTGAAGGAATTGGCAGTTTCACCCTTCGGGCGGTTGCTGAGCGTCTCGGCGTGAAGGCCACCGCCTTGTACCGGGAGTTCAGTTCTCGCCAGGAGTTGCAGCTTGCCGCGATTAGTGCGATAGCCGCCGAGATTGAACCGGATCCCCAGTTGTGCACCTGGCAGGAGGTGCTGCGCGACGTCGTGGATCGGCAGTGGCAGATGTGTGCCCGCTATCCGGAGGCGGCCACCGTCATCGTCACCCGACCCGAGGCGTTCGGAGTAGCTCTGCCGCGGATCACGGCGATCGTGGAAAGGTTAGCCGGGCTTGGTATCCCCGGGGGTAAGGACGGGGCAGCCTTCGCCATGGATTTCGCGGGGGACACGGTCCTGGAGACGTACATGTCGATCCAGCCGTACCAAACCCTCGACGAGGACGGTCGCACCGGGTTGGACAGGTTCGCGGGGATCGTCGGTGAGCTGCCAGAACTGTTCGGAATGCAGAACATGGGGGAGCGCGGGAATCTCGATCTCAAGATTGAGTTCATCATCGCGGGGATGGAGCACGGTCTGTTCCCCGGAACGTCGGCGTAAACCTCGTCACAAGTCTGGTGGGCTCATCGGAGGATGACGTTTCATCGGTCGAAGTCCTAGTGTGGCGACATGCCGACTTCTACGCGCTCCCTGCCCGTTCTGTTGGACTGTGATCCGGGTATTGATGACGCCTTCGCCCTGGCCTACTTGGCCTGTCGTGACGACGTTGAGACCGTCGGAGTGGTGACGACAGCCGGCAACGTGGGACAAGACGATGTGCTGCGAAACGCGCTTGGGCTGACTGATCTTCTTGGGATGGACGCGCCGGTTGCCCGAGGGGCGGACGTTCCGCTCGCCGAGCCTTTCAAGACCGCCGAGGAGACCCACGGGCCGCACGGGTTGGGGCACGCTGTGCTAGGGGAGTGCGGGCGCCGCCCGGATTCGCGTAGTGGGGCACAACTGTGGGTTGATCTGGCGCACCGGTACCCAGGAGAGTTGGTGGGTATCGTCACCGGGCCATTGACGAATCTCGCGCTGGCGCTGCGGGAGGAACCGGAATTGCCGCGGTTGTTGCGGGGGCTGCACGTCATGGGCGGGGCGATCAATCATCGTGGCAACACTGGGCCGACGAGTGAGTGGAACATCGCGGTGGACCCAGAAGCCGGCCATGAGGTGTTCGAGGCGTGGGGGAAGGCGTCGAGGCGAGTTGTGCTGGGGGCGCTGCAGGCTACCGAGGTCATTCGTCTCGACGACGAGCATCTGCACGCCGTGGAAAATCTGGGGGATCACCCGGTCATAGCCGTCCTGAGTGACGCTTTGCGGTTCTACTTCCAGTTTCACCAGGCTGACGGCCTGGGGTGGTGCGCCTATCTGCATGATCCCTTGGTGGTCGCCAACGCTGTGACGGGGAGATTTGCCAGCACGCGCCCGTTGGCTGTCGATGTCGAACTAGCCGGGACGCTGACTCGCGGTCAAACTGTCGGTGACGAGTTGGGGCGCTGGGGCAAGGAACCCAACGTCGATCTGTTGTGCGACGTCGATGCTGAGGGGTTCATTGAGCATCTTTTGACGACATTGCGGACGGGATTGAGCTGAGGGAAAGTAATCTAGGCGATGCAGATCAACTGGTACGGGATGGCCAGGTTAAGCGGGAGGACGAATCATGCGTGGAGTTGCCTGCGTTCTTGCGGCAGCGGTGGCCGTAGCTGCGACCGGATGTACCAGGGACGAGAAGCAATCAGCGGTTCCGGCTGACGCGGTGGCGTCGACGAGTTCGTCAGCTGCCTCATCGCCGACCACGAGTTCGTCGGCACCGATCCCGACGGCTTCACCGAAACCGCACTCCACGCCGTCGCGTAATCGACAATCGCCCGGGAAGCGTCGCACGGCTTCGACGTCTCCGCGCCAGGGTGCGACGCCGGCTCGGCCCAAGAAGTTGACCTCCCGGCACGCGGTGGCGGCCGCGCTACAGCCGGGTCATCCAGTTCGGTCTCATGCCAACCAAGCTCATGCTGTTCAACCTCGTGCGACTAGGAGTCACGCGGCTACATCGTCGGCGGTGTCGGTGTATGCGCCTGGTACTCGGGTGTCGTGGCGTTCGTCGCGGCAGGTGATGGTTGCTGATCGTACGTCGGGTACTCATGGTACGTGGGTTCGTTATCAGTGGAGGGGGTCTTCGCGTGGTTGGGTGAGGGTGTCTGCTGCTGGTGTGGGGTCGGTGTTCGGCTCTGGTGGGGTTGTTGATGCGGGGCGGCGTCGTCAGGGGACGAATACGACTCCGGCGGGCACGTTTGGTGTGGTGTCGGCGTTTGGTGTGGGTAATCCGGGTACGAAGTTGTCGTATCGGACGATTGGTCGGTGTTCGTGGTGGATTGAGGATCCGGCGGCTAAGGATTACAACCGGTGGCGTGAGGATTGTTCTCATTTGTCGACGAGTAATAATGAGCGTTTGGCTGATTATGCGGGTTCGTTGTATCGGCAGGCGGTGGTGTTGTCGTATAACTATGCTTCGCCGGTTCGTCGGGGTGCGGGTTCGGGTGCCGGTATTTTCTTGCATTATGCGACGAGGCATACGGGCGGGTGCGTGGGGGTGAACTCTCATGCGGAGTTGGAGGCTACGTTGCGGTGGCTTGATCCGTCTCAGAATCCCACGATCGTCATCAAAAGCTGATACTGAATAACTAGTGTTTTCCCAAGCCTATTTGACTGAGGTGCCTTGGTGCTTGGGCTGAACCGTCTTAACTTGATGCCGGTGCCCTGGACTTTGAAACCTTGGCGCGCCGTCTCTGCGAGCGGGCTCGGTGGTCTATGCACAGCAGAGAATCCACTCACGGTTGCGGACGCGTCACATACCATTCGTCAACCAAAGTGCCCGCGAACGCTATCAAGGAAGAGTGCTGATACGTGTAGGCCGTTCTCGGCGAGCTCGACTAGCAGAGCATCTGTAATGTCCTGGCACAGCATGTCGAGGCAGATGCCGAGCAGCTCCAGCCGATCTGCAGGCGCGCTCAGCCGCACAAGCGGTCATGACCACGTCTGCGTGGGGTCGGGTGCGTTCACCAAGGACTTGACGATCCGCATGAGTGATCCCAACATGCATCTACCAGCACGCCACCGAGGGCCGCGGCTGGGCGATTGCGGACACACTGGACAGCATGGTCCAGGGCGGGTCCGCGAGGTAGCTGGGCACGAAATGGCGTACTGGCAGGCTTTGAGAATGATGAAAGACCCTGCCAACTGTTCGTTGACAAGGCCCTCCGTGTGGAGCGGGCGACGGGAATCGAACCCGCGTATCCAGCTTGGGAAGCTGGCGCTCTACCATTGAGCTACGCCCGCAATGTCTGAAGACTTGGGATAGTTTAGCGCACTACATCGCAACTGTGCGAACCCGGATGCCTCAGTAGTGTTGCGGAACCCTGCCGTACCGCACTGGGGCGGTCGGGCGCTTGGCTTCGTGAGTGACCGGTCGCAGTGAGTCCATCCAGCGTCTCACCGGCGGCAGCCAGACCATGACGCCGGCGGCTACGAGGAAGGGCATCCCGATCCATGACACCCAGTTGAGGGTCACTGCCGCGCACCCGACGGCAACGCCGCCGATGGCACCCCAACGTACCCAGCGGCGTCCCAACCAGGTGTTGACGGCTAGGATCCCAGGCATGGCCACCATCGCGGCGGCGATCGACATCATGGCAGTAGCCAGCAGAACCGACGCCAGGGACCCGGGGCGGGGGTGAGTCCACGTCATGAGATTTGTGGCCTGGATGAAAGTCCGCATGTGAATGGACTGCCACCACGCGATTAAGAGTGCAACGGCGGCAGTGACTGCTGCGGCGAGGTAGAACCCGGCGGCGATCCGTCCCACCTTTGCCGACGACGTGGCCTGGGCCTCGGGGGCTTCGGGTGGGGGGAGAGTGGCGATTGTCTCCGCGCTGGCACGTAGTGGTGCGCTCGGTGAGACATTTTCTGGCTCTGCATGGCGGGGCTGTGGGTACGTGGGCTGCTCGGTCACGATCCTCCTGGCGACGTGTTGCTCTAGCCTAGACGTAGTGGTCGGCCAAGTGAACAGATCCTGACCCGAGTGGCTTGTCATGCGAAATCTCTTCGTTGCGCATCGACTAGATGATCACGATAACTGGACTTCAAAGGGGAAAGGCAAAGACACCGAATGTGGTAGGACCATGAGTATGGATCCATTGACCACTCTGGAAACCTCCACCTGCATCGCCGCCGGTGACGTCGGGATCCTTGACGTTGTTGATGCTGCCCTCGAAGCGGCACATGCCGACGAATGTCACGCTTGGACCTGGATTGATGACGAGGGGGCTCAGAACACCGCCCGTGAACTCCAGCGTCAACTCGATGCCGGGCAGGTTCGTCCCGGCCCGCTATATGGCGTTCCTTGCCCGGTCAAGGACCTCAACGCCTTGGCTGGGGCGCCCCGAGCCGTCGGGAGTCGAGCTGTCGGCGGGACACCATCGCGCTACGACGACGGCATTGTCACTCGGCTCAAGGCCGCCGGTGCCATCCCCATCGGCACCACGGCCGCTCCCGAGTTCGGGCTTCCCTGTTACACCGAGCCGGACGGTCGGGCGGCGACCGTCACCCCGTGGGATCATGCCCGAATGGCTGGCGGGTCTTCTGGTGGTGCTGCGGCCGCGGTCGGTGCGGGTCAAGTATCGATCGCCCAAGGATCCGATGGCGGCGGGTCGATACGCATTCCGGCTTCCTGCTGCGGTGTCGTCGGCCTCAAGCCCAGCCGCGGCCGAGTTTCGGCCGGACCCCACGGGGTCGATGGTCCCGGACTGGTCTGTGGTGGGGTGCTGACTCGCACGGTGCGCGACACCGCTGCCGCCCTCGATGTGCTATCCGAGCCGTGGCCCGGGGACCCGTTCCACGCCCCGGCCCCGACCGAGTCCTTCCTGTCGGCGTGCGAACGTGAGCCGAGACGGCTGCGCATCGGCCTCCTGCGCGAACCGGTCATAGCCGACGCCTGCGTTCATCCGGATATCTTGGCAGCGCTGGACCGGACGGCCGCCACCCTGGAGTCCATGGGCCACCTTGTCGAGCCGACGAGTGCCCCGTTCGGCCCGCGTGAATGGGACTCTTTCCGGTGCGTATGGGAGGTGGGGGCGGCTGCGATCCCGGTTCCACCCGAACGTGAAGAGTTCTGCACTCCAATGTCGCGATGGTTGCGGGCTGGGGGTCGACGCCGTAGCGGAATCGAGCTGGCCGAGGGGTTGGCGGGCATTCAGATGGTGGCGCGTCAAGTCGGACAGCACTGGCAGCGATTCGACGTTATTGTCAGCCCGACCCTGGCCCAGCCTCCTTTGCCGGTGGGAGCCTTGCGCGACGACGAGGACCCAGCCGCCGATTTTGATGCTCAGTGCCGTTTCACGCCGTGGACCAGCCTGTGGAACATCACCGGGCGTCCGGCGATGAGCTTGCCGCTGCACACCACGAGGATCGGCGGCGTCGAACTGCCGATCGGCATCATGATTGGCGGCGTCGAACTGCCGATCGGCATCATGATTGGCGGCCGGCTATACGACGAGGCCACCCTCCTGGCACTCGGATGTGCCCTTGAGCATGCTCGGGACTGAGAGTGCAGTCACCGTTGATCAAAACTCCCGACTCGCCTGTGGTGGCAGCGCCAGCGTGCCTGTCTGTGGGATGGGGCGGGAATTTTTGCATGTTGACTTGCGCGCAGTCACTGTGTGTGGCCGCGCACCATGACGTGGCGTGACGAAAATCGTCACCTGCCGGGACTATCGCACATAATGATCGCCCCAGAACCGAAACGGTTCTGGGGCGATTGTGGGTCTGGGCTGTGAGATTTCAGTCCTTCTTCATGGTGCCGGTCTCGAGGAACCGGGTGTGCCATGAGTACGCCTCACCCAGCAGGTGCGGGGTGTGCTTGAACTTGCCACGCAGTGCACGCTCGTAGTAGTCCATCAGCATCGGACGGTAGTCCGGGTGGGCGCAGTTCTCGATGATCTTCGGGGCGCGCTGACGCGGTGCCAGACCACGCAGATCGGCGATGCCCTGCTCGGTGATGATGACCATGCCGTCATGCTCAGTGTGGTCGACGTGGGAGACCATCGGGACGATCGCCGAGATGGCGCCTCCCTTGGCCGTCGACGGGGACACGAAGGCTGAAATGTAGGCATTGCGGGTGAAGTCGCCGGATCCACCGATGCCGTTCATCATCCGCGAGCCCATGACATGGGTCGAGTTGACGTTGCCATAGATGTCGGCCTCGATCATGCCGTTGGCGCCGATGACGCCGAGGCGGCGAATGACCTCGGGGTGGTTCGAGATCTCCTGTGGGCGCAAGATGATGTGATCGCGGTAGAAGGCCGCGTTCTCGTTCATCTTGTGCGCGTAGTCAGGCGACAGCGAGAAGGCGGTGGCGGAAGCGACGTCGAGTTTGCCGGCATCGATGAGGTCGATCATGCCGTCCTGGATAACCTCGGTGTAGGAGGTCAGGTGTTCCAGGTCGGAGTGGAGCAGGCCGTCAAGGACGGCGTTCGGGATGTTGCCGACGCCGGACTGCAGCGGCAGCAGGTTCTTGGGTATGCGTCCCTGCTTGACCTCGTGGTCGTAAAAGTCGAGCAGGAATCCGGCGATCTTGCGGGAGTCGTCGTCGATCGGCTTGAACGGGGTGTTGCGGTCGGGGCCATCGGTCTCGATGATCGCCGCAACCTTGTCCTGGGGAATGTGGAGGAACTTGTCACCGATCCGGTCACCGGGATGGGTGATCGGGATCGGCACCCGGTTCGGGGGAAGCGCGAAACCACCGTAGATGTCGTGCATTCCTTCGAGGTCGTCGGACTGCCATGAGTTGACCTCGATGATGACCTTCTCGGCGGTGTCGCAGTAGACCGCATTGTTGCCGACCGATGAGGTGAGGACAACATCTCCGTCCGCGGTGATCCGGGTGGCCTCGATGACGGCGAAGTCAACCTTGCCGAAGAAGCCTTGACGCACCATCATGCCCGACTGTGACAGATGGATGTCGGTGTAGAAGGAAGTGCCGTCGTTGATCTTGCTTCGCATCTGGGGATCGGACTGATACGGCATGCGCCAGCCGATGCCGTCAACGGAGGCAAGGGTGCCGTCGAGTTCAGGAGCGGTCGAGGCTCCGGTGAAGACGTTGACGGTGAACTTCTCACCACGATCGTGGGATTCCTGGATGCGCTTGGCCAGTGCGCCTGGCAGCACCTTGGGGTAGCCCGACCCAGTGAATCCACCGAATCCGATCTGGTCGCCGTCATGGATGAGGGCAGCCGCGTCGTCCGCGCTCATCACTTTCTGACGCAGGGCTGCGTTGGCAATCCGCTCTGACATCTGTCCTCCTGCCGCCGTGCGGCTGGTTGTCGGTGACGGTACACAGCGCAACCTGTGAGCCGTCGAAGAAACACTGTTTCGTTCCCGGTGAAGGCGGTCCTAAACCGTGACAACACTGTATATGGCGTTCTTTGGTGTGGGATGGGCCACCCCTGCTATTTGAGACCAGGTGAGCACTGTTGCTCGTGGATGGTCGAAGTGTTCGCACAGCTGTTCGCGGCGCAGCTCCACGTGTCTGGTCGGGCGCGTCATCGATCGCGATGGCGTCTGATGTTGGCCATGATCACAATGCTTCGACGCTGATCCGCGTGGACATGGTGAGGTTGCCGCCTGGGCTGAGAACAACCGCATTGTCCTTGCAAACCCCGGTCTCGACGCACACGAAATCGCGCCACGCCTGGGTCGTCGGGTTAGCGACATTTGCCAACGACGAGCGTGGGTTCCAGACCACAGCGCTGGGGCAACTCGTTGTCTCCAGGTGGATCTGGCGTCCCCATGCTGGGTCGAGGAGGGCTAGGGCTGGTCCGACTCCCTGGATGACGGTGTCAGTATCAGGAACCATGGCAAGCTCGTCAGCGTCGCAGAACCCTTTGCCACCGGTGGCGAAATTGTGCCAGCTGGCGCCGCGAACGCCCCTAACCCGCGCCTGTGCAGCATCTCCGACGCGCAGGTAGGTGTGCCACATCCCTTCGACGAGGCGTGGCTTTTGATCATGGTTGGTGAGGGTGAGCGTCATCTCCAAGGCCGCGTTGGTCATGACGACTTCGTGACGAATTCCGATGGACGCTGTCTCCGCAACCCCGACGACGCGGAAAGGAGCAGCGACCGTTACCTCGAAGTCGGTTCGACGCGCCAGGCCATGTTGGGGATCCTGGTCGTTGTTGGGGCCGTGACCGAACCACGGGGCACACAGCGGAATTCCTCCCCGGATTACCGCCTCGGACTCATCAGCGTGCTCGGTGTCGAACCAGATGACGGGTTTGTCGTCGGCCTGCCAGGCCAGTACCTGACAGCCATGCTCTGCGACCTGCCAAGCGCCGTCATGGGCCGAATGAAGGGTTCCAGGAAGGATGCTCATGCTCTTATGATCATGGTCACTGAGCCCACACGGCGCGGACTGCGTCTATCCGCTCACACCTGATGGTGTTTCGTGCAGCCTCGACGGCGACCGCCTTCGCGCAAAAGGCGATCGGCAGCCCGGCGATTGCGAACATATCGAGGTCGTTAGCGCCATCGCCTAGGGCTATCGTCCGTTCAAGATCGACCCCACATTCCAAGGCCCAGCGGCCTAGCCAGGTCGCTTTCGCGGCCCGGTCGACGATGTCACCAACCACTCGTCCGGTGAGGTGGCCATCGACGATCTCAAGCTCGTTGGAGGCTGCGAAGTCAGCCCCGATTTGTTCGGCCAATGGATCAACCAGGGCCGTGAACCCACCAGATACCAATCCGACAGCAGCCCCAATCTCATGTGCGCTGGCCACCAGCTCAGCTGCACCAGGGGTGACGACAGTGGCTTTCCGTGCCTCCTCGAAGGCCCCGATATGCAACCCTTCCAAACATTTCACTCGCGCCCGTAAGGACTCTGCGAAGTCCAATTCTCCGGCCATAGCGCGGGCGGTGACCTCACGGACCTCGTCGGCTTTCCCGGCACACTCGGCCAGTAGGTCGATGGCCTCAGTGCGTGTGACGGTCGAGTCGACGTCGCAGACGATGAGGCCAGGCGGCTCGGTGGCCAGAGTGCCGTGGGGATGCAGTACGCCGACACCGTTGGTGGCAGCTAGCTCCCGCACCTGCGTCATATTCCCCTCAAAAGATATGGCGTACTCGAAAATATGGGCGGCCCACTCACCAGTGTGAATGCCGCGCATGCCGGCGGCATCAGGCCATAGCAAAGTGCCGGGGGAGCGAAGACTGGAGCGATCGTCGCTGACGAGGATGACGCGAGAACTCATGAGACTACGGTAGGTGCGTTTGAGCGGGTTCGGTCGAGGTCGTGACTCGCGACACGGTGTGAACCTTGCGGACCGTTGTGCGATCGGCTTATCGACGCACTGTTCTGATGACGGTGTACCGACGATTCCGCGCGACTTGGCGGGTCGGCCCAACAGTGCGCTGCACATGTGACGCCCACGGGAGGTGATTGTTGTACACGCACCACAGGGCCCCGCCGGGGCGCAGCACGCGGGCAGCGTCAGCCAGCATGGCCAGGGTTGGGGCGTGATCCTGGGCAGTGCCTTGGTGGAAGGGCGGATTGGTGACGACGACGTCGACGCTCTCGTCGGGGACATCGACTAGCCCGTCACACCAATGAGTGACGATGTTGAGCCCGTTCGCCTCAGCGGTGAGCCGGGTGGAGTTGACGGCTTGCCATGAGACGTCGGTAGCGTGGATCGTGGCCTGGGGGAGCTGTCGGGCCAGGTGGGCGGAAATGACACCGTTTCCGCACCCCAGGTCGACGGCGTCGGAGTGGACGTCGGCTGCGATGGCGTCGAGGTGGTCGAGCAGCAGGGAAGTTCCGGCGTCGAGTCCGGCGGTATGGAAGACGCCTCCATGAGCTCGGATCGTCAATCCTTTGATGGTGTTAGTGCGCGGCCATTCACCGATGACGGCGGGTCGTTCCCGAGGTGACGAGAAGTGCAGTACACGGGCTTTGCGCACCCCGAGGCTGGCGTGGACGTCGTCAAACCAGCGGGCGGCGACGTCATTCATGGACCGGGTCATGTGCTTGATACGTCCACCGGCGACGATATGTGCGTCAGGTCCAAGGAGGTGCCAGAGTTTCCCTAACAGTTCGTCGAGCTCATCGAGGCTGGTAGGCAGGCCCATCCACACCACGGCGCTGTCTGAGGCGTCGCCGGTGGTCCAGGGGTTGAGGCGGATGGCGTCAGGGATGTCGACGATATTGCGGCAGTCGTCGGCCCACGCCGCGACCCGTTTCCCGGCCACTTGCACCAAAGAAGGACGCCCCAGCACCCAAATCGGGTTGGCTTGTGGCGATTCGGCGACGATGAGCTCGTCAACGGGGTCCTGGATAGCAGCGTCCATGGTGGCAGTCTCCCAGATTGGGGTGACCTATTTGGCCCTGCTGCCCGTAGCTGCCCAGAAACGTTGGTGGTGACGTTGACACGTTGATGGTGATGTTGACGCCCCCGGTTCGGGGCATTTTTTGACGGCTACGGATAGTAGTTGGACGGTAGGGGCCGCGCAGGGGTAGGGCGCGCTAGTTTCGATGCGGCGGGGGAAGAGCATCACCGGCCGCGGCAGTCCTAGGATGGCGACATGGCAGAGTCGCCCCTAGAAATACACGTCATCGCCGATTCGACGGGTGAGACCGCCGTTCGTCTGGCTCGGGCTGCCCGCAGTCAGTTCGAGGGGGTCCATTGGCACATCGTGCGCCATCCCATGATTGGCACCGTCCCGGAAATGGTTTCAGCGCTGGAAGCTGTTTCGGAGGCCCACGAGGCAGGGCAGTGGGTGTGCGTTGTACATACCTTGGTGCTGCCCGATATGCGCCGAATGGTCTCCGATGCGTGTGAGGAGATGGGTATTCGTGAACTCAACCTCATGGGCCCGATGCTCGACGCGATGGAGGAGGCCTCTGGCCTGGATGCTGATGCGGTCCCGCGTCGTCCGGTAGGTGTGGAGGCCGACTACTTCACCCGGATCTCCGCGATGGAATTCGCGGTCCGTAACGACGACGGCGCTATTCCCGACCGCCTGACCGAGGCTGATATTTGCCTGGTGGGCGTGAGCCGCTCAGGTAAGACGCCATTGTCGATCTACCTGGGCTATCTGGGCTACAAGACGGTCAACGTCCCGCTGGTTCCTGGCATCGCTCCGCCGGCCGAGCTCGCTGCAGTGGATCGGTGGCGCATCGTTGGGTTGACGATCGACGCTCAGCGTCTGCTGGAAATCCGTGGACGCCGAGTGCGCGGACTAGGCGGGTACGGTAACGAGGACGGGTACGCGGACCTCGCCGCGATTTACGACGAGCTGGACGAGGTTGGCAAAATTCAGCGCCGACTAGGGTGCCCCATCATGGACACGACTGGCTTGGCCCTGGAGGAGTCAGCAACGAAGGTCATCGACGTCGTTGATCAGCGAGCCAAGACGGCGGGCACTCGGCTGCGCAGACCTGCGGGGTCGTATCGCACGCGCCCCTGACCGTGAAGAGCGAGGTGGCTCGGGGGCTCGATGGCGACGACTACGGTGTTATCCGTCATTCATGGGTGTCCCCGCGAGTGAAAATGCGCCCTGAGCGTGAAAGAATGACCGTATCCGGCCCAACTGAGGGCCGGGCCTCGGGTTCGCGGCGCAGTCGCGCGGACCCGAACGCCGTGATTCGATGAACAGGCTGGCACAGATCGAAGGAGATCAGGCATGACTGACCGTTACGTGTACGACTTGTCCGAGGGCAACGCGGAGATGAAACCGCTGCTCGGCGGCAAGGGCGCAGGAGTTGCCGAGATGAAGCGTCTCGGCGTCCCGGTGCCCGACGGATTTACCGTCACCACCGAAGCCTGCGTGGACACTATGACGAGGAAGGGTGAGTGGCCTGAAGGTCTGGAATCCCAGGTATGGGAGGGTCTCAGACGACTCGAAGAGCGCACCGGTCGCGTTCTCGGTGACGACAAAAAGCCTCTGCTGGTCTCCGTGCGATCCGGCGCCGTGATCTCGATGCCCGGCATGATGGATACCATCCTCAACCTCGGCATTTCCGACGACACCGTCGAGGCCATTGCCAAAGAAGCAGGCAATGAGCGGTTTGCGTGGGATTGCTACCGCCGCTTCATTCAGATGTACGGCGAGGTCGTCGAGGGTATCGACGCTCACGTCTACGAGGATGCCTTGACCGCCCTTAAAGAGCACAAGGGCGTGGAATCCGACACCGATCTGAGTGCCGATGACCTCAAGGGTCTCGTTGACACCTTCAAGAAGCTGTCGAACGAGCAGCTCGGTGGCAACTGGACGACGGATCCGCGTGAACAGTTGATGCGTGCCGTTGATGCTGTCTTCCGTTCTTGGCTCAACCCGCGTGCCTTTGTCTACCGTAAGGCCAACAAGATTCCCGACGATTTGGGTACGGCCGTCAACGTCATGCAGATGGTGTTCGGTAACCGTGGCGATACTTCCGCTACCGGGGTCTGCTTCACTCGTAACCCCGCCACCGGAGCCAAGGAGCTCTACGGTGAGTTCCTCGTTAATGCTCAGGGCGAGGACGTCGTCGCCGGTATCCGCACCCCGCGCTCCCTTGCTGAGATGAAGGAAGTGCTGCCGGAGGCTTACGACGCCCTCATCGACACCATGAAGAAGATGGAGTCGCACTACCGCGACATGCAGGACATGGAGTTCACCGTCGAGAATGGCAAGCTCTATCTGCTGCAGACTCGTAACGGCAAGCGTACTGCCGCTGCGGCCCTCAAGGTGGCTCGCGACCTCGTCGACGAGGGAGTCATCACCAAGGAAGAGGCCCTCATGCGGATCGAGCCGGCTCAGCTCGATCAGCTCTTGCACGAGGCCATCGACCCGGACCACACCGAGCAGCCAGTTGCCGAGGGCCTGCCGGCTTCCCCAGGTGCTGCTGTTGGTGAGGCTGTTTTCGACGCTGACGTTGCTGCTGAGCGTGGTGCCAAGGGTGAGAAGGTTGTCCTCATCCGCTTCGAGACCACCCCTGACGACATTCACGGCGTCATCGTCAGCCAGGGCGTCTTGACCGCCCACGGTGGCATGACTTCCCACGCCGCCGTTGTTGCCCGCGGCATGGGTAAGCCTTGCGTCGCCGGTGCCCGTGGCATCAAGATTGACGCTAAGGCTGCCACCCTCACCATTGGTGACACCATCATCCATGAGGGGGACATGATCACCCTGGACGGATCCACCGGTGAGGTCTTCGCCAGCGGCCTCAAGCTCATCCCGCCGCAGATCAACGCGGATTTCCAGGAGGTGCTCTCCTGGGCCGACGACATCCGTCATCTGGGGGTCGAGGCCAACGCCGATAACGCCACCGACGCTGCCAAGGCTCGCGAGTTGGGGGCCGAGGGCATCGGGCTATGCCGCACCGAGCATATGTTCTTCGGTGCTGATCGTCTGCCGGCGATGCACGAGATGATCACCGCTGACACCCCGGAGGAGCGTCAGGCGGCCGTCGACAAGATCTTGCCCATGCAGCAGGACGACTTCGAGGGCATCTTCACTGCGATGAAGGGCCTGCCCGTCACCGTCCGCCTGCTCGACCCACCTCTCCACGAGTTCCTGCCTAACCTTGTTGAGCAGTCCCTCAAGGTTCAGAAGATGGAGACCCAGGGCGCTGACGCCGGTGAGCTCGACAAGGAGCGTCGTCTGCTGGCCCAGGTGAAGAAGCTGCACGAGCAGAACCCGATGCTCGGTACCCGTGGCTGCCGTCTCGGCATGCTCTACCCGGAGATTCCCGACATGCAGGCTCGCGCGATCATCCGCGCTGTCTTGGCGGTGTTGCAGAAGGAAGGGGAGACCGTCCAGATCCAGATTATGATCCCGCTGGTCTTTACCCCCATCGAGCTCGAGACCCATCGTCGGATCGTCCAGCAGGCTATCGACGAGGAGTTTGAGTCCGCCGGTACCAAGGTCGACGTCAAGATTGGCACCATGATCGAGTTGCCGCGTGCTGCCCTGATTGCTGACAAGATTGCTGAGGTTGCCGACTTCTTCAGCTTCGGCACTAACGATCTGACGCAGACCACCCTGGGCATCAGCCGTGACGACGCCGAGAACGGATTCCTCACCGAGTACCTGCGCACGAAGGTCCTCAAGGATAACCCGTTCGCCTCGATCGATCAGGAAGGCGTCGGCCAGCTCGTCGCCGGGGCCGTTGATAAGGGCCGCCAGACTAATCCGAAGCTATCCCTGGGAGTCTGTGGTGAGCACGGTGGCGATCCGGACTCGATCCATTTCTTCAACAAGACGGGGCTCGACTATGTGTCTTGCTCGCCGTTCCGTGTACCGATCGCTCGGTTCGCTGCAGCTCAGGCTGTCATCTCTGAGCAGAAGAAGTGATCTGAGGACGCCATCGCGTCACTGATGTGATGCTGCCCCGATGCGACTGTGTGGCCTCTCCACCGCGGTGGAGAGGCCACATGTGTACCGGTACGTACCGGCCAATTCGCGGCCGATTGAGGGGGTTCGTCGACGTGGGAGCCATGTCCGCGGGATAATGGCTTTAAACGTGCCTCGACTTCTGGAGGATCAATGTCCCAGACTTTCGGTGCCTGGCGTGCCACTTACACCCCTGGTTCCTGGGTGGTGCTGGCCGGGCCGAGCAGCCTCGTCGTCATGCAGCCGGCCGCCCCGCGTCACTCTGGCCTGGTGTCGTCTATCTGGCGGCAAGTAGCTGAGGCTGAAAGTCCCGAGTCGCTTGTCAAAACCCTCTCGGCCATCGGGCTGGCCAAGATGCCAAGCTTGGGGCTGTTCTTCTGGACTAACGGGGAGATGTATTCCCTGGCGCGTGGCCAGATCGTCGTCAAGGACGCCTCCACCGGCGAGGTCGTCAACCACGGTGACGATCTGTTGACGTGGAGCGAAAAGAAGCTAGACCCGGCAACCGTCATCGTCGAGATGGAGCAGGCCGAGCAGGGATTGTCAATGCCGTTGCTGCTGGGCGTCGCCCAGGCGAGCAAACTCATTATTGATGCTACCGGCACCGTTGAACCTTTCGTCGTGCCACAGACCGACGATGCGCTCAGGCCGTGGATTTCGGATTCGGGAAAGACTCCCGATGATGAGGATCGCACTCCCGGATTCGTGGAGGTTCCAGCTCCGGGCGAGGTCCCCGAGTCGACCCCGCTCACGGGGGCCGCTACAACTGACGAGATCTGGGGGCCTGATCGCGAGGATGCGGCTACCGGGTACGAACCCGTCAGCTCCGTGCCGGCGCATGCTGCCGTGCCGGGATCTGTGGAGGGCGCTGGTGACGGTGAAACCCAAGACGAGTCGGTACAAACTGGTGGTGAAGTCCATACCGGTAGCCAGCCGGTGGGAGTACACCCGGAGTCCGTGGACGTCGTCGCAGCCCTCGCCCCGGATACCGCTGCTAAGCAGCTTGATGAGCCGCGGTTCGACCAGTCTCAGGGCTATTCCCACGACAACGACGATTGGCGCTTCGCGTCGGGCTCGACAGCCAGCCGCTTGTCCTCGCGCTCGGATGCTGCGGCTGCCACCCTCGTCTCAAGCACTGGAGAGGTGGCCCACCTCAACCGTCCCGTTCTTATTGGGCGCGCTCCGCGAAGCGAGAATGGCGAGGGCATCATGCGGGTGCCATCCCCGCGACAAGACATCAGCCGTACGCACGTCAGATTCGCCCCCGGTCAGTGGGGGATTGAGGTCACTGACATGCACTCGACGAACGGCACCATCATTCATCGCGTGGGCCAGGAGCCGTTGCAGTTGGAGAGCGGCCAGACGGTCGACCTGTCTACCGGTGATTCGGTCGATCTAGGCGATGGCGTCGTTGTCACTATCGAGGCTTATCGAGGCTGACAAGGCTGGCGGATGCGGATGTCTAAGAACGTCGCTGCCCCGGTCTTGGCAGGAGGGTTCGACAATAAGCTCTAACGCCACCGGTTCGCCCTTTGCGGGCTAGTCTCCTAGTGTGATCCCTTGGGTTTACCCAGGATCAGGAAGGAAGTCCGATGGGACACATTCTCGTGTTATCGGGGGCTGGGCGTTATGCGGACACCATCCACGATTTTGACGCGACCTCTGAGGCCGTCTCCCAGATTTTAACTGAGCGGGGCCATCAGGTGGAGGTGAGGCGTTCCTACCCGGAAGCCTTGGATCACCTCGCCGGTGCGGATCTGCTCATTGTCAATACTGGGGGTGGTGACCCGGAGGAGGAGTGGGACTACATCCCGGAGTGGTCGCGTGCCCACAACAAGATCCTGGAACATCACGAGGCTGGCAAGCCGATCCTCGGATTACACACCGCATGCAACACCTTCTGTGACTGGGAGCTGTGGCCGTCCATCCTTGGCGGTAAATGGGTGCTGGGAACGAGTGGACATCCTGAGAGGTCCTACGCCGTTTTTGAGCCTATGCCTGAAGCGGCAGATCACCCGATTCTGCGCGGTGTTGAGCAGGTAGTGGTTTATGACGAACGCTACTCCGACTTGGACATTAACCCACTTGCGACTCCGCTGCTGTTTCACGAGACCGGCGAGGAATTCCAGCCGATGTGCTGGGTGATAGGCAATAGCGTCGTATACGACGGTATGGGCCATTCGCCGCGCTCGTATTATTCGGCGTCGCGCCGCCAACTGCTATGCAACGAAGTTTCGTGGCTGCTCAACTGGAAGCGCCGCGAGACTGCTGCCAAGGCCGCGGCTCAGGTCACCCCCGAGCCGACCCAGCCTGTGCTTTGACAGCGCAAACCCCGCTCACGGCGTCACTCCTGGGGTGCTCCGGCAAGGATCTTGGCGGTCGAGGAAACTCCTAGCCGCGTCGCCCCGGCCTCGACCATCGCGCATGCCGTCTGGTAGTCGCGGATGCCACCTGAAGCTTTGACGCCCAGCCGTCCACCGACGGTGTCGGCCATGGTCTTGACTGCCGCGACGCTCGCGCCGCCGCTGGGGTGGAAACCCGTCGAGGTCTTGACGAAGTCGGCGCCGGCTCCCTCCGCAGCCCTGCACGCCCGCACGATCTCGTCGTCGGTCAGTACCGCCGACTCGATGATGACTTTGAGGATTTTCGGATCCGGAACGGCTTGCTTGACGGCGGCGATATCGGCGGTGACGTCTTTCCAACGTCCCTCCTTGACCAGCCCAAGATTGATCACCATGTCGACTTCCTCGGCTCCAGCGGCGATAGCCTCGCGAGCCTCAGCGGCTTTCACAGCGCTGGTGTGCTTGCCTGACGGGAACCCGCATACGACAGCCAAATGCACGTCCCCCATGTCGAGGTCCAGCGGCAGCATCGACGGTGACACACACACCGACCACGTCCCATACTCTTTGGCATCGGCGACCAACTTGGCGACATCGTCGTGGGTGGCCTCAGGGGTCAGCAGGGTGTGATCGATCATGCGGGCCAGCTTGGTGGCAGACAGTGGGGCGGGGGACATGCCGACTCCTTCGGTTGGATAAGTGCATCCAGCCTACTGGCATGGGCGCGGCTAGAGCTGTGAGGTTGCGGGGGAGTGCCATGAATCAAGGGGCAATGCGAAAAATCAGCTTTGCCTGGTGGCCTTCGTGCTCCCCGGTGTGGATGGAAAGGACTTAGCGCCTGTTGGGGTCAGCGTTGATGTGAACTCATGGTGAACTCTTGGCTAACGAGAGTATGAGCACGGTGGTGCGATGGCGGGGACTGCCATGCCAAATACCGTGATCGTCAGGCTTGCCCGGTGAAACCTTGCGCCAGATACGCAGTGCGGCAGGCGAAAATCGTTCACCTCGATGTCATTTGAGTCGATCCCGCCGCGCGAAGATGGGCCAACTGGGCGTAACGTGTCAGCCGGCCGGAGCTGCTCCCGGGTTCTGGCTGACCGTCCTCCCCGCTCCGGTGAGGGGCGGGGGATCCCAGCTCGTCGTCCGGGGGCGTTACGGCCCGCACGAAGGATCTTGCATGAGTTCGACTCTGTTAATCGTGGTCATCGTCGTTGTGACGGCGTTGGCATTCGACTTCACTAACGGCTTCCATGACTCGGCCAACGCTATGGCGACGTCGGTGGCAACCGGAGCGCTCAAGCCCAAGGTGGCTGTCATTATCGCGGCCGTGCTCAATGTCGTAGGCGCTTGCCTGTCGACTGAGGTCGCCAAGACGATCTCAGGCGGGATCGTCAACGACCACCTGGTTACCGCCCCCATGGTGTTTGCAGGGCTTATCGGCGCCATCATCTGGAACTTGGCAACGTGGCTGTTTGGTCTGCCATCCAGCTCCTCCCACGCTCTCTTTGGTGGCCTTATCGGCGCCGTGCTGGTTGAGGCCGGCATGGGCGGCATCGACGCTGGCAAGATTATGAGCAAGATCGTCCTGCCGGCTTTAGTCGCCCCGTTCGTTGCAGGTATCGCGGCTTTATTGGCCACCTGGCTGGCTTACCGCATCACCGACCACACTGCCCACCACTCCTCGCGGATGTTCCTCAATGGCCAGCGGGCCTCAGCCTCCATGGTCGCTCTGGCGCATGGCACTTCTGACGGCCAAAAGACGATGGGTGTCATAACGTTGGTCCTCATTTCGGCTGGATACCAGGCCTCCGGCACTGGCCCGGAATGGTGGGTCATCCTGGCTGCTGGTTGTGCCATTGGTCTAGGTACCTACTCGGGTGGTTGGCGCATCATGCGGACCATGGGCAAGGGTCTATGTGATATCGAATCTCCGCAGGGTTTTGCGGCTGAGACGGCCTCCACTGCCGCCATTCTGGCCTCCTCACACTTGGGCTTCGCGCTATCGACCACCCACGTCTGTTCGGGGTCGATCTTGGGTTCGGGCATCGGCCGTCGTACTGAGGTTCGCTGGGCCACCGCTGGAAAGATGGTCATCGCGTGGCTCGTCACATTGCCGGCAGCCGCTCTGGTAGGTGCCGTCACCTCCGCCGTCGCCGGTGTCGGTACTTGGGGCGTCATTGTCGACCTCGCCTTGCTGGCAATCATGGCCGCATTGATCGTGCATCAGGCCAACCAGCACAAGGTTGACCATAGGAACGTTAACGACTCCACCCAGGTGGGCGTCCGTAAGGGCTCCGCCGTAGCCGGAGGGACTGCAGCATGAATATCGATTGGACTTCGCTAGGGCTGGTGTCCATCGTCACTATCGCGGCCACTGTTCTCATTGTCTCCGTCGTTTCGGGTGGGGCATTAATGCTGGACCGGGCGCATGCTCGCACGGAGGCTGGCAGTGACGGTGCCGCCGGGCTGGTGGCGCTGGGCTGGACGGCGATTGGCGTCGCAGGCCTCATCGTCTTGTACGGGTTGTACTTGCTCATCCCGTATTTCCACTGATCTGACGTACGGAAGCTGCCGTGCCGGGCGGGTTGTCCGTCCGGCATTTTTCATGGCCGCACAGAGCCATCTGAAGGTGTCCTGGCAGAGTTTCGATGGGTTTGGAATACCCCCGGCGGCCCATCGGTTGAGTCTACTGAGCTCAATTTCTTGGAAAATCAGCCTACGTCAACTTGAGTGCCGGGGACTCAGAGTCTAAGGTTGAGTCGAAGTCGCTCAAGGGGATGTAGTCCCAGAACATTCGTCCATCAGGAGGAAATCAACTATGGCTCGTTCAGTCGGTATCGACCTCGGAACCACCAACTCGTGCGTCGCGGTCCTCGAGGGCGGCGAGCCCACCGTCATCCCGAACGCTGAGGGTGCCCGCACCACCCCGTCGGTGGTCGCTTTCACTAACTCCGGTGAGACTCTCGTCGGCGAGGTCGCCAAGCGTCAGGCCGTCACCAACGTTGACCGCACCGTCCGCTCTGTGAAGCGTCATATGGGCGAAACGTGGACCATGGGCGTCGACGACAAGACCTACAAGCCCCAGCAGATCAGCGCGTTCATTCTGCAGAAGCTCAAGAGGGATGCCGAGGCTTACCTCGGTGAACCCGTTACGAACGCCGTCATCACCGTCCCGGCTTACTTCTCTGACGCCCAGCGTCAGGCCACCAAGGAGGCCGGCGAGATCGCGGGCCTGACCGTCGACCGTATCGTCAACGAGCCCACCGCAGCCGCCCTGGCATATGGCCTCGATAAGACTGACAAAGAGCAGACCGTCCTGGTCTTCGATCTTGGTGGTGGCACCTTCGACGTCTCCCTGCTCGATATCTCCGACGGCGTTTTCGAGGTGAAGGCCACCAATGGCGACAACCACCTGGGTGGTGACGATTGGGACCAGCGCATCGTCGACTGGCTCGTCACCCAGTTCAAGAACGCCAACGGCATCGATCTGGCCGCTGACAAAATGGCCAAGCAGCGTCTGCAGGAGGCTGCCGAGCGCGCCAAGATCGAGCTGTCGCAGGCTTCTGAGACCCACATCAATCTGCCTTACATCACCGCTGGTGCAGCCGGACCTCTCCACCTGGACGAGAAGCTGACCCGCGCCGAGTTCCAGCGCATGACCTCCGATCTCCTCGAGCGCTGCCGCACTCCGTTCAACGCCGTCATGAAGGATGCTGGCCTCAACGTCTCGCAGATTGACGAGATCATCCTCGTTGGTGGCTCGACCCGCATGCCCGCCGTCGCTGAGCTCGTCAAGGAACTCGCTGGCAAGGAGCCGCACAAGGGCGTCAACCCCGATGAGGTTGTTGCCCTCGGTGCCTCTCTGCAGGCTGGTGTGCTGAAGGGTGAGGTCAAAGATGTGCTGCTGCTCGACGTCACTCCGCTGAGCCTTGGCATTGAGACCAAGGGTGGCGTGATGACCAAGATCATCGAGCGCAACACCACCATTCCGACCAAGCGTTCGGAGGTGTTCACCACTGCTGAAGACAACCAGCCGTCGGTGATGATTCAGGTCTTCCAGGGTGAGCGTGAGTTCGTCCGCGATAACAAATCGCTGGGCAACTTTGAGCTGACCGGCCTGATGCCGGCTCCGCGCGGCATCCCGCAGATCGAGGTGTCCTTCGATATCGACGCCAACGGCATCGTCCACGTTCACGCCAAGGACATGGCCACCGGCAAGGAGCAGTCCATGACTGTCACCGGCGGGTCCGCCCTGGGTAAGGATGAGATCGATCGCATGGTCAAGGAGGCTGAGGCCAACGCCGAGGCTGACAAGAAGCGCCGCGAGGCCGTCGAGATGCGTAACGAAGCCGACGCCCTGGCATTCCGCACCGAGAAACTCCTCGACGAGAACTCCGACAAGATCCCCGAGGGCACCAAGGCCCCGGTGACCGAGGCCATCGCCAAGTTGAAGGAGACCTTGAAAGGCACCGACAACGACGATGAGGTTAAGGCCGCCATGGACGACCTCAACCAGAAGGCCTCTGCCATGGGCCAGGCGATCTACGCCGCCGCTCAGCAGGCCCAGGCTGAGAACCCGCAGGGGCAGGATGGTGAGTCGGCCAGCTCGGAGTCCGGCGATGACAGCGTCGTCGACGCGGAGATCGTAGACGACGAAGACGAGAAGAAGTGACCGGGGCCACGGCCTGACCCCAATTCCGCCGCCGGGTCGCCGTAACGACGGCCCGGCGGTCGGCACTCACGTGGAGGAACACAGATGACTGATAAGAACGTCAATCCTGACGACAACCAGGCCGACGAAAATCGCGACGACAACGTTGACGAGCGCTTTGCCGACATTGTTGGTGACGTCGACATCGACGCTGATCAGTCGGCCACTGACTCGCAGGCCCCCGAGGAGCTATCCCGCGAATCCCAACTAGAGGCCCTGCTGGCTGAGCGCACCGAGGATCTGCAGCGTCTACAAGCCGAATACGTCAATTACAAGAGGCGCGTTGACCGTGACCGCGCGTTGTCGCGTCAGTCCGGCGTGGACAAGGTCATCACCGACCTCATGCCAGTGCTCGACTCAATCGCCATGGCTCGTCAGCACGGTGAGGTTGAGGGTGGTTTCAAGCTCGTTGTCGACGAGTTAGAGAAGGTTGCCAGCAATCACGGGCTGACCAGCTTCGGTGAGGTGGGCGACGCCTTCGACCCGAACCTCCACGAGGCACTCATGCAGATGCCGATGGAGGGGGTCTGTGTCACCTCCGTTAGTCAGGTAATGCAGCCCGGCTACAAGCTTGGCGATCGCGTCGTGCGTCCGGCGCGCGTGGCTGTTTCGGACCCGGATCCCAACGCAACATCGCCCGATGAGTCCGGCCAAGCTGATGACGAGTCCGCTGCGGCGGACGAGACCGACGAGACGCCGCGTAACGAGTGACGGCGCTGTTGGCCGACAATGATTGAAGAAGGCGGTCATGGCCGCAAACCCGACGATGACCAGGGAGGGAGGAACTAGATGAGTACCAAAGACTGGGCCGAGAAGGACTACTACAAGATCCTTGGCGTCTCCAAGGACGCAAAGCCCGAAGAAATTAAGAAAGCGTTCCGCACGATCGCCCGGGACAACCATCCCGACTCCCACCCTGGTGATAAAAGTGCTGAGGCCCGTTTCAAGGAGGCTTCGGAGGCCAACGACGTGCTGTCGAATGCCAAGAAGCGCAAGGAGTATGACCAGGCTCGTAGCCTGTTTGGGTCGGCAGGTGGGTTCCGGTTCCCGCGTGGTGGAGCGCAGACCAACGTTAACGTAGAGGATTTCCTCCGCACTGCCTCTAACGGGGACGGGTTCGGTGACTTGTTCGGCAATCTCTTTGGGGCTAGCGGAGGCCGGCGCACGGCATCCCGGTCGCCACGTCGGGGAGCTGACGTTGAAGGGGAGACGACAATCTCCTTCGATGACGCCGTGTCTGGGACTACCGTCACTATGGACTTGGTCTCTCAGGCCCCCTGCCAGGCATGTCGGGGGACTGGAGCTCGCGCTGGGACTGTGCCGAGAGTGTGCTCGACGTGTCAGGGGTCGGGCATGCACGCCAGTTCGGTTGGTGGGGTGTTCGAGATGTCCGAGCCTTGTCCCGACTGCCACGGTCGAGGCATGGTCGTCGAGGATCCTTGCCAGGTCTGCCACGGATCGGGTCGGGCCAAGTCCACCAAGTCCATGCAGATCCGTATCCCTGCCGGCGTGGAGGATGGCCAACGCATTCGCATTAAGGGCAAGGGGTCCCCAGGAGAGAACGGTGGTAAGGCGGGTGATCTTTACGTCAAGGTGGCGGTGCGTTCTCACGAGATCTTTGGCCGTGACGGTCACAACCTCACCGTCACCGTGCCGGTGACTTTTCCGGAGGCCGCTCTGGGGGCTGAGGTCGAGGTGCCCACTCTGACGGGAACGACCGTCCGGCTTCGGATTCCGGCCGGGACACCGAATGGCCGGACCTTCCGGGTGCGAGGACGTGGTGTGCCGCGTTCTGACGGCAGCAGGGGGGACTTGCTGGCTACCGTTGAGATCACCGTCCCGGAGAATCTTGACGACAACGCCCGGTATGCCGTGGAGAGGCTTCGGGACGCTATCCGGCAGGACTCTCCGCGACCGTGGGAGGTGAAGTGAGATGGTGCGGCGCAGCAGAAACCTGTCCGACGCCGTCGATCTGGCAGTGATCGACAAAGACGCTGCCATCTTCGCTATCTCGGTGGCGGCAGAGCTTGCCGGAATGCATCCGCAGACCTTGCGCACCTACGATCGGCTCGGGCTTGTGGTGCCCGAACGCACTCGGGGACGGGGGCGTCGCTACTCAATGCGTGACGTCGCTGCTTTGCGGATGGTTCAGCATCTGTCCCAGGAAGAGGGGATTAACCTAAACGGGATCCGACGAATCCTCCAGATGGAGCGTCGGATCGAGCAGCTGTCGGAGCAGGTGGACGAGCTCACCGACACCATGCGTGGGATGCAAGTGGCGCGTTACCAGGGCAGTGAGGATCCGAGGGTCTTTACTGCCGAGTCGACCGGCCGGGTGCATATGGGGCGGACGGTCGTTCATGCCCAGTTGGCACTGCCTTCTCACCGCGGTTAACCTCAGACCACGTCGGCGTGGGCTTGCTGCGGATCCGCTGAAAGCCGATCGGATTGCCGCTCTGGGGAGCAGACAGGTGGGGTTCAACAAGGCATGATGAGAGTATGAAGAGAATTCTTAGGATTCTCAGTGTTGTGGTCGTCGTGGCGGTCGTAGCAGGGGCCGCGATCGGGTTGCGACCTCATTCCCATGCCTTCGGGTCAGTGTTTCAAATTCGCCACGGATCCGACGCTGCGAGCGTGCCGGACCCAGCAGTGACCATGTTCTCGGCTGTCCCGTCGATGGTTACGCCGTCAGCGGCCCCAATACCCGTGGCGCACGCAACCCGGCACCTGACAGGCCATGGCGGAACTTTGACGACTCTGGGCCTGGGCGATTCGGTACCGCAGGGAGGCACCTGTATCGGCTGCACGACGTTCGTCGAGAGGGTCGGTACCGATATGGCACGTAAAGCCGGGGCGAAGGCTGCTGTGCATAACGAATCAGTATCGGGCTACCAGACCGCTGATGTGTTGACCCAGCTTGAGTCCAATAGTGCGAAAGCTCTGCTGGCAACGTCTGATCTAACGATAGTGACGATCGGAGCGAATGACTTCGACCTCGACACGATGGTGGGACAGTGCGCCCATTCCGATGCGTCATGTGTAGCTGATGATGTTAACGATGTGGCTGATCGAGTGCGGACGATCCTGGAGCGTGTCAAGGCCGGGATGAAGACGCCGAAGGCGACTGTTGTCGTCACCGGGTATTCGGATGTGGGGCTAGACGGCAAGGCCGGCCGCGATAACGGGCCCGACTACGTCAAGGTGACCGATATGATCACCGAAGCGTTCAACGCCAACGTCAAGAAGATCGCCGATGAGGTTGGCGCGGTCTACGTCGACGTCCGTACCCCGTTCAGGGGAGCAGATGGCATGCGTGATGACACGGCGCTGCTCACTGACGACGGAGATCACCCATCCGAGGAAGGACACAAGGTGCTGGCCAAGGCTGTCGAGGCCGCACTGTCCTGACTAGCTGGGGGTTACGCCGACATCGAACAGCATCCTGCAGCTGAGTCTTCGATCGAGCTTCGGGAGATGAATCACTCCGTTCGTAATACCCTCGGTACCAGTAGTGTCGGCAACGGGGTCGGCGCGCTCACAAGGGATCAATGATGACAGAAACCATGCTTGCCGAACGTTTCCACGCCGCAGATCGGTCCATCACCCTCGAGGACATCCCAATCCCGCACCCGGGTCCCGGTGAGGTGCTCGTCAAAGTCGCTTACTGCGGTATTTGCCACTCTGACCTGAGTCTCATTAGCGGCGCATTCCCGGCATCTCTTCCGGTAGTGACCCAGGGCCATGAGGCGGCCGGAACCATCGTCGAACTTGGTGCCGGGGTCATTGGCTGGAAGGAAGGTGATCGCGTTATCCCCTCTGCTGGCCGTCCCTGCCTCAAGTGTCGCAAGTGCCGTCGCGGCGCCTTCACTGACTGCCTGGATCTGAACCTCATGGCTTTCGCCTACGACGGCGCGTGGGCTGAGTACCACATTGCCCAGGCCTCCGGCATGACAAAAATCCCTGACAACGTTCCGATGGACCAGGCCGCTCTGCTCGCCGACGCCGTATCCACCCCGTACGCTGCCGTCGTGCGTACCGGCAAGGTCCACATGGGCAATGCCGTGGCCATTTGGGGCGTCGGTCGTGTTGGAACCCACCTCGTCCAGCTGGCCAAACTTGCCGGCGGCGTCCCTGTTATTGCTGTGGACCTCAATGATGCCGTCCTCGAGCGTGCCAAGCGACTCGGCGCCGATCACACCCTGCGTAGCGATGACCCTGAGCTCATGCAGAAGATCGAGGACATTACTCATGGGCGGATGATCGACGTTGCCTTCGATGCCGTTGGTATCGAGCCCACCCTGCGGGCCTGCGTCGATTCTCTCGACGTCGATGGCAAAGCAGTTTCGGTCGGGTTGTCCCCCCAGGATATTGACGCTGGCCCGTTCCTGAACTTTAACCTGCACCGCAAGCAGGTCCTCGGCCACCTCGGTTACAAATCTCAGGACATCGCCATGCTTGCCGAGATGCTGTCCTACCACCGCCTGGACCTCACGGAGTCGATCTCAAAGGTCATCCCCCTGAAGGAGATCGAGACGGGGATCGAGGAACTTGAGTCCCACCAGGGCAACCCAATTCGCATTTTCGTCAAGCCGTGATGGTAGTCCTACTTGGCGCATCCCCGGTGCCGTCGCGACTCGGTGCGGCGCCACTTTCACGTTGGATGGTATTGATCCATGCAGCTGTGTGCGGCGTCTGTGTCTGAGCTAAGGCCTACAATCCAAGGGTTAGGTCCCGGATCTACCGGGATTGCTGCGACGACGCATCCTGCCGTCGCGGCGGGAGCGTCTGCACGATGCCAGGAGCTTCATGACAGTACTGACTGACTTTCTCGCCACGCATCAACTGCTGACGATCCTGATCGTCCTGGCCTCCGGGGCCCTGTTAGGCCAAGTCAAGTTCGGCCCGCTGAGGTTCGGTGCCGCTGGAGCCCTGTTTATGGGACTGGTCGTGGGTGCGCTCGATCCTCGCTTCGGCCACAACCTCGGGATGATCAAGGGCCTGGGCGTCGTGCTGTTCTGCTATACCGTCGGCCTGGCTGCTGGATCGACCTTCTTATCTGACCTCAAGCGCCAGTGGGGCCTCATGCTCGCCGGTGTCGTCGGGTTGGCAGCGATGGCCGCAGCGGGACTAGGCCTGGGGCGACTGTTCGGTTTAACTCCGGCCCACGTCGCGGGTCTGTACGCCGGTGTCCTCACCTCACCAGCCATTGATGCCGCCTCGACGGCTACGCACGGGGCCGGGGACACTCTCGTGGGGTACGCGCTGTCCTATCCCGTCGGGGTCGTCGTCGGGCTCATCATGGTGGCATTTATTGCTAAAAAGCGTTGGTCGGCCACCAAGGACAACACCTCGATGGCTGAGGCTGGGCTTACCTCGGTGTCGACGGTCGTCGACCAGGAGACGTCGATCCGGGAGACCCCAGGCTTTACTGACGACCAGATTCGGATGTCCTATCTGCTGCGTGATGGCCAGATGCGGTTGGCCACCCCTGACGACGACCTCCACGTTGGTGACCAAGTGCTGGTGGTCGGAAACCCTGACGATGTTGATCGCGCTGTCGAACACCTCGGCCACGTCTCCGAGCGCAGCCTCACCAATGAGCGCAACGAGATCGATTTCCGACGCTTCCTGGTATCCAACCCAGCCCTGGTGGGTCGCACTCTGGGTAGCATCGATGTGCGCGGGCGCACCAGTGGCAAGGTGACGCGAGTGCGTCGCAGGGACCTCGATATGTTGGCGCGCGACGACCTCGTCCTGCAGCCCGGCGACCGGGTGCTGTGCGTTGTGCCTGCTCATCGCCTTTCCGACGCTGCGGACCTCTTCGGTGACTCGGAAGCTCGTGTTTCCCAAGTGGACGCCTTGTCTCTGGGGTTGGGCGCCGCCCTTGGCTTGTTGCTCGGCGCTCTCATGGTGGCACTGCCCGGGGGCTTGCAGTTCGAGCTGGGAACCGCTGCAGGGCCGCTGGTCATGGGCATGATCTTGGGCTCGATTCACCGGACGGGGCCGTTGCGTTGGCAGCTGCCGCACGCAACGAACGCGATCCTGCGTCAGCTCGGCCTGATGATTTTCCTGGCATGCGTCGGGCTGGCCTCCGGGCCGGCATTCCTGTCCCAGGCAGTGAGCTGGACGGGCTTGGCGGTTATTGGCGTCTCGGCAGTCACCCTGGTCCTTGGTGGTGCGGTCGTCATCGCGGCAGCCTGGTTCATGAGGCTTTCGGCCCAGCGCGCTACGGGTGCCTTCGCAGGGTTCGTCGGCCAGCCGGCCATCCTTAGCTACGCCAACTCCCTCGTTAACGATGAACGAATCGAGTCCGCCTATGGTGCCCTGTTCGCGCTGGGAACTATCGTCAAGATCTTGCTGGTACAGGTGATCGTGTTGGTCTGAACGGCCGTGGGCGCTGTTCGATCACCGATCTGCCCGCTTATGAGGTCTGACGGTGCCGTGACAGCCGCCACCCGAGAGTCAGGGCAGCCAGCCAGATCGGGCCGATGGCCACCGCGATCCGGTAGGGCGGCATGATCGTCATGACGACGACCATGAGCATCAAGAAGGTCAGCACGATCCAGTTGGTGATGGGGGCCCCCGGCATCGTGAAACGCAGTTTGGCGCGGGACTCGGAGTCGAGGCGGCGACGGAAGAACATCTGGGTGATGATGATCGTCGCCCAGTTGATGATGGCGGCGATCATGGCGATCGACATGATGTACATGAACGCCTGTTCTGGCAGCAGCCCGACGACAACTACCGCGATGGCTGTCACCGCGCTAGATAGCAGTACTCCAGCCCACGGTGATCCGGCTTTATTAACCTTGCCAAGGAAGGCGGGGGCATCCCCCTGATGAGCCAAAGTGTGGAGCATACGTCCATTGGCGTATAAACCAGAGTTATACGCTGAGACCGCTGCGGTGAGGACGACGAGGTTGAGGATGGCCGCCGCTCCCGGGATCCCGACAAGGTCGAAAATTTGGACGAAGGGGCTGGCATTTCCGTCGATCTTCGTCCACGGGACAATCGCCACCATGACGATGAGAGCACCAATGTAGAACAGCAGGATGCGCCCGACGACTCGGTTAATGGCCTTGGGGATGGAACGCTGCGGATCTTCGGCCTCACCGGCGGTGATGCCGATGAGTTCGGTGCCGCCAAAGGAAAACATGACGATGATAATCCCGGCGAGCATCCCGGTGATGCCGTGAGGTAAGAATCCGCCATGGCGCCACAGGTTGCCGATGCCAGTTGCTGGGGCGGAGGGGGCGCCGAAGAACATGACCCACAGCCCCAGGACGATCATGGCCATGATCGCGACGACCTTCACGATAGCGAACCAGAACTCCACCTCTCCGTAGGCGCGAACGTGGAGAAGGTTGACGGTGGTGACGATGGCGAGCAGTACCGCCGCTGACACCCACCGGGGGACGGCAGGGAACCAGTAGTTGATATAGATTCCGACCACCGAGAGCTCGGCCATCGACACGAAGATGTAGTTGAACCAGTAGTTCCAGCCGGAGATGAACCCGGGGAGATCTCCCCACCATCGATGCGCGTACTCGCTGAAGGCACCCGAAGTTGGGTTATGGACGCTCATCTCGCCAAGGGCTCGCATAATGAGATAAATCACCACGCCACCAACGAGGTAGCTGACGATGACCGCCGGTCCGGCGGTTGTGATCGAGTCGGCTGCTCCGTAGAACAGACCGGTTCCGATCGCGCCGCCCAAGGCGATGAGCTGGATGTGTCGATTGCGCAGGCTGCGATGCAGTTGCTGGTCGGGTTCGGTCACGGTGTGTGAGTTTAGAGGCGGGTGTTGGCACCTTCCGGTGCTGATCGAGGGGTGAGCGCGACCAGACGTCATCAATCCGGCGTGTGGCGGCTCCGTGGGATGGGTCCCGGGGCGCCGAGTACTCTGACCGCGTGATACTCAATCTTGCTGCCGTGTGCTTGATGCGCGGCCGAACCTGCCTCAACGTCCGCAAGAGGGGAGCCGATCACGTCATCTTGCCGGGAGGCAAGATCGAGCCGGGAGAGACCTCGCTGGAGGCCGCCATCCGCGAGGCCCGGGAGGAAACCCGTCTCGTCCTTGACCCTGCCGACCTCACTCACCTCGGCACCTTCGAAGCCCCCGCAGCTAACCATGACGCTGACGGCATCCGGTGCGCGGTCTACCTGTGCAACTGGTGTGAGACCTACCCCGAGCCCATCGCGGACTCCGAGATCGTCGAGTACGAGTGGACCGACCTCGACCACTGTCACAACGACGTGCGGCAGGCCCCTTTGCTGCGCGACCGGGTGATTCCGGCCTTGCAACAGCAGGGCCTGCTCTGAACGTCACCTAGCCCTTTGGGGCGCGCTCAAGTCTGCTCACTCTTCGGTCAGTGCTACCGCTGGCTCGATGTTGGCTCCCCGGCGGCCTGGAATCACGGAGGCCAGCCATCCGGCCAGCACGGCCACAAGGGCGACAATGAGCAGCTGCAACCACGGCACGGATGCCTGAACGGTCAGGAGAGAGCTGAAGAGGGCGTGGGATCCGGCGATGCCGTACCCGATTCCCAGGGTGATGCCTAGGAGCGTCGCGATGCCCGAAAGCATGAGTGCTTCCTTGCCGAACATCGATCGGACTTGTGCGCGGGTCAGACCGAGAGCGCGTAATAGTCCGATCTCGCGGGTGCGCTCTACCACCGATAGCCCTAGGGTGTTCGCGACGCCGACCATGGCGATGATGACCGATATCACCAGCAACCCGACGACCATCCCAAGCATGGTATTGATGATCTTGTCGATCTGGACCTGCTGATCGGCCGACGACGTGACCGTCACCCCTGAGTGGGCCGACATCGACTTGGAGAGGGCCTGGGTGGCCTTGGCGTGGTCTGTGCCGTCCTGGTAGCGCACTTGCATTTCGGTGGGCCGGGCATGGGGCGCCAGCTTGGTGACGACGCTTCGGGTGGCGATAAGTCCCTCGTTCTCCTCGCCGTGCCGGATCAGGGTCAAGTTGGCCGTCTTGCCATGAATGGTGACGGTGATCTTGCTGCCATCGGCAACCCCAGGTAAAGCCCCCACAACGTGGTTGTCGTCAAGTCCCTCGGCGGCGGACTCGTCACGGACGACCTTGGGGAACTCCGGAGACACTCCCTGGACAGCAACCTCTGTGGCAGTGCCACCGGCCTCAACCGTGCCGGAGACCGTCGTCACAGTGGCTACCTGTGAGACGCCGTCGGACTTCTTAGCGTCGTGAATGGTCGTGCTGTCCAGTGGGCCCTGGGCTCTCACGGTAGCGTCAACGGGGAAGTGTCCGTTCATCATCTTGCCAATAGAGGCCCGGCCGGTGGCTGCACCCGTGGCCACGGTGGCGATGAGGGTGACGCCGATAAGCAAGGCCGATGCCGTCGTCGCAGTGCGTCGCGGGTTGCGCTGGGTGTTTTCAACAGCCAGTTCCCCGGGGATCCCACCAAGGTGAGCGGCACCGATGGTTCGGCTCAGACTGCTGATGAGGACAGGAGCCAGTACGAGTACTCCGGCGAAACTAATCAGCCCGCCGGCAACCCCGCACATAACGGCGTTCTTCGTCTCCATGCTACCCGCCGCGCAGATGACGACGAGGGCAGCACCGGCGAGGAAGAGCAGCGTTCCGAACACGACGCGGACCCGTCCAATCTTGTGGGCGGGCGCTTCGGTCACCGGCTGGAGGGCCGCCACTGGAGTGACTTTGGTGGCGCGTCGCGCCGGACGCAGGGCAGCCAGAGTCGTGACGACGACGCCCACGAGGACCGGGATGATGGCGGACCTCACGGTGACGCTCACCGAGGTGTCGATCGGGGACCCAGCGGCCTTGAGACCTATAAGCATTAGCTGGGTGACGCCGATGCCCAGGCCGGTTCCGACAACCGATCCGATGAGACCGGTGAGGAGCGCCTCCCCGAGAACCGAACGTCTCACCTGCTTCCGGGTGGCACCGATGCAGCGCGCCAGGGCAAGGGTGCGAGTGCGTTGTGCGACGAGGATCGTAAAGGTGTTGACGATAACCATCGCAGCGACAGCCAAGGCGATTACGGTGAAGGCTGTCATGAAGGCCGTCATGGCGGCGAATCCCTGGGAGGCTTGATCGGCTTGATGGGCTCGCTCGTCGTCGGCGGTGCGGACCGTTGCCGTGGTGCCAACGACCTTTGAGACCTCCCGGACGATCTGTGCGGCGGGGCGATCGGAGTTCACATACACGGTGTTGGCACCGCGGTGACCGCTGATGCTTGCGAGGCTGGCGGCCGACAGATAGACCTCCGGGGAGGTCGGGGTAGTCGTGGTGCGGGAGTTCGGGTCGAGCACGCCGACCACCGTGAGGGTGATGGACTTTGCCCCGTCTCGGGAAGGATCGTTGACGGTGATCTTCGAGCCGATTGCGGCGTTATTGTCGGCGGTGGACTGGTTGACGGCTACCTCGTCTAGCGTGGCTGGTGCACGGCCCTTGACCAGATGAGGATGGGTCGGGATTAGGTGAC
>NZ_LWHO01000010.1:48575-49229 GCF_001642025.1 Cutibacterium namnetense | reverse complement strand
CGTTGACGGTGATCTTCGAGCCGATTGCGGCGTTATTGTCGGCGGTGGACTGGTTGACGGCTACCTCGTCTAGCGTGGCTGGTGCACGGCCCTTGACCAGATGAGGATGGGTCGGGATTAGGTGACCGTTGACAAGAGCGGCCTGCCCGTTGTCAGTGCGCTGGAGGAGGACGTTACGGGTCTGCTCCACTGAAATTACGCCGGGCACCGTGGCAATCTTGTCGGTGGTCGTGGGCGAAATAGGTTTCGAGGGTTCCTTAGCGGTCACCACTGCGGTGGCGTCCCCGACAGCAGCCGCCTGGGTACGCAGCGTGGCGGCCTTGATCGAGTCCATCAGCATCAGCGTGCTGGCTACAAAGGCCACGCCAATAATGACGGCGATCATCGTGGGGATAAGGCGACGACGTTCGTGAATCATGCCAGGGCCTCCTGGCTGCGAGCGGTCGAAACCTGACCGTCGGCCACCATGACGATGTTGTCGGCTCTGGCAGCGGCGTCGCGATCATGGGTGACCATGACGACGGTCTGACCAAGGTCGTCGACGCAGTGGCGCAGGAAGGTGAGCAGATCGTCGCTGGCCTGCGAATCCAGGGCGCCGGTGGGTTCGTCAGCGACGATGACGTCGGGGCGGGTCACCAGAGCGCGGGCGACGGC
>NZ_LWHO01000010.1:0-48565 GCF_001642025.1 Cutibacterium namnetense | reverse complement strand
GACCAAGGTCGTCGACGCAGTGGCGCAGGAAGGTGAGCAGATCGTCGCTGGCCTGCGAATCCAGGGCGCCGGTGGGTTCGTCAGCGACGATGACGTCGGGGCGGGTCACCAGAGCGCGGGCGACGGGGACGCGTTGCTGCTGTCCACCAGACATCTGCGACGGCTTGTGGTCTAGACGTTCGGTGATACCGAGCATCTCGGTGATGTGGTCGAACCATGCTTTGTCGACCTTGGTGTGCGATAGCCGCAGCGGCAGGGTGATGTTGTCAGCGGCGCTGAGAGTCGGCATGAGGTTGAAGGATTGAAAGACGAACCCGACGTGCTGGCGACGCAGCTTGGTGAGAGCGTCGTCGTCGAGGTGGGTGATCTCGGTATCGCCAATCCACACCCGGCCCGAAGTGGGGGAGTCGAGCCCGGTGATGCAGTGCAGCAGGGTTGACTTGCCTGAACCCGACGCTCCCATGATCGCGGTGAACTGCCTGGCAGGAATGTCGAGGGTCACCGACCGCAGGGCCCTCACGAGCGTCGTTGCGGACCCGTATGTCTTAGTGAGGTCGAGGGTGCGGACCGCGCTGGCTGAGGTCGTGCGGGAGGTCGCGGTGGCCGCGGCCGTCACTGAGGCAGACATGGAAACTCCTGTGTCGAGGTTTAACAACGTTTCGACGCTAGGGGAGTTGTCCCTCGTCACACATCAGTCTCGGGAGTGGTTTCGGCACTCCTACCGCAGGAGGATGCTGCCCGTTTACGGCAACATCCCTGGCTGCCTGAAAGGTCAGCGACCTGGACGCACTAGGCCAGCATCATAAGCCGTGATGACCATGGAGACTCGGTCGCGCAGCCCCAGCTTCGACAGGATGTGGCCAATATGGGTCTTGACGGTTGTCTCGGCCAGGTAGAGCCGTTCGGCGATCTCGGAGTTTGTCAGCCCCTCGCCGACGCAGGTGAGCACTTCACGCTCCCGGTCTGAGAGGTTTTCGACGAGCTCCGGATCGGTCATGGTGGGAGCCCCCTGCCGGGGGATGAATCTCTCAATGAGGCGGCGGGTGGCTGACGGGGCGACGACGGAGTTGCCGTCGCGGACAGCGCGGATGGCGGCTAGTAGGTCGGTGGGCCCAGCGTCTTTGAGCATGAAGCCGCTGGCCCCAGCCCGCAGCGCAGCGTGGACGTACTCGTCAAGGTCAAAGGTTGTCAGGACGAGGATCTTGGCTTCGGGGTGGCTCGTCATGATCTTTTCGGTGGCGCCCAAACCACCAAGGATGGGCATTCGGATATCCATGAGGATGACGTCAGGAGCAAGTTCGTCGACGAGCTGTACGGCCTCAGCCCCGTTATTAGCTTCCCCTACGACGGACATATCCGGCTGGGCGTCAAGGACTAGGCGGAACCCGGCGCGCACCATCTGCTGGTCGTCGGCTAGGAGGAGTCGGATCGGGTCGGTCATGGCATGGTTCCTCGGAGCTCAAACTGATGATCAATGGGTAGGGACGACGGCATGGACTCGGAACCCGTGATCCGGGCGACTCCCTGCCTCAAGGGTGCCACCCCAAGCGGACACCCGCTCTCGCATCCCCACCAGGCCATGTCCTGCCTCGTCGGCGCGCTTGATGCCCGTGACGCCGGCACCGCAACCGTCGTCGAGTATTTCCAAGGTGACGTCATGGGGGTGGTGGCTGATGGTGACGTGAGCGGTCGCGGCCGGGCCGCCGTGTTTAAGAACATTAGTGAGGGCTTCTTGGACGACGCGGTAGCAGGCGAGCTCGGCGCCTTGGGACAACGGCTTGTGACACTCCGAGCTGCCTTCGAGTGTCAGGGTGATGGCGAGGGCCCCCGTCATCTTCGTGACGAGGCCGGGGATGTCGTCAAGGCCCTGAGTGGGGGCCAGCTCCGGGGCGGTGTCATTGTCACGCAGCACACCGACGAGACGTCGAGTCTCGTCGAGGGCGTGACGGGCCGTCGTAGCGATCGTGTCGAGGGTTTGCCCACTGGCCGTGAGTCGGGTCTCGATGTCCCCGGCCTGTTCATGGTGAGCCAGGTAGGCGCCACCATCTGCTTGCACCACGATGACCGACAAGGAGTGGGCGACAATATCGTGCATGTCGCGGGCGATCTTGGCCCGCTCCTCCTGGGTGGCCAGCCTGATGCTCTGGTCTCGCTCGCGTTCCAGATCGATGGCACGTTGGCGCAAGGCTTCCATGGTGTGACGTCGGTCTCTTACGGCGCTGCCGGCAAACCACGCCGCCAAACAGCAAGCCATGCACGCGATGGTGGTGACACAGAAGCGGACGAGGTGAGCCTTATAGCTGATGGGTTCGAGTGTCGTCGGGGCGAAGCCCCAGCTCACCCCGGCGGAAACCGGGCCGATGACGCACATAGCCAGCCAGAAACCGCGCCGAGGCGGGCCAGTTTTCAGTGACAGCTGGTACAGGATGAGGGGGACTAGGACGTTTTGTGGTGAGGGGGAGGGGTGTGCCGCTAGCTGAAGAATGTGCGAGGCGACTAGCACCGAGGCGGTGACTTCCGGCTTGGTGCGGGCCCAAATCCAGCACGCACAGACAATCAGCACCCACAGCGCCATCCCCACCCGGTGAGCGGTGTTATGGCTGGTGTCGTGTCCCCATGACGCGAATGCGACGATGAGGACGAGGAAGGCCAGCACCGAATCGAGGATCATGGGGCGGGTGTGTAGCCACCGGTAACCACGACGCAGGCGTCCAGGGGGACGTCGGGTGGGGACCGAAGCGCTGCTCATCTTCCTGACCCTACGGCTACCTGAGGTGTGTGACATCCTTCCGTCGGTGGATTTCACGACGATTCAGGCCCGCACCTGATGAGTGACACCTGTGGCGTTTTTTGGGGGTCCTGGTCTGAAGGGACATGATGGCGATGTGAGCAACCGAGTGATACGCCTTATGGGCCCAGCGTTCGTCGCTGCCGTGGCGTACGTCGACCCGGGAAACGTCGCCGCGAACCTGGCAGCCGGAGCCGGCTACGGCTACTTGTTGGTATGGGTGCTCGTTGTCGCCAACGTCGTGGCGATGCTGGTGCAATATTTGTCCGCCAAGCTCGGGCTGGTGACCGGGCGTTCGTTGCCCGAGCTGGTTGGGGAGGCGCTGCCGCGTCGTGGTGGCCGTCTGGCTTACTGGTTTCAGGCCGAGCTCGTTGCTGCCGCCACTGATCTGGCAGAGGTCATCGGTGGGGCAGTGGCCCTGCAACTGCTGTTCGGGCTGCCACTGCTGGTAGGCGGACTCGTAACTGGGGCGTTGTCGCTGGCGATTTTGGCGATTCCGTCGCGTCATGGCCAGCGTACCTTCGAGATCGTCATTATTGGGATGCTCGTCGTCATCGCGATCGGGTTCACTGCTGGTCTCGCCTTTTCACCACTGTCATGGGGCGGGGTCGCGTCAGGCTTAGTGCCCCGGTTCGAAGGTACTGAAACCGTCATGCTCGCCACGTCGATGCTGGGCGCTACCGTCATGCCCCACGCGGTGTACATGCACTCGTCCCTGGTGCGCGATCGCCATGGGGCCGATAACAGGCCAAGTCGGATTCCCACGTTGTTGCGGGCAACCCGATGGGATGTCGCGGTCTCTCTGGTGCTTGCCGGATCGGTGAATATCGCGATGCTGCTGTTGGCTGCGGCGAGCCTGCAAGGTGTTGAGGGTATCGACGGCATAGCCGAAGCCCATGCAGCCATGAGCGCCTCAATGGGGCCGGTAGTGGGGCTTATCTTCGCGGTGGGGCTATTCGCGTCGGGTCTGGCCTCAACCTCTGTCGGTGCTTATGCCGGAGCTGAGATCATGGCCGGGCTTCTCCATATGAGAGTGCCGATGCTGGTCCGGCGACTCGTGACGATCATCCCGGCATTGATCATCCTGGCCTCTGGGGCCAACCCGACTCGGGCCCTCGTCTGGAGCCAAGTGCTGTTGAGCATGGGGTTACCGCTCGTTTTGGTGCCGTTGGCTCGGTTTACCGGCGATCGGCGTGTGATGGGTCAGTGGGCGAATGGGCGCGTCATGGCTGGCATTGCGTGGATCGTTGTGGCGGCAATCTCGGCTCTCAACGTGGCCCTCGTCGTCGAGACCGTCATGGGTGCATGATCCCTGAGTGAAATTCTGTGGCGACAATCGTGAGATGAGTGACAAACTCAGGCGGGTGACGACGTCGAACCCCACACCGACCCCTGCCCACGAGTTGGCCAACGATTTGGCCACTGCATTTCGAGGACATCCTGCCGGAGTGGCGATCCTCACCACGATGGGGGTGGCTGGACCGGAAGGCTTGACGGTCTCTTCCTTGGCGTCGGTGTCAGTCGTGCCGGCTGTCGTATCGGTGTCGTTGGGGCATGACTCGACGACTCTGGCCGCTCTTACCGAGGGATCGCGCGTCATCGTCCACATGCTTGACGCGGATCGCGCTGGCCTCGCTGATGACTTCGCTGTGCCAGGGGCCGATCACTTTGCGGGCATCGCGTGGCGGCCGAGCGCTGAGGGAGCGCCCCGGCTAGAGACGCCGGGATTCGTGTTGCATGGTTTCGTCCAGTCAATGACTGATACCGGGTCGGCCACACTCATCGCGGTGACGATCGACCGGATCGAGGCCGGGAATTGCCATGCCCCGGGACTGGTGAGGATGGCTCGAGGGTGGTACGAGATCCCTCGCTAAACCTTTCGCGACCCACGTTTTCGGGTACGTTGGAAAATACCATCGAAGTCGAAGGAGATGTCGCCATGACAGCCACTAATGCGCGCGCCCAGCAGACTGAACGCATGGGTACGGCGCCCGGATTTATTGCCGCCGTGGACCAATCGGGCGGTTCTACTCCAAAGGCCCTTAAGGCGTATGGGATAGAACCTGAGGTCTACGGAGACGATAAGGGCAAGATGTTTGATCTCGTCCACGAGATGCGGACCAGGATCATCACCAGCCCGTCGTTTGCCAGTGACCATATTCTCGCGGCGATTTTGTTCGAGATGACGATGGATCGCGAGATTGAAGGAACCCCCACCGGAGATTACCTGTGGGAGAAGAAAGGCATCGTCCCCTTCCTTAAGATTGATAAGGGCCTGGCTGACGAGGACTCCCACGTTCGTCTCATGAAGCCGATCCCCGGTCTCGATGAGCTGTTGCACCGCGCTGTCGAAGAGAAGCACATCTTTGGTACCAAGGAGCGCTCCGTCATTCTCGATGACGACAAGGCCGGCATCGAAAAGATTGTCGATCAGCAGTTCGAATTGGGCGAGCAGGTCCGCACCGCAGGCTTGGTGCCAATCCTCGAGCCCGAGGTCGACATTCACGCCCCGAACAAGGAAAAGGCTGAGGAGAGGCTGCACGACCTCATCCGCGAGCACATCGACTCTCTGCCGATCGATGCCAGGATCATGCTGAAGCTGACGATCCCGAACTCCGACGACCTGTATGCCGACTTCATCGCAGATCCGAAGGTTCTTCGCGTCGTCGCCTTGTCTGGCGGGTATTCTCGTGAGGAGGCTAACAAGAAGCTAGCCCGCAATCGCGGACTCATCGCGAGTTTCTCGCGGGCTTTGGCAGAGGGGCTGAACGCCGGACAGTCGCAACAGGAGTTCGATCATACTCTGCGCGCTTCCATCGACTCGATTTATGCTGCTTCGGTGTCCTGACATTTTCTCGTAACCGGGCCTGCGGGGAAACTCGTGGGCCCGTTATCGTGTGTGAACGCTTGTCGACCTTGTATAGTTCGAGGGTGATTCCCAAACTTGTCGCATTTGATTTGGACGACACTTTGGCCCCCTCGAAGTCCCGTCTGCCCGAGGAGATGGCTCGCATCGTCGCCCGCTTGCTTGATCACACGAGTGTGTGTGTCATCTCTGGTGGCCAGTTCGGCCAATTCCGGACCCAAGTCGTCGAGGCTCTTGACGCCCTCGGCGCGCCCCGGCTGGATCGGCTCCACCTACTGCCAGCCTGTGGCACCCAGTACTACCGGTGTGTTGATGGTCAATGGCAGCGCATTTACATCGAGGCCTTGACCGACGACGAGAAGTCTCGCGCTGCGGAAGCTGTCGAGACCTGCGCTCGCGATCTGGGGCTGTGGGAGGAGCGCACCTGGGGTCCAGTACTGGAGGACCGCGAGTCGCAGATCACCTTTTCCGCGCTGGGACAGCAGGCCCCCGTCGACGCTAAGAAAGCGTGGGATCCTAGCGGCGACAAGAAGCTCACCTTGCGTGAGGCGGTTGCTAGGAAGCTGCCTGATCTGGAGGTGCGCGCTGGTGGATCCACGTCCGTGGATATCACTCGAATCGGTCGTGACAAGTCGTTCGGTATAACCAAGCTGCTCGAAGTGACGGGCCTATCTAAAGCGGACGTGCTGTTCTACGGCGATCGTCTTGACGAACATGGCAATGACTATCCCGTCAAGGCGATGGGAATTCCGTGCGTCGCGGTTGCCGACTGGCAAGACACCATGGCCAAGCTCGAGGGCCTGCTTTCGCAAGCGTAAAGCCACTCAGCTACTCGTTCCCCAACGACGGGAACGGCTCAAGACGAGACTGGCTCCCCAGCCGACGGCCAGACCGATGACGGCGGGAAGCCCCCAGCCGAGACCGTCGGAGGCCCAGGGTAGGACCATGTCGGCTACATGGGTAATAGTGCGGGTTCCCGGTCCCTGGACTGGCAGGGCGCGCGCAAGGTCGGGTAGCGCAGCAAGGGCGACGCATCCGGTCATGACGCGGTGGGGGAGGCGGCTGGCGCCCAGCCAGGGGTCAAGCAGTCCCAAAATGATCGCGGTGATCGCCAATGGGTATAGGAACATGAGGACGGGCGTTGACCAGGCAATGATCGTCGTCAGGCCGGCGTTGGCGATGATGGCTGACGCCGCGCTGAAGATGACGACCCAGCTTCGCACCGACGGGCCCGCTGGGAACATGCGACGAAAGATCTCGGCGCAGGACACGACCAACCCGATCGCCGTTTTGAGGCAGGCCACCAGCACAATGGCGGCTATTAGCACCTGACCGGCTGTCCCGTAGTAGTGGCGTGAGACCCCAGCCAGGACGACACCGCCATTATCGGCGTTGGGGACGACGAGGGTGGATGTGCGGCCGAGCCATGCCAGGCAGACGTAGACGAGGGTTAGGGGGATGGTGGCGACCAACCCGGCGCGAATCGTTACATGGGCGGCATCGCGGCGGCCTGTCGAGCCGCGCTGATTGATCGCCTCGATGATGACGATGGCGAAGGCTAGCGACGCCAGCGCGTCCATCGTGTTGTAGCCGTCGAGGAAGCCGCGCATGAAGGGCTGGTGATCATACGGGGGTTGTGGCGGACGATTCGCCAGGGTGGGCATGGGATGGACGAGGGTAGCCACGATGAGGATGGCTAGCAGGGCCAGGAACAGTGGGGTCAGGTAGCGCCCTACCCAGTCCATGAGGTTGCCGGGTTTGAGGGCCGCGGCCAGGGCCATGGCGAAGAACACGATGGTGAAGATGGCGAGTGCCGGGCCGTGGCCTCGGATGAAGGGTGCCACGCCGACCTCATAGGAGACGGTGGCCGTCCTTGGGATGGCGAAGGCTGGGCCGATGGTCAGGTACAGCAGGCAGGTGAAGATCGTGGCGTATTTAGGAGATACCCGCGAGGTCATTTCATGGACGCTTGAGCATCCCGATACGGCCGAAGAAATGATGGCCACGATGGGGATTCCGACTGCGGTGACGAGAAATCCTGCGCCGGTCACGGTGGTGTTGGGGCCGGCGAGGCGCCCTAGTTCTACCGGGAAGATGAGGTTTCCGGCGCCGAAGAACAGTCCAAATGTCATGAGCCCGATGAGGAGGGCAGTGTACTTGGGAGTGGATCGCAGATCGGACATGGGGAACATCTTGCCAGGATGGTGGCGGTTACTTTGGCAAGGACGCTTCCGTGGACACCTGCGCAGGTGGGAGCGAGAGTTCATCGCGGGACTGTCTTCTTGTGGCCAATTCTGACCGCGACGATGCGGGATGAGCTGGACGGCAAGGGGTTTTGAAGTGAAGAGGAGCAGCGCCCTTGAGATAGTTGAGTCGTTCAGGCTCAACTTCATTTGACTGCGTCCGATCAGGAGTCATACTTGAGTCATAGCAACTCAACTTCAGTGAGGCACGTAATGGACACTAATCTCACCACGATGAGCCGTGATGCGGTCACCGCCGCCACTCGGCACGCGTTGGCTCACGGGAACCCGTCCGTGGAGCCCTCGCATCTTCTTCACGCACTCTTTACAATCCCGGACAACACTGTCGGGCCGCTGGTGGCTGGTCTGGGGATTGATCCGCAACGGGTCGACGCCGTCGCCACCACGGCGATGCGTTCCATACCGTCAAGCACCGGCGCCTCGGTGGCTCAACCGCAGCTATCTGGAGCATTCGCTCGAGTCATCGCTGACGCGCAGAACCGGGCTGAGGCCATGGGGGACTCCTTTGTCGCTACCGAACACTTGCTCATTTCGTTGACAGCGGTTCCCTCCGACGTCCAGAAGGGCCTGGCGGGGCTCGGCTTCAAGCCCGACTCTTTGGCGGCGGCTTTCAATGAAGGCCGTGGAGACCGTCGCGTCACCTCCGAGGAGTCTGAGGGTGGCGAAACGGCCCTTGCCAAGTACTCCCTCGACCTCACCGAGCGCGCTCGTGCTGGCAAGCTCGACCCTGTTATTGGCCGCGACCAGGAGATCCGTCGCGTCGTCCAGGTGCTGGCACGACGCACCAAGAACAACCCAGTCCTCATCGGCGAGCCCGGTGTTGGCAAGACTGCCGTCGTCGAGGGGTTAGCTCAGCGCGTCGTCGCCGGAGACGTGCCTGACTCCTTGAAGGGGCGTCGCGTCGTTTCCTTGGACCTGTCCTCTATGGTCGCCGGAGCTAAGTATCGCGGCGAATTTGAGGAGCGCCTCAAGGCTGTCCTCAATGAGATCAAGGAGGCTGAGGGGCAGATCATCACCTTCATCGATGAGCTGCATACTGTTGTTGGTGCCGGAGCTTCCGGGGAGGGGGCGATGGACGCTGGCAATATGCTCAAGCCGATGCTGGCTCGCGGTGAGCTGCGGATGATCGGTGCCACCACCCTCGACGAATACCGCGAACACATCGAGAAGGATCCGGCCCTGGAGCGTCGTTTCCAACAGGTCTTCGTGGGTGAGCCGTCGGTGGAGGACACCATCGCTATTCTGCGTGGTTTGCGAGAACGCTATGAGGCCCACCACAAGGTGCGTATTACTGACGGTGCCCTCGTCGCGGCCGCCAGCTTGTCTAACCGGTATATCACTGCCCGTCAGCTTCCTGATAAGGCCATTGATCTTATCGACGAGGCTGCGTCTCGACTACGCATGGAGATTGACTCCTCTCCGGAGGAGATCGACACCCTGCGTCGGGAAGTCGACCGCATGAAGATGGAGATCTTCGCTGTCGAGAAGGAGGACGACCCGGCTAGCCAGCAGCGTCTAGAGCGGCTGCGCGCCGAGATGGCTGACAAGGAAGAGACTCTGCGTGGCCTGGAGTCGCGCTGGGAGGCTGAGAAAGCCAGCCTCAATGAGGTCGGTGAGCTTAAGACCCGCATCGACCAGCTGCGCACCACTGCCGAGAAATACCAGCGAGAGGGCCATTTCGGCAAGGCTTCTGAGATTCTCTACGGCCAGATTCCGGCTCTGGAGAAGGAAGCCGAAGCAGCGAATGAGGCTGAGGAGCAAGGGACGCGAATGGTCTCTGAGGAGGTTGGCACCTCTGACATAGCCGAGGTCGTTTCCTCGTGGACTGGCATCCCTGTTGGGCGGATGATGCAGGGCGAGCAGGAGAAGCTGCTCCACATGGAGGAGCGCCTGCACGAGCGCCTCATTGGGCAGGACCGAGCGGTCAAGACGGTTTCGGACGCGGTGCGTCGTTCCCGGGCGGGAATCAGCGACCCGAATCGTCCGACCGGCTCGTTTCTCTTCCTGGGTCCCACAGGTGTCGGCAAGACCGAGCTGGCCAAGTCCCTGGCGGAGTTCCTCTTTGACGACGAGACCGCCCTGGTGCGCATCGACATGAGTGAATACATGGAGAAATACTCCGTCTCGCGTCTGGTTGGTGCCCCTCCGGGCTACGTCGGTTACGAAGAGGGCGGCCAGCTCACCGAGGCCGTGCGGCGTCGTCCTTACTCGGTCATCTTGCTTGACGAGGTGGAAAAGGCTCATCCTGACCTCTTTAACATTTTGCTGCAGGTGCTCGACGACGGTCGCTTGACCGACGGCCAAGGGCGGACGGTGGATTTCCGCAACACCATCTTGGTATTGACGAGCAACCTGGGCAGCCAGTTCCTTTCAGATGCGAACCTTGACGACCAGGCCAAGCGTGAGGCCGTCATGGGGGCGGTGCATCAGGCGTTCCGGCCCGAGTTCCTGAATCGACTCGACGATGTGGTCATGTTCGACCCGTTGACGATGGCTGATTTGGGGCGGATCGTTGAGACGAACCTGACCAAGCTCAATTCGCGGCTGGCCGAGCGGCGCATCACCGTTGCCGTGACCGACGCCGGTAAGGATTGGCTGGCCATGGCTGGTTTCGATCCGGTCTATGGCGCCCGGCCACTGCGTCGACTAATGCAGACCACCATCGATGATCAGCTGGCTCGCAAGGTGTTGTCTGGGCAGGTGCAGGAGGGCGATACGGCGACCTTTGATATTAACGAGGCCGGTGACGGCTTGACGATTCTCTGAAGGCGAACGCTCGCCGTGTGACGGCGTTGTGACAGTTTGCGGAGGCGTTGGCGCACATCAGCCAACGCCTCCGATGTGATGTCTTTCACGATCTGGTGAAAGCTGTGGGTATAGCCTGCTGACGCCATCCCCACCTGGAGGAGGACCGCTGTGTCAGACGTTCAAACCGCGGAGCGAACGATCACATCACTGGTACCAGCCCGCATCGACCGGCTGCCATGGTCAAAATTTCACACCATGGTCATCGTCGGCCTGGGGACGGCGTGGATCCTCGACGGTATTGAGGTGCAGATCGTCGCAGCAAACGGCTTTGCAAAGCCGCTGCACATGTCCACTGCCGAGGTCACCGCGGCCGCCACTTTCTACTTGCTGGGCCAGGTGCTTGGTGCTCTCTTCTTCGGCAAACTCACTGACCGTATTGGCCGAAAGAAACTCTTCACCCTGACTCTCCTGGTGTACCTGCTTGGTTCGGGTATCGCAGGTTTGTCCTTCGCACCGTGGTTCCTCTACTTATGCCGGTTCATTGCTGGGTCTGGCATTGGTGGTGAATATTCAGCGATCAACTCGGCCATTGATGAGCTCATTCCGGCTCGGTATCGCGGCCGGGTTGACCTGGCCGTCAATGGTACTTACTGGGCCGGCGTCATGCTCGGCTCAGTTGCGACGATTTACCTCCTTGATCCGACGAGGGTCGCGGAGTTTTGGGGTTGGCGTATCGGCTTCTTTATTGGCCCGGTTCTCGGCATCGTCCTCATTCTTATCCGTAAGCATATTCCGGAGTCGCCGCGGTGGATGCTGACGCACGGTTACGGTGAACAGGCCGAAGAGATCGTCGCTGGGATTGAGCAGGATGTTCAGGACTCCGGACATGAGCTTGAGCCGGTCAGTGACGACCAGGCCATCACCCTGGAACCCGAGGTGAGGCGCCAGGGCCGCCGCAGCGCCTCCCAGTGGTGGGCAGAGTTTAAAGAGTCTGGTGCAGAACTGGTTGAGGTGTTTTTGCGCCGCTACTGGAAGCGCACTGTGCTGGGTGTTACCCTTATGGTGACCCAGTCCTTCCTCTACAATGCCATCTTTTTCACCTACGAGATCGTATTGTCGCAGTTCTACTCCGTGTCTAAAGCTGACGTTGGCCTGTACATGATCCCATTCGCGGCCGGAAACCTGCTCGGTCCGATTCTGTTGGGGCGGTTTTTCGACACCATTGGTCGCCGCAAGATGATTTTCGCCACCTATGGTATTGCCGCTGTGGTGTTGGCTATCAGTGCGGTGCTGTTCCAGCGCGACGCCCTGACGCCAACCACCCACACGATCTTCTGGTGTGTAGCCTTCTTCTTTGCTAGTGCTGGAGCTTCCTCGGCCTATCTGACAGTTTCCGAGGTGTTCCCGCTAGAGGTTCGCGGTCAAGCCATTAGCTACTTCTTTTCGATTGCCCAGATCGCTGGTGCTATCGCCCCACTCATCTTCGGCAACCTCATTGGTGATGGTTCCGCGCGTGGTCCCCTGGTCGGCGGCTACGTCATCGGTGCCGGCATCATGCTTGCTGGTGGCCTCGTCGCGCTATTCATGGGTGTTGACGCCGAGGGTAAGGGTCTGGAGGCCATCACTGATCCGCTCAGTCGTGATCGCGCTAAGAAGTCTGCCGCCCAGCAGGCGGGGTAAGTCGGGAGGAGACGACTATGACGACCCGCGTTCCAGCTACCAATGACCTTTCCGGGGCCGACGACACCTGCGCCGAGTCGGTATGGCAGGGTGCTGTCGTCGTTGGGGTGAGTATGAGGTCAGGATCCCCGGCCGCCCTACGCTGGGGGTTAGCAGAGGCCCGCCGTCGTGGGGTCACTATGGTGGCTTTGACCGCATTCCGTCCCGCCACTACCGCCAGCACCATCAAACCCACTCCGTCTCGCGGCGTAGGGGCTTCCGACATTATGGGTCATGCCAAGCTCGGCGACCTGCGTCAGGTGGTGCGACGGGCCCTAGGCCCCAATGCGGAAAAGGCGGAAGATGTTGAGCTAGCTGCCGTCCGCGGCGGCCGTAGTGAGGTTCTGGTGCGGACTAGCCAGCAGGCCTGTTTGCTGGTTGTCGACTCCTCCAGCGTCAACCCCGAGCCGATCTTCGCTAGTGCGTTGCTGCGCAACGCGCAGTGCCCGGTGGTAGTCATGCCGCGTCCGGTGCGCAAGGTACACGAGAAGTCCGATGACATCGGCTCCCCGGCGGAGTCTGGCGAGAACTGAGCGTTTAGTCGACGTCCTGCATCCACCGGTCGGCGCGCGGGTCGCGTCTCAGCGGCCGGTCCCGGGTGCGGTCGACGATTCACGGGTGGGATCAGGGCTCGATGCCTTGGGTGCACGAGCGGTGAGCCACTGACTGGGGCCGGTCGGGTAGTCGATCAGTCTCATCTCTCCGATGGTTCCGAAGAAACCGGTGCCCATCTGGTTGTTGTACATGCTGCCACCGATGATCCACGCGCGATCGTCGAAACCATTGATGCCGTGCGCGACACCTGGGGTGCCGTACTCGTTGCGCAGCATGGGTACCCCATTGATGTACATGACGACGGAACCCTGCTCGGGGTCATCGACGACGGCGACGTGGTACCACTTGTCGAGGTCTACGTCACCGGACCATACTGAATACCCGTGCCCGGCCTTGCCCACGTCGGTGAAGGCCCACTGCATCTCCTTGAGGCTTGAGATGGCGCCCGCCATCGGCGGTTCCTTCAAGTCATCCGCATCGGCGCCCGGTACCTTGAAGTTCGGCAGATCGCCGCGTCGTCCGCCCCGGCAGACGAACGCTCCCCAATAATTGGCGGAGCTGTAATCTTTGTCGATCTTGATGAAGGTCTCGAAAGTGTAGCCCTTCTCGAACCGCTCCTTGTTGACGGGGGCGTTCTTGTCCGTGGCGAAGTACGAGAACATGTGCGTAGCTTTGGGCGTGAAGCGGACGGCATGGGTGGCGGAGGAGTACGTCATGTGGTCGGCAACGAGGGTCACGGCGTTGGCAGCGATGCCGGCCGTCACGAGAGCCATGTCATTGCCATTACCGCTGATGTCTTGCTCGACGAGCATGCCGTCCCGCTTGACTGGGCGCCAGTGAGCCACGGTTCCGGGGAGCCTGGGGTAATCCTGCTCATCCTTGGGCTTAACGAGAGGCAAAGCAGCAATCGGGGTGAACGCTGCGCGCAGCTCCTCACGGAGTTCCGAAGTGGCAGACCTCACTTTGCCGGTGGGATGGAAATCAGCGCCGAAGGAGGCAAAGCGGGAGGCGAAGTCGAAGCTCGTCACCCACGTGTCTCCCGGTCCGGTGAGCAGGGCACGGTCTAAGGAGTTCGCATGATCCCCCTTGAGCGGCACCCAGGGTGAGAACGCCGTCTGGCACAGCTGGTTGTGGGTGAAGTCGAACTCCATGAGTGCCATGAGCCCGTTACCACCTTGATAAGCCATCTGGTAGTCGAGCAGCTGCTGGAACACCGGTTGGCCATCAGCGTTGGTGACGATACGGTTCGCCGCGCCATGGTGGTGACCGTTCACGGTGAGGAACACCTGGTTGTGGTGGTTGATGAGTCGATTCCACAGACGCTGCCCGAAACTGGTGGACAGGGCCGTGCCGGTTGGGGAAATATCGATGATCTGGTGGGTGGTGATGATCGTCGGTACGGTCTTGTGGGCGTTGAGCACGGACTCAGCCCAGTCAAGGTCGTCGCCGTCGGATCCCCAGGGTACGTTGACGGCCATCATCGGCACACCGGCGACGGTGAACTCGTGCCAGTTCGACAAACCGCTGGGTCCCATTTCGCGAAAGCTTGGGGATTGGGCTTGACGTCGCCGCGGGAAGTACTTGCGGTAGAAGCGGAAACCGTCGGCAACGTCATGGTTGCCTGGGACCACCGAGTATGGAGCTTTGGCGTCGTCCAGGATCTTCATTGCCCGGTTGGCGACGACGTACTGGTCCTCGTGGCCCTCGCCGGACTGGTCACAGACATCGCCCAAGTGGTGGGTCATCGCGATGTTGTACCGCGCGGTGTGGTCCACGATCCACTTGGTCTGGCAGTCATAGGGGTTAGGCAACCCAGGGTACTGCCTGGCGAACAGGTCTGCTGACTTGACGCCATAGCGCGAGTAGAACTGGGTATCCGGCAGCAGGGCGATGGCGCCACGGGCGCCGGGCTGTTCGCTGGCCGTCCCGCCGTTGGTGTACGGAGCGGCGAGGGCCGGCCAGCTTTGACCGGCGGCAGCGCCCGCAACTGTCACCATGGCTCCGGCTTGGATGAATAGACGACGACTGACCGATGGCATGTACCTGTCATCCTTGATGATCTGGGCCGAACTGGTGCTCAACCTCGACGACTATGAGAACACGGTCGATCGACGTGACGGCCACGTCTGGCTGAACAGCGTCTGTCGTTGCAGTGTCGTGTCAATGGGCTGTCAGCGCAACTGGTCGTCAGTCCAGCAGGTCCCCATCAACGTAGAACCAGCGTCTAGCTCGGTATTCAAACCGCGCTCGCTCGTGCAAAATTCCTTCGGAGTGCCGGGCGATGTACTCCACGACGCCATATTGGTCCGAGGGTTGGCGCTGTGCGACGTCGACAATTGTCAATCCGGTCCATTGCAGTGGCACGTCCTTGATGACCTCGGGGCGAGTCCGCGGATGCCAGGTGACCCATAGGTGATTCCACCGCCCCAGGGTGTGTGCGGTGTAGCGCGACCGCATGAGTGCTTCGGCGGTCTCGGCGCGCCGAGGATCGTCGAGGATTGGTCCGCAGCACTGGTCGAGGTTGCGTCCTGATCCGCAGGGACACCATGAGGTCATGACTCAAGCATCCCAGACCGGGGGGTCGCTTGCGGACTACAGTCGGGACCGGCCCCCCGAAGGGATTCGGAAGGCTTGCGCCACATTGGGCGCTGGATGGATGGGAGATGGATGATGTCGCACGGTGTGGTGGCCACGGTGCTCTTGGCCGGCCTGACCGGGTTGGGTCTGGCTGGGTGTTCCGGGGCAGCAGGGATCTATAACAGCGGTGAGGAGGCGGCCAAAGGTTCAAGGTCGGGTGTCGAGGCGACCTCCGAGGCCCATGCTGGTGCTACACCTGACCAGAAGTGGACCCACTGCACCCCGGGAGCCCGTTCCAAGGACGTCACCGCAATGAAGCCCGACACTGACACCACACTGACGATCGGCGCGTTCAACGGGTGGGATGAGTCCTGGGCGACGGCCGGTCTCATCAAGCAGGTCCTCAAGAAAGACGGCTACACCGTCACCATCAAGGGATTTGACGCTGGGGTTGGATATCAGGCGACTGCCGACGGTGACATCGACATCATCACAGATTCCTGGCTTCCGGTGACCCAGGCTGGCTACATCCGCAAGTATGGCCCGAAGCTTGAGAACCTCGGATGCTGGTACGACAATGCGAAACTCACTATTGCGGTGAATAAAGACTCGCCGGCACATTCCATCGCGGATCTCAAGAAAACTGGTGGTTCCTACGGAAATGTCATCTACAGCATCGAGCCGGGTGCCGAGATGACGAAAACTATAGCCAATCAGACACTGCCGATGTACGGGTTGTCGAACATCGCCCTCAAGACCTCGTCTACACCGGCGATGCTGGCCCAGCTGCAGAAGGCTACCTCGGCGGGCAATAACGTCGCTGTCACCCTATGGCGGCCCCACTGGGCCTACGACGCCTACCCGGTACGTGACCTCGCGGATCCTAAGAATGCCATCTCCAACGCCGAGCTCATTTACAGTTTCGGTCGGCCCGGATTCGAAAAGGACCACCCCAAGGCCGCTCAACTCATTCGCAACCTCGCCATCGATGACGCCCACCTGTCGAGTCTGGAGCACCTTATCGTCGATACCACCAAGCGTGGTGGCCAGCAGGACACCGCGATTTCGAGGTGGATGGCTGACAATCCGGACTGGGTGAACGACTGGATAGCTGGAAAGCTGGGCTCTCGATGAGTCGACTTCTTCCTGACCCCGACGTGGCAGGAGCATGGATTGTGCGCGCCGGTGGTGCGGATCAGTCGTGGATCGATCCTGAGGATCCCACCCGTCTGGAGTTCGACTACATGCAGCGCATTGCCGACCATCTCGATGTCCACCGTCCAGCGGGGGAGAGGATGCGCGTCATTCATCTAGGTGGGGCAGGGATGTGCCTGGCTCGGTACGTCGCAACGACTCGTCCGACCAGCCCACAGATCGTTTGTGAACCTGATGCCGAGTTGACGGCAGAGGTCCGCCGCAAGGCTCCGCTGCCGGCACGTTCCGGGATCAAGGTGCGCCCGGTAGACGGTCGGTCGGGCCTCGCGGCCATGCGGGAGGATTTCGCCGACGTCGTCATTCTCGATGCTTTCGATGGCGCCCGGGTTCCTGGCGACCTTGTCACCGTCGAGTTCTTCGCAGAGGTATCTCGTATCCTGCACTCCGACGGTATCGAGGTGGCGAACCTGGCTGACTCTGCACCCTTGACGTGGACTAAGCGAGTCGCGAGGTCCGCTGAAGAGGTGTTTACCAACGTTTGTTTGGCGGCAGAATCGGCAACCCTCAAGGGGCGTCGCTACGGAAATGTCGTCCTGGCAGCCTCTAACGGGCCGCTGCATGAGGAGGAATTGGCTCGACGCTGTAGCGGGGCTCCTTTCCCGTTTCGGCTTATCACTGGTGACGCATTGGCGAAGCTGCTGGCAGATGCTCGACCCTTCCGCGATGGCGAGTCCGAGTCATCGCCGGGGCCGCCTGGAGGGGCGACCTTCTTTTCCTGACTGCTCGCCTTGAGTGATCTTGCGGATGACGGCTCTCGTCCTGGTCGTCGCTAGGTGACATGATGTCACCATGACCCATAGGACCTCTGAGGCAACAGCCAGGTACGGTTATCTGCCGTCGCGGTCACACATGCCCATACCGATCGTTGTGGCACGGGTTATCGTGATCGGCTTGTCGGCTATCTGGGTTCTCATCCTGTGTGGGTTGTGGACGGCTGGGCATGGTGGGGACCAATCGGTCGTTGACCCAGTGCTGACGTCGTTCGCTTTAATCATGGATTCGGGAGCCTGGGCGAGTTACCTCCTGATCCCTGTGGCGGGTTGTGTTTTGACGGTGACGATGGGTCGAGGTCACGCCATCGACCGCTACCTCTTCACGGCGCTCTCGCTGGGTTGGATGTGGCGGCTTTCTCGCGGCATAGAGCTGATAGGAGGGCTCGGTGTCATCGGGATTATGGCCATCGCGTTGGTGTTGGCTGTCGTCTGGAGTGCACCAGTTAACGCGTGGGTCAAAGCTGTCGCCAAACGTGACATGGTGATCGCAAATCCGCCAGAGGAAGGTTGGCTAGAGCCGGGGCAGGTTCAGCCATGGCAAGCCACCAACCGTCGAAAATGGTGAGTCGATGGTCGAGGCACGGGCAGCTCGGCTTTCCCTTTACTCGGCTCCTTTATTCGGCGCGAGATCGTCGCGCCGATTGCGGCTGGCTAGCCTGACCCTTACGTCGCGCCTTGAGCCATTCGATGCCCATCGGCAGCACCGACACCACGATGATGAGGAGCAGAGCCGCCTCGAAATTGTTTCGAACGACGGGGATCTGGCCGAGGAAATAGCCAGCTTGGACAGCGATGAGCACCCAGAGGATGCCGCCGATAGCGGTATAGGTGATGAATTTCCGGAACGTCATCCGCCCAACGCCGGCAATCATGGTGACGAAAGTACGCACGATGGGCACGAAACGGGCCAGAATGAGCGCTACGGAACCATGCTTGCGGAAAAATTCATGGGTGGTGTCCACGTGCTTGGGGGAGAACACTTTACCCATAAGTCCTTCCCGCTCCCGGAAAAGCTTCGGGCCAACCAAGTAGCCGATCCAGTAGCCGCAGATATTTCCTGCGATAGCGCAGACGATGAGGACCAAGTTGACGATGATGAGGGTCGTCGCAGTAGAACCGTAATGGACCAAAGGGACGGTTGAGTTGACGCCCACGGCGGCAAACATTCCCAGAGCAAAGAGCAGAGAGTCTCCGGGCATGAAGAATACGGCCAGGCCGCACTCGGCGAAGGCGATCAGCGCGACGATCCACACAGCTGCAACACCTGTGCCCTGAATGATGGCCTGAGGGTCCATCCAGGCGGGGGTGAGCAGGGCAGGGAGGGTCATGAGGAGACTCGGCATAGGGCCAAGACTATCCTCGACCCGTGTGTGTCCCGTCCGCTGATGAACTCGCTGATGCCCCTTCACTGCAGATTCCTAGCCAGTTGGCAGCTACGGTGGTAGGTGTTGGGCCGATGCCCAAACCGTGGCCTGATGACCCGAGACTCGATCCTGAGCTGTTGGCCTCAGGGGATCGTCGCAATGTCATTGACCGCTACCGGTACTGGACGATGGAGGCCATCGTCGCCGACCTTGACGCCCAGCGTTCCCGGTTGCACGTGGCGATTCAGAATTGGGAGCACGACTTCAATATCGGGTCGGTGGTGCGTACCGCTAACGCCTTTAACGTCGCAGCCGTTCACATCTTGGGGCGGCGGCGCTGGAATAGACGTGGCGCGATGGTGACCGATAGGTACTTGCACGTCTACCATCACCCTGACGTTTCCGCCTTCCTAGCCTGGCTCGACGAACACGGCGTCACCCCAGTGGGAGTGGATAACTTGCCCGGAGCGGTGCCACTGGAGACAGCTCAGCTGCCGCAGGATTGCTGCCTGGTTTTCGGGTCGGAAGGTCCTGGACTGACCGACGAGGTCGTCAAGGGGTGTGAGCAATTAGTGGCTATCACCCAGTATGGGTCAACCCGTTCCATGAATGCTGGTGCGGCTGCCGCGATTGCCATGTACGCCTGGACAACGCAGTGGCGTCCAAAGCCACCCGCCAGCTGATCGGAGAGAGCCATCAGCCCTTAGGCTCGTGCTATGAGCACACCACCCACCGAGGAACCACCGCGACTAGTCGTGGCATTCAATCCAGTGCCTAGCGCCTCCCGGGTTGCCCATCATCATGCGACAAGATTTCGCCTGGCGGTGCAGGCCTTTGTTGTCGTCGTTATTGGTGGCTTGTTGTGGGCCCTGACGGCAGACGCCTTCCAGCTATCGACGGTGATGTGGATGCTCGGGGCATGGGTGGTGCTGTTCCTCGTGCTTTTCGTCATCCAGAATCTGCGGCTGCACGCCGCTCGCAAAGATCTTCTCGACGTCGGGGAGGGGCCAGCGCTCATCGTCCGTTTGGGTGGACTGTGCTTGCGACGGGCGCTGCGTTCGGGATCGCAAGAGCCTGCGGCGACATTCATGGACGAGGTCACATGGGATGAACTGTCCGCGGTTAAGGTGGAGGGCTCGTCGATTGGATCTGGCCCTGGTCTGGTCGTCCATGCCGATGACGGCAGGCAGTGGGAGGTGCCACTCTCGTGGCTCGATAGCCAGCTGGCTGACATTGACGCTGCGGTTACCTCAGCCTCTGGTGGTCGGATTCGAGTGGAACAGGATGGTGTCGACGCCGCCGACTGATGTGCGCTGCGCAGCACCTATGAGCGTGCTGGGGGCTGGGACTGACATCGAGGGGGCATATGCGGAAGAATAGGCTTTCGTTATCGCGAGGTTCATACAGGAAAGGCACAACATGCCCATCGCAACACCCGAAGTCTACGGCGAGATGATCGACCGCGCGAAGGAAAAAGGCTTCGCGTACCCGGCCATCAACGTGACCTCCTCCCAGACTCTCAATGCTGCTCTGCAGGGGTTCACCGAGGCCGGTTCCGACGGTATCATCCAGATCTCCACCGGTGGTGCCGAGTACGCCTCCGGACAGACGGTGAAGGACATGGTGACTGGTGCGGTTGCTCTTGCGGAGTACGCCCACGTCGTCGCTAAGAGTTACCCGATTAACGTGGCCTTGCACACTGACCATTGCCAGAAGGAGAAGCTGGATAAATACGTCAACCCGCTCATTGCCATCTCGCAGGAGCGTGTCGACAAGGGCCAGGATCCGCTGTTTAACTCCCACATGTGGGACGGCTCGGCCATTGAGGTCGAGGAGAACCTGCAGATTGCCGAGGAGCTACTATCACGCACCGCTAAGGCCAAGCTCATCCTCGAGATTGAGGTCGGCGCTGTCGGTGGCGAGGAAGACGGCGTCACCGGCGAGATCAACGAGAAGCTGTACACCACCGTTGCCGACGGCATGCGCACCCTCGAGGTGCTGGGCCTGGGCGAGAAGGGCCGCTACACCACCGCCCTGACCTTCGGGAACGTCCATGGCGCTTACAAGCCGGGTTACGTCAAGCTGCGCCCGGAAATCCTCAAGGAGATCCAGGACGAGTGCGGCAAGAAGTACGGCAAGGACAAGCCGTTCGATCTGGTCTTCCATGGTGGGTCGGGATCGACTGCTCAGGAGATCGCTGACGCAGTGTCCTATGGCGTTATCAAGATGAATATCGACACCGATACTCAGTACGCATTCTCGCGTCCGGTTGTTGAGCACATGTTCAAGAACTATGACGGCATGCTCAAGATTGACGGTGAGGTCGGCAACAAGAAGATGTACGACCCGCGTTCGTGGGGCAAGAAGGCTGAGGCTGGTATGGCCGCTCGGATTGTTGAGGCCTGTGAACAGCTGGGTTCGAAGGGCACTTCGGTCAGCGCCTGAGTTGTTTTGTGAAGAATCCCGGCCAGTTCTGTTGTGAGGATTGGCCGGGATTCTTCACGTCATCGATGTGATGGTAGTGGTGGGAGCGGGGAATGACTGTCTCGGCTGGTATTGGGTGCGACGAGGTCCTGAACTCGGTAGTTATCAATGGCGTCAGGGGTTGAGATGGCCCCATTCATGTCGAGTAAAACGCCCATATTATCCGCCCCAAAATGTTTCGTTTTATCCTCTGAATCCATGCTCTTTTTCTGCATCCCGGGGGTGCGGAAGAAGAGCCGGGGAACGTGCCAGGGGTACCACGCCTGCCACATCGCTTGCGGCTGGTCCTGTGCTCGCAGCCGGCACCGTCATTGTGCACGAGAGATTCGTTGCGACCGAGGCGTTGATGGTCCGCACCGTCGTGGAGTTGACCGCAGGGTCCGTTTGGACCACTATGCGCCTGACGGGGAAATCCTCTGGCCGTCGGACGGTGGAGGCGGCAACTATGCGCTTGGTGAGATGACGGGGGCTTCCTTGGACCACACATGTACGCACTGACCAAGGAGAGCCATGTCTCGACCTGAACCGACCGGAGAGAATCGCATCGTCGAGCCGGAAGAGATCTTCTTCTCGACTACTGATGCCAAGGGGATCATAGAGAAGGCCAACTCGGTTTTCGTGGACATCTCCCGGTACTCCTGGGATGACCTCATCGGGGCGCCCCATAACATCATTCGTCACCCGATGATGCCCGGCGCGGCGTTCCTCGCCATGTGGGCGACCATTCAAACCGGGGAACCCTTTTGCGCCTACGTCCACAACCTCGCTGCTGACGGTGCAACCTACACGGTGCTGGCCACTGTCGTACCGTTGGGGGAGGGCTACCTGTCGGTGCGCGTCACTCCGCAGGTGCCGGAGATGCTTCAGGCCGCCGAGACTGTCTACCAGGCGGCTCGCGACGCTGAGTGGATTGCCGGGGAACAGGGATGCGGTGCTCCTGAACGGGCCCGCCGTGGTCTCGAAGCTGTCCAGGCGGCCCTCGAGCAGGCCGGATACCCCGACTATGGAACGTTCATGCGCAAGGCGTTGGTCCAGGAGGTGTCGGTACGTCGGCGGCGGCACCGTGCTAGCCGTGGCATGATCGACGAGACGACCTTGGGGCAGCTGTCGGGCCAGGTTAACCGGGCCCGTGAGCTGGTCGAGACCTGGCTGGAGACCTTCGACGGTCTGAGTGACTTCTCAGTCAAGGCCGGTCGGACCGCGCGCACCCTGGGTAGGGCGATGACCGAGTCGCAGCGCACTGCTGACGCCATTACTGATTCCCGCGAAGCCACTGAGGCGTCGCTGCGGCCCTTGGTGACCGTTCTCACGCTGTGGAGCCGGATGGACGCCGAGATAGCACCGTTGGTCAACGGAGTGGTCGCCGACCTCGACGCCATGGCCACCAGCGCGGACCTCACAAGTTTCCGGCTGGCAGTGGCCTACATTCAGGTTGAGTCGACTCGCAGCTTCGTTTCCGAGCTGTGGGCTGAGGTGGACGGTTGGCAACATGCCCTGCCAGCTATCGACGACCTCTCCCGGGCGGTGGAGGAAGCCATGTCGGAGGCGAACCGTCGCCTCGATGAGGTGCGCGAGTTGGCTGACCAGGCTGCTGCCCGCACTCAGGAGCTGGCTGAACTGATGGCGATGCCGACCGCTCTGCTCACCAGTTGGCAGCAGATGGCCAGCCAACGGGAGCTGTCGGCCGGGGTGGCTGATCTCGTTCCGCAGGTGGAGGAGCAGATCGGCGCTAGCCAGGCGATGGCCGCCGAGCTGACCGATGTCGTTGCCGGGCTGCACCAGCTCGCAGGCGCTTCAAACGGGGAGTTTGACGTCTCAGTGCTGGCTGAGATTCGCCGTCTCGGAGCCGAGGTGGCGGCCGGACGCTGAGCGCGCAGGCGATCCCGCAACGGCAGGCTCGTGACGCCGATCGAGTAGTTCAGGCCTCCCCGTAGGTGTCCTCGGATGAACGCCTTCGTGGCTGAACACTGTTAAGGTGTGGAACTTTGCCCCCAAGTCGGTGACGGCTTCGGCGAAGGTGCAAAGATTAGATTCATGAGTCCACGAAAGATTGGCGTTACCGAGCTCGTGCTCCGCGACGCGCATCAGAGCCTGCTTGCCACTCGCATGGCCATGGAGGACATGGTTGATGCCTGTGCCGACATTGATGCGGCAGGCTTCTGGTCCGTTGAGTGCTGGGGTGGAGCTACCTTCGATTCCTGCATCCGATTCCTCAACGAAGACCCATGGGAGCGTCTGCGCACCTTCCGCAAGCTGCTGCCGAATTCCCGGCTGCAGATGCTGCTGCGTGGCCAAAACCTCCTCGGCTACCGTCACTACAACGACGAGGTCGTCGACAAGTTCGTCGAGAAGTCGGCCGAGAATGGCATGGACGTGTTCCGTGTGTTCGACGCCCTGAACGATCCTCGCAACCTTGAGCACGCAATGGCTGCGGTCAAGAAGACCGGCAAGCATGCCCAGGGCACCATTTGCTATACCACCTCTCCGATTCACACCCCGGAGAGCTTCGTCAAGCAGGCCGATCGTCTCATCGACATGGGTGCCGATTCGATCGCCTTCAAGGACATGGCTGCCTTGCTCAAGCCGCAGCCTGCCTACGACATCATCAAGGGCATCAAGGAGAACCATCCGGACGTGCAGATTAACCTGCACTGCCACTCCACCACGGGCGTCACCCTGGTCACCTTGCAGAAGGCCATCGAGGCTGGTGTCGACGTCGTCGACACCGCCATCTCGTCGATGTCGCTCGGCCCGGGGCACAACCCGACCGAGTCTTTGGTCGAGATGCTCGAAGGTACTGAGTACACCACCGACCTCGACATGGATCGCCTTCTTAAGATCCGCGACCACTTCAAGAAGGTCCGCCCGAAGTACAAGAAATTCGAGTCGAAGACGTTGGTTAACACCAATATCTTCCAGTCCCAGATCCCGGGCGGAATGCTTTCCAATATGGAGTCCCAGCTCGAGGCCCAGGGCGCCGGCGACCGTATGGATGAGGTCATGAAGGAGGTTCCGCGCGTTCGCAAGGATGCCGGATACCCGCCGCTGGTTACCCCGTCCTCGCAGATCGTTGGTACCCAGGCCGTGTTCAACGTCCTCATGGGGAATGGCTCGTACAAGAACCTTACGGCTGAGTTTGCCGATCTCATGCTCGGGTATTACGGCAAGCCGATCGGTGAGCTTAACCCTGAAATCGTCGAGATGGCCAAGAAGCAGACCGGCAAGGAGCCGATCGACTGCCGTCCCGCCGATCTGCTTGACCCCGAGTGGGATCAGCTGGTCGAGCAGGCTAAGGGTCTTGAAGGCTTTGATGGCTCCGACGAGGATGTTCTCACCAACGCCTTGTTCCCCGGAGTTGCCCCGAAGTTCCTCAAGGAGCGTCCGCAGGGCCCGAAGAGCGTCGCGATGACCGAGGCACAGCTGAAGGCCGAGAAGGAAGGCACCGGCGCAGCCGGCATCGCCGGACCGGTCAACTACAACGTGACGGTCGGTGGCAACAGCCACCAGGTGACCGTCGAGCCTGCGTGAGGATGATCGCCAACTATGGCTGAGAAGAAATCAATCAAGCTGGCCGACACCATGGCCGGCCGGGTCGAGCAGCTTGCCGACGAGCGCCACGCTGTGGAGCTTGGCGGGGGCGAGACTCGCTTGCAAAAGCAACGTGACAGGGGCAAGCAAACTGCCCGTGAGCGGATCGACAACCTCGTCGATGCCTATTCCTTTGACGAGGTGGGTGCGTTCCGTAAGCACCGCACCACCCTGTTCGGTATGGACAAGGCAGAGGTTCCTGCCGACGGCGTGGTTACCGGTCGTGCGACCGTCCATGGTCGCTCGGTGCACATTGCCTCCCAGGACTTCACCGTTATGGGTGGGTCGGCTGGCGAGACCCAGTCGACCAAGGTCGTCGAGACGATGGAGCAGGCCCTGCTGACCGGCACCCCGTTCCTGTTCTTCTATGACTCGGGCGGTGCCCGAATTCAGGAAGGCATCGACTCGCTGTCCGGGTACGGCAAGATGTTCTACGCGAACGTCAAGCTGTCGGGCGTCGTGCCGCAGATCGCCATCATCGCTGGTCCTTGCGCCGGTGGTGCCTCCTATTCCCCGGCCCTGACCGACTTCATCATCATGACGAAGAAGGCCCACATGTTCATTACGGGCCCCGGAGTCATTAAGTCCGTTACCGGTGAGGAAGTGACTGCTGACGACCTGGGTGGTGCGGATGCGCACATGTCCACCTCGGGCAACATCCACTTCGTGGCCGAGGACGACGACGCCGCAGTGCTTATCGCGCAGAAGCTGCTGAGCTTCCTGCCACAAAACAACACTGAGGATGCCCAGATCTCCAACCCCAATGACGACGTTTCCCCGCAGCCTGAGCTGCGCGACATCGTTCCGTTGGACGGTAAGAAGGGTTATGACGTCCGCGACGTTATCTCCAAGATCGTCGACTGGGGCGATTACCTTGAGGTGAAGGCCGGTTGGGCGACCAACATTGTTACCGCCTTTGCCCGGGTCAATGGCCGTACCGTCGGCATCGTGGCCAACCAGCCGAAGGTCATGTCGGGTTGCCTCGACATCAATGCATCGGACAAGGCCGCCGAATTCATCACGTTCTGCGACTCGTTCAACATTCCGTTGGTGCAGTTGGTTGACGTTCCTGGCTTCCTGCCCGGCGTTCAGCAGGAGTATGGCGGCATCATCCGCCACGGCGCAAAGATGCTGTACGCCTACTCCGAGGCCACCGTCCCGAAGATCACCGTGGTGCTGCGCAAGGCCTACGGCGGCTCCTACCTGGCCATGTGTAACCGTGACCTGGGTGCCGACGCCGTTTACGCCTGGCCGAGTGCGGAGATCGCGGTGATGGGCGCCGATGGCGCTGCTAACGTCATCTTCCGCCGCCAGATCAAGGAATCTGATGATCCCGCAGCCACCCGTGCCGCGAAGATCGAGGAGTACCGCAACGCCTTCAACACGCCCTACGTGGCTGCTGCCCGTGGACAGGTTGATGACGTGATCGATCCCGCCGACACCCGTCGCAAGATCACCGCCGCTCTGGAGACCTACGCCACCAAGCGTCAGTCCCGTCCGGCCAAGAAGCATGGCGTCATGCCGTGCTGAGCACACAAGGCTGATGGGAGGACAAGATGAGTGAGAATAATGAACTCGTCATCGAGACGCTGAACAAGCGGCTCGCGGCGCTGGAGGCCGAGGTTTCCCGGCTCAAGAAGACGAGCAAGGACGTTCCTGAGGACGTGCTCGCCGCCATCTGCGCCGCCGTTTCGGCTTACCTGGGCAATGACGGAAAGGTTCAGGCCGTCCGTTTCGCCCCGAGTGAGACCTGGGTCCGTCAGGGACGCAGGGCTCAGCAGAACCATTCGATTCGTTGACCTGGAGAAACTGACATGAAACTCAAGGTGACCGTCAATGACGTCGCATACGACGTTGACGTTGACGTTGATAAGACCCCCAATGCGCCGATGGCGCCGATCCTCTTTGGCGGCGGCTCCGGCGGTCCTATGAAGGCATCCGGTGGCGGCGCCGGTAAGGCTGGCGAGGGCGAGGTTCCTGCTCCGCTGGCTGGAACTGTTGCCAAGATCCTCGTGGCCGAGGGAGATGCCGTTAAGGCCGGTCAGGTTCTCCTGACCCTCGAGGCTATGAAGATGGAGACTGAGATCAATGCCCCGGCGGACGGAACCGTCAAGGGCATCCTGGTGGCCGTCGGTGACGCCGTCCAGGGTGGCCAGGGCCTGGTGGCTCTGGGCTGATCCTCGAACCAAAACACACACCGGCGCCTCACCTTGGTGGTGGGGCGCCGGTGCCATGTCTAGGGGGCTACGAGCCCTCTGTGACGTCGTCGGTTGCAGACGAGGCCATCACCCCGAGTGGCTTAGGAGACGAGATGACTCGCCTCTTTGAGGAGGGACGGGACATGCAGCGTCACATCACTTGAACACGATGACCTTACGGCCAGTCGGAGTGCGATCCCACAGCCACTTCAGACCAGATAGGTTGCGGATGTTGATGCAGCCATGCGAGGCCCCATCCCAGCCTCGACGGGAGAAGTCCGAGGAGTAGTGGATGGCCTGGCCGCCGTGGAAGAACATCGAGTATCGCATCGGTGAGCCGTAGGCACTGGAGACGTGGTGCTTATCTTTCCAGTAGATGGTACTGACACCCTCGGTAGTGGGCTCACTGGCGCGGCCGAAGCGGGCGTCAAGGGTGATGAGGATGCGGCCGTTTTGCACCATCCAGAGCTTGTGTTGGTTCTTGGAGGCGCAAATAACAGTTCCCGTCATGCAGCGACGGTTGAGGCGGGCACCGGTGTTCGAGACCAGCAGGGTGGTCGGGGGATGGGTTGATTCGGGCGAGGCAGTCGGTTGTGCATTCGCAACGCCGGCGACCCCAGCTGACAACGACATCGCCAGAGCGGTTGCCAGACCAGCAGCGCAGGAGGATCGCATGGATCAAAACCTTTCGGGGCGCGGACGAGAAGATGCTACGCCTTTTTCGCCACAACGTTGGTGTGGTTTTTGTTCCCCTTGGGTCTGTGGTGACAGGGTCTTTGCCGGGAGATGACGACGGCGCTGCAGCACCTTTGTGGGAACTACATCGCCGTCGTGGGGTGCCTATCAGCTGTTTTTCGCGCGGGTGCGGGCCTTGGCCCGCTCGTGGGCGTTGAGTTCGGTCTTGCGGATACGCACAACGTCTGGGGTAACTTCCAGACACTCGTCTTCGCGGCAGAACTCAAGCTGCTGCTCCATCGAGAGTTTGGTGGCCGGGATCAGGCGCTCCAGCTCGTCGCCGGTGGAGGAGCGCACGTTGGTGAGGTGCTTCTCCTTGGTGGGGTTGACGTCCATGTCGTCGGGGCGGGAGTTCTCGCCAACGACCATGCCCTCGTAGGTGTCCTCGCCCGGCGAGACGAACATCGTGCCGCGCTCCTGCAAGTTGAACAAGGCATAGGAGGTGACGACACCCTGGCGGTCGGCGACCATTGAGCCACTTTGGCGGGTGCGCAACTCGCCCACCCAGGGCTGGAAGTTCTCGAAGATCTGGTTCATGATGCCCTGGCCGCGGGTCTGGGTGAGGAACTCGGTGCGGAAACCGATGAGACCACGGGCTGGGACGACGAACTCCATGCGTACCCAGCCGGAGCCGTGATTGACCATGTGCATCATCTGGCCTTTGCGCAGGCCCATCATCTGGGTGACGGCGCCCATGAACTCCTCTGGTGCATCGATGGTGACGCGTTCGAAAGGCTCGTGCAGCTTGCCGTTTATGGTCTTGGTGACGACCTGCGGCTTGCCAACGGTGAGCTCGAATCCCTCGCGCCGCATCTGCTCGACGAGGACGGCCAGCTGCAGTTCGCCGCGGCCTTGCACCTCCCACATGTCGGGGCGGTCGGTGTCGGCCACCTTGATCGATACGTTTCCGATGAGTTCTTGGTCGAGACGAGCCTTGAGAAGACGAGCGGTGAGCTTGTCACCGGAGCGACCTGACAGTGGCGAGGTATTGATGCCGATCGTCATTGACATGGACGGTTCGTCGACGTGGATGAGAGGCAGAGGGACCGGGTTTTCAGGATCTGAGAGAGTTTCGCCGATGGTGATGTCGGGGATGCCGGCGATGGCGACGATGTCACCTGGGCCAGCTTTCTCGGCGGGGACGCGTTCCAGAGCCTCGGTCATGAGCAGCTCGGAGAGCTTGACGTTCTGAACCGAGCCGTCGCGCTTGCACCAGGCCACCGTCTGTCCTTTGGTGAGCTCACCGGAGACGACGCGGCACAGGGCTAGACGGCCGAGGTAGGGGGAGGCGTCGAGGTTGGTGACGTGGGCGCGCAGCACCCCGCCCTCCTCGTAGGTGGGAGCCGGGATGTTCTCAAGGATGCAGTCGAATAGCGGTTGCAGGTCGGGGGAGTCGGGCAACCCGCCATCTTCAGGTTTGTTGACAGATGCGCGTCCAGCCTTTGCTGAGGCGTAGACCACCGGTACGTCAAGCAGCGAGGCATCGTCATCGTCGGAAAGGTCCATGAAGAGGTCGTAGGTTTCCTCGACGACTTCGTCGATGCGGGCATCAGAGCGATCGACCTTGTTGAGCACCAGGATGAGAGGAAGCTTCTTGGCTAGTGCTTTTCGTAGCACAAAGCGGGTCTGCGGCAGGGGCCCCTCGGAGGCGTCGACGAGCAGGATGACGCCATCGACCATCTCCAGGCCGCGTTCCACCTCGCCGCCGAAGTCGGCGTGACCAGGGGTGTCGATAATGTTGAGGGTGATTTCCTCGCCGTCACTCATGACGTGTTTGACAGCGGTGTTTTTGGCGAGGATCGTGATGCCTTTCTCGCGCTCCAGATCCATCGAGTCCATGACGCGTTTCTCGACTTCGGCACCCTCGCGGAAGGCTCCCGACTGCCACAACATAGCGTCGACCAAGGTAGTCTTTCCGTGGTCAACGTGGGCCACGATGGCGATGTTGCGCAGATCCTTGCGTACGGGCATGCAGAACTCCGGTTCAGATCGAGGATGGTGGTACCGCGACGGGGCCGCGGGTGGTTGGCGGGCAGAAACACACCACCGTGAAGTGTAGGTCAGGGCAGGGCTGTGGTACGAATGGCCGGGCTGGCATCATAATTCGCGGCGTCGATGCGGTGGTTGGGCTCACGGCTTCTCGGCAGTTGTGTGGGTTCCATCGCACCACTGTGAAGGTGGCACCTGCGCCTTGACCTGGTCGATGTGCTCGCCGCATCCGGTCCAAGTCGTCTTGCCACAAACGTCGCATCTGACGGGTCGGCACATGATGGTAATCCTTTCTTTGGCATAAATAAGTTTATGTCATATGACTTTGTTGGCGGCCCGAGCAAGCACCGCGGTACGTTTCGCCCTAGGCTTGGGCGCATGGCTCAGGAGCAAAAAACCGATCTGACCACTGAGACCGAAGGGCAGGACCACGGCGTGCGGTTGCCGCCCGACCCGGCCATTCGCAAGCTTGCTAAGCGGGGACGCGGGGAGTTCATGGCGGTCGTCAAAGAGCACCCATCCTCCACTCTGTGCTGGGCCCTTCTTGCCGAGGGGGCGTTGTTGAACAGTACTGACGCTGCCGATGTCGCCGCGTACGCCTATGCCTGCACGGGTCGTGACCTTGGCCTCGAGCAGCTTCGGGACGCTGGGTGGGACGGCGAAGGGTCAGTGGATTGGGGCTATCTGCCTAACCAGGGTCTGTTTCGTTGCCTTCATGCACTGGCTATGGCGGCGGAGCGGCTTGGGTTTGGCGATGAGTCCGACGATGCCGACACCCTCTTGCGAGAGTTGAGTGACGAGGCCTGGCAGGCATTGCGTGGCGATGATGTGCCGTCTGATAGTGCTGTGGACGTCGAGGTGGATGAAGATCCCGATCATCAGGAGTGATGCGGTCATCGTCGCGTAGACGTCGACAGGTTGACAACGTGATTCTGTTAGTTCATTCTTGAGATAGGACATCCAAGGTCCAATGTAACGCGACGGGTTAACCCGACCAATCGATGGAGATGGGCGTATGAGCGGCGTCGAGGCCATAGCAGCCAGGAAATCATGGCGTGACGAGTTGACCGGCACGCAGTGGAAATCCTTCTGGGCGGCATGGATCGGTTATCTGCTGGATGGATTCGACTTCGTCATGATCACGCTGGTCCTCACCGAGATCGGCAGGACCTTTCACGTCGGACCAGCGGCGACTGCGACCCTGGTGTCCGCTGCCTTTATTGCGCGATGGTTCGGTGGGTTGCTGCTGGGAGCTATCGGCGACCGGATCGGCCGCAAAGAGGCCATGGTTATCTCGATTCTGCTCTATGCGGGTGGATCGGTTGTCTGTGCCATTGCCCCGACCTTCTGGGTCATTTTCCTCGCCCGTGTCTGCATCGGCATGGGTATGGCCGGTGAGTACGGCTCTTCAGCCACCTACGTCATTGAGTCCTGGCCAGTGCGTCTGCGGAATAAGGCCTCCGGGTTCCTTATTTCTGGATTCTCTCTCGGCGCCGGTGTGACGGCTCAGGTGTATGCCCTCATCGAGTACCTTACCCATGGCACCTCCGCTGAGCCTCATACCTGGCGAATACTCTTTGCGCTTGGCATTATCCCGATCGCCTTGGCTTTGTGGCTGCGTCGTACCCTTCCTGAGGCCGCTGACTTTGTAAAAATGCGCGAGGAGAAGGCCGCTCGGGCCGCTGCCGGCGAGGCCGTCGAGAAGACCGACATGTTCACCATGCTCTTCGCACGTAACCCGAAGCGAAGTATCATTAACATTGTTCTGGCCCTTACGACTTTCGGATGCCTAATCGTCATTTACCTGTTTAAGAGCGGCGTCCCGGGTCTCGTGTTGGCGCTGCTGTGGATCGTCGTCGCGGCCGTCATGGTGAGCTTCATGGTCCAGTTCGAGGGATCGCGTTGGCCGACAGGTGTGGCCGTCATGATCACGGTCTTTGTTGCTTTTCTCTACTCATGGCCGCTCCAGGCTCTGCTACCAACCTACTATCGGCAAACCCTGGGATTGGGTAGCGATACTGCATCGAACCTCGTGACCGCCACCTCTTTTGGCGCCGCAGCGGGCTGCATCATGGCCGGATTTATCGGTGACAGATTCGGCACCCGCAAGGCCTATTGGGTCTCCCTGCTCATCTCGGAGTTCCTCGTCCTGCCGGTGTTTCTCGTCAGCCGAGACATGGTGCACTCCTCGACGGTATGGGTCGTGCTCCTCGGAGTTTTCATCTTTGTTCAGCAGATGTTCGGGCAGGGCATCTCTGGTCTGCTGCCGAAGTTCATTTCGAACTATTTTCCGGTCGAGAAGCGCGCTGCTGGTTTGGGCTTTTCTTATAACGTCGGAGCTCTCGGTGGGGCCATCGCCCCGGTTCTCGGCATTGCCCTGGCAGGTGATCCAGCTACCGGTGTCGGCGGTGCGCTGCCCTCCAGCTGGGGCCTCGGATGGACTCTGTTCATCCTGTCTTTCGCATTCACCGCGGTGATCATCATTCTTATTGCCATCAATTTCCCGTACCGGATGCAGAAGCTGTTGCGTCCCGGCCACGTGCGTCCCGCCGACCGGATGGATCACGTCGATGAAGAGTTTGCGGCTTCCCGGACCCCTGACACTATCGCCGCCTCTGCGGGCGAGAAGGAGGACGTGTCATGACTGCTCCGACCATCGTCGGCGCGTACGCCGCGATGCCGCGGACCACTGCTGAGCGGGAGGATTTTTACCGACGGCTGGCCGAGACCGGTTGGGTCGACGGTATCGAGATCCCCTATCGGGAAGGCCTCGACGCCGATCCCCAGTGGCTCGCCGATCAGCTGCGTAACCGGTTCGCTCACTGCGTCGTAACGGCCATCCCTGGGACGATGCAACGATGTGCCACCGACTCTGTGTTCGGCCTCGCGTCTCCTGACGAGGAAGGTCGTCAGCGAGCCGTGACGTGGGTCACCGGTCTAGTCGACGATGTGCGAGCTCTGCACGAGATGGTCGGGCACCCTGTCGTCAGATGGGTCGAGGTCCATTCCGCCCCTAGTCGCAAGGCCGACGCGAAGGCGTTCGCCTCCTCGCTGGCCGAGCTCTCCGGTGTCTTCGAGGACGCTGGGCTTGCCATCGTCGTTGAGCATTGCGACGCGGCTGGTGGCGTCGGACCGGGAGAGAAGGAGTTCCTCAGTCTGGACGAGGAGATCACCGCGGTGGTTGGCACGCGGGCGCTGTTAACGATCAATTGGGGTCGCAGCGTCGTGGAGTCCCATGACCCTGAGTTGCCTGCGCGTCAGGTCGCTCGGCTGGCCGATGCCGGTTTGCTCGGCGGGGTGATGCTCTCGGGTGCTGGTCCGGACGCCACCCAGTACGGGCCGGCTTGGGGGGATGCTCATCTTCCGCTGCGAGACGACGAACCCACTAGTCTCCTGACTACGGATCTTGTCGGCTCCTTCTTGGATGCGGCTCGAGGCGCTCAGGTCTATCAGGGCATCAAGATCCAGGCTCCCGCCCATGCGACCGTCGAGCGGCGGTTGGCCATGGTCACTTCCATCCATGACGTCATGACGACGGCATGACACCCCTCAACGACACGACATCTACGGACAACATGAAGGACAACACCATGACCACGAAGTTCCACGGCGTCATTCCCCCGGTCGTCACCCCGCTGACCCTCGACGGTGATCTAGACGTAGCCTCCTACGAGAAGCTCATCAACCGTCTTATCGGTCAGGGGGTGGACGGTTTGTTCATCCTCGGTTCTACTTCCGAGGTGGCCTTCTTCGACGACGAGATGCGTGGCCGTGTGCTGGCTGAGGCCAAGCGGATCATTGCCGGTCGGGTTCCCTTGCTGGCTGGTGTCATTGACACAGAGACCTTGCGTGTCATCCGTCACATCCGCCAGGCCGAGGAGATTGAGGTGGATGCGGTCGTCGCCACTGCGCCGTTCTACGCCATCACCGGCCCGACCGAGATCGACAATCACTTTCGCGCCTTGCACGAGGCCACCGACCTCCCGCTTTTCGTCTACGACATTCCGGTGTGCGTGCATGTCAAGGTGCCCGTCGAGCTCATGATCACGTTGGGGCGCGAGGGGATCATTGCGGGCTGCAAGGATTCCTCGGCCGACGACGTCTCCTTCCGCCGCCTTGCCATGGCTAACCGCGCTGCCGGTTCTCCGCTGTCTCTGTTCACCGGTCACGAGGTTGTCGTCGACGGGGCCTTCATGTCGGGTGCCGACGGGGTTGTTCCTGGGCTGGCTAACGTTGACGCGACCAACTACGTGGCCATGTACAAGGCCTACCGCGAGGGGGATTGGGAGACGGTCCGTACCGAGCAGGACAAGGCTGCTGCGTTAATGGAGATCGTGTTCGCGCCCCAGGGTGTCGTTGGCCCGGCCGCTGGTGTGGGCGCTTTCAAGACGGCAATGCAGCTTCTTGGCACCATTGAGACCAACACTATGAGCATGCCGCTGCCAACCCTCACCGGGGACAACGTTGAGAGAGTAGCTGAGGTGCTTCGTCGTGTTGGTCAGCTCGCGTGAATGACAAGCATCGATGTGAGAGGGACGCACCTATGAGCGGATTCACAGACAGGATCATCGCCTCCATGGCAGGAGGACTCGTGGTTTCGTGTCAGGCTTATCCTGGAGAGCCACTGCGCCACCCTGAGACGATGGCCCAGATGGCGGCTGCGGTCGAAGCCGGGGGAGCGGTGGCAGTGCGCGCCCAGGGACTCTCCGATGTCTCCGCTGTTAAGGGGCGCGTGAGCATACCGGTGGTCGGTATTTGGAAGGCGGGTGATGAGGGCATTTACATCACCCCGACGCTGCGTCATGCGCGCTGTGTGGCAGCTGCTGGGGCTGACGTCGTTGCCCTCGATGGCACCAGACGAGACCGCGCTGACGGGCTCACACTGGCCGAGACAATCAAGGGTCTCAAGGCGGAGTATGACGTCGTCGTGATGGCTGATTGTGGCTCGGTTGACGACGGATTGTTCGCTGCTGAGGCGGGAGCTGATCTCATCGGGACGACGCTGTGCGGCTACACCGGGGAGCGTCCCAAGACCGATGGCCCCGACTATGAGGTTATTGAGGCCCTTGTTAAAAAGCTTGACGGTGGTCGTCCCGTCATCGCTGAGGGGCGTATTCACACCCCGGACCAAGCTCGCCATGCGATGGATTTGGGGGCCCATGCCGTCGTGGTAGGAACCGCGATCACCCATCCGACCTCGATCACTGGATGGTTCCGTGACGCGCTGAAATGATGGGCGCCTTGCCTAGGCCGGGGGTGGGGCATTTTTCGGTACTTCACCTCAGCGTGTACTACCACGAGCCAGGTTGGGCTGACCGTTTCAAGGTTGCGCGCCTGCCAGCCTCTCCCGAATGGCGGAGAAGTGATCCCACATGGCTTCGCGGCTGGCCTGTGGATCATGGCCGGTGACGCAGTCAGCGATGAGGTCGTGGGCCTGACGAGTGGCCGGCATCGTATTGGTTGGTGGAAGCATCAGCCCAGCAAGATTTAGGGAGTCCCAAAAGACGTCGATCAGCTCGCGGGCGAGTTGATTGCCCATGTCCGCATATAGCAGTCGGTGGAACTGGCGGTCTGCGGTGGCTGAATCCTGGGGATCGTCCATCCGGGCCGCCAGGGCGTGCAGGGTCCGTCCGGTCTCGGTGCTGATGCGGCTGGTGACTTCGGCGGCCAGCGAGCACTCCAGGAGTGCCCGCACTTCCACCATCTCCCGCAGACCGGTGAAGTCCCGGGCTCCGGTTTCGTCGGTGGTGACCTGTTTGACGCTTCGGTAGACGAGACTGGGGCGGATCGTTGACGCGGAAGCCGTCGACAGGTAGGTGCCCAGCCCGCGACGCACCTCAAGGATTCCTAGGGCGCGCAACTCTCGCACCGCCTCACGGAGTGTGCCACGGGCCATCCCGAACTGGGCAGCGAGGTCCTGTTCAATCGGGATGGGGTCGCCGGGGGCAAGGTCTGAGGACAGAATCCACTCGAACATCCGCTTAGCCGCCGGATTGAGATTGTCGGCTAAGTGGACGGCGTCGTTCGTACCTGACATGCCGTTAATCATGGCATGGACGCCATGATGATGGCACCAGAAAATCAGCTTGGGTGACGCACGGTGGCAAAAGGCGGAAGAATGGAGGCACAGCGACGTCAAAGGCGTCGCCAGACCCAGGAGGGCGACATGAGTGAGCACGTTGTTTTCCGCGACATGCGGCCAGAGGACGTCAAGGTGATCACCTTCGGAGAACCTGGTTCCTTAATTGATCGCATTGACCGTCCGGACGTCGTTGCCAGGGTTGCTCTATACGAGAGCCGAATCGTCGGATATGCGGTTTCGTGGTTGGCGGTAGTCCACCGCACCCGTCGATTCGTCGACGTTGAGGTCCATCCTGATTCCCGGGGTCGCCGGATCGGTACGCGGCTGGTACGCCAGATCCAGCAGAGGGTTGATCGACCATTGGCGACGAAGGCGATTGCTGGCTCTGACGCCGAGAACTTCATCCTTTCCTTGGGAGGAGAGGTTTACGCATCGTGCCCACCTTTCGAGCTACCTCGGCGTCATTTTGGACGAGCGATCGAGGCGTTGGGGGAGGTCAGCCTTGGCCCGGGCGGCGCCATTTCGGGTGCAGCCCTGGCCCCTGGTGTGCTCGAGACGTTGTGGGAGCAGATGTATGTGTGGATGCACGCATCGTGGTCCCCGGTCGACGCCGGCGAGGCGGCCCACGAGGCGCTGCGTCAGGAGTTGGAAGATCTCGACGCCGAGGCCACTCGAGTGGGGCTCGTCGATGGCCAACCTGCGGCGGTGGCGTTCGTCTTTGTGGATGAAAACCCGACTGTTGTGGCAGAAACTGTGCAGGTTGATACCCCCGCTGGAGACGAGGCTGTTGCTTCAGCGATGTCGTCGGTGATCACTTGGGCTGAAGACGCTGGCTACAAGCGCATCAATTTTGACGGTCACCGCAGCGACCCACACTTCGGCCCGCTCGCGGCTCGTCTTCCGTTGGAGGGGGCCAGCCTGAACCTCATGGAGATCTCGGTCTTGCCGGCTGACGACGGCGGCGATGCAGCCGACGATGGCGCAACCGTCGCCTGAGGGTGGTTGAAGAGGCTTGGGCTGGCGCGGGCGGAACGGATTGGCCCGGGCTGGCGCTTCTAGTGTCGTTGTGGACACGTAGAGTGTGCCTGGTTGCACAGCGGCACGTGACCGATGCAACCAAAGGCAACCCGCACAAGTGGTGCGAGGAAATGGAGGAACACATGCCTGGAATCGTCGTCATGGGTACCCAATGGGGTGACGAGGGCAAGGGCAAGGCCACCGATCAAATGTCCGAACGCGTTGATTACTGCGTGCGGTATTCGGGAGGCAATAACGCTGGACACACTGTCGTCGTCGGTGACGAGAAGTTCTTCATGCACCTGCTTCCGTCTGGGGTTCTTAACCCGAACTCCACGGCCGTGCTCGGCAATGGAGTCGTGCTCAACCTTGACGTGCTGGCCGATGAGATCGACGCGCTGCGAGGCCGCGGTATCGACATCCCGCACCCGCTCATCAGTGCTAACACGCACCTCATCACCCCATACCACCAGACTCTCGACAAAGTCACCGAGCGTTTCCTCGGCAGTCGCCGCATCGGTACCACGGGGCGCGGCATCGGGCCGGCCTACTCCGACAAGATCAATCGGATGGGCATTCGCGTTCAGGATCTCTTTGACGAGTCGATTCTGCGTCAGAAGGTGGAGGCTTCCCTGGACCAGAAGAACCAGATCCTGGTGAAGATTTACAACCGTCGTGCCATTGATCCAGATGAGGTTGCCGACGGTCTGCTCGCCCATGCTGAGCGCATCCGTCCCTACGTTGTTGACGTGGCTCGAATCCTCAACAAGGGTCTTGATGAGGGCAAGGTCGTGCTTTTCGAGGGCGCTCAGGCTCACCACCTCGATGTTGACTTCGGCACTTACCCGTATGTCACCTCGTCTAATCCGATCGCTGCGGGTGCCTGTACCGGTTCGGGCGTCGGGCCGACTCGGATCGACCGCATTATTGGCATCGCCAAGGCCTACACCACTCGCGTCGGCGAAGGCCCGTTCCCGACTGAGCTACTTGACGATGACGGTGAGCGGCTACGCAGTGAGGGCGGTGAGTACGGTGTCACGACGAAGCGGCCGCGTCGCTGTGGCTGGTTCGACGCACTGGTGGTGCAGCAGGCGGTCATGATCAACTCGGTGACGGATCTCTTCCTCACCAAGCTCGATGTGCTGTCAGGCTGGCAGAGAATCCCGGTCTGCGTGGGTTACGACATTGATGGTGAGCGTACCGACGTCATGCCTGTCACCCAGTCCGATCTGCACCACGCTAAGCCTGTCTATGAGTTCCTGGATGGTTGGCGCGAAAACATTTCGACGGCCCGTTCCTTCGGTGACTTGCCACGTAACTGTCAGGCCTACGTACGGCGTCTAGAGGAGCTGGTGGGTACTCGGATTTCCGGGATTGGCGTGGGGGCCGGACGCGACGAGTCGATTGTGATCAACGACCTCATCGACTGACTCCTCCCGGCTGGTGGGGGACAGACGTTGCAGGCTCTAGGCTAGTTCCGTGTCCAGTATGACTGTTCTCGTCCTCGGGTCCGGTGGCCGCGAGCACGCCCTCGCCTTAGCCTGCCATCGCGACCCAGAGGTTGTCGCCGTCCACGTCGCCCCCGGCAACCCGGGGACGGCATCGTTCGCCACCAATCATGATATTGATCCGTGCGATTGTGATGCCGTTGTCTCTCTGGCGCGTGACTTGGGGGCGGACCTCGTTGTCGTTGGTCCGGAGGCGCCACTGGTTGCCGGGGTGGCCGACGTTTTGCGCGAGGCTGGGATCGACTGTTTCGGCCCGAGTGCCGAGGCCGCCCGGCTGGAGGGGTCGAAGGCCTTCGCTAAGGATGTGATGGCTGCTGCTGGCGTGCCGACGGCAGGTTCTCGTTCCTGTGACGATGCTGAGTCCGTTGCGGCCGCCCTTGACGAGTTCGGGGCGCCATACGTGGTCAAGGATGATGGTCTGGCCGGGGGCAAGGGGGTCATCGTCACGAAAGATCGTGCCGAGGCTCTCGCCCATGCCGAGCGGTGTTTCAAGTCCGGTCACCTGGTGGTTATTGAGGAATACCTTGACGGCCCGGAGGTGAGCCTTTTCGCCGTGTGTGACGGCACTCGTGCCCTTCCGATGCAACCGGCTCAGGACTTCAAGCGGGTCGGGGACGGGGGAGTTGGCCCGAACACCGGCGGTATGGGCGCCTACACCCCGTTGCCGTGGGCCCCAGACGATCTCGTCGAGACGGTGTCGGCCACTATCATCTCGCCGACCCTGAGGCTGATGGCGGATCGTGGTACCCCATTCGTCGGCCTGCTTTACGTGGGGTTGGCGCTCACTTCTGCTGGTCCCAAAGTCGTTGAGTTCAACGTGCGATTCGGCGATCCCGAGACTGAGCCCCTGCTGAGCATGGTGGAGTCCCCTATGGCCCAGATCATGGCCGCTGCGGCCCGCGGAGACCTATCCGGTGTTGACGGTCTGCGTTTCCGCCGTGGCGCAGCTGTCGGCGTTGTTATGGCTAGCGAGGGGTATCCTACCTCCCCGGTGAAGGGGCGTCGGGTTGATGCCCCAGTTGACGACGAGGACGTTTTGCACGCCGGGACCCGTGTTGAAGGGGACGGCTTAGTCACCAGTGGTGGACGTGTTCTCGTGGTGCTCGGCCACGGTGAAACCTTGGCTGGAGCCCGTGCCGACGCCTACCGCAGGATCGACCAGTTGGAGGTTAGCGGTGGGTTTCACCGCAGCGACATTGCCCGCCATGCAGCCGAGCTAGAGGCTGCTGACGAGATGGCTGACGAACTCGCGCCGCAGCCCAAAAATTCCACCAACCTGACCGACGGGAAGTTTTCATGAGCGTACCCAATATCCTTGCTACCCGTTATGCTTCCGCAGCCATGCGTTCCATCTGGACGCCGGAAAACAAAATCCGTGCCGAGCGCAGGCTCTGGCTGGCCGTCATGGAAGCTCAAGCCGATCTCGGCGTGAGCTTCGGTGACGACGATCCCGAACAGGTCTTGGCCGACTACCAGGCGGTCCTCGACGATGTCGACCTGGACTCGATTGCCGAGCGGGAGGCGGTGACTCGTCATGACGTCAAGGCCAGGATTGAGGAGTTCAACGCCCTGGCTGGCCACGAGCATATCCACAAGGGCATGACGAGCCGCGACCTCACCGAAAACATTGAGCAGATGCAGGTGCTGGAGTCGTTACGGCTGGTGCGCGACAAGATGGTTGCCACACTCAACCAGCTGTCGCGGCTGGCCGCGCAATTCTCTGATCAAGCCATTGCTGGGCGCTCTCACAATGTTGCCGCCCAGGTGACGACCCTGGGCAAGCGGTTCGCCACCGCTATTGATGAGATGCTGGTGGCGTGGGACCATCTCAACGAGCTCATTGAGCGCTATCCGGCCCGTGGCATCAAGGGTCCGATGGGAACCGCCCAGGACATGCTTGACCTGCTCGGCGGTCACGACTCCAAGCTTGATGATCTCGAGCACCGCGTTGCCGATCACCTGGGCTTCAACCAGGTGCTCACCTCGACCGGTCAGATCTATCCGAGGTCCTTGGACTTTGAGGTCATCTCGACTCTGGTGCAGGTGCTGTCGGGTCCGTCTAACTTGGCGACGTCGATCCGTCTCATGGCCGGTAACGAACTCGTCACGGAGGGATTCAAGCCCGGCCAGGTGGGTTCGTCGGCGATGCCGCACAAGATGAATGCTCGTTCCTGCGAGCGAGTCAACGGTTTCCTTGTCGTGCTGCGGGGCTATCTGACCATGGCCACCGGCTTGGCGGGGGTGCAGTGGAACGAGGGTGACGTCTCCTGTTCGGTGGTGCGTCGTGTGGCACTGCCAGATTCCTTCTATGCCATCGACGGCGCCTTCGAGACCTTCCTGATGATCCTCAGCGATTTTGGGGCCTTCCCTGCCGTCATTGAGGCTGAGCTGGAGCGCTACCTGCCCTTCTTGACGACCACTAAGATCCTGATGGCTTGCGTGCGTGCTGGGGCCGGCCGGGAGGACGCCCATGAGGCCATTAAGGAACACGCGGTGGCTGTGGCCCTTGAGATGCGCGAAACCGGTCGCTCCGACAACGACCTCTTTGCCCGTCTGGCCGCCGATCCGCGGATTCCGCTCACCAAGGAGCAGCTGCGTGGCTTAGTGTCTTCGCCACTGGATCTGACCGGTGGTGCCCAGGATCAGGTGGAAGCGCTGTGCGCCAAGGTGGAGGATATCGTTCGGGAGTACCCGGACGCGGCCAATTATCTGCCTGGTCTGGTGTTGTGAGGCCGGTTTAGGCCAGGGCATCCGCCGCCGGGCTGGGTCGTGTCACATCCCGTGGGAGCACGACGATGCCCCGGCGACGCCGAGCGGCTCAACGACGTCACTGGGTAGCTGTCGCAGGATGGTGATTAGGGCGTGCACCGCAGGACGGTTCATTGTGGCCGGCCTGCTGCACACCACGATGTCGCGGTGGGGCCTGGGGCGGGTGAACTCCCGCACCACAATGCGCGGGTCCGCATGAAGTGGTGTCGAGATCGCGCTGCGCGGCATGAGGGTTCGGCCGGCTCCCACCGATACGAGTTCGCGGAGGGTCTCGAGGGATCCTGCTGTTAGGGTGTCGGGAGGTAGTGGACGAGACGAGCTGCAGACCTCAATCACCTGGTCTCTTAGACAGTGCCCCTCCGACATGAGGATGAGCCCTTCGGTGGGAACGTCGTGCGGATCGATCGGTCCTTCCCCACGGGCCAACTCGTCGTCAGCCCCCGTTGCGAGCAAGAATTCCTCCCGAAAGACGGGAACGGTCACCAAAGAGTCGTCATTAACGGGGGCTGCCACTGCGGCGACGTCTAACTGTCCGTCGTGAACAGCCTCCAGCAGCTCTGCCGTGCGCTTCTCGACGACATGGATATTCACGCTAGGCTCGTGCTGGTCAAACCGGGCGATAACCCGAGGTAACACAAACGGACCTAGGGTGGGGAACGCCCCGACCTTCAGCTCAAGGGCCATCCGGTCGGACTCTTCTCGCGCCATGGTCCGGATGTCGTTGGATAGCACCAACATGTCACGGGCAGCTTGGGCGATGCGTTCGCCCACTGGGGTGATCTCGATGCGTCGTCCCACCCTCACAGCCAGCACCACGCCAAGCTCATTCTCGAGCCGGTGGATTTGGGTTGAGAGGGTCGGTTGGCTGACACCGCATGACGCCGCAGCCCGGCCGAAGTGGTGTTCTTCGGCCAGGGCGACGAAATACCTCAGATCGCGAAGGTTCACGTGACCTCAGTTCTGCGTGGGATTTTGACGGATGAGGTGGTCGAAAGCTCCCAGAGCGGCGGTGGCACCGGCTCCCATCGAGATGATGATCTGCTTGTACGGCTGAGTGGTGCAGTCACCGGCGGCGAAGACACCGGGAATGGAGGTGGTGCCGCGCTCGTCAATGACGATTTCTCCCCGCTTGGTGCGCTCCAGGGCACCTTCGAGCCATTCGGTGTTGGGTAGCAGACCGATTTGGACGAAGACGCCTGCTAGCTCGATGCTCTTCACCTCACCACTGGTGCGTTCCTCGTACTCCAGGCCGGTCACCTTGGATCCGTCGCCGAGGATCTGGGTGGTGCGGGCGGAGGTGATGACGTCGACGTTCGGCAGCGAGTTCAGGGTGCGCAGCAGTACGTCGTCAGCTTTGAGGACGTCGAGGAACTCCACGACGGTGACGTGGTCAACGACGCCGGCAAGGTCGATAGCGGCCTCAATACCGGAGTTTCCACCCCCGACGACGGCCACTTTTTTGCCTTTGAAGAGCGGGCCGTCGCAGTGCGGGCAGTAGGTCACACCCTTGGTGCGGTATTCCTCCTCGCCAGGCACGCCAAAGTTGCGCCAGCGGGCACCGGTGGCCAAGATAACTGAGCGCGCTCGCAGGTCGCCATCGGTTAGATGCACGGTGGTCATGGCGTCGGTGGTTTCTAGGGCGCTGGCGGTCTGACGCTCGATGACGTCAATGTCGTAGTCGTTGACGTGGCTGCGTAGGGCATCGGCCAGACGTGGACCGGTGGTGTGTGGCACGGAGATGAGGTTGTCGATGGCCTCGGTATCGAGCACCTGTCCGCCGATTCGGGACCCGACCATGGCGGTGCGAATGCCTTTACGGGCCGCGTACACGGCAGCCGCAGCACCGGCGGGACCTGCCCCGACGACGAGCACGTCGTAGGGGTCGCGCTGTGAGAGGTCTTCCTTGGCCTCCTGGGCGGCATCGGCGTCGAGACGCTCGAGGATTTCGGCCATGTCCATACGCCCGGAGCCCCAGTCCTCGCCGTCTAAGTAGATGGCCGGTACCGAGGCGATTCCTTTGGCCTCTACTTCGTCGGTGTGGGTGCCACCGTCAACGGCGGTGTGGTGAATATTCGGGTTGAGGACGGCCATCGCGTTGAGGGCCTGCACTACCGTCGGGCAATTCTGGCACGTTAGCGACATGTAGGTGACGAAGTGGTGCTCCCCCTTGACCGCGCGCACGGCGTCGATGAGGGACTGCTCCTCCTTGACGGGGTGCCCGCCCACCTGTAGCAGGGCCAGCACCAGGGAGGTGAACTCGTGGCCCATCGGCAGGCCTGCAAAGCGGATGTCGATGGGGCTTCCGGGACGGGTGATGGCAAAGGACGGGGTGCGCTGATTGTTGACGGGTTCACCGACGCTGACGTTGTCAGACAAGGCGGCGATCTCGGATAGGAGCTCGTCCATTTGAGCCGACTTTGACGACTTGGTGGCGTTGTCCCCCTGGTAGGGGGAAGGCACTAGGATGATCGGCTCGCGCACCATCTCGAGGTAGGTCTTGAGCTGGGTGGTCAGGGCGTTATCAAGCATGGTTCTCCTGAAAGGGTGGGGGAGTGGAAATACCGGTCCGGGGATCCGCTGCAGGGACGAGCGCCCCTGCAGCAGATGCTCGGGTCGGAACTCAGATCTTGCCGACGAGGTCGATCGAGGGGGCGAGGGTCTCGTCGCCTTCTTCCCACTTGGCGGGGCACACCTCGCCCGGGTGGGCGTGGATGTATTGGGCGGCCTTAACTTTGCGGACCAGCTCGGTGGCATTACGTCCAATACCCTCGGCGGTTAGCTCGTAGAACTGGATGACGCCGTCGGGGTCGACGAGGAAGGTGGCGCGATCAGCCTGTCCGGCCCCTTCACGCTCGACGTCGAAGTTGCGGGTCAGCTGAAGGTTCGGGTCGCCAATCATGGTGTAGTTCACCTTGCCGACGGTGTCGGAGTCGGCATGCCAAGCCTTGTGCACGAAGTGCGAATCGGTGGACACCGAGAACACCTCGACTCCCATGGCTTGCAGCTCCTGGTAGTGGTCGGCGAGGTCGCCCAGCTCCGTGGGGCAGACGAAGGTGAAGTCACCGGGGTAGAAGAAGAACACGGCCCACTTGCCGGTGATGTCGGAATCGGAGACCTCGATGAAGTCGCCGTTGCGGAAAGCGTTGGCCTTGAACGGAAGGATCTTGGTGTTGATGAGACTCATGTGAGTCCTCTCTAGTCGACGGTGCAATAGCTCAACACTATCACTAAAGAAGTGCTCATAGTCAATGGCTATAAAAAGCATGAACTCGGGACACCCTGTGTCGCCGGAGCCTGCAACCGTGGCATGATGCCTTCATGGTCACTCCGCACCTCGATCTTCCGTTGTTGGCTGAGGGTAAGGTTCGTCGCCTCTACCGCCTTCCCGATCGGCCAGGCTGCCTCCTTATGGTTGCCACTGACCGGATTAGCGCCTACGACCACGTCCTGACCCCCGGTGTTCCCGGCAAAGGAGCCATCCTGACGAATATGTCCTTGTGGTGGTTCGACCAATTGTCCGACATCGTCGATAACCACCTCGTGGGTCTGGATGTCCCCGCTGAGGTTGCGGGGCGCGCCATGGTCGTTGAGGAACTCGACATGTTCCCGGTTGAATGCGTCGTGCGCGGCTACCTCACCGGTTCAGGGTGGGCCGAGTATCAGCGCAACGGTTCCGTGTGCGGAATCCCCCTCCCCGAGGGGTTGCAGGACGGTTCCAGGCTCGAAAAGCCCATTTTCACCCCGGCTATCAAGGCTCCGCAGGGGGAGCATGACGAGAACATCGACTATCTGCGCCTGGTAGAGCTCGTCGGCCCCGAGGTTGCAGTCCAGTTGCAGGACCTTTCGCTGCGGATCTACCAGCGTGCAGAGGAAATCGCTCGAAAGCGAGGCATCCTCCTGGCCGATACCAAGTTTGAGTTCGGGCGTCGGGCAGACGGCACCATCGTGCTGGCTGACGAGGTCCTTACCCCCGACTCTTCGCGATTCTGGGACGCTCAGACGTGGCGGCCCGGCCAGGGGGCCGATTCCTTCGATAAGCAGTATGTGCGTGATTGGCTTACGAAAGAGTCCGGTTGGGATCGCGCCAGTGACCAGAAGCCGCCTGCTCTCCCAGAAGAAGTCGTCGAGGCCACCAGCCGCCGCTATGAGGAGGCTTGGGCGCGTCTGACTGGCGGGCAGGTCTCCGACGAGGCCAGTGATGAGAGGCCCCAGAACGAGGCTGACTGTGAGAAGCAGACCTTGCGAGCTGATGATGGCCCCTCCGAGGAGTGTGTGGCGGCTGCGCCGGCGGCTATCGACGTTCCTGGTGAGCCGGATTCCCGTAGTGCCGATAGGATTGGGACTATGTCACGTGTAGTGGTGGAGGTCATGCCGAAACCCGAGATTCTGGATCCGCAGGGCAAGGCCATCACGTCGGTCCTTGCTCGGCTTGGTCATGAGGGCTTGACGGTGCGCCAGGGCAAGCGCTTCGAGATCACCGGGGACGGCTTAGAGGATCGTCTCGACGAGATCCGTCAGGTGGCCTCCGAGCTGTTGGCCAACACCGTCATTGAGTCCTTCGACGTGCACGTGGAGGATTGACATGGCGCGTATTGGAGTCGTCACCTTCCCCGGCACTCTTGACGACCAAGACGCAGCGAGGGCTGTTCACCTGGCCGGGGCTGAGCCCGTGTCGCTGTGGTACGCCTCGACCGATCTAGCTGGAGTTGACGCCGTCATCTTGCCGGGAGGTTTTTCGTACGGCGATTATCTGCGGGCAGGGGCCTTGGCTGCTGCCTCACCAGTGATGTCGTCTATTCGCAGGGCCGCCGAGGGGGGCCTGCCAGTACTCGGTATCTGCAATGGGTTTCAGGTGCTGTGCGAATCCCATCTGCTGCCCGGCACACTGATGCGTAATGAGAAGCGGCGCTTCCACTGCTCGGTGCAGCAGCTTCAAGTTGCGAGTGTGGACACCGTGTGGACCTGCGACTTCCAGCCCAGCCAGCGTATCCACATTGCTGTTAAGCACGGCGAGGGTAACTATGTGGCTGACGCCGCAACCCTAGCTGCCCTAGAGGCCAATAACCAGGTCGTCTTTCGTTACACCGCGAATCCGAATGGGTCAGTCCACGATATTGCCGGCATTACTAATGAAGCGGGCAATGTCGTCGGGCTTATGCCGCACCCGGAGCATTCTGTGGAAGAGCTCACCGGTGCCGGTACCGACGGGCTGGGCTTCTTCCGCTCGTTGATGACTTTCTTGTCCGCCCAGCTGTAGTGGTGTCCGTCTAGGAAACGTGTGATGGGGGTGGCTCCCGCGGGCCACTCCTTGCACCGTCAGGATTGTGCGGTCTAGGAATTTGTGACTACTGGGCGAGATGGATGCGCTGGCCGAGTGGAGACTCGGGGCTGACGGTTGGCAGAGCAGCGGCGCCGTCGAGCCCCTCGCCGAGAGGCTCGACGATTCGCGCTCCCGGCATCGCCGCTGAGATTTCCCTGGTAATCGCGGCATGGATGAGCTGAGACTTCATAACCCCGCCTAGCAGACCGACGGCGGGGCTGTCGGCATCGGTGAATTCGGTCTGGCGCAGACCGGTAACGGTGGAGTGGGCTAGCTCATGGGCTGCGCGCACGCAGATATCACGGGAGACGCGGTCCCCTTCTTCGGCTGCGGCGGTGACTGTGGCTGAGTAGGCCGCGATCCGTGAGACCATGAGCGGGTCGGCATGGAGTTCCAGGTAGGCAGCCTCGATGTCGTCGAAGTCGTTGCCGATGGTGTGAGTGAGGACCGTCGGCTCGCCACGACCATCATGGGCACGCATGACGGCATCTAGACCGTGACGACCCAGCCAGAAGGCTGATCCGGCATCGCCGATGATGTACCCCCAGCCGTCGACTCGGGCTACGCGGCGGCGGCCGACAGCCAAAGTGATGACCCCGGTGCCCGATGCTGTAACGACGCCCGGCTGGTCGCCGAGCGCGCCAAGGTACGAGGTGATGGAGTCGTGGGCGAGCAGTACTCGGCTGACGCCGAAGGGTTTGAGAGCGTGCAGGACGGGGGTGGGGTCCTCGTCGTCACGGGCCCCCGATGATCCGATAGCTACTGTGCATTCGGACCGGGTGATCTCCGGGTGAGCCGTCGCGACGTCGTGCATGACGGTCGCAAACTGCTGGGCTAGCGGGAGCGCGGTGCGCACTCCCGACGAGGTGACGATCCAGCCTGGCCCCCATGGCCCTGGCTCGCACCGCACGCGGGTGCTGGACTGTCCGGCGTCGACGGCGAGGACTGAAGAGGAACCACTGCGCACGGCATCATTCATGGAGTCAAGAGTATGGGGAGAGAGGGTGGCGCGCCTACCAAGGTATTCGGGACGATCACGACAGCCGATCGAACAGGGGTTACGTGAGTAGTTGCCTATCGGAAATAAGAAAGGCGGCAAAAACATAACCACCTGGAGGGCTTGGGTGATGGTGTCGGTGGTTAGGGGTGCGCGGCGGTATTGCTCTTCGTCTGTATTAGTGTGAATATTTATTGCTGCCTCGCGTCAGTGGGGGTCTGGTTCTGTGACAGCAGCGGAGGTTACACCGCGTGGTAACTGGGAACACTGTAGCCACCCGCGGTTAGGGGAATTCTCCAAGATTGCTGTCGTTGCTAAGAGCTGTGCCTACGTAACTTACGTCCATCAAAACTCGAAGAAAAATGCCGCTCTTATGAAACTGAATACAAAAAACCACACCGCAACAGATGCGAACAGTGCGACCGCTGTGGCGATACTCATCTTGATAAGAAGATGATGATCATCATCTTTGATGATGGTGCCTATAGTGCCAAGAATCCAACCTGTTAGCGAGAACACCACAATCAAAATAAGGTTGTGTATGAGCTTTTCCTTGCTGCTAGCAAACCTGAGGCTCGTAAGAAAATATTCCATGGAGCCCATGAGCACGCCAGCAAGGCTCGACATGACGGCAGTGATGGCCTTAACTCTGCGTTTTTGTTTTGCCACATTGTCTCGGGAAACTGCGGCCTTTTCCCACGGCCCAGCGAGCCACCCAACTGCAGGAAAAATAAATGACATGAATAATCTAGGTGAGCCGAGCTTAATGTCTGCACCTGCTAATATTGCGAATACTTGGTATTCTCAATATCGCTAGTGCCCAGACGGCTCCGACGATGGTTCCGGTGGCCAGGACGTTGAGGGGCGCGTGGCGGTATTGCTGTTCGAGTGTGTTTTCGCAGGTGGTCATCGGGGCGCCTTCGTGGTGGTGTGGGGGTCGCAGGCGTCTCCGATACCGTCGTGGTCGGTGTCGGTTTGGTCTTGGTTGGCTATGGTGGGGCAATTATCT
>NZ_LWHO01000005.1 GCF_001642025.1 Cutibacterium namnetense | reverse complement strand
TGGCGAGCATTCCCCCGAGAATGCCTGCCAGTGACCCCGTGTTCACCATGCCGCACACACGGGCGTATACGCGGGCACGGCCACACCCCCACAAACACCACCCACCAGCCAGTTCGCCATGAACCCGTCTAACCGCTTGACTCCTAACCGGGCGCATGCCCCAGCCAGGGGATAGGGCTCTTACCCAATCCTGGCTCCTTGTGTTGTGACGCCACGCACCAAACGATTCGTCTGGATCATATTCCTGTCTGATATCCAGTGATTCTGGCTTGAGCTACACGTGACAACGTGATGAATTCGCTAGTATCAGCGCCCGCTCCACAGCCGCCGCGCGTGACGCGCTCATCGTCCTGACGCGTATGCGCATTCAGGACTGTCACACGATCCTAAGAGACAACGACGTGGCCTCCTGTCGAGAAGGAGGCCACGTCGTGGGAACCTGGTTATCAGCAGTACGTTGGGCTGAAGTCAGAATTCCTAATCATGTAGGCGACAACCTTGCCACCGCTAAAGAGGTAATCGATTTCTTTGCCGTGGTATGAATATGCGAGGGCCTTCTGATAGCCCAGCTTTATTCCCGAGAATTCCGTGCTGACGTCGGTCAGCTTGAGCTTGGAATAGTCGGACCGCAGCTGCGCCTCTGTGATTCCGATGCGTGCTCCGTTTGAGGTGGCGTTGTTGCCGCCGTTAAAGAGATATGCCTGTGGCTTGCCACCTTGGGCCCAGACGCCGCCGAGGAAGCCGTCGTACCGGCTATATGCGGGGCTGTTTCGCGTACAACCGTCACTGACACCCTCAGGAATGACGTGGATTGTACTGGCAAGTTCGGAGGTGCTCTTATCTAAGTTAAGAGGTCCAACACCTGCCATTTCGCCGAGGCGGATAGGGCTCTCCCTAGCCAAGTCGTACACGATGGCGGCATCGCACTGTTTGTTGTTCATGACTTGGCTAGCTGCGACAGCTACCTTATTTCCCAAGGTCTTGAGCATTGCGTCGCAGTCATTGTCATCGGTAACGATACCGCCCTGGGGGAGAGGCTCCCAGCGGCTTCCGTTCTTCCGCATGACCAGGTGCCCGCCATTGGGGCCAGCCGACTTACCGTTGATATTAAACGTAGGCGCATAGGCGACAGCAGCGTTTTGTCCATCAGCAGCCAGGCTAACCCACTGCACCTGCGCGTCAGGAGCATTGAATAGTTGACGGACGAGGTCAGGTGACGGGGTGGTCGAGGCATTGTTGGGAACGCTCGGCATCGGTGTAGCGGAGGCCGGTGTGACATTCGTAGCGCCGGCAGTGGCCGTCGATGTTGAGGTGACCGTGACCTCAGGGGTGGGGGTCTTTGAAGCCGAGGCCGCAGATTTCGATGCTAGTGCAGGAACGGCCTTCGTTGACTCCGACTTAGACCTCAGATAGAGGAATGTTCCGGCACCGAGGGCAACGACGAGAATTGCCGTAACGGCAATAATCCAGTATTGGCTTTTGTGCTTAGGTTGGGGAGCATCGCTGAACGGGATCCCGCCGACCGGCTCGCTGATGTTGTCACGGTCGGCAGCGGTCGCACCAGCGGGAGCTCCCTCAGCCATGTAGCTATCGGGATCTGGCTGTACGTCAGGCTCGTATGCCTGCGTTGCAGGGAAAAACGCTCCATAAGGGTCATACCAGCCAGGCCCACGTTCGCCGGCGCTGTCGAAGTAATAGTTTGGGTCGTTCTGGGGGGTTTGTCCGTCCCAACCCTGCTGAGGATATTGGCCAGTCCAGCCTTCATACTGGCTCGTTGGCTGGCCCCATCCAGCAGAATCTGGGCTACCCCAAGCATCGCTGCTCTGGGGGTACTGGTTCCAGTCTTGTGGGTACTGGTTCCAGTCCTGGGAGTACTGGACGTTCTGAGAATCGTTTTGCTGCGGATACTGCTGGTTGCCGTACTGGTAGTGGGAATCGCCAGGATTCGTCGAGAATTGCTGCGTAGTCTCACCACTTTGTGAGAGCTCCTGGGTGGGCTCGTCATCTTGCCTTTGGCCACTATCCGGATCGGGTTGCTCGGGGGCCAACTCGGCGTCGTCGTAGCCAGAGCGCGAATCATCTGGGTGCTTGTCCTTGCCGAATCCATCGTCAGTCACGATTCATTCTCCCCTCACTTCGTCAGTGAATGCGCCAATTTGACATTGATGACATGGCTAGCAGCGTTAGCAAGGCGTTTTTTGCCCGGCGTTGACGTCGCGATCGACGTCAACGCGCGAATCATGGGGCCTGCCAAGCCAGGATCAGCGGTGATAGCTAGATCGCCGCCGGCAGAGACAAATTTGCTTGCCCGATGGCCACCATCGACTGAGAATACTGAAACTGAACTTCCCAGGTCGTCGGACACGATGAGTCCCTGATAACCGAAATCACCGCGCAGCATATCTGTCATAACCTTCGAGGAGAACAACCCGAGGGTGCCGGGATCGATCTTCGAGTAGTAGGCAGATGCGATCATGACGGCTTCAGATCCAGCGTCCAAGGCCATTCGGAAGGACTCAAGATACCGGTCGTGGCGGGTGGTCTTAGCGTCAGTAATCCCATCAGTTTTGAAATCGGTGTCCTCGGTGATCCGTCCAATTCCAGGGAAATGCTTAGTAGTCGAGATGATCCCAGCCTTGCGGTGCCCTGCAATGACGGCAGCTGAGTATTGCCCGCAGAGGCGCGGATTGGTTCCGAAACCACGATGATGCTTGGCGATTGGCTTATTGCGTACCCCAAGGTCAGGGTCGATCACGCCAGCCACGGGAGAGAAGACCATATGGATGCCGAGATTGGCGAGTTGGCGAGCACCGGTCGTCACCACTGCTTGTGCCTTGGCTGGAGACATCCGGGCTAAAGCTTCCTGGCTCGGTAGGCGATTGACTCCTGGTACCCGGACGTTCTGGATCTCGCCGCCCTCGTGGTCAGTCGCAACGATGGGTTTGATGCCCTGCGGGCTGACGCTATTGACAGCCCTGAGCATGGCTTCAAGCTGGGGCCTACTAGCCCAGTGCCCCAGCAGGAAGATTCCGGCTAGGCACTGGGAGTCAATGAGATTAGCGATGTATTCGGGGGAGTCTGACGGCACCACACCGACGAGAACGCACTGGCCAGCACGTTGCGCCGGAGACAATTTCTTGACGATCTCAGTGGCTCGCGGGTTCAGGCGAATCGGGGCCGGTTTGGAAATAGCCGTCGGGGTTTCGGATGAAGTCGGTGTCGGGCTCGCTGAGGATGGCTTCGAGGTGCCAGAAAGAGTCGGTGACGACGTTACCGTTGCGGATGGTAGTTCCTCGGGCTGGGAGCCTTGAGAGACGCATCCAGTAAGTGGCATGCTCAAACCGGCTGCGATGATTGTTCGCCGTCTCATGGTCAGAAGTATTTCACAGTAGATCGGCTATCAGTACCGTGCCAGCGACTTATCGTTCGGGTATGACGAGATAGACCTCGAGATCCTGACTGCCGCAGTCGACGTATTGCCCGACGGTACTGCAGGAAAAATGTCGTGATTTCCCTGTTCTTGAATCCCTCGCGTCAACCGCGAAGCTTGCCGGATGGTTTGCTGGTACAGACTGCACGACTTCCAATGCCAGGGAACAGGGGGTGCGCGGATTTGCGATCCAGGACCCTTGGCCACACTCCACCGCCCCGCCCGGAAGTTGGATCTGTATAGGATAACTCACCGCTGTCACCGTGGCATGAGCCGTCACAGTTCGCGTCGGCCTAGCCTCTGGGGTAAGGATTCGTGCCTGGGCCGACTGAGGGGCAGCATCCGAATGAGAACCGGGTATCCCCTTGAGATAGAAGAACATCCCGGTTCCAGCCAGCATTAGCACAGTTAACAGTGCAATGCCCCAGCCCTTGCCGCGCTGGTGCGCAGCGACGGGCGTCGCCGACGGCGTTTGGGCCGCAGCGGCACCGCTCATCGCTGATGGTGCCGACCGCGGGCGTACCGGTTGTGACATAGGCCTAGGTTGCGGAACGGGTCGGGCAGGCCGAGGCCGTGGTCTGACGAGTCGCACCGGTTGGCCTCCGCTGAGCCACGAACGCAATTCAGAGGCCAGTACTTCAGCGCTATCGGGACACTGAGAGGGATCAGGGGACAGGCACGTCAGCACGGTTTTCCACAGCCTTGGTTCGATGCCTGGGATGAATTGTGGTGGCTGATTACGTAACAGGTTTCCAGCTGAATCAGCCAGGAACGGCACATGGCCGGCGAGCATCTCATAGAGGGTCGCACCAAATGAGTACAGATCGCTGGCTGCCGTCGGCGTCCAACCGGCTGCAACCTCAGGAGCTTGGTAATACGGGGTGCCGGCGATTTCACGCGGCCCATGAAGGGCGACCATTTCGGAGACGCCGAAGTCGGTGATCCGCGCCCCGCGGACATTCTCGGAATCCTCAACAAGGATGTTCGCTGGCTTGATGTCGAGATGCCGAATACCGGCGCGGTGAATTGCGCAGAGAGCCTGGCAAACCTCGATTCCCAGGGAGACCGCTGTGCGTTGCTCCAGGCGGTGATCCGGAAGGGTTTTCAGGACTCGTGCGAGATCCGGGCCATCAATCAATTCCATGACGATGGCGAACGTTGAGGATTCGACAACCATGTCAGTGACCCGGACAACGGCGTCATCGTCGACGGACATGAGGATGTCACGTTCATCGATGAAGCGTCGGGTTGCGCCTTTATCCGTTGTCAGGCTTGGGTTGAGAATCTTGATGGCGCAGGCAGATCCGTTATTGAGGTCGTGGCCACGCCACACCGTACCCATGGAACCGCGTCCGAGAACATCGTCGAGAACGTAGTGGCTACCGACGCGCTTAGCCGTCGATTCGCCGATGGCGCCCTCGTTGGACATGACTACCCCCGCAATGACCGGATTCGACCGTACTCACTGTAGCGGCCGGTCTCAGTCGGTCGGCAGATCAGTCTCGAGGTCGTCGCGGTGGGAGCGGCGCCGGACGATCGCCCATGCAATAGCTAGTACGACGAACCAGATGGGAGTAGCAAGCAAGGCCTGACGTGTATCGCTAGCTCCAGTGAGAAGGACGATGACAAAGACGAAGAAAGCGAGTACGACCCACGGCATGAAGCTGGCGCCCGGCATCGGATAGATCGACTCGGCATGAGCTTGCGGGTCGCGCCGTACGTGGACGATGTGGCTGATGAGGATCATGCTCCATACGAAGATAAACAGCACGGCCGCCACTGTCGTAACGAGTGTGAATGCCCCCACGACCGAGTCTTTTGCGGCGAGGACGAGGGCCGATCCGATGAGGATGACGGTGCAGAGCAGTCCCCAGCCAGGGACGCCGTGGTGTGACAGCTTGCCGAACGCGCGGGGCGCCATGCCCTTGTGGGCCAGGCCGTAGAGCATGCGAGACGTCGAGTAGACGCCTGAGTTGGCGCTCGATGCTGCTGAGGTGAGGACGACGAAGTTCATGACGCCGGCCGCTGCGGTAAATCCGATGAGCCCGAACATTTGGACAAAGGGGGAGGAATCGGTCTGGATGAGATTCCATGGGGTAACGCACATCATGACGAGTAGAGCTGCCACATAGAACACGAGAATACGGACCGGCACAGCGTTGATGGCTTTGGGCATCGTCTTAGGGGGATCGGCGGTCTCAGCAGAGGTGGTGCCGACCAGCTCGATGCCGACGTAGGCGAAGACTGCGATCTGGAAGCCGCCGAAGAATCCGCTCCAGCCGCGTGGAGCGAAACCACCATAGGACCACAGATTCGACACCGACGCTTTGTACCCGCTGGCCGAGGTGAATCCCATAATGACGAGCACAATTGCCACTGCAATGAGGGTGAGGATCGCGACGATCTTGATGAGGGCGAACCAGAATTCCAGCTCGCCGAAAAGTCTTACCGTTAAGAGGTTAAGGGCGAGGAGTAAGAGAAGTGTCGCCGCGGTGAGGATGAAAGCCCACGTGCGGTCGTGAGTCCAGAAACTCCAATACGAGGTGATGGCGATGACGTCGGCCATACCCGTGACGACCCAGCACAACCAGTCGTCCATCCCAGAAAGAATCCTGCCCACGGGCCGAGAAGGTCAGCGGCAAAATCCTGAAAAGACTTCCATTGCAGGTTGTGCAGCAACAACTCACCCATGGCACGCATGACGAAGAAGAGCATTGCGCCGATGACGAGGTAGGCCACCACGATGCTCGGACCAGACGTGTGGATGGACTTGCCAGAGCCCATAAACAGGCCGGTACCGATGGCACCGCCAATGGCAATGAGCTGGATATGCCTATTGCTGAGGCTCCGCCGGAGATGCTGGCTTTCAGCGGCGGAATGCTGATTCTCCACGGTCATGGAAAGCATTGTGTCTCGTCGAAGACGCGGAAGTGGCCAAAAATCACATATTTCACATCGTGGACGCCCCCGGCTGGTTTTGGACAATGATAGGTAAAGCGTCGTTCTGCAAGGAGATGATGACGATGGCTACGACACTTGCCCTCACCGGTGCGAACCTGCTGACGTGTGATCGCAGCGGCACCCTGCTGACGGATCGCACAGTGCTTGTCGGAGAGGACGGCACAATTACTGCTGTTGGGCCGAGCCAGGAGCTCGCGGACCGGGCAGCATCAGCGCAGCGTCAGATCGACTGTGCCGGGAAGTGGGTGATGCCGGGTCTCATTAATGCTCACGCTCACCTCATGGCGGATGGGCGACCGCTGCCGCAGACGCTAACGATTCCTGCTGCTGCCCGCGTCATAGTGGGGTTCTGGAAGACCCCGCTGGGGCGTCCTATGTTGCGTGAGCGTGCGCGCGGATTCGTGGAATGTGAGCTCAATGCGGGAGTGACGACCCTCCGTTGCCTCGGCGAGTACGACAACGAGGCCATCACGTTGGGACGAGACAGCGAAACCGGGCGGTGGCCAGGGCCGAGGATCACGGCGTCGGGACCGCTACTGGCTATCACTGGCGGGCACGGGGCTGAGTTGGGGCTTGCCCGAGTCGTTGACGCGCCGTGGGAGGGGCGCAAGGCAGTGCGCCAAAACCTGCATCTGGGCGCAACGTCGATCAAGATCGCCGCGACTGGTGGCGTCACGGATGCCAAGGTCGTGGGTGAGGCCGGGCGACCGCAGATGACGGTTGAGGAGATGACGGCGATTTGCGAAGAGGCCCACTCGGCAGGGGTGCTTGTCGCTGCTCACGCCCAGAGCCCCGAGGGAGTCCTGAGGTCTCTGAAAGCCGGTGTCGACACCATTGAACACGGCTCGGCCATGACAGATGAGATTGTTGAGCTGTTCCACGACAATCCGAAGTCGTTACGCGGATGGTCAGCTTTAGACGCGACCCTGTTGGCTGCGGCGCCGCTGGTCGAGATTGATCGGAACATCACCGGGGCTAGCGAGGTCGTCAAGGAGAATGCCCGGATCGTGCTGGATTCGATGACTCAGGGTATTCGCGACGCCATCAGAAATGACGTCGTACTTGGGTCGGGTTTGGACTCGTCGATGACCTTCACCCCGCACTATGCCATGTGGCGTGAACTCGACCTTGTGGTGTCGCGAGCAGGATTGCCTCCGGCCAGGGCGTTGGAGGCCGTGACTAGGGTCAATGCCAAAATGCTTGGACTGGAATCCGTGACGGGTGCGGTGGAGCCGGGGCTGTCAGCCGACCTGCTGGTGTTGGGAGCTAACCCGCTCGATGATCTGCGCGCTCTAGAAGGAGTTGAGAAGGTGATCGCCCGGGGTAACGTCATCGACTCCCCGACGGTGGAGAGGTTCGGAGAGATCGACGAGCTCCTCGACACTATGCGCCGGTGATGACGGAAAAGTATTTGAGAAGATCCCCGGGAGGCGTGAGGTGAACCTGGACTTCCGCAGGGTCTTGACCCGCTCGAGGGGGTTAGGGGGAGTCGTCTCCCCCTCCTTAAAAAGCGGGGTGGCTAACGGGACTTGAACCCGCGACCCCCTGGACCACAACCAGGTGCTCTACCGACTGAGCTATAGCCACCACGTACCTTCATCAGGCAACCCGTGAAGGGTATCGTCTTCTGAAACTGAAATGCAACTTCGGCTTTCCCGCTCCCGGTGTCAGTCTTTCCCGGCCCCGGTGAGGAGGCCCTGATACTTGGCTGCGATCTCATCACAACGCTTGGTCGCCGGCCCAGGGGAGGGAACCATGAGGGCCTCGCGCCAGTACATGAGCTCCTCAATGGATTCCTGGATGTCAGCCAGTGCCCGGTGGTTGCCCTGCTTCTCTGGGGAGTGTCCGAATGCGTGCGGATACCAGCGTCGTGCCAGCTCCTTGATGGAGGAGACGTCGACGTTGCGGTAGTGCACGTAGGACTCGAGCTCAGGCATGTCCTTGGCTAGGAAGGAGCGATCGGTGCCGATGGTGTTGCCAGCTAACGGTGCTTTACCAGCCTGCGGGACGTAGGTGCGGATGTAGTCGAGCACTTGCTCCTGGGCTTGCGCCATCGTCAGCCCCTTGTCGAGCTCTTCAAGGAGACCAGACTTGGTGTGCATGTCGCGCACAAAGTCATTCATGTGGTCGAGCCATTGGGGTTCGGGCTTGATGATGACGTCCACCCCCTCACCTTGGACGTTGAGCTGTCCATCGGTGACCAGGGCGGCCACCTCAATGAGCCCGTCGTGGGCCAGGTCGAGCCCGGTCATCTCGCAATCGATCCACACCAGCATGTCTCTCACGGCATGACAGCCTAGTCGGTGGTTGTGACAGCGGGTTGGCGAGGACGGCGCCAGCTAGCGTTTGCCGCGCGGCACCCAGCGTCCCATCCAGTAGCTGCCGACCAAACCGATGATCGACATCACGAAGCTGGCGGCTGACAACGGCCAGGCCAGGGTGACGAGGGTGACCACGACTGGTCCCATTGCCGAACCAGTGTCAGAGAGGAGCCGCCACGCCGCCAGGAATTGTGGGCGTCCGATATCAGGAGAGGCGTCGGATCCTAGCGTCATGACGATGCCGGAGCTGGCACCGTTGCCAATACCGATGATGAGGGCGACGAGGCCGATCGCCGTCGCGGTATGGGCCAGTGGCAAGGTGAGGAGTGCGACGGCCTGGATGAAGATCGACGGCACTGCCACCCACCAGCGTCCGAATCTGTCCATCAGGGCTCCGCCGGGCAGGAAGAGCAAGACGTCAGCGGCCATCGACCAGGCATAGATGAGGTCCGTGGTGGCTGGGGTAAGACCGTTGACGTGGCACCACAGCGGGAGTAGGGACCGTCGCGCGGACCGGACGACCATGAGAGCTGTTACTCCTAATCCTGTTGTCCACAGGACCTTGGAGTTCTGTTTGGCTATCGTCCACGTCGAGATTTTGGTGGGGGCATTCTCGGCGGCGGTTTGTGGGGTATCTACTGGGGGAAGGTCGGGCATTACCGTGGTCACGGCGGCGGCGAGAACACTGGCAATAGATGCAAATCCATATGCCCATGACATGGAGGCTTCGCGGAGAATCCACGACCCGGCCATGGGGCCGACAAACCAACCCACCCGGAACACTCCGCCGAGGGTGGACAGCGCGCGAGCTCGGTATCGGTATGGGATCGCCACCGTCAGATAGTTCTGCCGGGCAATGCCGTATACGGCACCGGCCATGCCGTTGATAAGGACCGCGACGGCCAGTAAGCCAAGGTGGTGCACCAGCCCCATGGACACCAGCGCAACCGCGTCAATGAGCATGGCCATCACCAGGGACCATTTCTCACCGATTTTTGTCACGAGCCACCCGGCAGGGACATCGCCGATGATTTGGCCGATACCGACGAGCGCGGCAATCGCGGCAGCGAGGGCCGGCGATGCTCCGATATGTACTGCGGTGAGCGGGATAAGCGGGATCACTGCGCCGTAGCCCAGGGAGGACATCAGCGTCGGTAGATAGGCCGAAACAATGATTGACGACCACTTCACCGAAGGGGTAGGAGGATCTGTGTGCGTCGAATCAGTCACGGGGAAAGGTTAGGTCGTCGAGTAGATGCACGCAGACGTGTTCGCCACCTGGTTGGGGCTGGCTGGGTCATCGAGGCACAATCCCGATAGGATGTCAGATATGGCCCGGTAGCTCAGCGGATAGAGCAGCAGCCTTCTAATCTGTCGCGCGTGGGTTCGATTCCCACCCGGGCCGCCACTGTTCTTCCCCGTGTTTCGCCGGGCGAGGAGTTGACGCATCGAAAGTTGTCCCGGGCGGCCGGTAGTCTTTCAGTTATGTCGTACGTTGCCCCCACGCCCGTTGTGCGTCGTCCCTGGTGGCAGCGTCTGTTGCGTAACCCGTGGTTCTGGGTGTTGCTTTCGGTGGTGCTGATCTCAGCGGCCTGCTTGGTTCACACCTACGTCATCGTGCACGCCGATACTGAGGTCAAGCGGGAAGGCCAGAAGGGCGTCATTCCGGGAATCACCGACCAGTCCTTGAAGCTGGGCTTCCACTACGCATGGCCGACGGCTGCTGTGTGGTCAGCGATCTTTATTCTCCTTGATCGATTCAGAACCCGGCACCTGCACGTGTGGTTTCTCTGTTTTTGTTGGGGAGCCTGCGTAGCGACCTGGATTAGCATGCACGTGAACACGTGGATGGCCGGGATGCTCTCCGTGACAGGTGGGGTTGATCCAGCATCGGGCGCTGGTCCAGCGGTGTATTCGGCCCCCTTTGTTGAGGAATCGTGCAAGGCACTTGTGCTCTTCGCACTGGCCGTCGTCACGGGGCGACGGATGACCTCGGTAGTTCAGACGGTGAGCATGGCTGGGCTCTCGGCAATTGGTTTCGCCTTCGTCGAGAACATCATGTACTACGCCCGTGCGGACAACTATGCCCGGGTGACGGCTTCGGCCGGGGACCCGAAGCAGGCCGTCATGGAGCTAGTGCTGTTGCGGGGGGTGTATGCCTCTTTTGGTCATCCGCTGTTCACCAGTATGACGGGTATCGGTCTGGCTCTCGGGTTGAGGTCACGAAGTCGGCTTGTGAGGATTTTCGCTCCGACGACGGGATTCGTTATGGCTGTAGTGGGCCACATGCTCTTCAATGGGTTCTCTTCGGTTTTGCCGATGACGGCGCTCAAGAAGTTGTGGTTCGTTGCCCTCGGTATCGTCGCTTCTGTCGTGGTTTTCATGGTCATCCGTACGGTGCGCGAGGGCAGGATGATCCGACATCGACTCGAGGATTACGTCAAGGCCGGATGGTTGCCAAACTCTGACGCGGAAACTCTCTCGGTCCTGCGGCGTCGTCAGTGGGCGGCGTTGGTGGCCCTCAGTCAGGGGCCGCGTCGGTGGTGGCACACTTTAGAGTTCCTGCGTGTTGGGACGGATCTCGCGTACCTGCGTGACGCCATTGTGCGTGGGTTGGACGATGATCCTGGTCCGCATCAGATCCAGCTCATCAATCGCATGAACGTGCTGCGTCCAATGGCTGTCACCGTCGCCCAAGGTGCCAAACTGTCGAAACCCAGACTGCCCGCATTCCTCAAGCGACGTCACAACCAGCCGGTCAACAACGAGTTGCAGTGGGCACCACCACGGGCCTGACGAGTGACCAGGAAGGATCACCATGAACACCGAGCAGATGCTGCTGTCGTTGACTGATCTGCGGCGCAACCTGCGTCAGGCCCAGTTCCCCCTGGATTTGCCCGAAGCTATTACCCAGGCCGGATTGGCGCGACGCATTGCTAACCAGCTCAACGACTACATTTTGCCGCGTCTAGAGACTATTGATGCGCCGCTCCTGGCGGTGGTAGGAGGCTCGACCGGGGCAGGTAAATCAACCCTGGTGAACTCTTTAGTGGGTCGGATGGTGACGCAACCGGGGGTGATCCGCCCCACCACGACCTCACCCGTTCTCGTTCACCACCCTGCGGACGCTTTTTGGTTCGACGGAGACCGAGTGTTGCCTACCCTGGCGCGTTCCCGGGTGGCCAGTAACGACGCGTCGAGTTTGCAGCTTGTCGCGGAGCCAGGGATCCCGCGAGGTTTGGCCATCCTCGATGCTCCGGACATCGACTCTGTGGTGACGCGCAACCGTGATCTGGCGGCTCAGTTGCTTCAGGCCGCAGATCTGTGGGTTTTTGTCACTTCAGCAGCCCGCTACGCTGACGCGGTGCCGTGGGATTTCCTCAACGAGGCTCAGAACAGGCACGCGTCGGTCGCGGTGGTGTGTGACCGTGTCCCTGCGGAGGCCATGAGAGAGGTGCCGGCAGACCTCGGCCGACTCATGACGGACAGTGGTCTGGCTGATTCCCCGCTTTTTGCTGTCCCAGAGACCAAGACAAATGATGCGGGTTTGCTTCCCGATCAGGCCGTCGCCCCGCTGCGATTCTTCTTATCGAGCTTGGCCCAAGATCAGCAGAAGCGACGTGAGGTCATTGCATCTACCTTGTCTGGGGCGATCGGTTCAGTATGTGAGAGGTCCTCGTACGTCGCTGGCGGTCTGGAAGCGCAGGCGGTTGCGGCATCGCGCCTGTACGAGGATGCCCAAGCGATCATGGCTGAGTCTTCAAGATCGATTGCTGCCCAGTCCGCTGACGGCACTCTGTTGAGCGGCGAGGTACTGGCACGGTGGCACGAGTTCGTTGGGACCGGCGAGTTCATGCGCGCTATGGAGGCGAAGGTTTCCTGGTTCCGAGACCGCGTGGTGCAGGTGTTCAAGGGGGCGCCGCCGGAGGTCGAGAAGGTCAGCGTCGCAGTGGAATCCGGTCTGGAGAGTCTCATTCTTGCGCAGACCCAGGGCGGGTGTGAGCGGATTGAGTCCGTGTGGCAGACCGATCCGGCGGGTCGCAGCGTCCTGGAAGGAACCGACGAGAATCTGTCCCGCCCGTCGCAGGGGTTTGATGAGGCTGCCTCTCGGATGGTGAGAGCCTGGCAGGCAGACGTCATGGAGCTCGTTGCCGGGGAGGGCATGAATAAACGTTCCAGGGCGCGATTCATGGCTTTCGGTGTCAATGGTGTTTCAGTTGCATTGATGCTCGTCGTCTTCGCTCACACCGGTGGATTATCGGGAGCCGAAGCTGGGATCGCCGGAGGTTCAGCCGTTGTTGCCCAGCGTCTACTGGAGGCACTCTTTGGTGACGATGCGGTGCGACGTCTGGCGAAGGTCGCCAAGGATCAGCTCGACGCGCGGGTTGAAGGTTTGCTTGCTAACGAGGTGACGCGGTACCAGGCTGTTCTTGACACCTTCGGGGTCGATGCTGAGCTTCCGGCCCGAATTCGCGCGTCGATCAAGGAGATCCGACAGATCCAAGACGCGCCAGAGCCCGGCAGAGATCAGGTGACGATCCGAACCCGTCGTCAGGATCCCGAAATCGAGACATCCCCGGCTTCCGAAAAGGGGCAGCTACCAGCGGACACGCCGGCCCTTGATGCTGAGATCGTCGAACCGGCGGTCGTTGTAGAACCCGAGTCTCGTCAGGAGGAATGATGAGGCGACGTCGCGTCGACCTTGCTGAACGTATCGACCTACTGACCCGAGCGGTTGACCTGTCTGAAGGACGCATCCCTGACGACGTCGTGGCTCGAGCTCGTGGCGTTGTGGAACGGGCCGATCAGCGCTGCCGAATTGGCGGAGACCACACCGTCATTGCTCTTGCCGGAGCGACGGGCTCAGGGAAGTCCTCGACGTTTAATGCCTTGGCAGGTGCAGAGCTGGCCGATCCTGGGGTGCGGCGTCCGACGACGTCCAAGGCCACCGCTGCGGTATGGGGGTCGGAATCGGCGGAGGCCTTGTTGGATTGGCTAGACGTTCTTCGTCGTCACCACATGGGTAGTGAGGATGCTCTCGATGGTTTGGTGTTACTGGACCTGCCAGACCACGACTCGGTGCGCATCGAGCACCGGCTCGAGGTCGACCGGCTTGTCGAGATGGTCGACATGATCGTGTGGGTAGTCGACCCGCAGAAGTATGCCGACGCCGCTTTGCACACCCGCTATCTGACGCCGTTGGCTAGCCACTCTGAGGTCATGACGGTGGTTCTCAATCAGGTTGACCGCCTTGACCGTGAGCAGCGTAAAAACTGTCTGCGCGATCTTCGTCGCCTGCTGGATTCTGAGGGCCTAGGAAAAGCCAAGATCATGGCAATTTCAGCGACCACAGGTGAGGGCGTGGAGGACATGCGGGTATCGCTGGCTCGCACTGTACGTGCCAAGAAGACCCAAGCGGCCCGGCTGCACGCTGATCTCGACAATGTCTCGCAATGCCTGGCGGAGGCAACCGGAGACGCGGCGGGTCAGGTGAGTCAGGGCTCGGTCGATCAGTTGATTGCGGCTCTGTGCACCGCCGGCGGCGTCGAACCAGTCGTCGAAGCGACTCGGGATGCCTATCGCAAGAGGGGGCATCGGGCTACCGGCTGGCCGGTGACAGCGTGGGTATCGAGGCTTCGCCCGGACCCGCTGCACCGGTTGCATCTGGACTTGGGCGCCACACGGAAGAAGGAACTGGCAGGTGGCACAGAACCCACTGATGTACAGCGCAGCGCTTTGACGGCGCGAGTTGGGGTCGCTGGAGCCAAAATCGATACCGCAGTGCGTGCGTTGGCGTCGGAAGCATCTGAAGGACTTCCGCGCCCCTGGGCCGATGCGGTGCGTGCGGCATCGCTGTCCCATCGCACAAACCTTCCCGACGACATCGACCGGGCCGTCGCGTCCACTGATCTGGGAGTACACCACGGCACTGGCTGGTGGAAGCTTGTGACCGTGGTGCAGTGGATCCTCATGGTCATCGTGGTAGTCGGGCTGGCATGGCTCGCCGTCGATGTCCTGAGTGCCTACTTCCAGTTTCGGCTTCCGCCGGTGAGATGGCATCACTTCCCTGTGCCGACCCTTATGGTTCTGGGTGGGGTTATTGCGGGGATTGTGGTTTCTCTGTTGTGTCAGGTTGGTGTGCAGGCCGATGCCCGAGTTGCCGCACGTCATGCCAGCTCTGAATTGCGGGCTAATCTCACTGACGTCGCGTGGCAGTCGGTCATTGATCCGGTAAATGCCGAGTTGGCTCGCCACGACGAGGTAGCGAAGATCGTGGCGAAAGCGTCTTGACCGTCGTTATCCACAGTTGCTGAATGGTGTCGCCTGGAGGTTATCCACAACTGAGATATTGTTTGGCGGATTTCGGGAGTTGTGCCGATAACCGTATGTGAGTGAAAGGAGCTCACAGATGGACGCAAACGTGTCATTCACCGGAAACCTCGGAACCGACGTCGAGATGAAAATCGGAGAGGGTTGGCGGGGAGCCAGATTCCGGGTTGCCCACACCCCTCGCGTCATGAGGCAGGGTGAGTGGGTCGATGGGACGACGACCTGGATGTCGGTGCACGTCTATGGCCGACTCGCTGATAACTGCCATATTTCCCTGCGTAAGGGGGATCCGGTGATGGTGACCGGGCGACTTCGTACCCGCGGTTGGATCGACGATGAGGGCTCTCACGAGCAACTCATTGTCGTTGCACATAATGTTGGACCTGACCTATCCCGGTTGCCCGCCATGTGCCGTCGACCCGAGAAACGTGCCGAGGCGCCCTTGGGTGATGATCGGGTGGTGCAAGATTCGCCTGAGGAGGTCGATGAGGAGGTCGAGGTGGTTGACGGCGACGTCGACTTGGTTGGCTCCTGAGGCCGATTGGGGTCGATTCGGGAATGAGTTGGTGGCGGGAGTCGTTATAACGGCTGGCATACTGTGCAGCGGTCGGTGAAGTGCCGGCCGCCCCGTTCTCGCAGATTCTGGAGGAGTGCCGATGGCCGAGTTCATCTACACCATGCACAACGTCCGAAAGGCGGTGGGTGACAAAGTTATCCTTGACAATGTCACGCTGTCGTTCTTCCCGGGCGCCAAGATTGGTGTTGTCGGACCGAACGGCGCTGGCAAGTCGACGATGCTCAAGCTCATGGCTGGGCTCGATAAACCTAATAACGGCGATGCCAACCTTGCTAAGGGTGCCACCGTCGGAATCCTGCTTCAGGAGCCCCCGCTCACCGAGGGCAAAACTGTTCGCGAGAACGTCGAAGAGGCCGTTGGCGACATCAAAGCCAAGCTGGCACGGTTCGAGGAAGTCTCCGCCGAGATGGCCAACCCTGACGCCGACTTTGACGCCTTGATGGCCGAGATGGGTGAGCTGCAGACCGAGCTCGATAACGCCAACGCGTGGGATATCGATACCCGTCTTGAGCAGGCCATGGACGCCTTGCAGTGTCCCCCTGGCGACGCCCCTGTTGACGTCTTGTCAGGCGGTGAGCGGCGTCGTGTCGCGCTGTGCAAGCTGCTGATCGAGCAGCCTGACCTGCTGCTCCTCGACGAGCCCACCAACCACCTGGATGCCGAGTCCGTCAACTGGTTGGAGGGACACCTCAAGTCCTATCCGGGAGCCGTACTAGCCGTCACTCACGACCGCTACTTCCTTGACCACGTCGCCGAGTGGATCTGTGAGGTAGATCGCGGCCAGTTGCACCCCTACGAGGGCAACTACTCGACGTACCTGGACACCAAGCGTAAGCGTCTCCAGATCGAGGGTAAGAAAGACGCTAAACGCGCCAAGATCCTCGAGAAGGAGCTGGAATGGGTGCGCTCCTCGCCCAAGGCCCGTCAGGCCAAGAACAAGGCCCGCTTGGCCCGCTATGAGGAGATGGCTGCCGAGGCCGAGCGCAACCGCAAGATCGACACCGCCGAAATCAACATCCCGCCGGGCCCGCGTCTGGGCAACGTCGTGCTGGAAGCCGAGCATCTCTCCAAGGGATTCGGCGATCGCGTCCTCATCAAGGACCTCTCGTTTACCCTGCCGCGAGCCGGCATCGTTGGTGTTATCGGCCCGAACGGCGTCGGCAAGACGACCCTGTTTAAGACCATCGTTGGGCTCGAGAAGGCTGATTCTGGCTCCCTCAAAGTTGGCGAGACGGTCAGCTTCTCCTACGTCGACCAGAACCGCACCGGTATCGACCCAGAGAAGAACGTCTGGGAGGTCGTCTCCGACGGGCTGGACTACATTAAGGTCGCGAACTTTGAGGAGCCATCGCGCGCTTACGTCGCTAGTTTCGGGTTCAAGGGACCGGATCAACAGAAGCCGGCAGGGGTACTCTCCGGTGGTGAGCGCAACCGTCTGAATCTGGCCCTCACCCTCAAGCAGGGCGGCAACGTGTTGCTCCTCGACGAGCCGACCAACGACCTCGACGTCGAGACTCTCTCAAGCCTCGAGGATGCCCTACTGGAATTCCCCGGCTGCGCCGTGGTGGTCTCCCACGACCGCTGGTTCCTGGACCGCATTGCTACTCACATCCTGGCCTGGGAGGGTGAGGACGAGGATGGCATCCCACGCTGGTTCTGGTTCGAGGGCAACTTCGCTGATTACGAGGCCAACAAGATCGAGCGACTTGGCCCGGAGGCTGCGCGTCCACACGCCTCGAAGCATCGTCGGCTTACCCGCGACTGAGCGAAGTGCATGAGTCGGTCCCGGACTGTCATCCAGCCCGGGACCGAGACTAGTTGCCTCCTGAGCCATTCGGGCGGTCAGTGGTTATCTTCCATGACTACAACATGACTGTTGCTAGTACGTCTGTCTATCTAGTTGGGTATGGCAGATAGAACGCGAGAGCTGTTACTTCACGTACGAGGCGAAGACCTCAGAGAGGGTCAGTGCACGTCGTCCGGCCAGGTCTGAGACCTGGCGTCGGCACGAGAATCCGTCGGCCAGGATGATGGCTTGGGGCCCGGCCTGTTCAATAGCTGGTAACAGGTCGTTGTGAGCAACCTTCACTGAGAAGTCATAGTGGCCCTTCTCGACGCCGAAGTTCCCGGCGTAACCACAGCATCCGCTCACCACCGTGACGGTGGCACCGGCGGCCTCGAGAAGTCGCTTGTCCGGGCCGAACCCGAGAACCGATGCGTGGTGGCAGTGCGGTTGGGCGACGATGGTGTGGCCGGCCAGAGATGGCGGGGTCCAGTTCGCTGCCTCCAACATCTCGGCGACGGTATGCATGTTCAGGGCAACCCGCCGAACACGTGGGTCGTCTGGCAGGAGGCGGAGTGCGTCATCACGCCAGACGGTGGTGCAGGACGGCTCCAACCCGACAACGGGGACATTGGCGTCGGACAGGGGAGTCAATACGTCAAGGCCAGCGCGCAGCCGACGTCGAGCACCGTCGAGTTGACCGGTAGTGATCCACGTTAACCCGCAGCAGACGTCGTCGGTGAGCACCCTAGGGTGATAACCGGCGTCAGCAAGCACTGCGACTACCGCCGAGAGATCCGACCCCTCGAGCATGTCGGAGAAGGAATCTACCCAGATCACGACGTCGCCCTTGTCGTGGTTGCAGCGCGTCTGGAAACGTGAGTCGGCGGCAGATGAAGGCGATGTTTCCGGATCCGCCACAATCTTCTTAGCCGGGGCGGCCTGCGGACTGGCCAATCTGGCCGAGGGCTGGAATCGGGGGAGGGGACGACGCTGATCCACCCCGGCTGTCCATCTAGCAAGACGTGCGAAGACCGGCATCGAAAGCACTGCGTTAGCCAGCGACGGCGCTCCTGGAACCCGATTGAGCAAACGTTCCCACCTGGGCAGCAGCCCCATCGTCAGGTGAGAGCGGGGGCGGGGGCGGTGACGGTATTTTTCGTCAAGAACCGTGCTGCGGTAGCTGGCCATGTCGATTCCGGTGGGGCAATCTCGGGCGCACCCCTTGCACGCCATGCATAGGTCCAGCGCCCGTTCCACCTCGGGAGAGTCCCAGCCGTTAATGAGAGTGCCGTTGACCATTTCCTTGAGCACGCTGGCTCGGCCGCGCGTGGAATCAACCTCGAGCCCGGACGCCTGGTATGAGGGACACATCACCCCGCCAGGGGCGGTACGGGCGATGCACTTGCCCACCCCGGTACAGCGATGAACATCGGCGGCGAATTCGGGATGAGAAATGGTCATGGGGAAAAGAGCCGATTCGTGGGTCCTTATATTGGCCTCCACCGGTGCAGGATTCACCAAAATACCCGGGTTAAACAGGTTGTCCGGGTCGAGGATGGCCTTGACCTTGGAGAACAGCTCCAGGGCGTCGGGAGAGTACATCGAATCCAGCAGGGCAGACCGGGCCCGGCCGTCACCGTGTTCCCCAGAGACTGAGCCCCCGTGCTGGGCCACCAGGTGAGCCGCCTCAGTGACGAAGGAGCGGTAGCGCCGAGGGCCGTCTGGTTGCTCTAAGGGGAAATCGATGCGGCAGTGCAGGCATCCTTCCCCGAAGTGTCCGTAGGGCAGGCCATGCAGGCCGTGGTCATCCAACAAGGCTTCGAAATCGCGCAGGTAAGCCCCGAGGTCGTTGGCTGGAACCGCGGAGTCCTCCCATCCTGCCCAGGCCGGCTTGCTAAGGCTGACTCCGGCGAGCCCCGCACCATCCGCGCGGATCTTCCACAGAGCCGCAGCCTGACCAGGATCGGAAACGACCCATCCTTCGAGGCATCCGCTGGCGGCAACCAGCTTCTGGGCTCGCGAAGCTACCTCGGCCTCGTCGTCCCCTCGCAACTCGACGAACATCCAGCCGTCGCCGCGCGGTAACTCCGGCACCGGGCGTCCGGCACGCGCAACCACGTCGACGATCCGGCGTCCGAACCCCTCGCAGGCGACCGGGGAGAAAGGCAATAGGGCAGTCACGGCGTCGGCGGCCTCGGGCATGGACGGATATCCCAGCGCGACTGTGACTGCGTAGGCAGCCTCGCGCATTAGTTGCACGGTAGCCCGCGTCACGATGCCCAGTGTGGCCTCGGTGCCCGCGATGAAGGCAGGAAAGTTGCGGCCACGTTCCGGCAGCAGCCATTCCAAGGAGTATCCGGAAACTTGGCGGGAGAAGGTCGCGAATTCTGTCCGGATCGTCGCAAGGTTCGCGTCTGCCAAGTCCACCAGCCGTTGGGCGAACGGCACAGTGAGGTCTCCGCGGCGCAGGGTCGTCACATGACCGTCGGCGGTGAGGAGATCGAGATCCACAATATTGTCCCCGGTGCGGCCATATCCCAGCGCGCGCGGCCCGCAGGCGTTATTGCCGATCATCCCGCCGATAGTGCAACGTGTTGACGTGGACGGGTCCGGGCCGAACCGCAACCGGTGCCGGGCCCCGGCGTGCTGCAACCAGTCCTGAACGACACCAGGCTCGACGACGGCGGTACGGGCCTGAGGATCGAGGGAGAGTATGCGGTTGAGGTGGGCCGAAGTATCGATAACCAGCCCGGGGCCAACTGCATTGCCAGCGCAGGTCGTGCCGGCCCCACGGGTGGTGATGGGCAGGCCTACCTGGCTTGCGGCTGTGACGAGGGCAGACAGTTCGTCAATGTGACGGGGACGAGCGATCGCGGTAGGGACGACGCGGTAGATCGAGGCATCGGAAGAGTAGAGGGCGCGTGCCAGCGGGGAACTATCGAGGATGTCCACGGCGCAGGCATCTAGATCCCTCAGCGTCGATCGGAAGTCCTGGAGAATATCCGTGGTTGCCGTCATGGCCTCAGTCTGGCACGGAGAGAACAGCTCTCATGGCCCGTCCCATGGCTGCGAAGTCCTCAGGATCGACTGGGTCGACGAAAATGTGACGAACTGTACGAAGGTGGTCAGGAGCCGCTTGGCGCAGCAGGTCTATCCCGGCAGGACTCAACCGGGCTACTACACCGCGACGGTCCCGGACGTCGGGTTCTCGTGTAACGAGTCCGCGAGCTTCGAGCCGCTTAACAGTATGGGTGAGTCGGGACCTCGACTGATGCACCTCGGTGGCAAGCACAGACATCCGCACCGCGTAGTCGTCAGCCTCCGAGAGGCTCGCCAGAATCTCGTATTCGCATAGTTCCAGGCCATGGCGACGCAGGTCCTGCGAGAGACGAGAGGCGATATGCGCGGACCCAAGAAGCCATGCTCGCCAAACACGCTGTTGCTCGATGCTCAACCAGGGGGCCGCAGCTGCTCTGTCCGTCTGAGGATCGGCATCATCAGACGCCTCGTTGGCACCTTCATGAATGCTGCGCCCAGCGCCACCCCGCGACATAATCATCATCGTAGCCGTGCCGGGGGGAATGTTTTCCGATCCGCTCTTGTCGACAATCACCCATAGCTGATGTCAGGAGTTGTGGTGATCGGCCAATGAAACATGCAATAGCGTGGCAGAAGTCATTCTTTGACTGAGGAAAGGGTGTGTTCATGAGCCGTATCAGTGACGAAGAGACTCTTGCTGTGCAGAGGAAACTCCTCGCAGCCTCGGCAAAGAACTTTGGGGCGATGCTTGATCGTCAGGCAGATGCTCATCCCAACCGGATTGCGTTCTTGACACCTTCGGGCCCCGATGATGAGCCCAATACCTGGCTTCCGATGACCTTTGCTGAGTTCCGTCGCCAGGCCCACGAGGTTGCTGCCGGGCTGATCGAATTTGGTCTTTCTCGTGAGGGGCGCGTCGCCCTGCTCTCTGGGACTCGTACGGAGTGGATCATCGCCGATATGGCCATTTCCTGTGCAGGCGGCGCGACTACGACGATCTACCCGAATTCGGGGCCACAAGAGGCCAGCTTCATCCTGGTCGACTCAGACTCGTCCATCTTGTTCGTCGACTCGACGGCCCAAGTCGCCAAGATCCAGGGGCGCCCGGAAGTCGACGCGGTTGTCCGACACATCATTAGCTTTGTCGACGACTCCGAGCAGACCGGGGTCCGCGATGACCGCCTCACCACTATGGCTGACGTTATTGCTAAGGGACGACGTCGTTTGGCTGCTGAGCCAGATCTCGTCCGCCGCATGATCGACTCGATCGAGCCGGACGACCTGTGCACCCTCATCTACACCTCGGGCACAACTGGCACCCCCAAGGGAGTCGAACTGACTCACCAGGCTTGGACTTATATGGGGCAGGCATGGAAGAGCCTTGACATGTTGCGGGGCGGGGACGTTCATCTGCTGTGGTTGCCGCTTTCTCACGCTTTCGGCAAGTGTCTGGTCGCGATTTGCGTGGAGATTGGCATGACTCAGGCTGTCGAGCCGCGCATCCCGCGGTTGGCTCGTAGCCTTGGCGAGGTCAAACCCCGAGTCATGTGTGGTGTGCCCCGTATTTTTGAGAAAATCCGTGCCGGAGTCATGACGGCCGCCCCGCAGGGGCGTTTGACGAGCCGAGTCTCGCGGTGGGCATTCGCTACCGGCCGGGACGCCCAGCAGTATCGCCGTGCCGGCGACCGTCTGCCGGCCACCCTCGCCGCCAAGCGCAAGATCGCTGATGCCCTAGTGTTCTCCACCTTGCGCCGCAAGCTCGGCGGGATTGAGTTCATGGTTTCTGGTGGCGCCAAGCTCTCTGAGCAGGTGCAGCAATGGTTTTTCTCGGCCGGGATTCCCATTGTTGAAGGGTACGGGGCCACCGAGATTGGAGCGGTTGCTTTCTTTAGCGGCCCCACCGCTATTCGCACGGGAACTGTTGGGCCGGTCGTGCCGGGATGCCTGACGCGGATCGCGGCGGACGGCGAGGTGTTGGTTTCTGGACCAATCGTCGCTCGCGGCTACCACAACCTGCCCGAGAAAACTGCCGAGACGTTCACCGATGGCTGGTTCCACACCGGTGACATTGGTGAATTCGATGAGGAGAACTACCTGCGCATCACTGATCGCAAGCGGGACCTCTTCAAAACTTCTGGTGGTAAATACGTCGCCCCGCAGAAGGTTGAAGCCACTCTTATGGCCAACTGCCCATATTTGTCTAACGCCGTCGTGCTTGGCGAGGGACATAAGTACGCGGTCGCCCTACTCACCCTCGATAAAGACGCGCTCATGACCTGGGGTAAGAGACATGGTAAAGCTGAGGCCAGCTATGCCGAGCTTACCGCAGACCCACGCGTGCGGCGCAGTATTCAGGGGTACGTCGATCGTGCAAATTCGCGGCTTGAACGCTGGGAGACCGTCAAGAAATTTGCCATTCTTGACCACGACCTGACTGAGGATTCTCACTCAGTGACGACCAGCCTCAAGGTGCGTCGTGGCGTGGTGGCTGAAAAGTACGCCCACCTCCTTGACGAGATGTTCGCTGACGAAAACGATCAACCGGGCGCCGCAGGGGGAAGCGCCGCGTCATGACCGGAGCTGTCGTCGTCGATATTCCACTGCGCTGGTCCGATATGGACGCACAGGGACACGTCAATAACGTCCGTATTAGCGAGCTTGTGCAGGAATCAAGAAATCAGGCGTTCTACACCAACGGTGCCCAGGAAATGCTTGACACGGGGATCGTCGTTGTCAGTCAAGATGTGGAGTTCTTGGCCCCTTTCGTGGTTGACCGTAGCCCATTGCGTGTAGCTGTCGGTTGCTCCCAGCTCGGCGCGGCCCGGACCGTCCTTGACTATCGCGCCTGGCACCACGACGTTGAAGTCGCTCGTGCTCGGGGAACCATCTGCCCCTTCGACTTTGCGACCGGTCGACCCCGACGCCTCACCGAGGGTGAGCATGGCGCGTTCGAGTCCATGAAGGTCGAGTCGCAGCGGTGGAAGCCCATCAAGGTGGTAGATGTGTCCGAAACGGGTGACATCGTCGAGGTGCCAATCCGCTGGTCCGACGTCGATCGTCAAGGCCATGTCAATAACGTGAGTCTGGCCGGGTACTTGCAGGAGGCGAGGATCCTGGCGACGACGTCGTGGTCGCCAGGAATGAGACGAGCTGGGGACCATATGTGGGTCGTCGTGCGTCAGGACATTCGGTATCGCCGCCAGGTCCTGCCGGCGCAGAGAACGTGCCGAGTCCATACCGCCCTGACGCGATTGGGAACCTCGTCAATGACGCTGGCCGGGTCGATAGCCACCGAGGAAGGATCGGCTCTCGACGCTGCCACCGTGCTGGTTTGTGCTGACCCAAAGACGGGTACCTCGGTGCCCATCGATGACCAGACGAGGCAGGCTTTGTCGGCCCACCTCGTCACGGTCGACGGTTAGGTTCGCAACCAGACGGCCTGGTCGCGACCAACCGATACCCTCCCGCCTCGGGTTTCCAACGGGGTCGACGACGCGATGACCAGTTCAGCATCCACTGTCACGTCTTTGGTGCCGAAGTTGACGATGCACCGGAAGCCGGGCTCGCGGGAAAAGTCGAGAACCTCGTCGCTGGACTCGTTCCAGGACATCGTTCCTGCCCCCAATGCTGGGTTGATATGGCGCTCGGCCAGCAGGGTGCGGTAGAGGGTAAGGAAGGACGATGAATCGTTGTGCTCAGATTCGACGGTCCACTCGGCCCAACTACTCGGCATGGGGAGCCAGGTCTTCGCGTTTGTCGACCACCCATAGGGCGCGTCGGAACCGCTCCACGGCATGGGAACGCGACATCCGTCACGGCCACGATCTGTGTGTCCAGAACGTTTCCAGGTGGGGTCTTGGAGGGTTTCTTCGGGGAGATCTTCGACCTCCGGAAGGCCAAGTTCCTCACCTTGGTAAATGTAGGCGCTACCGGGTAGGGCCAGCTCCAGCATGACGGCGGCGCGGGCTCGACGCCGTCCCAAAGCCACATCAGTAGGGGTGCCATGAAACCGGGCGTGAGGAGCCGACGGATCTGAGAAATCTAACCCGGAGATCTCCTTGCCGTAGCGTGAGACCGGGCGGAAATTGTCGTGGTTACCAAGCACCCAGGTGGCACTAGCGCCTACCGACTTGTGAGCCGCTAGCGATTCGGTGATAGTGGTGCGAAGCGAGCTGGCTTTCCACGCCGAGATGAGGAACTCGAAGTTAAACGACGTGTGCAATCGGTCTGACTCGAGGTAGCGGACCAAACGGTCGTGGGGAAGATAGGCCTCGGCGACGAACATCCTGGGGCCCTCAGGAGTATCGGCGTATTCGTCGGCGATGGCACGCCAGCGTCGCTGAATTGCCGCAAGTCCAGGCTGATCCCACATCGGGCTATCCCCGACAAGCTCGCCGAATTCTTCACCCTCGGGGAGGTCCGGAAGACCGGATTCCTTGACCATCGCGTTGGCGACGTCGATGCGGAAACCGTCGACCCCGCGGTCGAACCAGAACCTCAGCACCCGGTCGAACTCTTCGATGACGTCGGAATTCTCCCAGTTCCAGTCGGGCTGGGAGACGTCGAAAAAGTGCAGGTACCACTGACCGGGGGTGCCATCAGGCTCGATGATGCGCTCCCACGCGCCGCTGCCGAAAACTGACGGCCAGTTGTTCGGGGGGAGCTCGCCGTTCTTACCACGGCCATCACGGAAAATGTAGCGGTTGCGCTCCGGGGAGCCGGGAGCTGCGGCCAACGCTTTCTTGAACCATGGATGCTCCTGAGAGGAGTGGTTCGGGACGAGGTCAATGATGACCCTCAGGCCCAGCTCGTGCGCCCGCGCCACGAGGGCGTCCGCATCGGCGAGGGTGCCGAAGTCCGGGTTGATGTCGCAGTAGTCGCTGACGTCGTATCCGCCGTCGGCCATGGGGGAGGGATACCACGGCGAGATCCACAAAGCGTCGACACCCAAAGTGACGAGGTGGTCGAGGTGGTCAATGATGCCACGCACGTCGCCAATGCCGTCTGCATTCGAGTCAGCGAAGCTGCGTGGGTAAACCTGGTAGACGACGGCGGATTTCCACCAGTCGATAGTCGTGGGGGAAGTGGTCATGGGATCCTTATGGGGCTGTGTGGGGTAAGAAAGACACGGCGGCCAGGGCTGGCCGTCGTCGTGGAGGGAAGATCAGTCGGCGCGAACTTCGCGACCGTCACCTGACCAGTTGACGTGCCAAGAACCCTCGTCGTCAACGCGACGGTACGTGTGGGCACCGAAGAGGTCACGCAGGCCCTGGGTGAGGGCAGCGTTAAGACGAGGGGCTCGGACTTGGTCGTAGTAGCTCAGAGCTGAGGAGAATCCCGGAACTGGAACACCGGCCTCGATAGCACGGGCGACGACTCGGCGCCATGCTTGCTGGCAGCGCGCGAGCTCGGCCTTCACGGACGGGGCTTCAAGGAGGGTGGTGAGGTCACCGGAGGCGTACTCATCCTTGATGCGCTGGAGGAGACGTGCGCGAATGATGCAGCCGGCGCGCCAGATCGAGGCGACTTGACCCATATCGACTTCCCAATGGTATTCGGCGGCTGCAGTACGGATCTCGTCGAGACCCTGCGCGTAGGCCACCACTTTCGCTGACCATAGGGCATCACGGACATCGTCAATGAAGGCTTGCCGGTCCTCAACAGTGATGATGCGTTGCGGCCCGGTGAGGGCTTGCTGCCCGATCTTGCGCAGCGGCACGGCGCTGGAAACGGACCGGGCGGAGACAGCCGCGCTGATGGTGGAGACGTCCACCCCAAGCTCGAGAGCTGTCTGGACGGTCCAGGTGCCTGTTCCCTTCATTCCCGCCTCATCGCGGATGACATCGAGGAGATCTGTGACGGTGCTTCGAGGATCCTTGGCACGCAGCACCCGGGACGTGATTTCGACGAGGTAGGAATTGAGGTCGCCGTGGTTCCATGATTCGAAGACATCGGCGGCCTCAGCGTTGGACAGACCAGCGGCACTCAAGAGGGCGTGAGCCTCCCCAATGAACTGCATGCCGGCGTACTCGATGCCGTTATGGACCATTTTGACGAAGTGTCCGGCGCCGTCAGTCCCCATCCATGCGCAGCAGGGCTCGCCGTCGACGTGGGCGGAGATCTTCTCTAAAACCGGTCCGATGGCTTCGTAAGACTCCGTGGATCCGCCGGGCATGATCGACGGACCCTCAAGGGCGCCGACCTCGCCACCAGAAATACCGGTGCCAACATAGTGGATGCCGGTGGGACGAATTTCCGCCTCCCGGCGGCGGGTATCACCAAAGTAAGCATTACCACCGTCGACGAGAACATCGCCAGGCTGGAGGAGAGGGGTGATTTCCTTAATGACGGCATCGGTGCCGCGACCTGCCTTGACCATCATGACGATGCGGCGCGGGCGTTCGAGGCTGGTTACGAAGTTGGCCAGGTCGTGGAAGGGCAGGAATGTTCCTTCGTCGCCATGCTTGGCTACCACCTCGTTGGTACGTGACGCGGTGCGGTTATAGATGGCGACGCGGAAGTCCTTGCGAGCCATATTGCGCGCCAGGTTAGAGCCCATGACGGCCATTCCAATGACGCCGACCTCGGCGGTCTGCGGCGCAGTGTCACTCATGCGAGTCCTCCTCGGTGTCTCGTCCCACTATCTTTCCAGTGATCGGCTTTTGATGCAGGTGAGGGTGAATCTGGTTAGGTCGTGAGACGCCGCGTGCGTGGGGAACATGCTGATGGCGCCTCAACCCTTTCCAATATGGTCTTAAGAATCCCGTGATTAAACCCTATGAGTTCGGTTCCTCACGCGCGTCGAGACGCTACGCTGAGGCCATGATCGATGCGCTGGCCCTCGCGCCCATGAAAACTTTACCCGGCTGGCCCGAAGCCGATTACAGCCCCATTCACTTACTCATGCTGTGCGTCGTGTGGCCGATCGCCACCGCGGTCCTTTTCGCCCTCATCGGGTGGGGAGCCCATCTTGCGAACGGGCGCAGTAACAAGGATTCTGACTGATCCCCGCTCAGCTGTTTGATAACGAAAACGACAGTGGCCTCGAACGAATGGTTCGAGGCCACTGTCGTCGTTCACGCGCGGCTAGCTTCCTGGCAGCGCAGGGTACGACGGGCGGTATCAGCACGTTCGGTAAGAACGCGACGGACCGTGCTGCCAGGGTTGTTATCGGAAATCCAGCTGTCGAGTTTGTCGAGCCAGGCGGCGTCGATGACCTCGGTATTCGGGAACAGCCACATTAAGGCGTTCTGTACCTGGGCGTGACCAGCTGTGGCCCACTGACCCTCGTGGGAGTCGATGGCCCGGCATAGTTCGAGATATGGGTCGACATACGGGGAGAGAACGTCGGCCTGATCAGGCTGAATGAACTGCATGACCAACTGACGGTAGGTCTCATTGGGCACCGAGTCGTCGGTGGTGGCGCGCTGCCAGGCGGCCTGTTTAGCTTCGGTAGTCGGCATCGCAGCGCGAGCCCCGGCGGCCTGCTCGGAACCAGAGATGGTGTTGTCTCGCTGCAGTTCGGCGGCGATCTCGTCCTCCCCGACTTGTCCCATCCTGGCAAGTGCGGTGACCAGGCGCCACCTCATGCCTTGGTCGATATCGAGTCCCTCGGGGACTTCCTCTGCCGACAGCCACCCCTTGAGCAGATCTGCAGCGTCCGGGGTGGCCGCAGCAGCTAAACCGTTGGCGTAGGCAACCTGGTGATCAGAACCGGGCTCGGCATCTCGAAGGCCAGTCGCGAGGATGGCGACGAGACAGTCGCGCAACTCCTGACGATCTTCGGTGCTGCTGTACGAGATCGCGGCGGTGGTCGCCTGGCGGATGAGTGCGGTTACGGCTGTGAGATCGGTTTCGCTGGGCAAACCTTTACCAACCAAGGCGACGTAATCTTGGGCGCGCATCTCGGCATCGCGGCACATGTCCCACGCCGAGCTCCAGCACAGTGCCCGGGCGAGTGGATCGGACAGGGCATCAATGTGGTCGATAAGGGTGGCCATCGATTGATCGTCGAGACGCACCTTGGCGTAGGTCAGGTCGCCATCGTTGAGCAGCACCAGATCGCCGCGGGTGTGTCCGATGAGGGCCGCGATCGGGGTGCGTTCGTCGTGAATGTCCACGTCGAGACGCTCCGTGCGAATCAGCTTGCCGTCGGTCAGGGTGTATATGCCGATTCCCAGACGGTGTGTGCGCAGGGTTGGGTAATTCTCGATGGCCGTCTCGACGATGTCGAAACGGGTGAAGTTGCCATCTGCATCCACATCGAAGTCCGCGCGGATGGTGTTGACACCGGGGGTGCGCAGCCACTGCTCAGTAAATGAGGACAGGTCGCGTCCCGACGCCATCTGAAGCTGGTGGAGAAGATCCTTGAGCTCGGTGTTTGAGAAGGCGTTTTGGGCGAAGTATGTTCGCACGCCGGCGAGGAACTCATCCTCACCTACGAAAGCAACCAGCTGTTTAAGGGTTGATGCGCCCTTGGCGTAGGTGATCCCGTCGAAGTTCTGTTCGACGGTGTCAAGGTCGACCATGTCGGCTGCAATGGGATGGGTGGTGGGCAGCTGGTCCTGGGTGTAACCCCAGGTCTTGCGTTGGTTGGCGAAGGAGACCCACGGATCGATGCCGCCATACTTGTCAACGATCTTTTCCTGGCAGTGGTGTGAGGCCCACTCAGCGAAGGACTCATTGAGCCACAAATCGTCCCACCACTTCATCGTTACGAGATCACCAAACCACATGTGGGCAAGCTCATGAAGAATGGTGTTGTCACGGTTTTCGTATGCAGCTGAAGTGACGCGGGAGCGAAAGAGTAGATCGTCGCGGTGAGTCACACAGGCGGCATTTTCCATGGCGCCCGCGTTGAACTCCGGAACGAAGGATTGGGTGTACTTGCCGAACGGGTAGGGGTACCCGAACTCGGCCTCGTAGACCTCGAATCCGCGCTGGGTGGTGGTCCGGATGCGGTCGGCGTCAAGGTATTCCGTCATTGACTGACGGCACAGAATGTCGGCAGCAATTTCTCCAGACGTCGTATGGATTGTCCCGTGATCGACATGATATTCACCAGCGACGAGAGCCGTGAGGTAGGTCGAAATGGGAAGGGTGGGTTCAAAGGACCACCGCGACATCCCCTCCCATGGGCCTTCGGTTGGTTCCGGGGTAGAAGAGTTGGAAACGATGGTCCAACCGGTAGGTGCGATGACTTGCAGCTCGAAGGTCATCTTTTGGTCAGGCTGCTCGAAGTTGGCGTACATGCGCCTGGCGTCAGCAGTCTCGAACTGGGTGTACAGGTAGATCTTGTCGTCGGCGGGGTCGACAAAACGGTGTAGGCCCTCACCAGAATGGGAGTAGCGGCACAGTGCGGTGACGGTTATCTCATGGGTTCCCGGTTCAGTCGTGAATGGGAAACGATTATGTGAGAATGCGGCGGGATCCAATGGGGTGCCGTCGAGGTCTGCGGCGTAGACGCCGTCAGCAATGAGGTCGAGATGGCTTGGCCCGCCAGTTGATGAGAACTGAATTGTTGAGGAGGAGACGAAGGTTTCGGTCGGCTCGCCGAGCGGATCGCCGTTGGGGTCGCGTCCAGAAAGATCAACGAGCACCTTGGAACTGTGCGCCGTGATGACTTGGGAGCGCTGCTGCGCTTCCGCGCGAGTGATGTTGACCGAACTCATCATGCCTCCGTGGAACATGCGTTAGTTATGAGCACACAAAATGCACTCAACAATTCCCACGAGACTCTATCGGTTCCCCCTTTGGCTGTCTCGTCAATTCTCAACTGTGATCCAAGCTTATACTGCGCCATACGCGAACAATGCATGTCTGGGTAAGTACGTGCGAGGGGCGCGTCATGACGACAAGAGTTGATTTTTATGGTGCGAGCCGGCCTGCCGGTCGGCATGGGTTGGTGCTCGGGCCGAGGCATGACGAGTTCGATCAGGACATGCGGATCTGCCACTATCAGAGCATGGCCTCGGCCCGACAGAACGTCGGTGAGTGCACAAGCATGTGAACTGCGCAAGGATGGAACCATGGTTGACGATTCCGCCCGAGGTGGCGAGCTGGAGGCGAGCGAGGCTGGGGCCATAGCGCGTCACCGCTGGACTGAGTTGGCCCAGCGCATCCTCGATGCCCAGGACGCCTACTATGCCAACGACGCTCCAACGATCTCTGACGCCGAATACGACCAGCTCATGGTCGAACTCAAGAAGGTGGAGGACGATCATCCCGAGTTGCGCACTCCCGACTCGCCCACCCAGCGGGTCGGAGCTCCGCAGCGGGTGACAGATTTTGCTCCGGTTGAACACCTCGAACGGTTGCTGAGCCTGGACAATGTCTTCACCCGGGACGAACTGTCAGAATGGATGAGCAGGGTCGTCACCGCAGTCGGAATGATCCCGAACTTCCTCTGCGAGCTCAAGATCGACGGGTTGGCTGTCGACCTCGTCTACCGGGACGGACAGCTCGTATCCGGGGCGACACGAGGTGACGGTCGTATCGGCGAGGACGTCACCGCGAACGTGCGTACGATCGCGGCGATACCCCAAAAACTGACCGGTGACGACATCCCTAGCCTGCTTGAGGTGCGGGGTGAGGTGTTTTTCCCGGTCACTGACTTTGCTGACCTCAACGCTGCCCTCATTGAAGCAGGCAAGAGCCCTTTCGCTAACCCGCGCAATGCGGCTGCCGGTTCACTGCGGCAGAAAGACTCTCGGGTGACGGCGTCCCGTCCCTTGTCGATGATCGTCCACGGTATCGGGGCATTGGAAGGCCATGTTTTCCCTAGTCAGGGGCATGCTTATGACAAGCTCGCGCAGTGGGGGCTACCCGTTTCGCCCTACCTCAAGATCGTGGAGAACGCCGATGAGGTGCACGAGTTCGTGACTCACTGGGGTGAGTTTCGCGACGAGGCCTCTCACCAGATCGACGGCGTGGTGGTCAAGGTTGATGACGTTTCTTTGCAGCGCAAGCTGGGTGCCACCTCGCGAGCTCCTCGATGGGCCATCGCCTACAAGTACCCTCCGGAAGAAGTCAACACCGAACTCCTTGACATCCGCGTCAATGTTGGAAGGACAGGTCGCGTCACCCCGTATGGGGTCATGAGACCAGTCACAGTTGCCGGATCCACCGTCGAGATGGCTACCCTCCACAACGCTTTCGAGGTCAAGCGCAAAGGTGTGCTCATTGGCGACACCGTGGTGCTACGCAAAGCCGGTGACGTTATCCCGGAGATCCTAGGTCCCGTAGTTGAGCTGCGCGACGGCACCGAGCGGGAGTTTTCCATGCCCGATCACTGCCCGAGCTGTGGGGTGAAACTGGCCTACGAAAAGGACGGTGACAAGGATCTTCGCTGCCCTAATGCCAAGGGTTGTCCCTCGCAGCTACGCGAGCGGGTCTTCGGATTAGCGTCGCGCGGTGCCCTCGATATTGAGGCCCTCGGCTGGGAGGCCGCCATCGCCTTGACCGATCCGGAACACCAGCGCCCAGGTGACGGTGAGGTCGCTGAGGGACTTCCACAACGGCAGACGGCAGTGCTCAGTTCCGAGGCCGGTCTATTCGACCTGCAGCCCGATGACCTCGCTGAGGTCAAGGTGTGGCGTCGCCGGAAGGTTAACGGCGAGCCGGGACCCTGGCAGCTCGAGCCCTATTTCTTCACTAAGGCGACAGCGAAGAAACCCTCGGTCCCGTCCGCTACGACCAAGAAAATGTTCGATGAGTTAGCGAAGGCCAAGTCGCAGCCGTTGTGGCGAGTACTGGTCGCCCTGTCTATTCGCCATGTCGGACCAACGGCGGCCCGGGCCCTGGCCACCCACTTCGGGTCAGTTGAGGCCATCCGGGAAGCGTCCATTAAGGAACTCGCTGGAGTCGACGGGGTAGGTGAAACTATCGCCGAATCGGTTAAACGATGGTTCGAAGTCGATTGGCATCAAGAAATCGTCAGTCGATGGGCCGCAGCTGGAGTGCGGATGGCCGACGATCGTGACGAGGCTCCTGAGCAGACCCTCGAAGGGCTGACTGTGGTCGTCACGGGAAGTCTGGCGGGATTCAGTCGTGACGAGGCCAAGGAAGCCATCGTCTCGCGCGGAGGAAAAGCGGCGGGGTCCGTCTCCCGGAAGACTGACTACGTCGTCGTGGGGGAGAACGCTGGGTCCAAGGAGACCAAAGCGCGAGACCTAGGACGTCCCATCCTTGACGAAGCCGGGTTCCGGTATTTGCTTGAAAACGGTCCGCAGGGCGTCACAACCGTCGGGTGAGGGGCGATTTTGCGAGGTTGCTTCCCCGCAAAGGCAACGTGGACCGGGCAAAAACACCCGGTCCACGTAAGGATGCCTCAGAATTCCGAAATGTTATGGGCGACGTCGACGGTGGAGAACATCCGGTCGACCGCTGCGATCTGCTCGTCAGTGCCAGTAACGCGGTGGGCCGCGGCCAGCGAGAATCCCCGGCCCGTTCCGAAATACAGCGACCCAAGTGCAGCCACATCAACAGTGGCTGCGTCGGTAGAGTCGTCGATCTTCGTGACGGTCGCCGGCGCTCCCGGAGCATCGACGTCGATCCGCCAGGTGCCTTCGGCATAACCCATTGGGTCGACGACGTGGAAGGTGACTGAGCCCTGATGGTCCCAGCCGCGTACCGCCATCGCCTTCTCGACGTCAAGGATGCGAAGCCAGCCGAGGTCGGTATGGCTGGTGAACTTCACAACTCGAGGGTCTTCCACTGCCCACGGCAGTGGGGTGGCGGGGTCAACCTTCGGTGCTTTGATGGTCTCGATGAGATCAATTGAGGCGAGGAACTCCCACAGCGCGACCTCGGCATTCGGGGTGGTGGCGACCATATCGAGGATGGTGATCTGGGAGCCGAAATCCTTGTCAATCTGGTAGGAGACGACGCCGTCGGGTTCGCCATCGTCGTTGTGATGGACGATCGAACGGACGCGACGATTTGGGCCGCCCTTGTGAGGATCCCAGCGTCCAGAGGCGTAGTCGACGTGCCACGGCTGGCGATTGTGGGATCCGCGTCGGGTTCGGTGAAACTCGGAGAACACTTTGAGACGAAGATCATCAATGGCCAGTGGATCAGCCATCGAGACTGTGCCGCTCGGGGTGTGGTTGAGCTTAAACCGGCCGTCGGCGACGATCTCGACGCTTTGATCACGGGTTGAGATGCCGTATCCGAACCGTCCGTAGATGCTGCCCTCAGTGACGGTCAGGGCGGCGAATGGCAGACCCTCCTCTTTGGAACGGGTCAGAGCATTCGTCATGAGGGTACGCAGCAAACCGCGTCTGCGGTGGCTGGCGCGTACGGTGACGTCGGTGATGAACGTGGCCGGCTCGAGATGGCCGTGACCGGTGTTAATGGTGCTCGGGTATGCGGCCATTGTCGCGACTGGAAGGCTGGGGAATTCTGGGTCCGGATTAGGTTGGCGGACCGTCCACAACTGTTCGCCCGCTACACAGGTGGCGTAGTGCTCGAGCTCGGCATCGGAAGGTTGGGCTAGGTGAAATCCCAGTGCTACCGCGCGCAGCACATTGTCGACTGCTTCGCTGCGGGAACCGTCGCTCGTGACCAGTTCCAGACGGTAGGGGTCGGGGACCTGAACAGATGAGGTGCTTTCAGCCATAGCCTTCACGCTATCGGAGATGCTCTGCGGCACTGACCGGCTGGGCCCGGGTGCCATGATGGTGGCATGACTTTCAAGCCTTCACATGTTCATATCGGCACCGACCATGCGGCCTTCGAGCTTAAGGAGTATCTCGTTGGCAAGCTGATGGAAGCCGGATATCAGGTCGTCGATCATGGCGCGTCTAGCTATGACTGCCAGGACGATTATCCCGACTACTGCATCCCGTGCGCTCAGGCTGTGGTGTCCGAGCCGGGGGCGCTTGGCATCGTGCTGGGCGGCTCCGGTAACGGTGAGCAGATCGCTGCAAACAAGGTCAGGGGAGTCCGTGCAGCGCTGGCGTACAGCGTCGAGATCGCCGAGCTGGCACGTCTGCACAACGACGCAAACGTTGTCTCTCTAGGCGGCCGGATGCAGACCCACGAGGAAGCCTGGCAGATTGTCGAAACCTTCTTGACGACCGACTTCTCCCACGAGGACCGCCACGAACGTCGTATTGACAAGCTCACCCGCTGGGAGGATGAGGGCTCACTGGGATGAGCTCTGCTGCCCTGAATCATTGACGGAGCTGGCGGTGGCTCGACGTCGAAGATCCGCCAGTATCGTCTCCCATTCCTGGCCCGGTTCGGGCATCTGGGACTCTCCAGAGGGAGCTGGCTGCTCGACAGGTTCGCGCGCCCTCATAGCGCGGTTTTCATCGAGGATTGGCCCATGGCCACGTCGGTGGTCGTGGGTTCGATGCTTTGTGCCGTGGCCAGTGGCATTCATGAAACTATCCTGCCTCAAGTCGTCGCCCTGTTTGACTCCCACGGCGCCATAACCAACTATCCGAGAGGACAATCGTGCCTGAAGGCCACGTCATCCATCGCCTCGCCAATGCCATTGGCTCAGCGTTCGCCGGTTCACGGGTTGAGGTCACCTCTCCGCAGGGACGATTCGCCGAGTCCGCAGCCATGCTGGATGGGGCAGTGCTGACCTCGGCTCAAGCATGGGGCAAACACCTCGTTGTGGACTTCGACGATCATCGTCTTGACCATCTGCTGCACATCCACTTGGGGCTGATTGGCAAGCTAGTAGTTGAGCCGATAGTTCCAGTCGTTGGTCAGGTGCGGTTACGTATCACTGACGGCGTTACGGCGGCTGATCTACGTGGTCCGCAAACGTGTGAGCTCATCAGCGACGGTGAGTGGCGGAAAGTCGCAGCCACCATTGGCCCCGACCCCATCCGCGACGATGCAGATCCGGAGGTTGCGTGGGACAAGGTACGGCGGTCGTCACGACGAATCAGTGACCTGCTGTTGGACCAAAAAGTCGCGGCTGGAGTTGGCAACATCTACCGAGCTGAGGTGCTATTTCGCCACCGCATTGATCCGGCGACCCCCGGCAAGCAGATCTTTCACTCTACGTGGACGGCGATGTGGAATGATCTGGTCATGCTCATGCGGGCCGGGGTCGAGGCAGGACGCATCGATACCGTGCTCCCGGAGCACACCCCGGAGGCGATGGGGCGGCCCCCTCGGGTAGACCGTCATGGCGGTGAGGTGTACGTCTACCGACGTGAGAACCAGCCCTGTTTGGTGTGCCATACGCCGGTGAGGATGGTTGCACAGGGAGGGCGTCACCTGTTCTGGTGCCCGCGGTGTCAGCGTCGGCATCACTGACGGTTGTCGGCTTTGGAGGTCAGGATGAACCATGTCACCGTCGGCTCGCCGTGGACATTAGTGTCATGCCAGGAGTCCGCTCACGAGTGTTCCTGGATGTGGACTCACCCATGCGGGGCGGTTCTTTCGGTCCAGTCGCGCCAAGGAGACGCGGCGGAACTCGTCGTCGGGATCACTATGCCTCCCGGTGCCGATGACGCTGACGTGACGGTTCCTGGTCCGACTTGGACTCTCGAGCAACCGGTGCCAGCTATCGTCTGGGCTGCTGGGGTTAGCGGAGTTGTCGTCACTAGAAGCGCCTGCGACGATGCGACGCTGACAGTGTGGCGTCAAGACATGGGGGATTGCCATCCCGCTGATGAGGGGGTCAGTCTGCTGGGCACCGAGATCTCGCTATCTCCAGGCAGTGCTCGGATGGCTTTGTGGCGTGGTCGTCTGGCGGACACTGTCGTGGCAGCGCTGGAATGTCTTCCCGCTTGGTTGCCATCTGAAACGATCGTTGACTCGCCTGAGGAAATGATGTGTCGCACCCCAGATGCTGGCATGGTGGTCGACGGAACCGATCACACCAGTGAAACGATTGGCCCGCTATCAATGGGGGCTCACGACCTTGTCATTTACGAATCCCGGGGTGCTACCCGGGTGATGATTGGGTGGTCTCCCGAGCTTGCGGCGGTTGTTGGTGCCCGTGTCGACGAGATCATGTCGGATTTTGATCCACGCATCGTTTCAGGTCCGCAGACGTGGTTGCTTATGAATGCGGTCGGCATGAGGGTCGCGCCGTTTGAAGCCTTCGAAATGGCTGCCGAGGGCCTAGAGAATGTCTTGTCACGGCCCTTTAGGGGAGGTGACGACCACGTAGCCAAGCTCCTGACCTGTTGCGCTGCCTTCCGGCTGGGTCACCGCTTGGGTGATCCTGAGCTTCGTGACGAAGGGTTGCGTCGGTTATGGGAGCTCCCAATGGATGAGCCAGGCACTTTTATGTCCCGGTGTATAGCCTCGGCTGAGTTAGCTGAGCTGGTTCCGGATGGAGACTGGGTCAACGTCGCCGCACCTCGTGGCGAGGATCCGCTGGTACGCGCGGAACGAGCCATATGGACCGGGCGTTTTGGTGGCCCGGATGCTGACGAGGCGGTCTGGGAATTGGGGGCCTTTCTACCTGCGGTTCCCGGAGGGCCGCTCTATGCTGGCGGGCACCGGATGCCCCGGCGTCGCGCCGCCCTCGCCTACGCGATGACGACGGTATGGCCAGAGGATTTGACGAGCGCATTTGGCCCCATGCGGGTGGGAGAGTTGCGCCAGCGTACGGCACGTCGTCTGCTCATCAGCGAGCATCTCGACGATGAGGATCTGGCACTGCTCACCTGGTGACAAGCAGATGTGCCGTTGGGGCGGCAGGCTCACTACATTGTGTTAGAAATGCCTCATTTTTGCTTCCCAATCTCCATTTACGGTAGGCAAGTTGGGCCGTGTCGGTGGTGAGGTTCTGGTTGTGTCGCGTGCACGTGGCACAGTTATGGCGTGACATCGTCCGACCCTGTATCTGAGACTCGAGTGGCATCCGCTGCTCGGCCACGCACCGGTTCTCGATCGACTTCGAATCCACGGTCTACACCGGTTGTCGTCATCCCGCGGTTTATGAACATTGCCGCGCTACTCATTGTGTTGCGTCTGGTCTTCAGCCGCACTACGTGGGTGGCTATCGCCAACAACCTGTTCTCGGTGTTCATTTTCCCGATTGATGGTTTCGGCTGGGCCGGCGTGGTGGTCTTGTTGGTGCTTGCGGACGCGCTGTCGCGACGTAAGAGGTTCGCCTGGTGGATAAGCCTCATCGTGTTCGGGCTGATGTGGCTGGTGGCAGCCGCTTTCTTTACCATCGTGGTCACCGAGGTTCTCACCGGCGGGCCGACGGACACCCTTAATGACATTGATCTGGCAGGGTATCTTTTCAACGTCTTTTCCGTTGGTTGGATCCTGGAGGCATTGCTGACTCATCGTCACGATTTTGCTGCGCACACGGTTCGCGCCAATCTCGGACGAGCGGTCGTTGTACTTGTCGGGGGTCTGTTGGCTACCGGATTTATCGGGTGGCTGTTAGTGTCCCTAACCGGTGGTGTGGGACGGCCGCGGAACCGCTTGGTGCATATCATCACGCGTATCCTTCAAGGCAACGAAGCAAGTATCGCGCAGGAGCCGACGTCGCCGCATTGGGTGCAAGGCGTGGTGTCATTCCTGCTGGCCGTCGTGCTGGTGGCTGCGCTTGTCGTCATGCTGCGTTCCCAACGCAATATCGCGATGATGAGCCTGCTTGATGAGCTGCAAGTGCGACGCCTGCTTGACGAGAATCCGGCTGATTCCCTGGGATATTTTGCCCTGCGCCGTGACAAAGCTGTCGTCTTTTCCCGCAACGGTCGCGCCGCCGTCTGCTATCGCACTGAGGCTGGAGTGGCATTGGCGTCAGGTGACCCAGTTGGCCCGGTGGACCAGTGGCCTGGAGCCATTGACGCTTTTCTTGAAGTTGCCCATACCTATGGATGGGTACCTGCCGTCATCGGCACCTCAGAGGAAGGTGCGATGGTATGGAACCAGGCGGGCCTGAGGGCTATGCGTATCGGTGACGAAGCCATCATCTCCCCGGCTACGTTTAATCTCGATGATCCTGAGCTCAAGCCGGTGCGTCACACTGTCACGAAACTGCGTGCGATGGGGTACACGACCCGGGTTCGACGTCATGAGGACATCAATCCGCAGGAGTTGCACAGCCTGATTGACCTGACTGATAAATGGCGTCAAAACGGCGACGAGCGCGGCTTCTCGATGGCGTTGTCCCGGTTGGGGGACCCTCTGGATGGTCGATGCGTCATGGTGGAGGCGATCTACCCCGATGACGGTCCCCGCGCTGGTCAGACGGCCGGCATCCTTTCCTTTACCCCATGGGGCAATGACGGCTTGTCCCTCGACGTCATGAGGCGAGACCTTGACGGAGCAGATAACGGTGTGACTGAACTTATGGTCGCCGGACTCATGGCAGCTGGGCCCGAGATTGGCATTCGGCGGGTGTCCATGAACTTCGCGGTGTTCCGCGAAGCTATTGAAGAAGGCGCTCGCGTGGGTGCTTCCCCTGTGCGTCGACTTAACCGTTGGCTGGTACTGGTGGCATCGAAGTGGTTCCAGATTGAGCAGTTGTATCGCTCTAACGTCAAGTACAAGCCGAGCTGGCAGACCCGCTACCTTAATTTCACCGACACTTCTGACCTGGCCCAGGTAGGTCTGGCCATGGGCATCGCCGAAGGCCAGCTCGACATTCCTAAATGGCTTTACCCGGTGGAACCGCCGCCCCAGCCGATTTACTCGATTAGCGGGCACCCTGAGATCGCCGAATTTCTAGCGGAAGAACGCACACCGACTCTTCCGCAGCGTCGTCTTCCCGAGCAGGTTCGTACCCGGATGGCGACCCGCGAGCGTCTTATTGAGTCGGGAGTGGAGGCCTATCCGCCTGATTGTCAGCCCGACCACCGCCCGGGCGACGTCGTTGGCGAGTTGACTGGCCAGAAGATGACCGTTTCTGGACGAGTCGGCGCTTGCCGCGACCACGGCGGGGTCATCTTCGTTGATCTCTTCGACTGGACGGGAGCCTGCCAGCTAGTCATGGAACGTGACGCCGTGGGCGTCGACAGTCTGCGGGACTTCCGTCATGCGGTGTCTTTGGGAGACCACCTGGTAGCCGCTGGAACGGTTGGGGCTTCCCGTAACAAAACGTTAAGTCTGGAGACGACGTCGTGGCGGCTGGCAGCGAAATCGCTGCGACCACTGCCGCCGAGACGATCGGGATTCAACGACCCAGAGGCGAAGGTTCGGCAGCGCTATCTCGACCTCATCGTTAATCCGGGTGCGCGCGATCAACTGCGCGCTCGCTCTAACGCCATCCGCGCGGTGCGAGAGACCCTGCTGAGTCACGACTACATCGAGGTTGAGACGCCGATTCTGCAGACGATCCACGGCGGGGCGAACGCGCGTCCATTCCGCACCCACATTAATGCCTACGATCTGGACCTTTATTTGCGCATTGCCCCGGAGCTGTACCTCAAGAGGCTGATGGTCGGCGGGGCAGGACGAGTGTTCGAGATCGGTAGGAACTTTCGTAATGAAGGTGCCGACGCCACGCATAATCCGGAGTTCACGATGCTCGAGGCCTACCAGGCGTACGGTGATTACGTCCAGATGCGCCACCTCACGAGGGAGATGATCCTGTCCGCAGCCCGCAACGCTATCGGCGGGACGGTCGTGCGTGGGCGTGACCGCAAGGGTGTCGAGCACGAGGTTGATCTAGCTAACGAATGGCATGTCGTCACCGTCAATGAGGGAATTTCGCGTGGCTTGGGAGAGGAAGTCACTGCCGATACTCCCAAAGAGACGCTCATGGGGTATGCCAACAAGCTCGGTATTGCGACTTTGCCGAAGTGGAGTCGAGGCGACGTCGTCCTGGAGTTGCATGAGCACCTGAGTGAGCATGTCACCGTCGAGCCAACGTTCTTCTGCGACTTCCCGACGGACGTCTCTCCACTGACACGACAGCACCGCGATGACCCGCGGCTGGCCGAGAAATGGGATCTCATCATCTTCGGTTCCGAGGTGGGTACGGCTTACACGGAGCTCGTCGATCCGGTGATTCAACGAGAGAGGTTTACAGCCCAATCCTTGCTGGCTGCGGGGGGCGATCCGGAGGCGATGGAGCTCGATGAGGACTTCCTGGAAGCTCTCGAATACGCGATGCCGCCTTCTGGCGGTATGGGTATGGGCCTGGATCGTCTGGTCATGATGCTGACGAATGCGTCAATCCGCGAGACGATTAGTTTTCCGCTGGTGCGTCCGCGCGCCTTGTAAGGGCGTGAGGGTCCAGAACCTGCAGTGAGATAGGAGAGTGTCATGAATAACGACAACCGGGCCGGTTGTTCCCACGGGCACGGCCACAAGACGCTTGATTCGTCTCACGACGCTCTAACATCGGTTCGCGAATTAGGCGGACGGTCGTTCCGCGTCGGATACGACGATGGGGAAGGGCCGGACTACAACATCAAGGACCCTGTCGTACTGCTCATGGCAGGAGCTGCGGCATCGAGCGACTTCTGGAAACCCGTCGTGGATCGCCTGCAAAACCTCGACGTCGTCACCTACGACCGGCCAGGTCTCGGTGGAACCGTCTGGCCGGGGCGCTATCCCCAGTTGGCTGAAGAAACTGCTAGCCTGGCCGATCTCGTTGGTCTGATTCAGGGGCACTGGGACGTCGGGCAGCCGCGAAAGGTTATTCTCGTTGCCCATTCCATGGCAGCCTTTCACGCCGAGGCGTTCGCTCGGATGCACCCCGAGGTCGTGGCAGGGGTCGTCTTCGTTGACCCCTCTGTGGAGTGGCCAACTCATCCGCCACGTCGTCGCAGTGTGGCGTTGCCGCGTGCAGTTTATAAGGTTATGGACTCGGTGGCTGGCTCGTTGGGTCGTCACGCTTTCGCCCTCGGCGTCATGGCTCAGACGATGAGGTCAGGTTCGGCGGTGTGGCATCAATTCCAGGAGCACCGGCTTCACCGGGTTTATGGCAGCCCCGACGCTATGGCGATGGCAGTAACTGAATGGATTGGGTACGACCAACAAGCGTGGGATCTCATGGCTGTGCGTTCAGATCATGTTTGGCCAGACGTGCCGACGGTGTTGTTGTCGGCGGTGTACTCAGGCCAGGAGCAGGAACTGGAACTTCACGAACGCCTGGCCCCGATGCTCAACGCGAGATTGGTCGTGGTGGAAAACTCGCACCACCTCATGATGCTGGACAGACCACAGGCAATCGCTGATGCCATCCGTTCGGTGGTGAGGTGACGCGACTAAGCAGGACCGCGGGACCGTGACGTACGTACCAACCAACGCTGCCTAGTCGTATTCAGTACAGATCACATAGGACAGCCTCGACAAAATCCCTAGCCACAGCTGTACTCGGTACAGTCGCTTGGGGTGACTATCGATCGCCTCGGACCGCCTCCGCATACATTATCCGGGCACAGAAAAAGGCCACCTGACAAGCAGTGATGCCGTCAAAGTGGCCTTGACTAGGTGGTCGGGGCGACAGGACTCGAACCTGCGATCTCCTGCTCCCAAAGCAGGCGCGCTAGCCACTACGCTACGCCCCGTTCCGCTACGCTCACCGCAACGAGAACACCGATAGCTTAGTGGAAACCCCGCCGCTCGGCCAATGAGCCATCACGAGAATGGGGATTCGCAGTTGTGTGGTTGTCTGCCTAAGCAAGCATCGCTGCCGAGGAACGCACGATGCAGAACTTGTTGTAAGCGCTGTTTGATTCCGGGTCTAACGACTGCGAAGCGCCTTGTATGAGGGGCTTTCGTGTAGTTTGTGGGCAGTAGTGTTTACAAGGGACCTGTCGCCATTGTAGCCGAGGGTGAGAATCGGAGTCATGAGCGATCTGTCAGATTTCTTTAGTGAGGCCAGTCCTCCACCCACGACAGTCCGGGCAACGGCCAGAGTCAGGGTCGGTAGGGGTGAGTGGCCTTCACCGCCAGAGATGGTGTGCCTTCGGCAGGACGCTTTAGCAAGACCCGTCGTGTCACTGGTTCTGGAAAGGAGCAGTGACACCCCGCAAACTGGAGCTCAGAAGAATTCACGGCGGGTGGGTGTGGCTTCGATCCGTTCTGCTTCCGCTGCGGCTGAGGACAGACGGGCTGCACACGTCATGACGCCTTCCACAAGCATCCGCTTCGGCGAGCAAGATGAGGCAGGCGAAGAAGACCAGACCACCGGTGAATGGGATGAAGCATGAGCAACCACGCGAACATAATGAGGGATTTCATTGCTTCCCACCCGTGGTGGTGCGTGCTCATCGTCGCCGCTATGTTCTGGATCCCACGCGCGGGAATATGGATGGCCGTAGGGTCTTGGCTGGCGATTATCGCTGTCTGCGCTAAGCACAGGGCGCTACCTGCCGCGAAGGTTAATGCAAGGGTAGTGTCTTCGGGATCCTCCATGGTGCTTAACGTCGGGGATGGGGTCACCCGTTACGACGTTTTCGGAATGTGCTATTACAAGGTTCCGAAGTCCGCTGTTGGTTCTACGGTGCTATGCGTTGAACGTGAGCCGCAGAATAGCCACGCATAAGAATGCGCTCAAGGTTAGTGTGAATGGAAGGCATATCGGTTATGTGTCTGTATGGGCTGCCGCCGATATCGCCCCAGCGTGGGACTCTCTAGGCGTGACATCGATGGATGTTCACGGACGCGTTATCAATGCTCTTGATGCATACGTTGAGATCCCGACTAATAGCGCCCTCCGCGAGGCACTCGCTCACCCAGATACGAGTAAGGCCATATCTTCGATGCGGCCGTCAGCTCACCCACAGCTCTTATCGTCAGTGTCCGCTATGATGCGTACGCGGTCCTCTACGGCGCGTACGCAGACGCCAGTTAAACCGTGGGGACCCTGTGTGCGTAACTACAAACTTGCCGCGACTAAGAAGTTCAAGGCTGGTATCACTCGGGTCTGTGTCTCTTGCGGCGAGGATGGTAAACGCGAAAAGGTGCGGCTCGATGACCTCGATGCGCAAGTGAGGCTTACTCCGAACCACAAACTAGCCGTCTTCATTGATGATGTGCAGGTCGGAATGGTTCCGGATGAAGCGAGAGAATCATACCGTCATGTGGTCGAGGAGCTTCACTCCTCGCACCAATGTTTGTTGGTTCCGGCCTCGATTTGGATGACGCGCAAAAACGGGTTTAAAGCCGGTGTGAGTGTTAAGTTTCCGCTGCCCGATGAGGTGAAGGTTCCTGTCGGAATGCCCAGTGGGCCAGTAGCCATCCTGCCACAGGGCCGTAAGGTGCAAGTCACCGGTGAGGAGAACCACACCGAGGCTTTGTTGGGTCTGCTTGCCGGCGAGCACTCTGTGCCAGTGGTAGCTGAGCTGAAATCGTTTATCAAGAAGCTCAAGACGACAGAGAGGACGGTCGTAGGCGTCAAGGTAGGCGGCGTAATGGTGGGCCTGTTGTCGACCCAAATGAGCCAGCACTTTCTTCCCGTCGTCGAAGCGTGCGAGGACGCAGGTACCGCTTTGGTGTGCCACGGCAGGATCACCGGTAATCAGCTGAAAGTCGATCTTGTCCTCGAAGCTGTTAAGGGCAGCGAGCTACCGCCGGAATGGGTCAAGGACAACGTCTATGGGCACGCCAACAGGCCTGTCGATGTAGCCGGCGCCTCAGTAACTTCGCTTCACCAGGGTGAATCTAGCCACGATGATCGGCTCGCTGAGTGACACAACGGGTCCGGTGGATACCGCCGGACCCCATCGTGAAATATCGACATATCTACGCTATGTGACGAGCGATCGCCATGTTCTCAAGGGTTAGCGGTCGGTCGTGAGTTGATCCCGATTTTTGCCCGTTGGAAGTGATTTGAACAGGGCCACCATGAGGCCGACGAGACCGACAGACAGGCCGATGTGTCCGAGACCTGCAATACCGGACATTGCCGGCGATGCCTCCGTGTGCCCGTTTACCTGCATCACGCCGTGCATGACGAGCATTGCAATCGTCAGCAGTAAGCCAAGGTTGAATCCCCAGAAATAGGTAGCGAAGGCGCCACGGTGTTGAGAAAGAGTGAAAGCTCGTTCCAGCAGAAGGACAATGAGGGTGAGCATGAAGCCCAGCGCCAGGCTATGGGTGTGCACCACCTTGAGCTGGGTCCAGCCGGTGAAGTCGTGGGCCTTGGTGAACTCGCGGTAGAACACTCCGCCAAGCAGGCCGATGACTAGCCAGGTGGTTGCGCAGGTTGCAAGCTTCTTCAACGGTGTCATGGTGTCATCACATCACGGGAATTAGATGTGGACATGGTCCGAAAGGTTGATATTGGGGGGGTTGAAGAGCGGGCTCGGGGCACCTGTGGCACATCATGCCGTCGCGGATGTGACGTCGCTGGCCGATCCGTGTATCCTATTGAGGTCCCTTCGCGGATGTGCGGATGTAGCTCAATGGTAGAGCCCCAGTCTTCCAAACTGGCTACGCGGGTTCGATTCCCGTCATCCGCTCCATTTCTCACGAGTCTGGCTTTCACGTGTCAACGATCGCCCTGACTCATGTAAGGCCATGTTTCATGGATCGTCTCATGAACCATTGTTGTGCCCATGAGATGTTGCGACAGATGAGGTGGAATATTCCGGCCAGCACCGCGATAGTGCCACCAACCGACAGATTGGCGAGGACGGCAAAGAATAGCCCCGCTACGCCGATCGTTACTCCCGCGATTGGGGCAGCGATGAGTAAACCTGTCGGTGTATTGACGAGGCGTTTGAGTCCCGCCGCCGGGGCTGCCACTAGGGCGATAGACAAGATATTGCCGATTGCCGGGATGATGACGACGACTGACACGAGGATAATCGTCAAGATGATGGCGTCTATCAGATCCCCCCGGATTCCGGATGCCTGGCATCCGTCGGCGTCGAAGCAGCGGAAGATCATGTGACGGCCCCGTCCAGCAGTCACTAATAACACCCCGGCCAGCACCACGGACGCCACCGTCAAGTCGGTTGTGTTGACATGCAAGAGGGATCCGGTGAGGAATCCATCCACGTGCAGAGGTAGGGGTGCGAACCAACGGTCGAAGAAATACCCCAGACCGAACCCTAACGTGAGGACGATGCCGGCAGCTGCCTGTCCTGATAGTTCCGGGATTCTCGTCAAGGATCGCATTAGCACCGTCATGGGAATGCAGATGGCGAAGGCCGCGATGAATAACCAGATGGATAGCATTTTCTGGTCAGTAGTGAACATTCCTGCGATGACCACACCGAGGACAGCACCAGGAAAAGTGGAATGGGTGATCGACTCGGCAAAGAACACCCTTCTCCGGAGCACACCGAAAACGCCTGAGAGTCCACATAATGCCCCCACGACTATGATTTCAAACAGCGGTAGACGAACGATATCCCACATCTCAGGAAACCACCTTTGCGACGAGGGATCGCACTCCCCGAACGGCCAAACATGCGAAGAACAGTCCGACCACGCTTAATGCCACACTGGCCTGCGGCGATATGGGGCGGGGAGCGTCGAGATTAGCAATCCATAAACCAAGCCAGCCGCCCGCGACTCCGACGAAGATGGCTACCGGCACCATGGCGCGCACTGAGCGGCATAATAACCGAGCCGCAGCTCCTGGGACGACGAGATAGCCGATTATGAGTAGAGTCCCGACTGCCGTCGAACCGGCGATCGTCACCGCCACTAGGGCTGCATTGACCGCGAAATCGTCCCAGAATCCGCCCATCCCAGCGCTGCGAGCCCCATCTCGGTCGAAGGCCAGAAAGATCTGACGCCGCCATGTCGGCAGCACGACGAGCAGGGCGACCAGACACACCAGGCAGGTCTGCGTCATGCGAGGGTCAGTGACGTCGAGAAGGCGTCCAAACATGAGGGCCTCCAATTGCCCCGACATATCGGCTACTCGCAGCGAGATCACCATGCCGATGGAGAAGAAGGAGGTCAAGACGACGGCTGTTCCAGCTTCATCTGAGCCCCGGCCGGACCGACCTACCTGGGTCAAGGCGAAGGCAACCAGAATTCCTACTAGGGAAGCTCCGGGGATGATGGAATCAATACCTCCAATGAATGCGCCGAGGACAATCCCAGGAAATACCGAATGGACGGTGGCCTCGGAGTTGAATTCCAGTTTCCTTAGATTGACTATGACGCTCACCACGCCGCCGGCGACCCCTAGTACTATCAGGACGATAAATGGTCGAAACATGTACGGTGCTGATGCGATATCTTGGAATCCGGGTACGGGCTCTAAGGATTGCCGAAGAGTTTCGATAAGCGCGGCGAAATTCATGAGGTTACGCTTGTCAAAGTGACGGGGCCGGTTTGCGTCTCGGTGACGTCCCCACCGTAGGCCAGCCTTAGATTTTCGTCGGTGAGCACTTGGTTTAGCGGGCCAACGGCGATCTGATGTCCGGCCAGCAGCATGACCATTTCGCAGGTCTCGCGAGCTAGCGCAAGATCGTGAGTGGAGGATATAACAGCGATTCCTTCTGACTTGATTTCAGCAATGATGCGCAGCAACAGTCGACGGGTCGGGTCATCTAGCCCGTTGAAGGGCTCGTCAAGAAGTACCAAAGTCGGATGAGCGACAAGGGCGCGAGCCACGAGCACCCGCTGACGCTGACCACCAGACAATTCGCCAAATCGCCGTTTGGCCTTGTCGGCCATACCGACTCGTTCCAAGGCGTCGGTGACTCGACGACGTCGGGTGCGACCGATCCGACCAAACGATCCCACCTCTCGGTAGAGCCCCATTTCGACGACGCGGCTGGCCGTGACGGGGAAGGTGAGGTCGAGATCCGCGGACTGTGGGACATAACCAATGGAGCTACGGTCGACGTCCACCGTGCCGTCGAGTTGTTGAACGGCTCCGAGGATGCCTCTCAGTAGGGTTGTCTTTCCTGACCCATTCGGGCCCAGCAGGGCCATGGCCTGGCCCGCTGGAAGGGTCGCATTGACGTCGGTGAGTACCGGTTTTCTGCGATATCCGAATGAGGCGTCGATGAAGGTGACGGCGTCTGGACGTTGTGCTTTGACCGGGGTCATGGCTCACTTCGTCGCGGTCTTCAAGGAACCAGGCAGCTTGGCCACTGTGCCGTCCCAAGCCTTCACCAGGTTGGTGACGTTGTGGACGATTGAGCCGACGTAGGTGGCGCCCTCAGAACCATCGGGACCCAAGGAGTCGCCATAGAGGGCGTCGTCACCGACGATGGCCTTGACGCCGGCGGCCTTAGCGACTGCCTCGATCGATTTGGAGTTGTTGGAGTTCTCGGCGAATATCGCGCGGGCACCGGACTTCTTGACCTCGGCGGCGCTCTCGGCAATCTTGTCGGCGGTGGCATCCTGCTGGTTGTTGAAGTCGCTCATAGCCGCACCGATGAACTTCACATCGTAATTTTTGGCGAAGTATCCGAAGGCGTCATGGGAGCTGAACAGCACGCGATGGTTGACGGGCACGCTGTCGAGGGACTTCTTGGCCCACGCGTCAAGGTCGTCGATGGTCTTGGAGTAAGCCGAGACATGCTTGTCGAATAGTCCCTTGTTGGCTGGGGATGCCTTATCGAGGAAAGAACCGATGTTGCGCACCTGGACGCTGGCGTTGCGTGGGCTGGTCCACACATGCGGGTCGAAGCGGAACTCGGGCTCGCTTTCGCCCTGTTCGGGCGGGAAGGGCCACTTGGCGATGTTGACCTTCGTGATGCCGCGATCCACTTTGTAGGGCAGCGACGTCTCAGCTTCCTTAACCTTGGTGATGTCATCAACGTCCTTCGAGGACAGGATGCCTGACGTCACGCCCATAGTTCCCTTGAACCCAGTTGACTTGACGGCGTCGTCAAGGAAGTGCTCCAGATCGACTCCGGAAACAAGCATGAGATCAGCGTTGGCCAGGGCTTTGGACTGGGCGGGGGTCATTTCGTGTTCGTGGGCTGAGGCATTGGGCGCTAGCAGGCAGGTGAGGTTGATAGTCGACTTCGCCTTGTCCTCGGCGGCTCCGACAGTGGTCTTCTTTCCTGCGGGGTCGGTCTTGTTGAGGGTCAAAGTCGCGTTGGGTGAGGTGTCAGTGGCGATCTGGGTGACGTAGTCGCAGATTTGGGTGGTCGTGGCCACGATCTTCACCTGTGCGGAGCTTGCTGACGTATCTTTTCCGTCCTTGTTCGCACTGTTTCCACAGGCCGACAGCGCCAGCGCTCCGGCGGTGAGCACTACGGCGAGCCTTAGAGTTCTCATATCTGTTCCCCTCTTAATCAGCTGTTGCGTCGATGGATCCTGTTACTCAACCCCAGGAGATATAAGGGTAGCTTAACCTAAGCTATGTCTTGTGGATCGGCAGCAAGCGACGCCACATGCCCGGATTTGGGTGGCTGTCGCCGGCTGGTGGGAACCTGCCACTGGCTCGGGGGCTACTGCATCGCTAGAATTACGGGGAATGTGTGTTCCCCTCCACGGGGACGACAGAATCGGAACCACAGGAGAAACTTCGTGCCCAGCACCCTTGAGAAGCTCAGCACCAACCGTGTGAAGCTCACGATCGAGATGCCCTTCGATGAACTGAAGCCCAGCCTTGACAAGGCCTACAAGGACATCGCCGCCCAGGTGAACGTTCCCGGCTTCCGCAAGGGAAAGGTGCCCGCTCCGGTCATCGATCAGCGTTTCGGCCGCGGAGTCGTCCTTCAGGAGGCCATTAACGACGCCCTCCCGACTGCCTACGGCAAGGCCATTGAGGAGAACACGGTCGTTCCTCTGGGTCAGCCCGAGATCGAGGTGACCAAGCTGGAGGATGGCGAGGTCGTCGAGTTCACCGCAGAGGTGGACGTCCGCCCTGACTTTGATCTGCCCGACGTGTCCGCGATCTCCGTTGAGGTGCCTGCCGTTGAGGTGCCCGATGAGGACGTTGATGAGCGCGTCGAGACCTTGCGCCAGCGTTTCGCTACCAATACGGAGGTCGAGCGCGCTGCCGCCAAGGATGACCTCGTCACTATTGACCTGGCTGGAACCCGCGACGGAGAGGCTCTCGAAGACGCCACTGCTTCCGGCGTTACCTACAAGGTCGGTTCCGAGGGCATGCTGGAAGGCCTTGATGAGGCCGTTACTGGCCTCAAGGCAGGTGAGTCCGCACAGTTCCACTCCACCCTCGTCGGTGGCCCGTTGCGCGGCCAGGATGCCGACATTAAGGTCACCGTCACCAAGGTCTGTGAGCAGGAGCTCCCGGCGGTTGACGACGACTTCGCCCAGTTGGTCAGTCAGTTCGACACCGTCGATGAGATGCGTGCCGACCTGCGCACTGCTCTGGAAAACATGGCTCGCCTCGACCAGGCTGCGGACGCCCGCGACAAGGTGTTGGAGGAAGTTATCTCCAAGATCGACATCGAGCTGCCGACCAAGCTCATCGACTCTGAGCTCGAGGCCCGTCGTCAGCAGGTCAATCAGCAATTGTCCCAGGCCGGCATGACCGTTGAGGAGTATCTCGAGGACTCCGAGGAGGAGGTGGACAACGCTGACGATTTCTGGGCCGAAATCGAAAAGCGTTCCTTGGACGCCCTGAAAGCTCAGATCGTCCTCGACAAGATGGCCGATGACGACGAGATCGGTGTTGAGCAGAACGAGTTGACCGAGTTGCTGTTCCGTAAGGCCCAGCAAAACGGTACCTCCCCTGAGGAGGAGGCTCAGCACATGATGCAGCACAATCACCTGCCCGATTGGATGCAGGAGATCCGTCGTGGCAAGGCTTTGGCCGCCATGGTGGGTGCTGCTACCGTCACCGATTCGAAGGGCAATGCCCTCGAGCTTGACCGCATCCAGCCTGACGGCACCATCGCCGACGAGCAGCCTGAGAAGGAGACTGCGGCTGAGGGCTCCGCCGAGGAGGCTGACAACGAAGCTACCGAGGCTCCAGCTGAGGAGCCTAAGGCTGAGGAGAAAGCTCCCGCCAAGAAGTCTGCTGCTAAGAAGACGACCACCAAGAAGAATTCCACTAAGAAGCCTGCCGCCAAGAAGAAGACGGCTGCCAAGGACGATAAGTCCGAGTGATGATCCGGGGCTACACGTCCCGTAGGATCGACATGATCCGTTGATGGCCGGCGTCGTGCGGGTTTCCGCACGGCGCCGGTCCCACGTCAATTCCGAGGAAGTTCGATGAACAAGCGCCCTACACGACCTCGACGCCGGATCTCTGTTGTCCCAGCCACTCGTCGGTTGCACGATGTACGGCAAATGGTGGCTGACGATATTGCGGTGGCCCGTGCGGTTGAGCGTGGTGAATTGGAGGCTGAGGATCAGCCCACCCATGGCGCAACGAGCGCGAGACAAGCAGATGAATCCGGGCTTCAAGCCCAGCCAAATGATCAAGAAAAGACTGCGGCAGCCACCAGTAAGCATGATTTGCCGAAGCTCACCATTGTTTTGCTTACGCTGGCTGCAGCGTGGCTGGGGCTGAGTTTCCTGCACGAGCTCTCGAGCGTTATCGCGCCGTTGTTTTTCGGTTTGAACCTTCTCATCACTGCCTATCCGATCCACACCTGGCTCGTGAAGCACAAGTGTCCGCGGTGGATCTCGGCCACCACAGCTGGCACTGCCGTCATCGTTGTGTTGGCGGCTGGCGTCATAGGAATGGTGTGGTCGGTGGCAGCCATGATTAATCAGTTGCAAAGTTACATCCCGCAAATGGAGAAGATCTATTCGCAACTGCTGCACTGGTCGACCCAGCTTGGGTATTCCCAGGAAGTCATCGCTGACAAGCTTAAAAAGATCGATCCTCAGCAAGTGATGTCGGTCGTGACGTCGGTGGCCTCTGATACCACCAGCGTCGTGACGATGATTATCGTCATCCTCACCGGCATGATCTTTATGGTCATGGATACCCCACAGATGCATGATCGGCTGCGGATGGCCGGAAGCCGTAAGCCAGATGTCGTTTTAGCTTTGGAGTCCTTCGCTACTGGGATTCGTAAGTACTGGTTGGTGACGACAGTATTCGGCCTTATCGTCGCTCTTTTTGACTGGGCCGCTTTGCTTATCATCGGCGTTCCGCTTGCCGGAGTATGGGCACTATTCAGCTTTTTGACAAATTACATCCCGAATATTGGCTTCATTATCGGTGTGATCCCGCCAGCCCTGTTAGCCCTCTTCGATGACGGCTGGGTGGCAGCAGTGGCTGTCGTCGTCTCCTACTCGGTGCTGAACTTCGTCATCCAATCGATCATCCAGCCGAAGTTTGCTGGCGATGCTGTGGGGCTGACACCAACCATGTCTTTCGTTTCTCTGCTCTTGTGGGGCTGGGTTTTTGGGGCGTTGGGGACTCTGATCGCTTTGCCGTGCTCCTTGCTCGTCAAGGCCACCCTCATCGATCACGACCCTGGTGCTCGATGGGTCAATGCGCTGATCTCTTCTCGGCCCACCGAAGGGCTTGAGGACAGCCCTGAGGGCTAGCATGCCGATGGTGTTCGGGGAGTGCTGACCGCGAAAGGCGCTGTAACTGTCGTGTCCGCAAGGTAAATTCTGATTCGTGAGTCATAATACTTCGATCACTTCCCAGGGCATGCCCGCCATGGCCGGCCCCGAGGCCGGCGGTGCCGGGATGACCGACAACGTCTACCAGTCGCTACTACGCAACCGCATCGTCTTCCTCGGTTCCGAGGTCAAAGACGAGAACGCGAATGCGCTGTGCGCCCAGATGTTGCTGCTCAACGCTGAGGATCCCGAGGCCGATATTTACCTCTACATCAACTCCCCAGGTGGCTCGGTCACCGGGGGAATGGCGATCTACGACACTATGCAGTGGATCTCTAACGATGTTGCGACGGTGACGATGGGCATGGCAGCGTCGATGGGCCAGTTCTTGCTGACCGCCGGTACCCCCGGCAAGAGGTACGCTCTGCCGCACGCCAAGATCCTCATGCACCAGCCTCTCGGCGGTGTTGGTGGTACTGCTACTGAGATCGCCATCAATGCCAAGATGCTTAAGGACACCAAGCGTGAGCTGTCTCAGCTCAACGCCGAGCACTCTGGCCACACCCTTGAACAGATTCTCGAAGATTCCGACCGGGACCACTGGTTCACCGCTCAGGAAGCTCTCGAGTACGGTCTCATTGACCACGTCTACAGCAATGCGTCGCAGCTGCGTGGCGACGCTCCCAATCAGTGAGGTGACCATGGGATTCAACGCCTTTGACAAGAATCGGTTGGCCGCCATGAACGCCGAGCAGGCCGAGCAGGCTGCTCCCGGCGGGCTAGCCCCGGCAGGTCCGCGCAACGACTACTACATCCCGCAATGGGAGGAGCGCACCTCCTACGGTGTACGTCGCGTCGACCCGTACACCAAGCTGTTCGAGGATCGCATCATCTTCCTTGGCACTCCGGTAACTGACGACATCGCCAACGCCGTGATGGCTCAGCTGCTGTGCTTACAGTCGATGGATGCGGATCGTCAGATCAGCATGTACATCAACTCGCCTGGTGGTTCGTTCACCGCTATGACGGCGATCTACGACACCATGAACTATGTGCGTCCCGACGTTCAGACGATCTGTCTGGGCATGGCGGCATCGGCTGCGGCCGTGCTGCTGGCCGCCGGTGCGAAGGGGCAGCGTCTGTCCTTGCCGAACTCGACCGTCCTGATCCATCAGCCGGCGATGGGCCAGGCCACATATGGCCAGGCCACCGATATTGAGATCTTGGACGACGAGATTCAGCGCATCCGCAAGCTCATGGAGAACATGCTTGCTACAGCGACTGGTCAGAGCGTCGAGCAGATTTCCAGGGACATTGATCGCGACAAGTACTTGACTGCTCAAGGCGCGAAGGAGTATGGCCTCATCGACGACATTTTGACCTCGCTGTGAGGTTTGACGAGGTTGTCTTCTGGTGACCCTCGAGGGTTACTGCAGGGTTGGTCGTCGTCACCCGACACGGGTGACGACGACGTCCCAAATAGGTACCGTCCACGGCTAGGGTGGACGGCGCACACCTCGGGAGGACGATCGTCACGGAGAAGACGGATCGACACGAGCATGCCGAGTAGGAGGAAGCCGGATGGCGCGAATTGGTGAGAGCGGAGACCTGTTCAAATGTTCCTTCTGCGGCAAAAGCCAGAAGCAGGTCAAGAAGCTCATCGCTGGCCCCGGGGTCTACATCTGTGACGAGTGCATCGAGCTGTGCAACGAGATCATCGAAGAGGAGTTTTCTTCCTCTGAAGAGGTCGGTGGTGTCGAGGATCTTCCCCGTCCGCGCGAGTTGTGCGAATTTCTTGACACTTGGGTGATCGGCCAGGAGGAGGCCAAGCGGACCCTCTCGGTGGCTGTCTACAACCATTACAAGCGCATCCAGTCCAAGGTCGACGTGCCGCACGCCCGTCGCGCCGAAGACGACGGGGTAGAGCTCGGTAAGTCGAACATCCTCATGCTTGGGCCGACCGGCTGCGGCAAGACCTATCTAGCCCAGACCATGGCCCGTCAGCTTAACGTCCCCTTCGCAATGGCTGACGCTACCGCGCTGACCGAGGCTGGTTACGTGGGTGAAGACGTCGAGAATATCCTGCTCAAGCTGCTGCAGGCGGCTGACTTCGATGTCAAGCGGGCTGAGCGGGGAATCGTTTACATCGACGAGATTGACAAGGTGGCTCGCAAATCGGAGAACCCGTCGATCACTCGTGACGTCTCTGGTGAGGGCGTCCAGCAGGCCCTGCTGAAAATTCTTGAGGGGACAGTGGCCTCAGTACCGCCCCAGGGGGGACGCAAACACCCGCAGCAGGACTTCATCCAGATCGATACCACCAACATTCTGTTCATCGTGGGTGGCGCTTTCGCCGGCTTGGAGGACATCATCACCAAGCGGATCGGCACCCGTCCGTTGGGATTCAACAATGATCCGGGTGTGCGCGAGGTCGTTGAAGGGCCCGAAGCGCTCAGCCTGGTTCGCCCAGAGGACCTTCACCAGTTCGGGCTTATTCCAGAGTTCATTGGACGCCTGCCTATGGTTACGACCGTTCATCCGCTAGACCGCAAAGCCCTGGTCCGTATTCTGACCGAGCCTCGCAACGCTCTGACCCGCCAATTTGAAAAGCTCTTTGAGCTGGACGGGGTGGAATTGACCTTTACCGAGGAAGCTTTGAATGCGATCGCCGATAAAGCGGTCGCACGAGGGACCGGTGCACGCGGACTGCGGGCCATCATTGAGGAGACTCTCATGGGCGTCATGTTCGACGTCCCCTCCCGCGATGATGTTTCCCGAGTCGTGGTAACCCAGGAGGCCATCACCGGGGAAGGGAAGTGTCAGTACCTCTCCTCGCCGGCTTTTCATGGCCGAGGCCGACTATCTGCCTGAGACCAGTGCTCGTCAAGGTCTTCGGCGAGTAGCTTGTGCGCTCGGCTCTGCAAGATCGCCACGGATGTGCGCTGCTCCAGCGGCAATGGTCATCCTGACGAGTCTCGCTGTGGTGGGTCTTCGTATGCCCGCCGTTGGCTCCTCCTGTTGGTCCCCGCGACACTGCTGGTCCCCGTGACAGCGGTACCCTGACACCCATGGCAACTGGATACCTGCGATACCCCGACGTTCACGGCGACCTCGTGGTGTTCACCGCTGACGACGATGTGTGGTTGGTTCCCGTCACCGGAGGACGAGCGAGTCGTCTCACCAACGATCACGTTATGGTCCGCAATCCTCGCTTTAGCCCCGACGGCACCAAGATTGCATGGACCTCCTACCTGGGCCAGCGGCCCGAGGTATTCGTCATCGACCTGGCTACGGGAGATCAGTGCCGACTCACCTGGCTAGGGGCAGCGCGTAACCTCGTCGTCGGCTGGCAGGACGACGAGCACGTGGTGTTCTCATCCCCGCACCAGACCAACGACGTTGGCTTGGCATGGTTGTACACCGTCTCCCTCAACGGCCAGGTCGAGCGTCTTGGGTACGGACCGGGGATGAACCTGGCCGTCAATCCAGACGGAGCCGTCGCCGTTGTCACCCCGAATTCCGGCGACTGCTCGCGGTGGAAGCGTTACCGCGGTGGTACCGCTGGCCAGATCTGGCTGCGTCCCGCCGGTGCCGAGAAATTCCTACGCCTGCTGCGTGACGGCAATGACGATCACGACGGTCGCTACGCTGCAGCCGGACGATACGGAGTTGGTTGGATCGACGGACGGCTGCTGTTCAGCTCCGACATGAGTGACGACAACTGTCCACAGGCGCAGGCCCAACTTTGGTCGGTGGATGGGCGAGGACATGATTTGCGCCAGCACACCCACCATGGCCCCGAGCAGGGCTACGTTCGTGACCCGCGTACTGACGGTGCGACGATCGTTTATCACGCCCACGGTGCGCTGTGGACGATGACTGGCCTTGACGCAGAGCCAGAACGTCTGGAGATTGACCTCGGTATCGGAGCCCCGCCGCGCGTACCGCTGGATCCTACGGATCGCCTGGAAGCGGTCGTCTCGGATCATGGTGGCGACGGATCGTTGCTTGAGTGGCGAGGGGCCGCATACTTCCTCACCCATCGCTGCGGCCCCGCGCGAGCTCTCTCGGCAGCCGACGGCGTTCGCATCCGTGAGCCGCGCGTTCTTGGCCAGTCCGGCCAAGGAGTGTGGGCCAGCGACGTCGACGGAGAAGACTGCCTCGAGGTCGCCAACCTTGATGGCACTGGTGAGATTCGGCGTATTGCCCAGGGGCAGATTGGTCGCGTGCTGCATATCGCACCAGCCCCCGACGGCAAGAAGGTTGCCCTCATTAGCCATGACGGCCGCATCCTGATCGTCACCATTGCCGACGGGGCCATCCGCGAGGTTGGAACGTCTCCGGAAGGCGAGGCGAATGGGCTGGCATGGTCTCCCGATTCCCGCTATTTAGTGTGGCGATCCCCGATGGCTACTGGCGAGGCCATGATCGGTCAAATCCGATGCTGGGATGAGCAGGGCATGAGGGAGTCCTTTGAGCTCACCCGCGGCACCTTTGACGACTCGTGCCCGGTCTTCACTGCCGATGGCAAGTACCTCGCCATGCTTTCAGCGCGCACCTTTGACCCGAATTATGACGGTCAGACCTTCGACCTGTCCTTCGGCCACACGCAGCGTCCGTGGCTGGTTCCACTCAGCGCGACCGAGGCATCTCCGTTCGGCCCGTCCTCCCAGGGATGGCGAATCAGTGAAGTGCAGGACGCTCCAGCCAAGGCCACCGCAGAGGCTGGTAATGGCGAAGCTGAGGCGAGTCTAGATGTTGTTTGCCATCTTGCTGCCGACGGATTCGAGGAGAGGATGGTGCCGTTCCCGGTATCGTCGGGTTCCTACCGCGATCTGGCAGCCGTCAAAGATGGCCTGGTGTGGATCGAGATGGCTGATCGCGGTGGCGAGCTCGGTGCTACGCGCGCGGGTGTTACCGGGGAAGCGCCTAGCGACACCTTGTGGCACTACAACTTGTCCGCCCGTCATCTCGACAAGCTGTGTGAACGCGTCGACACCTTCTCCGTTTCGGGCGATGGGGAGCGTCTCGTGGTGCGCCATCGCGATGACATTATCGTCGTCCCCTCATCTCACAGGGTTGATGACGACGATCCCGCATGCATCCGCGTCGACCTGACGCGGCTGCGTCGCACCATCAATCCGCGTGCTGAGTGGCGTCAGATGTTTGATGAGAACGGGCGCCTTATGGCGAGCCACTATTGGCGCGAGGACATGAACGGGGTCGACTGGGACGCCGTCCTGGCCCGCTACCGTCCCCTCGTTGAGCTGTGCCACGTCGCAGACGACCTCCACGACATCCTCTGGGAGACCGTTGCTGAGCTCAACACCTCGCACTCCTACGTGTCGGCCCCCGGCGTCACTGGGGATCCGGATATGCGCGCTGGTCTGCTAGGTGCCGACGTCAGCAGCGAGGCTGGCGGGGCTAAGGTCATCCGGGTTATTCCTGGCGAGTCGTCGGATCCTCGCGCATGGTCGCCGCTGCGGGCAGCTGGAGTCGCGGTGGCTGATGGGGACGTCGTCGTTGCGGTAGACGGTCGGAAAGTCGGCGTCGATGGCTGCCTCGGTGAGCTCCTGGAAGGATCAGCGGGACGGGTTGTTGAGCTGACGGTACGTCGCGGCGAGGATGTGCGTCAGGTAGCCGTCGTGCCCATGGCTGACGAGGCTCCGCTGCGCTACCACGACTGGGTGGCGTCGCGTCGCCGCTATGTTGAGGAACATTCGGGCGGACGACTCGGCTACCTGCATGTACCGGATATGGTCTGCGATGGTTGGGCCGAGTTACACCGCCAGATCGGTGAGGCCACCCGCCACGAGGGCGTTATTGCTGACGTGAGGTTCAATCATGGTGGTCACACCTCGCAGCTGGTTGTCGAGAGGCTAGCTCGCAGGGTCGTCGGGTGGGATTACAGCAGGTGGTATGCCACTGCGGATACCTATCCGCAGAACGCTGTGCGCGGCCCGATCGTCATGATTACTAACCAGTGGGCTGGCTCCGATGGTGACATCGTCGCGGCCGCCACCCAGGCGATGGGGTACGCCAAGGTCATTGGCGAGAGGTCGTGGGGCGGTGTCGTCGGAATCGACGGCAGGTTTGACCTCGTTGATGGCACCTCAGTGACCCAGCCGCGGTACGCCGGCTGGTATGGCAGCTATGGCTGGGGTGTGGAGAACCACGGCGTCGATCCGGACATCGTCGTGACGGTGTCTCCGGAGGATTGGCAGTCCGATAACGACGTTCAGCTCGACGCGGCGATTGCCGAGTGCCTGCAACAGCTCGACGAGAAACCAGCAGCCACCCCGCCAGAACTGCCCGGTCCGGCATTTGGTCGGTGCTGAGCCTGCCTCATCACGGCCACCGGGACATGGCCAAGGATCAGCCCCTGCCTCACAAGCGCGGGGGCTGATCCTTTCTCGAGCGAGGCCCACGAAATGGTGTGGACCCTCAACCGATCATTACTGGCCTTGATGGGCAATAACCCCCGCAACTGTTGGCGCTACGGCCTTCGAATTGCTGCGGCCAAGCCCTCCAGTACGAGGCAAAGCATGAGGGTGGTTGGGGCGTTTGCCCGTTCCTGGGATCTCGGGGGAGCCCGGCGTCGTCGAGGGCTGCCCCGGTCGGATCGGTTTGGGAGTCGGCGTGCAGGTATCCGGGAATACCGCGGCCGGCGTGGAGACGGCGGAGGCTGGTCTTGGATCGAGCTTCTCGATGCGCAGGTTGTCGATCGACATGTCACCGTCACCTTGGTGGGTGAATCCGACCCAGGTGGGCTGGTCCTTCACGACGATGTCGGTGGAGAACGAGGTTGTCGAGGTGGCGACTCCCATGGCATGGGACTCGGCGATGACTTCTTTGACGGACTTTCCACTGACCTTGTCGTGACCTGTGACGAACGAGTACCCGGGTTTGTCAGCCTGGTAGTCGAAGGAGATGCGGTATCGGGTCCCATCCCCGGTTAGAGGGGCGGACGCGGTGGTGGTGCGCAGCACGATCCCGTTGCGCTCTTCGTGCATCTTCAACGAGCAGTCACCACTGAGAACCGAGTCCATGGCCCGACCGTTCCAACCCTTCTGGGTGTAGGGCTCATGGCGGCGGGACAACTGGGTTCGGGCATCTCCGTCCATGCCTGCGCTTGCCGTAACAAAGGGCCAGTATCCGGTGTCGACGTCCTCGAAGTCTTGGAAGAGAACGGTGGCAGGTGTGGGGATCCTTGGGTGTGGCAGTGCTAACGACTCGGAAGTCATCGGCGCTGACGACAGCGTTCCCGGCCAGCGCCTTCAAGGTAACGGTGACTGGTCTGCCGTCAGAGTGGAAGGCAATTCGCAGCCGCTGGTGGTAGGTGCCGAAATACTCGTCGGAAGCGGTGGCGTTGATGGCTGTCGTGGATGTGATAGCGGATTCCGCGTGGCCCCCGCATCCCTTCTGATGGTCGATGGGGGTGACTCCGGTGCCGTCGACGGCAAGTCCCACCGGACGGGTCTTGGTCGGATCTATCTGGACCCACGCCCACAGGGAGTGGTCACCAGCAGGCAGATTGAGGATTTGGGAGATCTGCGACTGTGCCTTGCCGAACTCGAGGTGGAAGTTGCCACGGTCGTTGTGCTTGACCGACACGTCTCCATGGGCATTCCAGCCAGTGGTGTCACCGGAGTAGAAACCTGGATTGACGAAGTGGCTTCCCTCTCCCCAATTCGGGGTTTTAGCAGCAGGCACCTTGGACGTTGGGTAGAGGACGTAGGCAGTCCTGGCTTTGGTTGCTGGAATCCTGATGGATCCGTTGGTGACGGGGATATCGGCAACCTTGACGCGACCGGTGTCGGTGAGCATGAACAGAGTCACCGACTTCTGTGTCGCCCAGGAATTTGTGAGTTTCCAGGTTGCGGAGCCATTGCCCGGATTCCAGTAGTACAGGCGGTCTCCGCCACCGTTGGACCAAGGCAGCAGGTAGGCCCCGCCTTCCTTAAAGACCGTGGCACCGTCGAAGGTGATGGTCCTTGCGGTGGGAATCTCATGACCTGAGATGGACTTCTTCGACGAGGTTGCCACGGTTCCGTTCGCGAAAGCGATACGGCCGTCTTGCCAGGACATGATGTCCGAACGCTGCAAAAACTTGGTAGGTAGGTTGCGTTGCCACACATTCGCGATGAATGCGTTGTAGTCGTTGTGGCTCGTCCAACCCTCATACTCGACGACATTGGAGTTGCCGAGGATCGGATCAGGATTCCAGGTGTCGCGGCGGGAATTGTTGATGAACCGAATGATCCGGGAACTGTATCCCTTGTTGCCGGTGCCGTAGTTCTCGTCATTGGCCCAGTGCGACCACTGGTTATAGCGCGGATAGGTTGACGACCATTCCGAACCGATCTTCCAGCCTTCGGCGTTCAGAGCGTTGGCGATCCGGTCGTTCTGCCAACCGGCAGGGTAGTTGGTATCGAAGTACAACCAGTCGAGGTTGGACTTGGCTCCCAGCTCTTTTCTCAGCTAGTTGAGCCGAGCGAAGAGCTGACCAGACCCAAGATCCTTGGCGTAATCCATTCGGTAGGACTGCTCCATCCAGTCCCACGCCTTCTGGTACGGCTTGACGAGGATGTTGTCGCCGAAGTGATTCGCCTCAGGATAGGACTCCACGAGGTTAACGTGAATGCCGAAATCGGTGTTCCACCGCTTGCCCGACTCAGTGAGCTTCTCGAGATCCTTCATCCCGCCGGCACGGTGGGAGACGTTGCCGCCGTAATCGGGGTGTGCCGAGTCGTGGCCTTCGGCCTGGTAACCCTTGAGCAGGGCCTGCTGGCCGAGCCCGTCGGTCGCCAAAGAGATGTGCTTGACATCATCCAAGGTACGAAGGAATGGATGAGTCGCCTGGGAGACGATGTTAAACGGAATATGGGTAACGACCTTGTTCGCCACGTCCCCCGAGCCGGTCGGCTTCATGGTGACGCCCCGGGTGGCGACGGCTGCGTCTTGCCAGTCAACCTTGCCGTCGCCATTGGCGTCAGCGACGATTTTCACCCGGACGTATGGGGTATCGGGGTCCGGGCCAATGCCGTCCTTGACGGTGGCACCGCCGGGCAACTGGCATACAGCCTTGTTGCCGAGCGAGTCGGAGGGACAGGGGGTGGCAGACCCTTTGCCGCGGTGGACCCAGGTCGCCGGTTCGATAGCTCCAACCTTGGTGCCCCCGACTTGGGAGATGGAGTGGATGAAACGGGCAACTGTGGCGGCAGAGCCGACCAGGCCGTCCTGGGTTGCGTTGTCCTCGAACCCGGCGGCAAGTGTGGAATCGTTCGCCATAGCGACCCAGGAGGTGCCCCGCGAGACGTCAGTAGTAGCTAGGGGCTGGAAGAGATCGCCGCTTTTGTTGCGGTCGACGACGATGTTTGCACTGCTCAGTTGCGCTTTCGGATCAGTTGAGGTGACCGAGGCGAGGGCGAGGCCAGGCACCGACACGGTGTTGACGCGATGGTTGGCTGTGTCGACGATGTGTGGGATCGACCATGTCATGACACCATCGGCGATCTCGACGTGTGTGGTGAGTTCCACCCCGGGCAGGTCGTGGAAGGTGAGCTTCCAGGATGCGGAGGTGTCCGTCGTCTTGGGGGCGGAGACAGTGGCGACGCGGTCAGTGCCGTTGATCCTGACCTTCGTTAACGGGGAGCCGATGCGTCCGGCCAGGTGCGCGTGGCCGACGGTGTAGTCGATTACCTGCGGGAAGTCACGACGGACTCTGACTGTCACAGCGCCGTCGGACAGGCTGATGGCGTCGCTTGGGACCTCCGGGGTTGGGGGCCTCGACGACGTAAGGTTCGGGGATGGGTCCGACCCATCGACCGTGAAGGCGTTGAACTCCGCCATCGAGGAGGCTTCTTTGTCCGGCCCGTCGCCTCCCCAGGGAGAATTCATCTTCACCTTGACGCAGGTGGCCTTGGTCGCAGCGAAGGTGATTGTGCGTACCGACGTGTCGGAGACGTCGTAGGAGCCCGTTGCAACTGGCTTTGCTGAAGAGAATGCGGCGTTATTGCAGGTCTTGGTGTCGGCCGCATACAGCTCATAGTTGTGTATGCGACCTGATCTGTTCGAGCTGGATCTGGGCGTGATCTCCACTTTGCCCAGATTCATGGCCTTATCGCCCAGCTTGAATACGATCCAGTGAGGTAACGGATCCCTTCCGCTGTGCCACTTGGGACGCCAGATCGTATCGGGATGGCCGTCCAAGGCGTTGGAAATCGGATCGGTGGAGGTGGCTGAGTCAGCGGCAATCGCGGTGATCGCTGCTTGGTCGATTCGGTGGTATCCGGTTTTGGCATGTGCAGGGGCCATCGGCGCGACCAATGCGAACATCGTGCCTGCTGACACGGCGAGCGCACCGATGGACCTGCCCCGTGGGGTTCGCGACATCATTGTCCTTCCTCGGGACTCCACTTGGCTGGAGTCCGTTGTTACAGGTTGAGGAGAGGCTATGGAGTATTGCCGGGGCGCTGCAAGGAGATGTGCAGACCTTGTGAACGCTTGATGTAATCGTGAACAGGACGACCTCGCCACGAGAAAGGGGCCGACCGTCGCTGCGGTCGACCCCTTTGTGCTGGTTCCGGGATGCTCACTGGCTCCGAAATGGATCAGGAGGTTGTGATTGCCTCACTTCTTACGCTTGGCTGGAGGCTCTCCCAACTCGGCATCAAGGGTCAGGGCCTCCCCGCCCTCGGACCACGTGAACTGCTCGGTCTTCGACACCTTGGCCAAGTCGGACTCAACGGCCTTGAGGTTCGCGATGATCGACTTCGGGGCGCTGATACGGGCCGAGAGGATCGGGGTGCGCATCGGAACCTTGTGGGTCGATTTCACGCCGCGCAGCTCGACCAAGGCAGTCGAGACGTCGATCATGAGGTCGACGTCGCCGGTGGCTGGCACCTCGTCGGCGGTTGGCCAGGAAGAGGTGTGTACTGACCCTGTCTTCCACCAACTCCAGACCTCTTCGGTGACGAAAGGCAGGAACGGGGCAAACAGCCGAAGCATAACGTCAAGGGCTAGACGTAGTGCAGTCCGGGCGCTTAACGCACCTGCTTCGTCGGCCCCCTCGGAGTTGTAGGCGCGCTCCTTGATCAACTCGAGGTAATCGTCGCAGAAAGTCCAGAAGAACTGCTCAGAGGCCTCTAGGGCGGCGGTGTAGTTGAACTTGTCGAATGCCTCGGTGGCCTCAACGATGAGCTGGCGCAGCCCGGCTAGCATCGACAGATCAGCGGGGTTGGTGATGTCGCAGACCTGACCGCCGGCACCAAAACCGAGGACGAACTTTGACGCGTTGAGGATCTTCATCGCCAGACGGCGTCCGACCTTCATCTGAGCCTTGTCGAAGGGGGAGTCCATACCCGGACGAGCCATGGCGGCACGCCAACGCACCGCGTCAGCGCCGAACTGCTCAATGATTTCGGTCGGGACGACGGTGTTGCCCTTCGACTTCGACATTTTTTTGCGGTCGGGGTCGGTGACAAATCCCGAGATCGCGGCTCGCTTCCACGGCAGCACACCGTTTTCCAGATGTGCCCGCACCACGCGGGAAAACACCCAGGTGCGGATGATGTCGTGGGCTTCGGGGGCGAAATCCATGGGGAAGGTCTTGGCGAACAGGTCGGCGTCGCGCTCCCAACCGGTGACGATTTGGGGAGTCAGCGAGGACGTGGCCCAGGTGTCCATGACGTCCGGGTCGCCAATGAATCCGCCGGCGACACCGCGCTGGGACTCCTGGTATCCGGACGGTGGCTGGGAGGCCGGATCCACCGGGAGGGCGGATTCGTCAGGTAGCAGCGGGTGGTCATACTCGGGTTCGCCGTCGGCGTCTAGCGGGTACCACACCGGGAATGGGACGCCGAAGAAGCGCTGACGACTGATGAGCCAGTCGCCGTTGAGCCCCTCGACCCAGTTCTCGTAGCGGTGACGCATGTGCTCAGGAACCCACTCGAGTTCTCGGCCGCGCTCTAGCAAGGCGTCGCGCAGCTCATCGTCACGGCCACCGTTGCGGATGTACCACTGCCGGGTGCCGATGATTTCCAGCGGTTTGTCGCCTTTTTCATAGAAATTGGCCTTGCGCTGGGTGGGTTTGGGCTCACCATCCATCTCGCCGGACGCCACGAGGGCCTCAACGACGAGTTTGCGGGCGGTGAAGGTCGTCTTACCCGCGATCGCCTCGTACATCTCGGCGGATCCGGCGTCGATGATCCACTGCGGGGTCTCAGAAAGGATCCGTCCGTCGCGACCGATGATGGTGCGGGTGGGCAGTTGCAGCTCACGCCACCATGCGACGTCGGTGAGATCACCGAAGGTACAGCACATGGCGATGCCGGCGCCTTTGTCCATCTCGGCAGCCGAGTGGGCCAACACCGGCACCTCAACCCCGTACAGCGGGGTGGTGACGGTGGTGCCGAACAGGTGCTGATAGCGCTCGTCGTCAGGGTGAGCGATGAGGGCGCAGCAAGCGGCTAGCAGCTCGGGTCGGGTGGTTTCGATGAAGACGTCCTCACCGCCGGGACGGTGGAAACCGAGGCGATGGTAGGCACCGGGGTAGTCGCGAGCTTCGAGCTCGGCCTGCGCAACGGCGGTAGAGAAGGTGACGTCCCACAGAGTGGGGGCGTCAGACAGGTACGCCTCGCCACGGGCGTGGTTGCGGAGGAAGGCCAGCTGGGCGATTCGCTGTGACTCTGGCGAGATCGTCGTGTAGAGCTGGTTCCAGTCCACGGACAGGCCAACAGAGCGCCACAAGTCCTGGAAGGCCTTCTCGTCAACGGCGGTTAGCTCGACGCAGAGCTCGACGAAGTTGCGACGGCTAATTGGCACCTGACGCTTGGGGTCGGGTTTGCTCGGCGGGGTGAAGTCAGGGTCGTAGGGCAGTGAGGGATCGCAGCGCACGCCGTAGTAGTTCTGCACGCGGCGCTCAGTCGGAAGACCGTTGTCGTCCCAACCCATCGGGTAAAAGACCTTCTTGCCACGCATCCGCTGATAGCGCGCGACAGTGTCGGTATGGGTGTAGGAGAAGACGTGTCCGGGGTGCAGGTGGCCCGAGACGGTAGGCGGCGGGGTATCGATGGAAAACACCTGCTCGCGCGAGTTAACCGCGGTAGCGTCGAAGGCGTATAGCTGCTCGTCCTCCCAAACCGCGCCCCACTTCTCCTCCAGGCCTTCGAGGGCTGGTTTATCGGGTACGACACCGCGCGTCGGAGGCGTGGCGGATGAGGGGACAAAGGTCTGTGAGGTCATATTCCAAATTCTAGTGTTCGACTCGGACAGGTCGCCAGACGAGTATTGTTCGCCAGTCGCCCGGGATAGTAGTGACGAGGAACCTCGTCACGATGGATTATGGGAAATCGATGCCCCTATGTCAGTGGGCATTCTTAATGGCCTGGAGTAGCTTGTCGGCGGTAGGAGCGGATTGGGTGAAGTCCTGCCAGCCCTCCCACGACTTTCCGTTGACGAGGAAGGCTGGAGTGCCGGCAGTACCGAACTTTTGCAATTCCTGTAGCCCCTTGTCGTTGCCGTTTTTGACGAACTGTTCAGTCTGCTTGTTGTCGTAGATGCGCTGGAACTTAGTGAGGTTACTTCCGGTAATACCGGCCTCAGAGGCGAACTCCTTGCGCAGTTGCTCATCGGTGTAACCCGCGCCCTCTTCTTGAGGCTGGTGGCGGTAAACGACGTCATGGTAGGCCTGGAATTTACCCACGACATCGGCGGCAGCAGCGGCCATCGCGGCGCGAGTGGAGGCGTCGTCACGCAGATTACGATCTAAGAAGGTGAGGGTGTGATACTCCAACTTAATCTTGCCCTCGGCTGACAGCTCATTGAGAGGCTTACCGAGCACATCTTCAGCACCCTTGCATGCGGGACACTGGTAGTCCTGGAACACCGTGACTGTAGGGGCTCCGCCCTTCACCTTGTCAGGATTGAGGGTGTAGACGCCGTCCTTGGTAGCCGAAGGGGGAGTGATCTGACCGGTGGTCGGCACGTCGTCGGACTTGTGGTTCAGCCCGAGGACGACTGCGATGACTACCACTGCGATGATGACAACGCCTGCTATAACGCCGATGATCCGGCGACGCTTCTTGGCCGATTCTTGCGCCTCTTGTTGGGCGCGCAGGGCAGCCCGTCTAGAGGTGGTCGCAGTTGCCTTTTTAGCAGCCATCGGTTGAAGTCCCCCTGTGCCATCGATGATGTGTCGCACATGATCGTAGCCGGTCGGACAACCGAACCGGCCGACCACTCATGTTTCAGCTAGTAATCCAGTGATCCATAGACAGCGTCGAGCGGGGCCGGATAGCTAGCCATATCCCGCACAAAGCGAGGCCGAGATCACGCAGAATGTCCAGGGCATACGTGCGCTGGGTGAGGCGCCAATTTCGGTCAACTGGCCCGCCATTGCCGAAGCAGCCGCAGTCCAGCGAGATGTGGCGTCCCCACACCGAGGAAATCCCGATGATGAAGACAACCATAGCCAGGGTGCCGAGGAGACCAGACCAGCGCGTTGCGATGCCCAAGATGAGCATTAGCCCGACGACGATCTCGAGGACCGGCATCGTCCAACCGACGATGGGGGCGAGGTCCCATGGCACGATCTGGTAGGTACGCACTGACCAGATCGTGGAGTCTATGTCGGTGGCCTTGCGGATTCCCGCAACGAGAAGAGTGCCACCGAGGATGATCCGGGCCGCCAGGCCCACCCAGTCGCGCACTGTGGAGGAGCGCGACGATGGTTGAGAGTCCATATCTGCCATCCTAATTGGATCCCCCCCGTGATAATTGATATGTCATCCACGACGCGGACGACCCGTAGCTGATGACCGTGACGATCAGACACCCGCTCGTCTGACCTCACTGAGCTGACACGATAGCCTTGAGCAGCTCGTCGGAGGTTGTGCTGCTGCTGAGCTGCCCCCAGCCGTCCCACGGCTTGCCATTGACGGCGTAGGCCGGGGTGGCTTCGGCGCCAAGTTTCTGCATCGCTTGTAGACCCTGGTCACTGGCATTTTGGACGAACTGCTCGGTCTGCCTGGTGTCGTAAATGTGCTGGAACTTGGTGAGTTTGTCGCCAGTAATGCCGGCCTGCGCGGCGAAGGACTTGCGTAGCTGGTCGTCGGTGTAGCCGACCCCCTCCTTGGCGGCCTGGTGAGCGTAGATGACGTCATGGTAAGGCCCGTATCTACCGACGACGTCAGCGGCGGCAGCGGCCATCGCGGCGCGGCTGGAGGCGTCGTTGGCCAGTTTATGGTCGAGGAATGTCATGGTGCGGTATTGCAACTTGATGTCACCCTTTGCCGACAACTCATTGAACTGCTTGCCGAGCGCATCCTCGACGCCCTTGCATGCGGGGCACTGGTAGTCCTGGAACACCGTGACGGTCGGGGCGCCCTTCTTCGCTTTGCCTGGATTGAGGGTATAAACACCGTCTTTGGTGGCTGAAGGTGGGGTGATCTGTTGAGCGGGCGAGCTGCTGTTTGACTTGTGGTTCACCCCCAGAACGACGCCCACAGTGATGGCCGCGATGACGATGACACCGATGACGACGCTAACGATGCGGCGACGCTTCTTGGCTGCCTCTTCAACCTCTTGTTGGGCGCGCAGCGCAGCGCGTTTCGAAGTGCTAGCGGTCGTCTTGTTGGTGACCATCTTTCGGGGGTCCTCCTACTGGTCTCAGCGGCCTGTCGTCGTTGATACTAGCCGCCACGTCTGGTCTGCGAGCTCTTGGCCGTGTGGGAGAAGAGGGCCACGACCGTCGTGCAGGCCTAGTCATCGCCCCTCACAGCGAGCAGTTGTACCTCGGCAGACCGATCGAGGCGTCATGGTCGACCATCCAACTCGTCTCAATAGTGCCGTTGGCCCAGGTAGCCGGCAACGACTCGTCGCCGGCAAAAACCTTTTCGACAGCCTCGGCTTTTTCGGACCCACTGACGAGAAACCAGACTCTTTTCGATCTGTTGATGACCGGCATCGTAACTGAGAGACGATCTGGAGGAGGTTTGGGAGCATCCGTGACACCAACGGCCAGTGCGCCCGCCGTGGGATTGAAAGACGGATGGCCTGGGAAGAGGGAGGCGACGTGACCGTCGGTCCCCATCCCCAGCAAACAGATGTCGAAGACGACGTCGCCGAGCTCCTGGGCGTAAGAATAGGCAGCCTCGTCGGGATCAGCTTTGCCGTCGGCTGCGGGCATGACATGGGTTTTTGAAGGGTCTAGGCGGATGGCTGACGACAATAGGGGTAGGGCTTGCAGGGAATTGCGGTCCGGATGGCCGGTAGGGACGAATCGGTCGTCACCCCACCAGACGTGTAACTGGTCTGGGCGAATCTTGGCACATTCGGGGACGTCTCCCATTGCGGCATAGACGATGTTTGCGATCCTCCCACCGGTCAGACACAGGTCGATGCGTTCTTGCGCGGCCTGAACTCTGACGATCGTCTGGACTAGTCGGTGAGCAACCCCCTCGGCCAACCCTTGGGCGGATTGGTACCGCATGAGGCGTCGGTTCGTCATGACTCACCCCCATTATTCATCGACCAGATGTGTCCCGCTCCGTCGTGGATTTCAGTCATGACAGTAGTGAAGACCTTGTCGGGGCCAAGTCGACGAAGCTCCTCACCAATAAGCATCTGTACCTCGCGGCGGTCCAGGGCCACTCCGCGCGCCGGTTCTCCCGGGATCCGGTAGACGGCATATCTGCCACTGCGGCGACGAATTTCGATGTCACCACCTGAGGTCGACATGACGATCGCACAGATGCCGGGCGCGTCGGTTGTTACCTGTTCGACCGGGACATGAAGGCGCAATCTTAGCCAGGCTGCCAGCAGCATCGCCGGCGCGTTATTGGCGGCTGACTCCACTCGAGCGGACTTGACGGTCGCTGGATGCTGGTCCAACGCCGCTGCGGCCAGGGCTCTCCAACCGGTGGTGCGAGCCCAGCACAGGTCAGAGTCGCCCTCGGTGAGGTGAGCTGCACGGTGTATGAGGGCTTTGCATGGATCCTTGTCAGCTGCCGAATCGGTGATGCGGCGGTCCGCGAGGGCCCCGATGGGGTCGGCGGCGAGGTTGTCGGGGCCGGTAAAAGGCCACCATGCAATGACGGGGGAGTCCGACAGTAGTAGCGGGAGGATAACCGAGGCAGGACGCTTCGCCATGGCCCCAGACAACCGCAGCACGATGATATCTCCGGGAGTGCCTTCGCCGGCGTGCACCTCTGCGTCGAGCTTGTCCTTTCGGGAACGCGTCGTCACGACCATGAGGAGGCGTGACGGGTGTTGGCGGGCGGCATCCCTGGCTGCCTCGAAGGCGGCATCGAAGTGGGAGGAGTCGCAGATGCAGATGAGGGTATGGACCAACCCTGACCCAGAACCGACGGTGCGACGCGCCTCAACGATGGCTGCACCAATCTTCGAGGCGGTGGTGTCGTTAAGAGTGATGATCATGTCTCCTCCTCAAGGCCTGCGCCAGACGAACCCATCGCGGGCGATCATCTCGTCAGCCTCTGACGGTCCCCAGCTACCGGCCGGATATTCGCAGGGGGGAGTGTCGGACTCGGCCCAGAAATCCAGCACCGGGTCAAGGATCTGCCAGGCCAATTCGACTTCTTCATGTTGGGGGAACAGCGGCGGGTCGCCTAGGAGAACGTCGAGGATGAGCCTCTCGTAGGCTTCCGGGCTGGCCTCGGTGAAGGAGGACCCATACGCGAAGTCCATCGTGACATCGCGAAGTTCCATCTGGGTGCCTGGCACTTTGGCGCCGAATCTCAGCGTGACTCCCTCATCGGGCTGAATACGCAGCACGAGGGCGTTGGTGCCGAGGGCTGCAGTGTCTGAGAAGGGTAAGTGCGGGGCGCGCTGCAGGTTCAGGGCGACCTCGGTAACTCGTCGCGGCATCCGCTTGGCGGTGCGTAGGTAGAACGGGACTCCGGCCCAGCGTCGATTGTCGACGCTCAGCCGCACAGCGGCATAGGTTTCGGTGCGGGAGTGAGGATCGACGCCGTCTTCCTCCCGGTAGCCGAGCACCCTTTCGCCTCCCTGGCGGCCAGCCACATATTGGCCGCGGCAGGTCTGGACGGACATATCGTCCGGGGGTTGAATCGCGGCTAAAACCTTGGTTTTTTCCGCACGCAACTGCTCGGCGCCAAAACTCGTCGGCTCCTCCATAGCGGTCAGCGCCATGAGTTGCAGTAAATGGTTCTGGATGACATCACGGCCGGCTCCGATGCCATCGTAGTAACCGGCACGACCAGCGATGCCAATGTCTTCTGCCATGGTGATCTGGACATGTGAGACGTAGTGGTTATTCCAAATTGGCTCGAAGATCTGGTTGGCGAACCGGAACGCCATGATGTTCTGGACGGTCTCTTTGCCCAGGTAGTGGTCAATGCGGAAGACCGACTCTGGGCTGAACGCGCTGCTGATGATCTCGTCGAGATCGCGCGCACTTTCCAGATCGTGTCCGAAGGGTTTCTCAATGACGACTCTGCTCCAGTGAGAAGAGTCGTGGCCGGTCATGCCATGACGCTTGAGCTGGCTTACGACCGCCTCAAAAGACCTTGGTGGGATGGAGAGGTAGAAAGCGTGATTGCCACCAGTGCCACGTTCTTCGTCAAGCTCGCGGATGGTGTTGGCCAATCTCTCGAATGCGTCGTTACCGTCGAATTCCCCCCGGACAAACCGAATGCCTTCGAGTAGTTGTTTCCACACCTCCTCGCGGAAAGGGGTACGGGCATGCTCGGCCACGGCGTCGTGAACAACCTTGGCGAAATCTTCGTCCGCCCAATCTCGACGGGCAAAACCCACTAGGCCAAAACCAGGTGGGAGTAGGCCACGATTCGCCAGATCGTAGACAGCTGGCATGAGCTTCTTGCGTGAAAGGTCGCCGGTGACCCCGAACATGACCAGAACGCAAGGCCCGGCAACGCGTGGCAATCTGCGATCTGAGGGATCCCGCAATGGGTTGATGCGGTCGCCACGCAGCCCGCTGGTTGCTCTGGTGGTGCTTTCTGATGCGTTTCGACCTGCCACCTCACCCGTCCTTCCTGGTGATGTCGTGCGGAATCGTCATTCCACTTGCCCAACGGTAGCCGGTCGAACCACCAGCGATCGTGTTCAGCGACGGGCTGACGCCGAGAGCCCCACTGGAAGGTTAACGATGAGGACATCGGCGGCTAGAAAGCCTAAAGTTGTAAAGACGGCCCATCCGCGGCGCTCCCCGCTTCACGGATGTGTCGTGCCCAGCAGTGGTCGCAGTACCTTTCTCGATTCCGAAGGACACCGTGAGCAACCAGACGACGCGCGTGGTGACGGCGCCAGCCTCTCAACGTCCTGACCCCGTCGAGACCAAGGTGGAGCAGGAGCAGGGCCGTACCCGATTGTCGACTCGTGACGTAGTGGGCGCCTATGTCGCCCTGACTAAGCCGCGGGTCATTGAGTTGCTCTTGGTGACGACCTTGCCGGTGATGTTTCTGGCTTCCCGTGGTGTGCCGAAACTTGGTTTAGCAATCGCGACGATGTTTGGTGGGCTTTTCGCTGCGGCTAGTGCGAACGTGTTCAACTGTGTCATTGATGTCGATATTGACGAGAAGATGCGTCGGACTCGCCGCCGTCCGCTCCCACGTCATCAGGTACCGCGTCGTAGCGCCCTTATCTATGGAATCGTGCTGGGAGTAGTTGCCACCATTATCCTGGGATTCGGTACGAACTGGTTATCAGCCGGGCTGGCGTTGATTGCCAATCTGTTTTACGTCTTCGTGTATTCGATGCTGCTCAAGCGTCGCACTTGGCAAAACACTATTTGGGGCGGTATTGCTGGATGCTTTCCGCCCCTCATTGGTTGGACTGCCGTCACCGGGGGCGTGAGATGGGAGCCGGTGGTGCTCTTCCTTATCGTCTTCTGGTGGACCCCACCACATACTTGGGCGCTGTCCTTCCGGTATCGCGAGGACTACAAGATCGCCGGCGTGCCTATGCTTCCGGTGGTGAAGGAGGCCCCCGAGGTTGCCGTCCAGATCCTCGTCTACACGGTGATGACGGTGGCGACCTCGTTGCTGTTGTGGCCGGTGGCTCACATGGGGTGGGTCTATCTTGTCGTCGCAGTGGTGTCAGGTGCGGTGTTCATCGTCGAGGCGGTCCAGTTGCTGCGCCGTGCCCGAGTTGGACTGCGTGGCGCACTGCTCAAGCCGATGCGGCTTTTCCATTGGTCGAACACGTACTTGTCCCTGCTCTTCTTAGCGATTGCGGTGGATCCTCTCATCCATCCGTGAGACCAGCCTGATCATAACCGCCAGGTAGGTATTGCTGGCAGGCGTCCTTGCGGTCCTTTAGCATATCAATTTGACCCCTACCGCAACGGGCAGTAGGACGCGTCAACACCACATGCAAAGGAGCATGGCATGACCAGCACCAAGAAACTGAGCGTATTGGCCATCGCGGGGACCTTGGCCGTTACGGGGATCACGGCTATCACCGGGACGTCCTTGATGACGGCCCCGGCCATGGCATCCGACAACGCTCTGGGCCCTATCGTAGATTTGGCCGTCAATGAGAATCCGGCTGGTGTCTTTTATCGTATCCCGGCCCTGACGATCGCTTCGAACGGTGATTTGCTGGCCTCCTACGATCTGCGGCCGGGTAGCGCCGCCGATGCGCCCAATCCCAATTCCATCGTGCAGCGCCGCTCCCGCGACAACGGCAGGACGTGGGGTCCCCAAACTGTCATCCATGCCGGGAGTCCGGGCCTCCAGAAGGTGGGATACTCCGATCCTTCCTATCTCGTCGATCCAGCCACGGGTCACATCCTCAATTTTCACGTGAAGTCCTACGACAGGGGGTTCGCCACATCAGAGGTAGGCACGGACCCGGCGGATCGTAATGTGCTGCACACCGAGGTCTCCACGTCGACCGATAACGGACACACCTGGACTCATCGGGACATCACGCGCGAGATCACCCCGGATCCCACCACTCGAACACGGTTCGTGGCATCGGGGCAGGGCATCGTGTTGCTACACGGCCCCCATGCCGGGCGCCTCATCGCCCAGATGACGGTGCGCAACAGTGTCGGCCAACAGGCCCAGTCGATCTATTCTGATGATCACGGTCTCACCTGGCATGCCGGAAACCCGGTGGGCCGAATGATGGATGAGAACAAGGTGGTGGAACTGTCCGACGGCACCCTCATGCTCAATTCCAGGGATGCAGCCCGTTCCGGCCGGCGCAAGGTGGCCTATTCCCACGACGGTGGCCGAACCTGGGGGCCAGTGAGGCTGGTCGATGACCTCATCGACCCCACCAACAACGCCCAAATCATTCGGGCCTATCCCCAGGCCGGGGCCGGATCGGCGAAAGCCAGGATCCTGTTATTCACTAATGCCCGCAATGCCACGCAACGGGTGAACGGTACCCTGTCGGTTTCCTGTGATGACGGACGAACATGGGCCAGGCACCAGACCTACATGCCCGGCGAAGTCGGATACACCACCATAGCGGTGCAGTCCGACGGAGCATTGGGCGTGCTGTGGGAACGTGATGGGATTCGATACTCCACCATCCCGATCGGGTGGTTGAACTCTGTGTGCTTGTCTGCGCCTTCCGGGAGGCCGACTGCTAGAAAGCCAAGTCCTGACACATCTCTTCGGGCTATCGCGGCCCCCTCTTCTCCTCACCGGGATGTCTCGTCACGCCCCACCGGTTTGCCGCGCACCGGTGTCTGAGCGCTAGCCAGAACCGGAGAGGGAGTAGGACGCACACTGCACCACAAGGCTCCGATTGCCGCTGCTGTTAAGGAGACGCCTACCATATGCCAAATAACTAGCCACGGGTTAAGGTGGGCGAAATACTGCGAGTATCCGATGATCGCCTGGTAGATCTCCACGGCCACCAAAATAATGCTCCAGCGACGCATCATGGCTAGCTGACGGGTGGTGGCGATGACCAAGCAGGCGATCGTCAGGGCTACCGTGATCCACACCAAGATGCCGTGCAGTCGTGCGACGGTTTCAATGTTGAACCCAGTGCGAGCTGAGCCCGAGTCACCGGCGTTGGGCCCCGATCCCGTCACTATCGTTCCCAGCCACATGACTGCACACATCATCGCCACCGTGGCTCGCACTAAACCCATCGTCAGTCCGTCAACGGGCTCACTGGAATGGGAACCGGCTAGCCAGATCATCTTGACGTTGACAAGGATTATCGCCACCGACAGCAGCAGATGTAGGGCCACCACGAAGGGATTGAGGCCCACCCGCACTGAAATGCCACCGATGACGGCCTGTAGGGCGATTGAGACCAGGTTGATCCAGGAGAGAGCCAACAGTTGGGCTTTGACCCTGACCCGATAGCAGCGCACGAGAGCGCCAATAGCCACCGCGATAAGCACGAAGGTCAGGAGCCGGTTGCCGAACTCAACGAAGGAATGGATTCCCATCGCCGCGTGCGGGGTGAACGATCCAGCGGTGCAGTGGGGCCAGGTGCTGCATCCCAGACCCGATCCGGTCAGACGCACCACCGCACCAGTTACGACGATGCCCATGTTGGTAACGAGGACTGCGAGGCACCAGCCGTACAGGCGACGATCCCGGGCAGTCATGAGATCCACGTGAACACCTTCCGTGCCAACAGTCCGAGCAGAACCACCCAGACCACCAGGCTTGCTAGCGGCCACCACAGGGTTTGTCCAAGCCCCCAGGCACGCAATGATTCTCCGAGGGCAGCGGTAGGCAGGGCAGCAATGACGGGGCGAATGGCTTTCGGGTAATCCGCCAGCGGCCACACTACGGCCCCAGCAACCAGACCGACGATGTATACCAAGTTTGCCAATCCGAGAGTGACCTCAGCTTTAAGAGAGCCAGCCATTGCCAGTGCCGCGAGCCCAAATGCCAGCATGGCGAGCACGACGCTCATCAGGGCTGGTAGCCAAGCCAGGGTGGACCCATGGGGGCACCAACCCAGCGCCAAGGAAACGATGGCAAGCAGTATCACCTGAGCGAGGCTGATAACGGAATAAGTCATCGCCTTGCCAGCCAGCAGACCCGACCGACCCAACGGAGTTGCGGACAATCGTTCGAGCACTCCGTAACGACGCTCAAAGCCGGTCATGATCGCCTGGGAAGTGAAACATGTCGACCAGATGGCGAGAACCAATACTGAGGGTGCCAAGGCGTCCATCGTCAGTCCGACCCGATCACCAAGGAAGCGTCCGGCAACGATAATCCCGATGGGAATGACGAGGGCCAGCAGCAGCTGCTCCCCGTTGCGCATCACCAGACGCACCTCCGTGACGGCGTGGTTACGTACGCGTGCAGCAGCCGGTGCGGCCTGAGGTGCGGGACGGAAATTGAGTGTCGTCATGTCAGTTCCTCCCTGCGGCGCGGTCACTGGTGTGAGTGAGGAACACATCTTCCAAACTTGACTCAGCGGTGAGTTCTGGCACGGTGCCGTGGGTTGCGACCTTGCCGCGATCGACGATCCAGACGTGATCGGCCAGCCGCTGGGCCTCGTCCATGTTATGGGTAGTGAGTACCACGGAGACCCCATCGTGACGCATTTGCTCAACGATGTCCCAAGTATGGTGCCGGGCGTGAGGATCCATCCCCGAGGTCGGTTCATCGAGGAATACCAGTGTGGGGCGGCCTACCAGGGCAGCGGCGAGGTTGACGGCTTGCTGCTGGCCGCCGGAGAGGCGTCGATAGGTGGTGCGCGCGAACGAGGTAATGGCGAGCGCTTCGATGAGAAGGTCCGGGTCGATGGGATTGGCGTGCAGACCGGCCATGTAGTGCAGTAGCTCGCCGGCTCGGATGCCGCTCCAGGCGCCGGCGCTCTGAGGCATGAGCCCGGTGGCAGCGGCGGCTTCGGGGCTGCCCGGGGCGTGACCGAGCACGTCGATGCGTCCGGAGTCGGGGGAGACGAGAGATGTGCAGCAGCGCATCATCGTCGTCTTACCAGCACCATTGGGGCCCAGTACAGCGGTGATAGCGCCGGTGGCGGCGGTCAGGCTCAATCCATCAAGGGCAGTGATACGACCAAAGGTGACCCTCACCTCCTCGAGAAGTAGGGCTTCTGTTGAAGTGTGAGGGTCCAGAGGCAAAGGGTTTTCTGGCACGACGGCCAGTGTAGAACCCTGCTGCCGATCACAACCTGCTGCCAGCCTCCTTAGCAACGATGCCGAACTCATCGGGGCCCTTCGTCGAGTCAATTCGCATGCCATAGAAGGAGCGGTAGACGAAGAAGCAAGCGACGAGGATGAACACCGTAGCGAGGATGTAGGTCAGCAGACCTGCGCCAATCGACGCTGCTAGCTCCACGGCTAGCAGGCCAAAGAGGGTCGTGAACTTAATGACTGGGTTAAGGGCCACCGATGAGGTGTCCTTGAACGGATCACCGACGGTGTCACCGACCACCGAGGCGTCGTGCAGCTCAGTGCCTTTGGCATCCAAGTCCACCTCAACGATTTTCTTCGCGTTGTCCCAAGCGCCGCCGGCGTTGGCCATGAAGATGGCTTGGTAAAGGCCGAAGATGGCAATCGAGATCAGGTACCCGATGAAGAAATACGGATCGACGAAGGCGAACCCGAGGGCTGCGAAGAACACACCCAGGAAGATGTTAAGCATGCCCTTCTGAGCGTATTCGGTGCAGATCTGGACGACCTTCTTGGAATCTTTACTGGAGGCCTTGGTGGCTTTCTCGTCGAGCTGCATATTGTTTTTGATGAACTCGACGGCTCGGTAGGCGCCAGTCGTGACAGCCTGCATCGAGGCTCCAGAGAACCAGTAGATGACGGCGCCGCCGGTGATGAGGCCGAGCAGGAATGGGGCGTGGGTCAGGCCAAGCTTGTTGACCTCGGCAGCATTTGATAAGCCCTCGGTGAGCATCATGATGATTGAGAAGATCATCGTGGTCGCGCCGACCACAGCAGTACCGATGAGCACCGGCTTGGCGGTGGCTTTGAAGGTGTTGCCAGCGCCATCTTGAGCTTCCAAGATGTGCTTGGCAATGTCCCACCTCGGGGTGAATCCGTAGTGCTTCTCGAGTTCGTCGGAGACGTTGGGGATCTCCTCGATCGTTGACAGCTCGTAGACGCTCTGGGCGTTATCGGTCACCGGACCGTAGGAGTCGACAGCGATCGTTACCGCACCCATACCGAGGAAACCAAAGGCGACGAGACCGAAGGCGAAGACTGCCCACTTGACCTCACTCATAGCTCCCATATCGCCCAGGCCCGAACCGGCACCCGAGACGAGGAACGATGCGCCCATGAGGGTGACGATGATGATGCCCAACCAGAATCCGGAGAAGTTGCCGGCGACCAAACCAGACAGGATGTCGAGGGAGGCACCTCCCTCACGGGCACTCGTCACGACCTCACGCACGTGACGGGAATTCGTCGAGGTAAAGGCCTTGACGAGCTCTGGGATAAGGGCACCGGCCAGAGTGCCGCAAGAAATGATGATGGACAGCTTCCACCACATGGTTCCGTCTCCCATTGAACCCAGCATCCACCAGGTGGTCAGGACCGTCAGCAGGATCGACATTACCGAGGTAATCCACACCAGGGAACTCAGCGGCTTTTCAAAATCCATCTCCGACACCGTGCCGTAGCGGGCTTTCGTGACGGCGTTGTTGATGAGGTAGGAGACGAACGACGCGATGAGCATGACCACACGGACGACGAAGATCCACACCAGCAATTGGACCTGCTCCGTCTGATCCGGAACAGCTCCCAGTACGAAGGTGATGAGGGCTACGCCAGTGACGCCGTAAGTCTCAAATCCATCGGCGGATGGGCCGACTGAGTCACCGGCATTGTCACCGGTGCAGTCAGCGATAACACCGGGGTTACGGGCATCATCTTCCTTGATGTGGAAGGCGATCTTCATGAGGTCGGCACCGACATCGGCGATCTTGGTGAAGATACCGCCAGCGATACGCAGGCAGGCCGCGCCGAGGGACTCGCCGATCGCGAATCCGATGAAGCACGGACCAGCGAGGTCGCCGGGCAGCACCAGCATGATGAAGAGCATGAGGGTCAACTCGACGCTGATGAGGACCATACCGATGCTCATGCCAGAACGCATGGGGATGTCGAAGGTCTCCCATGGGGAGCCGCGTAGTGACGCATGGGCAGTACGGGAGTTTGCGAAAGTGTTGACGCGAATGCCGTACCAGGCGACTCCGAATGATCCCGCCATGCCGACCAGGCTAAACATCAAGATGATGAGCACCTTGGCACCCATGTGCTCGAGGAACAGGAAGTACACGACGATAACTGCAGCGATGAAAGCCCATAGCAGCATGAGGAACTTGGCCTGCTGTTTAAGGTAGGTCTTACAGGTCTCGTAAATAAGCTCAGAAACCTCATGCATCGCCTCGTGGACGGGCAACTTTTGTAGCTTGGAATACGTCACTAGGCCGAATCCCAAACCGAACAGGCAAATCACCAATCCGATCCATAACAGGGCGGTTCCGGAGACGTTTCCGACTTGCTCATTGAGAGGGGGCAGTTTCAGATTAGCTTCGCCGCCACCTCCTGCCTTGGTCGCCCCGCCGGAGCCACATCCAGCTAGCGCGAGGGTGGTGAGAAGTACGGGCAGTGCACCGCCAAGTAGGCGTTTCATGGGGCAAATCCCCTTGTTAATCGTGTTCACGATTCTGTCTCTTCCCTGAGAGCTGTCGTGCACCTGCATTAGTGCAGGCCTTACTTCTAACCGTATGACGTGGCGGCCCCCTTGTCAGCACTCAGAGTCGCGATGTGCAGAATGTCACCCGACGGAGCTGCTATCGCTCATAGGCGCAGCGCGGCTCGGTGGCTGCGGCCCTCAAGAGGGATTCGCAGTCGGCACTCGGACTGGCGCCGTCGTGGCCCGGATGACGAGTTCGGGTCGCACCAGACGTTCACCGAGAAAGGCGGTGTCGCCGCGAATTAGCCCCATGAGGGATTGGACCGCCATCGTGGAAATGAGCTCAACGTCTTGACGAAGACTCGTCAGTGGGGGATCGGTGTACCTCATGAGGGCCGAGTCGTCGCACCCAATCACTGATACATCGCGAGGAACCGACAGTCCCTGTGCTCGAGCGGCGCGAATCGCTCCCAAGGCCATCAGATCGGAGCCGCAGATGATGGCGCTGACCCCTTGGCCGAGCAGGTCAACGGCGGCACGAGCCCCGCCGTCAACAGAGAAGACCGTATTGCTGACGGTGACCCTGCCACGTCCGTCGAGCCGACGATTCATGGCAGTCCGCAGAGCTTGCTCCTTGCGTTGCACTGGAACGTATCGGCGTGGGCCGACGGCCAGGCCCAGGTGCTGGTGACCTAACCCAACCAGGTGTGCAACGGCCTGGTCCATGGCAGCCATATCGTCGTCACTGATCTGGGGAACTGCAATGCTGGGGGAGTAGCCGTTGATAAGGACTAACGGCAGTCCGACAGCAATCAGTTCGTGGTAGGTAGAGATATCCGCCGTGGTGTCGGCGTGAGACCCGGATATAACGATGATCCCGGCGACCTGACACGATCGCAGCACCCTGATGTAGTCGTCCTCGCGCATGCCGCCGGGGGCTTGGGTGCACACTGCTGTGGCGTACCCCTCCCTCGCGAGCAGGGTCTCAACGGCTTGGGCGTGGCTCGCGAAGACTGGATTAGTGAGTTCAGGGACGATGAGTCCTACCAGGCCGGTGCTGACGGGCTTGAGATGGGTGGGGCGTTGATACCCCAGGACGTCGAGAGCGGTAAGGACACATTGCCGGGTGGAGCCCGATACTCCCGGCTTGTCGTTTAGGACTCGCGAGACGGTGGCCTGGCTCACGCCCGCCTGGTCGGCGATGTCGGCCAAGGTTGGTCCGCTCATAGTTCCTCTTCTCGGTAACGTGGCAGCGTTATTTGACGGCCCCGCCGGTTAGGCCGGAGACAATGTACTTCTGTAGCCACAGGAACAGCACCATCGGGGGTAGGGCGGCCAGGACAGCGCCGGCTGCGAAGACACCCCAGTTGGAACTGGTCTCGGTGGACACGTACTGATACAAGCCGATGGCCAGGGTGGAGGTGTGCGGATCGGCGCCGAGGATTACCGAGGCCACGACATACTCAGTGAAGGAGCCAATGAAGCTCAGCAAACCGACGACCGCCAGAATCGGGGCTACTAATGGCAGGATGAGGGTAAAGAAAATGCGGGCATGGCCGGCGCCGTCCACTCGTGCTGCCTCGTCGAGGGATTGCGGCACGGTATTGAAGAATCCGTACATGAGGTAGGTATTGGCTCCCAGAGCGCCACCCAAGTAGACCATGATGAGGGCCATTCTTGACCCAACGCCTAACACCGGGTAGATGTCACCGAGCCAGGTGAGCAGCAGGAAAATGGCGACTACCGTCAATAGCTGCGGGAACATCTGTATCAGCATGAGGCTCAGCAGCCCGCCACGGCGTCCCTTGAAGCGCATTCGAGAGAAGCTGTAGGAGGCAAGGGCTCCCAAGAAGACTGTTAGCGCGGCGGTGACAGCGGCGATGACGAGGGTGTTGAGGTACCACTGCCCATAGGGACGCACCGGGTCACTCAGAAGCCTGGAGTAGTTCGAGAAATCGATCTGGGAGAACAGCTTGTTTGAACCAGTCAGGGTGCCACCCGGTGCGAGGGAAGCCGAGAGGACGTAGACCAGTGGGAAGGCCGCGAAGACTACGGCGACGATGCCGAGGAGGTGACGCCACCACTGTGAGTTGAGCCGTTTGGAAAACGAGGTCGGGCGGTTGGCACCTCTGATCGCAGAGGTCACTGTTGCGGTGCTCATTAGTTAATCTCCTCAAGGGACTTGGTCTGGCGGAACCCGAGCCAGGAGATCACGCCGACAATGATGAAGATGATGACGGAGAACGCGCTCGCTAGGCCGTAGTCGCGCCCAGCTTCCGAGAAGGCAACCTTGTACACCATAGAGATAAGGATGTCGGTAGCGCCGACGTCGAGGCTGGTGTCGGTAAACCGGGGACCACCGAGGGTCAGCATGTAGATGAGGACGAGGTTATTGAAGCCGAAGGCGAAGGAGCTGATGAGTAGCGGGGCCAGCGGCACCATGAGCAGCGGAAGCTTGATCTTCGTAAAGGTTCGCCAGGTGCTCGCGCCGTCGATCCGGGAAGCTTCCAGAATGTCGGCCGGGATGGACTGCAGGGCACCCGTCGAGACGATGAACATGTAGGGGAAGCCCAGCCATAGGTTGACGATGAGAACGGCCGCCTTAGCAATCCAAGGATCAGTCAGCCACGGGACCGACGCCCCGCCCAGTAATACCTGGTTGATGAAGCCAAACTGTTGATTGAACATGCCCGACCACACCAGAGCTGACAGGAAGCCCGGGAAGGCGTAGGGCAGCAGGATGAGTATTCGGTAGATCTTTTGTCCTCGCATGGTCGTGTCGTTGAACAACAGGGCCAGGGCTAGGCCGAGAGCGAAGGTGGTGAGTACCGAAAGCACCGCGAATGCGAACGTCCACGCGGTTACACGCAGGAATGGCCCTCGTACCTCGTGGTCGGTGAGAGCCTTCTTGAAATTAGAGAACCCGACGGTGACTTTCCAGCCTGGTTCTAGCGCTTTGCCGGAGGCTGACACGAAATTGCCACGTCCATTGTCTTTGTAGACGGTGCCCTTGTTATCGGTCATCGTTCCGGCCGCCTTGTTGTAGGTCATCGTCGAGGTGAACTCGAAGGCCTGTGAGCCGGTGGTGGTGCGGATGTATCGGGCTGAAGAGTCTTTGGAGACGGGAACTTGCAGCTGAGATATCTCGTTACTGCGTTGGGACACCTCGGAGAAGGGGAGGAGGCGGTAGCCCGGAAGATCCTTGATCGTGCCCAAAGAGTTAAGCTCAGCTCCCTTGACCGGCTTCAGAGGCTGATCTGGGGTGCCAGCCTGCACCCTCCTGGTGCCGGGGTCAACGACGACCAGGGCCAGCTTGCCGTCCTTTTCGGCGACGCTCGAGTGATAGACCGGAGCATTGGGGACGCGTTCCTGGTTGTTGCGTTGGATGGCGGCGATGGCATCGTCGCGGCTGCCGTTGTGGCCGTCGCCATAGTTCGTGAAACCCACGTAGATCGTGTAAGCCATCACGCCCACTGAGAAGATGAGCATGAAGATGATGCCCGGGGCCAGATACTTGGCGGGCAACATCCGGTTGGGCGGTAAGTAAATGACGGTGACGATGACGGCGATAGCAGCGATGCCGACGGCCATCAGGGCCGAACCGTGGGCAATGGCGGTCATAACGCCGTAGACGGCGATGGCGTCGAGGATGCTGAGCAAGGCAATCTTGATGATCCAGGCTCCCAATGACCCGCAGTATTTACCACTTGCTGCGGCGATACGCTTTTCTCGCACCTCGTGGTTGGTGGTTGACGATGGCGACATGATGTGGGGCTCTCCAGTTTCACGGGGTCAGGGGAAACGCCGTCCTTGGCGTTGGGAGGGTGGAGCGCACGATGGCGTACGCCCCCGATATCTGCTATCAGCCCTTCATGATCTTTTCGTCGATAGCCTTGACCATCTTGTCCCAGATAGCCTTTGGGTCAGAAGCCTTGCCGCTAATGATTTCAGCCTGAGCAACGCCCCAGTCGGCCCACACTGAGCCCATGGCCGGGATGTTCGGCATCGGGACGGCTTTCTGACCGACAATACCGAATGCGGCGACGTCTTTATCGGCCTCGGCCTTTTCAAAGGCCTGCTTGTTGGCTGGCGGACGGTTTCCTACTTTGAATAGCTCGGCCTGGACGTCCGGGTTTCCTATGTACTCGACGAGGAATTTTTGGGTGGCGACCGCGTTCTTGGTCTTGGCGCTCATCCAGAATCCTTGGACGCCGACGAACGGTGTGGCGGACTGATCGCCGGCCGAGGGGATGTCGCTGATCTCGTACTTGATGTTGGCCTTCTTGAAACTGTCGAGGTTCCAGGGCCCGGTGAGGATGAATGCTGCCTGGCCTTTTGCGAACAGATCTTTTGAGATGTCCTGGGAAATATTCAGGTTGAAGTTCTTGCTCTTGCCCTGATCGGCTAGCCAGGACGCAAACTTATCGCCATTGGCACCGCCCATGGCAACCTTGCTGGAATCGAATCCGTTGTCCTTGAGCCTAAAGACTGGAGCCCCGAAAGAGGCTTGGAATGGGTACAGGTGGTACGGATCGGACTGTTTGGGATCCAAGCCGACAAGAAAGGGGTACTTGGCCCCGGAATTCTTGCCCATATCGATCATCTCGTTGAAGGTCTTCGGAGCGTTCTTGGCGAATGTGGTATTGCGAACCAGGGCAATGTTTTCAGTGGCGTACGGGACACCGTAGATTTTGCCGTTGACGGTGAAAGCCTGGACGGCAACGTCTTGGTAAGCGGAGGTATCACCGAGCTCCAGGGGAGCGACAACGCCATTTTGGACCATGCGCCCGGTGGCGTCGTGGGCGGCGATGGTGGCGTCGGGGCCCTTGCCGGTGGGTACCTGGGTGATGAAGTCGTCGGGAATTTGGGCAAAGTCCTTGACGGCCAGCTTGACGGTGACGCCGGTATCGGATTTGAACTGTTCGGCAACTTTGCGCAAAACGGGTTCGCGGTTGGAGTCGGTCCACACCAGGATCGATCCGGCGGCTCCAGCTGCGGAGGAGCTTTTACCTGATGTCGAGGAGGTGGATGGTGAGGGAGAATCGTTGCCACCACATGCGGACAGGACGCTGATGGCAGCAGCACCGAGGCTTCCCAGGAGCATTGAGCGACGGGTGATGTCGGACATGGGGGTTACACCTTTCGAGGCAGCTCGACGCTCATCGTCGAGCAAGGGCTCTTGCATGAGAAGGACACTTCGTTGTCACGGCCTTGCAAGCTGACGCAATTCTTGCAAAATCTTTCATTGGTGTCCAGGGGTCGATCTGAGGTTTTGCTGCCCCGCTGTGCGCTGTGAGATTGAGCGCGCCTTGGCCGGGTGCGCTGGGTTAGTGCCGGTTGTGCTTGTGCTGTCTTCGTGTCTCGGGGGTGGCGCGTCGGCGATTGGCGGGCTCTAAGAGGGCGTGGTGTTCGCTGTTTTCGCTTAGGGTTAACTTACTTGCACCAGTCGCCTTTTAGGCAACAATGGAGTTGTGAAAAATTCGACCGACACCGAGGTGGCCGTCGCAGGTCGCGACGTCGTCGGCGAGCACAAGCAGGAGATCTCGGACAACTCCACGAGGGATCGTGTGATGTCGTCCATCCTGCACAATGGCCCGTCGACGGCCAGCGAGCTAGCCGATCGTCTCGGTCTGACAGCGGCTGCGGTGCGTCGTCATCTCAGCGCTCTTGTGAGCCACGGCCTCGTAGATTCCCGTGAGAAGAGGGTTTTCGGAACTCGCGGAAGGGGTCGTCCTTCCCGCGTGTTCTTCCTGACCGATCATGGGCGGGCCGACTATTACACCGCTTACGACGACTTGGCGATATCGGCCCTTCGACAGCTTGCCAATGCAGCAGGCCCTTCTGCCCTCGACGCGGTCGCTAAGGCTCGAGTCGATGACATTGAGTCGCGTTACCGTGCGCTGCGTCAGACGCGGCCTGACGAAGTCCCAGCTCAATTGCTGGCTGAGGCCTTGTCGGCTGACGGCTACGTGGCCACCATTCAACCGGCTGGTGCGGGGCAACAGATCTGTCAACACAATTGCCCAGTGGCCGAAGTGGCCAAGGTATTTCCGCAGCTATGTGAGGTTGAAACCCAGCTGTTTTCGGAACTCCTCGGGTCCCACGTCCAGCGGTTGGCGACGATCGCCCACGGCGATGGGGTATGCACCACCCACGTTCCCGTCGATGTTGAGATTACCCGTCGAGCCCTGGCCGAGCCGTCCAAGCGTCCATCCATCCGAAAGGATCATTCATGACCCAGGTTGACCCTCCCGCAAGCCTCCCGGGCGCCGGTGCCAGCCAGGACGAACACCTGGCTGCCCTGAGCGGCTACAAATATGGCTGGCATGACTCTGACGCTTACGCCGCTGCTTCCCGGCGCGGACTGTCCGAGGATGTGGTGCGCGGTATCTCGGCTATGAAGCATGAGCCGCAGTGGATGCTTGACATGCGTCTTAAGGCCCTCAAGCTTTTCCAGCGCAAGCCGATGCCGACATGGGGTGTTGACATCAGCACGATCGACTTCGACCAGATCAAGTACTTCGTGCGCGCTCAGGAGCGTCAGGCGGCGTCTTGGGAGGACCTACCCGCCGATATTAAGAGCACTTACGACCGTCTGGGCATCCCGGAGGCCGAGAAGGATCGACTGGTTGCCGGCGTTGCGGCCCAGTACGAGTCTGAAGTGGTCTACCACAAGATTAACGAGGAGCTCGGCAAACAGGGCGTCGTCTTCCTGGATACTGATACTGCACTCAAGGAGGAGCCGGAGCTCTTCCGCGAGCACTTTGCCAGCGCTGTGCCGCTTGGCGACAACAAGTTCTCGGCCCTCAACTCGGCGGTGTGGTCGGGTGGTTCCTTCATATATGTGCCGAAGGGCGTCCACTGCACTATCCCGCTGCAGGCCTACTTCCGTATGAATACCGAGAATCTCGGACAGTTCGAGCGGACCCTGATTATCGTCGATGAGGGTGCGTACGTCCATTACGTCGAGGGCTGCACCGCCCCGATCTATAAGTCGGATTCGCTGCACGCCGCGGTCGTCGAGATCATCGTCAAGAAGAACGCTCGCTGTCGCTACACGACCATCCAGAACTGGTCGAATAACGTGTACAACCTCGTCACCCAGCGTGCCTATGTCGAAGAGGGCGGCACGATGGAGTGGATTGACGGCAACATCGGTTCTAAGGCCAACATGAAGTACCCGGCCTGCTACCTCATGGGTCCCCACGCCAAGGGAGAGGCACTGTCGGTTGCTTTTGCTGCTGAGGGCCAGCACCAGGATACCGGCGCCAAAATGATCCATAACGCCTCCTACACCTCGTCGACGATCGTCTCTAAGTCGATCTCGCAGGGTGGGGGACGTTCCGCCTACCGCGGCCTAGTTGCCGTCGGTAAAGATGCCCACCACTCGTCTTCGGCCGTGCGCTGTGACGCCCTGCTCGTTGACGATATCTCGCGGTCGGACACCTACCCCTACAACGACATCCGTACTGACGAGGTGTCGATGGCTCACGAGGCCACTGTCTCCAAGGTGAGCGAGGACCAGCTGTTCTACCTCATGCAGCGTGGTCTGACCGAGGAGGAGGCGATGGCCATGATCGTGCGCGGATTTGTCGAGCCCATCGCCAAGGAGTTGCCGATGGAGTATGCCCTGGAGCTCAACCGACTCATCGAACTGCAGATGGAGGGCGCGGTCGGCTGATCCGACCTCAGCACCAACGAACCCTACTTTTTCGAGAAAGAGAGACACCGCGTTGAGCGCACCAGTTGCCGCGCCCCACAAGGGCCACAACGTCGCCATCGAAGGCGACGTCGAATCCCATCTGCACCCCACCCCATCGTGGGAGATCGCTGATCACCCCATGCCCACCGGGCGCGAGGAGATCTGGCGGTTCACCCCAATTAAGACCTTCACGCCGGTTCTGTCTGAGGTCGCCCTCGAGTCAAGTCAGGAGGCCAACGCAATCGACGTTGACGTCCAGGGGGCTGACGGCATCACCATCACCGAGCTGGCCACGAGCGAGTTGAAGGGATTGGCCGAGACCCCGCAGGACCGGCTGTCGGCCTTGGCTGCCGCTGACCCCCACGCCGTTAATCGCCACGTTGTCATCCCCGCTGAGGCCTCCTTCAAAGCTCCGGTTGAGGTCGTTGTCACCGGTCGCAGCAGTGATATCCCCTGTCATCACAACGTGGTCATCGAGATCGGTAACCATGCCGAAGTCACCGTCATTGTGCGTCATCGTGGCGTGGCTCACCTCGGTGAGAACTGGACCTTCCGTATTGGCGACGGTGCACATGCCACTGTGCTTTTCGTCCAGGAATGGGACGACGCTGCTATCCACGGGGCTCAGATCTCGTTCGAGATTGGTCGCGACGCCACTGTCCGCACCGCCCAGGCCAGCTTTGGCGGCAAGGCCGTGCGCATCTGTCAGACGGCCTCCTATTGCGGTCCCGGCGGCAACCTGACCCAGCTCGGCGCCTACTTCGCCGATGCCGGTCAGCACATCGAGCACCGGTTGTTCGTTGATCACGACGCCCCCAGCACCGAGTCTCACGTGGACTTCCGTGGCTGCTTGCAGGGTAAGGATGCGCACTCAGTGTGGATCGGTGACGTACTTATCCGTCCGGTGGCGGAGGACATCGACACCTATGAGTCCAACAAGAATCTCGTCCTCACCGAGGGCTGCCGTGCTGACGCGGTACCAAACCTGGAGATCCAGACCGGCAATATTCGCGGTGCCGGGCACTCAGCCTCCACTGGACGTTTCGACGCTGAGCAGCTGTTTTACCTGCAGTCGCGTGGTGTCGAAGAGGCTGAGGCTCGCCGCCTTGTCGTGCACGGTTTCTTCACCGACATCGTCCGCAAGATCGACGTGCCCGAGATTTCTGAGGAGCTTGTGGCTCGCATTGAGGCCGAACTTGTCGAGAGCCTCGGATCCTCCACCTCGGTGGAGGAGGACTGATGCCCGTCGTCACTACTGTCTCGGCCCTGAAGGAGAATTCTCCGCAGGAGTTCGAGGTTGACGGCACCGACGTCGTCCTGGTGCGCACCAATGGCGAGGTCTTCGCCGTTGGAGCTATATGTACCCACGCCGAGGTGCCGATGGTCGATGGAGAGGTCGTCGATTGCGGCTTGGAGTGCTACATGCACGGCTCCTTCTTCGACTTGCGCACCGGGGAGCCACGTAGCCTCCCTGCCACTGAACCACTTCCCGTCTACCCCGTGACTATCGACGGCGACGACGTTCTCGTCGACGTCGTCAATCCCATCACCAAGGAGTCCTGAACCACCATGGCAACCCTGCAGATCAATGACCTTCACGTCGACGTTGAGACCGAGGCCGGCCCCAAGCAGATCCTTAAGGGAGTCGACCTGACCATCAATTCCGGAGAGGTCCACGCCATCATGGGCCCGAACGGTTCGGGTAAATCGACCCTGGCATACACCCTGGCCGGTCACCCTAAGTACACCGTCACTGGTGGTTCCGTCACTCTCGATGGTGAAGATCTCCTGGCCATGACCGTCGACGAGCGTGCTCGTGCCGGCCTGTTCCTGTCGATGCAGTACCCGGTCGAGGTACCCGGCGTCTCCGTCGCTAACTTCCTGCGCACCGCCCGCACTGCTATTGAAGGCCAGGCCCCAAAGCTGCGCACTTGGGTCAAGGAGGTCAACGAAGCCTTGACCCGGCAGGAGCTTGATCCAGACTTCGCTGAGCGTTCTGTCAACGAGGGATTTTCTGGCGGCGAGAAGAAGCGTTCCGAGATGGCTCAGTTGGAGCTACTGCACCCGAAGTTCGCCATTCTTGACGAGACCGACTCTGGTCTAGATATCGACGCCCTCAAAGTCGTTGCCAACACCGTTAACCGCTACATGACCGATCCAACTCACGGTTTGATGCTTATCACCCACTACACCCGCATCCTGCGCTACGTGAAACCCACTCAGGTTCACGTCTACGTCGACGGCCGCGTCGCCGCCACCGGTGGTCCGGAGCTGGGCGAGGAGCTTGAGGCTGAGGGCTATGAGAAGTACCTGTCTGCTGCCAAGGCCAACAGCTGATGATGAGCTACGACGTCGAGAAGATCAGGAAAGATTTCCCTATCCTGTCCACCAGGGTGGGGGAGTACCCGTTGACGTACCTCGACTCGGCTAATACTTCTCAGAAACCTCAGGTCGTCATTGATGCCCTGGGTGAGCACTACGCGCGGCACAATGCCAACGTCGCACGGGCCATGCACCAGCTCGGGCTGGCGGCCACCCAGGCTTATGAGGGCGGGCGGGAACGCATCGCACGGTTTATTGGGGCGGCGCGTCCCGAGGAAGTGGTGGCTCTGTCGAATGCGTCCGAAGCCCTTAACCTGTGCGCGTACACCCTGAGTGAGCGCCTCGGTCCTGGCGACGAGGTCGTTATCTCGGTGATGGAGCACCATTCCAACCTGGTTCCGTGGCAGATCGTCTGTCAGCGTACCGGTGCCACCCTGAGGTGGTTCGACATCACTGCCGACGGCCGGCTCGATCTTGACAAGGCCGAGGCGGAGGGGCTCATTAATGAGCGCACCAAGGTTGTCTCGTTAACCCTGGCCTCCAATGTGTTGGGGACGATTAACCCCATCGCGAGGATCGCCGAGCAGGCCCACCTAGTTGGGGCCGTCATGGTCGTCGACGCATCTCAGGCCGTGCCTCAGATGCCCGTGGACGTGACGACCTTGGGCGCTGATTTAGTGGCCTTCACCGGGCATAAGATGTGTGGCCCCACCGGTATCGGTATCCTGTGGGGCCGCTACGATCTGCTCGCCGAGCTGCCGCCCTTCCTCGGCGGTGGCGAGATGATCGAGGTCGTGCGCATGGAAGGGTCGACCTACGCCGAGCCTCCGCACCGGTTCGAGGCTGGTACTCCGCCGATCGCGCAGCTTGCTGCTCTCGGGGTGGCCGCCGACTACCTAGACGGCATCGGAATGGAAGCCATCGCCGAGCACGAGCATGAGCTGGCTACTCGGATGCTCGAGGGGCTCCAAACCGTCAAGGGGGTGCGCATTCTTGGGCCGATCGACGCCACCGCCCGTACCGGAACGGTGTCGTTCACCATCGAGGGAGTGCATCCGCACGACGCGATGAGCATCATGGATGGTCACGGTGTCGCGGTGCGAGGTGGACACCACTGCGCCAGGCCTTTGCACGAGAGACTGGGAATACAATCTTCCCTTCGTGCGTCGTCATACCTGTACTCCACTACCGACGAGGTAGACCGCCTCGTCGAATCTGTCGAGTACGCTCGGAACTTCTTCGCCGGAGGTGCGGCATGAATGTCGAAGAGATGTACCAGCAGATCATCCTGGACCACTACCGGGAGAAGCATCACAGCGGTCTGCGTGAGAACTATGACGCTGAGGTGACTCAAGTTAATCCGTCTTGTGGGGATGAGTTGTTGCTGCGGGTTCACCTGGATGGCGATGTTATTAGTGACGTGTCTTATGACGCTGTGGGGTGTTCGATTTCTCAGGCGTCGACTTCTGTGATGTCGGATCTTGTCATTGGTAAGACTATTGGTGAGGTGCAGGAGCTTTATCGGGGCTTTCAGAAAATGATGCGCTCGCGTGGCACCGTCGAGCTTGACGAGGATATCTATGAGGATGCCGTCGCGTTCGAGGGGGTTGCCAAGCTCATGGCTCGGGTGAAGTGTGCGATGCTCGGCTGGTCGGCTCTAGAGGATAGTTTGCTTAAGGTGACTGAGGGTTCTGCGGAGAAGGTTGGTTCTGGTTCGGGTGCTGATGTTAGCGAGACGAAAGAGGAGAGTCGATGAGTGAAGAAGATGCGTTGCCTGCCCAAGAGGTGACGTTGACGGCTATGCCGACCGTCGACGATGTCATTGAGGCGTTGAAGGACGTCATTGACCCCGAACTCATGGTTAATGTTGTTGACCTCGGTCTCGTGTATGGGGTCAATATTGATGACGAGGGTAATGTCACTATCAATATGACGTTGACGAGCCCTACTTGTCCGCTGACTGATCGGCTGGAATACGACACTCAGACTGTGTTGGAGGGGATTGTGAAGTCCGTGACGATCAACTGGGTATGGTTGCCGCCGTGGGGTCTGGAGCGCATCACCGACGATGGTCGGGCGCAGCTCCAGGCAATCGGCTTTAACGTCTAAGTCTCAAGCCCTGCCACTACGGGAGTGAGGCCGTAGTGGCAGGTGTGTCACTCGAATCGACGGAATCACGGAAGTCCGAGGACGCCGAACAGGAGCAAGCAGACTACGCCGCCGACGACTGACATCGACAGACCCCAGATGAGAAGGTTGCGGAAGAGTTTTCGCTTATCGACCGTGCTTGCCGCCGTCGCCAGGCACAGGGCGCCGAAGAGGGACAGGGGTGAAGTGTCGACCAGGTGGGACCCTACACAGATGGAGGTGATCAGGGATGCCGGATCGCCTCCGCCCATCTTCGCGATGATACCGGGAACCATCGGTAGAAACATTGGCAGGACGACCCCTGAGGAACTCGAGTAGGCCGAGATAATTCCACTGAATAGGGCCAGGAAGCCATTGGCTGTGATCGGAGTCGAGATGGTGCCGATGGACTTAGTGATGATGGCTAAGCCGCCAGCCGCATCCATGATGCTGATGATCATCGACATTCCGCCGACCATGATGATGACTCCCCATGGCATGTTCTTCACGGCCTCGTCGTCATCGGCGATCGTGAAAATGACGAAAATGGCTCCAAGGAAGAATGCCGTCATTCCAACATCCCAACCGAAGAAGAGCACCATGACAATGAGCACGACTATGGCGGCGACTGTGACCCATTGCTTGAGATTCATGGGGGCCGGCTTGGGCGCTAGATTGTCGATGGACACCTTCCCGGATTTCTGGGCTCGCATCCATTTCGCTCCGCCGAAGATGAAGAATCCGCCGAAGTTGATGAGGGTCTGTGCGATGAACGACCACGCGTAGATGGTCCACGCAAAGGTCGTCGTCATCGTGATGCCTAGCTGGCCCGACATCTTCTCGACGAGGTTGTTCGTGATGATGCCAGTCGGTGCGATGGGGGAGAACGCGGCGCCATCGGCGGCGCCGACGACTAGGAGGGTCATGGCGAAGGCGTTGAGGCCGATGCGATCGGCTAAGGCCATACACACCGGGGCCATGAGCACGACAGTGGGGATGTTTCCGGGGCCGGCGGTGGTGATGGCGGCGATGAGGAAATAGATGATGATGGGGATGAGTGCGGTATTGCCTCTGGCTAGCCGAACGGCGTGGGATGTGATTTTCTCCATGGTGCCGTTGACCTGGGCACAAGAGAACATGAAGGTCACGCCCACGAGGGTCATGAACATGTTGACTGGCCAGTTTGCCTGGACTTCTTTGAGGGGTATGTGCAACATGCCGACGCCCAGGGCCAAGGCGGCGGCAACGCCGAGGATGCCGACGTTGAGGTCGCGGAAACAGGATAGAGTAACTATTGCCGCGACAACGATGAGGGATACTATTGCTGGAGCGGTCATGGCTGTCTCCAATGGACGGTGATTCCGATTCACATCAAAGGGGTGTGAATCGAGCGCGATAAGACTTTTATGAATACTTGATATATTTCGTGATCTGATATTGGATCAGAAGGTGCCCATGAGGGCGAGGACCACGCCGCCGGCCATGACAGAGGCCACCTGCCCGGCGGCATTGGCCCCCATGGCGTGCATGAGGACGAAGTTTCCGTCGTCCTCCTTGGTGACCTGTTGCTGAACCACTCGTGCGGCCATTGGGAAGGCACTGATGCCGGCGGCCCCGATCAACGGGTTGAACTTTCCGCGCGAGAAAACGTTGAGTAGCTTCCCGAAGCACACGCCTGTGGCGGTGTCCAAGATGAATGCCACCAACCCTAAAATGAGGACCATAAGGGTCTGTACCTTGAGGAATTGTTCGCCGACCATAGTTGAGCCAATAGCAAGCCCGAGAAATAGGGTAACGACGTTGTTGAGCTCGTTTTGAGACGCTCCGGTGAGTCTTTCCACGACAGCAGATTCACGCATAAGATTTCCCAGCATGAGTGAACCAATGAGGGGTAGCGCAAAAGGCACCAGAATGCCCACTGCGATCGTCGTCACTAGTGGGAAGATGATGCGGGTACGTTTGCTGATCTCGCGCTGGGAGTATGGCATGCGGATAGTTCGTTCCTTCTTTGTAGTGAGGAGCTTCATCACCGGGGGCATGATGATCGGAACGAGGGACATGTAGGAATATGCTGCGACCGTGATGGGGCCTAGAAGGTTCGGTGCCAGTTTGGCTGAGACGTAGATAGATGTGGGGCCATCAATGGCTCCGATGATGCCGATTGAGGCCGCCTCGGGGCGCGTGAAACCCAAGAAGATAGCGAGGATGAGGGTCAGGAAGATCCCGAACTGTCCTGCGGCGCCGAGTAGCACCATCTTCGGATTTTCGAGGAGAGGCCCAAAATCGGTCATAGCACCGATGCCTATGAAGATTAGGAGCGGGAACAGCTCGTTGGCCACACCGATGTTGTAGAAGGTGGTCAGCATGCCGTGATCGCCCAACATGGCCGAGACAGGCATATTTGCCAGAATGCAACCAGCGCCAATCGGGAGTAAGAGTAGTGGTTCATACTCCTTGACGATGGCGAGCCAGATCAATAGAAGACCGGCAAGAAGCATCACAAGACTCTGCCACTGCAGATTAAGGACACCTCGTAGCAGGTTGTCCCATACTTCTGGGCCCATGGTCTACGCCTCCTTGAACTGGATTAAGGGTTGGCCATATTTCACCTGGTCGCCCTGTTTGACCAGGAGCGCCTCGACAACAGCCGAGTGATCGGCGTGGAGTTCGTTCTTCATCTTCATGGCCTCTAGAACCAGCAGGGTGTCTCCTTTGCTTACGGCGGTTCCCGAGCTAGTGCGGACCTCGGCGATCACCCCGGGCATGGGGGCCGTCATCTGGCCTGCTCCTTGACTCGATGGAGTTGGGGTCGATGGTTCCGATGCGGAAAATGTCTGTGTGTTGTCAGCTGAGGAACTGCTACCACTCGGGCGGGTCACGCCGTTGGAATTGTCTACCTTGGTGGCTGCAGCGTCCTTTAGCTGGAGTGTGACCTCAAGTTGTTCCCCATCAACGGTCACCGAGAAACGCGACGTCCCGATGTCATCTACGCCAATTTCGTATGCTGTGTCATGCACTGTGACGATGTAGTGATCCATGGTCATCTCCTGGTGCGTCGCATTTGTGAGTACCGTCCCACGATGACCCACTGACTTTCCCGGGGGCGAGTCTGCAATTCCTGCTTCTGGGGAGTTAGCAGAGGGTTTTTCGATTGCGCCTGCTGGTGGGCCACGATGGCTACCGCGATGGCGGCTAGTTTGTCCTTGGGTATATCGGATTGCGATGAGGTTGGAAGAAGCTCAGGTTCGGACTTCGCTCCGATACCCGCTCGTTGCTGGCGCTTGATGGTGCGGGCGTCTAATCGACCGATCGAAACAAGAAGAAGCATGAGCAAAATGAGCATGATGAAAACCGTTCCCATGCCAAGGATCATCATCTCTAGGCTCCATGTGAAATTGGCCATGATTGGTCTCCTCACACTGGGAATAAACCGTGTTTCTTGGGAACAACGTTGACGACCTTTGTCTGTAGCAGATCAAGGGCCTGTGCCAGTTGGAACCGTGTCTCGCGCGGCTCGATGACTTCGTCGATCTGACCGATGTCGGCTGCACGGTATGGGTTGAAGAAACGTTGCCGATACTCCTGGATGAACCGCTGGCGTTCCATATCTGGGTTGCTGGCCTCACAAATTTGGCGACCATTAATCAGCGGCGCGGCACCCTCGGGACCCATGACGGCGATCTGGGCAGTCGGCCAGGCGAGGGTGACATCGGTGCCCATCTGTCGTGACCCTAAGGCCACGTAGGATCCGCCAATGGCCTTGCGGGTTACGACGGAGATCTTCGGCACGGTCGATTCACAGTAGGCGTAGATGATTTTTGCCCCGTGTCGGATGACGCCATTGTATTCCTGATCCACCCCTGGCAGATATCCTGGACAATCGACGAAGGTTATCACCGGTAGGGAGAAGGTGTCGCAGAATCGAACGAAACGACTGATCTTGTCCGAGGAATTAATGTCCAGCACTCCGGACATAAAACTTGGTTCGTTAGAGACGACACCCACAGAACGCCCTCCCAGACGGGCAAAGGCGACGATGGCATTTGGCGCGAATTCTCGGTGGACTTCAAGAAGGCTGCCGCGATCAAAGATCGTTTCCAGCACCTCCCGCATCGAGTACGCGGACCCTTCATCGGAGGGCACCACGTCGTTGAGGGCATCGTCGCGGCGATCGACGGGGTCGTTGCTAGCGATTACGGGTGCGTCCTCCTGAGTGTTTGAGGGCAAGTACCCCAGGATGAGCTGTACTAAAGCCAGGGCCTCGGCATCACAGTGAGCTCGGAAATGGGCGTTACCACTGCGAGCGCTATGCACATCCGAACCGCCGAGTTCCTGGGCGCTGACCTTCTCTCCAGTGACTGAGGCCACCACCCCAGGGCCGGTGAGGAACATGGCCGAGGTGCCGTCCACCATGACAGTGAAATCGGTGAGGGCGGGGGAGTACACCGCTCCACCGGCACACGGACCCATAATGACGCTGATCTGGGGGATGACACCCGACGCCTTGACATTTCGGGCGAACACCTCGCCATAGGCGGCCAGGCTTCGTACACCTTCCTGCACGCGGGCGCCCCCGGAGTCGTTGAGCCCCACGATAGGGATGCCACTTTCCAAGGCGAGATCCTGGATTCGATTGATCTTCTGAGCCTGCACCTGGCTAAACGAGCCACCGAGTACCGTGAAGTCCTGGGCATACACCGCAACTCGGCGTCCGTTGATCTTCCCGATGCCAGTTACGACACCGTCGCCCGGGAATCGTTTCTCTGCCATGCCGAAATCGGTCACCTGGTGGGTGGCCAGGCTGCCGAGTTCTTGGAAACTACCTTTGTCAAGGAGGGTGTCTATGCGTTCCCGAGCAGTCATTTTTCCCTTTTCGTGCTGGGATTTGATGCGCTTCTCACCTCCACCTTGACGGGAGAGCAGACGCGCCCTCTTGAATTCATCCATGGGGTTGTTTTGAGACAGTCCATCTGTCTTTTTCATGTCGGTCATCGTCACCTCGCTGTGATTCTTACCTTCGTTTGCGTCATTGCAAACATGCGACATATTAGCGGGGTTTTAGCCCCATCTTGTATATTTTCTTGTTTTATCCGTTTTCTCTCATTTTCGGGCGTTATGCCTCGATGCGGGGGCCGGGGCGTCGACTTCGGCAAGTCGGCACCCCGGGGGAGGGTAACCCCTCTGTTGGATCTGGGAGTTGGGTGGCCAGACCCCAACCGTTAGATGGTCGAGGCGACCTCGTAGGCGTCCCAGATCGCGTACATGATGTTGGCCGGCTTGCGAGCGTCACCGACGATGTTGAACGGTAGCCCGGTCGCCTCGACGGCACCACGAAGATCCTGCTCGGGTAGGTATCCGATGGCGGTGACTACCGAGTCGGCTGGTACTTCCTGCTCGTGACCGTTGAGTTCGATCAGCAGTCCTCTCGGCGTGGTGTGCAGGGCTTTGGCATCTGCCATCACCTTGACTCCGCGGAATGGCACCAAGCGACGCAACATGTCCTCGTTGGCAACGCACAACGGGGCATTACGGGCGAGAATATCGGGTTCGGCCTCGATGATCGTCACCTCGGCGTTGGCCTCCCTCATCGCGAGGGCTAGCTCACAGCCCGTCAAGCCGCCGCCGACGATGACGATTTGCCTACCCAACGCGTCGCGGTTGAGCAGAGCGTCGGTGGCGTCAATGACCTTGGCATCATCACCTAGGTCGAGTCGACGCGGCCTCGATCCGGTCGCCAGGACGACGTGATCGGCCCCGAAGGAAGCGATAAGATCAGCCGTTACGGTGGTGTTGAGTCGAATCTCCACGCCCAACTCCTCCAGGGTGGTGCGGTACCACTCCAGCAGAGCTAGGTCGTCCTCCTTGAAGGAAGGTTGACCACCCGCAAGGATGACTCCGCCAATGTGGTCGCTGGCCTCGACGATGAGAGGTTCGTGTCCGCGTTCGCTGAGAACTCGCGCAGCCTCCATGCCGGCTAGCCCGGCCCCGATGATGAGCACTCGCTTGGCGTGATGCGGTAGTACTGGGCGCACATGGGTATCGGCCTCGCGTCCGGCTTCGGGGTTCACCGAACAATTGAGGGCGGTGTACTTGCCGATGCGACCCATGCAGCCCTCCTGGCACGAAATGCAGGGACGCACCTGTTCGGGATGGCCGGTCTGCAGCTTGACGACGATGTCCGGGTCCGCCAAGGTTGGACGGGCTAGGGACACCATGTCGACGATCCCGTCAGAGACGGCATTAGCGGCAAGATCGGGATCGTCCATCCTGCCTGCGACGATGAGCGGAATGTCTGGCAGAGCCTCCTTCAGCTCGCAGGCATAGGGCAGGTACAGCCCCTTGGCCTGGTACATCGGTGGATGGTTCCAGAACCAGGAGTCGTAGCAGCCGACGTCGATGTCAAGGGCCTCGTAGCCGTAGGAGTGCAGCTGACGGGCGACCTCGATGCCTTCGGGCATGTCACGGCCGACCTCCTCGAAGTCTTCATCGGGGAGTGCGCCGACGTTCCAGTCTTTCATCATGGATTTGGGCGAGAACCGGATTTGCACCGGAAAGTCGTCTCCGACCGTCTCGTGGATGGTTTCGACAATCTCGCGCGGGAATCTCAGCCGGTTCTCGAGGGAACCGCCGTACTCGTCGGTGCGATGGTTGAACTTCTCGATGGCGAATTGGTCCAGGAGGTAGCCCTCGTGACATGCGTGCACCTGGATGCCGTCAAACCCAGCCTCATAGGCCACTTTTGCAGCGATGCGAAACTGGGAGACGATCTGGTGGATCTCGTCAATGGTGATCTCACGACAGGTGATCTTCGGATCCCACATATACGGGATTTCCGACGGGGCTGCTGGCCTTTCACCAGGGCGCAGCATGACGGGCATGATGACGCGTCCGAACCCAGCGCCGACCTGCAGGACAATGCGGGAGTCGTGGGCATGGACGCGCTCCGTCATTTCTCGCGAGGTTCGCAAGAAGCACGCCGGAGACAGTGTCGGATTAGGCAGGGTCCCACTCGGGAGGTGCTCGACTGGGTTCGTCACTTGGCAGATACCGGTAATAATAAGACCAATGCCGCCGGCAGCGCGCCGGACGTAGTAGTCGATTCCGCGTTGGTTCCAGCCACCTTCAGCAGTGGACATGCCGAATGGGGCCATCGGGGCCATGGCGTAGCGGTTCTTGACGTGGATGGAACCGATAGTCGTCGGTTCGAATAAAACTCGATGGATCTCGCTCACAACAACCTCCCCCGGCCAGCGTCGTCTGTGGCGCACTGGTACAGATGCCGTGTGCATTCTTATTGTAGTTGCTGAACGCGAACACGGTGTTGAAATCGTGTAGACGCCGCGTGAGGAGGGTGCAGGCCGCAACCTGCTTGGGGAGCCGATAGGTCAGTCAATACCTGCGTCGTCCCTTGAAGCCAAAGACGCTTCTTTCTAGACGGCGAGCCAGAAAAAAACACCGGCGATGATGAGAACAGCCGGGATGATGATGGCGAGCAGATGCCACCAACGTTTCTCTAACCAAATCTGTGTCAAGACCCCGATGATGAGACCGAGAATGGCCAGGGCGGCCACTGAACACCAGTACATGACGGGCTCACCATGTTGGCAGACTCCGGCGGCTTGATCGCACAACGACCACCACGCCAGGTAGCCGAAAATGCCTAGCCCGAGGATAGCGACGATGACACTGCAGATGACGAGGATGAGGTACCTGTGCCAGGAACGGGAGACGTCCGCCAGATCGGTGTCGTCCTCTGGTGCTGCTCGGCGTGGCGTACTCATGTCAGACATTCTGTCAAGATGTGGGGCATGATGTCTTCTTCGCCACGGGAAAATGATGCTGATGCCGTCGGAACAGGCCTTCAATCGGGCGATGTTGACCTTCGTCATGCCCACGCCATGAGCATGGATGTGACCACTCTCTACACCTGCCTGTGGCTGCGCAGCGCAGTGTTCCATGGGGAACAACGGTGCACTGAGCCAGACCTAGACGGGCGCGAACTCGAACCCACTACCGTCCTCGTGTGGGCGTCGGTCGGCGGTCGCCCGGTCGGTACGCTGCGCATTCTTGATGACCAAGACCACCTCGTCATTGGACGAGTGGCCGTTGATGTTGCCAGTCGGGGTTTGCATATTGGTCGGCGAATGATGGATCTCGCCCTCGAGATTGCCGGTGCTGATGGCCGGGAGGTTGCCCTGTACGCCCAGTCTTGCCTCGAGAACTGGTACCGCGATTTTGGATTCGTCGTTACCGGTCCGCACTTTGAGGAGGCTGGGATTGATCACGTCCCGATGGTTCTGCGTCGCTAAGGCTGCTTGAACCGGCGGGCATTTGTCCCTGGCCGCCGGAACGGGGGAAGCATCACAGCGGTCTGCGTGAGAACTATGACGCTGAGGTGACTCGGGCTAATCCGTCTTGTGAGGGTGAGTTGCTGCTGCGAGTTCGCAGGTGTCGACGTCTGTGATGTCGGATCTTGTCGTTGGTAAGACTGTTGGTGAGGCTCAGGAGCTTTATCGGGGTTTTCAGCAGATGATGCGTTCGCGTGGCAGTGTCGAGCTTGACGAGGACATTTATGAGGATGCCGTTGCGCTCGAGGGGATTGTGAAGTCCGTGGCAATCAACTGGGCGTGGTGGCCGCCATGGGGCCTGGAGCGCATCACTGACGATGGTCGGGCGCAGCTCCAGCGTTGCGTCCACCTGGATGCGCTAAGTGGTGGGTCAATCCATTCACGATCCTGCAGATTGATGGGGTTCGCCAGGACGCTCCACCTGCGTGCGGCCCGCCAAGACGAATGTCGTCGCGATATAGGTGAACGGAACTGCGACGGCGGTTGCGACGAGTGTTGCGTATTTTGGACTTACTCCTGCCCACCGCACCAGAGCTGCTGACCCGAATGTCGTGATGAACAGGTTGATGAGTGTTGTCGCTGGGAATGCGATGAAACGCCGCCACGTCGGCTTCACGTGGTAGGTGAATGCGCAGTTCGCAAAGAAACTTATGATGATGCCGACGCAGAAGGCAGCGATGTGAGCTGCGAGATAAGGCAGGAACCACAGAAGCAATCGGTAGACGATGTAGTACACGGCTGTGTTCAGCAAACCGACCAGGCCGAATCTGATCAGGCGTGCGACGTTGGCTTTCACATGGCGACTGTTTGTCTCGGATGAACTCATGACTTGTGGATCGGTGCCGTGGTTTCCCGCAGTAGCAGAGCCAATCCGACGAGAATGCTCACCGATAGTTCTTTGCTACCTAAGGGGAATGTGCTGTGGAATAGGTTCCGGGCGTAGTCGAACGTCAGCGGAACGTAAATGAGTAGGAGCAGCCACCAGTTGCGCCAGCGATTTTTCATCACCCAGATTAGAAGGAAGATCTCACCAGGGAAGAAATAGCGTCCGCGCATCGTAGGGAGCAGGAACGGAATGGCGAGTAGAACGAATGCTGACAGGCACAGAATGGTGTTTGTGTCCAGCTGTCCGCAGTGAATTTTTACGACAGCAGCCAGAATGAAAAAGATGATGCCCAGTGCCAGCCAGAGTGAGGCGTGACCGATAATTTTGGCATTCGGCCCGAACCAGGACATGAAATTTGGCGCATTAGTGGTGAAGAACTGGGACCCTTGGCCAACGTACGCCCCAAAAGCCGATGCCAGTGGTCGTCCGGCCGCCACTGCAGGAAGAGGAGCCAGCACGGGGGGGACTACTGCCCACGCTGGTGCCCACCAGTGTTGGCGGCGGTCTATCAGCCAGAGCACGCCGAGCAAGGGGAGCAGAAAGACGGCTTGCAACTTGAAGGAGAAGGCGACTCCGAACCAGAACCATGACCAGGAGAACTGGCGACGAATGAGCATTGTGACGCACAACACGAGAAAACTGGTGTAGATGATGTCGCACTGTCCCCAGACCGCGCTGTTGAGCCAGCCATTCGGCATGAGCAGGGTGAGAACCCCCGCCCCTGCGGCTATCAAGGGGGATGAGTGGAGCGACCGGAAGAGGAACATGATCGCTGCCGCGAGAACGAGGTCGAAAAAGATTGAGATCCCCTTGACGAGAGCCAGTGGCGGAATCCCAGCCCTGGCTCCTGCCCACAACAAGTAAAGGTAAGGGAAGTTGTAATCCGCGAACTCCGTGCGGAAACCGCTGAACCCGTATGTACTGAGATGCTCATACCATTTTCTCAGAAATATTTGATAGTCAGCGCTATGGAAGCGGACGACCGTTTTGCGGATGAGCAATGAGCAGAGCGTCGCCGCAGCGAGGAAAATCCACCCCAACACGTTGACGTTGAACCGGGCAATCGTGGTGTAGGTCGGCTCGGGTTTGTCATGAGCAGATATTCGAGTGAGCCGTCTCACGGGGTGTCCTTGAGGTTGGAGTAATGGGAGATGGGGGATGGTGGATTGCTCTCGGTATCACTGCGGTACGCGCTGCTGGCGTGGACGGTAGCGCCGCCGCGGCTAGCAATCGTGCTGATTTCGTACAGCGGACGACCCTTCACCTGGCTATAAATTCGTGCGAGATAGCTGCCGATGATGCCGAGCATAATCATCTGGGCGCCGCTAAAGAACATGATAGTGATGATGGTGAACGTCCAACCGTTCACCACTTCCTGCGGGGAGAGAAACTTACGTAGCAGCGCATAGATGATGCCAATGAGGGAGGCCAGCGACACCACTGTCCCGATCTTCGAGATCAGCCGCAGAGGCGCATCGGAGAATCCGATGATGCCATCGGTGGCAAAGCGAATCATCTTCTTCAAGGGATACCCAGTGGCCCCGGCATGGCGTGCGTGACGATCGAACTGCACAGCCACTTGGCGGAAACCGATATAACTAACCATTCCGCGTAAGAACCGATCGTGCTCTCGATACTTTCGCAGCTCCACAACAACTCTCTTGTCCAAGAGCCGAAAATCTCCGGTATTTCGCGGAATGTCGACGTTCGATATGCTGTGGAGCACCCGGTAGAACATGGTGGCGGTGAATTTCTTGAATGCGGAATCTTGACGGGTTCGTCGCTGCGCGTAGACGACGTCGTACTCCCCGGTTTGCCATTTCTCGATGAGCTCCAAGGCCACTTCGGGAGGATCCTGTAGGTCGGAATCCATGATGACGACCGCATCACCGTCGGCATAGTCGAGCCCTGCTGTCACGGCAAGCTGATGTCCCCAGTTTCGCGACAGATTAATGATGACAACTCGTTCGTCCTGCTCATGGAGGGCTAAAAGTTTCGTGAGCGAACTATCCTTGCTCCCATCGTTGATGAAGATGAACTCAGAGCGAAAAGGCTGCCCCTCCACGAGCTGACTCATCTGTGAGTACAACTCATCAATATTGCCCTCTTCATTGTAGATGGGGAAGATGAATGATACCAATCTCACGGCACTCAAGGTTATCAGACTAGCAACCAGAACAGTGTCATAACGGTGACGATCCCGTTACTTGAGCAGACTGCGATGATCGTGTTGATGCGTCTGTGGAGCCACTCTTGTAGCAACATGTCGATGGCGGCCGGGAGGTTGCCCTGTACGCCCAGTCTTGCCTCGAGAACTGGTACCGCGATTTTGGATTCGTCGTTACCGGTCCGCACTTTGAGGAGGCTGGGATTGATCACGTCCCGATGGTTCTGCGTCGCTAAGGCTGCTTGAACCGGCGGGCATTTGTCCCTGGCCGCCGGAACGGGGGAAGATGGCCCGGTGCTGCAGGTCAAAGATGTGGAGGTGCGAGTCGGAGCTAGGCTCCTGCTCAACCCGGTGAGTTTCCAGGTAGCTACTGGGGACAAGGTCGGTTTAGTGGGTCGCAATGGCGCCGGCAAGACGACCCTAACGCGTGTCTTGGCCGGTGAAGCCCTTCCCGCAGCAGGATCAGTACGTCGTACCGGCGAACTCGGCTACTTGCCGCAGGATCCCCGCGATCCAGACATGGAAACGATCGCGAGGGCAAGGATTCTGTCAGCGCGCGGCCTCGACCACATGTTGGAGCGAATGCGCACCCTGGAACACCAGATGGCCAACGGTTCTGAGGAGGACCGAGCCGTCGCGATGGACAAATACGCCAAAACCGAGGACCGCCTCATTGCGGCTGGTGGGTATGGCGCCTCCGCGGAAGCTGCCAGAATTGCGTCGAACTTGGGGCTTGACGACCGCGTTCTTTCTCAGCCGTTGAAGAACCTCTCGGGGGGTCAGCGCCGTCGCGTCGAACTGGCGCGCATCCTCTTTTCCGGAGCGGACACCCTGCTCCTTGATGAGCCCACTAACCACCTAGACGCTGACTCCATCGTCTGGTTGCGTAGCTTCCTGCAGTCCTACTCGGGTGGGGTCCTGATGATCTCCCACGACACTGAGCTAGTGGAGGCCACCGTCAACAAGGTCTTCCACCTCGACGCCAATCGGGCCACTCTCGACATCTATTCCATGGGTTGGAAGCTCTACCTTGAGCAGCGAGCCGCTGATGAGAAGCGCCGTCACAAGGAGAGAATTAACGCTGAACGTAAGGCTGCCGCCCTCCAGGCTCAGGCCGACAAACTGCACGCGAAGGCGACCAAGGCCGTCGCGGCACAGCAGATGGCTCGGCGCGCCGAGAAATTACTCGCGGGAGTTGAGGGAGAGAGGGCCGTCGATAAGGTAGCCGCCATCCGCTTCCCCGATCCGGCCCCGTGCGGTAAAACCCCGCTCACAGCACGCAACCTCACCAAAACTTACGGCTCGTTGGAGGTGTTTGCCGGGGTAGACCTCAATATCGACCGTGGATCCCAGGTGGTCGTCCTCGGGCTTAATGGTGCTGGCAAAACGACTCTGCTGCGGATCCTGGCGGGTAAGGAGACCCCAGACACCGGAGAGGTGATCGCCGGGCACGGGCTCAAACTCGGGTACTTTGCCCAGGAGCACGATCTACTCGACATGGACCGCACCGTGCTGGAGAACATGGCCAGCTCTGCGAGTGACCTCAATGAGACCGAGATGCGCAAAGTACTCGGTTCCTTCCTGTTCACCGGTGACGATGTGCATAAGCCGGCCGGGGTGCTTTCGGGTGGCGAGAAGACACGTCTGGCTCTGGCGACTCTGGTCGTCTCTTCGGCCAACGTGCTGCTCCTTGATGAACCAACAAATAACCTCGATCCGGCTAGCCGAGCACAGGTTCTCGACGCTATCGGAAACTTCGGTGGCGCTATTGTCCTCGTCACCCACGACGAGGGAGCGGTCCATGCGCTGGACCCCGATCGTGTGCTCGTCCTGCCCGATGGCACCGAAGATATGTGGAGTGCTGACTACGCCGAACTCATCAGTCTGGCCTGATACCGCGTCGTGCGCAGCCTCGCCATGCCGTAGCATGAGAATGCGTGGGTTGGTGTCGAGGAGGGTTGATGGTCGCACGTGCGCCTAGGCTGGTCGGTGAGGCCAGACAAGCGGTGGCCGAGGAATTGGCGGGTCGCTACCACGATGGCGTGTCCATCCGATCCCTGGCACGCGAATCCGGTCGGTCCTACGGGCTAGTGCAAAAATTGCTGCGAGAGGTCGGCGTTGAATTTCGGCGCCGCGGAGGCGCTGATCCGGCATCCCCGGAGACGAAGGCTGAACGCGAGACCGTTGAGAAATCGCAGGAGGTCGACCAACAAGACTCGGTTGATTCGAATACCAATGGTGGTGGGACCTCGCCGAGCCCTGAAGACATTGACGCTTTGAAATTGGCTGTTGAGGCCGCCGTCGCCCGGGCCGAAAAAGCCGATCGCAAAGCACACAAGGCTGAGAAAGCCCTGCGCAAATTGCGTCGCGCCGGGGCAGGAAAGTCTCGTCGCAAGAAGGCCAAGCCGACCCTCAACAAGCGTCGGGCTAAGGCCGAAAAGGCTGATCGCAAGGTACGCAAGGCGCGTCGTCGGCTAGACAAGGCCGAGCACAGCATCGATAACCGCCAGTTTTGAGGGTGGTTCTTTCCGGCAGGAACCCCGCTCACCGGGGAGACAGAACCGTCACTTCCACAGCTGACGTGACGGACATGGCATCGACACGAACGTTGTGGATGTGGTGGGCGCTAGGCCCCATTGCCACAGCGTCAGAGGCCGTCTGTTTGTCCAGAGGAATGTCCGCTCGCACCTCTTCATGGCCGATAACGGTAAACCGTGATGCCAAAGCTGCCATGAGCTCGTCGTGCTTGTGGGGCTGGATGCCGATCATCCCGGTGCGTTCACGCAGCTGTTGCAAATGGTCAGGTAGCGGGGTGACGACGACGAAGATCCCGTCAGGTTTCATGATGCGCGCGAACTCGTCACGGTTGCGAGGCGCAAAGACGCACAGCCCAGCATCTATACAGCCAGTGCGGATAGGCAGCCCAGCCCAGGTATCGGCAACCACTGCCGCCATCCTAGGATGAGCTTTCGCCGCCCGCCGGATAGCTGCTTTCGAGACGTCAGATGCCAGACCGTGGGAATCGGGGTGGGCCTCGAGAACCTGGGCCAGATGGTGACCGGTTCCAGCTCCTACTTCCACAATGCGATCTCGGTCGGTGAGAATCTCGGCCAGCCGAGCATCAAGGTCACGGAACAGCCCGGCGTCCAACACTCTTTGGCGGGCAGCGATCATCTCGACGGTGTCCGCATTAGCACCGGCCGGGGCGCTTGTCATGGTGACGTAGCCCTGCTTGGCGATATCGAGACAGTGGTGCTCGGGGCATCGCAGCGACCTCCCCTCACGGGCCAACGGGTTTTCACAGCCGCGCCGCTGACAGGTGGGGCAGATCAGCCACGGCAGGACTACGGAAAGTGTCGGCGTCACGTGTGGGCCCCTGGTGTCTTCGCGCCGCGGTTGTGTGACGCGTCATGGCGATTCGGTTCCGGGCCGCTGACAGCTCGCTGAGCGGCTGAACGAGCCGCTTTGGCCCGGCGTTTGCGTCGGTCCTTAATATCCCCTCGGATCAGGACGAACAGTCCAATGACCGCGATAGCCGTGAAACAGAACCACTGGATGGCATAGGACAGATGGGGGCCATCGTCGAGTTTCGGAAGCTCGTTGGGAACCAGATCACGCTGTGCTGGTGCCATCGACGTTGTTGAGATGTATCCGCTGACGTATATAATCCCCTGCGCCTTACCGATTGCGTCGGAGTTAATGAGACGAACCTTGCCCTCCACGGGGTCGGTGGCGGTGGGTTTCCCGTGCTCATTACCTTTGACGAGGCCAGTTACTGTCACGACTCCGTTGGGGGCTGGAGGTAGGGTCTGCGCGTCGCCCTCATGTGAGGAGCGCTTGAGGAAACCACGATCAATGAGGACGTGGCGGCTGTCCTTCGTGACGATGGGGGTAACGATTTCTGACCCATTGTCATCGTCGTTGCTCCGGTAGCGCACTTGGAGTTCGTGTGCGGTATCGAAAGTGCCAGTGATGGTGACGGGTCGCCACTGTTGCTGTGGCGTCACCTCGTGGTCGCCCATGAGAGTTGACCATTCGACCGGCGGTTTGCTGTGGTTGGTGCGGATGATGTTGTTGGCCTCGCGACGCCCTGACAACCGGTGCAGCTGCCACTGTCCCAGCCGGATCATGACCAGGCTCAGGACAATGACGAGCAGTGTCAGCGCCACCCATCTCACCCACAGCTTCTTCACGCTGTCGAGCCTAGTTGGTCGATTCCCAGTAATGCCCCACGACTGGGCTTTGCTATTTGTTGCGTCTGCGCGACCGGATCAGTTTTCGTCGACTTCGCCGTGAATGGTCATGGCCGAGCCGAGCTCGCCTTGAGATTCTGTGCTTTGCTGAGACGGCATAGTGTCAGTGGTGCGTCGGTCGGCGGCATTGCCGAGCACCACGGCGATGGCAGGGATGACGGCTGCCCCCACCAGGAAGCTCCAGCGCCATGGGCTCGGGGTGATGACGAGTCCGATAAAGCATACTGTTCGCACGAGCATCGACCATAAGTAGCGTCGCTGACGCATCTCGAGGTCTTCACTGGCTGATCTCTTGGCAGACGTGATCGAATGCCGGGCGTTACGGTGCCCTCGACGCCACCGAGCCCGTGCTGCGTCACTCACCTGTCCAGCCTAGGTGCGTCGCGTTGATCAGGTCGAGCCTTCCCAACTCTTGGTCGTGGCGTGCGATAGGTTCATTCTATGAGTCTAGACACCCCGGGGCGCGTCGCCCTCGTCACCGGCGGATCGCGCGGTATCGGTGCTGCGATCGCCGCAGATCTGCACGCACAGGGATACCGAGTGGCCGCAACGAGTCGCTCGGCTACCGCACCCGAAGGGGTGCTGCCGATCGCCTGCGACGTCACTGACGCCGACTCGGTCGACGTGGCGTTCAGCCAGGTCGAGCAGGAGCTTGGCCCAGTCGAGGTGCTGGTTGCTAATGCCGGAATTACCCGGGACGGGCTGCTCGCCCGCATGAAGGAGGAGGACTTCACCGAGGTCATCGACACTAATCTCACCGGCGCTTACCGCGTTATCCGCCGCGCTGCCAGGGCGATGACCCGGGCCCGTTTTGGCCGCATCGTTTTGACTTCGTCAGTGGTAGGTCTGCTCGGTTCCCCCGGGCAAGTCAACTATGCGGCGTCGAAGGCTGGGATGCTGGGCATGGCCCGCTCTGTGACCCGTGAACTAGGGTCTCGCGGCGTTACCTGCAACCTTGTCGCTCCCGGTTTCATCTCCACGGACATGACCGAGGAACTGCCGGAGAAGCTTGTTTCGGGATACCTCGAGCGCATCCCGGCCAAGCGGCTGGGATCGGTCGACGATGTCGTTGCGGTCGTCCGATTTCTCGTCTCCGATGCCGCCAGCTACGTCTCTGGGGCTGTGATCCCTGTCGACGGAGGACTCGGCATGGGCCACTGACACCATCACATCCATCCACATCGACCGGAAGGACATCACTATGGGACTTCTTGAAGGACGTACCGTCCTCGTCACAGGCGTGACGATGCACACCTCTATCGCTTTTAAAGCGGCCCAGATTGCCCAGGATGAGGGCGCCCGGGTTATTGTTTCGAACCTGCCGCGTGCCGTCGGCGTCACCCGTCGAGCTGTTCGCAAACTCGATCCGGTGCCGGAGGTACTCGAACTCGATGTCACCGACGCCGACCAGCTGGCCGCCCTGCCTCAGCAACTGCGCGACCTCGGAGTGGAAAAGCTTGATGGTGTCGTTCACGCCATCGCCTTCGCTAATCCCAAGACGGCCCTGGGGGGCAAGTTTCTCGAAACGGAATGGGATGACGTCTCCGTCGCTGTCCACACCTCCACGTATTCTTATGTCTCCTTGATGACCGCCCTTGACGACATCCTCGCCGAGCATGCTTCGGTCGTCGGTCTGACCTTTGACGCCACCGTCTCCTGGCCCTTCTACGACTGGATGGGAGTGGCCAAGGCGGGACTGGAATCGGCCAATCGCTACCTGGCTCGATACCTGGGCCTCAAAGGTGTGCGCTGCAACCTAGTGTCCGCTGGTCCGCTGGACACCATGGCTAAAACAGCTATTCCGGGCGCTGATGCCTTCAATGATGTGTGGGGGGAGCGTGCCCCGCTTGGCTGGGACACCAAGGACACCACGCCCGCGGCCAAGGGAATTGTTGCCCTCTTGTCTGACTGGTTTCCAGCCACTACCGGCGAGATAATCCACGTCGATGGCGGTATGGGTTCGACCGGAGCTTGATCCACTTAGGTCAGTGGCCACGACGTGGCTGCGGTAACAGCTTGGGAGGCGGCGTTGCGCAGTTGGCGCAGCGCCGTTTCTCGTGTCTGTGCTCCGTAGGCGGTAATCATGGTTGATTCACGCCCGGCATCGCAGGCCATCATCACGGTCCATGCCGAGTCCAGGAGACGCTGATCGGCTGGACGATGACCGGTGAGGTGCGGGGGCACGACGTCGGGACGACGTCCTCCCATCATGCTCAGCTCGTTGAGCTGAGCAGCCGTCGCGCAGATGGCCGATCTCAGCAACGGAGCGGCGTCGGCGGGGGTAGGGGGCGGTAGAGGAGCGACAGCCCGGACGACCGTCCACTGCATCGCCGAACCCACCGGATGAGGGATCCACGCGGTCCCGGCGGGCATGGTCGTAGAGCCTTGATGACAAACGACGACTGCACCGGCGTCGAGAGCGGCTCGGTTGACCTGAGCCGGACCGCGCAGACCAGCAAGCTGACCGGGGGCAGGCAGCAGCAGACCCCACAGCACGGGAGTGTCGTGGGGGACGTGGGAGATCCGGGCTAGGGCCATCCGGATGGGGACCGACGACAACGGATCATGTTCGGATAGGCCGAGCGTTTCGTCGGGATCGTGAACATGGTGGGCCGCTGCCATTCTCAGTAGCTCCGCCTCAGCGTGGGGAGCGGTGGTGCGACCGGCACACAGGTCGTTGAGCAGGCAGGTGAGACGGCAGCAGATCTCGAGCATTCGCCCAGACTAGACGCCTTTTTCTCGTGCCAGGGTAAGCGTTCTTGGCACTGCCTAGTCGTCTTCTGCACGACAGCCCGGGTATGTCGTCGCCACAAGGTAAGTTCTTACCCATGAGTGCAGCGGCGCAGTTGGCAGGCGTGGGAGTTCGACGCGGGGACCGTTGGATCCTCGACAATGTCAACCTCGACGTCTTGGACGATCAGCGTTGGGTGCTGGTCGGGCCTAACGGAGCGGGTAAGACGACCCTTCTGCAGGTCCTGGGAGCTCAGCTTCATCCCACTGTGGGGCTGGTGGAGATTCTCGACGAGATCCTCGGTGCGGTCGATGTATTCGAACTGCGACCGCGGATCGGAATGGCCTGTTCGGCCTTAGCTCACCGCATTCCGGAATCGGAAAAGGTCGGCAATATGGTGGTTTCGGCGGCCTGGGCTGTCGTGGGCCGTTGGCGCGAAGCCTACGATGAGCAGGATCTGGCTCGTGCCGACGCTCTGCTGGAGCGGATGGGACTCGGCGGGATGGGCGATCGTATGTGGGGCACCCTGAGCGAGGGGGAGCGCAAACGGGTCGAAATTGCCCGTGCTCTCATGACCGATCCGGAACTGTTGCTGTTGGACGAACCTGCTGCTGGTCTTGACCTAGCTGGTCGCGAGCAGCTTATTGAAGTGCTGTCGGCTATTTTTACTGATCCCGATGCTCCGGCATCGGTTCTTGTCACTCACCATCTAGAGGAGATTCCGGCTGGAATCACCCATGCGTTAGTGATGGCGGAGGGTCGCATCGTGGCTGCCGGTCCAGTGGAGACGACGTTGACCTCGGAAGTCCTCTCTGGTGCTTTCGGTATGCCTTTGATGGTCAGTCACATTGACGGGCGCTGGAACGCTCGTGCTGCCCGCTGACACCGCACCGACGACGGGAGTGCGCCGTGTTGGAATCTTTCGGGGAACATCGCTGGTTGCTGTGGGCGGTGGCGTCCGCTGTGCTGGCGTGCACGGAGATGCTAAGCGGAGAATTTACCCTGCTCATGCTCGCTGCCGGTGCGGGAGCAGGAGCAATCACCGCAGCGATCATTCCAGGAATGTGGTTACTGCAGGCCATCGTCGCTGCTGTGGTGGCAGCTTTATTGCTTACCGTGCTGCGCCCAACGTTGTTGCGCCGGGTGCGTGAGGCTCCGGGATACCGGTCAGCTTTGGACAAACTAGTCGGTTCTGACGGCGTTGCTACGAGCGACATCACAGATGGCCACGGTCAGGTCAAGGTGGACGGTGAAGAGTGGTCGGCACGTGCCCTGGAACCCGGGTCGACTATCGCTGCCGGGGAGAAAATTGAGGTGTACGAGGTCGACGGTGCGACGCTCGTGGTATATCCGGTTTTCAGGAGCCTGAGTTCCTGATCTAGGCGTGTGGCCTTGATCTGGCATGATGAGGGGGATGCCGGAGCCTGACCGGCACCTCAAGTATCGCAAGAGTATTCATGCCCCAGTTCGTCCCCAGTCTGGTGATTATTGTCCTGCTCGTCGTCGTGTTGTCGTCGAGCATCAAAATCATTCACCAGCAGAAGATCGGTCTCGTTGAGCGGCTCGGAAAGTTCAATCGGCGTCTTAACCCTGGCTCCCATCTGCTTATTCCGATCATCGATCGAGTGCAGCATAACCTCGACATGCGTGAGCAGGTTGTCCCTTTCCCACCGCAGGGGGTCATCACCGAGGACAACCTCATGGTCAACATTGACTCGGTGATCTATTTCCAGATCGTCGATCCGGAGTGCGCCGCCTACGAGGCGCAGTCTTACAAGACCGCCATCGAGCAACTGACGATGACGACCTTGCGTAACATCATCGGTGGTATGGACATGGAGGCGGCCCTCACCAGCCGAGAAGAGATCAACCAGAAGCTACGGTCAGTCCTTGACGAGGCCACTGGCAAATGGGGTATCAAAGTCAACCGGGTTGAGTTGCGGGCCATTGAGCCGCCGCCCACGATTCGTGATGCGATGGAGAAGGGCGCCCGGGCCGAGCGCGACAAGCGAGCCGCGATTCTGTTGGCAGAAGGTCAGCGTCAGTCCCAGGTCTTGTCGGCCGGCGGCGACCGCGAGTCGGCTATCCTGCGTGCCCAAGGCGACCGTGAGGCTGCCGTCTTGCGTGCCCAGGCCGATCGTCAGGCCCAGATGCTGCGCGCCGAGGGTGAGGCCCAGGCAATCACGACGGTGTTCAATGCCATCCATGCCGGTCAGCCCGACCAGGGTCTGCTGGCCTACCAGTACATGCAGATGCTGCCGACCCTTGCTCGTGGCGACTCCAACAAGGTGTGGGTGGTTCCCTCTGAGCTGAACGACGCCTTGAAGGGTCTTGGCTCCTTAGCGGGCAAGGACGAACACGAGCCGGGTAAGGGCGGTTTTGCGGCGGCTGATCCGTCGCAGTTTGCCGCACCGGAGAAGATTGATGTTTTTGCCGAGATCGAGGCTCAGAAGGCGGAGGAAAAGGAGGCCTCTGAGGCGACCGTCCAGCAGGCGATCCAAGAGGCTGCCAAGTTGGAGAATCCCGGTCTGTCAGCCAAACGCAGTATGGGCGGTGGCCAGATCACCCCGGCTCCGACGGAGCAGCAGACCATTGCGGAGCAGGGAAGCGGCTCAGTCGAGTGATTGGTCTGTACTGAGGTACCCGGGCGGTGCCCGAACGCGATAACTCGTTTGGCGGGCACTGTGCATGATTTCTTGCATGATGATCGTGCAAGAAATCATGCACGGTTGGGGCCTTGAGAGCCGGTTCCAACTGGTGGCCGAATGGGCCTCATGACGATGGATCTTCGGGTGCAGCGTCGAGATCACGAACGGTCAGTCACTGCTCGGCCTCACATTGCCGCGCATAGCGCCCCGCTAACACACCGCAGGCGATGAGCTGGGCTAGGTGGAATATCATGAGGGGCAGCACGATGAGGCCGACAGGCTGGTCAGCGAAGAGCACCGTCGCCATAGGCAGACCGGTTGCCAGCGATTTTTTGGTGCCGCAAAACTGGATGGCGATGCGGTCGTCACGGTTAAAGCCGAGCCATCCGGACCCTGCCCAGGTTAACCACAGCATGAAGAACAACAGAGCCAGGCATATAAGAGTCAGGACGATCATCGATGCTGGTGATACTAGGGACCACATATGTTCGCGCATACCCTCTGAAAACGCCGAATAGACGACGAGGATGATCGATCCCTGGTCAACGTATTTGAGTGGTTTGCGGTGTTTTATGACGAAATCTGCAGTCCAGGGACGGGACAGCTGGCCCAATACGAAGGGCAACAGCAGCTGGACGATCACGTCAAGGAAGCTTGTGGGTTGAATCTTGAGCCCGCCGCTGGTTGACATCAAAAGGAGGGCCAGGAGGGGCGTGAGGAAGGTGCCTAAGAGATTCGACGTCGTGGCCGCGACGATGGCTCCGGCGACGTTACCGTGGGCGATCGAGGTGAAATTGATCGACGACTGCACTGTCGATGGCACCAGGCAGATCCACAGCATGCCGATGTACAGGGTGCCAGGTAGCGCCCAGGGCACCAGTCCGCGCATCGCTAATCCGATGAGTGGAAAAACGACGAAGGTGGAGGCCAGAATCGCTGCCTGTAACTTCCAGTTCTTGAGACCGTCGAGGGTTTCACGGGGCTCCAACCGGGCACCATACAGGAAGAACAGGATGAAAATGAGGACGGTTACGCCGTGCTTGACGACGGGAATTGCGGGCCCAGTGGCGGGCAGAATAGATCCGATGATCGCTGTCACCACGATGGCGAGGACGAACCCGTCAAGAGGTAGCTTGCGGTGTGGCTGGGCAGAACTCACCTGTCCACGATAGTCACCGGTAGGTTGGAGAAGTGGCAACGTTCATCGATATCGACGATCCCGCCGACCCACGATTGGCCGACTATGTGAACCTGCGTGACGTCAACTTGCGCAAGTCTTTAGAAGCCGAGCACGGGCTGTTCATCGCAGAGGGTGCCAAGGTCATCCGGCGCGCTTGCGGGGCGGGTTACCCGCCCCGATCCTTCCTGCTAGCTCCTCGTTGGATTGACGGTTTGCGGGATCTGTTTGACGGTCTCGACGTCGAGGTCTTCGTCGTCTCCGAGGCTCTGGCCGAGCAGGTGACCGGGTTCCACGTTCACCGCGGTGCCCTGGCGTCGATGTGCCGCCAGGCTCGGTGGAGTGCCGCTGATCTCATGGCGACCCGACGCCTGGTGGTGTGTGAGGACATTGTCGATCACACCAATGTCGGGGCCATCATTCGTTGTGCAGCCGGAATCGGATGGGACGGCGTCTTGCTGGCTCCTCGCGCGGCCGACCCGCTCTACCGTCGCGCCATCAAGACCTCCATGGGGACGGTTTTTCAGCTGCCCTGGGCCCGTCTTGAGAACTGGTCGAGAGGCCTTGATGAGCTGCGCGACCACGGTTTCACCGTGGCCGCGATGGCACTAAGCGACGAGTCGGTCACCCTCGATGACCTCTCGGCCGACCTGAGGCGTAACCCGCGCAAGGTTGCTCTACTCATGGGTACCGAGGGGGCAGGCCTGTCGGCCCATTGGATCAGTCAAGCCGACGTCGTGGTGCGCATCCCGATGGCAGGTGGCGTGGACTCTCTCAACGTTGCGGCGGCGGCCGCAGTCGCCTGCTACGAGTTGCGGGAGACAAGCCCCACGGGGCTCAGCCTTTCGCAGTGACAGGCCAATTGTCAGGGTATAGGTGCGCTACGGCGTCATGCTGCTCGTCGAGTTTGCGGCGCGCACGCTTGGACAAGCGGTCGCCGAAAACGATGCCGTTGCAGTGATCGGTTTCGTGCTGCAGGCATCGGGCGAAGAACCCGGTGCCGGTGACGGTGATGTCGTTGCCCCACGGATCCTGACCGGTGCAGGTGGCTAGACCGGGGCGAGCCATAGATTGGAAGCCACCGGGCCACGACAGGCAGCCCTCGTCGGCAGCCTCCAGGCGGCGGTCGCGTCCCTCCGGCAGAGTGACGACTGGGTTGCAGAATGCGCCGTGGTGGACGATGTTGTCAGCGTCGGGGCAGACGTAGACGAACATGGCTAGGTCGACCCCGACCTGGGTGGCGGCCAGGCCGACACCGTCGGCGGCGTCCATCGTGGCGAACATGTCGCGGATGAGGGACGTCAGGTCCTCGTCAAAATCTGTGACTGGACGGGTCTTGGCGTGCAGGACGGGCTCCCCCCATCGGGTCACCCGACGCAGCGACCCACCTTTGAACAGATCCTCCCAGTGGGGGTTGTCATTGGGGGTGTGCTTGCGCATGGTTGCATCTCCTGGGGTTGACAAATGGCCGTAACTAATTGTGTCACGAGTGGGCGACGGCCCCTGTTCATCCGATAGTCGGGCCTACGATGACCCTCATGGCGCCGGGCTGGTCGATAGTCGTCTCGACCTGCCAGCTGCTGGTGTCCTTGCTATGTAGATGGACCGCGATCTGGCCCTCTTCCGGTAACGCGACCCACACTCGGGTGTCATTCTGAGTGGTGACGGTGATGTCGTGCGGGTTCGCTCCGGTGGTATCAAATTCGTCAATCAGTTTGAGACGTCCGAACCGTCCTTCCAATACCCCAATGCTGCCGACCAACCTGTTGGCGACGAAATGCTGACCATCAGGGGTGGTGACGATTGCTGACGGGGCAGCTGGTGCTTGAGTGGAGCGGCGCGTGCCGGTACGTGACCAGTGCGACGACGCGGTTTCCTGGACGAAACGCCACTCGCGGGCCCACCTGTCCTGGCCGGTAGGACGTGACCAGGTGCTCACAGTGCCTGATAATCTCCGTCGACTGCCAAGATCTGCTTGCGACCATCCTCGGTAAGGGTGAGGTGACGCGGACCACATCCTGCAGGGGTTGTGAGGGACCCAATGATCTCGGGCCCGGCCTCGCTCCAGCGCAGGAAGTAGATTCGGTCAGATCCCAGATCCGTGACCGCCAGATGGGCGCGATCCAACCAGGTCACCTGGTGGGGATGGGGACCTTCTTGCCGGTCTGCTACCGGTTCAGGAAAGACGCTGCCCTGGCCGAGGCTGAGGACACTTTGGATTGTTGGCTGAGTGGGGTCTGAGAGGTCGACGAATTCGACCTGACCTGAGGCGTAATCGGCCACGGCCATAAGACGCCCAGTGGGGTCAATGGCGCCGTGGCAAGGACATTGGCCGTTGAGTAGCACTGTCGCGACGACCTGGAATCCGCGTGCGGGGCGGACAACGCAAAGAGTGCCATCGCGCTCGCACAACACGACGACGAGGTCATACAGCGGGGTGACCCAGGACGCATCCCCCAAGGGGCAGCTGCCCACGACGTCGGTGCGAGGCCCGGAAGGTCCTGTCGTCAACTGCCACGCAGTAATGCCACCGACTGCGGCATCGGAGGTGCGGTAGCACGCGAGAACTGGGGTGACGGCCATAGGTGGAGCCTATCCAGGATCGGGGGCCAGCAGATCAGATAGGGAAGGTCAGGTGGCTATCCACAAGGGACGAGGTCCGATGTCGCTGGGTTATCCACAGTTGGAATATTGGTTGGCGAAAATCGCGGTTTCTCGCGACAACTGAAGGTATGAGGAGATCTGTCTGCATCAGCTTATTAATTATCATGATGGGGACCTGCCTGCTGGTCTTGCCAGCTCCCAGCCACAGCGTCGCCGTCCCTCCCACGCGGGGTGCAGCGAATCGTCCGGCACCGCCGGTGCTAGGCCCAGTCATCAAAGGGTTTGCCCCGCCTGCTGAACGATGGCTGCCCGGTAGTAGGGGAGTGGAGTTCGCGGCCGTCGTGGGTGAACCGGTGTCGACCGTGACGGCTGGGGTGGTCGTTTTTGCCGGCCAGGTAGCGGGGGCGGGGGTGGTGAGCATCCTGCTTCCTGACGGTCGTCGGACAACCCACATGCCGGTTGTACCTAGCGTTGTTGTTGGTCAGGTCGTGGTGCCTGGCCAGGTGATAGGAGTTGTCGGGATGGGACCACCATGCACCCGCACCTGTTTGCACTGGGGGCTGAAGAAGGGGGATGTGTATCAAAACCCCATGACATTGTTGCAACTCGAGGTGCGGTTGCTGCCCTTGGACAATCGGCGTCATCTGGCGTCGGGGCAAGGGCGGTTGGTGCGACCTCTGAATCTGCCAGGGGACAGGAGGAAAAAGGCCAGTTCAAATGGTGTCCTGATGCCACCGTGGCGTGCGGCTGGACGGGACGGCGCAGTAGGTATTGATACGACGGTGACCGAAGCCATCCGAGATGGCTCAGGCGCGGGGATGAGCTTGACGAAACGCGGCGCGCAATCTTTCGGTGGAAACATGAGTGTAGATCTGCGTGGTGGCTAGGGACTCGTGGCCCAACATGTCCTGGACCGTGCGCAGGTCTGCTCCGCCTTCCAGCAGATGGGTTGCCATAGCGTGGCGCAACCCGTGAGGTCCAAGGTCGGGGGAGTCTGGTTCGGCACGCAAGTGGGTGTGAACGACTCGTCGAACGACGCGCTGATTGATGCGACCACCGCGAGCTCCCAGAAAGAGCGCCTGCCCGGAATCCGGCCCAACCCATTCCTTACGGTGAGGTAACCAGGTGTCGATGGCACGCAGCGCAGGCGCCCCCATGGGTACGGTGCGTTCTTTGTCTCCCTTGCCGGTGACTTTCACAGTTTGGCGAGATCGATCGACGTCACCTAGATCAAGACCGCATAGCTCGCCGACGCGCAGTCCTGCGCCATAGAGAACCTCGAGGATGGCGGCGTCACGTGCGCCTTGGGGAGATTCATCGCTACGAGCTTGAGCCACGGCTTCGTCAAGGATGTGACGAGCCTGCTCGACGCCCAGAGTGGCAGGTAGACGTTTCGGTACTTTGGCCGAAGTCAGAGCTGCCGTTGGATCGGCGGCAATGAGATCTTCGTTGGCTGCCCAGCGGAAAAACACTCGCGCAGCCGACCAGCGGCGCTGCATGGTAGCGGCCGAGGCACCAGCTAGTCGGGTGTCAGCCAACCACGCTCGCACTTGGGATGTGCCGATGTTGCCCAAGGTGTCGTCACCGTGGGAATGGGCATGACCCATGAGATCGATGAGGTCGGCTCGATAACCGCGGATCGTGTTAGGCGAGCGCCGCAGCGCCGAGAGGTGCTCACAGAAGTCCTCGACGGGCAACGTCAGGGACACAGGCAGATGTGCGGCGCCATCGCTGGTCGGGGATGGGTTGTTCATCACAATCCACTGTGGCCCGCGATCGTCAGGATGGTAGGCGGACACGCGGAGACGGCCAGGGTCAAGGGGGAGGTTAGCTTGATTGCCTATTGATGTCGTAAACTAGCCGCGCAGTCCGGATTACTTCGGGCTGACTTCGCATGCATCGACGTCACAGACGACCGGGCGTCCACGGTCCTGCCATGGCAGGCGGGCGAACGGTGATGCATCAGGAGGTGACGCAATCCCGCGTCACCGCTCAACCGTTTGGCATATCTGTGTGATGTGCCCAGAGAGGGAAGGACACGGCATGGCCGCCGTCACCACTCGCCAGCTCCTCGAGAGCGGCGTCCACTTCGGACACCAGACGCGTCGCTGGAACCCGAAGATGAAGCGCTTCATTTTCACTGAGCGCAACGGCATCTACATTATTGACCTGCACCAGTCGCTGACTTACATCGACAAGGCGTACGCCTTCGTCAAGGAGACCGTCGCCAAGGGCGGCCAGATCCTTTTCGTCGGCACCAAGAAGCAGGCCCAGGAATCTATCGCTGAGCAGGCCACTCGGGTTGGCATGCCTTATGTCAACCAGCGTTGGCTTGGCGGAATGCTCACTAACTTCCAGACCATCTCGAAGCGCATCGCCCGGCTTAAGGAGCTTGAGGCTATGGACTTCGACAAGGTTTCCGGCTCCGGTCTCACCAAGAAGGAGCTGCTTATGCTCTCTCGTGAGAAGGACAAGCTGGAGAAGGACCTCGGCGGTATCCGCGATATGCCGAAGGTCCCGCAAGCTGTCTGGGTCGTCGACACTAAGAAGGAGCACCTCGCCATCGACGAGGCTCGCAAGCTCAAGCTTCCGGTTGTCGCCATCCTCGACACTAACTGTGACCCCGACGAGGTGGATTACGCCATCCCGGGTAACGATGACGCTATTCGTTCGGTATCCCTGCTGACCCGCATCATCGCCGACGCCGTCGCCGAGGGGCTCATGGCTCGCTCGGCTGGTAAGTCCGGAGAGCAGACCGCTGAGGCTGAGCCCATGCCCGATTGGGAGCGTGAACTCCTCGAGGGGGACGACGCTAAGTCTGAGGACAAGACCGAGGCCAAGGCTGAAGAGCCGAAGACCGAGGCCAAGAAGGCCGACGAGGCCCCCGAGGCTGAGAAGTCCAACTGAAGTTCGCCCACGTCTAGACAGGACTGAGATATCTATGGCTATTACTGCTGCTGAGGTCAAGAAGCTGCGCGACGCCACCGGCGCCGGCATGATGGACGCTAAGAAGGCCCTCACGGAGGCCGATGGCGACTTCGATAAGGCCGTTGACATCCTGCGTGTTTCCGGCGCTGCTAAGGCTGCTAAGCGCTCCGATCGTGAGGCCAGCAACGGCCTGGTTGCTGCCGCTGGCTCCTCCCTGGTGCACATTGGCTCTGAGACCGACTTCGTCGCTAAAAACGAGGAGTTCATCGCCGCCGCTAACGAGATCGCCGAGGCCGTTGACAAGGCCGGGGCTGACTCCAAGGATGCTGCTAACGCCGCCGCCCTAGCTGATGGGACGACCGTTGGTGACAAGCTTGGTGAGCTTGCTGCCAAGATCGGTGAGAAGATTGAGCTCGCTAACGCCGCTCACTTCGACGGTGACGCACACGTCTACCTACACCGTCGTTCCCAGGACCTGCCCCCGCAGGTCGGCGTCATGGTCGAGTATGAGGGTGACAATTCTGAGGCTGTCCACGGCGTCTGCCTGCAGATCGCGGCCATGAGTCCGCGCTGGCTGTCTCGTGACGAGGTCCCCGCCGACGTCGTCGAGCACGAGCGCACCGTTGCCGCTGACATCGCCCGCGAAGAGGGCAAGCCTGAGAAGATCATCGACCGCATCGTTGAGGGTCGCCTGGGCGGATTCTTTAAGGAGAACTGCCTGCTCGATCAGCCTGCCATCGCCGATGACAAGAAGACCGTCGCTCAGACCCTTGAGGCCGCTGGCGTCACCATCAAGCGTTTCGTCCGCTTTTCCGCCGGAGAGTGATCTCGTCCCCGATCGGGGATGATGACGAGATTTTGGCCACGAATGGTCCTACCGAACATGGTGGGGCCATTCGTCGTTTTCTGAGAGGAATGCCAGTCGCGGACATGGCGAACTGCGGCGGTAGCCGTCGTCGGGCTAAGCTAGGGTGACGCACCCCGCGTCAATGTCCGCCGACCAGGAGAGATGATGCCAGAGCGCTATAACCGAGTCCTTCTCAAGTTGTCCGGAGAGGTTTTCGGAGGGGGAGGAGTCGGTGTTGACGCCGATGTCGTGTCCGCCAAGGCCCGCGAGATCGCTGAGATCGCCAATAGCGGTGTCCAGGTAGCCGTCGTCGTTGGTGGGGGAAACTTTTTCCGCGGGGCCGAGCTTCAGCAGCACGGCATGCAGCGTGACCGTGCCGACTACATGGGCATGCTCGGCACCGTCATGAATTGCCTTGCCCTGCAGGACTTCTGCGAAAAGGCTGGCGTCGATACTCGTGTCCAGACTGCCATCACGATGGGCCAGGTGGCCGAGCCCTACATTCCGCGCAAGGCCGAGCGTCATATGGAGAAGGGACGCGTCGTCATTTTTGGTGCCGGGTCCGGAATGCCGTACTTCTCCACGGATACCGTCGCCGCGCAGCGAGCCTTGGAGATCGGGGCTGATGCGCTCCTCATGGGTAAGCAGGGTGTTGATGGCGTCTACGACAGTGACCCCAAAACCAATCCGAACGCCTACAAGTTTGATGAACTGACCTACGATGAGTTCCTGTCGCGTGATCTCAAGGTCGCCGACGCCACTGCTGTCGCTATGGCCAGGGATAATGACCTGACGATGGTCTTCTTTAACCTCGAGATGCCAGGCAATATTGGCCGCGTCATCAATGGTGAGGACATCGGCACTACCGTCCATCGCTGAACCATCGAGACATACCAAGGAAGGACAACACAGTGAGCGACATCATCAAGGACGCCGAGAAGAAGATGGGGTCAGCGGTCGACCATGCCCGCGAGGAGTTCGCGGCTATTCGCACCGGGCGCGCTAATCCCGCCATGTTTAATAAACTTATGATCGAGTACTACGGCACTCCCACCCCGTTGCAGCAGCTTGCCAGCTTCCAGGTTCCGGAGGCTCGCACGGTCCTTATCGCGCCATTCGATAAGAGCTGTGTCAACGACGTCGAGAAGACTATTCGGGATTCCGACCTAGGGGTCAACCCTTCTAACGATGGCAATGTGGTGCGTTGCGTCCTCCCAGCTTTGACTGAGGAGCGCCGCAAAGAGTACATCAAGATGGCCAAGACTAAGGCTGAGGAAGGGCGTATCGCCGTCCGCAACATTCGTCGCGCCAGCAATGACGTTGTCAAGAAACAGGAGAAGGACAAAGAGATCTCTGAGGACGAGATGACTCGGTTGGAGAAAGAGCTAGACCAGGTCACCCGCAAATATGTTGAGCAGATTGACGAATTGCTGAAATCCAAGGAGAGCGAACTCCTCGAGATCTGATCAGATTCACGGTGGGCGAGCCCCAGGAGAAGATCGCGGCCGCACGGACCTCACGTGCCGGCCGTGATCTTCCTGCTGCCATCACCACGGGTGTAGTGCTGTGTGGTGCCGTCATCGGCACCGTCGGGTGGTGGCACTGGGGGTTCGTTTTGCTGATGACCTTGGCTCTCATGGCCGGAGCCATCGAGCTTCACCGGGCGACGGCTCGCCTGGGAATGAACTCAGCGGTGGTGCCTATCTGCGTCGGCACCGGAGTTATGGTTATCGGGGCATATGCGGCTTCGACCCTAAAGCTTCACATCCTGCCCAATACCTTCCTAGTGGCGACGTTAGGAGCGACGACAGTTGCCGCTATGGCATGGCGGCTGCCACGCGGTTCGGATGGTTTCGTCAAAGACGTCGCTGCCAGTCTTTTCACTATCGCCTACTTGCCATTGCTTGGCTGCTTTGTTCCCCTCATGATGGGCGATGAGGGCGGTAGCCGCCGCATCGCTACCTGGATCCTCAGCGTCGTGGCCTCTGACACCGGTGGATACGCTGTCGGGGTGCTGTTCGGCAAGCACAAGATGGCCCCGCGTATTAGCCCTAAAAAGAGCTGGGAGGGTTTTGCTGGGTCCGTCCTGACCGCAGCTCTCGTCGGATGGGCCTGTTTGGGGGGACTGCTATCGGCGCCGTGGTGGGCTGGGATTGTTCTTGGGGTCGTCCTAGCCTGCACTGGCACTGCGGGAGATCTTGTCGAGTCGATGATTAAGCGTGACGCCGGTATCAAGGACATGTCGAATTTCCTGCCTGGTCATGGCGGGGTCATGGACCGCCTCGACTCGATGCTGTTTTCGGCGCCCTTTGCCTGGCTCGTCATGTCTCTTGTGCTGTGATCGTGGTTGTGGCGGTACCGCCATCGTGAGCGTCGCTAAGATCCAATGATATAATTCTTCTGAGTCGTAACTATTAAGTATAGATAGGGGCGCAGATGGACATCACTATTATGGTCCTCATTGCTGCGTTGGTATTGACAATGATACTGCGTGGTATCAGGAAGTCGATATTCATTGTGTCCGTCATGATTATCGCGGGTTTTTGCGTGGTTCTGTTGTCGTTACATGCGACGAGTAATCTGGGGCTGTCATGGTGAGGAACGACGACACTAGAGTCGACGGCGAGACGCTGTCGGATGCGGAGCGAATCCCGACTGGAGTACGGCGGATATTGCCAAGCGTGGGCTTCTGGGGAGCGAACCTCTTCCTGCTGGCCTACATTGGGGTGCTGGCGGGTGGATTTATTGTGCAATTCGGGTTGCATGAATACCCATGCCCGCTGTGCATGCTTCAGAGATATTCGATGATGCTTGCGTGTCTCGGGCCGCTTTACATCATTGTGCGTACCCGGCGCGGGTCCGTCACGATGGCGGAGTTTTGCTTGGGCTATGGTGTGTCGATCCTCTCGGCGATCCTCGGCGCAGCGGAATCAGCACGTCATATCCTGTTGCATATTCAGCCAGGGGATCCCGGATATGGTTCCAAAGCCTTCGGGCTAAGCACCTACACGTGGGCCTTCATCACCTTTGCTATCGTTATAGCGTTTTGTGGCGTCATGATGGTTTTCGCCCCGTGGCTTACCCCTCGTGGCGTCAAGACCCACGCCGTATCCGCCGTCATCATGTGGCTGTTTGCGCTCATTGTGGTGGCGAACCTCGTCATGATCATCTTTCTTGAGGGATTCCACTTCCTCCTGCCTGGTGATCCGGCCTGCTACGAGCTGGTGCAGAGCTGCTCGCCGAGATGACGCCGCTGTACCGTACCTAGTAAGCGTCGACTTGTGTGGTCGGGTGGGGATAATGGGGGCGTGATGTCATCGACTGGAAATCCCGTCAGCACGTCAGGCCTCGCCTTGCCCTCCATGCCGCTCGCTGAGCCGGGCAAGGAGATGCCGGTCGTCGTGAATACCCCGAGTCGTGCGAAGCCTCCTCGTCACTGGATCGATCTGAGCGTCGAGGAAAGAGTGCAGGCCGTCAAGGATCTCGGTCTGCCGGCCTTTCGTGCCCGGCAGATTTCCGCCCACGTCTTTGAGCGGTGGGAGGTAGACCCGACTCAATGGACTGACCTACCCAAGGCGGCCCGTCAGGAGATCGCCGACGCGTGGTTTCCGGTCTTGTTGACCGAGGTTTCCCAGCAGTCTTGCGATCGCGGCACAACCGTCAAGAACCTGTGGCGGCTGCATGGGGGAGCGCTAGTCGAGTCGGTGCTCATGTACTATCCAGCCACTCGTCACTCCGCGGCGCGCACCACCTTGTGCTTGTCCTCACAGGCCGGGTGCGGTATGGCCTGCCCATTTTGTGCCACTGGTCAGGGCGGCATTCAGCGCAATATGTCCACTGCCGAAATCGTCAGCCAGGTTTTGGCGGCCAATCGCCTCATTGCGGCGGGCAAGGTTCCCGGAGCATCTGGGCGCGTCCATAACATTGTCTTTATGGGCATGGGCGAGCCGATGGCCAATTACCGTTCGGTGCTCACTGCTATCCGTACCCTGACCGCTGACGGTCCAGACGGGGTCGGGATGAGCGCCCGAGCCCTCACCGTCTCGACGGTTGGCCTGGTGCCGCGTATCAAAGCCCTGACCGAGGAGGGGATCCCGGTGACCCTCGCTGTCTCGCTGCATGCCCCTGACGACGAGCTGCGTGACGAGCTCATCCCGGTTAACCGGCGCTGGAAAGTCGATGAGTTGCTCGATGCCGCCTGGCGCTATGCCGAAAAGACTAAGCGTCGCGTCTCCATCGAGTACGCCCTCATGAAAGACATCAATGACCAGGCCGATCGTGCTGCAGTGCTGGCCCGTCAGATCCGTCGTCGGGGTGATTGGACCTGGGCTCACGTCAATCTCATCCCTCTCAATCCGACGCCGGGTTCCCGCTGGACGGCTTCGCGCTGCGAGGACCAGGACGCCTTCGTCCAAACACTTGAGCGCTGGAAAATCCCGGTGACGGTGCGCGATACCCGAGGCTCTGAAATCGACGGTGCCTGTGGCCAGTTGGCGGCTGTGGGACGATCGGAGGGGCTGGGAAGTTAAAGGTAAGCGGCGGCCCCGGTGATAGTCCCGGTGTGGCCCGAGTATCACAATCGTCCAAGTACATCAGGGGAGTCACGGTATGGATAGTCAACTTGAAAATGCATACGAGGCGGTGCTGCGCCGCAACCCAGGAGAGGCCGAGTTTCACCAGGCTGTGCGGGAGATCTTCGACTCTCTCGGCCCGGTGCTCGACAAGAATCCGCAGTACGTAGAGGCGGCCGTGTTGTCGCGTATCTGCGAACCGGAACGCCAGATCATTTTCCGGGTCCCGTGGGTTGACGACGAGGGTAGGGTGCGTATCAATCGTGGCTTCCGAGTGGAATACTCGTCGGTGCTGGGACCATATAAAGGCGGTTTGCGATTCCACCCTTCGGTGTACTTAGGAACGATTAAGTTCCTGGGCTTTGAACAGATCTTCAAGAATGCCCTCACCGGTATGCCAATTGGTGGCGCTAAGGGTGGGTCGGACTTCGACCCCCATGACGCATCCGAGGGTGAGGTCATGCGATTCTGCCAGTCCTTCATGACCGAGCTCTACCGTCACCTCGGTGAACACACCGACGTGCCAGCGGGCGATATTGGCGTGGGCAGCCGCGAGATCGGATTCCTGTTCGGCCAATACAAGCGCGTCACGAACCGTCATGAGTCCGGCGTGCTTACCGGCAAGGGACTTACCTGGGGCGGATCCCTAGTGCGCACTGAAGCTACCGGATATGGCACGATCTTCTTCGTGCAGCGGATGCTGGCGACCAACGGTAAGTCTTTAGACGGCCTGCGAGTTACCGTCTCTGGATCTGGCAACGTCGCCATTTACGCGATTGAGAAGGCCCAGGACCTCGGAGCCACCGTCGTTGCGTGTTCAGATTCCAGCGGTTACGTCGTTGACGAGAAGGGCATTGACGTGGCCCTGCTCAAGCAGATCAAGGAGGTCGAGCGGGGTCGCATCAGCGAATACGCCGACCGACGCGACTCGGCTACGTTCCACTCTGACGGATCAATCTGGGAGGTGCCGGTCGACGTCGCTGTGCCCTGTGCCACCCAGAACGAGCTCAATGGACAGGCTGCCGCCACTCTCATCCGCAACGGTGTGGTTGCTGTCGCCGAAGGCGCCAATATGCCCTGCACCCCTGAGGCGGTGCATTCCTTCCAGCACGCCGGTGTCATCGTTGCCCCAGGCAAGGCATCTAATGCCGGTGGCGTCGCCACCTCGGCTCTCGAGATGCAGCAGAATGCCGCGCGCGACTCCTGGGACTTCGACGCGACTGAGGCCAGACTGCAGCAGATCATGGCCGACATCCACGACCGTTGCATAGAGACCGCCGAAGAGTACGGTCACCCGGGCGATTACGTCATGGGCGCCAATATCGCCGGGTTTACCAAAGTGGCCGACGCCGTCATCGCGATGGGCGTCGTCTGAGTGCCGCTACTGCCTGCTCGACGGTGTCGACGAGGCAGATGTGGTGGGGGTGGTCCCGTGACATGCTGTGCAGTAGCGGCCAGGCCGGTAGGGTCTGGCTCCAGTAGTGACTGCCAAACATGATGAGCGGGGTCACCTCGTCTTCGTCGGTGGCGTAGTAGTTTCCGGTGAGAGCCTGGAAGACTTCCTGGACGGTGCCCGCTTGGCCGGGTAGGTAAATGATCCCGCCTCGGCAACGGTTGAGGAGAATATCTTCGCGCAGCGCATTCGAGAAGTACTTAATGATGCTGGTGGCAAAGACATTCGGCGGCTCGTGACCGTAGAACCACGTCGGGATGCCGATGGTGCGGTGGGCCGGGCCTTGTGGCCATGACGAGACGACGTCGAGGCCAGCCTGCACCCATGCGGTGACGTTGGCAGTCCCGACGACTTTCCTCAATCGGTCGAGGGACTCCTTGAGCAGGTCGGCTGGGCAAGCCGCTCCCAGATTGGTCGCCTCCATCGCTCCCGGGCCGCCGCCGGTTGTGACGAGATAACCGGAACCAGCCAGGGCGGCACCGAGGTCGGCTGCCAGCCGATAATCGTCGGAATCGCGGGTGACACAGTGGCCTCCCATGACCCCCACTGTCATGGTCGGATCGGTTCCAGCCAGCAGGTCGTCCAGGGCGTCGGTCATGGCGCCGTCATGCAAGGTGGTGGCGAGGGTGTCGCGCAACTCTGGTGGGGTGGCTAGGCCGCGGCGCCACCTGTCGACGGCAGCGTCCAAGGTGACGTGGTACCCCTCGCCGATGTCGTTGTACAGTTCCTCCGCCGTGTAGGCGCCCGGGTGGTAGGGGTCGAACGGGACGCCGGGGATAGCCGGGAAGATGAGGGCGCCCCGGGCGCGCAACCAGGCTGCAAGCCGGGCAGAGGTCGAGCAGCCAAGGAAGATCGTCGTGGACACATCGCAGTGACGAAGGAGGTTGCTGCACCCGGTGAGGTCGACTCCCTGGACCACCTGACCGGCGAGATCGGGAGCAGCTACACGCAATTGGTCGAGTGTCTCGATCTCGATATGGTTGGTGTTCATCGTCGCGGCTCCGGGTACACCAGGGCTAGCAAGCCACCAGGGTTGAGCGGTTCGTTGTCCCACTCGGTTGTTGTGGCTTCCGGTGCCATCCGCAAGGTGAGGGTGTGAGGCGTCGAGACGACGCATAGTCTTGCCACGAAGGTCTCGCCTTGCCACCCGCCGCTGGCCGCGATGTCGATGGCATCGTCACCGACTTGACAGTGGGAGGCCCGCCACTCTTCGTGGCCCACGGCGATTTCGAGGGTTTCGTCGGTGGTATGGCTGAAGGTCCCCGGGCTGCGCCACGATATCGTCCAGTTCCGGCTCGCCCGGTGTGGGGACACAACGATGTGTGAGCCATCAGAGGCGATTCCCTGCACCGACCTTGTCGAGTCGAATACTCCAGGCACGGTGGGCAGGGTGCGCACTACTTCCTCGGGTTGTGGCTGGAACCCATCGGCTAAAGCAGGCAGTAGATGGTCCCACACCGCTTGGAGAATGGCTTGCTTGTCGTCAGGATCTTCATTGGCGTCGTTAGTCATGACGATGACGGCGTCAACCTCGGGGATGATGAGGACGTACTGGCCGAAGGCCCCGTCCAGACGGTACCCATGGCTTGACATCCACGTCTGCCAGCCGTACCCCATTTCCCATTCCGGACTGGTGTCGTGGGCGCAGTCGACCTGGCGGACACGGTGCTGTGCGATCCATTCCTCGGGTAACAGACGGGTGCCGTCATGCACCCCCTCATCGAGGAGAAGCTGGCCAAACACAGAGAGATCCTCGGCGTCAATGTGCAGCCCTGAGAACCCCAGCGGGATGCCATCGGCGTCACGAACCCAGGTGTGTGCCCCTGCCCCGATCGGGGTGAGAACTTCCTTGCTGATGATGGTATCGACATCCTCGCCGGTGTGCCGGGCAACAATCCGCGACAGCATCCAGGTAGCCAGATTGTTGTAGGCGAAGTCGACCCCAGGGCGACCATCCGGCTCGGTCGCTAGCAGGGTCTGGGCGGTGTTGAGATCAGGCGGACGGCGGGACGCCAATGTTGGTTCCAGGAGCTGCTCCGCGGAGTGACCGGTCGACATAGACAGGGCATTGCGAACCGTAATGGATCTTGCTATTGGTCCGGTGTTGGCAGTGCAGGCTTGCGGCCACAGCTGGGCCAAGGTGTCGTCGTATCCGAAGGCTCCCCGCTCCACGGCGATGCCAACGGCAGCTGAGGTGAATGTCTTCGAGCAGGAGTAGACGAGACTCGCAACGTCGGGGCTCCACGGAGCCCACCGCCGTCGACCGACAACCTGACCGTGCTGGCGCACGACGAGCCGGTGAGGGTGAGCTCCGGCTTGCTCGAGGACGTCTGCAGCGAGGTCGAGAACACCGTCAGTCATGGTTCCCACTGTAAGACCGCTGACCAGTGCTGGGGGCACCGAAGAACAGAGCCGTGGACCTCGACCATTGTGGTAACGCCGTGACAGACTGGCAGAGTGAAGAAGGTCATCATTCTCGGCTCCACCGGCTCGATCGGAACGCAAACCTTAGAAGTCATTTCGTCACGTCGTGACAAATTTGAGGTCGCTGGTATATCGGCAGGTGGTTCGGATGTTGGCTTACTGGCTCAGCAGATTCTCGATTTTTCCATCCCCGCCGTAGCTATTGCGCGCGAGGATGCTACTGAGGAGTTGCAGCGAGCTTTGACTGTGCAGGCTGGATCACGCGGCCTTGCCGTGCCCAATCCTCGAATTCTTACCGGTGCGGATGCCTCGACAGAGCTCGCAGCTATGCCCGCCGATGTCGTCTGCAACGCCATCACCGGGGCTGCCGGACTGCGTCCCACCCTCGCCACACTGGCTGCCGGCACTACCCTCGCTCTGGCCAACAAAGAGTCCTTGGTTGTCGGCGGGCGTCTGGTCACTGAGGCCGCTGCTCCTGGGCAAATCGTTGCCGTGGATTCCGAGCACTCTGCTTTCGCTCAGTGTCTGCGAGGAGGCGGGCGCAACGAGGTGCGTCGCCTCATCTTGACCGCATCCGGTGGACCTTTCCGCGGTCGCGACCGTGCCTCCTTGGTCGACGTCAGCGCTGCCGACGCCATGAAGCACCCCACCTGGAATATGGGCCGGGTCATCACCATTAACTCGTCGACTCTGGTCAATAAGGGCCTGGAGCTGCTCGAGGCGGCCCTACTCTATGACGTTGATCTCGACGACATCACCGTCGTCGTCCATCCTCAATCCATCGTCCACTCAATGGTGGAGTTCTGGGATGGCGCCACCATTGCTCAGGCGTCGCCGCCCGACATGAAGTTGCCGATAGCCCTGGGACTGTCCTGGCCAGATCGCCTTCCGGACGCGGCCGCCGGCTGCGACTGGTCGACGGCTACCCAGTGGACCTTCGAGCCCCTCGACAACGAGACCTTCGGAGCCGTCGAACTGGCCCGACGTGCCGGCCACGCTGCGGGTACCGCGCCGGCCGTGTTCAATGCGGCCAACGAGTCCTGTGTCGATGCCTTCTGTGCCGGACATATTGGCTTCCTCGACATCACCGACACTATTGCTGCGGTCCTTGACGAGCACCTCTCCGGTGAGGAGAGTGACCTCCCCGGTGCTCGACACGTCGGTGACGAGGCCCTCACTCTCGATGCCGTGATGGCTGCTGACGCATGGGGCCGCCGTCGCGCTGCTGAGCTGTGTGCTGAGGGGATTCGCCGGTGACACTTGTGGTCGAGGTGCTGGCAGGAATCGTCTTCTTCGGCCTCATCATCCTCTCGGTGCTGCTTCACGAGTGCGGCCACTTCATCCCGGCGAAAATCTTCGGGGTAAAGGTCACTGAGTTCTTCGCCGGGTTCGGGCCGAGGATCTGGTCGTTTACGCGCGGTGAAACTGAGTACGGGTTTAAGTGGATCCCGCTGGGCGGCTATGTGCGCCTCATCGGGATGTACCCCGCCAAAGTCCACCACCGACACAGCAATCGGCTTACCAAACTCGCTGATGAGGCGCGTGCTGGCGAAGCTGAGGACATTACTGACGCCGACCGGGGTCGACTGTTCAGTGACAAGCCGGTGTGGCAGCGTCTCATCATCATGAGCGGTGGGATTCTTACCAATCTGCTGCTGGCTTTCCTGCTGTTCTGGGCGGTTTTTGGTATTCACGGACGAGCAGCCCAGACGACGACGGTCGCCGCAGTCACACCGTGTGTCCAGTCCGCCCAGGCCAGCGGCCCGTGTACCCAGAAGGACCGCCGCGCACCGGCTGCCGAGGCGGGTTTGCGAGCGGGGGATCGCATTGTCTCTTTTAATGGTCGACAGGTGGATTCGTGGTCGCAACTTCAGGAGTTCATCCGTGGCAATGGTGACGGCGAGGCGCGTCTGGGGGTGGAACGCAACGGTGTTTCCGTCAGCCTCACGCCCACGCACACCCTCCTCACCGAGGTGCCTGACCTCAATAATCCGGGTCGCACAGTCGAAGCGGGTTACCTCGGTGTCAGCCCGACAATGGTCGTCGTCCATTCTGGGCCGGGCGATACCGTCTCCCAGATGTGGACGATGTCGAAACAGTCGCTAAGCGCGTTGGCCAGACTCCCGGTCCTGACCTGGAACGTTGCCTCCGATCTGGCGACTGGTAAGGCCCGTGACGCCAACAGCCCGATGAGCATCGTCGGGGCTTCTCGGGTGGCTGGGGATGTCGCCGGCAGTTCCCAGCTGACCTTAGGCGACAAGATTGCCACCGGGGCAAGTCTGTTGGGTGGCCTCAATCTCTTCTTGTTCTGGTTCAACGTCGTGCCACTGCTGCCCATGGACGGTGGACATATCGCCGGTGCCATTTATGAGGCAGCTAAGCGGGGCCTGTTTAAACTTTCCAGAAGGCCCGATCCGGGTTCGGCGGACACCGCAATGATGCTGCCGGTGGCGTGGACAATTGGGGTGCTCATGCTTGTTATGGGGCTGGTCCTCGTCGTTGCAGATGTCGTATCGCCGGTGAAAATTTTCTGACCCAGCCTTATACCTGTCAATTAGTTGTCAATTACCGCTCACCGTCGGCGACCCCCTGACGAGCGCCGGGTAGTGGCGGCCCCAGGGAAGACCACTGGGCTTCCGGTGGTGTTGTCTTGCCCATCGATGGTTCGCATGCGCCGCGTCAGTGTCACGATGGGGCTATGAATGGTTTCACCCCATCTTCGTCTGCCCCGCTTGCTACTGCAGGCATCACTGTGGCCCCGAGTGGATGTGTTACCCGGCTTGCTGCCGGACGCCGCGAAGCCTGGACCACGGCGATCAACCACCGATTTGTCAACGAGCTGTTCGCTGGTGAACTCGGCGATGCTCAACTGGCTCACTATATTATTCAGGACAACCAGTTCTTCGTTCCCTTCCTCGAATTGTTAGGCGAGGCCCTCGTGCGTGCCGATGCTGTGAACGCGAAACTCGTTTTCGGGCGTCAGCTAGGCATGATATGCAGTGAGGAATCAGGCTGGTTTGAGGCTACTTTTGATGAACTTGGAGTATCCCAAGCTGACCGTACCCATCCGCAGCTGTCAGAACCCACCCGCTCCTTCGAGAACCTCATGCGTGAGGCTGTTGAGACCCACCACTATCCCACGGTGTTGGTGCTGTTGGTGGTGGCGGAAGGTCTGTACCTTGACTGGGCGTCTCGTATTCAGGCCCCGGAACCAGAAGCTGATTTACCCAACAAATTCCTAGGCTGGGTGGATCTGCATCGGGGTGAGGAATTCCGTGCCTGGGTGCAGTTCTTGGTTAATGAGCTTGAACGTACTTCAGCTCAAGAACATATTGAGGAACTTACTCGATTCTGGAACGCGGCAGTGGACTTGGAATTGGCCTTCTTCGACGATGTGCCATTTCCGGTCGAGGGCTGAACAAATTCGTCAAAGGAGAATGCTCAAGGGTGCCTGGCGTGGTCTGGAGGGTCCTCGCCGCCCAGCTCAGCGCCGTAACTGACGGGCCCGACGACCGGGTCGACGATGGGAGTGCTCGCTGTCAGCGTCACCACGGCGGCGACGGTGGTGACACAATGGAGACGAGAATCCGCGATTTCAGGAGTGACACGTCAATGACCGTGAACCTGGGTATGCCTACCCCTCCCGTTCCGACCCTGGCGCCACGTCGCAAGACGCACCAGATCAAGGTGGGAGATGTGCTCGTCGGTGGTGACGCACCCATCTCAGTGCAGTCCATGACAACCACCAAAACCCACGACGTTGGTGCCACCCTGCAGCAGATCGCCGCCTTGACCGCTGCAGGTTGTGACATCGTGCGCGTCGCATGCCCAACCGATAAGGACGCCGAGGCGTTACCGATCATCGCCCAACAGTCCCAGATCCCGGTGATCGCCGACATCCACTTCCAGCCGAAGTATGTCTTCCAAGCGATTGAGGCCGGTTGTGGCGCGGTGCGTGTCAACCCCGGCAATATCCGCAAGTTCGACGACCAGATTGAATCGATCTGCAAGGCTGCCACCGAGCACGGCACGAGCATCCGCATCGGCGTGAATGCTGGCTCTCTCGACAAGCGTCTGCTCGACAAGTACGGAGCCCCGACCGCCGAGGCCATGGTGGAGTCGGCGCTGTGGGAGGCCAGCCTCTTCGAGCAGTATGGGTTCCGGGATTTCAAAATCTCGGTGAAACACCATGATCCGGTCGTCATGATCCGTGCCTACGAACAGCTGGCCGCCAAGTGCGATTATCCCCTTCACCTGGGCGTTACTGAGGCTGGTCCGGCTTTTCAAGGCACTATCAAGTCGGCGGTGGCCTTCGGGCACCTCCTTGCCGAGGGTATCGGCGACACCATCCGCGTATCCCTGTCGGCTGATCCGGTCGAGGAGGTCAAGGTTGGTATCAAGATTCTAGAGTCTGTCAACCTGCGTCCTCGAGGTCTGGAGATTGTCTCCTGCCCGTCGTGCGGACGTTGCCAGGTGGACGTTCTTTCGCTGGCTAATGACGTAACCGATGCCCTCGAAGGGATAGACGCCCCGTTGCGCGTCGCCGTCATGGGCTGCGTCGTCAACGGGCTTGGGGAGGGCCGCGAGGCTGATCTAGGCGTGGCTGCCGGTAATGGAAAGGGCAAGATCTTTAAGCACGGCGAGGTCATCCGTACCGTTCCGGAGAACGAGATCGTCCAGGTGCTCGTTCAAGAAGCCAACCGAATGTCCGACGAGATGGACACCACCGGGGCCGTCGAGGTCACGGTTTCCTGAGGTGAGGATCCGCGTCAGGCAGCTCGACGACGCTGACCTGGGCCAGACCATCGAGTTCCTCTCGCGTGCCCCCGTCGCCAATCTCTTCCTGTTGTCGAGGATCCGTCAGGGCGGGCTGGACAGTGACCGTCTGGGCTGCCCGGTTCACGGCGTCTTCCGAGGCGGCGAACTCGTCGGGCTCGTTCACGTTGGGGCCAATCTCGTGCCGGTGATCGACGACGGTCGTGACGACGCCGTCGTCGACGCATTGGCGTCGAAGGTTGGACGTTGGCGGCGATCCTCGTCGATCATGGGCACGGATGTGGCCGTCCTGGCGCTGTATGAGCGGCTGGCCCGGATCAGTCCGGACACCTGGGGAAGGCCTCGTGAGGTGCGCTCCTGCCAACCTCTGCTGGCGATGTCGGGCCAGCCTCGGGTGGCTCCGGACCCTCGGGTGACCCGGATCGATGAGCGAGACTTTGAGCCCTATTTCCGGGCCGCCGTCGTCATGTACACCGAGGAAGTTGGCGTCAGCCCGCTGGACTCCGGGGGTGGGTATCGACGTCACATGCTCGAACTCGTACGGCAGGGGCGTGGCCTCGGCATCGTTGCGGACGGCGTCGTGCGCTGGAAGTCCGACGTCGCCGTCACATGGGGGAATGTTTGCCAAGTTCAGGGAGTGTGGATGGATCCAGCCTGGCGTGGACGCGGGCTGGCCGCCCCGGCGATGGCTGCCGTCGTCGAGCTGGCCCGGCGCGATCACGACGTCGTCTCGCTGTACGTCAACGACTTCAATACCCGCGCCTTGCGCACCTACCGGAGAGTCGGGTTCGAGCGGATCGGGACGATGGCGACGCTTCTCTACTGAGGGTCTGCGACTTGCGAGTCGATCGACCTGATGTTTTAGAAGATGTGTCGGGCCATGACATCGAAGACGGCCGCTCCAGTTGCTGAATCGCTGGCCTTGCCAGATGCTGACGGATCATATGTCATGACCCCGTGGCTGTTGTGAGCGCTATACCTTAGGCGCGAACGGGGCCGTCCTTGAGATGTCTTCTCCGTGTCGAGTTGGGTGCGCTGCAGGACCCCCTATGCCGCCCGACGTCGCGCTGCCCCCAGCAACCCGCGCGGGGCGACCAGCCAGCACGCTAGGAACACCGTGGTTGCCACGAGGACGATCGTCCCACCGGCCGGAAGATCGATCGACCACGACAGGTACAGGCCCACCAGGGCGCTCAGCCCACCGATGACTGGCGCCAGGACCATCATCCGCCCTAGCCGGTCGGTGAGTAGCCGGACGGTGGCAGCCGGCGTCACCAGCAGAGCCAGTACCAGGACGTTGCCGATGACCTGCACCGAGATGACGACAGTCATCGTCACCAGGACGTAGAGCAGCAGGTCCAGGGCGAACACCGGCAGGTTTGAGGCCCTAGCTGTCTCACGGTCGAGCCCGACGGCAACAAACTCTTTGTGGACGGCCCGTTCCAGTGCAAGGACTAGGGCCCCGGTGACACACACGATGGCGATGTCGTCGTTGGTGATGCCGGTGATCGACCCGAAGAGGAACTGTTGCAGCGACCCCGAATACCCCGGTGCCCGCGAGATGATGAGAATGCCCAGCGCGAAGGCCCCGGCGAAGAGGATGCCGATGACCGAGTCCTCTTTGAGGCGCCGATTCTGCGAAACGATCGCCACGAGGATCGCGGTGGTCAACCCGGCGATGGACCCGCCCAGCAGCAGCGACCCTTGCATGAGGAAGGCCACCGCCAACCCGGGAAACACCGAGTGGGCGACGGCGTCACCGATGAATGCCATCCCGCGCAGGACGACGTGCGAACCAATGACCCCGGCAACTACTGAGCACACCACGGCGACGAGTAGCGCCTTTGGCAGGAAGCTCAGCAGGGGATTGGTGAGGTCAGATAAGAAGTCGAGAGGGGAAAGCATGATTACCTTCGTTCAGGCGGCGTTTGCGCCGACGATCCTCAACAGGGGCGACGAGCCGGAGACCCCGAAGGCCTGCATCCACATGGCCGGGTCGCGCAGCTGTTGGGGGGTCGAGTCAGCGATGACAGTCCGGTTAACTAGGCACACCCGGTCGGCCGTGGCCATCGCCTGGGCCAGGTCATGGGTCGTCATGACGAGGGTCGTCCCAGCCTCCGACAACTTGATGAATAGCTCGGTGAGCTGCTCCTGGGTGGGCATATCGACGCCGGTGAAAGGCTCGTCAAGGAGTAGCACCGACGGACGGGTGGCCAGGGCGCGAGCGATGAGCACGCGCTGACGCTGACCCCCCGATAATTCCCCAACAGTACGGTTAGCCAGCTCAGCCATTCCAGCAGTTCTTAGGGCGTCACGCACTGCGATGTGGTCGTCCTTGCTAGGGCGACGAAGCCACCCGATGTGGCGAGTACGTCCGCTCATGACGACGTCAGCGACGCTGATCGGAAAATCCCACGCAAACTCGTGGCGCTGCGGAACGTAGCCAATGTGGCGCCATCCCTTACCAGGAGACGCGCCAGCGACCTCAACAGTGCCCTTGGCTGGCTTCACCAGGCCGAGCATGGTGCGCAGGATAGTGGTCTTGCCAGCGCCGTTGGGGCCGAGTAGAGCTAGCAGGTCGCCCTTGGCGGCCGACATATTGACATCGTGGAGCACCTGCAGCCCGCCAAAGTTGACGGCTACGTCAGAGATCTTGATGGATCCGAGGTCATTCATCTGGGCTCGTCTCCGGAATCCTTGTTGGTTTCGCTTGCGCCGGTGCCTTCCTCATTCCATACTTCGTCGCGCATTTTCTTTGACCTGGAGCGTCCCACCAAAGCGGTGACGATAATGCCAATGATGACGACTCCGGCAACGATTGCAGGTCCCCATGGGGTGTCATCGTCGGAGTCGTCGGAGGAATTCGCAGTCGCGGTTGAAGCTGGGGAGGATATCTCAGTGGCCGCGGCCCTCGACGAAGCTGGTGGAGCAACAGATGTAGCGGCTGATGGTGAAGACCCTATGGCGCGGGCTTCGTTCGCGGATCCCTTGTCGCCGACAACGAACCTCAACTTCGTCGAGTAAGAGTGCTTAGTCCCTTTGCCATCGGTACCGCGAACATCGACGGAGATGGTCTGCGCACCGGGATCAGAGAACACCCAGTTAGCGTGGACATGAGTGTTGGCCTCCATGTGAACTAGCTGCTCGCCGGACTTGGTGGAGTCGTACAGCGGCATCGGGGAGTCAAAACCGTTCTCAATGAACATGTGGGCTTGTCCTGGGCCCTCATGCCCCGTGAAGACGAGATCGGCTCCGCGTCGGAAATTTTGGACGATCTCAGGGGCCTGGGTATTCCAGCCCAGCCACACGACCTTCTGATCTTGGGTCTGGGGAATGACGTAAGCCTTCTTCCCGCGCACAGTGCCCAAGAAGGAATAGCTGTCGTCGTTGGGCACGTCGACGCGCGAAGCGTCAGCGACGCGCAGCACAGCTTCGTCAGTGCTGCGCCAGACTGGCGGGTTTGCAGTGTCATCACGGGCCATCAGGGAGAATCTTCCGGCAACGATGCGGGGGCCGACGTCGACGTGGCCGCGCTTGATCTCAGCCGGGCCTTTCGCCACCTTCTCATTATCAGTGACGGTCTGCTTGAGGGCTGGGTCGGGCGCAGGAGTGGGGGACGCCTGGGCCGGCTGGACCAAGGCGAAGCTAGTGGTGAGCGCAATGAGCATGGCAGACACGCCTGCCAGCGGACGGTTGATCATGGGTACCTCCACAGTGGGCCTCATCCCAAGCACTTGGCTAGGGAGTCGGCGTCGAATCTCATGAGGTCGATGTAGTTGGTGACGTGGTCGTCGAAGGTGTCGCCATAGATGGGGCACACCTTGACACCGTTGTCTGCGGCGATCGCGGCTAGTACTGAGGAACCACGCAGCACGTTGGGCTCCAGAAACACCGCCGGCACCTTGAGGTCAGCGATGGTCTGGTTGAGTTTGCGTCGCTGGGCCATGGACGGTTCCACGCCAGGGTTGGCAGTGACGAACCCAGCGATGTGCATACCGTGAGCCTGAGCAAGGTAACCGTAGGCGTCATGACTGGTAATGAGCTGGCGCCGTCCCCTCGGAATACTTGCGATCTTGCGGTCGACGTAGTGCGAAGTCTCTTCGAGCCTGGCCAGGTATTTTGTAGTGTTCTCGCGATAGGTCTGCGCCCCTTGAGGATCAGCCTTTATAAGGGAGTCACGGATGACCTGCACATAGGCCTTGGTGTTCTTGATGCTCATCCACAGGTGGGGGTCGATCTCACCGTGAACGTGGACGCCGAGAACAGCCTGAGGTAGCTGGTGGATTGAGGACCCAGGATGCCCCAGAAAACGGAAAGCCGGTGACGGCGGTATCTCGGTGAGGGCTTTCGGGGGTACCCACACGACTGACTTGTCGGGGTTCAGACGCTTCTGGGTGCGTACGCCGCCGCCGGTCGGGTCGGACAGGATGGTCATCGTTGCCTCGTCAATGTCGGCGCAGAAGTCTGCATGTCCCTTGTCGACAACAGTTCGATCGGCGAGTTCAGGGTTAGTTCGCGGATCGGCCCCGACGGCGATCGTCAGGGTTTGCGTGCCAATCGACGTGTTGCCCTTGGGAGTCGATAAGGTGGCCGCGAACACCGCTTTGTACACCCCAGGTTTGCTGAAGGCCCACGACATGTGGGTGTGGGCGTCGGTAGGAAGCTCTACGTCGTCACGCTCGTCGATGCCGTCAGTCGTCGAGTAGTAGATCTGAGGTCGACCAAAGGTTCCAGTGATATAGGCGGTGAGGTCCCCTGGTCCTTCAACCGACTTCAGCTGAAGGTGGACCGAGGAGGAACGGTCGGCTCCCCGTGCGGCACCCTTGCCAATGATGCGCAGCCCTAGCCACACGGTGTCCAGGTTGGCATTTTCAACCAGCGGGATCACCTGTGCGCCGTACTTTTGGGCCTCCTCGGCTAGGGAGACATTGATGGACCCAGCGGGTAGGGAAGCGTCGATGGTCTTGATGACCGAATGAGGCTCGAGCATGAGGTAGTTCGACAGCGCGACCTTCGAATACACGACGGTCCGGACGTCACGCAGCGACGGCTCATAAGTGTGGGGGTCTGCCCCGGAAGGCACCATGGAGGTGACGGTGGCACGATCACCGGCGACCTGACGGGTCAAATCGGCGAGGATAGGCGTAGTCGTCACCACGGAAAGCCTGTCACGGGAAGCAGGAACGTGGCCGCACCCAGCCAGCAGACTCAGTGCGGCCACGACGCATAACAGGCGTTTTTTCACCCGCGTCGTCTCCTCGCCACGAGGAGAGCGCCGGCTAAGCCAAGAACCGCGAAGGCTCCGACCACCAGACCCTGGTTGGTCTGGGAGGCGATACCGGTGTCACCGGACTCGCCGTTTTCGCCGGAGCCTGGCAGGCCGGTCGCTTTGAGATCACACGGCTTGCCATCAGGGGTACGGCCCACGATGGTGTAGCCCGGATCGGTATTCCCGTCGGTGCCGGCCGCGGCCGGCACCTTGCCCAGGGAAGCCGCCACCGACGCGGCATCAATGCCTACCGCGAAGTGGAGGGTGCCAGTGGCGCTGACCTTCTTGCCGTCCTTGGTTGTGGCCGACTGAGTGACAGTCACGGCGTAGTGTCCGGGGGCGGTGAACACCCAGTTCGGATGGGCGTGGGTGTTCGCCGGGATGGTGTAACTGGTGGGTCCGCCGACGTTATCGAAAACTCGCTGTCCCACGCCGCCACCGAAGGTGCCGGACATAAACACGGCTAGCTTGCCAGGGCCACTGACCTTGTCCAGGTGCATGTGAACCGGGCCGGTGGTTCCGTTGATGATGGATTCGTGCATTGTATTGACGCCTAGCCACGGCACGCCGGCTACCTGGGTGGCACCGATGAGCCATACCTTGGTGCCGCCCTTGGCAATGAAGTCCATGCCGGCAGGGGCGGTGGTATTGGCTTTATCGCCAACAGCCATCACGATGCTCGATGGATCGACCCACTTCGCCGGGGCGGAGCGGTCGTCTTTAACGGCTGAGATGAGCTTGCCGGACTGCAATTGGACGCCCCAGTCGAAGTGGCCCTCAGTGGCGATGGATGCCGACCGGCCAGCAGGCTGAGCAGCGGTCTTTTTCGCTGCGGCTACCTTGTTCGCGATCTTCACCGGGCGGCAGATTTCCTTCTTGACGGAAGGGCCGCTGGCGCTTGTCACCCCGGTCGGTCTGTTCGAGCTGTTGCGGGGGCTGTTGGCCATGCCAAGGTCATCGAAGGCTCTGTCGGAACCACCTCTGCTGCTGCCTTTGCCCCGGGCCGGGTTGTCAGCGTTACCGCGGGCCGGGGTGCCGGCGACGGTACCGGTCGGGCAGCTCTTGGCAGCGGTGATGGCCTGGGAACCAACGACCCAGGTGTAGGTGTGGGCTCCAGTGCTGACGGTCGTGCCATTACGGATGGCGGTGGCATCAACCGTCATCTGGTAACGACCGGGCTGGGTGAACACCCAGTTGGCATGCACATGGGACGGCTGCTTGACGGTGATAGTGCCCGGCAGGGTGGTTGAACCACCGTCGAGCAGAGCTTGGACGTTACCGAAGGAGCTCTGCGAGAACAGGTGTACCTTGCCTGGGCCCTTGACGGTACGGATGTTGACCTTGACCTCATTAAAGTCGTTGCGTTTGACGTCGAAGGTCTCCCAGCCCGGCCACAGCAGATTCTGGTTCTGCGTCATGGGCAGCAGGTAACCCTTGGGGGCGCCAGGGTATCCCTTCGGGATGGTCGTTAGGGCAGAGTCCTTAACGGCCAGCAGCACGCTTTCCGGGGTATGGAGCACCCCCTCGCCGGTCACGTCTTCCTTGATCTTGAGATCGAGGCCATTCTTGGCAGCCGATCCGACGCGGAAGACGTCGGAGTGACCGTGGTCGAGGACCAGCTTTTTAGCGCAGGGCGTTGTGCTGGCTCTCGGCTTCACAACGGGTTTACGGGTCTGCTTCCGGGGCCGGGTTTGCTCCTGCGTTGGGGCCGGCTTGGGGGTTGCTGTCGGTGTGACCGAGGCCTTGGGTGCGGTGGTGCTCGGCGTCGGCCGGGGCACGGGGGAAAGCGACGGAGTTGGGGCGACGCTTGGAGTTGTTGGGGCTGACGTGGGCGTCGGTGGTGGAGTTGGCTGTCCCCACGGCTCAGGGAGGGCAGTCGTATCGCCGACCACCCAGGTGTAGGTGTGCGGTTTGGTCTGGAACTTCTTGCCGGACTTGTGTGCTGTGGCCTGGACGGTCATGGTGTAAATGCCGGTCTTGCCAAACACCCAGTTGGCGTGCACATGGGAGGGCTGAGCGACGGTGATGGTGCCGGGTAGTTCGGTCGTGTTGCCGTCAAGCAGAGGCTTAACTTCGCCAAAGGAGTCTTGGGAGAACAGGTGCACCTTGCCGGGGCCCTTGACGTTGCTTACCGTGATGTTGACCGAATCGAAGCCGTTGCGTTTGACGTCGAAGGTCTCCCAACCTGGCCAGAGCACATCCGGGTTCTGCGTCAGCGGTAGGACATATCCCTGAGGAGCGCCAGGAAAGTTGGCAGGGATATCAGTGAGAGCGGAATCTTTGATTTTGAGGAGGACGTTTTCGGGGGTGTGGAGCACCCCATCGCCGGTGACGTCTTCTTTGAGTTTGAGGTCGATGCCGCCATCGGGGGCCGATCCTACTCGGAAGACATCGGCGTGACCGTGGTCGAGCACGGTGCTGGTGCTATTGGCGGGGTCCGGCGAGGGGCGAACGTCGGTGGCATTGCTATCCCCGAGTGCTTGAGTGGTGGGCCCGTCGGTCGCCTGATCCCACTCGGTGTGGGTGGCGTCGACATGGCCGTTGTGCAGGTGCTCATGATCCGGCGCTGCCGCGTTCGTCGATGACGGGTTGATCATCAGGAACGTCAGCAGGGCGGCAAGGAGCGATGCGAACCGTTTCACGGTGGCCTCCATTGTCTTCCTGTAATGTCCGGCCAACTGTATAATGAGAACGGTTATCGGTGCTACTTGGGGGCAGTGCTGGCCCGAGCCGTTGGCCTGTGCCGCTAGGATTCGACATGGCCGTTGCCGGTCACGTCGAAGGGCGGCGGAGGGTCGAGCACGGCCGGGAAGGTACACGTCGTGTTGACGCGCATGTCACAGCTATTCGTCCGAACCCTGCGAGAGGACCCGGCTGATGCCGAGGTTCCAAGCCACCGCTGGCTCGTTCGGGCTGGATATATCCGCCGGGTCGCTCCCGGTGTCTACTCGTGGCTCCCGCTTGGGCTCCGGGTGATGCGTAGGATCGAGGCCATCTGCCGTGAGGAGATGACCGGCATCGGGGCTCAGGAAGTGTGCTTGCCTGCGCTGCTGGCTTCCGATCCTTACAAGGAGACCGGTCGTTGGGCCGAGTACGGCGATAACCTCTTCCGTCTCAAAGATCGTAAGGGGGTGGACATGTTGTTGGGGCCTACCCACGAGGAGATGTTCACTCTCATGGTCAAGGACTTGTACTCCTCGTACAAGGACCTGCCGCTGTGCCTTTACCAGATCCAGAACAAGTATCGCGACGAGGCCCGCCCGCGCGCTGGCATCCTGCGCGGTCGTGAGTTCGTCATGATGGACGCCTACTCTTTTGACGTCGCTCAAGAGGGACTCGATGATGCCTACCAGGCTCAACGCGATGCTTACATTCGGATCTTCAACCGCCTCGGGTTTGACTACGCCATTGTCAAGGCCATGTCCGGCCCGATGGGTGGATCCCGATCTGAGGAGTTCCTGGCTGTCGCAGCCAACGGCGAGGACACGTTCGTCCGTTCTTCTGGCGGTTACGCCGCCAATGTGGAGGCCGTCCAGATGGCTGCTCCTGATCCGCTGCCCCTCGACGGGCTACCGGAGGCCGAGATCGTTGATACCCCTGACGTCCCGACCATCGAATCCCTCGTCAGAATGGCCAATGAGGTGCGTCCGCGAGAGGATCGCCCGTGGACTGGGGCCGATACCCTCAAAAACGTTGTCTTCATGGTGGCCCATCCTGATGGCACCCGCGAGCCGCTGGCCATCGGGCTTCCTGGCGACCGCGAGGTTGATGAGAAGCGGCTGGAAGCCGCCCTGGAACCGGCGGTGGTTGAGCCCTTCACAGAAGAGGATTTTGCTGCCAATCCGCAGCTGGTCAAGGGCTACATTGGGCCGGGTGCCCTCGGCGAGAACAACTCCTCGAAGGTGCGATACCTCGTTGATCCCCGGGTCGTGACCGGTACCTCCTGGATCACCGGAGCCGACCAGAAGGATCGGCACGTCTTCAATCTTGTAGCTGGTCGCGATTTCACCCCTGACGGCGTCATTGACGTCGCCGAGATCCGCGAAGGTGACCCGGCCCCTGACGGCAGCGGCGAGCTTCACCTATCCCGCGGTATCGAGATCGGCCATATTTTCCAGCTCGGTAAGAAATATGCTGATGCTCTTGGACTTAAGGTGCTCGATCACAATGGCAAGCTTGTGACGGTGACCATGGGGTCTTACGGTCTGGGCGTCTCCCGTGCCGTGGCCGCTATTGCTGAGGGCACCTGTGACGAGAAGGGGCTGTGTTGGCCCCGTGAGGTCGCTCCCTTCGACGTCCAGGTACTTGCCACCGGCAAGGCAGCGGAGGTCCTCGACGAGGCCACGCGCATTGCCAGTGAACTGGCCGAAGCTGGTCTCGAGGTCCTTCTAGACGACCGCAAGGCGTCCCCTGGAGTGAAGTTCGCTGATAGTGAGATTCTCGGTATGCCGACCTCGGTGGTCGTCGGTCGGGGGCTCAAAGACGGCTTAGTCGAAGTTCGCGACCGTGCCACGGGCGAGAATCGTCAGGTTGACGTGGCCGAGGCTGTGCCCGTTGTCCTCAAGGAGGTACGCCGCTGAGAGCCGAAGTGGCATCGATCGTTTAACCGACCGACATCTACACGTTGCTACATGGTTGCCAACTGTTCTCGAAATCTGGTGCGGAAGTGACCCAGTAGCGGCCTGACAATGGTGTTCGTAAACCAGGCTGAACGACCCCTCAACCTTGCGAAAGGTGAACGATGCCAGAGAACGAAGACGAGTTGACCAGAAACGACGATAAGACGGCCAAGAACAGGCTGGGACGGCGAACGTTCCTCGGCGGTGTGACCTTGGTCGCCGCTGCGGCGGTGACCGGCACCACCCCGGCGTTGGCCCACGCGTCGAAGCGTCTCCACTCCACGTCCGGCACCACCCTTGAACAGGTGGGGTTGCGAGGTCCGGGCAGCGGGTACCGCAGGCTTAAGGCGCAGCGCGGCTACCCGCTTGTCGTACGCGAGGAACTCGCCAAGGGCAAGAGCGGGCGCGACGATCGCCGCGATGGTTTGGCGTCGTTCGTTCAGGTGACCGACTTGCACGTGACCGACGTGCAGTCGCCGATGAGGGTCGAGTTCATGCATCCGCTGGCTGGCCCGGCCTTCCGCCCGCAGGAAGCGCTGGGTCCGCTAGCTACGGCCTCCTTGGTCCGCCGCGTCAATTCTCTCCAGGGCGGTCCGGCTACTGGCCGAGCTTTTGACGCTCTTGTCAGCACTGGTGACAACACCGATAATCATGAGCACGTCGAACTCGACTGGTACCTCACGTTGTTGTCTGGTGGCACGATCGTTCCCAATACCGGCGCACGCGATCGCTGGGAAAGTGTGCAAACCTTCGGGGACCCGCTGTTCTACAATCCTGAATCGCATCGCAGCGACATGTATAAGCGCGCCGGTTTCCCCCAGGTAGACGGCTACTTCCGTCGCGTCATGGCCCCAGTGTCTTCCGCCGGCGTGAAGCTTCCGTGGTACGCGGTATTCGGTAACCACGACGATTCAGTCCAGGGCACCTTGCCTTCTGACTGGGGTCTGCTGAAGGCGATGTACACCAGTGATCGCAAGATCACCGGCTTCGCCAGCCAGAAAGATACTAAGGCCTATCTCCAGGCAGCCCAGGGAAACGGACCGGTAGCCCTGTCCAACGATGCCGCTTCACTGACCCGGCAAATTACTGCGGATGAACGTCGGGTGCCCTTCACGCCCTTCGAGTTCATCAAGGCTCATTTGCGCGACGGTATCGATGGTGCGGGCCCGCACGGCCATGGATTCCATGAGGATGATCTCAATGCCGTGCGCGGTTATTACACCTTCCCGATTGCCAACGGCGTAACCGGTATCAGCCTGGACTCGACCAACCGGGCCGGGTACACCGATGGTTCTATCGACGACCGTCAATGGAACTGGCTTAAATCTGTGTTACGCGCCGGTAGCAGCGTGTATTACGACGATCTCGGGGTGCGTCATCATCACGACGTGAGCGACACGATGTTCGTCCTTTTCAGTCACCACGACTCGATGACGATGAACAACCCTATCCTCCCTGGCGACGGCACCGGTATCCGTCACCTCGGTCCGGAATTGGTCTCCCTGCTGTCGCACTACCCGAACGTGATTGCCTGGGTCAATGGACACGTGCATGCGAACAACATCACCGCACACCATCATGCTCTCGATGCCCGTCGCAGCTGGTGGGAGATCAACACGGCTTCCCACGTCGACTTCCCCCAGATGGCCCGCATCATCGAGCTTGCCGACAATCATGACGGCACCGTGAGTATCTTCACCACGCTTATTGAGTCCAATGCCCCGTACCAGGCCGACTACGACACGACCGACCCGGACGGTCTGGCCAGCCTGTACCGAGAGTTTGGCGCGAACGACCTCCATACGAGGGTGGGTAGGCTCGGTACATCGGTCGATCACAATACGGAGTTGCTGCTGGCGCATCCTTGGGCCTGAGCCACTTTCTGACCGAGAACACGAATTGGGTCCTGCCCCTTCGGGGGTGGGGCCCTACTGCTGGGTCGCAGAGAGGTTGACACGTGGCGTCTTGGGTCTTCGCTGGTCTTCTCCTTGCCGCCTTCGGGGCGGGTTGGATCAACGCTGTGGTCGGCGGAGGCGGACTCATCATGTTGCCGTCTCTGCTAGTCGGTCTGCCGGCCGAGACGCCGATAGCAACGATCGCGGGCACGAATAAGACAGCTCAGGTCGTCGGGAACCTCACTGCTGGAGTGGGGTATCTGCGTAGACAGCGCCCAGATTGGCGAATGTTCCTGTGGGCGGCTGGCCTAGCTGGTCTGGGTGCCGTGGTGGGTGCGCGCATCGTCACTTACATGTCGCGGGCTGTATACACCCCCATCCTCCTGGTGGTGCTGGTCACCATCGGCATCTATACCTGGAGGAGGCCGTCACTGGGGACGGGCCACAATGGCGAGGCTGGTAAACACCCAATCCTTGTTCCGATCATCGGGCTATTCCTCGGTTGCTACGACGGCGCTATTGGGCCTGGGGCCGGGACCTTCTGGGTACTGACCTACGTGGCCGTGGGTGGGTACTCCTTCCTCAAGGCTTCGGGAATGGCGAAGATTTGCAACACGGTGACAAATCTCGTCACCATCATCACACTGGCGATCCACGGTCACGTCTGGTGGCATGTCGCTTGGCCGCTGATTATCGCGAACGTTGTCGGGGGATTGGTTGGTGCCCGAATGGCTATGAAACACGGCAACAGCTTCGTGCGGACGGTGTTCCTCATCGTTACCAGTGTTCTGGCGGTGCGAATGCTCGTTCAGCTCATCTGGGGAGTCTAATCAGACGGGATTCGGGGCTTCAGGGTTTGCTTACACCCAACCTGGCCAGGTCGTCACGCCGGTACCCAGTTGGGCCAGAACCTGGGTTTGAGTCACCATCGCAGCAACCGCATGGGGGCGTGCTGCTGACCCACTGGCGCCTGTAACGCGGCCCCAACCGGAGAGCACATTCGTTTCCAACCCGGACCACAATGATCGGGTCGCTGCATCGTTGACGGGGGCAGGTGACATCGGATACCCGGGCAAGTCGGGAGTCGGCGTTGCTGAAGCATCTCGAATGTTTTGACGCACCTCTGCGCGCTGGGCAAGGACTTTCTCTCGACGGTCCCACCCCCAGGTGCGCAGCGGGTCGTTCTCCTCAAGGCGTCCGATACCCCACTCCAAGCCGGCAACGAGGGCGTTGAGGTGGGACAGTAACGCCTGCTGGGCGTCGGCGAGAGGTTCTTGTCCCACCGTCACTGGGACGACCTTTGGGGTCGGCTGGGGAACTGGACCAGTGGGATTGAAGGCCGAGCAGAACACCGACAGGCTGGCCCACAGCAGAGTTTCAGAGGAGTCCTGAGCTGTCCGGCAGGTCTCCAGATACTGGGTAGCGGCAGCCTTTTCGTGTTGTTGTAGCAGGGCCAGCGGTGACCCCTGGGTGCGAAGGGTGGGGGACACGGTGGCGGAGGGTACGGCGGTACTGCCGGAGAAGGGGTTGGACTGGCTTAGTACCTGGACGTGGCGATGGTGCGCTGCGGCGATTTCGTTGAGCACTGTCCGCTGGCCGTCCGCGGCGCTGCGAGCGGCTTTGTTAGCGAGGTCGGCTAGTAGTGCTTCCGTCGACACCGCGTCGTTTCGGTGCGGCATAGGGGTCGTTGCTGTGGAACGAACCGTCGTCGCCTTCTTCTTAGGAGAATCGTGATCACAACCCGTCAGCCCAATAGCAACAAGGGCAGCTCCGCTGGCAAGAATGGTTCTCCTGGCGATCATGGGTTCAGCCTATCGACACCCAGCTGCGTCATCGCGATAGCCGTCGATAAAGTGGTGTCCGGCTAGTAGGGGTAAGCGGCTAAACTCGATACGGACAATTTATAACGACAACAGGATGAGACACAGATGAATGCAGAGAGGCTGACAAGCCTGCTGGAACCGATCGTGTCCCAGGTTGGGCTCGAACTCGATCGCATCGACGTCGTACCCGCCGGACGCCGTCGCCTTGTGCGTGTAAGAGTTGACGGGGACGGCCCCGACGGCCACGGACCTAGCCTTGACGAGATTTCTGAGGCCACTGCCGAGATCTCGCGTTGCCTTGACGATTCCGGCGCTATGGGAGAATCTCCGTACACCCTTGAGGTCTCTTCGCGCGGGGTCTCTACTCCTTTGACTCAGCCGCGCCACTACCGACGTAATATTGGGCACCTGGTGCGGTTTACTCTTAACCCCACCGAAGGACAGAAGTCTGGGGAAACCTTTGACGGTCGTATCACTGAGGCTGGCGAGGAGACCGTGACCCTCGAGGTCGAGGCGGAAAACTCCAAACCACATAAGCCCGTGTACACCACCCGTGAGGTCCAGCTTGCTGACGTGGCGAAGGCCGTTGTCCAGGTGGAGCTCAATCGTCGCGACGCGCAGGCGTCGCAGGAGGAGAACTGAGATGGACATCGACCTGTCAACTTTGCGCATGATCGAGCGGGATAAGGACATCCCGCTTGATTATCTGCTGACGACCCTAGAGGACGCCCTCCTCAACGCATACGACAAGACGGAGGCTCCGGTTAAGGGGGCCAAGGTTCAGCTGGACCGTAAGACAGGCAATGTCGCGGTCATGCTCCCGGAGAAGGACGAGGAGGGTGAGGTTGTCGGCTGGTACGACGGCACTCCCAAGGACTTCGGACGCGTAGCCGCCTCAACTGCCCGCCAAGTGATCTTCCAGCGGCTGCGTGAGGCCGAGGACGAGCAGAAGTACGGACACTTCGTCGCTGTTGAGGGTGACGTCATTACCGGCGTCGTCCAGCAGTCATACCGCGATACCCGGACCGTTCGCGTTGACCTGGGCACGCTGGAAGGCATCATGCCTCCGGCCGAGCAGGTGCCCGGCGAGAATTACTCCCACGGGCGTCGTATCCGCGTCTACGTCGTGGCCGTTCGCAAGGAAGTCCGTGGCCCGCAGGTCATTGTTTCGCGTACTCACCCGAACCTGGTGCGCAAGCTCTTTGCTATGGAGGTGCCTGAGATCGAGCAAGGGGTCGTTGAGATCAAGGCCCTAGCTCGGGAGGCCGGTCACCGCTCAAAGATCGCTGTCGTCTCCCATAATCCCGACGTTTCTGCCAAGGGAGCCTGTATTGGCCCGATGGGTCAGCGGGTACGTGCTGTCATGCACGAGTTGGGTGAGGAGAAGATCGACATCATTGATTGGTCGGAAGACCCGGCCGAATTCGTGGGCGCTGCCCTGTCTCCGTCCAAGGTGTCTTCGGTGACGGTTATTGATCCGAAGGCTAAGACCGCTCGCGCGATTGTTCCGGATTACCAGCTGTCGCTAGCCATCGGCCGCGAGGGACAGAATGCCCGACTGGCCGCTCGCCTGACGGGATGGCGGATCGATATTCGTCCAGATAACCAGGTCTGAAATTGCCTGGCATAGACATATCGACGACGCCCGGCCTTCCTGCGCGGAGGGTCGGGCGTTGTGCGTGTGTGTATTGGCTTAAGGTGGGGGAGTGATCACACGACCTCAGCGCACCTGTGTCGGCTGCCGACGCGTCGATGACCCGGCGAATATGAGGCGGTATGTGCTAGTCGACGGAGTTGTGGTGGCCGATCTGACGGGACACGCTCAGGGCAGGGGAGCCCACGTCCACCTGAACAACGAGTGTTGGAGACGCGCGGTATCCGGTGGATTCGCGAGATCATTTCGTGCCCGCGTCGTGGTGTGTTCGGATGGCCAAGAGCAGTTGCCAGCGCGGTGAATTGGGCTCAGCAGGCCATTTTCGGTAAAATCAGTTACGCATGTCCGCCGGGAGGTCCGGCGGCCTCACCGAATCGTGTTTCCCGGTGGGTCGGCCCGCCCGGCTCAAGGGGACTGAATAGGAAGTGGGCAGTTGCTCATGAACACTCGATGAGTTCGCACTAATGAGGATTCACAACAACTAGGCCCAGGTCTATCGCGGCCGGGCCCGAAGGAGAGTAGTGGCCAAGGTCCGCGTCTATGAGCTCGCGAAGGAGCTCGGACTGTCAAGCAAGCAGCTTCTGGGGAAGCTCAACGATATGGGCGAGTTCGTCCGTTCGGCTTCCTCAACTATTGAGGCACCAGTTGTGCGGCGACTGCGTGATCAGATCGGTTCCGCTGAACCGGCTGCTGACGCCAAACCCGCGAAGCCTGCGTCTCGTACGTCGCAGGCATCTTCCAAAAAGACTTCCAAGGAGACCACATCGGCTAAGCCGACTCCCGGTCCGAAACCGGGGCCCGCGCCGAAGCCAGCGCCTGGTCCCCGCCCCGGCTCCAGTGGTGGCCCAAAGCCTGGTCGCAGCTCTGCAGCGCGTACCAGTGCGACTCCACGTCCGGGGCTCATAAAGTCGTCCGGTGACTCCCCTCAGCAGGAGCCCCCCGCCTCGACTCCGGAGCCGAAGCCGACTCCTAAGCCGGGTCAGAATGCTCCCAAGCCTCACGCTCCGACTCCGAAACCGAAGCCGGGCGCACCATCGAAGTCCCCGGCCCCTGGTGCCCGCCCGGGACCGCGCCCGGGCGGATCAGGTGGGCTGCCTTCCAGCGCTCGTCCCGGTCCGCGTCCGGGTGCCGGTCGTCGCACCGGCGCTCCGCGTCCCGGAAATAACCCGTTCGCCTCCAGTCAGGGAATGGGACAAGGCCGTCATCGTTCTGAAGGCGGACAACGTTCCGGTGGAGCCCCGCGCTCCGGTCAGGGCGAGCGTATGCCCCGTCCGGGTGGCAGCCAGGGATCGCGCGGCGGTTCCGGTATACCGCGCCCGAACCCGGCCATGATGCCGAAGCACCAGTCCTCGCAGATCGGCCCAACCACTACTGGCCGTGGTGGGCGCGGTGGTGGCCGTGGCCGCGGCGGGTCCCGCGGTGGCGGATTCGGCGGTGGTTTCGGCGGTGGACCTCGTGGTCCCATCGGCGGCGGCCGTGGTGGCCGTGGTGGCCGTGGTACCCAGGGCGCCTTTGGGCGCGGTGGTGGCGGTGGCCGCCGAGGTCGCAAGTCCCGTAAGCAGCGCAGGCAAGAGTTTGATGAGATGCAGGCACCGCTGGTCGGCGGTGTGCGCGTCCGTAAGGGCAATGGCGAGACTGTCCGGTTGCGCCGTGGTGCCTCGCTAACCGATCTGGCCGAGAAGATTAATGCCGAGCCGGCACAGCTGGTGCAGGTGCTATTCAATCTGGGCGAGATGGTGACGGCTACTCAGTCGGTGTCCGATGACACTCTGCAGGTCCTGGGTGACGAGCTCAACTACGAGATTCAGGTCGTCTCCCCAGAGGATGAAGACCGCGAGTTGCTGGAGTCGTTTGACCTCGAGTTTGGTGAGGACGAGGGCGACGAGTCCGATCTCGTTGCACGTCCGCCGGTTGTCACCGTGATGGGTCACGTTGACCACGGCAAGACGAAGCTGCTGGACGCCCTGCGCCACACCCACGTGGTGGAAGGCGAGGCCGGTGGCATCACCCAGGCTATTGGTGCTTACCAGGTCCAGACCGAGGTTGATGACGCCGAGCGCGCCATCACCTTCATCGATACTCCTGGTCACGAGGCGTTCACGGCTATGCGTGCCCGCGGTGCCCAGTCCACCGATATCGCGGTGCTGGTTGTGGCTGCTGATGACGGCGTGATGCCGCAGACCGTTGAGGCTCTGAACCACGCGAAGGCTGCTGATGTGCCGATCGTGGTGGCTGTCAACAAGATCGATAAGCCGGAGTCTGATCCGGATAGGGTCCGTGGACAGCTCACCGAGTACGGTTTGGTGCCGGAGGAGTACGGCGGCGACACAATGTTCGTCAACGTCTCTGCTCGCACCCATGAGGGCCTCGATGATCTCCTTGAGGCGATCGTGCTGACTGCTGACGCAGCCCTTGATCTGCGTGCCAATCCCGATATGGCCGCTCAGGGTGTTGCCATTGAGGCTCACCTCGATAAGGGGCGTGGTCCGGTGGCCACCGCCTTGATTCAGCGTGGCACCTTGCACATCGGCGACTCCATTGTTGCTGGGTCCTCCTATGGACGTGTGCGCGCCATGATTAATGATGAAGGTGACAGTGTTGACGAGGCTGCTCCGGCTACCCCGGTGCAGGTTCTGGGATTGACTTCTGTGCCTGGCGCTGGCGACAACTTCCTGGTTGTTGACGACGACCGGAAGGCTCGCCAAATCGCTGAAAAGCGTGAGGCTCGTATGCGTGCTGCCCAGCAGGCCAAGTCGTCGCGTCGCAAGACCCTTGACCAGCTGTTTGAGCAGTTGGAGAAGGGCGAGACTGAAGAGTTGCTGCTCATCCTCAAGGGTGACGGCGCTGGTTCGGTTGAGGCACTCGAGGATGCCCTGGCCAAGATCGATGTGGGCGACGAAGTCGACTTGCGCGTTATTGACCGCGGCGTCGGTGCCATTACCGAGACCAACGTCTCGCTGGCTGCCGCTTCCAACGCCGTTATCGTGGGCTTCAACGTTCGCCCGACCGCCCATGCCCAGCGCATGGCCGACGAGGAGAATGTCGACATCCGCTACTACTCGGTCATCTACGACGCCATCGGCGAGATCGAGTCCGCGCTGCGAGGCATGCTCAAGCCGATCTACGAAGAGAAGGCCATGGGCACCGCGGAGATCCGCCAGATCTTCCGCTCCTCGAAGGTTGGAACGATCGCGGGCTGCATGATCACCGACGGCACTATCCGTCGTCATGCCAAGGCCCGCCTGGTGCGCGACGGCGTGGTGGTCCAGGAGACCGAGATCAACACGCTGCAGCGCGAGAAGGATGCCGTCACCGAGGTGCGTGAGGGTTACGAGTGTGGTCTGACCTTGACCAACTACTCCGACATCCGTGTCGGCGACGAGGTCCAGTGCTACGAGATGGTGGAGAAGCCTCGCGACTGAGCTTGGTCACTGTCCTGAACGGGGCGTCCACGTGGAAGCGTGGTCGCCCCGTTCGTGTTTTGCCGCCGATTTGACCCATTGCGACCCGAAGGATATTATTATTCACAATTCGGTAACAATAGGGCGGTGTTGCCCCGTTGCGCGATGTACTGGAGAGATGGTTGACGAATGTACAAGAAAAGCCGCATTGTAGTTATGTTAGTATGTTAGCATTTGCCGAGTCTGTCTTTGGCTTGTGTTCTGCTGCGCCGGGACTTGCTGATACTATCAGAGCGACTCCTGTGACATCGTGGAAGAGTCTTTCTGTCACAGTAGGATCGGCGAAAGCATCAGGAAAAACCCAAGGACATAAGAAAGCCTACATGTCATCGGATGGTGTCTGGCATTCTCAGGCTAATTACATTTTCACTGTCGCGGGTCACAAGAAAACTGACAGGGGCGGTTACGGCAAGATCGACGCTTCCGTTCTTTATTATACCTGTCAGCCCATGCCGGGTGGAAACTGTATACCGAAAGTCTTAAGAACCGGGGCATCAGGCAGCACTGGGCGTTTGGTTGGTGGACAGGCGTACAGATGGGATGCTGACGCCAAGATCCGCGTTGGTCGTAATCAAAGAGGCGGTTGGCAACGTTCTTCTAAGATTTGTATCGACCTAGTGGCTCGACGTGATAAGTGCAGCGATGGGTTGAATTGGTGAGTTCTGACACGATTGAACTTGACGAGGTGGTCGTTCGATACCGGTCGGGTTGGCAACTGGGGCCGGTATCGGCCACCTTTCCGGTGGGGGTGAGTGCCCTTGTCGGCCCCACCGGTGCGGGCAAGACGACGATGCTTGCTGTGCTCACCGGAATCAAACGACCGAGGGCCGGGACGCTACGTCGTGACGGGCAACCCGTGAGGAGACGACGGGAGGGCTCTGGGTACCGGGCCCACATCGGGTACGTTCCGCAGGAATGCACCTGGTCACCGTCGTGGCCGGTCGAAGACTTTCTCGCCTTCTGTGCGCGCATGTATCGAGTACCGTCCACGCAGGTCAGGCACAGGTGCCAAGACGTCATGTCCGATCTGAACGTCGGTCAATTCGCCCACCAGCCCATCGGTACTCTGTCGGGCGGTCAAAAGCGTCGGGTCTTCCTCGCGGCGGCACTGGTTCACGACCCCGAGGTGCTCATTCTTGATGAGCCGACCGTGGGGCTGGATCCGGGGGAGCGGATCTCGTTTCGCCGCCACGTCGTCGAGCAGGCGGCCTCACGGGTCGTCGTGCTGTCCACCCATCTCATGGATGACGTCGCCTTGTCCGCAGACCAGGTGCATCTGGTCGATGGGGGACACATTACCTGGAGCGGCACGCTACCCGAATTGATGGCTGCAGCAGGAGAATCTGATTCACAGGACCACGTGTCAGTGGCTGAGCAAGGCTACCTGCACCTGATGCAAGGTCGCGCAGAATCCGAGCTCGTTGAGGGGGACCGATGAAAGCCTGTCTTCGGCAGGCCGTCTGGTCTGGGCTGGGGCTTGCCGTGTTGTGGGTCGCCACGAGCGTTGGCCTGATGCACATGTATCCCCGCGTGTGGAAGTCCTTCGCCTTGACGACGGGGAGTGTCTCGGTGGACACGGTCATCCTGTCTCCAGTGTGCTGCGGAGTCGGGGTGGCGTACGGCGCTCGTCTTCGCCGCGCCGGGGTCACGCGTACATCCCGAGCCTGGCCGCGCAGCGCCACCGCCGCCATCGTCACCACCTGGCTGGTGGGTGTCGGAGCCGTTCTGCTCCTGGCTGTGGGGGTAACGACCGCAATCCTCGCATTGGTGGCTTCCGGTGACGCCGATCCGCGACTCGTGATGGGTTCGGTCCTCACCGCCATGGCCGCCACGGCATTCCTGGCCCTGGGGGCCGTCCTTGGAGTGGCGGCTGGTTCCTATCTGCTCGCCGCTGTCGCTGCCATCGCGGTCTACTTGGTGGCGGGGGGCGTTCCTGAGGCCTATGACCTGCTCATCGGATGGCCTGGTCCTGCGGCCATCGACGGCGCCCCTTCGCATCTCACCTGGCACGCCATCGCGTTGTGGGCTGGACTCGATTGTGCCGTCATCGTCGTCTCCTTGGTGCTCGTGGGCGTGATCACGACACCCGGTGGTGGGCCTTGGTGGCGGTGGCTCACGGCGACGATTCTGGTGGCAGTGGTCATCGTTGACGCCGCAGCGACGATTCGGTTGGAGGAGGTGTGGGAATCCACGGATGATTGGCGGTGTCGTGAGGTCGGCAAGCATGGATCCATGGCATGCGTCTCCGGTGACCTGTCCTGGCGGCTGGAGGAGTACGCGACGGCGATGGGCCGCGTCGATGACCTGTTGATGGCCAGCGGGGTCCAGAGACGCATTGTCTACGCCCCCGAGGGAGGGCCAGGGAAGGCCGGTTACCTGCCGGTGCGGACGCACGTGTCGACCTCCTCCACAGCGAGAGAATGGGCCGGGGATCTCAACGCACCCCTGCTGGGTGACAACCTATTGGGAGTCGAGGATTCCACGTCCTCACAGTGTGACGGGACGGTCGAAATCCTTGACGACGCACTGGTGTCGGTCATGGACGGTCAACCCCTCGCCCCGGACTCGCTGCGATCCATGGTGGCACAGGTGAGGGCTTGTCCATGACGGGCCGGCTCTCCTGCTTCGGATGGTTCCTGCGCAGTCGCGGTCTGGTGGCCGTAGTGGCCTATCTGACGGTGGGAATGGTCTGTGCCCATCACCTTGGCGGCGACCTCGTCACCGTCCCGTTTGCCGGCAGCAGGTCGGTTGATGTGGGGCTGGGGCCTTCGAGCCTGAGTGGCATCCTCGCCTCCGTATTGTTCTCCTCCCCGGACCCACAACGGGAGCAGGCCTTCCCCGACCGTCCCATTCGCACCATGAGGGTGGTGTGGGCCGTCATCGTTCTGGTGTGGCCAGTGGCATGGGCCGTCCTGTTCAACGGTGACCAACCCATTTCTCAGTGGTGGGTGCTGTGGTTTGCGCGCAACCATGTCCTGCTGGTGGGACTGGCGATGGTCGCCAGCGTCGTACTGTCGGTGGCCTGGGCGTGGCTGCCGGGAACCATCTTCGTCCTGTCGTGCTGGATCCTGGGTACCAAGGATTCCGCGGCGACTCCCTACTGGTGGGCGCTGCTGAACCAGAGCCCTCTCGCCCCCCTGAGCCTGGCCGTTTCGGCCGCGTTGGTCGTCGTCGGGATGGTGCTGCAGTGGAGTACCCCCGGACCCCCGCGTTGACACTGGCTGCCGTGTGCGTCGGTGGGGACGGTGTGCAAAAATGGTTGATCCGCTCAGGACACCGATGGCGAGGAGAGATCATGAACACACCGAATCCGCGTGTCGCCAAGTTAGCCGATCAGATCCGAGTCGTGGTGGCCGAGACCCTTGAGCGTCGTGTCAAGGATCCCCGCCTGGGCTTCGTGACGATCACCGATGTGCGTCTGACCGGGGACTCCCGTGACGCCACTTTGTTCTGGACCGCGATGGGTACCGACAAGGAGATCGCCGGAACGGAAGCGGCACTTGAGTCGGCGAAGGGGATGCTGCGTTCCACCGTCGGCAAGAGACTCAAGCTGCGCTACGCCCCGACCCTGACCTTCGTGCGTGATGCCACTCCTGAGACCGCCAAGTCGATCGAGGACGCCTTGGCACGAGCTGCCGCTTCTGATGCCGAGATCGCTCGACGCTCCCAAGGTGCCATGCCTGCCGGTGAGGCTGATCCCTACCGTCATAGCGACGAGGAGGAGTGATAACTCCTGACGACATGGCGTGGCCCCGGACATGAGTCCGAGGTCAGCGTTGTGCCGGAGCAATTAGGTCCACAGTCCGTCCGGGGCGAACACCTCCTCGACGAGTTCCTCGTACCACCTCCCCTCACGTGCCAGGTCCAGGACGGTGTAGCGGGAGCGGTAGTACATAGCCTTGGGGAAGGTTGCCCGCACGTCGGCGGCGGTTAGTCCAATGTCCTCGGGACGGGACGGGGCCCCGGCCCGACGGAGCTGGTCGGCGAACACGCGGGCCCTCACTAGCTGTTTCTCAAGGGCTGCTCGGGTCTCGTGCCATCGGTCAACGACCCGATTGAGACGGGCTCGCAGCCCGTCGGCGTCAACGTATTTGACCTTTGTCTCCATGACGGCGTGGTCGGCCAGCGCACCCTCAAAGGTTGAGCGGATGTCGGACTCCACCGTCCGCCAGTCGGGCCATGCTGCGACTGCCGCGTCGATGTCGAGCCTGGAGAGGTCTCGGTCGAGGAACTTCTCGTAGAAGGCGAGCATGGCGAGGGTCCCGATGGCGACCTTGTGCCCGTGGGACAGTGGTGGGTTGCGATCGGTACCCACGTGGGCAAGCTCCCAGATGTGGCTGAAGTAGTGTTCGGCCCCAGACGCCGGACGAGTGCCGTCATAAACCTGCATCGCCAGGCCTGACAGGATGAGACCCTCCACCAGCCCGGAGAAGGCGTCCGGATCGCCGCGACGCAGGTCGTCGGGACATGATAGGGCGTCCCGGACGCCGCTCTGGACGAGGGTCCATACATGCTGGTTGAGTGGTTCTACCCCGGCGGCGTCAGCGATGATCCAGTCTGCGCCACCGGGAATCTTGGCAGCCAAGTCGCCATATCCGGATGCTGTCATGACCTGCGGTGCGGCGGCGGTGATGTCCAAGTCGAAAATGACAACTTGCGGTGCTACGCACTGCATCGTCACTTTGACCCCGTTGTCGCTGATGGGCGCCCCGGCCCCCGTGTAGCCGTCCATGGAGGCTGCAGTTCCGACGACGGCGTAACGGCGTCCCAAATCCTTGGCGGCCAGTTTCGTCAGGTCGTTGACGGTTCCTGACCCGACCGCGATCGGGACGACTGGCGAACCGGTCTCGGCGTCCAGGGTGCGCAGCCGGTCGGCGATGGTGTGGGCGTTGTCTAAGGAGGCGTGCAGGCAAGGCTCGGCAGGGAAGACCAGCGGGTCGCAGGCCGCCACTCCGGCCGAGCGTAAGCCGGCGTTGACGGCCTTCCCGGCCACTGCCCAGGTGCGTTCGTCGGCGACGACAAGGGCGGGCAGGTTGTGGCCCCTGGCGCGGCACATGTGCTCAGCCAGGACGTTTCCGGCACGATCGAGGACTCCCCGTCCCATTTCGACGACGTCGGTGTCCCCGGCGCCCGCGACGGCTGCCGCGATGATCTCGTCGCTCATGGTCAATCGTTCCCTTCGTTTGATGCAGTATGTGGTGTGGGGTCGTTTGCGGCGGACGTGAGGAATGTCGCGACTTCGTGCAGTGCCTCGACCTCGTCAGGGCCATCGGCCAGGATCTCGACGACGGCGCCCTCGCGGACGTCCAATCTCAGCAGGTCCGCTAGCCGGGTAAGACTGGCCGTCCCGCGTGAGGATCGCAGGAAGACACTGGCCGAGTGGCCGCAGGCCAGTAGTACGGCTTGTGCGGCCACCCTGGCGTGGATCCCGGCAGGGTGGCCTATTGTCACCTCAGTGCGGATCATGCTGACTCGATGAGGATTGTGCTGCCGGCCTGCGGTCTGGGCAGCTCACCGCCACAGCGTACGTGGAGGGCACCCTCGAGCCGTGGCTCGTCGGCGCCGTCGAAGACGAGGGTGACGTGCCCTAAGGAGTCGAGGTTGCGCTGTGCGAGGGCACCAATTGCTGTGATGGGGAAGCGGTGTTCGCCGATGGCGAGGACGTCACCGACGCCGATGGTGCCGCTCGAGGTCGCCTCGGGTAGGGCGTAACAGAAGTCGCGAAGTTCGTCGGGTGCCTTACCCCCGAATGTGACAAGCATGTTCTCGTCGAGAAAGGATTCGGCCTGCGAGCCGACGGCGCAGATTTGGTTGCGATATATGACAGACATTGATGTTCTCCGGATCAGGTGTGAGTGTCAGGATGCGTACAGGCCGATGCTGCACAGCCAGGCGATGGCGACTCGTGGGATGCCGTTAAGGAATCGCGAATACAAGACGCTGGGGACGCCAACCTCGACTGTTTCCGGGGCAGCCTCGGCTAGTCCTAGGCCGACCGGGATGAAGTCGCAGGCGTTCTGGGTGTTGATGGCGAACAGCGCTGGAAGGGCCAAGCTGGGATGGATGTTGTGCTTGCCGATCTCCACGCCGATGAGGGTGCCGATGATCTGACCGATGACGGCTCCTGGGCCGAGCAGGGGCGACAGGAAGGGCAGCGAGCAGATGAGGCCAAGGACGATGAGCCCGATGCCGTTGCCGGCCAGTGGGATGAGGAGCTTGGTGAACCAGGTGCCGAATCCGGAGGCGTTGATGATGCCGATGAGCATGGCTACGAACCCCATGAACGGGATGATGGTGGTCAGCATGGCTTGCACTGCGTCTCGCCCGGCTTGGTAGAACACTGAAATGACCTTGCCGGCGCCCAGACCGATCTTGTCCATGACGGTCTTGTTCTTTTTCTCGGCGACGGCTTCGGAAATCTTCTTGTCGGTGCTCCATTCCCCTTGGACGGTGCCACTCGTTCCCGCTTTCCGCCGTGGTGTGCTGGTGACGACCTCAGACGGAGTAGGGGAGTCAGCCAATCGGACCTGGTCGGCGCCGACGGCGGAGACATAGATCGACTCGTTGATGTACTGGGCCAGCGGACCGCTCTTGCCGGTTGGCATGACGTTGATAGTCGGGATTCCTTTACGGGGGTAGATCCCGCACCTCAAGGTTCCTCCGCAGTCGATGATGACGGCCATCGTCTCCTGTTCGGGGACGGAGGTGTTAAACCCATTGACCGGTTCGGCACCAGACAGCTCGGCGATGCGATCAACGACCGTGGGCCGGACGCCTCCGCCGACGATGTAGACGAGCTTGTGTTTAGTCTCGGTCGGGGTGATGGTGAGGGGGCCGCCGTAGCCGCCGGAGCCATGGGAAACGGTGACGGAGTGGTACTTGGTCATCTCAGGCCTCCACCAGGGTGTCGACATGGACGATCTTCCCGTCCATGGTGTCGGGGAGGATGACCTTCTGCTGCCTGCTCACGTATCTCGTGGTCAGGTCGGTCACCCAGCCACCGACGAAGTTGAGGACGAGACCAACAAGCAGGTAGCGGATCGCCAGCGGCCCGGTCGGTAGTCCAGCCTTCGTGATGCCCTGGGCAATGCCGAGCCAGATAAATAGTTCGGCAGGGTTGATGTGCGGGAAGATCCCGTTGCTGGTGTGGCAGAACTGGGCCGCTGAAGCGAAATAGCTCGGCTTATAGCGTTCCGGGAGGAATCGGCCCAGGGAATGCACCATCGGGTTGCACAGCATAAATGAGCCGATGAAGGGGAGCAGGAGATAGCGGCTGACGGGATTGTTTCCGGCTTTCTGGGCGAGGCGGTTGATCCGGTCCTCACCGATGAGGCGGATGATCGAGTTCATGGCGATGAGGAGCATAAGCACCAGGGGCACGATGCTTCCCATCCAGCTCACGAATGTCTTCGCACCTTCTTGAAACAGGCCGACAAACCATTCGGCGGCCTCCACCAGGTAGTGCATGATCAACTCCTTCGTGTGTAGTAGTGGTGTTGAGGGCGGGTCCCGAGCGGTGTAGACGCAGGGGAGAATTGTGTTGGGCGGAGCCGTTCAGTCGACGGCGGTGAGTCCACGTCTGCCGACGACGTGCCGGCTGGCACCCGCAGGTCGTTCAGGGGTGTGTCCGACCTTGGCGTCGACTCGGTTGACGACCTTCATAAGCGGGGTCGGGGGCTCGACCGGGATCTCGCCGGCCCGGATCGTGAGAAAGTTGTCGCGGGCGTTGGCGATGGCGCGCTGAGTTCCCCGGTCAGCTCGCACGGCTGTAGGGTCGATCTCCTCGACAGGCAACCCGTCGCAGACCGGGAAGTCTCTGAACCGGGCCAGAACAGTGATGCCGTTCATGCGACGGCCCGCGACGACGTGGTCACGGTCGTCGAGCAGGAACATGACGATGGCGCCGCGACTCAGTGCGTTCTTCTGTTTGCCGATGGCGACTCTCCCGCGTGTGCGCAGCAGTGTGTAGGTCGTGGAGAAATCCTTCATCTGACGCATGGCCAGGACGGCGTTGCACACGTAGATGATTGCGACGGTGGCAAGAACGGGCCAGAACATCGTCTCTCCTCGGAGTCAGGGATTGCAGGGGCGGGAAGCCATGAGCCAGAAGACGTCCTCATGGTTGGTGAGCGTGCTGAGCCGGTTGAGCAGATCTGGATCGTTGGTTAGGCGGATGATCTCGTCGTAGACGGTGACGAGGATGGTGTCGTCGTAGTCGGTTTTGTCGGGGACTCCCATGAGGAAGACGACGCGGGCACCGGGCTGTTGTGGGCTGCGTGGGATGGTCGCCATCGCCAGGATGATGCGGTCGGCTCCCGGAATGGTGGCGTGGGGGAACCCGACGAGGCCATCGAGCAGCATGGTCGCTTCTTCCTCACGAGCCCGCAGTGTGGCCAGGAAGGATTCGTCGGCCAGACCTTGATCGATCAAGTGGGCTGCGAGGGCTTCGGTTGCCGGCCAGTAACCGGTCCCCGTCGGCATGGCCATGAAACGGTCGGGGGAGAGCATCGACATGAGCAATGACGAGTTGGCCCCAGCAAGCTGGAGGTCGACGTGGCCGCGCAGGTTCAGCCGCGACAATCGACTGATGAGCTCGGCAGGATCGAAGACCTGGCCGAGCTGGATGATTGGGACATCGCCGACGGTAAAGGCCTCGGTGTCGACATCGGCAGTGGCGACGACGAGGTCGGTTCCGACCAGCGATGACTCGTTGACGCCGTCTCCGGTCAGCATGAGGTATTTGGTGCCGGGCGGGAGCACTTTGTCGAGTTGGATTCTCATGAGGTGGGCCGAGACCCGTCCGGTCGCCGTGATGATCGCCAACGTGAGATGGGGAGGGGTGCGGTGGGAGTCAAGGAAGACCTGATGGTAGCCGGTCAACAGTCCGGTCTCGGAGTCACTGATCCGCATGCCGGTGCGTTCCTCGATGACGTCGCGGCTTATCTCGGCCATCCGGTGGGCCACCGGATATTGGTCGCGGATGCCATGTATTGGCTGCTCGTCGATCGTGACGCGGAAACGCATTCGGTTGAGCATGAAAGCAAGGTGGTGGGCGAATTCGTCGACCAGCTCGTCGGCGTCCAGATGGATCTGCATGACCTCGGCGATGCGTTTGAAGATGGCGTCGACGAGGTCGGGGATCTCCCTGTCGACTGGGAAAAGCTGACGACCATGTGCACTGTCGGGGGTGCGCATTCCGGCGACCGACATAGCCAGGAAGAGTTCCTCCTCGATCGGGAAGGTGGTTGATACGAGACCTTCGGCCTCGCAGAGAAGCTCGGAAGCAATGTGGTGGGCGGGGCTGTCGCGCAGGCGTTGGTACTGCGCGGGCATCTCGTCCAGCGGGTGGCCGGTGAGGGTGCGATCGAGCAGAACGGTGAGCCAGCGACGCACGTAGTCACGTGATGGCCTGGACAGGTGAGCCTGCTCAGTGATCCGGGTGACGATGGCGACGATGTCATCGTCGATCGGATATTCGTCGACGAGTTCGGCGGGGTAGAGGGTCAGCTCTGCCAGACGTAAGTCGAGTTCCTCGGCGGTGAGACTGAAACCCCAGTTGGAAGGGCCCTCGACTCGGACTCCGAAGGGTCTTAGGGTTTCACGCAGCCGAGCGATGTCGGCGAGGACGGTTACTCGAGAGGCGCGGACGGTGTCGGCCAGGTCGTCCGAGGTCACCGGGCGCTCGGCGCACAGGAGGGTTCTGAACTCCTGTGCGCGGCGATGACGCGGGTCGTTGAGGGAGGCCGCGGCGCGAAGCAGACGGCCGCGGGCTTGGCTGTATCCCTACGGGTCGAGAATGTAGAGACGGTAACGGCCAGCGGCGGGGCGTACGGACGCTGCCGGGGCCAACATCTGGTTGAGCGTGTTGATGGAGTTGGTGACGGTGCGGGGGCTGACCTGCAAGCGTTCTGCCAGCGCGTCGGCGGAGGCGGTCAGCGATGTCTCTAGTTGTCTGAGAATCCACATTTCTCGGTCCATGGCGATCACCTCCTCGTGCTCGACCTCGTTGGTTGGCATGAAGTTAGCACCGCATCTGCGCCGCGATCTTACGGTATTGGGCGGACTTTTTTCCGGGTTTCGGAAAGGTAGCGGTGCGATGATTCACCTGGTGCTTATGCGGTTGTGTCCTACGCTCGTGCGTTGCCGATGGGTGGGAGTGAGCCTGCTCCCTGATGCCGGCCTTACTCGGAGCGCGTTGTTGACGTCGGCGGGAGGCCCGGCGCTGATCATGGGAGTAAACCGATCCTGATATGGTGCGTGAGCGTGAAGGCACGTCACGTGATTCTCCCTCAGGATGACTGCCCAACTGGCGGTGTCGTCAGGGCGCTGGCGCTTGATCTAGGCCGGCAGGCGTGTCTTGACGATGCGGGAGCTTTCGTCTGCAACTATCTTGCCGGGACCATGGTCACCGTGAGTGGATCATGACAACCATCCCGTCACAGCTACGACCATGAAGGGATACCTCATGACGGAAATGAACAACCTCGGGTTCATCGAGGACCTTGCCGCTCAGATTGACTACTCTGACGGGGCGACTGTTTCCAAGACTGTCATGCGGGCTGAGGGGGTGAACGTCGTCCTGTTCTCCTTTGCTGCCGGAGAGGAACTGTCGGAGCACACGGCTGCAATGCCCGTTATCGTCGAGGCTCTCGAAGGTCAGCTCGAAATTACTGCCGAGGGTCGCACAGTGACTCTGAACCCTGGAGGTATGGTGCATTTCACCACCCGTCTGCCCCACTCGGTGAGGGCAGTTGAGGCCTCGAAAATGGCTCTATACATGATCACCGCGTGACGTGTGGCAGCCCAAGCTTGTTGAGGTCCTCCTGAGCCGGGATACTGGCTGCGATGAATACTCTCCACTCCGGCATCCTTGTCGTTGACAAACCGGCCGGCGTCACCTCTCACCAGGTAGTCGGACGGGTGCGGCGCCTCATGGGTACCCGCAAGGTCGGCCACGCCGGAACCCTCGACCCGATGGCCAACGGCGTGCTCATTGTTGGGATCAACCGTGCGACTCGACTGTTGGGTCATCTGTCTCTGCACGACAAGGACTACACCGCCACCATGAGGTTGGGGGTGGGCACTGTCACCGACGACGCTGAGGGGGAGGTCACTGCGACGACTGACGCTTCCGCGATCGATGATGAGGCTATTGGTGCCGCGATGTTGCGTCAGACCGGGCAGATTCAGCAGGTCCCTACCGCCGTTAGCGCGATCAAGGTTAATGGCCAGCGCGCCTACGCCAAGGTGCGTGCTGGGGAGGACGTCGTCCTGCAGCCGCGCGCCGTCACCGTTTCTCGGTTTGAGGCTACTGCTATTCGACGGCAGGGTCAGGTAGTTGACGTCGACGTCGAGGTCACGTGCTCCTCGGGGACCTACGTGCGGGCGCTAGCTCGTGACGTCGGTGCAGATCTCGGAGTTGGGGGACATCTCACCGCGCTGCGTCGTACCCGCGTCGGGCCGTTCGATCTCACGGCTGCCTGCCCAGATATTTTCGCTGAGGGCGCTGTCACGCCTACTCCGATGACAATGGCTGAGGCTGCTGCACTGAGTTTTCCCATTGTTCATGTCACTGCGGACCAAGAAGCCGCCATCCGAGTGGGTCGACGTCTAAATATCACCGTGCCGGCGGAAGTGACCGCAATGATTGCGGAAACTGGGGAATTATTGGCCCTTTATCGTCCGGATGACGAGAAAGATGGCCAGAGTCGCGCAATATGCGTGTTGGTTTGACGAGGCCGTCGCGCCAGTCAGGATGCAGCGCCATACGGTGCGCTCAGCTACGTACCGCCGCGTGGAGTGACATATCACACATCGAGCTATATTGATGTCGCATTACGGTATGATTAAAGCAGCATAGTAAATATTCTACAACAATTCTAGTTGCATAAATAACGGTATTAGTATTTGCAGAAATAGATATAGCGTGATATCATTAAATAGTTCATTTACGCTGATGTCGATGCCGTTATTTCGGTGCTCGATGTTGCCGTGACGTGAAACTGTGGTGTTTTTGCGCCGCCTGGGTTATTTCCAAATCGTCCATACGAAAGGTGCCGTACGACGTGGATCTAGTTCGAGCATCCCACCTGTACAAGGTTTTCGGTAAACACGAGCGCCAAGTGATCGAAAGACTCAAGGCAGGGGAGTCTCGAGAAGAACTCGCCTCTCTCGGCACGGCGGCTGTTATCGACGTGAGCTTTGAGGTCGCTAGGGGAGAGACCTTCGTCGTCATGGGCCTGTCGGGGTCTGGGAAGTCCACCCTCATCAGGATGATTAATGGGCTGTGGTCCCCATCTGAAGGCACGGTCGAGGTTGCGGGCAAGGTCGTTTCTGACATGAATGACGCTCAGTTGCGGGAACTGCGCCGGGACCACGTCTCGATGGTGTTCCAGCACTTCGCGCTGCTTCCGCACCTTACTGTGCGTGAAAATGCGGCCTACGGGCTGAAGTTGCAGGGCAAGCTCAAACAGAAAGAACGCCTTGAGAAGGCCAACGAGTGGCTGCACACGGTGGGCCTTAACGGATGGGGAGACAAGTATCCTCATCAGCTTTCCGGTGGCATGCAGCAGCGAGTCGGACTGGCGCGCGCACTCGCAGCCGAGACTGACATCCTGCTCATGGACGAGGCTTTCTCCGCCCTTGACCCGCTTATTCGTCGCGAGATGCAAGATCAGCTCCTCGAGCTGCAGGGCACCCTCAACAAGACAATCATCTTCATTACCCATGACCTCAACGAGGCCATGTACTTGGGCGATCACATCGCCGTGATGCGCAACGGTCGTGTTGCCCAGATCGGTACCTCCGACGAGATCCTTACTCAACCTGCTGACGACTACGTTGCGGACTTCGTCCAAGACGTTGACCGCAGCCGAGTGTTGACTGCGTCGGCGGTCATGCGTCCCACCGAGGCGGTCGTTTCTCGGTCGGCAGATCCTCGACGAGTCCAACGCATCATGGACCAGCGCGATTGGTCCGGCGTCTTTGTCGTAGATGAGCATCGTCGTTTACTTGGCATGGTCGGCGATCAAGAGGTCATCGAGGCTGCTCGTCACGGACATCGCAGCATTGCTGATGCGGTGGAAACTAGCGGCATTCTCACAGCACGGACTGACACCCCGTTGTCGGAGCTTTTCGCTCCCACGAGCAACGCCAGGGTGCCGTTGGCTGTCGTCGACGATGATTTTCACCTCATGGGCGTCATCTCTCGGGTGGCCCTGCTCGACGCGATGTCACGAGCTCGCGACGAGGCAGGAGAGGGATCTGTCATGTCCTTGGAGAACACCGGAAAGCTTCCCGTCATAAGGGATACCGGTGACCCGGTCGGTCTTCCGCCGGCTGACCAGATCGCGACCATCGAGAAGGAGGCCTGATTGCTATGGGCTTTAATTTCGCCAACCCTCGGATTCCGCTCGGTAGCTGGATTGAGACCTTCTTTGACTGGTTCCAGAACGCTTTCGACTGGCTCATCACGTTTACAAACGTTGTTATTGGTGGCATGTACCACGGTCTAGATCTGGTGCTGTCCAAGCCGTTGTACCTAGTCATGATGGTGGTCTTCGCCGCTATCGGGTGGGCCTGCGCCAACTGGAAGGTGGGCTTGTTCGCCCTCATCGGCTTCTACCTGGTGAGGGCTATGGACCAGTGGAACAACACCATGCAAACTCTTGCCCTGGTGGTAGTAGCGGTGATTCTGGCCCTTATCCTGGCGATTCCGCTAGGTATTTGGGCGGCCAAGTCGAAGCGATTCTCGGCCATCATCAAACCGATTCTCGACTTTATGCAGACGATGCCTTCGCTGGCGTACCTGGTTCCAGTCATCGTGCTCTTCGGTATCGGGCAGGTGCCCGGCGCTATCGCCACCGTTATCTTCGCGCTACCACCGGGAGTACGGTTCACCGAATTGGGCATCCGTGGAGTCGACACCGAGACCGTTGAGGCCGGCGCCGCATTCGGTGCTAACCCCCGTCACATCTTGTGGCGCATTCAGATGCCGCTAGCTATGCCGACGGTAATGGCCGGCGTCAATCAGGTCATCATGTTGGCCCTGTCTATGGTCGTGCTCTCGGGCATGGTCGGTGCTGGCGGCCTCGGTGGTGACGTCGTCGCAGCCTTGTCTCAGGTCGATATCGGTCTAGGCATGGAGGCTGGCTTGGCAGTAGTTGTCGTCGCTGTATATCTGGACCGCATCACGAGCGGACTAGCTAATCGCACCCCGCTCGCCCGAGCACAGCAGGCGAGCTGAGTTGATGCACACGAACACGAGGAAGTACCGATGAGCACAAGCATGGTTCGACGCAAGGTCATCGCCGTGGCATCCGCCGTAACGATGGGGGCCCTAGCCGTATCGGGATGCGGTGCCACCAACAGTGGAAACGGGGAGCCTGGTGGGTCCGACACCGGCATGGATAACGTCAACACGAAGTGGGCCGACTGCACCCCGGGCCATGGGTCGAAGGACACCACTTCTATGAAGGCTGACAGTAAGAAGGACATCACCATTGGTGCCTTTAACGGCTGGGATGAGTCCTTCGCGACTGCCGGGATTATGAAAAACGTCCTGGAGAAGGACGGATATAAGGTGACGATCAAGGGCTTTGATGCTGGTCCAGGCTATGCCGGACTTGTCGCCGGAGATATCGACCTCCTCACTGACAGCTGGCTGCCGGTCACCCACGCCGACTACGTAAAGCGGTATGGCAACAAGATGGAGAACCTTGGTTGCTGGTACGACAACGCTAAGTTGACTATCGCTGTCAACAAAGACTCCAAGGCACGCACCATCGGCGACCTCAAGACCATGGGTGATGAGTACGACAATACTCTGTACGGCATCGAAGCTGGTGCTGGTTTAACCAAGACGACCAAGGACTCGGCCATCCCGAAGTATGGGTTGAAGAACCTCAACTTCAAGATCTCGTCGACCCCAGCTATGTTGGCTCAACTTAAGAAATCTATCGACGCTGATCAGGACATCGCAGTGACCTTGTGGCGCCCGCATTGGGCCTACGGCGCTTTCCCGGTTCGCGACCTGAAAGATCCTAAGAAGGCTATGGGCAATGCTGAGGTGATCTACAGCTTCGGCCGTCCGGGTTTTGAGCAAGACTTCCCGAAGGCGGCCCAGTTGATGCGCAATATGGCCTTTGACGACGACAAGTTGTCCGACCTTGAGGACACTATGTTCTCTGCGGATAAGTACGGTGGCAAGAACCAAGAGAAGGCCGTCGAGGAATGGACCTCACATAACAAGACCTGGGTCGACAAGCTCAAGACTGGCCAACTTGCCAAGAAGTGAGTCAGGCATCGGTACGACAACGGGCCGCCCTTGTGGGCGGCCCGTTGCCTATCCCGCCGGCGCTGATCCTTACAGGTCGGGTGAGGACAGAGCGTCCGGTGGGATTCGGGTTCAACCGGATTCGCACCATAGACTGCCCAACGTGTCTGTTCCCGAGGAATCGTCGACTGTTGTCATCGGAAACTTCGATGGTGTGCATCGAGGCCACCAGGCCCTTGTCCAAGAGGCCACGAGGCTGGATCCGGACGGCCACGTCGTCGTCGTCACCTTCTGGCCTCATCCGCTGACCGTTCTCGCCCCCGACCATGCCCCGGCCTTGCTGTGCCCGCTGGAGCGACGGATCGAGTGGCTCAAGGATGCCGGTGCCAGCGAAGTGCGCGTGGTGAATTTCACCACCGAGATCGCCAGTTGGTCTCCAGCGGCGTTTGTTGGGCGGGTGCTCGGGCCCTTACAGCCCAGGCATGTGCTGGTGGGACAGAATTTCCGCTTCGGGCGTCACGCGGTAGGCACGCCGGATACTCTGACCGAGGTGGGGCGCGGTCGCTTCCAAGTGCACGCCATGGACCTCGTGGCTATCTCAGGGCTGACGGTATCGTCAACGCGGGTGCGTGAGGTCGTTGCTGCAGGCAAGGTCACCGAGGCGGCAGAGCTGCTAGGCCGGCCCTTTGAGGTTGGTGGGGTTGTCGTCATGGGCGACCAGCGGGGACGTGAACTCGGATTCCCGACGGCTAACCTCGTTATGCCTCGGGATCGCGCCATACCTTCTGACGGGGTGTACGCCGGATGGCTGGAGCCCAGCAGCGGCCCGGACGCTGGCCGGCGCCTTCCATCGGCAATCTCGGTCGGCACGAATCCGACTTTCGATGGGGTCGAGCGTCGCGTCGAGACCTACGTCATCGATCGTGACGACCTGGAGCTGTACGGAGTCGACGTTGCGGTGACTTTCGCTGAGAGGCTGCGCGGCCAAATCAAATTCGACGGGATTAAGCCGTTGATCTCTCAGATGGCGCACGACGTCGAGGCAGCTAAGCGAGCTTTGTCCTGAGGGCATGGCTTGTGCGGGTCCGGGTTTGTTTGGGGCTACCAGTCGGATCCGCTGGGCGAAGAGTTTGCTTGGGTCTTCGCCTCGGCACCTCATCTCGCGTAAGGATTCGCGCGTAATCGGGGATAGCTGATACTCTCTCCCAGTTGCCGTTAGATCGGCCGCGGCCTAGGAAGAGTCTCCTGCAATAAGAGCGTCGGAGACGCCGTGCAACGGACAGAAAGGGATCTACTGAGATGGATGCTGCCGAAAAGAAGAAGGTCATTGAAGAGTATGCGACCCATCCTGGAGACACGGGATCCCCGGATGTTCAGGTTGCCATCCTCACAAAGCGCATTGCCGAGCTCACCGAGCATCTTAAGGTTCACAAGGGCGATCACCATTCTCGTCGTGGCCTGATGCTCATGGTTGGTCAGCGCCGTCGGTTGCTCAATTACATCGCGAAGAATGATATTGAGCATTACCGTGAGTTGATTGCTCGCCTGGGTCTGCGCCGCTGAAGGCTATAGATCATATGTGACGGGGTGTCCCTACCGGGGCGCCCCGTTTGCTGTATTCGCACCATGCTCAGGCCTTGGCCGAACCTGCGATGATAACCACGTACACCCTGGCAATTCGTGGGATTCGCCGCCGATGCCGTAGACTCAAGGCCACAATAAGAATCACTGTAACCGTCGACTGCCTCCCCACGACACATGGGTCCTCGGTAGTGGTCACCGGGGCACGGTCCCGGCGACTTCGATCGAAGACCGGTGTGGTTTATCAGGGGGCGCCTTCTGGAGCGCCTGCGGGCGGTGGTCGGCCCTGCGAAAGGATATCCCTGTGGAGGGACCCGGACTCGAATTCACCGAGGCCATTATCGACAACGGCAAGTTTGGTAAGCACGTCGTCCGTTTTGAGGCGGGACTGTTGGCCCAGCAGGCTGATGGATCCGCTGCCGTCTATCTTGATGGTGACACCATGCTGTTGTCGGCCACCACGGCCGCTAAGACTCCCCGCGATTCCATCGACTTCTTCCCGTTAACGGTCGACGTCGAGGAGCGCATGTACGCTGCCGGACGTATCCCCGGCTCTTTTTTCCGCCGTGAGGGACGCCCGTCTGAGGGGGCCATCCTCGCCTGCCGTCTTATTGACCGTCCGCTGCGTCCGTCCTTTGTTAAGGGGCTGCGCAACGAGGTTCAGGTCGTTGTCACTGTCATGGCTCTCAACCCGGCGGTCTATTACGATGTCGTGGCTATCAATGCCGCCTCGATGTCCACCCAGCTCGCTGGTCTGCCGTTCTCCGGGCCGATTGGTGGCGTCCGGATGGCCCTCATTGATGACCAGTGGGTGTGTTTCCCCTCCACCGATCAGCGCAAGGAGTCGACCTTCGACATGGTCGTCGCCGGTCGCGTGCTCGCTGACGGCGATGTCGCCATCATGATGGTCGAGGCAGAGTCGACCCCGGCTACCTGGGGCCTCGTGCGCGGCGGGCGCACCGCCCCGACGGAGGAGGTCGTCGCTACTGGTCTAGAGGCCGCCAAGCCCTTCATCAAGGTGTTGTGTGACGCCCAGGTTGCCCTGGCAGCCAAGCTACCCAAGGAGACCTACGACTTCCCGGTCTTCAAGGATTACGAGGATGACGTCTACGCTGCCGTCGAGGAGAAGGCTGCTGAGGAACTCTCCCGCATCGAGCAGATCGCTGCGAAGCTGGAGCGTCAGGAGGCTGAGTCCGAGCTCAAGGCCCGCATCAAGGCTGAGCTTGCTGAGACCTTCCCGGAACGCGAGGCTGAGGTTTCCGGAGCGTTTAAGGCCGTTATGAAGAAGATCGTCCGCAAGCGTGTCCTTGACGAGGGCGTGCGAATCGACGGTCGTGGGCCTCGTGATATCCGTTCCCTGTCAGCTGAGGTTGGCATCATCCCGCGGGTTCACGGTTCGGCTCTGTTCCAGCGTGGCGAGACCCAGATTCTGGGCGTGTCGACCCTCAACATGCTCGACATGGAGCAGAAGCTCGACACTCTCTCCCCGGAAAACACCCGGCGGTACATGCACAACTACAACATGCCGCCCTACTCCACCGGTGAAACTGGTCGTGTTGGCTCCCCGAAGCGCCGCGAGATCGGCCACGGCAACCTTGCCGAGCGGGCCCTCATCCCGGTGTTGCCGACCCGCGAGGAATTCCCCTACGCCATCCGCGAGGTTTCTGAGGCCATTGGCTCTAATGGTTCGACCTCGATGGGGTCGGTCTGTGCCTCCACCTTGGCCCTGCTCAACGCCGGTGTGCCGTTGCGCGCCTCGGTCGCTGGAATCGCTATGGGCCTCATGAGTGAGACTGATGAGGACGGCAAGACCAAGTACCTGGCCCTCACCGACATCCTCGGTGCCGAGGATGCTCTCGGCGACATGGACTTTAAGGTGGCCGGTACTAGTGAGTTCGTCACCGCGTTGCAGTTGGACACCAAGCTCGACGGGATTCCCGCCGACGTGCTCGCTGGTGCTCTCAAGCAGGCGAAGGAAGCCCGTACCGCGATCCTTGAGGTTATGAACGACGCCATCGACTCTCCCGACGAGATGGCCCCGACTGCCCCGCGTATCATCACCGTGCGCATCCCGGTGGACAAGATCGGTGAGGTTATCGGGCCCAAGGGCAAGATGATTAACCAGATCCAGGACGACACTGGCGCCAACATCTCCATTGAGGACGACGGCACCATCTTCATCGGGGCTGATGACGGCGATTCGGCCGATTCTGCCCGTTCGATGATCAATGCGATCGCCAACCCGCAGATGCCCGAGGTCGGTGAGCGTTACCTTGGCACCGTCGTCAAGACGACGAGCTTCGGCGCTTTCGTCTCGCTACTGCCTGGCAAGGATGGCCTGCTGCACATCTCTAAGATGCGCGACCTCAACGACGGTAGGCGCGTCGAGGCTGTCGAGGATGTGCTGTCGGTCGGTCAGAAGATTCAGGTGGAGATAGCTGAGGTCGATGACCGCGGCAAGCTCTCCTTGGTGCTGGCCTCCGACGAGGAAGACGACGACACTGACGAGTGAGTCGTAATCCCGTACGAGGGAATTGACGTTTTCGGGCTGTCCCAGCATTGTGCCGGGGCAGCCCGTTCGTTATGCGCGGATAGAACATGGTCCAGAGACGTCAGCCCTGCTAGGTAGTCTGGACCAGGCGCCTGAGAGGTGCCGTCGTCAGGAAGGAAGGTCCAGATGATTAAGGTCGCCGTATTTGGAGCCAAGGGACGGATGGGAGCTGCGGTGTGCCAGGCCGTCGAGGAGGCTGAGGACACCGAACTTGTTGGGGCTGTTGATAGCGGTGACGATCGTTCCGCAGCGTTGGGAGCCGACGTCATCGTCGACTTCACTACCCCCGACGCCGTTATGGATAACCTTTCATGGGCTATCTCCCATGACATCAACACCGTCGTCGGCACGACTGGGTTTGACGATGAGCGGTACCAGACTCTGCGTGACCAGCTCGCCAATCATCCGAGTACCGGCTGTTTGGTGGCCCCGAACTTCTCTATTGGCGCTGTCCTCATGATGCACTTTGCTGAGCAAGCCGCAAAGTTCTACGAGTCTGCGGAGATCATCGAGCTGCACCATCCCAATAAGGTTGACGCGCCGTCCGGTACTGCCCGCACAACCGCGACCAAGATTGCCGCGGCACGACAAGAGGCTGGTTTGGGAGAGGTCCCGGACGCGACGAAGAGTCAGCTCGACGGGGCTCGCGGAGCTGTTGTTGATGGGGTTCACGTCCATGGCGTGCGCCTGCGTGGCCTCATCGCCCACCAAGAGGTGCTATTCGGAGCCGAGGGAGAAACTCTCACGATCCGTCACGATTCCATGGACCGAGTGTCCTTCATGTCGGGTGTGTTGACGGGGGTTCGGGGAGTCCTTGATCGTCCTGGTCTGACTATCGGTATTGAAGGGTTGTTGGGACTTGAATGAGCGTCCTATGTTCTCGGTGACGCCAAGCGAGCCGACTCAGGTGCTTCCGCCGAGGCCACAGCCCGGTTCTGGCGCGGTGGTGACGGTCGAACGGGACCGTCACCCCCATCGCTTTATTAAGTGGCTGATCGCCATCGTTGTTATCGCATTGCTTGCGGTCGCGGCAGTGATCGTCGACCAGACATTTCGGGCGAGAGCCGAGAAGGACGTTGCGGCGACTATTGCGAAGTCCGTGGCAGCCGATGCCTCGACGGTTGGAGTGACGATTCACAACCGACCTTTCCTCGAAGTGTTATTTACCGACGAGTTACAGGGTCTTGACGCGACCATTCCGAAGGCGACTGTGGTCCGAGATGACACTATGGTGACCTTCCACGACGTCGACATCCATGCCAATGGAATCCGGCATGCCCGTGAGAAATCCCAGTCAGTGGCTGGGACGATGTCGGCTACTGGCCGTATCGACTGGTCTGAGCTATCGCGGTTGGCGGGTGGAAAAATCACCTTTAACGACGCCACTGGGGAAACCGGCAGGGTGAAGATCGTGCGGGAACTGACGGTGTTGGGAGCCCGGGTAGACGCCAGTATTACCGCTGTGCCTGGGGTGGAAGCCACCTCCCGACGGGTGACCTTGAGTAGTCCGTCAGCGAGCCTCGATGACATTCGAATTCCTGACATGTTGCTCAAACCGATCTTAGAAGGGATCACCTCACGGTTTACCCTTCCCGATCTGGGAAATCTGCATTACGAATCACTTAAAGCAACGCCACAAGGCCTCGACTTTTCTTTGGTTGGCACCGAAGTGAAACTGTCCGATCTCGCGGGAACGGGAAGGTGATCCGCTTCGCGCGAAGGATGGGGCCAAACTGAGACGATAAGTCGTATGCTGGGAAGTGGCCGGTCGGCCACTCGTCCCATGTTGTCAGTACCGCGGAGGTCCCTTTCATGAATGTTGCCGAACAGCTCGTCCAACAGCTCCTCGATGCGGGGGTGCGACGGATCTACGGCATCGTCGGTGACTCCCTCAATCCGGTCGTCGATGCGGTTCGTAAGACGGGTGGTTCCGTCAAGGGCGGCATCGACTGGGTGCACGTCCGTCACGAAGAGGCGGCGGCATTCGCTGCGGCAGCAGAGGCCTCCTTGACCGGAGAGCTCGCGGTGTGCGCGGGTTCCTGCGGGCCGGGCAACCTGCACCTTGTCAATGGTCTGTTCGATGCCTACCGTTCCCAAGTGCCGGTGTTGGCTATCGCATCTCACGTTCCCAGCGTCCAGATCGGCATGAACTACTTCCAAGAGACTCACCCGGACCGTCTTTTTGTGGAGTGTTCCGACTACTGCGAGCTGGTTTCTACCCCGGAGCAGGCTCCGCGCGTCGTGAATTCGGCCATCCGGTACGCAGTTGCTGGTAGCACCGTCTCCGTCATCACTCTTCCGGGTGACGTCTCTGATAAGAAGGCTGCCGCCCCCTCCCCGGTCTTCATCCCGAGCCGTCGGCCGTCTATCGAGCCGAACCCGGAGGACGTCCGCCAACTGGTCAAGCTACTTAACGACGCCAGGAAGATTGCTATCTTTGCCGGCGCAGGCGTCGAAGGTGCCCACGATGAGGTCCTTGCCCTGGCCGACAAGCTCAAGGCTCCTATTGGCCACTCCCTGCGTGGCAAGGATTTCATCCAGTACGACAACCCCTTTGACGTCGGTATGACCGGTCTGTTGGGCTACGGTGCCGCTGCTGAGGGCATGAATGATGCCGACGTCCTCATCCTGTTAGGAACCGATTTTCCCTACAACCAATTCCTCCCCGATACCCTCACCGTCCAGGTCGAGAACCGTCCGGAGAGGCTGGGACGTCGCACCGACGTGTCCTTCCCGATCCACGCCGACGTCAAGGCGCTTTGCAACGCCGTCACCCCACTGCTGAAGCAGCATGACGATAAGTTCCTTAAGGCCACAGTCAAGCGCCACGCCAAGATCATGAAGGCCCCGATCGGCTCGTATACCCGCAACGTCGAGCACATGAAGCCGATCCACCCGGAGTACGTCGCTCACGTTCTTAACGAGGTGGCTGACCGTGATGCCATCTTTACTGCCGACACTGGTATGTGCAACGTGTGGACGGCTCGCTACATCGATCCCCTCGGCACTCGTCGTCTTATCGGATCCTTCCTGCACGGATCGATGGCCAATGCCCTCCCGCACGCCATTGGTGCTCAGACCTCCCACCCAGGACGTCAGGTTATTTCGGTATCCGGTGATGGCGGCCTCTCGATGCTTCTCGGAGAGCTCGTGACAGCACGTATGCTCAACCTGCCGATCAAGGTGATTGTCTTCAACAACTCCACTCTCGGCATGGTCAAGCTGGAAATGCTCGTGAACGGGTTGCCCGACTTCGGTACCGACGTCCACGATGTCAATTACGCGGGTGTTGCCGAAGCGATTGGTTTTCACACCGAGCGGGTCGATGACCCACGCAACATTCGCCGTGCCTTGACCGACGCCTTGAACTTCGACGGCCCGGCCTTAGTCGAGGTGCTCACTGATCCCAATGCCCTGTCCCTGCCGCCGGAGATCAAGGGCGAGCAGATGATCGGGTTTGCCACCGCTATGAGCAAGATCGTGCTCAATCGTGGTGCCGGTGAGGCGGTGTCGATGGCTACGTCCAATATGAGAAACATTCCTCGCTTCTGATCGGCGAGACGCGATAGGGGCCGTCACCACATAGGTGGCGGCCCTCGTCGATCCATGAAGTGTGATCCGGATGTATCGGCTCCGGTGTCGTCTATTCGTGCAGTGGGTTCGGGTATGGCGTGATCGGTAGTACTGCTGTCGCCGTCTACCGATATCCTAGATGACGTGGCTGAGACTGGACCGACGACACCCCCGGACCTGCAACCGGATGTTTTGCGCATCATCCCCCTCGGAGGGTTGGGGGACGTTGGGCGCAACATGTCGTGCTATGAAATCAACGGGGAGATGCTTGTCATCGACTGCGGGGTGCTCTTCCCGGAGGATGACCACCCTGGGGTTGATCTGCTGCTGCCTGGGCTGGACTACCTCGACGAGGAGAAGCTGTCCCGGGTGAAAGCTCTGGTGCTCACTCACGGTCACGAGGACCACATTGGTGCGGTGCCTTATCTGCTTAAGCGTCGCCCTGATATCCCGATTTACGGGTCCAAGTTGACCCTGGCGCTACTCGAGGCGAAGCTGCGTGAACACCGTATTAAGGGTTACAAGCTCAATGTTGTTCACGAAGGTGATGTCGCCGAGGTTGGCGAGCAGTTCGATCTAGAGTTCATCGCCGTCAACCACTCCATTCCTGACGCTCTGGCCGTGTGTGTGCGCACCGATGCCGGAACTCTCATCAACACTGGCGACTTCAAGATGGACCAGCTGCCGCTGGACGGACGCATTACCGATCTGCGCGCCTTTGCGCGACTCGGTGAAGAAGGGGTCGATCTCTTCATGGTCGACTCTACGAATGCCGAAGTCCCGGGGTTCGTGAAGTCCGAGACCGAGATCGAGCCGGCCATCGAGAGGGTCTTCGAGAAGGCGAACAAGAAGCTTATTGTCGCTTGCTTCGCCTCCCACGTGCATCGAGTTCAGCAAGTCCTCAATATGGCGGTCCGGCATCATCGCAAGGTCTGCTATGTCGGTCGTTCCATGGTCCGCAATATGGCTGTTGCTCAGGATCTGGGTTACCTCGATGTTCCAGAGAACACTGTCATTGAGTTGCGTGAGCTCGACCATTATCGGGACAACGAGGTCGTCATCGTGTCCACTGGTTCCCAGGGAGAGCCGCTCTCGGCCCTAGCGAGGATCGCCAACCGGGAGCACCGAGACATTGAGGTGGGGGAGGGGGACACCGTTTTGCTGGCGTCCTCTCTCATCCCGGGTAATGAGAATGCTGTCTACCGGGTGATCAATGGTCTGACGAAGCTTGGCGCCACCGTGGTGCATAAAGGCAACGCCTTGGTCCACGTCTCAGGCCATGCCGCTGCCGGAGAGCTGCTGTACGCCTACAACATCGTGCGGCCACGCGCTGTGATGCCGATTCATGGCGAGGTGCGTCATCTTGTTGCGAATGCCGACCTGGCCAAAGCCACCGGCGTCGATGAGAAGAACGTGGTGCTCGTCGAGGACGGTGGGGTTATTGATCTTGTCGATGGAGTGCCGCGCGTGGTTGGCAAGGTCGATGCCTCCTATATTCTCGTTGACGGATCTGGGGTGGGGGAGCTCACCGAGGACACGCTCACTGATCGCCGCATCCTGGGCGAACAGGGATTCTTGTCGGTCGTCACTGCGGTCGACACCCGCTCGGCGTCAGTGGTGTCTCGCCCGGCTGTTCAGGCGCGTGGTTTCGCCGAGGATGATTCGGTGTTCGCGGAGATCACCGACCAGATCGTCGCTGAGCTGGAGAAGGCGATGGCTGGTGGTATGGACGACACTCACCGGTTGCAGCAGGTGGTTCGGCGAACCATCGGACGCTGGGTGTCGCGCTCTCTGCGGCGTCGCCCCATGATCGTGCCTGTCGTGGTCAAAATCTGAGGCGCGGTCGCCGGCTCCCTGAATCCGATTTGGGTTCCGGGCGCTTAACCGTATAGGCTTGTCCAGTTCCCGAAGGAACCCTCGAACCCAACGATTGCGTCGGGTGCGTGTTGCACTCGACCCTGAACAGGAGATCTCCCAGTGGCTGCTGTGTGTGACATCTGCGCCAAGCGCCCCGGTTTCGGACACAACGTCCCCTGGTCGAAGAAGAAGACCAATCGCCGGTGGAGCCCGAATATTCAGCGCGTCCGTGTCATCGAGAACGGTACGCATAAGCGTATGAACGTGTGCACTTCGTGTCTTAAGGCTGGTCGCGTCAGCCGCTGAGCATCACGTTCGACGATGGAACCCGCCGTAGGGCGGGTTCTTTGTCGTTATGGGCCGGTACGGTGTTGACGTGAATGCAGTGACCCGGTGGCATACCCGCACCCAGCAGGAGCTTCACCGTCCGTTAGCGGAGGCGGTCGGGGCTAAAACGGCTAAGGCCTTTTCTGCGCTTCATGTCGACACGGTGGGTGAGGCCCTCGGTCATCTCCCGCGTCGCTACCTCACCGGCACGGAAACCACCGACTTGTCCCACTTAGTTATCGACACTGAAGTCGCCTTGGTGGCCGACGTCGTCGGCGTCGAGGTTCACACCAACAAGACCGTCACAGGCAGGGAGCGACGCCCGCGGCAACGTCTGGAAGTCATGCTTTCTGACGGTATAGCGCGCCTGCCCGTCACTTTTTTTGGCAAACCCCATATCGTTTCCTACTGGCAGCGTATTTTTTCGGCCCATACTCACGGCATCTTTGTCGGCAAAGTCGGGGAGTTCCGCGGAAACCCACAGCTTGTTCACCCCGATTTCGTCATGATCGACCGTGACGGCAAGGTGGTGGCCGGCCGTGAAGAGGGCAAGGTCATGGCTGCTCAGGTGCAACGCCACGGTTTGCTGGGCCTTTACCCCCAGACGTCTAAGTTGCGTACCTGGGAAATTGCCTCGGTCGAATCGATGTTGCTCGAGTCCACCCCCGAATTAGAGGACACCCTGCCTGAATGGTTACGTCAGGAAGCTGACCTACCGAGTTTGTGGGAGGCTTACCACGCTATCCATCACCCGCATTCGGTGGCTGAGGCTGGCCGTGGCGCCGAACGACTTATCTGGGAAGAGGCGATAGCCACCCAGGTGACGATGGCGGTGCGGCGCCGCAACGCAGAGCGTCATGATGCCCCGGTGTGTCCGCGTCGCGGCGGCGGATTGCTAGCAGCCTTTGAGGATCGCCTGCCCTTCACCCCGACTGCCGGCCAGGACGAGGTGAGTCGGGTGATCGACGCCGATCTGTCGGCAGATCGTCCTATGCACCGATTGCTGCAAGGAGAGGTCGGCTCGGGAAAAACCTTCGTCGCGCTGCGAGCCATGCTTCAGGTTGTTGACGCCGGGCACCAGGCCGTTCTGCTGGCACCGACTGAAGTCCTTGCCCAGCAGCATTACCGAACCATCACCAATATGTTGGGCGACTTGGCGTCCGGCGGGGGATTGGATGCCCCGGAGATCTCCACTGGCGTGGCGCTACTGACCGGCTCAATGAAGGCTTCCGGCACCCGGGCCGCACTGGCAGATATTGCCTCGGGAGCCGCTGGAATCATCGTCGGTACCCATTCCCTGTTGTCGGGTCGAGTGATCTACAACGACATTGGGTTAGTCGTTGTTGATGAGCAGCATCGCTTCGGTGTTGAGCAACGCAGTCTTCTTACCACCGGTGACGGCGCGCGTCCCCACGAGCTCGTCCTTACCGCGACCCCGATCCCGCGTACTGTCGCTATGACGGTCTTCGGTGACCTCGAGGTCTCGAGCCTGAAAGAATTACCGACCGGACGTGCCGACGTTCAGACTACGGTTGTCGATCTGCCCGCCCACAGTTCTTGGCTCACACGCGCCTGGCAGCGGGTCCGAGAGGAATGCGATGCCGGTCACCAGGTGTTTGTAGTCTGCCCCCGCATCAGTTCCGACGACACAGACAACGTCGAGGGTGGGCGCTCTCCTGCAGCTGCCGTCGAAGAGCTCGCGCCTCAGCTGGCTACCGGGCCTCTTGCTGGACTGAACATTGACGTCCTGCACTCCCGGCTGGACCCATCGGAGAAGGACCTTGTCATGAACAGGTTCACCGGGGGCGAGTCGCAGGTGCTTATCTCCACAACAGTGATCGAGGTCGGCGTCGATGTCCCCAACGCCACCATGATGGTCATCATGGATGCCGACCGGTTCGGAGTATCCCAACTGCACCAGCTGCGCGGTCGTATTGGTCGAAGCAACCTGCCGGGTCTATGCCTCCTGGTAACGACGGCGCCGCCCGGATCGGCGGCGCGCGAGCGTTTGAACGCCGTGGCCTCGACTCGCGATGGATTTGAATTGGCGGAGCTCGATTTGGCCCAGCGCCATGAAGGCAATGTGCTGGGATCCTCCCAGGCCGGTTATTCCTCGCCGCTACGCCTGTTGCGAGTGCTTGACCATGCCGAGATCGTGACGGCGTCGAAAGATCTGGCGGAACGGTGGGTGCAGGAAAACCCCGACGATCCGAGGCTCCTTGACGTCATTACCGCCACCGAGATGCTCGCTGAGGGCAACCTTATGGAGCAGGGCTGAGTCGATCCTCGGCAGATGACGCCGTAGATTGGCTTGGTTATTAGACGTGGCAAAGGCCCGAACCGCGAGAGCGATCCGGGCCTGCTGAGATAGTTTTAGTTGCGTTTCGGCTCCGGCCCGAATGCGAAAGTGCGTCCGGTGATCTGATCGGCCTGGACGCGGACGTAATTGCGCTTAACAGTAGGCACCCAGGGCAATAGCGGCATCTTGTCGCACAAGGCAAGCTCGGCGTCGTCGGTGATGACTTCAGCTTTGCCACGCACAACGACCGACCAGCCGGTCTCCTCGGTCCAGCCGTCCGCCTCGAAGGCGACGCGGTTGTTCGTGACAATGTCTTCCAGCTTGCTACCTGCAGCAGTGCGGAAGACGATGCTCTGTCCGTCAACGACGTAGTTGACGGGGAATACCTCAGGCTGGTTGTTGACGCTGGTGGCCAGGCGACCGACCTCGGCGGTGTCCAAGTAGCCCCAGCAGCTATCTTCCGGGACCTCGGTGATCGGGTTCTCCTCAGTGATCATGCGCCCATTCTTCCTGACTGTGGCGCATTTCGGGAGTCGACCGGCGCAAAGTTGCGGAGGTTCCTAACACGGGGCCTCACATGACCATTCTGTATTCCGCTGTGGGCGATCACCCGCGTGGAAGTAATCAGTGGGGGCCGGTAGCCTGAAATAGTGAGCAGGATTATTGCGGGGCGCGCCGGTGGGCAGCGTCTGGCTACCCCGCCGGGACGATTGACCCGTCCGACGACCGACCGGGTACGCGAGGCTGTGTTCTCCGCTCTGGCGGCATGGAACGGGACCGCTAACGAAGCTCCCGAAGACCAGCTGGCCGGTCAAGCCTTCTGTGATCTGTTCGCTGGATCAGGTGCAGTGGCCCTAGAGGCTGCCAGTAGAGGGGCCACGATGGTTTGCGCCGTCGATCGTGACCGCTGCGCCTGCAATGTCATGAAGGACAATTCTCGGACAACTCGGTTGAGGATCCAAGTGTTGTCCCAGGCGGTGACGGTATTCCTCGCGGAGAACCAACGCATCTTTGACGTCGTCTGGTTTGATCCCCCCTATGACCTCGCCGACGACGACCTCGATAGCCTCATCGCGACGGCTTGTAAGAAGTCCCTCGCCCGAAACGGCTTGCTGGTGATCGAGAGGTCACGGCGCAGTCGTGATCCCCGCTTCCCAGACGGATATGAGTCGTGGAGTTCTCGCTACGGTGAGACGGTTGTCTATTACGCCCAACGCGCCGGTGAGCCGGAGACAGATGCGGGCAGGGAGCAGCAGTGAAAGCAGTTTTTTCAGGATCATTTGACCCCATCACCCTCGGTCATGTTGACATCGTGATCCGGGCAGCCGAACTCGTCGACGAGGTCGTCGTCGGAGTGGCCGTGAACTCCGCGAAAAACGGTATCTTCTCCATGGCTGAGCGGGTGGCCTTCGTCAAGGATGCTGTCGCTGATATCCCCGGTGTCGAAGTGGCGCTTGTTGACGGCCTTTTGGTCGATTTCTGTACTGAAAAGGGAGCCGACGCGATCATTCGCGGGTTGCGATTTGGTGGCGATTTCGACTACGAACTCCAGATGGCTCACCTCAATAAGGCTATGAGCGGTATTGAAACGATTTTGCTCCCGGCTGGCCGTGAATTCGGCACGATCAGCTCCTCGATGATTCGTTCTGCTGCTTGCAATGGCGGCAACGTCTCCGAATTTGTCCCGGAAATGGTTAATGTCGCGTTGCGCGAAAGATTCCGGCATCAATGATTTTGTCGAATGCTGAGGAATCCTCCTTGCACCACGCCGCCTTGGGGGCTCATGGCAGAGTTATCACCGTGCCAGTTGCCCCGCCCTCGACGGACTTTCGGAAGGCGTTGGCGACATCGGCTGTCTTCACCGCAGGGAAACCCGGAAAGAATTCGTCATAAGCTTCCAAGCTCTCGGCGACTACCGGAGGGCTGACGATGTTAACGCGGCGAGGTGCGATTTCTATCGCTGCTGCGCGTGTGAATGCCTCGAGCGCGCCGTTAGCGGCAGCTGCTGCCGATCCCTTGAGAATAGGATCGCGGGAGAGGATTCTGCTCGTCAAGGTGAAGGATCCCCGCTCGGAAATATGGTTGATGCCCGTGCGCACAAGGCTTATTTGGGAAAGCGCCTTGTCCTGCCAGGCGTTGTTGAAATCGGCTGAGGTCAACTCTCCCAAGGGTGCGAAGGGCGTCGTCCCCGATGCGCACACTACGGCGTCAATATGGCCCGCCTGCTGCCACAATGATTCCAGTTGTGTTTCATCGCTAATGTCGCACAGGATCTCACCGTCAGACCTGCCTACCTCAATCACCGTATGGCCATGGTTGCGGAACAGGGTGGTCACGGCTTTTCCAATTGTTCCGCGGGCTCCTTCAACTAAAATACGCATAAACTATGCTAATACACTGCCATCGCTCAGGGGGCGGGGCAATATTACATTCACACTCGGCGAAGCTGCGGAGCCCTCCCGGTTTGTTCCGCTTGGTCAACCCACTGAGCGAAGAGATCGCCTATCGGGGAGCACATTGAGCGGCCTTTACCGGTAACCCAGTCCGCGCTGAACTCTAATGGCTCATCGGGTTGATTCTGGGGCTGGGCGTTGTGCAGATCGGGCAGCATGTCCGACAGGGCCAGAGCTTCTGGCTTTGGTTTGCCGTCGTTGGTGAATAGGCCGAGTGAGTATTCCAGTTTCGGGAAATCCAGCAGCTGGGCTGACACGTCGTGGGAGCACCACCAAGTGACGGCCTCCAGGCCACGCGTCGAGGCTAGTGACGCCATCGTCGTCGTCAGGAAGGCTGCCGCGCTGGCGTCGGGTACATGGGTTCGAGGTGCTCCTACCTCCTGCAGCCACAGCGGACGTTCTGGGTACGGACTCCATGCCCGAGCTAGCTCCAGCAGGTAGCGCGGGAACCATGTCAGGGCAGAATGTCCCTTTCCAAACCGGGGCCCTACTTGCGCAAACACCCAAGAGTGGACGGTCGTAGCGGATCCCTGGGTTACGGCGTGACGTGGAATAAATGGATGATCATCAACGAACCATAGGTCGTCGTCGAAGCCGAACCAGAACTGCCCCTCAGGCCATTGGTTCGTCATGACCTCCTGCATCGTTTCCAACCAGGTCTGTGCCTCATTAACGGTGCACTCGCTGCGCGTCGGATGGGTGTGTCCTGGTGCCAGCGCAGCGTACTGCGGAAATTCGTTGCCAACCGTCATGCCAGTGGCGTTGGGTTCCTCTCGCAAACGCTCCGCCAACTGACAAATGACGTCGCTTTGCGCAGATCTGACTAGCGGGTCGGTAAAAAGGTTCGACTGATGCCACGTGATCACCCATGCTGGCAGGAAGTCATAGCTTGACAGGTGCCCGTTGAGGGCGTCGACGCTGACCTCGAGGTCAAACTCCGCCGCCGCTCGGACGACGGCGATAACGTCGTCGAGGGCCCGTGGGCGGACGAGACCGCGGTTAGGTTGTAACAACGGCCACAGCGGGAACAAACGCACATGGTCGAGGCCGAGCTGGGCAATGCCCTCAAAGTCACGGCGGGTTGCGTCGAGGTCAAGATCAAGCCAGCTGTGAAACCACCCTTGGGAGGGAGTGTGGTTGACGCCAATTTTCATCGGTTACGTCCCAACCGCAGGGTTGCGGCCTGGAAGGGGCGTAGCGACAGACCGATAACGCCATCTGCTAGGCCAGTGGTGACGACAGAGGGCGTTACTTGGGCGCGCGGATTGCCGTCGAGGGGGTCCTCGAGCAGGTCGACTTCGACGGCCGAGGTCGCTTCAAACCCCAGAGTCATCGTGGTGTCAACATGGCATCCATAGGGCTCATAGAGTCGGACGATGACGTCACCAGAGCCGTCCTCAGCCAGCTTGACGGCCTCAACTGCAACCCCCTCAACGTTCACCAGCGGTTCGACCGGAGAACCTTGACGACGACGTACACACAGGTTGGCGGCATACCCGTCGCGGATGGCGTCGGTCAGATCCGCGCCGACATGCAGGGTATGGAAGAAGTCGTGCTCCCCCTCGTCAGCACGAGGATCAGGGAAGCGGGCTCCCTTGAGGAGAGATGCGCGAGCGACTGACCAGGTACCCCCGTTGTCTTTGGGATGACGAGACACGTTCCATCCGTAAGTGCCAGAGTTGGCGATGGTAACGCCGAAGCCGGGCTCGGACAAGTACACCCATCGATGAGCATGGACTTCGAACCGGAAGGCATCCCACGAAGTATTGGTGTGGGTGGGGCGAGTGATGTGACCCATCTCGATCTCATAATCGGCATGATCCGTGTGAACGTCTATCGGCCAGGCCAGCTTCAAAAGGCTGTCCCGTTCATGCCAGTCGACATGGGTGTGCACCTTGACACGAGGATCTCCTGGATTGACGGTCAGAGATTGGGTTGCACTGGAGTGGCCAAAGGTCCGCGTGACGCTGATGGTCACTGACCCGCCCTTGCGGCTCATGGTGGCGTAGCCGTCATCGAGGTCGGTGACATTATTGGCGTAGAAGGGGTCAATATCCCAGGCATCCCACATATTCGGGAAGTCTGGGTGTATTTGGAGTAGGTTGCCGCGCTGACCCGCAGGAATGGCGTCTCGGCCACTGGCGGTGTCGACGAGGTGCGTGATGAGCCCGTGCTCGTCAACAGCCATGCGCAGCAGACCGTTATCGACGATGAACCCTTCCTCGGTCTCCTCGGCGTGGATGCCCTCCATGATGGACGGAACCTTGCCGCCACCCATGGCGACCGTGGAGGCCCACGGGCGGGCCATGGGCGCGGAGTCAAAGACGATCTCCTCGTGTCCCTCCCCGGCCAGCAGCTCCTGGGCGTGGTGAATGAGCTCGGTCAACTCGTCGGAGATACGACGGTGATCGGCAACGACCTCGCGGTACACCCACGCGATGGCCGATCCTGGCAAAATGTCATGGAACTGGTACAGGCAGATCGTTCGCCAGATTTCAGCCAGGCGCTCCCCGGGGTAATCCATGAGTCCACGTACGGCTGCAGTGGCGCACCACAGTTCGGCGTCACGCAGCAGGTGTTCGTTGCGCCGGTTCCCCTTCTTGACCTCGTACTGGCTAGTGAAGGTGCCACGGTGCAGCTCGAGGTAGAGCTCTCCGACCCATGTTTCCGGATCCTCATGCTCGGACTCTGCCCGGGAGAAGAAGGAGGCCGGAGGCTCGATGGCTAGTTTGGGGGATCCGTCAAGATCAGCAACTCGGTGCGCTTGGGCGAGCATTTCGCGAGTGGGGCCGCCACCGCCGTCACCGTAACCAAAGGGTACTAAGGAGGAACTGGCACGGCCCTTGTCTTGGAAATTGGCTCGGGCGTGCTCGAGATCGTGAGCCGATAAGTCGGAACCATAGGTATCGGCTGGCGGGAAATGGGTGAAGATGCGGGTGCCGTCGATTCCTTCCCACCAGAACGAGTGGTGGGGGAACTTGTCGACCTGATTCCAAGAAATCTTTTGGGTTAAAAACCAGCGGGCTCCGGCTAATTTGGCGAGCTGGGGCAGTGCGCCGGAGTAGCCAAAAGAGTCGGGCAGCCATACTTCGGGACAATGGTGGCCGAATTTTGCCATGAAATAGCGCTGCCCGTATAACAGTTGCCGGCACATCGACTCGCCACCGGGAAGATTGGCGTCGGATTCCACCCACATACCGCCGACCGGGATGATGCGACCATCCTTGACAGCTTTCTGTAACCTGGCGAAGAGATCGGGATGGTCCTCTTCCAGCCAGGCCGAGTGTTGGGCGGCTGGGAAGGCGAAGATGTGGGCGGGGTCGCTGTCGATAAGGTTGAGCTGGTTGGAGATTGTTCGAGCGACCTTGCGCCGGGTTTCGCGCAGTGGCCACAGCCAGGCGGAGTCAATGTGGGCGTGGCCGATGGCGGTCATCGTCTGGGCCGAGTCATGCGCACGGCGGGCCAAGGCAGGGGCCAACTCGTTGCGAGCTGCTGATGCGGTGGAGACGACGTTGACTAGATCAAGGCGATCCATGGCACGGTTCAGAGAGCGGCGAATGTCCCAGCGACGCTCGGAGTCCTCCGGCAACTGGGCGGCCAAACCAGACAAGGTGACGATGTCGGCAATGAGTTCGCGTACCTCGTCATTGACGACGACGAGGTCGGCTCGTTTGAGGGAGTAATACTTCTCGGTAGAGGCGGTAAGTTTGTCGCCATCCTCGGTGGGTTGAAAGGGCGGCTGGGCTAACAGAATGGGGTTCGAGGCAGCCTCGACGTAGACGTCGATGTGCCCCTCGGCGTCAGTCTCGACAGGAATCCAGGTATTGCGTGGATTGAGGGCTTTGATGACGGACCCATCGGGACGCACGACTAACCCTTCGGACTGGAATCCGGGGGAGTCCCAGACTCCGCCGAGGTCGACGATCATCTCGAGGTGATCGTCGCGATGCTCTGGCGGTACGGTCGCGGTGAGGTGGAGCCATGTCGTTCCCCATGGCGGCCCCCATTTATCACCTGCCCGGAACGGCTCATATTTCAGGGCTAGGCCTGCGCTGATTGGGATGGGTTCACCCTGGCCGAGAATCCCGGGCCGGCTGTTTGGGCCTTCGACGGTGTCGGTGACGGGGGCCCACTCGACGTCAAGGTGGCACACCGTGGTGGTCTCGGCGGGGCGAATCTTCTCGGCGAGGTGGCGGTGCACCCTGCCGTCAAGAATGGGGGCGTGATCATGCATAGGGGTCCCTGGCGGTTACGACATTGACAACGAATAGTTTCAGTTTGAAGTGTAGTGGCTAATACGGTTTAGTCAACCTGCTGAGTGTGAATTGATCCTATCGACCCAGAAGCCCATCGTCAGTGGTGAAAGCGGTTCAGTGTCTACAGCGGATCTAATCCTGGCATTGAGCAGCTCTGTCCGTGCTGGCAAGCCACCCGCCACAAGTCGATCTGCTCGTGGCTCCGTATCCCGTCGGTGGGGATGAAATTTGCGTCTATGACGGCGATTGATGCCGTCGAGGGTGTGAGTTGTCCCCCCCCCCCCCCCCG
>NZ_LWHO01000017.1 GCF_001642025.1 Cutibacterium namnetense | reverse complement strand
CTGCGGTGGCCGGGTTAGTGGCGAGGTGACCGGCGTGATCGTCGCTGCCATGCATCCGAGTTACTGCCACCCTGGCTGCGCCTGCAGCCACAGCGACCGCTAGAAGAAGACCCGCTATGCGCGTGCGTGTTGCCGCCATCGTCACTCCCTTACCACGGCGCCCGAAGGGACCAGCAGACAACGTTGTCACGTCGATGCCGACCCCGTAACCCGCGACGGAACCTCACACCACCCCCGACGTGATCTGGTATCCCGACTCCCACACACAAAATGGTGGTCACGGTTGCGCGACAGTGCCGGAGTCCCGCCAGCTTCCCCACACCACCTGGGCATCAACCCACCCATTGGGCC
>NZ_LWHO01000012.1 GCF_001642025.1 Cutibacterium namnetense | reverse complement strand
TCATTCCCACCCACAACCCGACAGATCACATCCGATCAGGAGCATCAATACCCAACAAACCAAGACCCCGACCAAGCACCCGACGAGTAGCCGCACACAAAGCCAAACGCGACCCACGAACCTCGCTGCCGCGATGAGGCCTCCGATATTGACCACCTCGGGCAGACACAGGAATATGTAAGGCGACAGGCTTATCATGAAGAGGCTGCTCATCGACTACATGGCAGCGATTTCTAGGCAGTTTCCCGACACGGCGATGGCGGAGCTCGCTCAACGCGCGGCAATGTCTGTCTCGGATTTCTGACAGCGATACTGGGAATACCGAGCGCTCTACGATCGTGGATCGGTACACGTGAAAACTCCCCAGAAAAGGAGACTGATTTTTCAGTCCGTTATCTGGGGAGATATCCAGATCAAACAGTCGATATCAGTAGTCGGCGGTGGAAGGGTCACCACCGAGCCGGTTGCCGTGATCCAGACCATCAATCGCGGCGATCTGTTCGTCGGACAATTCGAAGTCGAACACGTCGAAGTTCTCGGCGATTCGTGAGGGTGTCACCGACTTGGGGAATACCACGTTGCCGATCTGCAGGTGCCAGCGAATGACTACCTGGGCGGGCGTCTTGCCGGTCGCTTTAGCGATATCAGCGAGGACAGGGTTGTCGAGGTCCTTGGACTGGCCCAGTGGGCTCCAAGCCTCCGGGGTGATGCCACGCTCGGCCAGCACTGCCCGGAGAGTCGCCTGGTTGAAGGTGGGGTGCATCTCGATCTGGTCGACGCTCGGGGTAACTCCTTCGATGGCGTCAAGATGCTCGGTCTTGAAATTCGACACACCAATGGAGCGCGTCAGGCCTTCGGACTTGAAGTCCTGCAGGGCGTTCCACGCCTCAATGTAGGCGTCGCCGTACTTGACCGGGGCTGGCCAATGGATGAGGTAGAGGTCGACGTGGCCGAGTCCCAGCTTGGTGAGGCTAGTTTCGATGGCCTTGCGAGCATCGTCGGCATGATGGGAGTCATTCCACAGCTTGGTGGTGACGAAGAGGTCCTTGCGGTCTAAACCAGAGGCGGCGAGCGCACGGCCCACACCCTCCTCGTTACCGTAGATGGCTGCGGTGTCGATATGGCGGAAACCCGCTTCCAGGGCGGCGCTGACGGCCTTCTCCGCCTCGTCGGCAGGAACCTTCCAAGTGCCGAAGCCAAGCTGGGGGATGGCAACCCCGTCGTTGAGGGTGGTGGTGGGAACGCTCATAGATTCTCCTTGTCGAAACGTCCGGATTGCCGGTCGTCAAGGTAAACGGTTCTGCCGCGGTATTTGTTCCAAAATCGTCACCACAGCGTCTGCGGCGCCTCCGACTGTGACGAGCCGGCCTTGTCGTGGGATAATGCCGTCATGTCGTCTCTTCCCTCTCAACTTGCTGCACGGATCGAGTCCGTCACCGGGACCGATCCCCAGTTGCGCCCGGCCACGAAGCCACAGTTCGGGCATTTCCAGTCCAACGTCGCCATGCGTCTGGCTAAGAAGGAAGGGCGCCCACCTCGCGACGTCGCCGCCGACATCATTGCTCGTCTCGACATCGATGATCTGTGCGAGACTCCCGAAATCGCCGGCCCTGGGTTCATCAACCTGCGCCTGCGTACCGACGTGCTGGCCCGAGTGGCTTCCGACCTCATTACCGATCCCAACGCCGGGATCGCCCAGGCGGAGGAACCTGAGCGGGTCGTCATCGATTATTCGGCCCCCAACGTCGCCAAACAGATGCACGTTGGCCACCTGCGCTCCACCATCATCGGCGACTGCTTCAATCGTGTCCTGAGCGCTCAGGGGCACACCGTCATTCCGCAGAATCACATTGGTGACTGGGGCACCCAATTCGGCATGCTCATCGAGTACATCGTCGAGAAGCGGATGGACGTCGAAGATTTCGACCTGCCCGGCGTCGAGCAGCTTTACCAGGATTCCAAGAAGACCTTCGATGCCGACCCCCAGTTTGCCGATCGCGCTCGGCGTCGCGTCGTCAAACTGCAGGGTGGGGACGCCGAGACCCTGCGGATCTGGCGGGCTCTTATCGACATTTCCCTGGAGGGGTTCAACACCATTTACGCCCGCCTGTCGGTGCTGCTGACTGACGACGACGTAGCCGGCGAGTCCACCTACAATGACGATTTGCCGCGAGTCGTAGACGAACTCGTGGCTGACGGCCTGGCTGTCGAGGATAACGGCGCGCTGTGCGTTTTCGTCGAGGGGCAGGACGCCCCCATGATCGTACGTAAAAAGGATGGCGGCTTCGGCTACGATGCCACGGACCTTGCCGCGATCCGCCGCCGCGTCGGCAAAATCAAGGCTGACCGCATCATCTACGTCACTGACGTCCGCCAGAGCCACCACTTCGAGGTGCTCTTCCAGGTGGCTCGGATGGCTGAGTTCCTGCCCGACGATGTCGAGGCCCAGCACGTCGGTTACGGTATGGTGCTTGGCCCAGATGGTCGCCCCTTCAAGACCCGTGAGGGTGGCACGGTGTCGTTGTCGAGTCTGCTCGACGAGGCTGAGACCCATGCGGCCCCGAATATCGCCTTGGCAGCTATTAAATACGCCGATTTGTCCACCGGCCTGCAAAAGGACTATGTCTTTGACGCTGAGCGGATGGTGCAGACCACCGGCGATACTGGCCCCTACCTGCAGTACGCTCACGCCCGCGTCTCACAGATCTTGCGCAAAGCGGCCGCTGAGGCCAACCCGAACGTCGATCCTGAAGCTGATTTGGATGCGATGGTTTGGGGACGTATTAGTGTCCTTGACGAGCCTGCCGAGCAGCAGTTGGCCTTGTTGTTGTCGAGGTTCGGAGAGGTCGTGGAGGTTGTTGCTACCGACCTGACCCCGCACAAATTGTGCACTTATCTCTACGAGTTGGCTGGTGCCTACTCGGTGTTTTATGAGCAGTGCCCGGTGCTGCGTAGTACTGGCGAGGTTCGTGGGTCGCGTTTGGCTTTGTGTGCGGCTACTCGTCGGGTGCTTGGTCGGGGTCTTGGTTTGTTGGGTATTGATGCTCCTGATCGGATGTGATCTGTCGGGTTGTGGGTGGGAATGA
>NZ_LWHO01000011.1 GCF_001642025.1 Cutibacterium namnetense | reverse complement strand
GCGAGGTTCGTGGGTCGCGTTTGGCTTTGTGTGCGGCTACTCGTCGGGTGCTTGGTCGGGGTCTTGGTTTGTTGGGTATTGATGCTCCTGATCGGATGTGATCTGTCGGGTTGTGGGTGGGAATGATCTGCTGGTAGTTGCGGGTCGGCTGTTGTGGTGTGGTGTGTCTGGTTTTGTGTGAGGGGTTAGTGCGTTTGGAGTGCTGGTTTCTGGGGTGTGGCTGAAAGGTAATGGCCATGGTCCACAAGGATTGTGGACCATGGCCATTACCTATTGGGGGATAAACCTTAAGGGGTTATCAGATTCTCGTGGTCGGGAGGGCACCCCGGTGGATTGCTACCGAAGCGGCAGTATGGGCGTGACGAGGCGCGAAGTTGCCGTGGGAACGGTCTCCTGAGCGGCTGGTCGACCCATCCGAAGTTGCTGCACTGGTGGGAGTCGGCTTCGGGGTCGGAGTCGGCTTCGGGCAGGAGCAAGCCTGCTTCACGAGGTCGTCGAGAGTCGGCAGGTCCTTCTTGAGCTGCTTGTAGGCGTCGATAGCCTTCTCAGCGTTGACGACGTCGGCGATCTGGCGAGCGATGTCCTTGTTGAGCTTGGCCGTGTTGAAGGCCAGAAGCGGCTCTTTGGCCAAACGCTTGATGATGTGAGGCGCGATGTTGGCTGCGGTGGCATCATCGATGCCGGCCCTGACCAAGTGAGTGACGATACGTGCCTTCAGCAGGGGGGAGCTGACAATCGCTCCGGCAACAGCGGCATCGAAGGAGCGGCCGATGATGTGCTCGATCTGTGCTTTCTTCAGGTGCACACCCCTGTTCGCCAGCAGAGCTGCCTGGGCGGCGATTTCGGCCTTGATAGCCTCAGCCTTTGCGATGGGCCCAAGAGTCGGATTGAGAGCGGTGGCGGCAATGGCAACAGCCGTCGCCCGGGCCAGATGCTTGTCAAGACCGGCGGCGACGAGGTTGGCGACTACCGCATCCTTGAATGCGACGGAATGCAGCGCATTGGGAATGATGGTGGCAGCGAGAATAGCCTGAATGTTGAGGTCGATGGCAGCAGCTGCCCGCTGAATCTTCGCGTCAGCGACCAGACCCAGCTGGGCCTTCACGAGGGTCTCCAGCTTGTGATGATTGATCAGGAGGACACCCTCCTTGGCCATCTCGGCGGCGATGCGAGGTGCCAGAGCTACCGCGTCAGCTGAGCTAAATCCAGCCTTGACCAGCGAAGCAACAATCTCAGCACGCAGCTTCGCGTCGTTGATGATTGCTTTACGGCAGTCCTTGCCGATGATCCCGTCCCCGTTGGAACCACTGACAGCCGCCCGGCTTATCGAGCTTTGCGTATTGGAACTAGCACTTGCCTGGGGGAGGGTGATTGCTGCGATCGATCCGACTAGCGCAGTCGCTGTCGCAACGGCGACTGCAATTTTTGACTGACGCATTCGTTCTCCTAAGATTATAGAATCCCTTATAGAGGCTAGCCCCTCTGGCTAGTCATACGAAACCCTACTACACACTAGGGCCACGTTGACACTTCACACCAGATACAGACCAGCACCAACGCTCCTGCGCGAACCATCAACCACACTGTCAACACCACCACAGTACCCCACTACCCCACCACCACGACA
>NZ_LWHO01000014.1 GCF_001642025.1 Cutibacterium namnetense | reverse complement strand
CTCATGGTGGCAGGTTGGTGAGTGCGCCGGTGGGTGAGGCGTTGGGTATTGAGTCTGTGGGGGTTTCGGAGGTGTTGTGAGGTTCGTGGTGGTGGGGGTGGCACACCACCCCCACCACCATGTCTTCTGTGGTGCGCTCAGACCAACAGGTGAACGAGAGACTGCTTATCGTCTTGAGAACAGAAGGCTGCCTGCAGCGCATTGCGCTGGACGGCTAGGGCGTCGTCGCGGTTCCAGCAGAGTGCCTGCGAGACCAGCGATATCTCTCGAGACGTCGTTGTGCGGCTCATGAGGCGGTTATCACAGCTCACCGTGACATTGAATCCGGCAGGCCACAGCGTCGATAGCGGATGCTCGGCAACCTTGTGACAGATACCGGTCTGGGTGTTCGACGTTGGGCACACCTCCAACGGCACCTGATTCGACAACACTCGCTGGGCTGTCGGGCCCCATTCGGATTCGTTGTGGTCCTCAATGATCCGCACCCCATGGCCGAGACGCTCTGCCCCGTGATCAAGGGCGTCGAGAATCGACTCCGGTCCAACGGCCTCGCCGGCATGAACAGTGAGGTGGATTCCGGCCGCTTGGATGCGCGTGAGTGCGTTAGTAAACGGAGCCAGCGGAAAACCATCCTCCGGCCCAGCAATGTCGACGCCAACGACTCCCGGGGCATGGTTGACAGCGAGATCCACCACATCTTCAGGGACGTCGAGATGCCTCATGAGGCACAGGATTTGGCGGACAATGATCGTCGTGCCCGACCGCGATGCAGATTCCATCCCCTCTACTAGGCCGGCCTGGACGGCCTCGGTGGCCGCTACAGCGGTTAACCCACCTGCCAAATGCTGTTGGGGGGCCCACCGAGTCTCAGCGTAAATAACACCGTCAGAGGCCATATCTGCCACGAATTCCCGTGCGATGCGCCGGAGAGAATCAGCATCCTGCATGAGGGAAACGGTTTCGGTGAAGGTGCCAAGGTAACGGGTCAAAGAGCCGGAATCGGCTGACTCAAAGAACCAGGCGGCGAGGTCCTCGGGCGTGCGTGCGGGGAGGGGGCGGCCTCGTTGCGCGGCGAGTTCTAAAACTGTTGTCGGACGTAGCCCGCCATCCAGATGATCGTGCAACACGACCTTGGGGAGATTCATCGCTGTGGCCGAATCCATGTGTTGGATTCTATCGGCGCCGCACCGAGGCAGGAGTGCGTCGGACCGCAGTCTGGTGACCAAAAATCCCGAGTGGAGGGTGGTCGGGGCGCCCTGGTGATCCGACGTGTCGGGAGCTGACAAAAATGGTTCAGGGAATCGGATAGGGGTACTGGGCGAAGGCCGGGCACGCGTACGAGGCCCCAGACGCACGCCGGCCCGGGAGGTTGAGTTTCCTCCCAGGCCGGTTTACGTCAGGCGCGCTTGTCGAGCGGCACGTAGTCTCGCTTGTCAGCCCCAGTGAAAATCTGACGTGGCCGCCAAATCTTGTTGCCTCCGGTCGCAACCTGCTCCCGGTATTGGGCGATCCACCCGGGTAGACGTCCTAGGGCGAACAGTACGGTGAACATGTTCATCGGGAAGCCCATGGCCTCGTAGATGAGCCCGGTGTAGAAATCAACATTCGGGTAGAGCTTGCGCTCCTTGAAATAGTCATCGCTCAGCGCGGTTTCTTCGAGTTCCTTGGCGATCTCGAGAAGATCCTCTCGACCAGTATGGAGTTCCATAATGCGGTCGGCGTGCTTCTTGATGATGGCGGCGCGTGGATCGTAGTTCTTGTAGATTCGGTGGCCAAAGCCCATCAGCTTGATGTCCGATTCCTTGTCCTTGACCTTGCGGACGAACTCTTTAGTGGTCATACCGGAGTCGCGAATGAACTGCAGCATCTCGAGGACGGCCTGGTTTGCGCCACCGTGCTTCGGACCGGATAGGGCGTTGACGCCTGCGGCGACCGCCGCGTACATGTTGGCACCCGACGACGCCACCATGCGGACCGTCGAGGTTGAACAGTTCTGCTCGTGATCAACGTGCAGGATGAGCAGGGTTTCCAGAGCGCGGGTGATTTCGTCATTAAACTCGTAGGGTTCCGTTGGGAAACCGAAGCTCATTCGGATGAAGTTCTGGAGGTAGCTCAGGGAGTTGTCGGGGTAGAGGGTTGGCTGGCCCATCGAGTTCTTGTAGCCGAAGGCGGCCAGGGTTGGAGCCTTGGCGATGAGGCGAGTGGTGGCTGCCTCGATTTGGTCGGGATCTGTACCTGAGGACTTCTGCGAGAAGGTCGACAAGGCCATGATGCCTGCGGCCAGTACCGGCATTGGGTGGGAGCGTCGGGGAAAGCAGCGGAACAGGTCACGCATCCGCTCGTCGATGAGGGTGGTACGACGGATACGCTCCTCGAAGCCGTCTAGTTGGGCCTTGCTTGGTAGTTCCCCATAGAGGACAAGGTAGGCGGTCTCAAGGAAGGTCGACTGTTCAGCGAGCTGCTCGATCGGGTAGCCGCGGTAACGCAAAACTCCCTGCTCGCCGTCGATGTAGGTGATTTGTGACTCGCAGGATGCCGTGTTGACGAATCCCGGGTCGATCATGACGTTGCCGGTCTTGTTGAGCAGACCCGCGATGTCGTAACCCACCTGGCCGTCAGTAGCGACAACCTTGCTGAAATCGAGGTGGGTGTCTTCGTCGACGAACCTTGCGCTCGAACCCATCGTGCGTTCCTTCCTGACGGCCTCGTCCGGACAGTCGCCGGTGGCCGGGTATACGTGTGGCACTGCGGGTTCGTTCCCGAGCGTCACCACGGTGTGAACTATGACACAACCCAGGCTACGGCTAGCGGAAGCAAATCACCAAGAAACCGGCATATTTCTCATGGCTGAGGCGTGTTCAGGGCTCGGCTGACAGTTTTCGTCACTGGGGGCAGCTAAACCCGCACTCGGTGAACGCGCGTAGGGGCGGCCCGCCCAATGGCGAACCGCCCCTACGAGGCGTGGGACTCAGCCGAGGATGGTGTAGGTGATCTGAGCCGTCCCCTGGCTGGTATCTGCGATCCTGGCGAACGAAGCACGCGACAGGTCGACGCAACGACCGGCGACGTACGGGCCACGATCATTGATCCGGACGACAGCCGAACGACCATTACGAACGTTGGTTACGCGGATGCGGGTGCCCAGCGGCAGAGTCTTGTTGGCGGCGGTCATGGCGCTCGGATTGAACTGCTCGCCCGAGGCGGTCGTCTGCGGCTCGTCGTAGAACGAGGCAATGCAGCGGCCGGCGACGCGACCGGAGTTCCTGTCCGAGTCACCGTTGCTGGAATCATGACGCGGCGGGCGAACCTTGTCGCGGCTGGTATCGCTCCCCGTGTGCTTGTTACGAGAAGGAGTGTCCACCTTGGCGGCTGGGACGTCGCCGGTGAGGTGGGTGCGGTATGCCCAGCCGGTGTGACCGTTGGCGCGGATTTGGACCCAGTTGCCGTGGACTTCGCCGGTGGCGCGGGCTCCGGTCCCTTCGGCGAGGGCGGTGATGGTCCTGGCCTTCGGCGAGGGGGCGGTGCGCATGTTGACGCCGCTGGTGGTGTGGATGGGGGCGTCATCCTTGGCTGGCCTGCTTGGCTTAGCGGGGGCACTGGGCTTAGCGGGCTCAGCGTGTTTGATGGGTTGGGCGGCTGGGACGTCGCCGGTGAGGTGGGTGCGGTATGCCCAGCCGGTGTGACCGTTGGCGCGGATTTGGACCCAGTTGCCGTGGACTTCGCCGGTGACCTGGACGCCTGCGCCGCTGGCAAGCTGGTTGATAACTTGCCCGGACGGCGAGGGGGCAGTGCGCACGTTGAGCCCGCTGGTGGTGTGTGTGGCGGCGTTGTCAAGGGCTGGACGCCTCTGGCTGCGGCTGGTCGAAGAATCGTTCTTGGTGCCCGTCTTCGGCTTGGCGGGGGTCGCAGGTGCTTTCCCAGTGGTGAGGTAGCGTCCGTAAATCCATCCGGACTTGCCGTTGACGGAGACCGGGACCCAACCGCCGTCGGGACGTCCGGTGACCTGCACCTGTTGACCGCGCTCGGCAACGGTGAGGACCTTGCCTGCACTAGCAGAGTCGCCACGGACGTTAACCGGAACAGTGGCGATCATGGTGTCGGGAAGGGAATCGGAACCAAAGTGCACCGGGAGGATGTTCTTCTCGGTGAGGAATCGCTGGTAGATCCAGCCGGTGGTGCCATTGACGGCGACGGGGACCCACCCGCGCACCTTCTCTCCGGTGACCTGCACCGACTGGCCTCGTGCTACGACAGTGAGCACCTTGCCGGAGTTGGCGGAGGTAGACCGCACGTTGACGTCCGCGGTCGTATACATCGTTTGCGTATTTGCTGCGTGCGCAACCGAGCCAATAACGGCCGGTGCAACAACGCCGATCCCGGAGGTGAGGGCGATGGTGGCGGCAGCACCTCGGACTGAGCGCTTGGGGCGGATCACGGTGTGACTTCCTCTCGCCGTTAAAGGCATCGGGGCTTCGATCCCGGCGTTTCCGGGACGGATGGGACATTAGGAATTCACGGCCGGTTGCCTCAAAGACGTTGAGGGTTTGAGCGTGTCGCGTCGACTGGCGGTATGCCACCGCCGATGGTGGCCAAAACCGCGGAATGGAGCCAAAAGGAGCCGTCAAGCGGCGGGTACGCCCTGATATGATGAAACCCTCTACCTTGCATCGAGGTAGAGGGTTTCGCCAGGTATGAGGGGAATGACTCAGACTGCGCTGAGCTTTTGCCAACTGCTCCAGTCATAGCACCAGCAGCCGATGCCTTCGCTTGGCTTGAACTGCCGGTTCGAACCTGAATTGATGACGGGATCACCGGCGGCGCAGAAGTTGTACAGCCACTTGGCGGCCTCGGTGGATAAGCCGACGCAGCCATGCGAGACATTGGCGCTGCCCTGAGAGCGTTCGGACCACGGCGCGGCGTGGATGAACTCACCCGTGTAGGTGACGCGCATAGCGTACTTGACCTTGAGGTGGTAATAATCCGAGCTCCCTTTAGGGATGCCAACCGTCGAGGAGTCCATGATCCTGGTGGCATTGCGCTCGATGATGACTTTGGTACCAGATCGAGTAGTGGTGCTTGCACCGGGCTTACCGGTAGTCACCGGGATAGTGCGCACAATTTTGCCGTTCTGGAAGACGTCCATCTTGTGCTTGTCGATATAGATCTTGACGATTCGCGCATCGCCGACCTGGAAGGAGCCCTCAATGTCGCGGGTGGCCCAGCGGTGGCTAGAGGTTGGCAGGCCGGTGAGTTTGCCGCGCACGCTGACCTTTGTGCCGGCCTTCCAAAAGTCCTTGGGGCGCCACATCAACTGGGAGTGGTCGAGCCATCCCCACGATCCTTCTTGCTTTGGGGAGACATCGATTTGCATGGCCTTCTGGATGTTGGCGCGCATGCCAGCGCCAACGACCTCGTGCTTGAACTTGATGATGACAGGCATGGCGATGCCAACCGAGGCGTCGCTATAGAGCATCTCGACGACGTTGACGTCGCCATCAACGCTCTTGATCTTCTTGGTCGCCGTCGTCGTCGAACCGGCATGGGGATCGGTATTCGAGAGGGTTGCAGTGACGGTGTAAGAGGTGTTGAGGGTCCAGGGTTTCGACGGGGTCCACACTGCGTCTTTGAGGGTGCCCGTGACCTCGTTTCCCTCGGGGTCTGTGACCTTGACGTCCTTGAGGGCTCCGTTGGCGACGGCAAATTTCAGCGCATCACTTGGCTGGAGCTCGGTGATCGGGTGATCTGCGGTGATCGTCAGAGCAGCGGGGGTCGGGGTGGGGGTGGGCGTCGGGGCGGCCGACTTCCCCTTGGAGCCAAAACCATCCTCACCAAGGGAGGTCTTGGCGCAGGCGGCGGCGGTCATTGGCAGAGCGACGGCACCTGTGGCCAAAACCGAACGACGGGTGAGTCTCGATGGCACAGTACCTCCATACTTGTGTGCACGAAATGAGAACTCTGGCCCATTTCTAGCGGAAGATGAACGGGACACATGGTACAGCGCGGCACGGACGACTCCCTAAACGCCGATGCGTCATCTGGAACATCGTTCACTGGACGCTGATCGGTGGGATCGGGGGATTGTGAGGTGAGGCTACTCTGGTAGGAGCACCCCTCGTACGACCCGGTCCCGGAGGTTCCTATGCGGAATGGCAGTGATGAACAGCTCGCGGTGCGCAAGCGCCCTGACTGGCTGACGTGGCTTATCGTCGTTGTTGTGACGATCATCGGGGTCGCCATTATCGCCCTCTGGTGGTACTGCTTGCTGGGCTGAGTCAGTCGGGTAGGTTGCTAACTGGCGGGCTGTCCGATGCCAGTTTTCGGGCTTGTCATGCCTTGCAAGTATATACACGCATTCTCACAGAAAGGACGGCATTTCTCGGGCCGTGATTCTTATGCGACTTATTTCAGGAACTCCCGTGAAGGTTACAGCCATCGCCATGGTAGCTGCGGCGAGCGTGTCTCTGGCGGCATGTGGTGGTCACGACGATGGGGCGAAGACCGCTGGCAAGGCGATGAGTGCGTCCGCTAGTGCTACCCCCAGCCCCTCCTCTGATCTGCTTTTCACTAAGGGAAAGATCAATAAAAACGACTTTTCTAGTGCTTTGATCAGCAGTGTGAAGAAGATGACCATGTATCACATGGATGGTTCCACGAACTTCGCAGAGTCGGGGGAGAAGCACACCATCAAGCTGTCCTCCGACTATGACGGTCGTGATCAGGCCAAGCCCAAGGCCCACATGTTGATGTCCGAGCCCGGCGAGGGTAAAAAGGTTGAAGTTGTCGTCATCGGCAAGGATATTTACAAAAAGAGCGGCTCGAAGTGGGTCAAGTCTCCTCACAGTGGTGATGGCATGGGGCTAGCAGACATCGCTGAGACCCTCCGTACATCCAGCAAGGCCATCGATTCAGTGACCTATGTGGGCCAGGAGCCCCGTGGGCACCGGTTCGACGTCGTCCTCGATCCTGCCAAGCTGGGTGGGGGGAAAACGGCAGCCGCCCGCAAAGAGAGCGTAAAAGCCACCTACTGGCTTGACGACTCCAAGAGGGTCGTCGGAATGAAGTTGGATGCGAGTGTTGACGGTAGGAGTGCCGCCATGGACGTGTCAATGTCTAAGTTTGGTGAACCAGTCAATATCCCCAAAGTGTCCTGATAGCTGAACGATTCTGGGCCGTCCTGTCGTCGTGGCGGGGCGGCCCAGACACATCTTGCGGTGCCTAGCATCGGGAGTGTGGAGGCCGGCATGCCCATGCTGGACAGGTATATGAGAATGTGCGGTCAGGCCTGGTGCTCGTTCTCCTGCGCGCGGTGGAGCTCCTCGAGGGCACGGATTCTCTCAGCGTCGAAATTGATACGAGTGTGATCCGCACGCGTAGAAGCCAAGAGGCGGTATAACACCACCATAAATACCACCCAGACCGGAGCGGCGATAAGGGCTCGACGCGAATCTGCCGAGAAACTCAGCATGACGAGGATGGTAATGAAGAAGATGATGCCGAACCATGACATCGCACGACCAGCGGGCATCTTGAAGGCTGATTCGGCATGACGGTCTGGATGCTTACCCAAGTATTTGAGGTAGCAGACCAGAATGAGTCCCCACACCGACAGATAGAGCACCGATGAGACTCCTGCGACGAGGGAAAAAGCATCCATGACTGAGTCTTCGAGGGTGACAAGGACGATGGCTGGCGCAATGCACACTGCGGTGAGGATGAGGGCATTACGAGGAATATGACGAGTGGATAGCTTCGCGAAGACCGGCGGGGCGTCCTTCTCGCGCGCTAGTCCGTAGAGGATTCGAGAGGTAGAGAAAACTCCCGAATTCGCTGATGATGCAGCGGAGGTGAGCACAACGAAGTTAACGATATGGAAAGCAATGAGGATTCCAATAAAGCTAAACATCTCAACGAAGGGGCTTGCCTGTGGATTGATGAGATCCCACGGCTCCACTGCCATGATGACCCCTAGGGCTAATACGTAGAAGATAAGGACACGAGCCGGAATCGAGTTGATAGCTTTAGGAAGATTGTGCTCGGGGTCGGCCGTCTCCGCTGCTGCGGTGCCCGCCATCTCAATACCTTGAAACGAGAAGATGGCGATCTGGAAACCTGCTATGAACCCCATGAATCCGGTGGGGAAGAACCCGCCACGGTCCCACAAATGAGAAAATGACGCGGCCGGGACCCCGCTGCGGGGTGGCTGGAACCCGGTGATTGCAAGGTAGCCACCGACAAGGATTAACGCGATGATGGTGACGATCTTAATCATCGCAAACCAAAATTCCATCTCACCAAAAAGTTTTACCGCGACCATATTGAGACAGGTCAATAGTAAGACGATGCATGTGGCGGGTATCCATTTGTCGAGATGAGGGAACCAGGCAGCCAAGTATCCGCACATCGCGATGGTGTCGGCATTACCTATGACGACCCAACACATCCAGTACGTCCACCCCATATAGAACCCGGCTCCTGGGCCAATGAGGTCTGTTGCGAAGTCGGCGAAGGACTTGTAAGCCAGGTTCGACAGCAGTAGCTCCCCCATGGCCCGCATGACGAAGAAGAGCACTGCTCCGATGATGAGGTAGACCAGCAAGATAGACGGCCCCGCTAGGGAGATAGTCTTCCCGGACCCTAGAAAGAGCCCGGTCCCGATGGCACCACCGATGGCGATGAGCTGGAGATGCCGATTCTTGAGGCCGCGCTGAAGTTGGAGCTCTTCAGTCGGCTCCCCAGTTGGAGCTGTGGCCTGGGTGGCGCTATCTATGTGACTCATCTACCCACTCCCGGTATCGACGGAGCTCCCTGTTCGCGTCGTTGCTGAACAAGGAACCAGCATGAGTTTAGACGATTTAGAGGTTCACCAGGGCCAGTAATCGATAAAAAGACGTTCAGATGTGGCAGGTATCACAGTATGAGGGGCGGCGGGTTGGTCTGTGCTTCTTGTGATGGGATTACTGAGACAGTGGCATGGGATGACGCGTAAGATCAGTTATGGATCAGCGCCGATGCTGACCCCCTCTGACGATGGTGTTGGTGGGTTTAGTGTTAGGAGAAGTGTGATGCGTGTTGGTGTTCCTGCTGAGGTGAAGAATAATGAGTTTCGTGTGGCTATTACGCCGGCGGGTGTTCATGTGTTGGTTGGTCGTGGGCATGAGGTGTTGATTGAGTCTGGTGCTGGTGTGGGTTCGGGTATTTCGGATTCGGATTTTGTGGGTGCTGGTGCTCGGATTGTGGGTGATGTGGGGTCGGTGTGGGATGACGCTGATTTGGTGTTGAAGGTGAAGGAGCCTGTGGCGGAGGAGTATGGGCGGTTGCATGAGGGGTTGGTGCTTTTTACGTATCTTCATTTGGCTGCTGATGAGGCGTTGACGCGTGAGTTGTTGGGGCGTGGGGTGACGTCGATTGCGTATGAGACGGTGGAGTTGGGTGATGGGTCGTTGCCGTTGTTGTCTCCGATGTCGGAGATTGCGGGGCGGTTGGCTGCTCAGGTGGGTGCGAATTGTTTGTTGCAGTCTGCTGGGGGTAGTGGTGTGTTGTTGGGTGGTGGTTCGGGTGTGCGTCGTGGTCGGGTGAGTGTGCTTGGTGGTGGTGTGGCTGGGTTGTGTGCGGCTCGGGTGGCTGTGGGTATGGGTGCTGATGTGACGGTGTTTGATGTGGATGTGGCGCGGATGCGTTATATCGATGAGGTGTCGGGTGGGTGTATTCGTACGCAGTTTTCGAGTCCGTTGGCGGTGGGGGAGGCGTGTGGTGTTTCTGATGTGGTGATTGGGTCGGTGTTGGTGCCTGGTGCTCGGGCTCCGCATTTGGTTGATCATGAGATGGTGTTGGGGATGAGGCCGGGGTCGGTGTTGGTGGATATTGCGGTGGATCAGGGTGGGTGTTTTGAGGATTCTCATCCGACGACGCATGCGGATCCGACGTTTGTGGTGGGGGATTCGGTGTTTTATTGTGTGGCGAATATGCCGGGTGCGGTGCCGCATACGTCGACGTATGCGTTGACGAATGCGACGATGCGGTATGTGGTGTTGTTGGCTGATGAGGGTTGGAGGGGTGCGTGTGGGTTGCGTGGTGAGCTTCGGCGTGGTTTGGCGACTCATGGTGGCAGGTTGGTGAGTGCGCCGGTGGGTGAG
>NZ_LWHO01000006.1 GCF_001642025.1 Cutibacterium namnetense | reverse complement strand
AGATAATTGCCCCACCATAGCCAACCAAGACCAAACCGACACCGACCACGACGGTATCGGAGACGCCTGCGACCCCCACACCACCACGAAGGCGCCCCGATGACCACCTGCGAAAACACACTCGAAGAGCAATACCGGCGCGCACCCGTTAATGGTCTCATCATCGGAGCTGTAGCCGGGGTTGCGTGGGTGATTGTGGTCCTCGTGGGCTATGTGATATTGGAAGGGCTCTTTATTGTCTCCTGCACGGCTGAACTTGTCGTAGCATGTGTTTTCCCTGTGACTGGGTGGATGACAGGCTTGTGGGGACGAAGAGTGTTTATGTGCGATGACCCGAAGAAGCGGAGACGCAAGGCTAAGATCATTGGCGCTGTCATGGCGACTGTTACTGGTATGCTCATGTTTGTCCTCGCAACACCCTTAGACGCTTACACCTCTTGGGGTGTCAAGGAGTCCACAGCCCACTTAATCACTTTAACGATATGCCCTCTTGCTGGCCTGTTCCTTGGTATTATTGGGACGAAACCCAAAGACAGTAATGTCTCATCTGTTCGTGACATGAGCATTACAGCAGTAATTATAGTATTCGTAGCTGCGACAGTGTGGCTTATCTTGAACTTTGCTATTGCGTTATCTTTCGTCAAGATCACGTTTTAACGGATGCGATCATGTGGATATGGATATTCCTGTGGCAGTGACTTTGAGAGCTACTCTTTGCATGCATGGCTACGGTGTTTCTCGTTACCACGCGGCGCCAACTCCACAGCTGTCACAGAACTAGACCGGCTGACATTCCTCCACCATGAGATGGAAACAATGACTAATACAGACGAGGAGCAATACCGCCGCGCACCCCTTAATGGCCTGGCCACGGGGGCCATTGTGGGAGCTGTCTGGGCACTCGTGATTCTGGCCGCGCGTAGCAGTTTTGGACGCTACGCCGTTATGGCCTTGACGTTATTCGCGATCGTTCTTCCTGTGGTGGGCTGGTTTGCCGGCGTATGGGCAAAAACGGGCTACACGGGTAGGATTATGGCGAGCAGGCAGCGTCGGGTCAAGATCATTGGTGCCGTAATAGCCACCGTAACCGGGCTTGCCCTGACAGGCATGATTCATGGTTTCACTGACAGGCCGGGAAACAGTCCGGTTCCCAACGGTCAATTCCTTAGCCTCACAGCGTTCGTGTGGTATCTAGCTCCAGTCATTGTGTTCCCTCCCGCCGGCTGGATACTCGCTGGACTCAGGATCACGCTGACGCAGCGCGATAGCCACATTGTCCCCCTCATGGCTGGCGCATCGGTCGTCGGGTTGATTATTTGTGGATATCTCTGGTTCGCGATAACCGGCATCTTGCCGATGTTCCTGTTCCCGTTTAGCGCTTAACCCGCTGCACCGTCGAGCATGACAAGGGCTATCGTGTTCGTTGTCAGCCCAATGGGTGGGGTGATGCCTAGGTGGTGTGAGGTTCCGTCGCGGGCTTACGGAGTCGGCATCGACGTGTCACGAACGTCCGTGTTGTCTGTGGAGTCCCTTGTCGGAGCGTTTCCGGGGAGAAGCAGCATGGGAAACGTACGCAGACGCATGACAGGCCTGACGGTGGCTGGTGGCGGGGTTCCCTTCGACCAGCTGGGCACAGTACCAGAGGTACGCATGCGTGTCGCAGTGATCGGACAAGAACTCGTACGCCAAGGCGAACCACTCGACGTGGATGCCTCCTCGTCGTATACGGCCTTCGGCCATATCCGACGCTGGCAATGGGATCTGGACGGTGACAGACACTACGAAATCACCACCACGAAGGCACCCCGATGACCACCTGCGAAAACACACTCGAAGAGCAATACCGCCGCGCACCCCTCAACGGCCTGACCATCGGCACCATCGTCGGAGCCGCCTGGGCTACGGTATTTTCAATACTATACGTCAATTCGTGGAAGGCAATAGACCCCAAGGAATATCCGTCTATCCTTATTATGTCACTCATCTTTCCCCTAGTAGGGTGGCTCACGGGTTTGTGGGAAAGAAGAGTGTTCGCCTGCGATGATCCAAAGAAACGCAGACGCAGAGCCAAGATTATTGGCGCTGCCATGGCGACCCTCACCGGTGTACTCATTTTTTCTCTCGAGCCCATTGGATACGATTTCCACTTTGAGTGGCGAAGAGATAGCGGCTCACGTGGTCCTTCTCATGGTGTTTCCTCTCGCTGGTCTAGTTCTTAGCGTTATCGGAATTAGACTCGAAAAAAGCAGTGCTTCATTTATTCTCAGCATGAGCATTGTTGCAGTGATTGTCATATTTATGACTGCGGTATTTTGGTTCCACTTACACATACTTTTGTCAGTGCTTTTCTTTGAATTTTGATGGATATAGTTATGTTGACACAGGTCCTTACCAGCGGCAGTGGTCTTGGGGGTTATCCCAGCCGCGATGGCTACAATGTTCCTACTACTGCCGGGCACCAGCTTCACAGCTGCTACAGAACCAGACCGGCTGACGCCCTCCGCCATGAGAGGAAACAATGAGCATTCACACTCATACGGATCAGGAGCAATACCGCTGCGCACCCCTTAATGGCCTCATTATCGGCACCATCATCGGGGTTGTCTGGGTGCTTGTGCTTTTGATCCCCGGGTTGTTTGCGAATGACCCCTCGAGGCGAGCCAAGATGGATCTTGTCGCCTTGACGTTACCTGTTCTTGGATGGATTACGGGGGCATGGGAAAGATCTTTTACCGCCCGTGGAGATCCAGCAAAAATAAAACATAGGATTAAGGTGATCGGTGTTGTGATGATGACTGTGATCGGAATTATGATGGCAATCACTTTTTATACGCTAGTTGCAAGTCAAGATACCCTCCATGCGCCGGCTCGTGACACATACAGCGCTAAGGCATTTATCCTGTACCTGCTTCCTTTGGTGATGTTTCCTTGTGCCGGATGGGCGCTCGGGGGTGTGCGAGCAAATAATATCCATGATGATCGATGGATCATTTCTAAGATGAGTATCATGGCGGGTGTAATGCTGTTCTTGTCTGCGGCTTTCTGGTTTACCACGAGCTTTTTTATAGAGACATTATTCTTTTTCGAGTTCTGAGCGTATGACCATAACGCGCATCCCTGCCATCAACCCGCACCGATCACGACGAGATTGGGGATGCCTATGGTCTTCTATACCGCTACTAGAGAGGCAGCGATGACCACTCACAAAAACACACTCGAAGGGCAATGCCGCCGCGCACCCCTCAACGGCCTGGCCATCGGCACCATCGTTGGTGCTGTCTGGGCGCTCGTATTCTTGCTCTGGGGTGTACGGGGAAACTTTTTCATGTCCGTCTATTTCATGTCGGTTGTTTTCCCTGTAGTCGGATGGCTTACTGGGCTGTGGGGGAGAACAGTTGGCGTTTGCGAGACTCCTGCAATGAGGAAACGCAAAATCAGGGTTATAGGTGCCGTGATGGCAACTTTTACTGGGCTAATTATGGCGATTCATGAGCATTTTATTTCCAAATTTTGGGGTGATTATATACCTAGCGATGCGATTTTTAGCGGCAAAGCGGTTATCATATACCTTGTCCCCCTAATTGTTTTCCCTATTGTCGGGTGGATGCTCGGCACAGTCAGAGCTAATATCCTGCATGGTAACGGGACTGCCATCATTCGGATGAGTTGCGTAACAGTGGTGGCTGTGTTCGTGTCGGTGATCGCCTGGTTTTATATTACAGCAAGCCTTAGCTTGTTTTTTCTTTCGTTTTTGATGTGTCGGAATCTTCATCTTGGGGGCGTGAAATTAGGCTGTAATTATGCCTGCCGATGTTAGCAATAGCGTGGTTGATGGCTGGAACGGCTGCCTTACGATGGCCAACTCGGAACAAATTGACTCCGACGACGGTATGGCGGATGCCTGTGATCTCCGCACCACCACCAGGGCACCACGATGACCACCCACGAGAACACGATTGAGGAGGAGTGTCGTCGCGCGCCCCTCAATGGTCTCATCATCGGGACCGTAGCCGGGGTTGCTTGGGCGGTTGAGTTTTTGCTGCCTTTTTTATTTCCATTGGGTAATTACTTGCGGAACGTCAAAATGGCTCTTATCTCCTTGTCGCTACCCGTGGCCGGGTGGGTCACTGGGGTATGGGGAAGGACGGTCCGTAGATGTAAAACCCCAGCGAAGAGGAAACACAGAGTCAAGATAATCGGCGTCGTCATAACGACTGTCATCGGGATGCTCCTGGCAACTATTTACTATACTTTTGTTGCAGGTATAGGCACTTTTTATATACCGGATGACGCCACCTTAAGTCTCAAGGCCTTCGTCATGTATCTGGCTCCGTTGTCTGTGTTTCTTGTTGCTGGATGGGGACTCAGCATCGCGAGAATCAACACTCCAGGCGATCGCCACTCAGTCATTTTGAAAATGAGCGCATGGGTTGCCCTAGGACTATATTTATCTGTCGCCGGCTGGTTTGCAATTAGTGTACTGCTAGATTTCGTGTTCTTTTTCGAGCTCTAAAATACGCTTCCACAGTTTGTGAAATCTGGGCAAGATAGCCCATGGCCGCGAGGTTCGTAGTGGCGGCGACGGCTGTCGCGAGAAGGTGGCGGAGCTTCCGGGTGGATCTTGGCTGTTGTGGTTGTCAGCAGGAACACCACGCTGAAGCAGGGGCTAACGACGCGGCTTCGCGGTTCCGTCGGTCGCGAATTCCATGAGGTCTGCGTAAGTTCCGGCCATCCGGTCATGGTCGTAGTCAGTGTCTGAGTACTGCCACGTTGCCCATGCGTCCCATCCCGACGGTAATTCCCCTACAGTGGAGGAGTATCGGGCGATCCATAACGGCGCGACCGCCGTGATGTCCGAGGCTGCCGACCCCACACACATATTCCACCAACTCGTGGACGTGTAAATCATGGGAGCCCTGCCCCACCGATTCTGGTAGGTAGACACGAAATCACGGATCCACGAGGCCATTGCGGTCTGGCTCAACCCATAACAGGCATTCTCGCCGTACGGGTTGTACTCCAGGTCCACGACCCCAGGCAGGGTGTAGCCGTCCCTCGACCACCCGCCACCATGATCAGAGAAGTACGTTGCCTGGTCCTGGCCAGATGAGCTCGACGGCAGGGCGAAGTGATAGGCGCCCCGGACCAGGCCAGCGCTCTGGGATCCGTTGTACTGAGATGCGTAGAACGAATTTTGATACGACGTTCCCTCGGTAGCCTTTACCCACGCAAAAGACATCCCCGAGGAAACCTTCGCCGGCCAGTCAACATTTCCGTCCTCACTGGAGACGTCCATCCCCTCAAGCTCGGTGTCTGTCGCCAAGCTTTGCATCCGATTGGCCGTCACGGCTCCATGCTCATGCTTTTTGATCTGGGACCCCATTGCGTGGTTGCCGGGGGAGGGGGTGGCACTTGAGGATGACGGCCCCTCCGGTAGCTGGGCTTCTGATGCGTGAGCAACGGTGGTTGGTACGAGCGTGATCACGGTCATACCGGAAACTATTGCGGCAAGCCATGATCGTTGACGACGGTGGAACGAGCAGCTCATACGAACCCCCCCATAAATAGAAACTGGCCTTAGCATCCAGAGGGCCGCCCAACTGCTTCACTGAACGATGATCCTTTAGAGGCACTTGTCCCATCAACTGGACCGGGCGATCTGCCCGGGCGACGATCACAGACCTTGCTGCGGTGCCGGAGAAGGGACTCGAACCCTCACACCACAAGGCACAGGAACCTAAATCCTGCGTGTCTACCAATTCCACCACTCCGGCGTAGGGGCGCTACTGCCCCCGGGCCACCAAGGCCCTCGGGTATCCCCGAATCAGCAGTCGATCTTAAGCTCTTTGCAGAGCTTGTCGACATGTCCCTTGGCTCGAACATTATACTGGGCTTCGGTGACTTTGCACGAACCGTCCTCATCAACGTCAACGACGAAGGTGGAGCGAATGACCCCGACGATCTCTTTGCCGTAGACGTTCTTAGGCCCGTAGGCCCCGTAGGCTTTCATAACATCCTTGCCCTCATCGGAGAGCAGAGTCAAGGTCAACGACTCTTTGGCGACGAATTTTTGCAGCTTGCTGACGGGGTCGGGGGAGATCCCCAGCACCTTGTATCCAGCTTCCTCAAACTCGTCCAAATGGGCGGTGAAGTCGATGGCCTGGGTAGTGCATCCGGGTGTCATAGCAGCGGGGTAGAAGTACACGATGACGCGCTTGCCGGTGAAGTTTGAAAGGGTGATTTGGTCGCCGCCAGCGGCAGGCAGAGTGAAATCAGGGGCCGCATTACCGGGCTGAAGACGGGTGCTCATGACCTCAACGATATAGGCTGTTTCCAGACCAGCGCCGCGCCCATGCCGGCGCAAAGCGCAGACACGGCACCAGGAGGGGTCACATGGCTGATAGCAAGTCGAAGGCGAAGGACGAGCGCACTGCCGATGAGATCAGGCGGGATATTGCAGCGACCCGGGCTCGCCTGGCGGCCGGGATGGAGAACCTCGTAGAGGAGGTGCATCCGGCAACCCTCAAGCGTGAAGCCTCTGATCGTGCCCGTGATTTCGTGCAAGGTGAGTTTGACCAGGTCAAAGGCCAGGTTAAGGACGAAAACGGCTGGCGCATGCAGCGGATCGCGATCGCTGGGGGCGCGCTCGCTGCCGGCATCGTCAGCATCATCGTGCTGCGCGCGATTGTCGGTCGTGCTACGGGCGCTACCGCTCGTCGCAAGCTAGAGAAGCTGCAGCTTTCTCAGGCGAAGCAGGTTCGTAAGGATGCCAAGCAGCGCCGTAAGAACGACGCTAAGGCCGCCAAGAGGAACGCCAAACTCGGCAAGAAGAACGCTAAGAAGTACGGCAAACTCGATACCGATGACTCGTCGGTGAGCAACCTTGCCGAGAAGATGCTCAAACAGGCGGCCGTATTGCGTGCACAGGCTGCTGCCGAGCGCGAGGAAGGCGCAGCCTGACCACTGGGCCCACCTGATGATCGGCACGTGCTGATAACTGATCCAGGACAACGCATTCGGTCCCGACCCACCAGAAATGGGTCGGGACCGAATGCGTTGTTGCCTCGAGCGGCCTCACTTGAGGCTGCCGGCAGCCAGGCCGGCGACAATGCGGCGCTGGAATACCAGCACCATGATGACTAGCGGCACCGTCATGATGACGCCAGCAGCCATTTGAGAGCCGAACGGGGTGTTGAACTGTGAAGCTCCAGTGAACTTCGACAGCAGGACTGTGGCGGGCTCCATCTTCGGATCGTTGATCATGGTGACGGCGACGAGGAACTCATTCCATGCGCCGATGAAAACGATGATCGCGGTGGTGAAGATGCCGGGGGCCGCCAGCGGGAGGATGATCTTGCGGAAGGCTCGAGCCGGGGAGCAGCCGTCGATCATGGCTGCCTGCTCCAACTCGTCGGGCATCTGCTTGAAGAAGGTCGTGAGGTTCCACACTGCTAGAGGCAGGGAGAACGACAGGTCCGGGATGATCATAGCCTGGTAGGTGTTAATCCAATGCCATGCCGAGAAGTTCTTCAGCAGCGGCACGATGATGGCCACCAGCGGAAACATCGACGTCGCGACGATGAGAATGAGGAATCCGCCTTTGCCCCGGAAATCTAGGCGCGCGAGCGCGTACGACGCGAAGGTGGCGATGAGCAAGGCAATGACCGTCACTGCGACGGAGACGATGAGGGAGTTCAGCAGGCCGCGCAGAAAGTTGTTGCTCGGCTGGAAGACTGCCTGGTAATTCTCCACCGACGGATGGGCTGGCCACCAGGTGTTGTCGAAGATCTCTGAGTCGGGACGCAGCGAGGAGACCACCATCCAGTAGAACGGCGCCAGGCAGTAGATGACGATGAAGATGATGCCGATGATCGGCAGCACTTTGGCCCAGGTGTTCTTCTTGTGATGGTTCTCCTGGCCGATGATTCCCGGTGCGGTTGCGGTACTCATGACGCCGCCTCCTTGCTAGCTGCGGCTTGTACAGCATTGGCTTTCTGCCGGGCACGACGTCCACCCGGGCGTCCACCAGAGACGAAGGTGATGGCTTTCATCTTCTTGCGTTTGTGTTCGTTGCCGACGAGGTCAGCTCCGAGGATCTTGATGAACGCGAATGCGATGATGAACACGTAGAGGAACAGGATGATCGCGTACGCAGCAGCAGCGCCGTACCGCAGGTTAGAAGCCTCATCCTGGACCAGCATGGACAGTGTCTCGACTGATGCCATACGTGGCCCCACGAGAATAAACGGCAGGTCGAACATACGCAGAGCGTCAAGGGCCCGAAATAGCACGGCGACGACCAGTGCCGGCTTGACCAAAGGCAAAGTGATAGAGACGAATCTCTTCCACGCATTGGCACCATCCACCTTGGCCGCTTCGTAAACCTCAGTCGGAATCACTTGCAGACCGGCAAGTGTCAATAGACCGATGTACGGAGCCGTCTTCCAAACGTCAGCAATGATGATCGACCACTTGGCCGTCCAGTTGCCTGAGGCCCACATGATATGCGTGCCGATGATGGCATTCGCTACACCATTCTGGTTAAAGATCCAGCCCCACAAAATGGCTGAGACTGCGGTGGGGATAGCCCAAGGAACCAGAATGGCGGCTCGGACGACGCCGCGTCCAGCCATCGCCCGGTGCATGATGAGTGCCATGATGACGCCGAGGATGGTTTCGAGCACGACTGTGACGACACCGAACAGGGTGGTGTTCCAGAAGGCGGTCCAGAATCTCTCCCCGGAGCCGGTGAAAATGTCGGAGAAGTTCTTCATTCCGACGAACGGCTCGGTGTCGTTGACGAATCCGGTTTCTGGATCCAGCCCGGGCTGGCCGTAGAGGGCTTGCTTCACTGACTGAATGACGGGGATGACGATGACGATCGTCAAGACGATAAGGGCAGGTGCGATGAGTGCTAGGGCTAGACGTTCTTGGGATTTGGCCCGCGAAGACCTTTTGTTGGTCTGTTCCACTGTTGCAGTGGTCATGTAAAGCTCCTTGTTCCCGGTGCTGCTGGCCGGGTGGTGTGAGCGGGATCGCAGACACAGCGGGGTAGGTGACCCGCCCCGCCGTGTCCGTGTGGTCGAGTGACAGTCAGTTCTTGATGATCGTCTTCAGCTTCTCGGCCAGTTGCTTGGCCGCACTCTCGGCGTCAGACTTGCCCTGCAAAGCTGGGTAGATGGCATCCTGGATGGCCGCAGTGACGTCACCATAGGCGACAGCGTGCGGACGCCCCTTAGCTGCGTCGAGGGAGGCCTTCAGGGTTGGTAGGTACGGGAGCTTCTTGACGTTCTCGTCCTTGGTGTACAGCTCGCCGTAGATAGGGGCGTTGGACTGCTTCTCGAGGTTGTACTGCTCGGATTCCTTACTGGTCCACCACTTGACGAATTTGAGGGCTGTGGCCTTGTTCTTACAGTTGGTGGTGATAGCACAGTTGTGGCCACCCAAGGTCGGCATGTAGGTCTTGCCGTCGATGGCGGGTAGCGGGGCAAGGCCGAACTTGGCGGGGCCAAGCTCCTTAAGGTCGTTGCCGTACTGATAAGGCCAGTTACGCAGGAAGAGGATCTTGCCGGACTCGAAGCCGTTACGGCTGTCCTCTTCCTTCCACTCCAGAGCAGCGGTCGGGATGAGCTTGGACTTGAAGGCGTCAACGGCTGTCTGGATGCCTTTGATGGACTCCGGCGAGTCGACGGTTACCTTGCCCGAGTCGTCGACGATCGCACCACCGCAGGTATTGATGAACTCGGCGATGTTACAGGTCAGGCCCTCGTATTTGGCCCACTGGCCACCAAAGCCGCCGATGTTCTGCATGCCGGGAAGCTTGCGGACGGCTTCGGTGGCCTTTGCAACGTCTTCCCAAGTCTTAGGGATCTCAGCCTTGGCTTTTTCGAGAAGATCCTTGCGGTAGTACATGATCGGTGCGTCAGTGGCGTACGGGACGGCGTACTGCCTACCGCGGTAGGAGTCGGTTTCCCACACCGAGGCAATGACGCCGTCTGGCTTTGTGTCTGAGGGGATCTCGACGATCCAACGGTTAGCAGCGAACTCGGCTACCCACACCAGATCGAGGCCGATGACGTCGTGAGCCGCAGAGTTCGTCTGGGCGGCGTTGATGAGTGACTGGCGCTGCTGATCAGCCTCCGCGGACAGCTCAATGAGGGTGACCTTTTCCTTGGGGTATTTTTTGTTCCACTCGTCGAGTCGTTTCTGGACCATGCCACCGGAGAAGTCCTTGCCTTGGACCCAGTTGATGGGGCCTTCACCGGTGAAATCGGTTCCCTTCGCCACGGGCTTGTTGGCTCCCGACCCCTTCGAGTCTCCGTTGGAACAGGCTGCCACGGCGCTGAGCGCCAGTGCTCCGACAGAGCCCTGGATAAAGGCCCGGCGGGAGTGCGTGTAGTGCGTCATGTGACTTCTTCCTCTTTGATACGGCGATGTCAACAGCGACATCGCGTGCGCATTAGCGGCTTTTTGCAGGTGCGACAGGTCACAACTTCTGGCAGTACCCTACACTGCCTGTTCGGCATGTCTGCCCTGGTTGGGTCTGATGCCAGCGGTCATGAACGCGACATGAAAAAGTCGTTCCATCCCATTTCTGGGATGGAACGACTTCCACTTCGGTGCGCCGCCAGGGACTCGAACCCTGAACCCGCTGATTAAGAGTCAGCTGCTCTGCCAATTGAGCTAGCAGCGCCGACAAGAGAAAACACTAGCGGACTTCGGCCACGATGCAAAATCGAGGTGACAAACTCATGGCCGACCGGTGCGTACAGCCTCAATCCGACGCTGTCGCAGCGCCGCCATCTCCGGTACGTCGAGGGGCTCTAAACGGCGTCCTAGAGCCATTTCAAGCACATGGTCAGCTAGCTGCGGGTTGCGTGCCAGCACCGGTCCGTGGGGATAGGTGCCGATGACGCGATCTTGCACAGCTCCTTCATCGCGACGGTTGCCATTGCCCCAGCCAATCTCCACGGCGGCAAGCGGTCTGGCGTCGGAACCAAGTTCGGTCCAGCCGCCATGGTTTTCGAAACCGGTGATGGGACAGGTGCTGCCGTCGGGCTGAGTCCAGATGTGCAGCACCTCCCCGACGGCACGTTCTGGGCCACGTCGAGTTTCAGCGTCGAGGAGTCCTAGCCCCTTGACGGCCTCGTCACGGGCACCAATAGTGAAGGACTTTCCACAGATCTGGTAACCGGCGCACACCGCAAAAAGCATTGCGCCGTCATCGAGGGCGGTGAACAACCCACCATCAGCTTCGAGCTCTTGTACAGCGGTGATCTGGGCGGTGTCCTCGCCGCCTCCCAGTAGATAAACGGCCCCGTCGGTGGGCACAGGCTGACCAGGCTCGACGGTGAGGAGCTCGGCGTCGATGCCACGCCATTGCAGTCGTTTAGTGAGGACAACGGCATTGCCGTGGTCGCCGTAGATGCCCAATAGGGACTGGTACAACAGGACGATCTTGGGATGGTCGGTGTTCATGCCAGTCCTCCGAGTCGGCGCAGTTTCTGGAAAGGTGTGTAGGTTGACAGCACGTCAATAGGGTGTTCAGCGTCCCACTTCCCGGCCAGGAGAGGGGAGGAGAGCGCCTGGGAGAGGTCCTCGATGACGATGTGCTTCACCTCGGCGTATTGCAGTCTGACGGCCAGGTCGAGGGCGCGTGGCCCAGTACAGATGACGGTTCTTCCGGCTAGCTGCTCGTAGTCGACGTCCCATAGCCACGAGACGTCCTTGCCATCGGCTGCCACTGCGTCAATGGCCAGCACCAGTGGGTCTGAGGTCGTCAACGGCAGAGATTCTGTCCAACCTGCAGGGTTCTTTGACAGCAGTAGACGGCAGTGAGTGCCGCTGATGGTGCAGGTGGCGTAGCGGCCAGCGGGGGATTCCACTGTGGCGATCCCGCGCAGGGCGTCTTCGGGCTGGATACCCATATGGATAGCCGCTGCGAGGGCACAGGTGGCGTTAGTGAGGTTGAAGGTTCCCGGCACCTGGACGTCAAGGTGGAAACGTCGCCCGGAAGCCTCAACGGCGTCGTGGTCTTCTACCCACCAATCAGCTGGCGGCTGTCGCAGCTCGCATCCAGGGCAATTCCACCCCTGGTCATCGTGGGTGAGGATGGCGCCACAGTTGGGGCATAGCGTCGAATCAGCTGTCCAGCGGGGCTTGGTATCTACCCAAATGACGTGTTGAGCTTTCTGACACACCCACACGATGAGCGGGTCGCAAGCATTAGCAACCACCGTCGGTCCGTGCTCGGCCGCTTTTTCGAGGGCCGCCCGCCAATCGCGACCCAGGAAGGTCAACTCGTGATTGCGGTCCAGCTGGTCGCGGCTGAAGTTGAGCAACACCAGCACTTCCGGGGTGCCCATCGCCACGACATCGGCGACGACTCGTTCGTCGGTCTCCAGCACTGCGATAGTGGCGTCCGGAGCTTGTCCTAGAGCCGAGACAATGCCGTGATGCAGGTTTGCGCCGTCAGCGTTGGTGACGACGGACCGCTGGCTGTCGGGGGTTCCGGCCCGCACTGCGGCCGTAAGGAAATGGGTCGTCGTGGTCTTGCCATTGGTCCCGGTGACGCTTGCGATGCGACGTCCTGCCAGTAGTTCGGGCAAGGCCTTGGGTGCCAGTTTCATTGTCACCCGACCCCGGATTGACGCTCCCGAGCCCTTCCCCGTCATGCGGGAGACCATTGCGGCTGTCCGTCCGGCTAGCAGGGCCAACTGCAGCTGCGGGGAGCTGCGGTGTCTTTGAGGTGACGAGGTCATGGTCCTAATCATGGCAGGAAGGGATGACGACACCGAAGTGCTCAACCTGGGATGGAGGCGCTTTCAGAGCCAGATCAGTGTGGATTGACAAGGGTGTTCGCTGTTGTTCTGGAGGCTCATCAGTAAAGCTGTCGGGCACGCGTGTCACGGTGATCCCGTCGGTTTCGAGAGGTCGCTGAATGTCGGACAGGGGGTGTGCGATGGTCGACGTTGACGCATTGGTGAGCCGTGGTGTCGATGGGTTAGAGGTGCCCAGCGGCCATGCTATTCATCCGTTGCTTCAGCCGCTCTTTCCTGGTGGGCTCATGCCTGCGGTGTACCGATTGGACGGGGCATCTTCGGTTGGGCTGGGATTGCTCACTCATGGCTGGTGCGGGGTGGTAGGCCTGCCCGAGTTGAGCGTTGAGGCGGCGCGGCAGTGGGGAGTCGAGCTGTCCCGGTTGGTACTTGTGCCCGATCCAGGGAACTGGCTTGAGACGGTAGCTACCCTCATCGAGGGGCTCGATGTTGTCCTTGCCGCAGCACCGCCAACGTTGCCGATGACAGCAGAAAGACGATTGACGGCTCGGCTGCGTTCTCGAGGTTCAGCTCTGGTAGTGCTGGGGCCATGGTCCAATCCGGCTGCTCGCATTGATGTACGTACGATCGGTTGGCAGGGCCTCGGACAGGGGTATGGCTGTCTATCAGCTCAAGAACTTGAGGTGACGGTGGTCAGGCATCATCACAACCGTTCAGTGAGGTTAGTTCGTACTGGTACTGGGGTGCACTCTGCTGAGGAGAGCGCGGATGTCTGCTGAGCGACTGAGTCCCTTCCCGGTCCGGGTCCTCTTGGTAGTGGTCCCGAAGTGGCGGGTTGTGGCCGCATCTCGGCGTCACCCTGGCGACGACCCGCTTATGGTTGTTGATCGTGGCGTAGTTATCGACTGTTGCGCACGTGCGGCTGAGGAAGGTGTGGTCCCCGGCCTGCGGGTGCGTGCGGCCCAATTGCGCTGCCCGGGGGGCGTTGTGGTGCCCTACGACCCTGCCTCCGAAGAGGTTCTCTTCGACGAGGTGGTCCGTGAGATTGAAAAGTCCGTGGCCCCTTCAGTTCACGTGGTACGGCCAGGCGTAGCTGCGGTGGCAGCTCGCGGTGTAGCCCGTTTTTATGGCAGTGAGATTGCTGCTGCTGAGCGTATGGCCAATGTTTTGACCCATATTGGATATCCTCAAGTGGGGGTATCGGTGGCTGACGGTCTATTCACTGCTGAGGTGGCGGCTACTGACGGTAGCGGTGAGGGAAAGCGGGGCCCCATCCTTCTCCCCTCGGGAACATCTCGAGCTTTTTTGGCTCCCTATGACGTCTCGGTGCTGGCTCGTACGGGCCGGGCCGATGAGGGATTGATACGAACCCTGCGCCAACTCGGTCTGACGACAATGGGTGCTTTCGCTGGGCTAGACCGTCAGCACGTCGCACAGCGGTTTGCTGAAGCTGGCCAGCGTGCTCATGACTGGGCCCGGGGAATGGACGTCACAGTGTTGTCGTCTCGGCGCCCCCAGAATGACGACGCTGTGGAAGTCGTCCTTGATGACCCAGAGCCTTCCGGTGCTCAGGTCGTTACCAAGGTACGTCCGGTGGTGGAGGAGCTCATGACACGTCTAGCGGAGACTGGGCGGGTGTGTTCTCAGGCTCGCATTCTGTTACGAGCTACCACCGGCTTCTCCGAGCGCACCTGGCGTCAACCTTGGCAGTTCAACAGTGACGATTTGCTGGCACGACTGTTGCGCCAGTTTGATGATCTTCCGCGTGGTACTGACGAGTTTGGCGCTGATGAGTTCTGCCAATCAGGTGTAGAGGCGGTGCGCATCGTTCCCAGCATTCATCGCGCGGGAGAAGCTGCTGGGGGACTGTTTGGTGCCAGGCCTACTGAGCATCTCGTCCATGTCATCTCTCAGTTGCAGGAGAAACTGGGCCCCGAGGGGGTTCTGGTGGGGGAAGTCGCCGGTGGTCGGATGCTTAAAGATCGGCGCCGACTCGTCCCCTTTGGGACGGTTGTTGAGGATGCCCGCCCGGTGGATCGTCCCTGGCCTGGTCACTTGGGTGGCCCGGCCCCCGGGATCGTGTACTCCCGTCCCTTGCCGGCTCGGTTAGAGACGACGGATGGTATGCCTGTCACGACCTCCTCGGATTTACCCACTATTACCCCTGGGTGGTTTCACGACGGCAGGTCGCGGCGTCGAGTTATCGCGTGGGCGGGGCCATGGCCGGTACACCAGAGGTGGTGGAATACCCCGGCTGTTTCAGTGGAACGGGTGCAACTGGTCACTGAGGATCAACAGGCTTGGGTGTTGGCGGGCTCGGCTGACCGTTGGTGGGTCGAGGCTCGGTACGACGAGGCGTGATCGCGGTGAGTTATCACAATCCGCCAATTCCCTGGCGTGAATTGGAAAGACGTATTTCTGGGAGACCTGCTCTTCATGGTCACCAGGAGAGTCACGCTGATCAGGTCGGTTACCGTCGTGTCCGTAAGCCCTTTGGCCGTCGTCCAGTCCGGCCGGAGGGGCCAGTGGTGCCCTATGCCGAATTGCACTGCCATTCCTCTTACAGCTTCCTTGACGGCGCATCCAGCCCCGAAGACCTCGTCACTCGGGCGGTGGAGCTAGGGCTGTCAGGTCTGGCTTTGACTGATCATGATGGCCTTTATGGGGTAGTTAGGATGGCCGAGGCTGCTGAAGTCTGTGGTCTTCCCACTGTCATCGGGTCGGAGTTGTCGATTGGTCTTCCTGAGCCGCAGAACGGGGTGGCTGACCCAGTGGGCAGTCATCTACTCGTGCTGGCCAATGGGCCGGAAGGGTATCGACGTTTGGCTAGAGCTCTTACCGACGCTTACTTGGCCGAGGGAGGACACAAGGGCCATCCGGTGCACAACCTCGACCATCTGGCCGAGGTAGCCGACGGGCACTGGACTGTCCTTACCGGGTGCCGCAAGGGGGCGGTGAGGCAAGGTTTGGCTAAAGGAGTGCCGCAGGCCGAAGCGGAACTGCGCCGGCTGGTTGACCTCTTTGGCATCGACAACGTTCTGGTCGAGCTGACCGACCACCGGGCTCCCGCCGATTCTCGCGACAACGACCTCCTCGCAGAACTAGCTTCTCGCCACAGCTTGTCGACGGTGGCGACGACAGCTGCTCATTACGCCGGGGCCGAGCAGTTTGAGTTGGCCTGTGCTTTGTCGGCGGTGCGGGCCCGACGCAGTCTCGACGATATGGACGGGTGGTTGCCTCCCGGCCCGGTGGCGCGGCTGCGTAGTGGAGCTGAGATGGCAGATCTCTTCAGTCGTCATCGAGATGCAGTGGACAATACGGTGGCGGTGTCTGAGAGGACGGCCTTCCACCTGAAGTCGGTGCGTCCTCGTCTGCCTGACCAGAAGGTGCCTGACGGTCATACGCCCATAAGTTGGCTGCGTCATTTGGTAGAAGAGGGACGCCGGGATTGCTACGGGGATGATCTGGTAGCCAAGGACCGCCTGGCTACCGAGCTTGACCTCATCGAGGCCCGGGATTTCGCCGGATATTTCCTTATTGTTTCCGATATTGTGGAATTTGCGCGGTCACAGGGGATTTTGTGCCAGGGACGTGGATCAGCTGCGGCTTCGGCGGTTTGTTATGTCCTGGGAATTACAGTCGTCGATCCGGTCTTTTATGGTTTGCCTTTTGAGAGATTCCTGTCGGTGCTACGCGAGGAGGAACCTGACATTGATGTCGACTTCGATGCCCGTCGCCGCGAGGAGGTCATCCAGTACGTCTACGCCAAATACGGTAGGCGCAATGCCGCCCAAGTGGCCGACGTCATCACCTATCGTCCGCGTAGCGCCATTCGTGACATGGCTAAGGTCCTCGGCTATTCACAAGGTCAGCAAGACGCATGGTCGCGTCAGGTGGAAAGGCGGTCGGTGCCGCCCTCGCCGCAAGATATTGATGGTTCCGAGGTCCCTGACGACGTTGCTGCCTTAGCCCAACAGGTCATGGGTTTGCCACGTCACCTGGGTATCCACTCGGCCGGAATGGTGCTGACGCGAGAACCAGTCGAATGCATCTGTCCCATTGAGCCGGCCCGGATGCTTGGCCGCACGGTGTTGCAGTGGGATAAGGAAGACTGTGCCTGGATGGGGTTGGTGAAGTTCGACCTGCTCGGGCTGGGGATACTTTCTGCACTGAGCATTTCCTTTAACCTCATCTCCCGGCATTGCGGACGTTCTTGGACCTTGGCCGCTATCCCGCGCAATGAGCCGGGGGTTTACGACATGTTGTGTCGTGGTGACAGCATCGGGGTTTTTCAGGTAGAAAGCCGCGCCCAGATTGGCACTCTGCCTCGTCTTAAACCGCGCTGCTTCTACGACCTAGCTGTGGAGATCGGACTCATTCGGCCTGGTCCGGTGCAGGGAGGCGCGGTGCATCCTTACATTCGCCGACGTACTGGCGCCGAACCAGTTACCTATCCCCACCCGCTGCTGGAGCCGGTGCTCGAACGCACCCTGGGGATTCCGGTCTTTCAAGAGCAGCTCATGCAGATGGCTATCACGGTGGGCAACTGCACGGCTGCTGACGCCGACCTGTTACGTCGGGCTATGGGGTCTAAGCGGGGAATGGAACGCATCGACTCCCTGCGCACCAAACTTTTCGAGGGGATGGCCGCCAATGGGATTGACGACGAGACGGCCCAAGACATCTACGCTCGCATCGAGTCTTTCGCGAACTTCGGATTTGCTGAGTCCCATGCGCTGAGCTTCGCCGGGCTGGTCTACTCCTCAGTCTGGATCAAACTGCACTACCCAGCAGCTTATCTGGCGGCCTTGTTGCGCAGTCAGCCGATGGGGTTCTATTCCTCGGCAACTTTGGTAGCCGATGCCCGACGGCATGGTGTGGTGACGAGACGTCCTGATGTGGTGAAGTCGTCAGTAAATGCAGATCTAGAGTTACTGGATTCGTGCTACGAAGAGCACGGCGGTGAAGGCTTGGAAACGGGGATGGAGGGCTGCCTCCGCGACCACGACGAATCCGAGATCGGAGCTTTTGATCCCAATCGTGATGATGGTGACCATCGGCGCGATACTTGCTTCGCCGTGAGGTTGGGGCTTTCCGATATCTCCGGTATTAGTGCCGAGACGGCGACTCGGATTGTTGAGGAGGGGAAACGAAGATCCTTCGCCAGCCTCGACGATCTCGCTCGCCGGGTTGATTTGAGCGGTGAGGAGGTCGAGGCGCTGGCCCTGGCCGGTGCTTTCGACGATCTTGTCGGTTCCAGGCGCGGTGCCCTGTGGCAGATTGGCCAGATAAATGGTGTCGGCCCGGGGCAGTTGGACGTTCAGGTGGCCACCCAACCTCCGCTGCTTCCTGAACCTACTCAGATGGAATTACTAAGTGACGACCTCCACGCCACCGGTATTAGTACCGCTGATCATCCGATCCGCCATGTACGGGGGGTCCTTAATCGACGGGGTGTGGTGCGGATCGACTGGTTGGATGGTGTTGAGGCCGGACGACGTATCGAAGTTGCCGGGGTGGTTACCCACCGTCAACGACCCGGGACGGCTGGTGGAGTGACCTTCCTCAACCTGGAGGACGAAACCGGTCTGCTTAATGTCATCGTCACCCCGGGGGTGTGGAGGCACTATCGACGTGTTGCTCGAACATCGCAGTCCTTGGTAGTGCGAGGGATCCTCGAGAGGGGGGATGAAGGAGTGATGAGTTTGCAGGCAGATCGGTTAGAGGCCCTGGATCTGTCAGTATCGACGAGGTCGCGGGACTTTCGTTGAAAGCCTTCTGACTAGGTGTTTTGGTGGTCAACGAACTCGGATTTGCATTGGTGGTGGGGTGTGTGTAGTGTTTTCCGAGCTGTCAGGGGCTGCTTGTGGTGGTTTCGGATGGTGGCCGGATTGGGATTGATGCTTGTCGGGTTTGACGGTGAGTGTTGGTTTC
>NZ_LWHO01000016.1 GCF_001642025.1 Cutibacterium namnetense | reverse complement strand
AGTACCAGGGGTACGGATGCGTGCCGCCGTGATCGGGCAAGAACTCGTACGCCAAGGCGAACCACTCGACTTGGACGCGTCCTCGTCGTATACGGCTTTCGGCCATATCCGCCGCTGGCAATGGGATTTGGATGGTGACGAACACTACGAGATTGATAGTGCTACGCCTGAGATCACTCGCACCCTCACCCGAATCGGAAAGTATCGGGCGCACTTGCGTATCACCGACGACAGTGGCGCCAGTGACACTCTC
>NZ_LWHO01000003.1:39278-670654 GCF_001642025.1 Cutibacterium namnetense | reverse complement strand
TGGCGAGCATTCCCCCGAGAATGCCTGCCAGTGACCCCGTGTTCACCATGCCGCACACACGGGCGTATACGCGGGCACGGCCACACCCCCACAAACACCACCCACCAGCCAGTTCGCCATGAACCCTATCTGTGCGGGAGAATGTCAGTATGGCAGATTCTTCGTCCCCTAATAACGGTCGCTCTGGCGGAGGCCGTCGAGGCCCGGACCGAAACGGATGGTCCAGCAAGTCTGGCGGACGCGGTGGTTGGAACTCCAAGTCTGGTGGCTGTCGCGGTGACGGTCCGTATCGTGGAGATAGGGGTCGTCGTTGGGACGATGACCGGAAATCGCGGCGCAGGGGTGACTCAGAGCGTGCGTGGCGTGACGACCGCAGCTCCAGGCGAGACTTCCGTGGCGATCGCCGGTGGGACAAGGATCGTCAAGACGGTCGCCGGGATTTCCGGAAGGATGGTCGCAAGGACGGGCACCGCTCCGGCAATCGCGATGATCGCTGCGGCAAGGACGATGCCGTCAATCCTACGCACACCCAAGCATATGATGAGCCGATGGCTCCGCTGGACTTCGATGAGAAGGCCCTTCCGGCGTCGGTGCGTGCTGAGCTGCGTGGTGTCCCGACTGATACCGCGCACATCATTGAGGGACATCTGGTTGCCGCTGCTGAACTTCTCGACGAGGATCCGGCTCAGGCTAACGCCCATGCTCAGGCGGCTCGTCGACGCGCCCCGCGACTACCCGTCCTACGTGAAGTGGCTGCCGAAGCCGCGTATCAGGCGGGCGAATATGCTTCTGCCCTCAATGACTACCGCGCGCTTCGACGGATGACTGGTAACGACAACTTCCTCCCAGTGATAGCCGACTGCGAGCGAGCGCTGGGACGCCCGCAGACTGCCCTTCGTCTCATCCGTGAGGGTCAGGGAGCAGATCTTAGCCCGGCCCAGCAGGTCGAGCTCGTGCTCGTCCAGGCCGGTGCACGTCGTGATCTTGGTCAGAGAGATGAGGCTGTTCGCTTGCTTCGCGACGCCGTCAAGAGTCTTAAAACACCAACTGAAGCAACCGCTCGACTGCACTACGCTTACGCCGAGACCCTGCTGGAGGACGGCGACACGGCTGGTGCTCGGACGTGGTTCGTCTCGGCCCAGAGCCACGATCCTGCCAATTTCCTTGACAGTCAGGCCCGCATTGACATCATTGATGGTCGGGAACCAAGCGGGGATCCTGATGACGGCATGATCTTCATCGAAGACGGAGATGAGGACGAGGGGACAGACCAGTGAGCGCTGCCCTCATCGACGGACATGACGCAGCCCTCTTCGACCTGGACGGGGTGGTCTACCTGGGGCCGGACCCGGTTCCGGAAGCTCCTGGCACCATTGCCGAATTGCGGCAGCGGGGCATTAAGATCGGTTTCGTCACCAACAATGCTGCTCGTTCCGCTGAGGTAGTTGCTCAACACCTGACCGATATTGGCATCCCGGCTGGTCCTAATGATGTCGTCACTTCAGCGCAGGCGATCACCGATCTTGCTGCCGGTGCATTACCTGCTGGCGCCCGGGTACTCATCGTCGGCACAGAGTCGTTACGCGACGAGGCGCGAGCGCGCGGACTGCAGCCGGTGGAGTCCGCTAAGGATGATCCGGTCGCTGTCATTCAGGGGTATGACTCACAGATCGCCTGGCCACTGCTTGAGGAGGCAGGATTCGCTTTGCAAGCGGGTGCCAAGTGGTACGCCGCTAACCCAGACATCACTCGTCCAACCGATCGCGGCATTGTTCCGGGCATTGGCGCTCAGCTTGACGTCGTCGCGTCTACCTGCGATGTCGATCCTGTTATCGCTGGGAAGCCTTACCGCCCACTGCTGGAGGCTACTATTTCCCGATTAGGGTCTACCTCACCAATCTTTGTCGGGGATCGCTTAGACACCGACATTCGTGGCGCGAATGCGATGAAAATTGACTCGCTATTCGTCTTCACCGGTGCTCACGGTGTCGCTGACCTGCTAGCTGCCGTTCCTGAGGATCGACCGCAGAATATTGCTGCCAATCTATCCGGGTTGCTTGGCCCCAAGCGAGAGGTCGATGTGTCCGGCGACCGCGCGCGTTGCGGTGGGAGCACCGTGTCGGTGCACGCCGGCCGAAAGGTCCGTGCGGAGAATATCCCCGATGATATTTTCGGGCAGCTCGATGCCTTGACGGCCATGATGGCCCTCGTCTACGAGTCGAATGTGACCATTCCCGACGAGGCTAGCCGGCTCTTCGACAAGCTTCACTGAACGGTGTTCAATTGATCCCAACGGCTGCCCTCTTGGGCGGCCGCGCTATCTCGTCATGGGAAGGAACCCGATGTCGTCACGCAATGGTTTCCAGGCCACCGACCTGGCCCTTATCGCGGTCTTTGCAGCTCTCATCGCTGTACTAGCCGTCATCCCACCGATGTTCATGGTGGGGGCGGTCCCTTTTGCACTTCAGATGATTGCCGTCATGTTGACACCGATGGTGCTGGGAAGTATCCGTGGCGGATGTGCGGTAGGCCTGTATATTCTCGTAGGCGCGCTGGGTCTGCCCGTCTTTAGCGGTGGAGGTAGTGGGGTCGGCGTCCTAGTGGGCCCCACTGGCGGGTTTCTATGGGGATGGCTAATCAGCGCTTTCGTTGCGGGTTCAGTAGCTACTTCCGTGCTGCGTCGACGCCCACGTAAGTCGATGCTGCCGGTATGGCTTTTTGTCGTCGTATTGGTAGATCTGGTGTGCGTCTACCTCGGCGGCATCTTCGGGCTAATGGGCTTCGCGAAGCTGAGCTTAAAGGCAGCCCTGACAGCCAATCTTGTCTTCTTTGGCCTCGATGTAGTGAAGGGGATCTTGGCCTGTCTCATCGCTACTGCGGTGCTGACTGCTTTTCCCCGCCTTATGCCGTGATTGAGTTCAACAATGTCGGCGTTGACGTTGACGAGTACGACGTTGAGGGCCGCCACCGTCGAGTGACGATTCTTAACACGATGAACCTCATCCTGCCCGAGCGTAGAGTTGCCGTTATCGGCCCTAATGGGGCGGGCAAGTCGACTCTTCTCAAACTCGTTAACGGGTTAGTCGAGGCGACGAGTGGCACCGTCACTGTCGATGGAATTAACCCCTCTCAGGATGGTCGTGCGGTCCGACGCCACGTCGGCTACATCTTTACTAATCCGATGAGCCAACTCGTCATGTCGACCCCAGTGGCCGACGTCGAACTGTCCTTGCGCCAGCGCATCCGTAACCGGACTGAGCGCCATAAAATGGCCATGCAGATCCTTGCCGATCAGGGATTGGACGCCGTCGCTGGACGCAGTGTGCACGCTCTATCAGGAGGAGAACGCCAATTGGTGTCCCTGGCGAGTGTGCTGGCTGTCGAACCATCAGTCATCCTCGCCGACGAGCCAACGACCCTGCTGGATCTGCGAAACCGGGAGATGGTGCGGCACGCGTTTGAACGCTTGGACCAGCAGATTCTGTGCTGCACCCACGACCTGGAATTGGCGGCTTCCTTTGACCGAGTGCTGGCTGTCGAAGACGGTCGAGTTGTCGACGACGGCGACCCGGGGGAGGTCATTGCCGGCTACCGGGCCCGGATGATGTCCGATCAAGGCGGTGTCCTGCCTCGACGCGGTGGACAGGATGAGCGTTGATGACGTCTGACGCTTCGGCCTTCTTAGGTGGGTACCGAGCTGGGAACAGCCCTGCACACCGAATGCCAGTCTGGTCGAAGTACCTACTCGTCTTACTCGTCGGCGTAACCCCGTTTTTCGTCAAGCAATGGTGGTTTTCCCTGAGCTGCCTGGTGCTGGCCGTTGTCATTGACCTGGTTGTCGCCAGGTTACCGGTGCGCACGGCCTTATCCATTGGCGTACCGCTATGGATCGCGAATGCTCTCATACTTGCGTATCACTGTCTTTTCACGACGTGGCAGCGCGGTGTGATTTATGTTGCCGGATTGCTGGCCTGTCTTTACATTGCTCGGCTGGTGACATGCACTACGGATCCCGGTGCGCTCATGGACACCATTGTGACCTTGGCTCGGCCACTACAGCCGTTGGGTGCTAAACCGGAGAAATTTGCACTCACCATCGCCTTAATGTGGACCACGATCCCGTACCTCGTCGGATCCATAGGCCAGGTCAGGGAGGCCGCAAAGGCACGTGGGCTGGAACGGTGTAGCTGGAGGTTCCTTATTCCGATGTTCGTAGGGGCTGTCGGTCATGCCCTAGAGATGGGGGAAGCCCTCAAAGCTCGGGGGCTGGGGGATGAAGACCCCTTCTAATATCCAATATCGAGATAGCAATACTCGCTAAGCAGGACGTGCTTTCCGATGACCTGCATTATCACATAGCCCTAATTACTCAATGCCTGCTACGTCGAAGGATGAGGTTACCGCCGATGGATGCGCCAAGTGCCTGAGAGGTGGCAATCTGTCCCCGTGAGACTCGACCAGGCCCTTGTTGAAGCCGGACTGGCACGTTCCCGCACCCTTGCCACACGCCTAGTGCGGGAAGGCAGAGTGGCGGTCAATGGGGCCGTCGTCACTAAACCAGCGATGAAGGTGCGCGCCTCTGACAAGCTGGTTGCTGACGAGGAGGTGTGGGTATCTCGCGCTGCACACAAACTCCTAGGTGCCCTAGATACCCTCGGCGTCCAAGTGCCGTCAAGAGTGCTCGATGCGGGGGCCTCTACCGGTGGGTTCACTCAAGTTGTGCTGTCGCGGGGAGCCGAACGTGTGCATGCCGTTGATGTCGGTCACGACCAGATGTCTGCGATACTGCGGAATGATCCCCGCGTCATTGTTCATGAAGGCTTGAACTTGCGCGATCTTCAACCTGCCGACCTGGCGGTTGATGGCGTTGTTGAGCCAGTGGAGCTCGTAGTCGGAGATGTCTCCTTTATCTCCTTGACGATGATCCTTGAACCCATGTCAGCTGTTGTTAGCCCAGACGGCCTCATGCTGCTACTGGTGAAGCCTCAATTTGAGGTTGGTCGCAAGGCCCTGGGGCCTCATGGCGTTGTCACGGCCCCTGCCTTGCGCTCTCAGGCTGTCGCTGGGGTCATAGCAGCGGCAGTAGATCTGGGCTGGCGTATGCGCGCCGAGTGCGATAGCCCGTTGCCCGGACAGGACGGAAACATTGAACACTTCATCCTGCTGGAACGTATGAGCCGATGACAGACATCTGGGGAGGCTAGGGCCGCTACTGTGGTCTTGTGAACGACACGAGCCCTTCCAGATACGTTGTCGTCGTCACCCATGCCACGCGGGACGACGCCTTTGACGCGGCTGCCGAATTCATTTCTGAAATGGCAGGGCGAGGCATTGGTTGCGCGGTTCCGGATGACCAGGTGGAGCCGATGTCGGCTAAGTTGCCACAGATCGGTCTTGAAGGCCTGGAGGATTTCGCCCACGAAGCCGAGGTGGTCGTCGTCTTTGGTGGCGACGGCACGCTATTGCGAGCTGCCGAATGGTCGTTACCTCGTCACGTTCCGATGATTGGCGTCAATCTTGGCCATGTTGGTTTCCTGGCTGAGTTGGAGCGCTCTGACATGGCGGATTTGGTGAATAAGGTGTGTTCGCGCGACTACACCGTCGAAGACCGCCTGGTGCTTAAGATCACAGTCACTGAGCATTCCGGGCAACAGCGGTGGGGTTCATTTGCCGTCAACGAGTTATCCCTGGAAAAGGCAGCCCGGCGGCGGATGCTCGACGTGTTAGCGTCTGTTGACGAGTTGCCGGTGCAACGCTGGAGTTGTGATGGGATCCTGGTCTCGACCCCGACCGGATCGACGGCCTACGCGTTCTCAGCTGGGGGGCCGGTCATGTGGCCTGACCTCGACGCCATGCTCATGGTGCCGTTGAGCGCCCATGCTCTTTTTGCTCGACCGCTGGTCATGAGTCCAGCCGCTCGAGTGGACCTCGACATCCAGCCAGATGGCTCGGAATCGGCGGCTTTGTGGTGCGACGGACGCCGATCGTGCACCGTAAGGCCGGGGGAGAGAATCACCGTCGTCCGTCACCCCGATCGCTTGCGCATTGCTCGTCTGGCCGCGCAGCCTTTCACCTCACGTCTGGTCAAAAAGTTTGAACTTCCGGTCAGCGGGTGGCGTCAGGGCCGTGGTCGTCATCACCCAGAGGAGACTTCGTGATACGTAGTGTGCGTATTCGTGGACTCGGTGTCATCGATGAGACGGTACTCGAGCCCTCATCCGCGCTGACGGCGGTCACCGGCGAGACCGGTGCCGGAAAGACCATGGTGGTGACCGGTATTGGTTTGCTGCTCGGCGATAAGGCTGACACCGGGTTGGTTCGGCATGGCTGTGATCGCGCCGTCGTCGAAGCCGTCCTTGACGCGCCTGATGACGGTCTCATCAGCGAGCTTGGCGGAACAGTCGAGGATGGCGAGGTGATCTGCGCCCGACACATCACGAGTCATCGCTCTCGAGCGCTGCTTGGAGGGGCTCAAGTTACCGCTAGCCAGCTGGCCCGCATCGTTGGGGATCAGGTGACCATCCATGGCCAGTCCGAGCAGGTGAGGTTGGTCGATGCATCGCGGCAGCTCGACGTCGTTGACCGGGCCGCCGGAGATGAATTGGCAGATGACTTGAGTCGGCATGCACAGCTGTGGGCGGAGTTTCGCGCTGCATCCCAGTGCCTTCACCGTCTCAACGAGGATCGCGCTGGGGCCGAGATGGAACGCGAGGTGCTCACGCGCCGGGTCGGCGAGGTTGATGCTGTTGATCCTAAGCCCCGTGAGGATGATGACCTCATTGCCGAGATGGCGGGGCTACAGGCTGCTCAGTCGATCCGAGAGTCCTTGAGAAAGGCTGATGTTCTGCTCAATGGGGCAGAGACGTCGACCGGTCCGCAGCCGGGAGCGCTTGCTTTGCTGGAACAGGCCGTACACGAGCTGGATGGCACGGGGGATGCTGATCCGCAGGCTGCGGAGCTGGCTGAGCGTGCCCGCCAGATGTCGTATGACCTCACTGACCTAGCTGCTTCGGTCGCTGGCCATGCCGCCCGGGCCGAGGCTGATCCCCAAAGGCTTGAGGAATTGGGGGGTCGGTTGGCAGCTATTCAGCGGCTGCTAAGGGCACGCACCACTACTCTCGACGATCTGATCGAAACCACCGCCGCAGACCGGCGACGACTTGCCGAGCTTGATCCTGCTGGTACCGATCTTGAGTCATTGGGACAACAGGTTGAACAACTGCGATCCGAGTTGAGGCGATCCGCTGACCACATAAGCGCGGTGCGCCGTCGCACGGCCGTCAGGTTAGCTGCCCAGGTGCGTCCTGAGCTGGCTGCGCTGGCGATGCCGCATGCCCAACTGGAATTTAGTGTCGAGCCTGCACCGATGGGGCCACGCGGTGCTGATTCGGTGACGATAATGTTGGCGGCTAACCCCGGTTCCGATCCGGTTCCGTTGGCCAAGGCCGCCTCGGGCGGGGAACTCTCTCGGGTGAGACTGGCCTTAGAGGTCGTCGCGGCGCAAACCCAGACTCCGCAGACTTTCGTTTTTGACGAGATCGATTCGGGCGTCGGAGGTGCGGTCGGTATTGAAATCGGACGGCGACTGCGTCAGTTGGCGCGACGCCACCAGGTCATTGTTGTTACCCACCTGGCCCAGGTGGCGGCATTCGCGGACACGCATGTCGTCATCACCAAGGCCTCTGACGGAGCCGTCACCAGTTCGGGGCTGCGCGAGGTCATTGGCGCGGATCGGGAAATCGAACTGTCACGGATGATGAGTGGCATGGTGGATTCGGAATCGGGGCACGAACACGCCCACGACCTGTTGCGTGAAGTTCGTCAGAGGGATTGACGACGGCCTTGGTTATGAGACAACCGGTCCAGCTTGAAAAAGCCACGCTTCAACCGGGGAGATGGCGTCTGACCTTGCAGGAGTTGTCAGGTGGATTCGTGGCGCAGATGGGATCTTGACCCAGAGGCCGGGTGATCAGTTAGGCTGGAGGCCCGTGGGTACCGACAATCACTGCAGCAAGCACGTTTTCGTCACCGGAGGGGTCGTCTCCTCCCTAGGAAAGGGGCTCACGGCCTCTTCCCTAGGGTCTCTTCTGAAGGCGCGTGGCCTCAAAGTCACGATGCAAAAGCTAGACCCCTACCTCAACGTCGATCCGGGGACGATGAATCCGTTTCAACACGGCGAGGTGTTCGTCACCGAAGACGGTGCCGAGACTGACCTCGACATCGGCCACTACGAGCGCTTCCTCAACGAGAACTTATCCGGACAGGCCAATGTGACCACTGGCAAGGTGTATTCCGCTGTCATCGCCAAGGAGCGCCGCGGTGACTACCTGGGAGACACGGTCCAAGTGATTCCTCACATCACCAACGAGATCAAGGAACGCATGTTGGCGATGGAGGAGGGCCATCCCGACGTCGTCATTCACGAGATCGGTGGCACCGTCGGTGACATCGAGTCACTTCCCTTCCTGGAGGCCGCCCGTCAAGTGCGTCACGAGATTGGCCGGGAGAATGTGTTCTTCTTGCACGTCTCGCTCGTTCCCTACATCAAGCCTTCTGGTGAGATGAAGACTAAACCCACTCAGCATTCGGTGGCCGCGCTACGCGAGGTCGGCATCCAGCCCGACGCCATCGTGTGTCGATCAGAGCGTCCGTTGGGCAAAGGCATCAAGTCAAAGATCGCCCTCATGTGCGACGTCGAGGGCCCGGCTGTCGTCTCGTGTCCGGACGCTCCGTCGATCTACCTCATTCCGAAGGTTCTACACCATGAGGGACTTGACGCCTACGTCGTGCAGAAATTGAGCTTGTTTTTCCGCGACGTTGACTGGACGACGTGGGACGATCTGCTGGATCGCGTCCGTAAACCTCGCAGCGAGGTGACGGTGGCCTTGGTCGGCAAGTACATCGATCTTCCTGACGCCTACCTGTCTGTTACCGAGGCCCTGCGTGCAGGCGGGTTCGCCAATAAGGCCAAGGTCAATGTGGTCTGGGTTGCCTCTGACTCGTGTGCTACCCCCGAGGGTGCCGCCCAGCAGCTAAAGGACGTCGACGCCATCTGTGTACCGGGTGGATTCGGTATTCGTGGTGTTGAGGGCAAGATTGGTGCCATCCGTTATGCCCGCGAACGCAAGGTCCCCTTCCTCGGACTGTGCTTGGGTATGCAGTGCGCAGTTATTGAGGTGGCTCGCGACCTAGCTGGCATTGAGAATGCCGCATCCAGCGAGTTCGACCCACAAACCCCAGATCCGGTCATCGCGACGATGGCAGAGCAGGTCGAGGCGGTGTCTGGTAAAGCTGATCTAGGTGGAACGATGCGTCTGGGGGCTTATCCGGCCAAGCTTGCCAAGGATTCCCTGGTTGCCGAGTTGTACGGCACGACGACAGTTACCGAACGCCACCGCCACCGTTACGAGGTCAACAACGCTTACCGCGACCGTCTAGAACAGGCTGGACTGCGCATTAGCGGCACCTCCCCAGATGGCGGTCTTGCCGAGTTCGTCGAACTGGATCGTCAGACCCATCCGTACTTCGTGGCTACCCAGGCTCATCCTGAGCTTAAGTCCCGTCCGACTCACGCCCACCCGCTGTTCCGGGGACTCGTCGCAGCGGCTGTCGGGCACGCTAAAGCGGTATCGAAGGATGCGGCCAAAGAGACCGCCAAGGAGGTTGACAAGTGAGTCAGGAGCGCTGGGATAAGGACGAGTGCTGGCAGGTCGTTGACCACCAGGTGAAGGCTGCGGGACGGGTGTGCGATTTCGTTGATGATGCGGTTCTTACCCCGTCGGGGGAGCGGATCAACCGTCAGTACACGAGCCACCCCGGTGCGGTCGGCATCATCGCCCTGGATGCCCAGGATCGTGTCGCGGTCGTAAGACAGTACCGCCACCCGGTGCGCATGGTGTTGGTCGAACCGCCGGCTGGCCTGCTCGACGTCAAGGGAGAGGATTTTCTAACGGCTGCCCAGCGTGAATTGGCCGAGGAGGCCATGCTGTCGGCCGATGATTGGCGGGTTCTCGTTGACGTCGTCACCACTCCGGGAGGATCCCAGGAGTCCTTGCGGATCTACCTGGCCCGAGGCCTCCACGAGGCACCGCGCCCTGAGGGATTCGTGCTAGAAGGCGAAGAGGTGTCGATGAAGGCTGGGTGGGAGCCGTTAGATGACCTCGTCGAGGCAATCTACGCCGGGCAATGTCAGTCTCCGACCCTCGTAACGGGTGTGCTGGCCTTGGAACTGGCTCGTCGCACTGGTCGCATTGACCAGCTGCGCCCGGCTCATTCGTCGTGGCCTATTCGGGAGCGCTCTGGCGGTCTTAATGGGGCTTTCGCTAAGTGACCTCGTCTATCGGTGGCCAGACTGAGGATTACTTGCGTCATCTTGTAGTGGAGCGAGGTCTGTCCGATAACACGGTGCAGTCCTACCGACGTGACCTGTTGCGTTACCAGGAATACCTCCGCTCGCGCGGGATCGGATCGTTAGCCGAGGTGACCCGTGTCGACGTCGAGGAATTTCGACGCCACCTGGACCAGATTGGCTTGGCCCCCGCGTCTGTTACGCGTTGTGTGGTTGCAGTACGAAATCTGCACCGTTTTGCAACGGGGACTGGTCAGGTCCAGACCGATGTCACTGCTGGGATTTCTCCAGGCACCCGTTCCCGTCGGCTCCCGAAGGCCTTGACAATGGATCAAGTTGAGGCATTGCTTGCCGCGCCTGATACCAGCACCGTTGAGGGGCTACGGGATGCCGCCCTGTTGGAACTGCTTTACGGTACGGGGGCACGGGTTTCCGAGGTCTGTGCCCTGGACGTTGATGACATCCGTCCTGTGCTGGATGACCCTGACCTCGGTTTGAGGCTCATTGGCAAGGGGGATAAGGAGCGCATCGTTCCGCTGGGCAGCTACGCCGCTCAAGCTGTGGATGCCTGGTTAGTAAGGGGACGTCCTGCGTGGGCTAAGGCTGGCAACGGCGAACATGCCCTACTGCTCAATACCCGCGGTCGGCGGCTGTCACGACAGTCAGCATGGGCTGTTATACGTCGTGCCGGTGAGGGCGCCGGGCTCGACGTCGAGCACCTATCCCCGCACAGTCTTCGACATTCCTACGCCACCCACCTATTAGACGGTGGTGCCGACGTCCGCGTCGTGCAGGAGTTGCTGGGGCATTCTTCCGTGACGACGACCCAGATTTATACCCTCGTGACGGCCGATCATTTGAGGGAGGTCTACCGCGCGTCGCACCCCCGGGCCATCTAAGGTCAGTGTTGAGGGTAGGTGTGGTTGTCGGTTGTGCCCACTATCGTTAATGCGAGCGCAGTATTGTCGCGACGTTGAGAGGAAGGTCAGCACGTGTCCGAGACAGCCACCGAGCCGTTGTTCCGCGTCCCTGGTCCGGGCCGGGAGGCCGAAGAGGCCGCCGAGAACTCGATCGGTCCGACCGGACGCCCGCTTCCTGATCTTCCCGAGCCGACGCCGATCCCTGACGGCCCGAAACATGCCACTGTCATCTCGATGTGTAACCAAAAGGGTGGTGTTGGTAAGACGACGACCACCATCAATCTGGGAGCGGGGCTGGCTGAGTACGGACGGCGCGTTCTGCTGGTGGACTTCGATCCGCAGGGCTCTCTCTCGGTGGGCTTGGGAATCAACCCCCATACTCTCGAGAACTCTATTTACACCCTGCTGATGTCGCCTCATGATGACATCTACGACGTCATCCAGCCCACCGAGACTGAGGGCATGGACCTGTTACCGGCCAATATTGACTTGTCAGCTGCTGAGGTGCAGCTTGTCAGCGAGGTGGCCCGCGAGCAGACCCTCAAGCGGGTTATTGACCGGGTTCGCAGCGAATACGACATGATTCTCATTGACTGTGCGCCGTCGTTAGGTCTGCTCACTATCAACGCCCTGACCGCTTCCGACTACGTCATCATGCCGTTGGAGTGTGAGTTCTTTGCCCTGCGTGGTATTGCTCTGCTCACCGACACCATTGAGAAGGTCCAGGACCGTCTCAATTCCGACTTGGAGGTCCTCGGCATCCTCGGAACCATGTTCGATCCGCGTACTGTGCACGCCCGAGAGGTCATGGAGCGGGTGGTGCAGGCTTTTGGTGACGTCGTATTCCACACCGTCATCAAGCGCACTATCAAGTTCCCTGAGACCACTGTCGCCGGGGAGCCCATCACGAGCTACGCTTCCTCATCCCCGGGGGCTCAGGCCTACCGTGATTTGGCGAAGGAGGTACTGGCTCGATGCCGCGCCGAGTGAGCTTGCCAGGGGCTAACGAGCTCTTCCGCCCAACGGTTGGTAGCCACGAATCCGAGTCGGTTGAAGCTAGTCAACAGCCTGAGGTACGCACACCGCGTAAGTCCTCTCAAGACGCCACCTCTGGTGGGAAGCGTGCCGGTAGTGGGCGTGTGCGCCATGATGAGAAGATCACCGTCTATGTCTCTACCGAGGAGCTCATCGCTCTGGAGACTGCGAGACTGACAATGAGATCCCAGGGCATTAATGCTGACCGAGGCAGAATCGTGCGCGCCTCAGTGGCGATGGCTCTGGCCGATTTTGAGGAGAACGGTGAGGAATCCGTTCTCGCGCATCTCCTCGCTACTGACTGAACACTTTAAGGATAGAAATATGAGTGACGAGCAAGGTATCCGGTTGCAGAAAGTGCTGGCCCAGGCCGGACTGGCGTCCCGCCGTGCCGCTGAAGACATGATCGCGGCTGGAAGGGTTGAGGTCAACGGTGAGCTCATCGTTGAGCAGGGACGACGTGTTGATCCTGAGCGCGATGAGATCCGGGTCGATGGCTCCCGCATCCCGACTGCGCGGCGTCACGTCTATTACGTACTCAATAAGCCGCAGGGAGTCGTCTCCACCATGGACGATCCGGAAGGCCGCCCTTGCCTGTCCGACCTCGAAGGGGTGCCGCGCGGTATCCGCCTGTTCCACGTAGGTCGGCTCGACACTGAGACCTCGGGCCTCATCTTGCTGACCAACGACGGAGAATTCGCTAACCGGATGGCCCACCCGTCTTACAAGGTTCTCAAGACCTACTTGGCCGATGTTGAGGGCCGCGTTGATGACAAAGTCATCCACCGCCTCTCGAAAGGGCTGACCCTCGAAGATGGCCCTGTCAAGCCCGACGCTGTGCGTCTGGTTCAGGCCGGCGACGAGCATTCCCTGGTCGAGGTGAGTCTTCATGAGGGCCGCAACCGGATCGTGCGTCGCATCATGGATTCAGTCGCCCACCCAGTGCGTCGGTTGTCTCGCACCGCAATCGGCCCGGTTCGATTAAAGCGGTTGGGGCGCGGCGATATGCGTGAGCTTACTCATGAGGAGTTGGGTCAGCTCCTCGACCTCATCGAACTGTGAGTTCTTGCGCATGGCTTCAATTGTCTTGAAGCGTCGCTCGGGTAACCTCAGGCAAGTGAGTTCGAACAAGTATCGTCCGGTCAGTGCCGCGGCACTAACCGTCGCCCTGTGCGTGTCGTCGCTGGCCCTCGCCTCCTGTAGCAAGTCGTCGTCGGATCCGAAGCCATCAGTGAGTGCCTCCAGTACTCCGGCTTCCGCTTCTGCCAGCGCCGAGGCTTCCTCCTCCCCGACGAAGAAGCCGACTATGGTCACTAACCTTGACCAGATTAAGGTTTCCGGCGAGGACGGCAAGGCGCCGAAGGTTGATGGAGCCTGGCCGCTGGTTATCGCTAAGACCGAGTCCAAAGTCCTCAAGGAGGGCAAAGGCGAGAAGGTCGACAAGAACGCCACTATCAAGGTGAATTATGTCGGTGTCAACGGTCGTACCGGCAAGGAGTTCGACTCTTCCTATAAGCGTGGCGCTGCCGCTACCTTCCCATTGGCTCAGGTGGTTCCTGGTTTCGCTAAGGGCCTTGCCGGAAAACATCAGGGTGACCGAGTACTCATCATGCTGCCTGGATCTGACGGCTATGACTCCCAAGGTGGTTCACCACAGGCTGGCATTATGAAGGGTGACTCCCTTATTTTCGTCGTCGATATCGTCGGCCTTCCTTTGTCGAAGGCCACGGGTGAGTCCGTCAAACCGGCTGCTGGTCTGCCCGCTGTCAAGGAGGTGCAGGGCGCTCCCGCGGTGACCATCGGCAAGGCCGTCAAACCGAACAAGCTCGTCGTCCAGCCCCTCATCAAGGGTAAGGGTCCTGCGGTCGCTGCTAATGACGCTATTGACGTCAAGTATCGTACCTATGCTTGGTCCTCTGGGAAGCTTATTGAGGACGGATACTCCGGGGAACCTGTGACTGGATCCATGAGTTCCGCCATTCCTGGGTGGAAGAAGGGATTGACCGGTCAGACCGTCGGTTCTCGGGTGATGCTCATCGTGCCGCCTGCGGACGCCTACCCCAGCGGCAGCACCAACCCGCTGGTAAAGAAGGGCGAGACCCTGGTCTACGTCATCGATATCCTCTCGGCTCAAAAGGAATCCTGAGTGACGATGGCTTTGCGCGAGACATGCCGGCCGATAGGTGTCTTAGAGCCGACGGGTCTCGCGCAGCGCCGCCACATCGAGAACTGCATCACTCCACCATCCCGTCGCTCCGCCAAGAGGCCCAGGATCTAAGCGGTGAATGCCCGCTGCAGGGGTGGGTGGAGTCAGAGACGCGTTGTTGACGAGCTCATGGGGATCAGCAACCTCAGGGAGTCCGAGAGAACGACAAAGCCATGCCACGACTCGGTGGTGATCGATACCTGAATCCGCGAGATCGGCTAGCCCCGCTGCTCCCGCCGACTTTGACAGGCGTATCCCTCCTGGACCGGTGACAAGGCCAGTGTGGGCGTAGTTCGGGGGGTCAAAACCGAGGAGCTCGGCCAACTGTGCTTGACGAGGGGCCGAGGACCATAAGTCTCGGGCTCGAACAATTTGATCAACCCCTTGCAGACCATCGTCGACGACTACCGCGAGGTTGTAGGCTGGCGTGCCGTCATTGCGCACCAGAACAAGGTCGTCCACCTGTCCCCGGGCGCGGCCACGAGCGAGGTCGGTTGCTTCGGCCGCGTCCAGGTGACTCGCTAGTCGGGTGGCTGGCATTCGGTTGGCTGCACGTTCGCATCTCTGCTGGGCGGTGAGGAGGCGGCAGGTGCCTGGATACGGGCGCCAATCGGCTTCATTGGGGGCGGTGGCGGCCGCCGCGATTTCCTTGCGGGTACAAAAACACGGGTAGGTTTCGAGCCCCGCTACTGCGTCGGCGTACAAGTCGAGACGCTCAGACTGTCGGATGACCGGGCCGTCCCAATCCAGACCCAGGGATTCCAGATCGCGCAACTGGGTTGAGGCGATGTCTCCGGCTGCGGCTACTCGCGCGTGATCTAAATCCTCGATGCGCACCACGAATCGACGATCCGTCGAACGGGCCAAGAGCCAGGCTGCTAACGCGGTGCGGAGGTTCCCCAGATGCAATGCTGAGGTTGGGGAGGGTGCGAAACGGCCAGCTGCGTGTACCGGACCGGAATGAATGGTGGCGAAATCGGTCACGGGCGGCAGTGTAGGCAACAATTGGGGTGACGGGACAGGTATGCCCCGTCCAGATGGGTAGGCTGGGACGCTGGAAGGAGGGTGCCGATGGCTGCACAGCGTTCGGAGAGGTTGGTTAACCTCGTCATCGCTCTTCTGGTCACCGACCGCCCCCTCACTCGCGCGCAACTGCGCGACATGATTGAGGACTACCGCAAGGTTTCCGAGGTGGCGTTTCAACGGTCCTTTGAACGGGACAAAGAGGAGCTGCGTCGGATCGGTATCACCGTCGAATCCGTCACCCTCGACACCTTCTTCGGTGACGAAGTCGGCTACCGCATTCCCCGTGCCGACGTGGAGCTTCCTCCCGTTCAGTTCACTCAAGCGGAGGCTGATGCTTTAGCGACCGCAGCCCGGGTGTGGCGTGAGTCTGTTCTCGACGAGTCCTCCACGTCTGCTCTTGTGAAGTTGCGTGCTGCCGGAGTTGAACCCGACACGGAGGCGGGTATTGCGACCCAGGTCGTCACCGGCGCAGATGCGCCATCGTTTTCTGATCTGTGGCGGGCCACCATCGATCGGTCCAGGGTCCGTTTCGGTTACCGAGGAGGAAAACACCGCACCGTAGACCCCTGGCGCATGGCTTTGCGACGTGGCCGTTGGTATCTCGTCGGGCGAGACGTCGACCGCGATGAGCCACGACTATTCCGGCTGTCGCGTATCAGTTCTGCCGTGACGACCGTGGGGGAACCTGGCACCGTTACAAGCCCCGAACCCGAGGTGATCGAGGCTCATCTTGATCGTCTCGAGCCACCTGAACCGGAAGAAGTTGACGTCACGATGGCCGTTGCCCCCGGAGTGCGTCTAGGGGTTATGACTACCCGCGCCGAATGGGATGGGCCAGTTCCCGACGGTTATGAGGTTGTTACCGGTGGGTTTGGTGGATACGACGAGGCTGCGACAGCCGTGCTGCGTGCCGGCGGTCGTATCATCCTGCTTGCCCCCCAACAGGCCCGCGCTGTATTAGCTGAGAGGATCAATGCCGTGTTGCGGTTGGAGGAGAACGCCTCATGACCGCTCGCACCGATACTGCCCGTCTGCTGGCGCTCATACCCTATCTGCGCTCCCACCCTGGGGTGGCCGTCACCGAGGTTGCCCGGGTATTTGGCGTCAGCACTGATCGGGTGATCGCCGATCTTAAGATTTTGTGGATGGTTGGTCTGCCCGGTGGGATGCCAGACGACCTCATCGACATCGACATGGACGCTGTCGATTCCGACGGCACGATCACCATCACTAATGCCGATGCTCTGCCACGGCCCATGCGTCTGACCCCCGACGAGGCGTGGTCCCTGCTGGCCGCTCTGCAAGTCATCGCCGATCTAGCTGACGACACCGTTCGCCCAGCAGTGGAATCCGCGGTGGAGAAGCTGCGCCAGGTCTGTCCGCAGGCCGGCCCCGATCCGGTGGAGGCCAGCGTCGAGGCCGATTACGATCCGCGGTCGGAATGGTTCACTGGGGCCTGCGCCAATAAGTGGCGCATTGAGATCATCCATCGACGCGGCGACGACCCCACTCCGCACACCCAGATCGTCGATCCCGTCCGTGTCGAGGTTCGCGACGGTCATCGCTATCTCGTCGGATGGTCGATGGCTCGCAAGCAGTGGCGCACGTGGCGGCTTGATCGCATCGTCACTGGCAGACGAGTTGGGCACGCTACGAATCACGGACGTCCGCCCAAAACCCTCGAATGGTTCTCTGATGTCGTGGACGAAGTGACGCTGACCCTTGCCCCGCGCGCGGGCTGGGTTGCTGAGTACCACCCGGTGCGCCATGTCGAGAAGGATGGGGACGCGTGGAAGGTGACTTTTGCCGTCGCCTCTGCGACCTGGCTTGCTGAGCTCATGGTGGGGCTTGGACCAGATGTTCTCGCCGTCGATCCGCCTCATGCTGCAGCTCCTGCCATTCAACTGGCGCGTGCTGCGGCTGCCGCAAATGGCATCGAGATTCCGAACCGCGAGGTGGTAGAGAAGTCCTGATGTGGTGGATCTGGGTGTTGGCCTTCGCGGTTGTGTTGCTTGTCGTGGAGATCGTTGTTGGTACGATCTGGTTATGGCGCAAGCTCGCGGCTGTTTTGGGTGAGGTTGAGCGGGCAGTCGGTCGACTCGATGAGTTGGCTCACATTCTGGCCCTTGCTGACACCACTGTTGGCAAGGGCACGAGAGCTCCCGAAGTGTCCTGATCATCGTGGTAGCCTGAACGCCGATCGTCGAGCTGGCGGCCTTCCTGTGTGGTACGGGGATGGGATGCCAGCCAAGTCTGGAAGGAGAGCCTCAATGGCTCCTCTGCTCATTGCGAATGAAGCGACCATCATCATCATTGTGCTTCTCGCACTCGTGCTCTTCGGTGGCTCCCGTATTGCTGGCGTCGGTAAGGGAGCTGGCCGCGCTATCCGTGAGTTCAAGGAAGAGACGGCGGGGCTGGACAAGGGCAAAGACGCGAAGGTCGAAAAGGACATCAAGGCTACCGAGGCTGACGTCGCCAAGGACGAGACCAAGCCAACTGAGTGACGTTTATGGCCACGGATACTCGGCAGCCCGGCGATGAGAATCACCGCCGGTTTGCCCGATTCCGTCCGCCCCAGGCTGGGGAGGGCGGCACGATGTCGCTCCTGGACCACATCCGGGAGCTCCGTTACCGGATCATCGTGTCGTTTATCGCTGTGGTCATCACGAGTTCCGTGGCCTTTGTCTTTTACCGTCCGCTGGTCGAGATCGTCATGTATCCGTATCAGCAGGCGAGCTTTGCCATCAAAGCAAAAAATCCGACGGCCTCCCTTCAGGTGGTCAATACTGGTGTTGCCGCTCCGTTCGTGCTGAATATGAGGGTGGCAATTGTTGCTGGACTCATCGCGGCGTGCCCTATCTGGCTCTATCAGGTCTGGGCCTTTATTGTTCCGGGTCTGCTTGTCAACGAGAAGAAGTGGGCTCTGCGATTCCTCGGGTCGGCTATCCCCCTGTTTCTAATAGGATCGGCACTGGGATATTGGGTGCTCCCTAAGGGCATCGCCTTGATGCTGAACTTCACACCTCACGGCATGGGTATTACCAACCTGCTCGACATGAATGCGTTCCTGGCCCTGGAGATTCACGTCATTTTGCTCTTTGGAGTGAGCTTCCTGCTCCCGGTGATCTTGGTCTTACTCAATCTGGTCCACGTTTTGTCGTCTGCGCAGCTGAAGTCGGCACGCAAGTGGTCCATTTTTGGCTTCTTCTGTCTGGGTGCTTTTGTGAACCCATCTGGGGACCCAATTTCTATGTGTGCCTTGGCTATTCCGCTGAGTGTCATGTATGTCATTGCGGAGTGGATTTGTCGCAGCAACGAGCGTAAGCGCTCGATCGACAAGATGGGTATCGATAAGTCTGAGTTCGACATTCAGATCGACTGAGTGGTGTCAGTCACGCACCGGCGTTCAGGATGCTGTTATTGCGCTCACTTGATTCATGGCTTCTTACGGTGAATGTGACCGGCTCGTTGCCAAGACTGGTGACGGCTTGCGGATATGTTCGCAGGCCGGCGTCGTCGCTCAACCCTCGTCGGGCTGCCTGACGGTCGTAACCTCCCGCTAGGTTGGAGGTATGAGCGAGACTCTCGACCGGTTCATCGCCGGGCTGTCCTTTGAACCTGACGACTACCAGGTGAAGGCCTGCCAAGATCTCGACGACGGCGCGGGTGTTTTGGTAGCCGCTCCGACTGGAGCTGGCAAGACGGTGGTGGGGGAGTATGCCACTGATTTGGCTCTGGCATCGGGGCAGAAGTGTTTCTACACCACACCCATTAAGGCGCTGTCCAATCAAAAGTTCCATGACCTTGTGGCCCGACACGGTGAAGACCAAGTAGGCCTGCTTACCGGTGATGTCACCATCAACTCGCAGGCGCCAGTCGTCGTCATGACGACTGAGGTGTTGCGCAATATGATCTATCGCAATTCTCACACCCTCAACACCTTGGGATGGGTGGTGCTGGACGAGGTGCACTACCTCGCAGACCGGTTTCGTGGCCCGGTATGGGAAGAGGTCATCCTTGGCCTCGATTCCCGCGTCAAGATCGTTGGTCTTTCGGCAACCGTCTCCAACGCTGAGGAATTTGGCGAGTGGCTCGACGAAGTACGTGGCGGTGTCCGGGTCGTCGTGTCCGAGCGTCGCCCGGTACCACTTACTCAACACGTGGCGGTGGCGCGGCATCTTCACAACCTCTTCGATTCGCGTCGTCCTACCGACGTCAACCCCGAGCTGGTCTCCATCGCCAAAGAAGAGGCCCGATTCCAGCGTGACGACTCCCGACGTCCCCGAGGGAGGTCTGGCAAAGGGAAACGCAACGTGTCCTATGGGACTGGCCGATTCGGCGGGGCCTCAGCACAGCGTCGGGGCCGTAGCGATCGACCTCGTGGTCCTCGCAACCAGCCGAGTCGGATCCAGGTGGTGCGTTCCCTTCATAAGGCCAGCCTGTTGCCGGCCATCATCTTCGTTTTCTCCCGGAGCGGGTGTGACGCCGCTGTCAGCCAACTACTTAATACCGACGTGGTGCTCACAAATCAGCAAGAAGCCCGTCAGCTACGTCGCATCGCTGAACACCACGGCGAAGGGTTGACCGATGAGGAACGCCGGGCGGTTGGCTGGAACCATTTCGTGGCAGCCTTCGAACGTGGCATTGCTGCTCATCATGCCGGTCTGCTTCCGGTGATCAAGGCGATCGTCGAGGAAGGGTTCGTGGCGGGATTGCTCAAGGTTGTCGTCGCTACTGAGACCCTCGCCCTGGGCATCAATATGCCGGCTCGCACCGTCGTGCTGGAGAAACTCGTCAAATATAACGGTCAGACTCATGCTGATATCACCCCCGGGGAGTACACCCAGCTCACCGGCCGTGCCGGACGCCGTGGGATCGACACCCAGGGGCATGCTGTCGTTTGTTGGCAGCCAGGTATGGATCCGCGGGCGGTAGCCGGACTGGCGTCGCGTCGTACCTACCCACTCAATTCGGCGTTTGTGCCGACGTACAACATGGCCGTCAACCTCGTCGGATCGATGGGGCGAGGTAAAGCACGTGACCTGCTGGAGCATTCCTTTGCGCAGTTCCAGATCGATCGCAGACTGGGGGGCTCGGCGGTTCGCAACCGGCAAGCCCAGGCTGACATCGACGCCTACCTTGAGGCGTCCCATTGTGAAAAGGGAGACTTCACCGAATATGCCCGGCTGCGGGAAGAGATTAGGGAGCTGGAACACCAGCAGGCAAGACTGCGCAAAGGTGAACGCCCTAGTCAGATCGCCGACTCGCTGTCCCGCCTCGATCCTGGTGACATCATTGCCGTGCCGTCTGGGCGTCACGCTGGGTGGGTCGTTGTCATCGACCCGGGCACCCACGGTAAACGGGGTCAGCGACCCCACCCCCTTGTCATGACCCCGGACCGGACGGTGATTCGTCTGGGTCATCAAGACATTGACGCCCCCGTCACGCGAGTGGCCGGTGTGAAAGTACCGCGCCATTTTCATCCCGGGAACCAGGCCGATCGACGCTGTCTCGGTAACGCTTTTGATCGGGTCCGTGACGGGCTGGGGAAGCCGGTGGAGCAGCCGCGTCGTGCTGCGGTGGATGCTGAGCTCGCCGACCAGATTGCCGAACTGCGCTCCCAGATGAAGGCTCATCCCTGCCATTCCTGCCCTGATCGCGAGTCCCATGCGCGTTTCGCTGAACGTGCCATGAGGCTTAACCGTCGCAGTGAGAGAGAGTTGGCGAAATCACGAGCGAAGGCGACCTCGATTGCGACCAAGTTTGAGCGAATTGTGTTGGTGCTGGAGGCTTTGGGATACCTCGGTGAGGGCGGGGAGACCGTCACCGACGCTGGCCGGATGCTTGCAGGGATCTACTCCGAACTCGACTTGGTGACGACTGAAGCAATTAGGCGAGGAGTTTTTGACAGCCTGGACTGTCCACAGCTGGCGGCGGTGTTGTCGACTATCGTTCACGAGTCGAGGCCGGGGGATCGGAGCCACCTTCACCGCATGCCTGATCGGGACAGTGAAGCGGCGGAGTCGCAACTGCGTGCAATCCGAGCCGAAATTGGTCTGCTCGAACGTGATCACCGCATTGAGCGCCCCCGAGACCTCGATATTGGGTTTGCCGAGGCCAGCTATGCCTGGGCTGCTGGTGCCGGTCTTGACACCGTCCTCGATGATATGAGCGCTGGTGATTTTGTGCGCCGGGTGCGTCAGGTGTGCGACCTGGCTGGACAGATCGCCCATGCTGGGGTTGGGGAGAACCTGGCCCACACTTGCCGCCAGGTGGTGGGTGCCATGCAGCGTGGAGTTGTCACCATGGACCGCGAAGAGGACTGAACCGTTCGCCCACTGAGGGGGATGCGCGCCCCAGTATCCTGAGGTTATGGCTGTGGCGGTACGTGTCATCCCGTGTCTGGACGTTAAGGATGGACGGGTCGTTAAAGGGGTTAACTTCGTTGGTCTGCACGATGCCGGTGATCCAGTGGAGCTAGCTGAAGAATATGGACGGCTTGGTGCCGATGAGGTGACTTTCCTTGATGTCTCCGCCTCGGCACAGGGGCGCGCCACCACTCGCGAGATGGTGACAAGGTGCGCTGAGACAGTTCTTGTTCCCCTCACCGTCGGTGGCGGGGTTCGCGGGGTCGATGATGTCGATGTCCTGTTGAGGTCGGGAGCTGACAAAGTTGGTGTCAACACCGCAGCGATTGCTCATCCCGGGATAATCGACGACGTTGCTGACCGGTTTGGTAATCAGGTCATTGTGTTGTCAGTCGATGCTCGCCGCGAGCCAGGTCAGCCGTCTGGTTTTGGGGCGACGACCCATGGTGGCAGCCGTTCGGCAGGGCTGGATGCCGTTGATTGGGCTCGCCAAGCTGTGGAGCGCGGGGCGGGTGAGATTCTGCTCAACTCGATGGACGCCGATGGTACGACTGACGGCTTCGATATTGAGATGATCGAGGCAGTAAGGGCAGCTGTTGGCGTTCCCCTCATCGCTTCAGGTGGAGCTGGAAAGGTCGCAGATTTCGTCGACGCGGTACGCGCCGGAGCTGACGCGGTGCTGGCAGCGTCAGTTTTCCACTATCACACCTTGACGATCGCGCAGGTTAAGAACGGCTTGCGCGATGCTGGCTTTGAGGTTCGTTGAGTGAACACTTACCGCATGCCCAGCTGGTGTGGTAGTCATAGCTCATGGACTGTCTTTTCTGCTCAATTGCTGCGGAGAATATCCCAGCGACGATCATTGACTCAGACGACGTCTCAGTCGCATTCCTCGACATCGAGCCTTTCCAGGATGGTCACACCCTCGTCATCCCGCGTAAACACGTCACGAGCGTCCTCGACGATGGTGGTGAGCTGGGGCGTATCAGTCCGATGGTTACGAGGGTGGCCCGTCGCCTGGTGGACTCTCTGGGGGCTTCTGGGGTCAACGTCGTCTCAAATGCCGGTGCGGTTGCCGGCCAAAGTGTCCAGCATCTGCATGTTCATGTTATTCCCCGGTACGACCGTGAGCCGGGCATCAACGCCATTCGATCGACTATGCCTCGTCGCCCCATTGAGGAGGTTGCTGCCATGGTGACTGGGGAACCAAATCGCAAGTAGCTCGTGATGTGCGCCGTTCGTCTGAAACTGTTGACCGTTGGTCGTGGCAGGTCGCCAAGCACAACGTCCTCGTCACTTGTGTGAAGGACCCCACACGGTGGTCGTCTCATTTCCCTGGCCCACCCAGCACAACTTGCCCGGGTACATATTGACGTAGCCTCCCCAGATTGAACAGATTGAGGGGACCTTCGACCTCATCCGATCTATTCATCTCCCCATGCTGTATGTCGGTGAGGGAATGGCTCATGCCCTCGGGGTGACCTGCTCATTGTGGGCTGCCGGTCTAACGATTGCGTGACCTGGCATCTCGACGCCGTTGTTCTGGTTGGCTCAAGGCTATGGGCGTCTCAGTGGAATCGCTGATGATCGCGGATACTCGGGCGTGAGAAGCTGGATGCGTTACTACAGATCTGAAACCCTTCGGAATCATCGAGCTTTTTCAATCCGGACAACTGGCCCTCAACCGTGGTGCCGCTGCTCTCGGGGCGAAGCCCTAGGTGACAACCCCTAAATACAGCCCAGACGACCTCAGTAAGGAGAGAAATAGGCCATGGCAAAGATTTACTACGACGGCGACGCCGACTTGTCCATCATCCAAAATCGTCAGGTTGCCGTCATCGGTTACGGCTCCCAGGGACATGCCCACGCTCTCAACCTGCGTGACTCCGGCGTCGACGTGCGTGTCGGTCTACGCGAGGGCTCCTCGTCTATCGCCAAGGCTGAGGCCCAGGGCCTGCGGGTATTGCCCATTGAGGATGCCTGCGAGGAAGCCGACCTGGTTATGCTACTCGCCCCCGACCAAAACCAGCGCCAGCTCTACGCTGAGCAGATCGCCCCGCACCTTAAGGACGGCGACGCCCTCTTCTTCGCTCACGGCTTCAACGTCCATTTCGGCTACATCAAGGCTCCCAAGGGCGTCGACGTTTGTATGGTTGCCCCGAAAGGCCCCGGCCACACTGTGCGCCGAGAGTACTGTGACGGTCGCGGAGTCCCGGTGCTGGTGTGCGTTGAGCAGGATGCCTCTGGCACCGCCTGGGATCTCACGAGGTCCTACGCGAAGGCTCTTGGTGGTTTGCGCTCCGGCGGCATCGAGACCAGCTTCCGTGAGGAGGCTGAGACCGATCTCTTCGGTGAGCAAGCGGTGTTGTGTGGTGGCCTGTCCCACCTTATTCAGGCCGGTTTCGAGACTCTCGTTGCCGCCGGTTACCAGCCGGAGATGGCCTATTTTGAGGTTTGCCACGAGATGAAGATGATCGTCGACCTCATCGTCGAAGGCGGTGTCTCCAAACAGCGCTGGTCAATTTCTGATACCGCCGAATATGGCGACTACGTGTCTGGCCCACGCGTGATCGACGACCACGTCAAAAAGAACATGAAGGCCGTCCTAGCCGACATCCAAACCGGTGCCTTCGCCAAGCGTTTCATTGACGATCAGGATGCCGGCGCTCCGGAGTTCAAGAAGCTTCGCGAGGAGGAGGCAAAGCACCCGATCGAGGCCACCGGTAAGGAACTTCGCAAGATGTATTCCTGGCTAGCGGCTACCGATGAGGACTACACCGAGGGCAGCGCGGCTTGCTGAGCAAGCTGCCCCGACAGTGAGGGGCCATGGATATCCACGGCCCTCACTTCGGTATCTCTTTGTTTGTCAGCCTCGGGCAGATAGTCGACATGCCACGATGGCCGCCATGTCGGGGGCGAGCTGAATCTCGGTGGCGTGCACCTTCGGATGGGTCAGCCAGCTCAGCCTGGTGGTATCGACGGTGCCGTTGATGTCGTGGGGAGGAAAGCCGTGGCTGGGGGGCATGTCGTCGATGACGACGAGGCCTCCAACCGAGACCGCCTTGAGGATCTCGTCAACGTCGCGCACCCGCGCGACCCGGATCGGCACCGAGAGCAGGCCGAAGGGACCGTGGTCGAGCAGGTCATCCCAGGTGCCCTCAAGGATCTCGATATCGAGGTCAGCTAAAACCTCGCGAGCTCGGGCACAGATTGTGGGATCTGGCTCATAGCTGACAACCTTGGTGCGTTTTCGTGCCCCCAGCCGCAGCCAGGCAGCTCCTGCCCCAGACCCCGTTTCGCACTCACCAATAGCACCATGTGCCCCGGCCGCTAGGGTGGCCATGAACCGGCCGGTCTCATTGCGGGTTGTGGTGAAGTAGCCCATTTCCAATGCGTTATGGAGAGCTTTCGTCACTGGCTCAGGTGTCTCGGGAATAGGCAGCACAGACCCATTCTGCCAGTTGGTGGCGTCGAACCATTGTGAGGGTGGTCAGCTGGCGGCCGATTGGGTCAGATGCGCTGGGTGATGTCAGCCGAAACAGTGTCGCGGCCACGTTGCCATCTTCGGGGTCAGCACCGCTGTCGCTGAGGGCGGTGGAGCTGTGCGACGTCGTCAGTTATGGGGAAACATACCCGGAAGGTCCACGATATGATTTATTGATTCACAGAATGGAACAGCTGCCAGGGCTTGGGTGTAGCGTGTGGCCATGAGTTTGCGCTTTGCTTCTGCTGACGATCTGACGTGGTCCTCCGACGAGCGGATCGCGCTGGAACATGCCAATCCACGATTTGGTGCGGTCCTTGCCGACCATATGGCCGTTGCCACCTGGCAGGCCGGTGAAGGGTGGGGCGACGACGCCGTGGTCAACTACCACGGACTTGATATCAACCCTGGCAGCGCTGTGCTGCATTATGCCCAGGAGATTTTCGAGGGCCTCAAGACTTACCGTCATGCTGACGGTTCTATCTGGCTTTTCCGTCCTGATCAGAACGGTGAGCGCTTTGTCCGATCGGCCGAGCGTCTCGCCTTGCCTACGCTGCCTGTAGAAGACTTCGTTACTGCTTGTGTGCGCATGGCGAAGGTCGACTCCCGTTGGGTCCCTGAGCCCGGTGAGGGTGGAGAGAAGTCCCTCTACCTGCGGCCATTCATGATCGCTTACCAGGACTTCCTCGGCCTTGCCGCGGCAAGTACCGTACTGTTTTCCGTCATCGGTTCTCCCGTCGGCGCTTACTTCGTCAGCGGGGTGAAGCCGCTGCGACTCCTCGTCGAGCGTAAGCAGGCTCGAACGGCCCCCGGTGGCACCGGTGAGGCGAAGTGCGGAGGCAATTATGCAGCTTCGTTGCACTCTCAGATCGAGGCCAAGGCTCGTGGCTGCAACGAGGTGCTCTTCGTTGATGCAGTCGAACATCGTTGGATTGAGGAGCTGGGGGGTATGAACTTCATGGCCGTCAGTAGGGACGGTCAGCTCGTCACGCCCGAGCTCACTGGCACCATCCTGCGTGGTGTCACCCGTAAGTCCATTCTGGAGGTTGCTCCCGACCTCGGTCTTGAGCCAGTAGAGCGCAAGATCGGTATTGACGAGCTACTTGACGGTGTACGCTCTGGCGAATTCCCGGAAGTTTTCGCTTGTGGTACCGCCGCGGTCGTTACACCGATCGGTTCTTTCTTGGACGGAGATACCGAGGTAAAGGTCTGTGAGCCCACCGGAAAGACCACGATGGAGATTCGTCGCCGTCTGCTAGATATCCAGTTCGGACGCGCCGAGGACACCCGCGGCTGGTTGAAGCGAGTCTGCTGACGAGGTGCACTATCATCGGGGCCGGCTCAGCGAACCGGCCCCGATGATGTGGTTCATGATCCGGCCGTGATGGTGTCAACGACGATGTCTTGAGGCTGGAAGGATTGCCCGACGGTGAAAGCGTCGGCCATGGCATCCTCGGCCCGCACAATGGAGCCAGGGGTGTCGGTGAGTAGGGTGGCCAATGGCTGGCCTTCGACAACGCGGTCTCCGGGACGAACTCGTAACATCACGCCGGCCGCAGCTTGCACCGGATCCTCCTTGCGGGCGCGTCCGGCACCTAAGCGCCAGGCGGCTAGGCCCACCGACATGGCGTCAATCCTGGTGATGACGCCAGTCTTGGTGGCGACGACGTCCTGCGAGTGGCGGGCCACCGGCAGTGGAGCGTCAGGGTCACCGCCCTGGGCGCGAACCATGTCGCGCCAGACATCCATCGCCTGGCCACTGGCCAGTACATCGGCCGGATCGATGACGTCCAATCCAGCCGCTTTCACCATGTGACGAGCTAGGGCGACGGTGAGCTCAACGACGTCGGAGGGGCCTCCGCCGGCCAACACCTCAAGGGATTCGGCGACCTCGATGCCGTTACCGCAGGCGTAACCCAATGGGGCGTCCATGCGGGTCAGTAGAGCGGTGGTATGCACCCCGGCAGCCTCACCCAGCCCGACGAGACGCCGGGCAAGCTCGCGGGCGTCCTCTTCGGTCTTCATGAAGGCTCCCGAGCCGGTCTTGACGTCGAGGACGAGACTGTCGGTCCCTTCGGCGATCTTCTTGCTCATGATGGACGAAGCGATCAGCGGGATGGATTCGACGGTGCCGGTAACGTCGCGCAGGGCGTAGAGCTTCTTGTCAGCAGGAGCCAATCCCGGCCCGGCCGCGCAGATGACGGCACCGACTTTCTCGAGCTGAGCGACCATCTCGTCGTGAGAGAGATCCGCTCGCCATCCGGGAATGGCTTCCATCTTGTCGAGGGTGCCACCGGTGTGGCCCAGACCCCGGCCAGATAGCTGTGGTACGGCAGCACCGCATGCGGCAACCAAGGGAGCCAGCGGCAACGTGATCTTGTCGCCCACGCCACCAGTGGAGTGCTTGTCGACGGTGGGGCGGGACAGCCCAGCGAAAGACATCCGCTCGCCCGACTCGATCATGGCGGTCGTCCAGGTCGACAACTCGGCGTCGTCGAGCCCCTGGAAATACACCGCCATCGCCATGGCAGACATCTGTTCGTCGGCGACGACGCCGTCGGTGTAGGCGCGGATAAGCCATGTGATCTGGTCGGAGTTGAGAGTCTGGCCTTCGCGCTTGGCACGGATGAGGTCGACGACGGAATACGTGCTGGTCATGGCGCAAGTATGGCAGGGCTTGCCCTCTTTCGGTGCATGGATGCTCCCGTTATGTCCCGACACGCCGATAGTCTTGACCCATGCGTATTGCCCGGTTTGTCACCGCTGGTTCCGACCCTGCCTTCGGGATCGTTGAGCTTGCTGCCGATCATGGAGATCATCCCGATACCATCGCCGTCATCACTGGAGATCCAGTGGCGGCCCCGGTTCAATACACCGGTGCCCGCCACGACCTCACTGACGTGCGGCTGCTCTCCCCGGTGATTCCACGGTCGAAGGTCATTGGGATTAGTCGCAATTACGCTGAGCATGCCAGCGAGCTGGGCAATGAAGTTCCTAGCCAACCGCTTCTTTTTGTTAAGCCGAATACCTCTGTCATTGGTCCCGACGAGCCCATTGTGCGACCGGCTGCGTCCTCCAACCTGCATTATGAGGGGGAGCTAGCGATCGTTATCGGACGGATTTGCAAGGATGTGCCAGAGCAGAGGGCTCAGGAAGTCATCTTTGGTTTCACGGTTGCCAATGACGTTACCGCTCGTGATCTGCAAAATTCTGACGGTCACTGGCTGCGCGCCAAGGGGGCTGACACCTTCTGCCCGCTGGGGCCGTGGATGGTCACCCACTTCTCTATCGCGGAAGCGTCTCACCGCCAGATTGTGACTCGACTTGGTGGTAAGGAAGTCCAGCACGGCAATACCGACCAGATGATCCACACCATCCCCAAGCTCATTTCCTATATCTCCTCGTTCATGACCTTGTTGCCGGGTGACGTCATCCTCACGGGTACCCCCGCTGGGGTTGGGCCGATGGAGCTTGGGCAGCGCGTGGAGGTTGAGATTGAGGGGATCGGGACACTTACTAACACCGTCGTGGGGGCCTGATGGCGACTCGCGGCGTGTCCCGTCATGTGATGGTGACCGACCCCGAGCCACGGGTCGATTACACCCGGGTCCTCGTTGATTCGGGTGCTGGCCCGGCTCCCGGACTGCTGGGGCTCATCGGATTGCTGTTGGGGTATGCCGTCGTCGTTCCGGGCCTGCTGTATGCCTTCCTCGGTGTTGGTTGGCTCCTCGAGGGTGCCGACGGGGAAGGGTTCGGCGCCTATTACCCGCGAGCAGCCGGGTATCACACCATCGGGGGACTGATAGCCACTCATCTGGCTCTAGCCAGCCTTATCGTCGTGGTGCTCGTGCTTGCTCACTACCTCAACCATCGTGCGCCGCGATGGGTGGCGTCGGTACAACCAGGAATCCGCTGGAGATTCGGGCTACTGGTGGGGCTTGTTGCTGTCGTGGTGCTCAATCTCACGCAGTTGCTGGTCCGAGGCGGGGCCAACGCCCATTACACCGTTACTCGGCACTGGTGGGTGTGGCTGTTGGCGATCATCATAACCTCGCCGTTTCAGGCGATCGCCGAGGAAATGTTCTTCCGTGGTTATCTCATGAACGTCATCTCGGGGTTGTCTGTGAACCTGTCGGAAAAGGCTGGACGCTGGACGTCGGTCGTCGTCTCCGCGCTGATTTTTGCCCTCATGCATGGCACGCAAAACGCGTGGCTTTTCGCAGATCGATTCACTTTTGGTCTGCTCGCCGGTTGGCTTGTCATCGTCACCGGAGGAATCGAGGCTGGCGCGGCAGCCCACGTCGTTAACAACCTTTTCGCCTTCGGCTATGCAGTCTTCCTGGGAGGGGTGTCTCAGGCTCGCGGCGTGACGGCGATGAGTTGGGTGGACGCTGCTTGGGACACTGGCGGCTTCTTGACGATCGCTCTAGCTGGATGGTGGATCGGAAATCTCATGGGGGTGGCCCGACGGACACCAGCGTGACAGGGCGGTTCGCTCTGATTTGCAAAGTTGGTGGATGGCCCGTTAGAGTTTCTCGACGTTGCGCCACCGAGGTTCACCGCGGTGGAACGACATTGGGGTATGGGGTAATTGGCAGCCCGACTGATTCTGGTTCAGTTAGTCCAGGTTCGAGTCCTGGTACCCCAGCGCGGGAGACCAGACCTATGAAGTTGCACAGGTAGCTGATGGGTTGCTAAGGTTTTCCAGCCTGGTTTGGAGACGAATTGGGAACAACAGAAGAAGGTTTTCAAAAACCGAACTCGACGGTAATTGATAACCCGATGGCCCCGTAGTGCAGCGGCCTAGCACGCGGCCCTCTCAAGGCTGAAACGGCGGTTCGAATCCGCTCGGGGCTACCAACGATAGATGGCCCGGATCTAGCAAGATCCGGGCCATTAGTCATATTGCTGTGCCTTACGAGATGTCATGCTCTAGGGGCGAGAATGCTGAAGAACTGCAGGGAGAAGCCCCCACTCCTGGTAGCTGCGCATCGCACAGCCTTCTTCACTGCGCCCGGCGCAGCACCTCCGATAAGCGCCCGCCAGCCGCGACGACGGCTGGAGCGTGAATACGTCCCGGCTGACGTGTAAGGCGCTCGATTGGTCCCGACACCGATACAGCCGCAATGACCTTCCCCGAAGGGGAGCGTACTGGGGCAGAGACAGACGCCACACCAGCCTCACGCTCACCGACAGATTGAGCCCAGCCGCGTTTGCGCACTGCTGCCAACGTGACCTCAGAGAAAGCAGAGTTACTTAAGCCGCGGCGGATTTTGTCGGTGTCTTCCCACGCCAGCAAGATCTGGGCGGCTGAACCGGCATCGACCGACAACACCGACCCGACCGGAATGGTGTCGCGAAGACCGGTGGGGCGCTCAGCGGCCGCTGCACAGACGCGGCTGCCGGCCTGACGTCGGTACAGTTGAGCGGATTCGCCCGTGATGTCACGCAGTCTGGCCAGGATCGGCCCAGAGGCCGCCAAGAGACGATCTTCCCCGGCGGCTGCGGCAAGTTCTGACAGCCTCGGGCCAAGAATGAAGCGGCCCTGTAGATCGCGTGCAACGAAACGGTGGTGTTCCAGAGCGCGGGCCAGGCGATGTGCCGTCGGGCGAGCCAGTCCAGTCATTTGGACTAGTCCTGCTAAGGAGGCCGGTCCGGTCTCCAAGGCTGCCAACACGAGGGCGGCCTTATCCAACACGCCAACACCACTTGATTGGTCCATATGCCGATATTAGCGTTCCAAATCTTGGCCGTCGAACCAGAACGACCATCAGGTACTGGCTTACTCAGCGTACTGACGGCGTCGCTGTTTTCAACGCTGAGTTCCGAGTGGAAGCCGCGAGTTTCACCCCCCGTTGTTTGGGGTACTAACCCGCTCTAGGGAGTCCCGTGGTAGCCGGGGCGTCGAAGACATCGCGGACCAGGTGGCGTAGCGCAGCGTCACGAGCCTGGGAGTACATGGATTTGGCCCCAGACACCACGATGTGTGACATCGTCATCGGCGCCGTATTTCTAGGATCTTGCCCGAGCGGCCGGATCGAGCCACAGGATCATCAGGCGACGACATATCGCGGCGCGCACGCGAAGCGGTTAGAAAGTCGGAGATGGACGTAAACCGCTGAGCCGATAAGGTAAGGTGACCCGCCGGTTCACTCAGGAGGAACACCGTGGCTTTGCCCGCCGTGACTAACCCAGCCGACACCCCTGGACTGGTCTTCCGGATGGGGGTGGGAACGCTGTACCCACTGGCTCGCATCCTGACGCGGTTTGACCATCATGGTGGCGAGAATCTTCCTGACCCCGGGCCAGCGCTCATTGTGAGCAACCACATCTCGAATTATGACCCAGTTGTCTTGGGAGCTTTCCTCGTCGCTAACGGACGATGGCCGCACTGGTTAGCGAAGAAAGAGCTTTTTTCGGTGCCGATTATCGGCTGGGTTGCCTCGGCTAGTGGGCAAATCCCGGTAGACCGGAAGGGCCCCAACCCGGCCAAAGTCCTCCACGACGCTAAGGCGGCTCTCGACAAGGGGATGACGGTCGTGATGTATCCCGAGGGCACCATCACCGCTGATCCTCTCCACTGGCCAATGACAGGACGCACAGGGGCTGCCCGCCTGGCATTAGAAACAGGTGTTCCCGTTATCCCAGTCGGACAATGGGGACCCCAGGAGGTCATGGGGTACAAGGAGATGACCTTCCCGAAACTGGTGCCGCGTAAAACCATGACGCTGTATTGCGGCACCGATGTTGAGCTGTCGGATCTACGAGGTCGTCGCGACCTCGCATCTGTCAGGGAGGCCACAAATCGAATCATGGACGCCATCGACGCCCAAGTCGCCCGGGCTCGGGGAGAGTTCCCACCACCGGATCGCTACGACATGCGCAAGGGGACACGCGTTCCCAAGTCCATTGCTCCCGCGCGGCCAGTCGTCGACCCTCACTGAGGTGCCGGCTCGGTAAGGTTGAGTGCCGTCATACGGAAAGGACCTCATATGAATCGCATCCACGTGGCCGTCATCTTCGGGGGGATGAGTTCGGAGCATTCGATCTCCTGCCTTTCGGCGGCGAACGTGGTCGCTGCGATTGACGCCGAACGATTCGATGTCACTGGTATCGGTATCAGCCCTGAGGGGGTCTGGGTGCGATACGGGATCGATGAAATTCTCGATCTTCCCAGTACCGGGCAGCTTCCTACTGTCGAAGTGGGAGATCGTCCTCTGGTGTCAGTCAAGCAGATGGTCGAGGGTACCTGCGTCGTCGATACCGAGGGCAATGCCGACTTAGTTCAGGTGGTATTTCCGATACTGCACGGACCATTTGGTGAAGATGGCACCATTCAGGGCCTGCTGGAGATGGCCGGGGTGCGGTATGTCGGGTGCGGGGTGGCAGCTAGCGCTAACTGCATGGACAAACATCTCACCAAGATGATCCTCGCGGAGGCTGGAGTTTTGGTCGGGCCATACCTTGTCGTGCGTGATCACGAGTGGCGCCAGGACAAGAATGGCGTCCTCAAGGCCGCATCGCGTCTGCAATATCCGCTATTCGTGAAGCCAGCCCGCGGCGGATCCTCGATCGGCATTTCCCGCGTGACAAGCCCGGAAGGGTTGGAAGCGGCCATCGAGACCGCCCGCGATCACGACAGCAAAGTCCTTATTGAGCAGGGGATTCATGGTCGCGAGATCGAGTGCTCTGTCCTTGATGGCCGTCATGGTGCTGCCCCTCGCGCCTCCCTACCTGGCGAGATTGTCGTCCATGATCCTGACGGCTTCTATGACTTTGAAGCCAAATACCTCAGTGGAGAACAGAAGGCCTCCGTTCAGTCCCGCGCAGAACTAGACGATGCGACCCGCATTCGGGTCCAAAACGTCGCGATCAAGGCGTTCAGGGTGCTCGGTTGTGAAGGGCTTGCTCGTATCGACACGTTCGTCACCCCGGACGGCGCCGTCTACGTGAACGAGCCCAACACCATGCCCGGATTCACCCGCAGCTCGGGGTTCCCACTTATGTGGCAAGCCAGCGGCATGACGTACGCCCAGATCGTCAGTGAGCTCATTGAGCTGGCCCTGGAAAGGCCCCTCGGCCTGCGCTGACTGGGGTGTATCTCACTGGCAAGCGTGCACTTGGGGCATTTTCTTGATGGCTGCCGAGAGATCGACTAGGGCATCCGCCTGTGGGGCATAGCTGGTCGGAACCGTCACCTCAACGTTGCCCGTCCTCCCAATAGTGGTGAATCGCCAGCCGTCGTCAATCTGCTCGGAGAACCATCCGACATCGTTGACGACGTCACAGGGCGACGTCGGTTGGAGGCCAGTAGGCTTGCCGACTCCGCAGCGCAGCACGATACGCGGATCACCCCAGACGGCCACGGTCGCGTCGTGCTTTTTGAGCGTCGCCCCGGCAACCGTTTGCGGTAGATCTGCCATGACTGCTCGACACCCCGCCGCAGCAGGCCCGCTGGGAGAGGGATGGGCGATCGGCTCCTCCTGACCAGAGCAGGCGGCGATCAGGAATAGGCCCGCTAGCAGTGTTGCGACCGGGGATGCATGATGGATGCGCACGCACTCACGCTAGCGTGCCTACTCTGACTGGTTGATAAGGAGAGCTCATGGCCACCACGGCGACCATTTCCCAGGTAGGGGAGTTCCCCCTCATCACCTCGATGGTCGACGACCTGACGATGGGTCAGGCCGTCGCCCTGGGCCCGGGCGACGACAGCGCAGTGTTCCAGGTAGACGGTTCCGCAGTCGTGTCGACCGACGTCCTCGTCGAGGAGGTTCACTTCCGGCGTCGGTGGTCAACGGCGACCGACGTAGGCCGCAAGGCCGTCGCTGTCAACGTTTCCGACATTGAGGCGATGGGTGCCGTCCCGGTCGCTCTCGTCGTGGGGTTTTCCGCTCCCGGTGATCTGCCAGCGTCGTGGGCTCGCGAATTTATGGCTGGGATGGCCGCTGAGTCCCAGAAGGCAGGAGTTAGCGTCGTCGGTGGGGACACCACGGGTGGCCCGGTTGTTAGCATCGCCGTGACGGTGATCGGACAGACCGCTGGTATGGCACCTGTGCGTCGCGACGGTGCTGTGCCCGGTGATGAGGTTGCAGTTATTGGCCAACTCGGTTTGGCAGCTGCCGGTCTGGTGCTTCTCGGACGCGGTTTCCGCTCCCCACGGGCCGTTGTGGCCGCTCAGCGTTGTCCCGAGGTCCCCTATGGTCAAGGGTTGGTGGCGGCCAAGGCCGGCGCACATGCCATGATCGACGTGTCGGATGGTTTGCTGGCCGATCTGGGCCATATCGCGCAGGCGTCGGGATTCGGCATGGATATTGACACCTCGAAGCTAGATATAGCTGAGCCGGTCCGCACCGTCGGTATGGCCACCGGAGTGGATCCGCTCACTTGGGTGCTTGCCGGTGGGGAGGATCATGCGTTGGCAGCGACTTTCGCTCCCGGTACTGTTCCAGATGGGTGGGTCGTCGTCGGGCGGGTCCTATCTCCCGACGAGGTGCCCGATCCCACGGTTCTCGTTAATGGCCAGGTCTGGCAGCACGAACGAGGTTGGACCCACTTCAGTTCCTGAGGTGAGAACGGCATTCACAGTGCCGTCGAGTATCGCGCCGCGATTACTAATCCGGTGACTCCCCGCCTCGCCTTTAGGCCAGTGATGACCACGGTTGATAACGTCGATGACATGGCGACCCGTGCGTCTTCCCCGGCGCGGCCCCGAAAAACGACGGCGAAAAAATCGTCGCGTGGCTCGGGCGCGCGCTCGAACGGAAGCAACAAGAAAACGTCGGCCAGCTCACGGAGCAGGTCGACGCCTCCCAGCGCGCCCACTTCCACCAACCCGGTGGCGCAGGTGCTGTCAGCGACGTGGTCAGGCATCGCGAGGGGATTGGGAAGCATGGTCCGTGGGATCGGTGGTCCTCGCGTTGAGCCTGATATCACTCATGATGGCACTGGCCTCGTGTTGTTGCTGCTATCTGCCCTCGTCGCGGCTGGTTTCTGGTTCGACCTGCCGGGCGGATTCGGCAATGGATTGCGAATGGGGGTCTCGACGATCTTCGGATCGCTGTCCTATGCCCTTCCTCTCTTCGCTCTAGCGGCGATGTGGCACACCTTGCGTCACCCAGCGACACTTGGGACCGGTGGACGTCAGGTACTCGGCTGGGTTTGCTTCTTTCTTGGTCTACTCGGGGTCATCAATATTGCCCACGGTCTGCCGCGCCCGGATCGTCCTGAGGCAGTGCGCGCCGCCGGTGGCATGCTCGGTTACATCTCCTCAAGCCTGTTCGCGGATCTGTTAACGAAGTGGGTCGCTTTACCGCTGCTCCTCGTCATAACGGCTCTAGGGGTGTTGTTGGTAGTGGGGCGGCCGTTAATCGACGGTGTAGCCCGCGTTCGTAACGCTTCGCGCCGTGCTGTAGTCGGGCCTCGTGAAATTGAGTCGCGGCGCGCCTATGACACTCCGCTGGTGGGGGATACCCTCGTCGATCATCATGATGATGAGGTCGTTACCCAAGAGATGGAACCTGTTAAGGAGCGCCGATCTCGAAAGGGCAAGAGCAGTTCCGAGCGCACGAACGAGAGCCTTGATGCAATCTTTGATGCCGAAATTGTGGACGAGACGTCGTCGTCCTCGGCCGAGGATTCCTTGCCGCTTGACATGCCGGCGGAGGATGAGCCCAAAGCGCGCACAACTGCCGGACTACCGCAGGGTTTCACGGTTCACGAGCACACCGAACTTGACCCGCCGGCCCATGAGCCGATACCGGCTCGGGTGGAACAGTTGCAGTTGTCCGGGGATATCGCTTACACCCTGCCTGCCTCGGAACTGTTACGTCCGGGTTCGGTGCCGCAGGCGCGTACTGATGCTTCCGATGCCGTCGTCTCCAAACTGTCAACGGTTTTCGATGAGTTTGGCATCCACGCTCAGGTGACGGGCTATTCCCGCGGCCCGACGGTTACCCGATACGAGGTCGAACTCGGTGCGGCCGTCAAGGTGGAGAAGGTCACTGCCTTGAGTAAAAACATCGCCTACGCGGTCGCTTCCCCCGACGTGCGCATCCTGTCGCCAATCCCTGGAAAATCTGCCATCGGCATTGAGATTCCGAACCGGGACAAGGAAATCGTCTCTTTGGGCGACGTGCTGCGTTCGTCAAAGGCTCGCAACGACCACAACCCGTTGGTCGTCGGGCTGGGTAAGGACGTCGAGGGCGGATTTGTTATCGCCAACGTGGCTAAAATGCCTCACCTACTGGTCGCTGGCGCCACCGGTTCCGGTAAGTCGAGCTTCGTTAACTCCCTCATCACTTCGGTCATGATGCGAGCTACTCCTGACGAGGTGCGGATGATGCTCGTTGATCCCAAGCGGGTGGAACTGACCCAATACGAGGGGATCCCACACTTGGTGACGCCCATCATCACCAGTGCCAAAAAGGCCGCCGAAGCCCTGCAATGGGTCGTGCGCGAGATGGATCAGCGTTATGACGACCTGGCTGCGTTCGGGTTCCGTCACGTCAAGGACTTCAATAAGGCTGTACAAGCCGGTGAGGTCACCTTGCCTCCGGGATCGGAGCGGGTCTTGGCCCCCTACCCGTACCTGTTGGTCGTCGTTGATGAGCTGGCTGATCTCATGTTGGTTGCTCCTCGAGACGTCGAGGATTCCATCGTTCGTATTACCCAGCTGGCTCGTGCCGCCGGCATTCATTTGGTGTTGGCTACTCAGCGTCCGTCGACCGACGTGTGCACCGGTCTCATCAAAGCTAATATTCCGTCACGGTTAGCTTTCGCGACCTCGTCAATGACTGATTCGCGAGTGATCTTGGACCAGCCGGGCGCCGAGAAACTCGTTGGCCAGGGCGATGGGCTCTTTCTGCCGATGGGTGCTTCGAAGCCGGTGCGTGTGCAGGGGTCGTGGGTATCTGACTCTGAGATTCACCAGGTCGTCTCCCACGTCAAGTCCCAGATGGAGGCCCATTATCGCGACGATGTTGCCGCGCCAACCGCTGAGAAGAAGGTGGCTGAAGACATCGGTGACGACATGGAGCTTGTGCTGGAGGCGGCGAAGCTCGTGGTCGAACTGCAGTTGGGATCGACGTCGATGCTGCAGCGTAAGTTGCGTGTGGGCTTTGCGAAGGCTGGTCGACTGATGGACATCCTCGAGACCCGTAACGTTGTGGGGCCGTCTGAGGGGTCTAAGGCGAGGGATGTTTTGGTCAAGCCTGATGATCTCGATGACGTGTTGGCCAATTTGCAGGCAGAGGGTTGAGCGATGATATGGGGAGGGCCCGAGCACCTGGTGCGGACCCTCCCCACATGAGGCCTGGATCACTCAGTGACGGGCAGAGGCTCCTTGTCGTACTTCTTCCATGCTTCGGGGTGGGAATCCGAGATGACGAAGATAAGAAGGATGATATTGACCACGAAGATGGCGACGAAAAGAACAATGCTGATTGTCAGCAGGGGCATAGATGGCTTCCCGTCGTTTGCGGCGGCGACAAATGCGAGGATCATCATGATCGCGGACGCGATGCCGCAGAGAGCCGGTGCCATGACCCACCATCCCGAATGATTGACGTCGTGGAGGCGGCGCACCGTTAGGGCCAGGCAAGGAATGATAATAGCGAGTAGCCAGACAAGGGGCAGCATCGCGAAGACGACGCCGGATGTCGAGATGGCGAAGGATTCGCTCCTGGACCTCGAAGTAAGGGCCGATAGGAGACCGGCGCCTTGCACCATGGCCACGAGTGCCTGTACCGCGATAGAGATGATGAGGTTGAACAGAACGACCCACCAGTATTCTGAGCGGGAGGCGCGACCTCGAAAAACCGCATAGTTTTTGAAGAACAACTTGATGGCCAGGCCGAAGTCGACGTAGGGGCGGCGATGATTCTCAGCTACTGGATCGCTGTACGGATTGGACATCTCGTAGGGATTGCTGGGCTGTCCGTAGGGATCACGTCCGGCCTCGCTAGGCCATGCGGGAGTACCGACTTCGTCGGGGCGGGGCGGATCGTTCGGCTCCGTCATGCGGACACCTCTTTCCATGTCGCTGATAATGGCAGGATACACGGTAACGTAAAATCTTTTTCGAACCCATCAGCTGGCGCAGGAACATGGGCGACCATACCGAAAACGCCGGGCACGAGGCATGATCATTCGTTGTGGAAGTGGGCGTAGCCGGGCTCGAACCGGCGACCTCCAGCGTGTAAGGCAGGCGCTCTGACCAACTGAGCTATACGCCCCAGGGCAGCTACTCTACCGATTTATCACGCGAAGCACACTTCACCGGGTGGTGAATCATCGCATGAGAGTTGTCGCCACGTCCCTGTAGAGTTGCTCGACGTGGCATTGGTAGACCTTCAGCAGACCGTTGAGGACCTCGACGCATCCCTGTCCTCGATTGAGAATGTTCTCGATCCCGAGGCTAAGAAAGCAGAGATCGTGGACCTCGAGAAGCAGGTGGCCGCTCCCAACCTCTGGGACGACCAAGAGAATGCACAGCGGGTGACTTCTCGGCTGTCGGCTCTGCAGGCTGAGATTGAACGCCTGGAACGGCTACGTGCGCGGATCGAGGATGTCCACGTGCTGCTTGAATTCGCGGCTGCTGACGACGATAAAGAGTCCCTAGCTGAGGCGACAACCGAGACGGTTGAGCTTCGTGAGGAGATTGATGCTCTCGAGGTGAGGACCCTACTGTCGGGGCAATACGATGAGCGTGAGGCCGTCGTAACCATTCGCTCCGAGGCCGGTGGCGTTGACGCCGCCGATTTTGCGGAGATGTTGCTACGCATGTACCTGCGTTGGGCTGAGCGTCACGGTTACAAGATTGAGATCCTCGACACCTCCTACGCTGAAGAGGCGGGCATTAAGTCGGCGACCTTCGTCGTTCATGCCCCCTTCGCCTACGGCACTCTTTCGGTTGAGCAGGGCACCCACCGTCTGGTGCGCATTAGCCCCTTTGACAACCAGGGACGCCGTCAGACTTCCTTCGCTGGCGTTGAGGTGCTGCCCGTCGTTGAGGAGACCGACCACGTCGATATCCCAGAGTCCGACCTGCGTGTTGATGTTTTCCATGCCTCGGGCCCTGGTGGGCAGGGCGTGAATACCACCGACTCTGCCGTTCGTCTGACTCACCTTCCGACCGGCATCGTGGTGAGTTGCCAGAATGAGCGCTCGCAGATTCAGAACAAAGCTGCCGCCTTGCGGGTCCTGCAAGCCAAGCTGCTTGAGAAGGCTCGGGAGGAGCAGGAAGCCGAGATGAACTCGTTGAAGTCGGAAGGTAACTCATGGGGAGCTCAGATGCGCTCCTATGTGCTGCATCCCTACCAAATGGTGAAGGATTTGCGTACTAACCATGAGGTCGGCAATACCGATGCCGTCTTCGATGGAGATATCGACGATTTCATCGATGCCGGTATTCGTTGGCGTCGCAAGAACGAAACTGACTGACGGGGCAAACGTGATCACCTTCGATAATGTCACGAAGACATATACTGGGCAGAGTCAGGCGGCCCTAGCTGACGTTAATGTCGACATCGACAAAGGGGAATTCGTCTTCCTTGTGGGTCAGTCAGGGTCAGGTAAGTCTACATTTATCCGACTTATCTTGCGTGAGTACCGTCCCACTCGCGGCACCCTGTATGTCGCGGGGAAGAACCTTAACCAATTGAGGCCGTGGAAGGTGCCCGCGTTGCGGCGCCAGATAGGCACGGTCTTTCAGGACTTCCGGCTGCTTCCAAGGAAGACGGTCTATGAGAACGTCGCCTTCGCGATGCAGGTCATCGGTAAGTCGACGAAGGAGATTCGCAACGTCGTCCCCGAGACCCTTGAACTGGTTGGCCTCGATGGCAAAGAGAAGCGGATGCCCGACGAACTCTCCGGGGGCGAGCAGCAGCGTGTTGCTCTGGCTCGGGCGTTTGTTAATCGCCCTAAGATCCTCATTGCAGACGAGCCCACCGGAAACCTTGATCCGGACACCGCAGTGGGCATCATGAAGGTGCTTGATCGCATTAACCGCACTGGCACAACGGTCGTCATGGCTACCCATGACTCGACGATTGTCGACCAGATGAGACGACGAGTGATCGAACTCGATCTCGGACATGTTGTCCGGGACGAGAACGAGGGCGTCTACCGCAATTCCTGACAGCCCCGACAAGAGACAGAACGAGGAAATACATGCGTCACACCTTGCGAGAGACGTGGTCTGGACTACGCCGCAACGCTGCGATGACCCTTGCCGTCATCGTCACGATGTGGGTGTCCCTGTCCCTGTTCGGAGCGGCCTTGTTGGCCACCCAACAGGTCGACCTGCTCAAAGGTAAGTGGTACGACAAAGTTGAGGTGTCGGTCTTTCTGTGTGTCGATGGTGTTTCTGGAGCTCAATGCTCGGGTGATAAAGCTGCCACCCAGGCCCAAAAAGACGCTATCCGTCAGGCCCTAGAATCAAACCCGCAGGTTTCCCGCGTCTACTATGAATCCAAGCATGAGGCGTTCGAGGAGTATCAGCGTATCTATGCCGGTTCTCCTGTGCGTGATGTTTTGACAGAGGACACCATCCAGGACTCGTACCGTGTCAAGCTGGTTAACCCTCAGCAGTACCAGGGGGTAGTAACGGAGGCTCAGAGTCTGCCGGGGGTGCAGTCGGTCGTGGACTTGCATAACGTGTTAGACCCGATATTCCTGTGGATGAATGCCTTGAGATGGGTTACCTTTGGAATGTCCGTGCTTCTGCTCGTTGCGGCAGCCTTGCAGATTGGCAACACGATTCGGATGGCTGCCTTCTCTAGGCGACGAGAATTGGGAATTATGAAACTCGTAGGTGCGTCCAACACCTATATCCTCATGCCGTTCCTCCTGGAATCTCTCATCGCAGGCCTTGTTGGTGCGCTGCTTGCCTGTGTGACCCTGGCGCTGGGCGCTGATTTGGTCGTCATGCGTAAGATGGCGCATTCGATTACGACGTTGGCATGGATCGGATGGCCCCAGGTTTGGAAGTCCATCGCGTGGATGGTCGTCGTAGCGGTCGTGTTGTCTGTGGCGCCAGCTTACGTTGCGACAAAGAAGTACCTCAGAGTCTGATGTCTTCGTATAGGATGGAAGATCCTGTGTCGAAGGAGGACTGTCATGCCCAGGGAGCAGGGGATTAAGGTCGTTGCGCGTAACCGTCGCGCCACCCATGACTACACCATCGGTGACAAATGGGAGGCTGGCCTCGTTCTGCAGGGAACTGAGGTGAAGTCCTTGCGGGCTGGCAAAGCCACGTTGACTGACGCTTTCGCTCAGGTTGACGAACGCGGTGAGGTGTGGATGTATAACCTTCACATCCCTGAATATGCTTTTGGAACATGGCGAAATCACGACGTGATGCGCAAGCGTAAGCTTTTGCTCAATAGACGTGAGATAGCCAAGCTCTCCCGCGAAGCGGACGGTGCGGGTAAAACGATCGTTCCCTTGCAGCTTTACTTCAAGGACGGCTACGCCAAGGTCGAGATTGCTGTTGGTGTCGGTAAGAGGGACTGGGATAAACGCCAGGCCATCCGCGAACGGGATGCCAAGCGTGAAGCTCAGCGAGCTCTGGCAAACAGGGTGCGTAGCCGTACTCGCTGAACCCTTGGTGGCCGCCGTCGCGCTATCTCGGCGCGGGGTGCCCGTTTTGATCACGATGTGAATCAGGGGTGTCCTCATGCACGATCACGTGTATAAATATTCATATGGGCGCAAGAGGATTCACTGTAGCTGTTGTCGGAGCCTCCGGATATGCGGGAGCCGAAGTCGTGCGCCTGCTATCAGGACACCCCGGGTTCACAATGGGGGATCTTGCCGCGCGCAGTCAGGCTGGGGCGACCCTGGTGCAGGTCATGCCCCACCTTGGCGGTGTGGCTCAAGGACGAGTTTTTTCCGATATTGACGTCGAGCGTCTCGCCTCCCACGATGCCGTCGTGCTGGCCTTGCCCCATGGAGTCTCCGGACAGATTGCCCAGGAGCTTGCTAAGACGAACCCTGACCTGGTCATCGTCGATGCCGGGGCGGACTTCCGGTTGTCATCAGCTTCAGACTGGCGCCATTGGTATGGCGGCGACCACGCCGGTACCTGGGCCTATGGACTGCCTGAGTTGCCACGAGCCGAGGGCGGCTCGCAACGTGACGTACTGTCGGGGACAACCCGTATCGCCGGACCAGGGTGCAATGCCTCTGCGGTCGCTTTGGGTCTGGCGCCCCTAATCGGCCTTGTCGACACCTCTCAATTGGCGGTCACCCTTATCGTTGGGACATCTGGGGCTGGAAAATCCAGTCGCCCAGACCTCACATTCTCCCGGATGAGTGGGGGAGCCCATCTCTATTCGGTTGGTAACGCTCATCGTCACATTCCCGAAATCCTGCAGTCACTTCGCATGGCGGGAGCTGAAGAACCGCACTTGAGTGTGAGCGCTGTGCTAGTGCCCATGACCCGTGGAATCCTTGCCGTGTGCACTGCACCTTCGCACGCTTCCACCGATGACTTACTCGAGCGGTTGCGCGAGCGTTATGACGGCGAGCCACTCATTCACGTCACTAACGCCTACCCCGACACCCATGACGTCGTCGGATCCGCCATGACGCACATCAATGCTGTGGGCGATCTCGAGAATGGCGTTTCCACCGTCGTTGTCGCTCTGGACAACCTTGTGAAAGGGACAGCTGGTGCCGTCATTCAATGTCTCAATTTAGCCTTTGGTCTCCCTGAGACCACAGGGCTGCCCCTTATCGGCCTCAATCCGTGACAGGAGGATTTATGTCAGTCACCTATCCGCTCGGATTTCGCGCCGGGGGTATCCAGGCTGGGCTGAGAACCACCCCAGCCGCGGACCTTGCACTCATCGTCAATGATGGTCCCGCCGACGCCGTTGCCGGGGTATTCACAACAAATCGCGTGTGTGCCGCACCGGTCCAATGGTCGCGTCAGGTCACTGCCGACCACAAGGCTCGTGCCGTTATTGCCAACGCGGCCGTCGCTAACGCCTGTACCGGGATTGATGGCTTCGCCGACTGTCAGTGCGAGGCCGAGCATGTTGCAACCCTTCTCGGGTGCAAGCCGCATGAGGTTGTTGTCGCCTCAACTGGAGTAATTGGGGTCCGGCTCGATATGCCCTCCATCCTGGTGGGGGCGAGCACTGCTCATGGCACCCTAGGCAGGGGAGATGAGGTCGACGCCTCAGCGGCACGAGCGATTATGACGACCGACACCGTTCCCAAGATGGCGACCGTTGATGCAGGCGGCGCGCGATTCGGTGGCATCGCTAAAGGCGCTGGAATGTTGGCTCCGCAGTTAGCGACAATGCTCGTCTTTCTTACTACAGACGCTGTCGTGGACCCCGAGGAGTTCCAGAATGTCCTGGCCAAGGTGTGTGATGTCACCTTCAGCAGGGTTGACTCCGATGCCTGCATGTCGACTAACGATGCGGTCATCGCCATGGCCTCGGGGGCTTGCGGTATCAGCCTGACGGGTGACGAGCTGACCGACGCACTCACCAAGCTGTGCGCCATCTTGGCTCGTCAGCTCGTCGCAGACGCTGAGGGATCCCGCCACGACGTCAAAGTGGCTGTCACAGGCGCTACTAGTACCGAGGCTGCTGTGGCGGTGGCCCGCGAGGTGACGCGATCCAACCTCGTCAAGACAGCTGTCGCAGGAAATGATCCCAACTGGGGACGCATCCTCGCGGCGGTCGGATGTGTTCGCGAAGATGTAGCCCCCTTCGATCCCGACCAGGTGGATGTGTCTATCAACGGCATCCGGGTTTGTAAGGCCGGAGGCATCGGAGAGGATCGCAACCTGGTCGATATGGGGCCACGAGAGGTCCACATCGATATTGAGCTGCACGCTGGTCACGCCGAAGCTGCGGTATGGACTAATGACCTGACCCGCCAATACGTCGAAGAGAACAGTGCGTATACATCATGACCCTTGCTCTTGACATCCCCCTCAATGATTCCCAGTTCTCAGCTCAGCGGAAGTCCGAGGTCCTGGTAGAAGCGCTGCCTTGGATCAGGCGGTTCCAGGGCCACACCGTCGTCGTGAAATATGGCGGCAATGCGATGGTTGATCCCGGCCTGCAGCAGGCTTTCGCTGACGACATAGTGTTTATGGCTTCAGTGGGGATTCGCCCGATCGTCGTCCACGGTGGTGGGCCCCAGATCAACGCCATGCTTGCTGAATCCGCTACCCCGATGGAGTTTCGCAATGGCTTGCGGGTGACATCTCCGGAGGTCATGGAAGTTGTCCGGATGGTGCTCGTCGGCCAGGTGGGCCGTCAGCTCGTCAATCGAATCAACGCTTATGCGCCGCTAGCAGCTGGCATGTCGGGCGAGGACTCTGGACTTCTTTCGGCCCGGAAGTCACGGGTGATTGTTGACGGCGAGCAGATCGATATGGGTTTGGTGGGAGACATCGTTGACGTCAACATCGATCTCATGACCTCTATGCTCGATCGTGGTCAAATCCCGGTCATTGCACCGGTGAGTCCTGAGGTTGATGCGGCCGGCCACCCGACCGGACAGGTTCTCAACGTCAATGCCGACACCGCCGCTACCGCGATCGCTCAGGCGCTACGTGCGGAAAAGCTCGTCATGCTGACAAACGTCGCTGGGATATATGGCACCTGGCCTGACCCCCACACTCTCATCTCCGAGGTCTCGGCGAGTGACTTGCGCGCCATGATTCCGCGTCTAGGAGAGGGTATGCGTCCGAAGGGGCAGGCTCTGCTTGATGCCATTGATGGCGGGGTCTCGAGTGCTGCGATTGTGGACGGACGCATTGAGCACGCCCTGTTGCTGGAGATTTTCACTACCAAGGGCGTCGGAACAATGGCACGCAGCGACGACTATGTCTGAGGGGCTGACGGTGACTAAACAACAGACGACCGGCGATTGGCGAAAGCGCTATCGCAGTGGTCTTCTCGGGGTGTTCGGCAGTCCTCAGCTGTGCCTAGACCACGGCCAGGGTTGCGTCGTCGTCGACAGTGACGGCAAGGAGTACCTGGACTTGTTGGGCGGAATTGCCGTCAATGCCTTGGGGTACGCTCATCCGGCGTGGGTCGAGGCGGTGAGCCATCAGGCACAGACGTTGGCCCACGTCTCAAACTTATTCACCACGGGGCCCCAGCTCGATCTCGCAGAGAAACTTCTCGCACTGGCGAACGCACCGGAAGGATCGGCGGTATTTCTCTCGAATTCTGGCACTGAGGCCAATGAAGCGGCCATCAAGATCTGCTTGGCTCGTAAAAGCGGACGCATCATCGCCCTTGACCATGCCTTCCACGGTCGTACTCTTGGTGCTCTTTCGTTAACCCACAAGATCGCTTACCGTCAACCGTTCGGCCCGTCGGCTGTCGATGTCACCTTTATAACCCCCGAGGACCCAGAAATATTAGCTGGCGAGCTAGAAAAAGGCGATGTTTCCGGGGTCTTTGTGGAGCCCATCCAGGGTGAGGCTGGGGTCGTCCCCCTAACGGATGAATACCTACAGCAGGTACGTGAGCTGACGGCCGGCCACGACGCCCTCATGGTCGTTGACGAGGTGCAATGCGGAATGGGACGTACCGGACGCTGGTTTGCGTACCAGAGCGCCCACATCACCCCCGACGTAATGACTTTGGCGAAAGCGCTGGGAGGTGGCTTTCCCATGGGGGCGACGATGACCTTCGGATCGGATGTGTCTGGGATCCTCGCCGCCGGGCAACACGGGACTACCTTCGGTGGCAACCCGCTAGCCTGCGCTGCGGCGCTAGCGGTCATCTCTACGATCGAATCCGAGAACCTACTGACTCACGTCGGTCAGATCGGTACCTTGATGTCGAGCGCGCTGCGCCAAAGTCATCCGCGCATTACCGAGGTGCGGGGGAGCGGTGCTCTCCTCGGCGTCCAGCTCGATTCAGATATCGCTTCCGAACTTGTCGTGGCTGCCCGCGGGGCCGGGTTCATTGTCAACGCCGCTAACCCATCGACACTGAGATTGGCCCCGCCCTACATCCTGACGGAGGCGGAAGCCCAGTCCTTCATCGTCGCCCTTCCTGGTCTCATCGACACGGTTTAAACCTGACACGACCGTCCCCGATGCCGTGGGAAAGCACAAGGGATTTGGATACGGTGTGAAGGGTGGTAGGTAAGCTGAAAGTCCCTGATTGAGGAGTTCTTTGTGACCACCGAACCGCACGATCATGCCCACAACAACGCCCAGGCCGATCGCCCGATGGCGCTGTGGGGCGGACGATTCTCTGGCGGCCCGTCTGAGGCGTTGGCGGCGCTGTCGGTTTCCACCCAATTCGATTGGCGACTAGCCCGCCACGACATTGCTGGGTCGAGAGCTCACGCTGGGGTACTTCATGCCGCAGGTCTCCTCGATGACGATCAGTACGAGGGGATGATTGAGGCTCTTAACGCCTTGGAGGAGGACGTTGTTTCGGGCCGTTTCGTGGCTCAGCCAGAGGACGAGGACGTCCATACTGCCCTGGAGCGCGGCCTCATGGAGCGTGCCGGGGAGGATCTGGGAGGACGGCTACGTGCCGGGCGTTCCCGCAACGACCAGATTATTGCTCTGCTGCGTCGCTACTTGCGCGAGGAGGCCCGCAGTCTTGCTGGGGAGCTTTTGGGGCTCGCTCATGTGCTAAGTCGACGAGCTGAGGACGTCGGTGACGCGGTTATTGTTGGTCGTACCCACATGCAGCATGCTCAGCCGGTGCTGCTGGCTCACCACTTGTTGGCCCACGCGTGGCCGCTGCTCCGCGACGTACAGCGTTTCCGTGACCTTGATGCGCGGATGGACTGTTCGCCATACGGGTCCGGAGCCCTAGCAGGATCATCATTGGGTCTGGATCCAGAGGCGGTTGCGCGTGATCTGGGGTTCTCATCGTCAGTCCCGAATTCCATTGATGGCACTGCGGCTCGAGACGTCGTCGCCGAGTTCGCCTTCGTTGCCGCCCAAGTCGGAGTCGATCTATCGCGGTTGAGTGAAGAGATCATCATCTGGAATACCCGCGAGTTCGGTTACGTCACTCTCGACGATTCCTTCTCGACGGGTTCGTCGATCATGCCGCAGAAAAAGAACCCGGACATCGCTGAGCTTGCCCGCGGCAAGGCAGGCCGTCTCATTGGCGATCTCGCCGGTCTTATGGCTTCCCTTAAGGGCATGCCGCTGGCGTACGCCCGTGACCTCCAGGAGGACAAGGAGCCGGTCTTCGACCAGATTGATCAGCTGCACCTGCTGCTGCCAGCTGTCACCGGGATGATGGACACCGCCGTGTTCAACACCGATCGAATGGCTGAGATGGCGGGCCAGGGGTTTTCGTTGGCCACGGACGTTGCTGAGTGGCTGGTGCGTCAGGGGGTGCCTTTCCGGGTTGCTCACGAGTTGTCCGGCGCTTGTGTGCGAGAGGCAGAGTCCCAGAATAAGGAGTTGGCCGATCTCACCGACCAGGAACTTGCCACGATCGACCCCCGCCTGACTCCGCAGGTGCGCGAGGTCATGACGGTTGAGGGTTCGGTGTGTTCCCGGGCCGGACGTGGCGGGACTGCGCCTGAGCGCGTCGCTGAGCAGATCACGGAGCTGCGTGAAGCTATTGCGGGCTTGGGTAGTTTCGGAGAGGTCGGAACTCGATGAATTGGGGACCCGATGACTCGTCGCTGCGGGTGACGAATGTGCAGCGAGACAGGGTTCTTGACCATATTAATGACGCCTATGCCCATGGCGTTATTGACGATATGGAGCGAGAACGCCGCATTGAGACTGCCCTATTGGCGCGAATCCGTTCCGAACTCGACGAGAGCTATCGCAATCTGCCGTCCTTCAAGCCCTCCGTTCCCGAAGGGATCAGGGCGCCGTTGCCGGACATCCCGAAGAAGAGGCCTACGACGGGAGTTGGGCTGTGCGGTCTGTCGGCCCTGATTAGTGGTCCGATTGGACCGGCCGCCGGTTTCGCGCTGACGGCTAAAGGGTCATGGGCGCACAGCAAGATCAAACTCCAGCTGGTGACCCAGATCGTGTTCTTCGCCTTCGTGACAGGCTTTGGTATAGGCCCGATGGGCTTTGGCTTGAATCACCGGAACGTGGGTTTTCTGTCACTGATCTGGATGGCAGTCACGATTGTGCAGGCAATTCGAGGGTTCCAAGGGCAAGACTGAGACACAGGTATCGCGGCTGCGGGCGGCACCTATGACCACGGTCTACCCCACAGTGCGTTCGGTTGGTTAGGCCATGCTGTCGGTTCATCCTGGAAACATGAACAGCTGGCAGACGCGGCAGACCCGAAAGGATGACTGGCTTGTCAGCGGCGTTGAACGTGATCAAGCCGTGGCCTATCTGCGCAATGCTTACGTTGACGGCCGACTCTCGCCCGACAACTTCGAGGGCAGAGTGACACGTGCTCTGGATGCGGTGACGCGTGCCGACCTCGACGCTACCCTAACTGGTCTAGCGGTTGTCGGTGGGCAGGTCCACGGTTCGCGTATCGCCGCAAGCGAGACGTTGGCGGCTGGCGTCATTGGACTGTCCCCGTTCTTCCTTGGCCCGCTGGGGCCGATATTGGGTGTGGTTATCTCGCCACGAGGATCCTGGATGCGTCGTCAGGTGGCCCAGCAAGCTAACTTCCAGCTTGTCGCGCTACTCCTGGGGGCGGTCGTGTTGGGAGCGGCCGTCAAGACGAACCTCATGATCGTGACCTTCCCATTCGTCGGCATGGCGTGGTTCGCAGGCACGATCATCCACGCTGCTAAGGCATTCGAGGGACATGAGTGGACGAACCCCGTTCTTCAGGCGATTCCGCTGAGGCTCTTCGACGATGGGCGACGGCGTGCGTGGATTCGGTAAATCGTGGTCGATGAGGTAGAATGAGCTGATACAACTCAACAGGGGGATGACTGGTTTCGACTTGGAATGGTTGTTCCAGGAGAAGCGGGCCGAGGACCCAGGGTCAACTCGTTAACGATCCTTGGAAACCAATAAGTGCCGAGAACACTCGCACTGACTTCGCTCTCGCTGCCTGATCAGTGATCGAAGGGTCAGCCCGGATGTAGCCTTCCGTCCGGATCCTGGCCTCGTTTAGAAGGCTTGCTGTACAGCCGTGGTCACGGAGGCGGTACGGGACTTTTCCGTGACTGGGCTTGTCTGCACCATGTCGGTGTGAGTGCAGGAGCCGAGCAACAACGACAGCATCGACTGCGCCCGGAGAATGTCTGGACGGTCTTTCAAGGACGCGGGTTCAATTCCCGCCATCTCCACATATAAAAAATCCCACCCCTAGTCAGGGTGGGATTTTTGCGTCTGGCTACGGGCTATGGCCGCATCGGCAAGTGTGCACAGTGTCACAGAGATGCGTCTTATGTGCCACGCTACGGTTGCATAGGGCGCGGTAGATATCGGGGGCTGTACGAAGTGCTGCCGGTAGGCGTATCGGTCTTGGAATTGCCGGGTGCTGTCGGTGATGGCTTCTCCTGTCATCCGGGTGCCGACGTCGGTGGCGGCGCGCAGCTGGACGGACTGTTTATCCGGCTTCCCGGTGGCGTAGATGGGTTCCATTCGGTCAAGTCCCGCGACTGGGCCAACTGGGTGAGCGCGGTTTGGAAGAGCCGCTCGAGCTGGCGGTCGCGTAGGACGAGCATCCCAACCGCAACCGATCGAGGGCACTTCTCGTCACACTGCCAGATCCGGGTCTTGTGCGCGCTTGTGGGATGTCAAGTCTCCGTCCCGTAGACGCAGCCACAGTGCGTCACCCCTGTACTTCTCGCTGACCAGGATCGAGCGGATGATGGTGTGGCTCCATTTCTTCCCACCCCGCGGCGTCGGTACCCGGTCGACATCGAGCACGGCCGTGATGACCCGTTACGTGCAGCGCTATCTCGTGGCAACATTCATGAAGCACATCGCCTTCACCGATTGGACGGTGAAGGTGCTGGCCTCTGTCGACGCCGAGTACACCCTTCCGCTGGATCATTGAAGGTAAGGACGAGCGCGGTCGCGAGAGCGACATCGCTCGGGCCAAGCGTAAGGTAGTCGAAGCTCTTGTGCGGTGCCTGGTTACCGAAGACCGCTATGCCGATCAGTAGTGGGGCTACCTCCTCGCCTAAAAAACCGACACCTTGTGCGCGGACCTTTAGGATGACGTGACGGTCTACTCGCAGTCGATCACCAACGGGCTCTGAAGCGTATGAGCAAAGAGGGATGGCCGCCCCAGTGGCGAACACGCGCCCAAGCCTGCCGCCGGACGCTACGCACACCGCTTTGCAGTGCCGGGGAGTGGTTCCGGGCGGCCGGGCCCGGCTGGGCTGATCACCCTGCTGTGGCGTTGGGGCGGCGTAGGCATGTCCGGATCCACCGATTCTGGGCGGGATGTGGGGTGTGGATGACCGACGGTAAGTAGTGCCACGGGTACTGCACGCGATGTCGATGGGAGGGAGCTCTGGGGGTGCAGGCCTGCGAGGCCGGGTTGTAATTAGTGGTCAGGCATGACTTTATACATGCACTGGCAAGGAAAGATAGCAACACCGTCGAGTACTGGCGGAAATGCAGGGACCACCCGTGTAAGGCTCAAACTATCCCCAAGATGGCGAGCCGATAAGATATGGCGCGTGCCTGCCCAACTGGATCGCATGCTCTACATCGACGACTCAGGGCGTCCAAAAGCGGGCTGTGTCGTATACGGGGAGGGGACTGTTTCGAGCCGTGGCCACGAACGGCGAGCCCGTCGACTTTGCTGTGATGAGGCGGGGCCTGTATCGGGTGCTGTTGGACTCGTTTGAACAGGAGTTTGTGCAGCGAGATGCACTGGGGGTTGATCTTCATGGACGGGACGAGAGCGATTCGACGTACCGGGTGCCTGCTACTTGGCGAGCGCGACGCATCGTGGAGGATCCGATCCCATAAGACTCCAAGACGTCGCAACTCATGCAGATGGCGGACCTAGTGGCGTGGATGGCCAACGTACATCCGGTCCCATCACTGAAGCTGATTGAGGGGGTGGGAGAAGTACATGTCGCCTTGTGACCCAAACCGGCTCCCGCAGATCATCGATGCATAGATACAGCAAGGCCCCGAGCACCACACGTGCGAAAAAGATCCACAATAACGATGCTAACCTGAGGGCCAGATGTGTTTCTTCGGCCGTGGGGCGGGTCTGTGACGGGCGCTCAGTTCGATTGATCAGCAGGGGAGACGTGGGCACTGCGCTCACGGGGGCCGAAGCTAGTTGACCAGGCCTGGCAGAGTGGCCCAACGGGTCAATCAGCCTCACAGCACGAGCAGTCCTATCGCGAGGATCCGTTGATGATCGCGCCTCGATACCCTGATTTTGGGTGGCACAATAGACACTGTGAGGCTCGCGAATCCTTTCAAAGCTGGTGACCTGCTGGTGGCGAGTCGCCAAATTGGCGAGGGTATTTTTCACGAGTCCGTCATCTGCCTCATCGACGTGGCTTTTGACGGCGTCCTCGGAGTCATCGTCAATCAACCATGCACAGCGGGAACTTTGCACAGGCAACTGCCTCGCTGGGTGCATCTAGCTACTCCGCCGCAGGATCTCTTCCTCGGCGGACCGATGTCACCAAGTGGGGCCATCTGCCTGGCTCGAGTGCAACGATCGAGTGAGGAACCTCCCGGATGGCGACGCGTTCATGGATTGACTGGGCTGCTCCACCTCGACACCCCGACCGAACTCGTAGAAGGCGCGTTTACTGACGTCCGGATTTTCGCAGGATATGCCGAGTGGGGACCCGGACAGTTAGAGGCTGAACTCATTCGGGGGGACTGGATCAGGGCCGTCGCTCACCCTGAGGATGTCTTCTCCTCTCAGCCGCGAGGCTTGTGGCGAGCCGTGCTGCGCCGTCAGAATGGTCCCGCTGCGTTGCTCGCAACGGCGACCAGCACCCCGTCTCTCAACTGATCGTCGGACAGAAGTATGGGGACTACCATGTCACCATCCCAGAACCCAGTTAGGAGGTCCATGGTGGACCCTGCCGGTAATCGTGGGCCGATTCTTGTGGTTGACGACGATGCGGCCCTAGCGGAGATGCTTCAGCTTGTCCTCGTCAAAAAAGGATTCTCGACAGTGTGGGTCTCCCACGGCAGCGATGTCATGGGCGTCTTTCGCGAGCGCAGACCCGCTCTGGTCCTCCTCGACCTCATGTTGCCCGGGCGCAACGGTATCCAGATCTGTCAGGACATTCGACGCGAGTCAGGCGTTCCAATCATTATGCTCACCGCCCGCTCCGACACCCCTGATGTCGTCCGGGGTCTTGGCGCTGGAGCCGACGACTACGTGTGCAAGCCGTTCCGGTCCGCCGAGCTCGTTGCGCGTATCCGTGCCCGGTTGCGCGCGCCCGTCGTCCCGCATGAGGCGGGCGAAGTCGTAACCGTCGGGGACTTGACCATTGATCCCGCCGCCCATGTGGTTCAGCTGGGAGGCGAGGAGATTTCGCTCACCCCGCTGGAGTATTCCCTACTGTTTACGATGGCTCAGCACCCCAACAAAGTCTTCACTAGGGAAACCCTGCTGCGTGAGATATGGGGATACACCAACAGCACCGACACCCGGTTGCTCAATGTCCACGTGCAGAGACTGCGCGCCAAGGTCGAGCGCAACGCGGATCGCCCCCAAATGATCGTCACCGTTCGGGGTATCGGTTACCGCATCAGCGCCCCTGAGGAGGAGAGCTGATTACCCCGACGCGGCGTGCCGGTCGTGGTCAGCGGCTGGGTTGGCGTTTATCGCGGCCGACTGTGCTGCAACGACTGTGGTGGTCTTCCCTGCCGCTACGCACGGTCACCATCACTGTGTCGAGTAGCCTCGTCATCCTCATTGTTGGTGGCTTCTTCCTCGTGCGTCAGGCCACGGCGGGTATTATTGACGCCAAGCACACCTCGGCCATCGCCGAGACGGCTGCGACTATCAATCGGATTCAGGAGCAATTGCGCGGCACTGATCTGCGCACGGTATCCCTTGACGAGCGCCTCAACCATCTTGCCGACGATGCCGCGAGCCAATCTGGTCGATATCACGTCCTCGTTCAGGGATCAGTTTCCGGCCTCACCTCCCAAGGCGTTTCCCCAGATTCGGTCCCGACGGACCTGACGGCCAAAGTAGGCGAATCCAACGGCATGTGGACTGCCCCCACGACAGTGCACTACATCGACCACGTCCGTCCGGACGTCCCTGGAATAGTCGTCGGGTCAACATTGTGGTCGCCGGAGGCCAGCCGATCCATCCCGGTGTATTTCATCTTTCCTGAGACCCAGGAGGTTGCCACCATCAAGCTGCTGCGCCGTAGCGTCATCAGCGTCGGTGCCCTCATGGCTCTGGCCATTGCAGTTACAACCTATTTGGCGACCCGCCACATCTCCCGGCCGATTCGTCAAGCGTCAATCACGGCATCGAAGCTGGCCGCTGGTGCCCTCGATGAGCGGATGGTGGTGCGCGGAACCGACGAACTGGCAACCCTGGCATCGTCCATGAACGACATGGCTGCTCAGCTGCACCGGCGCATCGATGAACTTGAAAGGTTGTCTAGTCTGCAGCAGCAGTTCGTCTCGGATGTGTCCCACGAGTTACGTACGCCGATGACGACGATGCGGATGGCCTCGGAAATGATTGAGGCCAACCCGGACGATTCAGTGCAAGTACGTTCTGTGGAGCTTATGCGCGCCCAGATGGAGCGGTTTGAACTGCTTCTCGTTGACCTGTTGGAGATTTCGCGGTTCGACGCTGGTGACGCCCAACTCGCCGTTGAGGACTGCGACATTAGCGAGCTGGTGCGATCCGAGATCATCGACGGCACACCGTTGGCCGATCGCCTAGGTGTTCCGATAATGCTCGTTGCCGAGGACGCGCAGACCGCGGAGGTAGATCCGCGCCGTATCAGCCGCATCGTCCGAAACTTGTTGTCCAACGCCGTCGAACACGCTGAGGGCAAGACGGTTGAGGTCACGGTGGCCGGTAACGACTGTGCGGTGGGAGTCGCTGTGCGTGATCATGGTGTCGGATTCGAGCCGTGTCAGGCCGAGAAAGTTTTCGGACGATTCTGGCGAGGCGACCCCTCACGGGTACGTACTGTGGGCGGCAGTGGCTTAGGACTGGCCATCGCCCGCCAGGATGCGAACCTCCACCACGGTTGGCTGACGGCTTGGGGGCGTCCAGGCCAGGGGGCCTTCTTTCGATTGGTGGTCCCCAGACAGCTCGGTGGAGTCATTGTCGAGTCCCCGCTTCCCGCATCTCCGAGCGATGTTGGCTATTCGGACGGTGAGGAGGAATGATAGCCCTAAGATCTTCCCGGTGTGCTGAGTCGCGCGATCGCGGCTGGTGTCGCATCACGGACGAGATTGTCCCAGGCACCAACTCTGCTTGACCCTTCCGCAGCAGCGGGCCGAACCACGAAACTAATGGATCGTGAATACACTCGAATCCTTGGCGGATCTGTTTCTGGGAGCATGCTGTCCCGGTTGCGCAGCGCCTGGAATCGGAATCTGCCAGGCATGTCTGGAAAGTGTGAATCCTGCGCCGCGAGTCATCCTTGACGGACCGCCCCCGATCATCGCGTGTATGGGTTACTACGGTCCGATCCCGGGAATCATCACGGCCCACAAGGATCGCGGTGCCACCTGGCTCACTGATCAACTCGGCCAATGGCTGGCCTGCGGATTGGCCCCCGCCGTGGCTGCCGCTCCCGGACACGTCGACGTTGTCCCAGTGCCGTCGTCGGGCCGGGCAGTAAGAAGACGAGGAGCTGACCACGCCGCCGACATGACTCAGTCGGCCTTGGAGTGGCTTTCGGTGCCTGATGCCACAATGACTCAGTTGCTGCATCGAACCCGTCGGGTGGCCGATCAGCTCGAGGTCGGCGATGAGCAGCGTAGCGCCAATCAACGAGGATCTATGAGGGCCGATCTTGGGAGTGGAGACGTGGTTGTCGTTGATGACGTACGCACTTCCGGGGCGACGGTCGAGGAGGCCTGCCGCGCCTTGACGCGGTCAGGACGGCAGGTGCTGGCCATCGTCGTCCTGGCTGACGCGGCGACCGCAATGCGATGGCCGTGATCATGATTAGTTTCTCGGCATGATCGCAATGCTGTCGGCATAGTCGCCGAGTACGTCGGAGCTTGCCAAATACCTGTTGGGAGCGTCCCGCATGGGCTAGCGTAGGTACATGGCACGACCGAACGGCACCAGGATCTCCAGTTGGAGGGTGGGGCGCGGTCGTGCTTTTTGTGTCAGCGTCGGAAAGACCGATGCAAACCCCAGCACAGGAGGTTGTCATGGAGGTCATCGTTTCGGGACGGCATTGCCACGTCAGTGACGACGTGCGCGCCCAGGTCGAGGACAGGCTCTCCGGGGTCGAAAAGCTGAAGGACCGGGTCCAGCGTGCCGAGGTGGTCTTCACCGCCCAAGGCACCAAGGGACCCAAGGACCAGGCTATGACGTGTGAGATCACGCTGCGCGCTAAGGGGCCGGTGGTGCGAGCCGTCGGGCAGGCAGAAGACAAGATGGTTGCCTTTGACATGGCCGCCGATCGGCTTCGCACCCAGTTAGTCAAAGCTGCGGATCGTCGTCGCAGCCGCCGGGGACTGCGTGTTTCGCAGGTCCTGGACGTTTTGCCTGAGGAGAGCACCGACGATGCCCCCGATATCATGGCCACTAGGAAGATCGCAGGTGACGTGGAAGTCACCGGGGATAGCCCCATGTACGTCAAGGAGAAGGTTTTCCAGGCCGTCCCCCTTACCCTGGCCCAGGCCCTCGATGAGATGGAACTGGTCGGTCATGACTTCTTCCTCTACCTTGATCAGGACTCTCAGCGGCCTAGCGTCGTCTATCGGCGCAAGAAGGGATACAACTACGGCGTCATCCATCTGGACCTTGACCACGAGTGATACCTACTGAGACTTCGACGTCGCGGCGATGCGGGTTCTCCTGCATCGCCGCTTGTCGTGCTGGGATGATCGGCCCTGCGAAGCCTCTGGTATCGGCATGACGGTGGTCTTGACGCCGCGCATCAATAAGGTGGATTGAGCTGCGGCATTCTTGGTTCGGCCGGGGACCCCCTAGGATAGGAGCGGTGGCTTCACTACGCCACTCGTCGGGCATATGCTCAGACGGTTACGATGTCTACTCCTTGAAGGACCCGCCCCGTGAACCTCATGGATCGCGTGCTGCACGCCGGTGAAGGCAAGATCATCCGCCGACTCAACCGCATTGTCGGCCAGGTCAACAGCATTGAGGAGGACTACGTCGCCATGGACGACGACGAGTTGGCGGGTCAGACCGCCGACTTCCGTCAGCGTCTCGACAACGGCGAGAGTCTGGATCGTCTTCTCCCAGAGGCCTTCGCGACGGTGCGTGAGGCCTCGAAGCGCGTGCTGGGTAAGCGCCACTTCGATGTTCAGATCATGGGCGGTGCAGCCCTCCACCAGTGCAACATCGCCGAGATGAAGACCGGTGAGGGCAAGACGCTGGTCGGCTTGCTTCCTGCCTATCTCGAGGGCCTGCTCGGTGAGGGTGTACACATCGTCACCGTCAATGACTACCTGGCTCGGGTGCAGTCAGAGCAGATGGGCCGTGTACACCGGTTCCTGGGACTGTCGATCTCCGCGATCTTGTCGGACATGCCGCCAATGGCCCGCAAGGAGGCCTATATGGCCGACGTCACCTATGGCACGAATAACGAGTTTGGCTTCGATTACTTGCGCGACAATATGGCTAATTCGCTTGGTGAGTGCGTGCAGCGTGGTCACCATTACGCGATCGTTGACGAGGTCGACTCCATTCTCGTTGACGAAGCTCGTACTCCGCTGATCATCTCCGGACCTGCCGAAGAGAACAAGCAGTGGTACCCGGAATTCGCCAAGATCGTCTCGCGACTCGAACGCGACGCCGACTACGAGGTGGACGAGAAGAAACGCACGGTCGCTGTGCTCGGGCACGGAATTACCGCCGTTGAGGAGAGGCTTGGTATCGAGAACCTTTACGAGTCGGCGAACACTCCGCTCATCGGGTATCTCAACAACGCCATCAAGGCCAAGGAGCTCTTCCACCGCGACAAGGATTACGTCGTCGTCGATGGTGAGGTCCTCATCGTTGATGAGCACACTGGTCGTACCCTTGCTGGCCGCCGTTACAACGAAGGCCTTCACCAAGCACTTGAGGCCAAGGAGCACGTCGAGATCAAGGACGAGTATCAGACTCTCGCGACGATCACCCTGCAGAACTACTTCCGCATGTATGACAAGCTCGCCGGCATGACGGGTACCGCTAAGACTGAGGAAAGCGAATTCCAGAAGATTTATGGTCTGGGCGTTATTCCGATTCCGACGAACCGTCCGATGATCCGAAAAGACCAGAAGGACCTCATCTACCGCACCGAGGATGCCAAGTTTGACGCCATCATTGCCGATGTCGTTGAGCGCCACGAGGCGGGTCAGCCGATCCTTATCGGCACGGCCTCGGTGGCCAAATCGGAGCTGCTTTCTGAGAAGCTCAAGCGGGCTGGTGTTCCGCACAAGGTGTTGAACGCCAAGCACCATGAGTCTGAGGCCGCGATCGTCGCCTTGGCTGGCCGCAAGGGGGCCGTTACGGTGTCGACGAATATGGCTGGCCGTGGCACTGACATTATCCTCGGCGGCAACCCGGAGTTCCTCACTGAGCTTGATCTGCGTGAGAAGGGCTTGGACCCGCTCGAGGACCAGGAGGCCTACCAGACTGCCTGGAACAACACCCTGGCCAAGTACGAGGAGCAGTCCAAGGCCGAGCACAACGAGGTCGAGGAGCTCGGTGGCTTGTATGTCATTGGGTCGGAGCGTCACGAGTCTCGCCGTATCGACAACCAGTTGCGAGGACGTTCCGGTCGACAGGGCGATCCCGGTGAGTCGCGATTCTATCTGTCGCTGCAGGACGAACTCATGCGACTATTCAAGCCCGAGGTCATTGATCGTGCCATGGTGACCCTCAAGATGCCTGAGGACATGCCTATCGAATCGAAGTGGGTGTCGCGCCAGATCGAGAGTGCACAGAAGCAGGTCGAGGCGCAGAACTTCGAGATGCGAAAGAACGTCCTCAAGTACGACGACGTTATGAACCGTCAGCGTCACGTCATCTACGGTGATCGGCGCAAGGTTCTAGAGGGTGCCGACGTCGAGGCTGAGTTGCGCGCCACAACTGATCGTGTTGTCGAGGCGGGCGTTCGCAAGTACACCGAGGGTTACTCGGAGGACTGGGACCTTGATGCGATGTGGAACGAGATCGGAACCGTATACCCGGTTGGTCTAGACCTTGACGAGTATGCTGATTGTCAGGACGTCGAGGAGCTCGTTGAACACTTCAAGGCCGACGCCCAGGAGGCCTATGATCGCCGCGAGTCCGAACTCGGCGAGGCAACTATGCGGCAGCTTGAACGTGAAGTCCTGCTGACGGTGTTGGATCGTAAGTGGCGCGAGCACCTCTACGAGATGGACTACTTACGCGAAGGCATCGGTTTGCGGGCTATGGCGCAACGTGATCCGTTGGTCGAATACCAGCGCGAAGGTGGCGACATGTTCAACTCGATGATGGACTCCTTCAAGGAGGAGGTCGTCGGGTTCCTGTTCAACCTCGAGATTGAAACCGGTCCGCAAGTCGGCCTGGTCACCGACGATGGAGGCAACCCGGTTACGGCTGACTCGATGCTCTCTAAGGGGAGTAGTCCTCGTCGAGCCTTGACCTATTCGGCGCCGGACGAGCAGGGTGAGGCAGAGACCACCTCGGAGCACGGGCAGACTCCTCGCGGTGAGGGGAACCGTGCTGCTAGAAGGTCCGCATCGTCGAAGAAGTCGAAAAATCGCCGCAACAAGAAGCGTCGGTGAGTGTTCGGCGGCGTCAGCCCTACGTGGCTGGCGCCGCCGCTGCTATCCCAGCCCGACGGTCTCACAGGTGATTTTCTTCGACGTCAACAACGTGGCCACCTTGGGGTTGAGGACCAGCTCAACGGCGTCGAGACGCCAGGCACGATCCTCCAGTACCAGGCGGGTGGCTAGCGGTAGCCTTCTACCTCTGAGGTCAAGCAGCCCCACGCCGTCGACCTGGCTGCTGTCGTAACTTACGCGTGGCTCACCAACGAGGAGCATACGGCTCCAACCCGGGCCGCGAGGCCAACGCCTCATCGTGGCAACTGCACGAGTGCTACTGGCCTTGACGAGCTGACTCATGGGCCGTCGTCCAGCCATTGTCTCTACGATGATGATGTGGACTGCGCGAGTGAGTCTTGCCGCTTCGTAACGCGCTTGTGAGTCATCTCCGTCGCGGCACAGGGTCGGCGCTGACGAGACGACGCATAGTTCGTCAGGCCACCAATCTCGGTCAAGCTCCAGGAAGATTCCGGAATGGTCTATTAGTGCCGAGTCCAGAGATATAGGCGAAGGTGTCGTCGTCATGGCCCTAAGGACAGCGCATGAGACACCTTGAGCGGAAGAGTTGTTTGGGAAATCTGTGGACAACTTTGGTGAACAAATCGTTTCACCATCCGGGATGTCGCAAACCAAGATGTGGTTCGTGTTACCACTTGAGTAGCGTGGGTCATGGATCTGGGACCACGCCGACCAAGGAGGGTTCAATTGTCGATGTCCACCATCGTCTTCATCCCGACTAATGCGCAACGGGCTCATCAACTCGTTGCTGCACCGCGAGAACGGGTGACGGCCTTCACAGTTACCGAAGAGTTGCAATCCATCCTTGACGTCACCGATCCGGAGGAAACCGAGCATGCCGCCATGGTCATCGGTTCTGTGTGGGGATTGACCCACACAGGCCGACGCTTGGTACTCGTCGCTCACGTCCGGCCTGAGCAGATCACCGGTCATGAGGAGGTCGACAACGGCGGAGTAACCCTGACCGGTCTTGAGCCTTCTCAGATCACCGCCTGGTTTGCTGATGACGACGACGCCCACTCGCGGGCGGCCGCGGCGGCAGTCAACGGTATGACTATTGACGACGCGTGGAACGACGTGACTATCCAAACCCTTATCGGTGAGCATGAGTTGTCATGGCATGACGTCACCGAAGAGCTTCCTGCGGTCAGCACCGACCCGGACGGTTTTCGTGGTCTCGAGTGATGCTGACCGCCTTGCCTGACCTGACGGGTTAGGCTCAGTGAGAGGCTAACCAGTCGTTACCAGCGTTCTGCTGCATGTCAAAGGCATCAGTGATGCGAGAAGCTGCGGCTTTTTCGAGTTTCTTACCAACTAAGGGCACCGATACCGTGAACGTCCCGGTATAGATGACCTCGGTTCCGGTGGCGTCCGGACGCACTGAGGCGTGGCCCTCCGCTTTCGCGGGCATGCCTTGGGGGACGATCTGGAGGGTACCTTCGCGTGACCCGTCGGGGTCGGCCGGTTGCCACGTCAACGTCTGCTTGGCGGTCAGAGTCGACCCGACGAACTTGGCGACCTGGCTGGGCGCTGGCATAGCTACGTCCAAACTCAGCGAATCCCCGTTAACAACGGCGTTGCTGGTGGTGGCACCGGCACGACGGTGGACGTCTTGCCACCATGCCGGATCAGTCATCATGGCGACGACTTGAGCGGGAGTTGCTTCGAAATGGGCCCGTGAATTGATGTTCATGCCACTATGATGCCGGAAGATTGCGGTACGTCTCACACAGCGCCTTTGCAGAGTGGTTCACGCGAAGCCATTGACCCTTGTAGAGTTCTCGCTGAGGACCACGTTGAGGTGGCCCCGTGACCATGACGAAGGTGACCTGATCGTGTCAGAGATGGATAACGTCATCCCGGCTCTCGTGGCAGCTGTGCAAAAGCAGCATGCTGTCGGAGATCACTACCGTGAAGAGGTGATTCGTCAAGCGATGGAACATCAGGTGCAGCTCGCGCTGCAGCCTGGGCCGGTTCGTGTCGACGTCGTCGTGGATCCGCCATGGTCAGACGGACAGATCAATTCTGTTCAGGTCGTGATGGATGACCGCCCTTTCCTTGTGGACACCGTGGTGTCCTGCTTGCTGAAGCACGGGTGGAGGGTCGAGGACGTCCGGCATCCGATCATCGGTGTGAAACGCGACTGCAACACGATTGAGACAGTCGGAGTGCCCGGTCGGGGAGGTTGTGCTCCGGAGTCGTGGATCCACATTGATGTTACGGCCCCGCTTGGTGTCGATATCGCACAGGCCGCCGAGCAGCTTCGTGACGATTTGTGTGCTTGCCTTGATCAGGTCGTTCGTGCCACCGATGACTGGGGGGCAATGCACGAGGCAATGCTGCGCACGGCTGAGCTCGTCAGCGCATCCCAAGGACCGGCTGATGATCGCGACTCGAGTCGTGAATTACTCGAGTGGCTGGCTGATGATCACTTCATGTACCTCTCCTATCAGGAATTTGCGGTCGATGGCGAGACGATGACTCCGGTCGCTGGTACTCATCTTGGCATCGCTGAGGATGGGCCGCGATTTGACGCCATTGCGCATAGTGACGATAAGGCGACCACTATCGTCACCAAGGACTCGGTGCGCTCGGCAGTACAACGCAATGGCTATCGCGACTACATCGGGGTACGGATTCGTGACGAGCATGGTGCCGTCGTTGCTGAGCACCGGTTCCTTGGCTTGCTGGGATCCCCGGCGTACACGGAGTCTGTGGCCCACATCCCGACCTTGAGGGCTAAGGCGTCTCGTATCCTCGCGCTGTCTGGCTATCACGCTAACTCCCATGGCGGAAAGGCGGTCGTCCGCACGATTGCTGAGTTTCCGCGTGACGACCTCTTCGAGGCATCTGCCGAGGAACTCGTGCCGCTTATCATGACCATCGTCGATTTACGGGAGAAGCAGCGCTTGCGCGCTCTGGTGCGGCGTGGCCCGTGGGGCCGTTTCTTCCACCTTCTTGTCTTTGTTCCGGCGGACCGTTTTGACGCCAGCACCGTCGGCGTCGTTGAAGGAATCGTGGCTAAGCGCACGGGGGCGGTAGAAGTCGACTCGACCACCATGATGGGGGAGTCCCCGCTGGTACGGATCACAGTGACAGCCAAGGTTGCTGACGGAGAGGTGCTACCGCCCATCGACGACGAGGAATTGCAGGCTGAACTTGCAGATGCCACCTCGAACTGGGATGACGAGTTCATCACTTTGGCTAGCGGCATTCCTAGCAACCGGCGGGGGATCGATTTCGGCCCCGAATACAAGCAAGAGTTCACCGCCAAGCAGGGAATCCTGGATTTAGAACTCCTCAATGGCCTGGCTCAGGATGATCTGGGGCTAGTGATGTACCGTCCCGATGACCCAGCCGATCCGTCCGATTTGCGGCTCAAGATTTTTAGCCAACGGGCTCCGATGACGCTTTCTCAGGTCATGCCACACCTGTCGAGTCTGGGCGTTCAGATTGTCGATGAGCATCCGCACCGCATCATCTTGCGCGGGCAAGAAGTGTGGCTGTTCGATCTTGGCCTGCAAACTCCCGGTGAACCATGGAAAGAGGCTGGACGGCGCCGTTTTACCGAGGCGTTTGCAGCGTCATGGAAGGGGGAGTGTGAGTCTGACACCTTCTCCGGATTGGTGACCGAGGCCGGACTGTCATGGCCCCAAGTAGCGATGCTGCGCTGTATCGCTCGGTATCTAAGACAGGTCGGTAGTCCCTTCTCGCAAACGTATATGGCGCGGGCTCTGCGGGCTAACCCGCACCTGGCAAGGGACCTAGTGGGGATGGTTGAGGCAAAATTCGATCCCACTGCTTTCGATGATGGAGATGATGCCGGTCCGCAGCGGTTGGCTAAAGTTGAGGAGCTGTCTCAGGGCTTCCTCGCTGACCTGGAGGACGTGGCTTCCCTTGACCATGACCGCATCTTGCGCACGATGCATGCCGTCATCAAGGCCATGATCCGTACGAACTGGTGGCAGAGCGATCGACGGGCGCTGGCCTTCAAGATCCGTCCTACCGATCTTGACTTTGCTCCGGCCCCGCGGCCTAAATTCGAAATTTTCGTCAACTCGCCACGAGTGTCCGGAACCCATCTAAGGTTTGGTGCCATTGCGCGTGGTGGCCTGCGGTGGTCCGACCGCCCCGAAGATTTTCGTACCGAAGTACTTGGCCTGGTCAAGGCACAGATGGTCAAGAACTCGGTTATCGTCCCGGCCGGCGCCAAGGGTGGATTTGTGCCTGCTCATTTACCCGATTCAACGACGAATCGCGCGGAATGGGCTGAGGAAGGCAAGGAGTGCTACCGCATTTTTGTGTCCTCCCTGCTGTCGTTGACAGACAATGTCGTTGAGGGCAGGGTCGTCGCCCCCGAGAACGTGGTTCGTCACGACGGTGATGACCCGTACCTTGTTGTCGCGGCCGACAAAGGCACGGCAACCTTCTCTGATACCGCAAATGCCATCGCCGCCGAACACGGCTTCTGGCTTGGCGACGCCTTCGCTTCTGGCGGTTCGCACGGCTACGACCACAAGGCGATGGGTATCACGGCCCGTGGCGCGTGGGAATCCGTCACTCGGCACCTGGCCGACCTAGGGATCGATCAGACTGCCGACGATTTCACGTGCATTGGCATTGGCGATATGTCGGGTGACGTCTTCGGTAACGGCATGCTGTTGAGTAAGCACATCAAATTGGTTGCGGCCTTCAACCATCGCCATATCTTCGTCGACCCGAGCCCGGATCCTGAGATCTCGTGGCAAGAACGTCACCGCCTCTTTGGGCTTCCTCGCTCGAGTTGGGACGACTACAACTCCTCTCTTATCTCCGAGGGCGGTGGCGTCTGGGATCGCACCTTGAAGTCGATTCCGGTGAGCCCGCGCATGCGCGAAGTGCTGGGAATTGACACTGCGGTGAGTCGGATGACACCCGACGACCTCATTTCCGCGATCCTGCGAGCCCCCGTCGATCTGTTGTGGAATGGCGGTATTGGCACGTATGTGCGCGCCACGAGTGAAACCGATGCTCAGGTAGGCGATCGTGCCAACGATCCGGTGCGTATCACCGCACAGGAGGTCCGTGCTAAGGCCGCCGGTGAAGGTGGAAACCTTGGCTGGACCCAAGCTGGCCGTATCGAGTATGCCCGTAATGGTGGCCGTATCAACACCGATTTCATTGATAACTCGGCCGGAGTAGATACCTCTGACCATGAGGTCAACATCAAGATCCTTCTCGATGCTGAGGTGGCGGCAGGCCGAATCAGCGAGAAGGAACGCGATGAACTGCTTCCGGCCATGGCGGATGATGTCGCTGCCCTAGTGTTGCGCCACAACCGTTCACAGAACCTGGCTTTGGCTAACGCGTTGAGCCCGTCTGGCCCAACCGCTGGAGTGTTAGAGGCGTGGATGTGCCAGTTGGAACAGTCAGGTCACCTCGATCGCGCTGTCGATACCATGCCGTCGACCACTGAAATGAACCGGAGAATGGCTGCAGGGCAGAGGCTCTCAAGCCCGGAGCTGTGCACTCTGCTGGCTTGGACGAAGATTGCCCTGTGTGATGCCGTGCTGGCGACGAACCTGCCGGAGGATCCTTTTGTTGCGGACCGCCTTGTGGGCTACTTCCCGCCACTTTTAAGGAAGAGATTTGCCGAGCAAATGCCGGCGCATCGGCTGCACCGCGAGATCATCACGACCGAAGCCGTGAACCGCTTCGTAGATTCGCAGGGTATTACGGCCTACTACCGGTTGCACCTACAAACCGGAGCAAACATTGCTCAGGTTATCCGATGTCAGCTAGCAGCGCGGTCTGTGTTCGGGCTCGGGAAGGTCGAGACGGACCTCACCCGTCTCGGCTTGGACGCTACCCGTACCGCCAAGATTCGACTTGCATTACGGAATCTTGCCATGCATGCCACGCGATGGTTCCTTAACCACGGTGGCGCTGACGACATCGCTGGCACTATTGAGACCTACCGGTACGGTGTAGCCAAGCTTATTGAGAACTTGTCGGAGCTGCTGCACGGCGACAGCGCAGATGCCTGGCAGGAGAAGGTTGACGAGGTCACCGAGCTGGGACTTGATCGTTCGGATGCTGCGGTTGTTGCCGCGTATGACTGGGGTCCAGTGTTGCTCAGCGTCGTTGAGATCTCGGAAGAGGGCCACCCCCTTGATGAGGTTGCTGATGCCTATCTGACGTTGGCTCGCCGCGTCGACATGATTCGCCTTACCCGGCTCGTCGAGCAGCTTCCACAGGATCGTCCGACGGATGCCAGAGTGCGGGCGAGTCTGCGGGAGGATCTGTTGCAAGTGATGTCAGACGCGACTCGACGCGCCCTTAAGGTTGGAACAGACAATGTTCTGGCACATGGCGGTCGTATTGTGGAGTCAATAGCGGCAAATCCGGATCTAGCACACTGCGTCGTGATGGTTAGCGATCTGCGGTCCGCCGTGGGCCAGGAGGTCACATTGTGAGAATTGATCTGCACACCCACTCCACAATCTCAGACGGGACGGACTCACCGATGCGCCTCATGATGAAGGCTGCCGGGAGCGGTCTGGACGTCGTCGCCTTGACCGATCACGACACCCTCGATGGGCTGGAAGAGGCTCAGGCAGCTGGACAGCGTTTTGGTGTGCGGCTGCTACCTGGCTTCGAGATGACGTGTCATATCGGTGGCCGGGACGTGCATCTACTCGGCTACGGTGCCCGTCCCAGCGATTCGGTATTAGGTAGGGAATTGCACCTCACCCGGGCGTCGCGAGCAGAACGTTTGGACGCCATCTGTCAGCGGCTGTCTGACGCTGGTATGACGGTGACAGTAGACGATGTGCACCGAGCCGCCGGGTCTGCTTCCAGCCTGGGGCGTCCTCACGTTGCAGATGCGATGGTGGCCAAGGGATATGTCGAGGACCGTGACGAAGCTTTCCGTGACTGGTTAGCAGACGGAAAACCGGCCTATGTGCCGAGACGCAGCGTGGCATTGGAAGAAGGCATCGATCTCATTCACAATGCCGGTGGTGTTGCTGTGCTGGCCCATCCGTGGGGAAGAGGAGCTCAGCAGGTTCTCACTCCACAGGTGATCGCATCCTTGTCGGCGTACCACCAATTGGACGGGATCGAGGTCGAGCATCAAGACCACGATCAGGCCGCCCGCCGGATGCTTTTTGATCTGGGTGGGCGGCTCGGATTGGTACGGACTGGTGCAAGCGACTACCACGGCTCGGGCAAAAAGGATCACGAGTTAGGGTGCAACGTCACCCGTGAGACTGCGTACCGAGAACTGGTGACGAGGATTCAGTTGCGCGGTGGGATTCTTCGCGTCAGGTGAGACTGCTACAGTGACCGACATGATGAGTGAGCCTGTGGTTGCCGCCTCGTGGTGGCGTCGCAGCGTGCGGCACTGACGATGTGACGGCCGCCTTACCTGGCGGCGTACCCTCGCTGCTAGGAGCGGCGAGGAAGGATTATCGATGACCAGCGACGTCCACGAGATTGGATCTAACGCCGCCACTGTGGCGCGTTCCCAGACCCGTAGCGACAAGGTCGAGGCTGATTTGGCGGTCCATCCCGACAAGTGGCGCATTCTTACGGGGGACCGTCCTACTGGCAGCCTGCATATCGGTCACTACTTCGGGTCGCTGGCGAACCGGGTACGCCTGCAGGACAAGGGCATTGAATCTTTCTTGGTCATCGCGGACTACCAGGTCATCTATGACCGCGACGGGGTCGGCGAGTTGCAGGCCAATGTCATGTCGAATGTGGCCGATTACTTGGCAATCGGTATTGATCCAGCTCGCACGACAATTTTCACCCACTCGGCGCTGCCAGCCCTCAATCAGCTGCTGCTGCCCTTTTTGTCCTTGGTGACTGACGCTGAGCTGCGTCGCAACCCGACCGTCAAGGACGAGTTGGCCACGTCAGAGCGTCCGATGTCCGGTCTTATGCTCACGTTCCCAGTGCATCAGGCCGCTGACATCCTTTTCTGCAAGGCGAACCTTGTTCCCGTCGGGCGTGACCAGCTTCCCCACATCGAGCAGACCCGCGTCATCGCCCGTCGTTTCGATGAACGGTATGGGCGCGTTGCGGCCTCCGAGCCGATCTTTCCCGAGCCCGAAGCGTTGCTCTCAGCGACCCCTCATGTTCTCGGCCTGGACGGTACCAAGATGAGTAAGTCGAAGGGCAACACCATCGAGCTTGGTATGACTGCAGACCAGACCGCCAAGCTCATCAAGAAGGCCAAGACCGACTCTGAGCGTCACATCACTTGGGATCCCGAGAACCGCCCGGAGGTTTCCAACCTGCTGCTGCTTACCGCGCTGTGCGAAAGCGGTGACCCGGTTGCCATTGCCGAACAAATTGGTGATGGTGGCTCTGGCACTCTCAAGAAACGTCTGACCGCTTCCCTTAACGACTATTTCGCTCCCATCCGGAAGCGTCGTGTCGAACTAGCAGCCGACAAGGGTTACCTCCATGAGGTGCTTCGCGATGGTAACGCGAAGGCTGCTGCAGTGGCGGACCAGACGTTGGCGCAGGTGCGCGAAGCTATGAAGATGGTGTACTGAAAGAATCGTTTTCTTAGCCTGATCGCGCACCAGTTCGCCAGCGTCTTTATGGCGCGGAACCTCGTTAGAAGGTGATGCCTCCTTCCTGGGCGTTGAGCTCGGGATGGCGTGCTTTATTGCGCTTGACGGCTGGCCAGATGAGAAGCATGACGGCGATGTAGACCAGGGAGGCTGCCAGCACGATTCGGTTCTGAGAATCGAGCACCATGAGGGCTGTTACCCCGGCCAGACTGACGATCCCGAAGATACCCGTGACCGGATAACCCGGCATATGGAAACCGGAATCCGTGATTAGACCTTGGTTCACCCGTCGGCGCAACACCAACTGACACCAGAAGATCGTCGCCCACGTCCAAATGACACCCACTGCAGCCGTGTTGATGGATATCTCGAAGGCACGCTCGGGAATGACGTATTCGAGTCCCACACCGAGTAAGAAAACACTGGCGGTCATGAGGATGCCACCGGCGGGTGTCTTGAACCGGTTGAGGGTACCAGCGAATTTTGGAGCTTCTCCTGCGGCCGCCAACGATTTGAGGACTCGCCCCGTGGCATACAGCCCGGAGTTCACCGAAGAGAACGCGGCAGTGATGACGACGATATTCATGGCGTCGCCTATCCACCCGACTCCCATGGCGGAGAATGCCGTGACGAAGGGGGATTCGTCGGCGGAGTATTTGTTGTACGGCAACAACATGGCCAGCAAGGCCAAGGACCCTAGGTAGAACACGACGAGTCGGAAGACGACCGCATGGACGGCTTTGGGAATAACTTTGCGGGGATTCTGGGTCTCCCCTGAGGCGGTGCCAACCAACTCGATGGTGGCATAGGCGAAGATGACGCCCTGGATTACCAGGACCAAGGGCAGAACTCCCTGTGGGGCGAATCCGCCGTCGAATCGCCATAGGTTCGACACTGCTGCCCGGTGGCCACCGACGTTGACATGGGAGGCCACTAGACCGATGGCCACGATGATGAACGCTGTCAAAGCCACGACCTTGAGTAACGCGGCCCAGAACTCGAATTCTCCGAAGGCCTTGACACTGATGAGATTGACCGACACGAGGATCGCCAAGGCGACGAGTGAGGGTATCCACATCGGTAGGCTGGGCCACCAAAATTGCAGGTAGGTACCGATGGCGGTCAGCTCAGCGATACCCGATGTCATCCAGTTCAGCATGTACATCCAGCCCACCGCGTAGGCCCAGCGGTCGCCGAGAAGTTCCCGAGCATAGGACACGAAAGAACCGCTCGAGGGTCGGTGAATGACCAACTCACCGAGTGCCCTCATGACGAGGAACGCGATGACTGCGCAGAACGCGTAGGAGAGGAGCACCGCTGGTCCGGCGCTGCGCAGGCGGCTCCCTGCGCCAAGAAACAGACCGACGCCGATCGCCCCACCAATTGCCATCATCTGGACCTGGCGATTGGTCAGGGTCTCGGCATAGCCTTGGTCGCCGCGATCGACGACCGGTTGGGTCTCCTCGATCGTGGAGGCTTGGGGATCAGCGCGAGTCGTGCTGATCCTGGGGCCTTGCGGAACATCATCATGGGACCGCTGGGTTATGTGGGTCATCATCGACCTTCCAGAACGACTGTTTGGGCTGTGCGCGGTGTTTCCGGCGAACCGAAAGCACCACGCATTTTGTTCAGTGTAGGGGGTGATGCGGTCACTGCGAGACCCCCTCCCGCCCGAATTCTGGATCAGATGTGATCGTTGCAGCCTATGTGGTGGTCAGTTGTGCAAGGCATTCCGGGCGCGTCGGCGTCTCGGCCGCGTCACGCGCTGGTCGCTGACCACACCGCGGTCGTGGCTGTCTACTGCGTGTCGATCCTGCTGCGCGGTATCTCGGGGCCGTTGGGCATCTGAGTCGGGCGCGGAGCCTCCGACTACTTTGCCGTTACGGCGGCGAATGCGCTTTCGGCGTACTCGGTCCCCATCGTTGGAATCATCGCGAGAGCGTCGCCGCGTGGCTTTCTCACGGTGGGGGCCACCTTGGCCGTGGCGGTGCTGCCGCCGGTTCTTGTCAGTATCGGTCACCCCGACACCGGCGATCTGGCCACCAGCGCCCTCGGGTATGTCGAGATCGGCGTACAGATGGGCAGAGGTGGAGTAAGTTTCGACCGGCTCAGAGAGCTTGAGATTAAGAGCCTTGTCGATGAGCTTCCAGCGGGCGACATCAGCCCAATCTACGAGGGTGACGGCGACGCCTTTGGCGCCGGCGCGGCCGGTGCGACCAATGCGGTGGACGTATGTCTTTTCGTCTTCGGGACACTCATGGTTGATGACGTGGGACACCCCGGTGACGTCAATACCACGGGCGGCGACATCGGTCGCTACCAAAATGCTCGCGTCATCGTGACGGAATTTCTTGAGGGCCTTCTCACGGGCGACCTGTGTGAGATCACCGTGGATAGCGCGGGCCTTGAACCCGCGGTCATTGAGGTCATCAGAAAGCCGCTGGCACGCACGCTTGGTGCGGCAGAAGATAATGACCTTCTCAACGTCATTGGCCTGAAGAATACGTCCAATGATTTCGATCTTGTCGAGGGGATGAGCCTGGTATACGAACTGCTGGGTGTCAGGGACAGTGGCCTGGGTGTCGGCTCCTTCGGCACGAACATGCACTGGACGGTTCAGCTGAGACCGTGCCAGGGTCATAATCGGGGCCGGCATAGTGGCTGAAAACAGCATTGTCTGGCGAGAGGTCGGAGTGCGTCCGATGAGATTTTCGACGTCGGGCAGGAAGCCGAGATCCAGCATTTCGTCGGCCTCGTCAAGGACGACGATGCGCGCATGGGACAGATCGAGGTCTTTGCGCTGGGATAGGTCGAGAAGGCGTCCAGGGGTGCCAACGACAATATCGATTCCTGCCTTGAGCGCGTCAATTTGCGGCTCATAGCCAACCCCGCCGTAGACGGTGAGGACGCGTGCGCCGCGGACAGAAGCGGCAGTGGAGATGTCCTTAGACACCTGCAGAGCCAGCTCCCGGGTAGGGCACATCACGAGTGCTTGCGGCTTGCCTTTGGTAGTGAGCTCTTCCCAACCTTCGTCACCCGGCAGGGTGATGCGCTGCAAGATGGTGATGCCGAAGGCGAGGGTTTTCCCAGTGCCAGTACGAGCCTGCCCAATGAGATCGGTACCCTCGACGGAAATCGGGATTGACATGGCTTGGATCGGGAAGGGAGAGACGATTCCCACCCCTTCCAACGCCTGGCAGATATCTTCTCGGACGCCGAGGTCGGCGAAGGAAGTGGGAACGGAAACAGTAGTCTCGGTCAGTGTCTTGGCCTTTTCGTGCGTGGGCCCGTCAAGGCCCGGTGTCGTTCATGTGGCGTCGTTCAAATGCCACGTCTGGTGTGGACCGGCGAGCATACGCGTTCGACACACCAGCGACCATGCTACCTCTCATGCCATTGACCCTCTAACCTGTTGGAGTGAGCGTCGAGGACACGAACCCCAGCCATACCGCCGTTGCGCCGGTTTTTTGGTCCGTTACAGCATCCTGTGCCTTGCATGGGTTCTCGGCGATCGTTGCCGGCATGCCGCTAGCTCCCGGGCTTGCAGAACGGTTCCTGATCGTCGATCGCAGTGCCGAGATACAGCACGTTCTGGCGGAGGCTAGGACTCGGCTCACGGACCGCGCTGCCCTCACAGAAGTTGAGCCTCTCATAGGTTCGGTGGGGGAGTACGTTCCTGCCCAGGCCTGGTCCCAAGTACTGTTGCGCGATTACATCTTGGTAGACCTTTTTGCTGACTTCCTGGATCGAGTTGAGTCAAATCTCGAGCCCCAGCTTCGTCCTGGATGTGGGTCCTTTGGCCCGTGGTTGGGGCGAGGTACTGGAAGCCGGGTGAGGTGGGACGCTGCAATGCGTCAGGTCATCGCAGCACAACGAGATAGGTCCGCTGACTCTCTTTTTGCGAGGCGGCTTGTAGGTGAGGTCTTGTCAGTTGCCCAGCGGCTCTTTGCTCGACATCAGAGCCTCACCTCTGCACTGACTCAAGCTGGGGGCGGTGAATTCGATGATCTTGATCTCATCAACGAGGTGATGGCTGACGTACTTGGCGCTCACGATCAGCGCATGATCGAGCTTGGCTTGGAGCCCTGAGGGCGCTTCAGGAGCTCTTGCGACATGGAGGCCCGGCGTCCCGCTGTGCTGTAGTAGCCCGCGTAGGCTTCCGCTATGCCTTCCTGGGTCACATCGCTCCAGGAAGGCATGACCGTCTTCGAGCGGCTTAGGGGGCTCAGGTGGCGGGCCAAACGTGGAGCACCTCGTACCCGGCAGCGTCGGGCGTGCTCTGGCCGGATTCCTGACTGCTCGATTTAACGAGAATCGCGTTCCAGGTTGTGACGTCGACAGCAGTAACCAAGGTGACAGAGGAACCAGTCGCGCTAGCCATGCGCACTAGTAGGTACAGAGCTCAACCAGTGTGTCTACCTAGGACACTCAGGTCAGAAGGTTCCGAATCCCACTTGACGGCTGTTGGGCTGGCCCAAATCGAGGTAGGCGATCCCACGAGCCGGAATGAGGACCTTGCGGCCCTTGGCATCAGTCAAGGCGAGAACGGCGTCGGGCTGGGCCAGGCTCTCTCTGAGCTGCTGTTCGATGGTCTCGGCGCTCTCCTGAGCGTCAATGCTGACTTCGCGTGCGGCGTTGGCGATGCCGATCTTGATCTCCATGAACACCAACCTACCGTTGGATCAAGAATCTCGGCGCCATAGAGCCACCGTAATGTTGTCGTGGCCGCCGCAATTATTGGCGTGGGCGATAAGTCCGTCCGCTACGTCTGCCGGAGAAGCGTGGCCGTGACCGTCGGTCTGGGCCTTCCTGATGAGGCTAGTCATGAGCCGGCCCAAATCATCGCTGTCCGGTACGTGATTCCACAACCCGTCGCTGCACACTAGCAACCATCCAGATTGCTGGGGGTGATAGGCCATGACTCGGGGTGTTACATCGGTAGCTGATGCACCGATCCATTTTGTGATGGCGTGGGCGCCGATCCCCCTCTCGGCTTCTTCTCGGGACAATCCGAGGTCCATTTGGGCCTGGGTCATCGAGTCGTCAATTGAGAGGCGAATGGCGTCGCCGCCGTCAGGAAACCAGTACGTACGGGTATCGCCAATATTGCCGACGATGATGTGATCTTGGGTAGCAATTGCGGCAGCGAGAGTGCACGCACCGATCGGATCCGGTCTACTGGCAACCGTCTCATGAGCTTTTCGGAACGTGCGTTTAAACAAGGTGACGATGCCGTCGTCGTTGGTCGGTATGCCCTGGTCCATCGTCGCTGTGAGGTAGTCGCGCGCAGTGTGGGAGGCGACTCTGGCGCATTCCTCGGCTCCCTCGGTCGAGGACACGCCATCAGCGACAACAAGGACAATGTGGCGTCCTGAGCTGTCGATACCGAGGGCCGCGGCGTCCTGATTGGTCTCGTGACGTAGTCCAATATGCGACGCACACGCGACATCTCCACGCGCCGCGGCTGCGTCAGTGAGATCCACCCGTGAGGTAGTGGCGGTATCGGGCGTCACGGTGTAGGACTGATCCGACTCATTCATGAAAGTCCTCGGGCTGAGCAGGTGTTTTCCGCGTGGACCCTGGGCCCGCGAATCATACTCACCATGATCGTGTGACAGTGGTTGATATACATCTACCGACACGTCCATAGCGAGCTATCCGGCGCGCGGATGTGCCCCATCGTGTGAGGCAGCAGTTCCACCTTCTCATATTTCAAGCCGTTACGGCTAGGAAATGGCTCCTGACAACGTTGTTCTGTGTCATCGACATTGGACTTCACCAACCCTGTCGGAAACACGTGGTGGGATGTGTGTCATGCACGGTTGGGATGGCCCTCAGACTCGAGCGCTCACCGATGACGCTGGCACAGTCCTCGTCATGGGAGGGCCGGGTACAGGGCGGACGAGTCTATGTCTCGAAATTGCAGCGCGGCATGTTGCCTCCGGGGGGCTGCTGTCTGGTGTCTTGGTGTTGGCTCAAACAAGGTCGTCAGCTCAGGCCTTGCGTACGGCGCTGGTCCGTCGACTCGGAGGTGCTCACTTAGAACCCCAGGTTATGACGGTCCACGCTCTCGCCCGTCGCATCGTTGCCTCTCCGTCGCAGCGGTTGCTCACGGCACCGGAGCAGGAATTTCGGATGAGAGAACTGCTCGCGGCGCGAGACATGTCTGACTGGCCGGACGAGTTACGGACCTGTGCGGGTACGGCTCAGTTTGCCTCTGATGTCCGGGTAATGGCAGCGCGTTTGCGACAGGAAGGATGTGACCCGCAAGACTTGACTGACGCGGGCATCACGTGGGGGGTGCCCGAATGGCGAGTATTGGGGCCCTTCCTGGCCGACTACTTGGACGTTCTTGATCTGGAAGGATCACTCGACTATGCCGAGGCTGTGCATCGGGCTCGAATTGCGTTAACTCGGCCCGGAGCCGCTATAGCGGTGCGATCACGGATCAAGCTTCTGATCTGTGATGACCTGACAGAGTGTGATCCTTCCCAGATTCGCCTCCTCGCTCAGATCGCGCGATGCCACGTCCCCTGTGTGTTGACCGCGGACCCTGACCAGACGATTTATGGGTTCCGCGGTGCAGCAGCGGAACGGCTTGACGACGTTATCGACGAGTTCCCCGATGTGTCGGTTCACCATCTGACAACGGATTACCGTAACAGCCAACATATCGCTGAGGTTGTTGAGAGCTTGCGAACTGGGATGCCTGTGGTGCCCTCATCGAGTCGGCTACGTCGCCGTGCCAACCACAGCATCTCCGCTAAGCAAGGAACGGTGGCGGCACTGCGAGGCTCTAGCATCACGCGATTGGTGAGAAACATTGCTGGCACACTCCGTCACGGCCATGTCGCTAACGGTGTGGCGTGGCGGAACATGGCAGTGGTCACACGCCACGGCGGTGAGCTAGGTGTGATTGCGACGATACTTGCGGCCGAAGGTATTCCGGTCCAGAGATCGCGTGATGAATATGCGTTGTCGGACATCCACGCCGTCACGCAGATCTTGAACGCGTTGGAGATTGCAGTGGCCCTCGCATCGGGGGCACAACCCAGTGATCGAGACGTTGCGACACTCCTGTCAAACCCACTAGCAGGGATCGATCGCAGCGTCGTTCATCGATTAGAAACCTGGTGTCGCTTGGTGCGCGGCGTCAACGTCGACTGGCCGCTGCTGGAAGAGCTGGGTGTTGATCCGACGGTCACGGTGGCTGAGGAGTCCGAGCGAGTTGACGACGTCAGTCGATCTGAGGATGCCAACAAGGGGGAACTCGCCACTGCACGCGAGGTGTACTCGGTGCCTCCAGGCTTACGAGCCCTCGCCCGGCCGCTAGCCATGATGGCTCAGCGGGTGCAACGTGCCGCGGATCGCTTGCGTGCTGGTGCCACTTGCCATGAAGCTTTGTGGGCCTTATGGCACGGGAGCTCGTGGGCATCATCGTTGCGTAGTCGGGCCCTGGCCGGAGATTCGACTGCTGACCGCGATCTGGATGGCTTGTGCTCGCTTTTTGACATGGCCGAGAGTGCTCAAACAATGGCGGGAATTGCAGGTGGTCGGCGTCTCATCGAAGTAGTGCGGCAAGAGCAGATCCCAGCTGATCGGGCACGTGAATCCGATGAGGATCGTGATGGTGTGAGCGTTGTGACGGCCCACCGCGTTAAGGGGCGCGAGTTCGACATCGTTGCTGTGTGTGGACTCGAAGAAGGTAATTGGCCGGCTGATAACCATACAGGGTCCCTTGTTCGTGCAGACCGCTGGTCTCCCGACGGCCTGGTAGCAGCTCCTGGATGGTCAGAAAACCTTCGGGCGGAAACCAGGCTATTGCTTGTGGCATGTTCACGGGCGCGCCAACAACTGCTGTTGTGTTCGGTCGAGTCTGCTGAGGAGGGGATACGTCCCTCTGGGCTAGTCACTGGACTTCCTCACCTCGAGGGCAATGCTGATTCGCTGAACTTCGCTAGTCTCGCTGAACTTGTCGGCGAGTTGCGTCGCGTTATCGGTGATGAGACTGAATCGCCGCTGGTTCGAGCCGAAGCCCAAACGCTGCTTGATGATTTGCGCAACGAGGAGTACCAAGGGCGGCGATTGGTGCCACAAGCTGACCCGGAGACCTGGTGGCGCCAAGGAGCCCCTCGCCAGGCTGACGTGGCCGGGGAGGTAGAGCTCAGCGCGTCCCATATTGGGGAATTGCTCACCTGCCCGAGACGATGGTTTATGACTCGCCGTGCCGGTGCCAGTAGCGGATCAGCGCTTCGGGCAAATATTGGCTCCCTTGTGCACCGGATCTGTGCAGAACATATGGATCAGTGGTCGCTACCTGACGCCCTGGCTGACTTGGAAGCGGCATGGCCTGAAATCGAGTTGTCGGCGGAATGGCAGCGAAGCGCTGAACTAGCGGACGCGAAAATGGCGGTGCAGCGCTTCGACGGCTGGTTGCAGTCGCGTCATCGTCAACTCATCGGAACCGAGGTGCAGGTGAATGGCACGATCGAGGTCCCGTCCGGTATAGCGCGGGTGCGCGGCAGTATCGATCGGCTCGAGCGCGACGCTGAAGGTGCGTGTTACGTGGTGGATCTCAAAACCGGGGTCAGCCAGACCGACGAGACAAAGCAATCCCACCGCCTACAAATTGGTGTCTACCAAGCTGTCGTCGCATCTGGTGGAGTCGAGGCCTTAGGTACGACCATGGTCAGCGGTGCGGAATTGGTCCATCTTCGGATCGGCGCAGGTAAAGGTCACACAAGTCCGAAGATCGAGTACCAAAGTGGCCTTGTTGATGTGCCTTGGCCTGACGGATCTGGGCCTGTTGACGGCTGTCGTAACTGGATTGAGGCCAGTGTCGATAAGGCATTGAGAATTGTTACTTCGGGTGAGTATCCCGCAGTTGCGAATAGAGGCTGCGGTCACTGTCCCGCTCGAGCAGGATGCCCCGCGCTGGTACCGATGGATCCGGCGACGGCAGGTTCTAACCAACGAAGGAATATCTCATGACGATCTTGACTGATAACGCCCCGGTTGAAGACGTCGACGTGGCAACGCTGCTCGGCATTCCCATTTCCGCCGAGCAAGAGCGAGCGGTTAAAGCTCCACTGAAACCCTGTGTGGTTATCGCTGGAGCAGGCACGGGTAAGACGACGGTGATGGCCGCTCGTGTGGTATGGCTGGTTGCTAGCAGACTAGTAAGCCCGGAGGAAATTCTGGGGTTGACATTTACCAACAAGGCAACTGCGGAATTATCCGAGCGCATTGAATCCAATCTCACTCGAGTAGGCCTGCTGAAGCCAGAACAGCCCCGTCCGACGGTGGTGACCTATGACAGTTTTGCGGGGACACTAGTAAATGATTACGGAGCCTGGGACGGTATTAACACGAGGGCGCATCTCATAACTGGCGCCCGGGCTTACCAGCTCGCGACAGAAGTTGTCATGGGGCTCGATAAGGCTCCGCTGGCCGCTACCCATATGGGGCCAACGTCCATAGCTCAAGCTGTAGTGAAACTGGCTGGGGCCATGGCCTCACACGATGCGAGTCCGGATAAGGTGAGGCGAGCTGATGCCCGGTGGCGTCAGATGCTCCTCGACGCTCCAACCAAAAAGGGAGGAGATAGATACGCTGATGTCGATAAATGGCTTTCGCGAGTAGATGAACGCGAAGAACTTCTCGATCTCGTCGCTGCCTATCAGGATCTCAAGAAAGAACGTGGTTTAGTCGAGTTTGGCGACCGTATGGTTCAGGCTCTCCATCTAGTAACTCATCACCAGCGGGTGGGGGAGGATCTGCGGGCTCGATACCGGGTTGTCCTCCTTGACGAGTACCAAGACACATCGTCGGCTCAGGCTGATGTGCTCGCTGCGCTGTTTTCGGGCCCAGACCCGGCTCATGGGATGGGTCACCCGGTGATGGCTGTGGGCGATCCGCTTCAGGCCATTTATGAATGGCGTGGTGCGGCCGCCAGCAATATCCTGGAATTTCACAGGCGCTTTCCAGATGGGGCGGGACAGCCGGCTCAGGTGCTCTCTCTTGCAACTAACCGCAGATGCGCCGATCAGATTATCAATGCGGCCAATGTGGCATCCGAAGAGTTGCGAAAAAGTCTGTCTTCGGCGATGGCGTCTGACGATGATGGGTCGGCCGACGATCGGGCGGAGGTGGCAGTCGGGCAGCCGCTCATCGCGCCCGAGGGGAATCGACCTGGCGAAGTAACGGTGGCTGCATATCCTGACTGGGCTAAGGAATGTCGGGCGTGCGCCGATATCTTGGTGGAAGCTAAGGAGCGTGGCGCCATCGCACGTTGGTCTGATGCCGCAATCCTTGTTCGGCGCAATTCAGACGTTGCCGACCTCTATAACTCCCTAACCACTCGTGATGTCCCGGTGCGATTGGCGAACTTGTCTGGACTGCTTCGGCTCCCGGACGTTGCTATGGTGGTCGCTCATCTTCGGTTGTTGGTGGATCGTCACGACGATGCCGCGATGGCGACTCTGCTTGCCGCACCACGTCTTGGACTCAGCACTGATGACCTGGCGGTGGTGTATCGACGCGCCCGCACTCTGGCGAAGTCTCGTGCTAAGGATGATGGGCTAGATCCCAATGATGTCGAGATCCACCTCTCTGACGCCGTGATGGAAGGACCACTAGGTGGGCAGGAACGACTGCAACGTGCGCTGAAAAGGGTGTGCGCCGAAATCGTCGAGGTTGACGCGCACCAGGGGGATAGCCCCGACGACTTGGTTCTGCGCATCGAGGCCATTACAGGACTTATCGACGATATGGCTGCCGACGATCCGCACCGGAGCGCAGCTCGGCGAGATCACCTGGATGCGCTTTGGAATGCGATACGCGAGGTTCGTCGCAGCGATCCCGCTATGACGACTGCAGGAATCGTCGCTTGGTTAGCGGCTGAAGAAGATGTTGGTGACGGGCTTCCGCGAGCCGCTACCGACGACCGAGACGCCGTAACAGTGTCAACGGTTCATGGGGCCAAAGGCCTGGAATGGCCGCTGGTCATCATCCCTGACATGGCTCAAGGCGTGTTTCCGTCAACGTCGACTCCAGACAACTTCACCTCGCAGGCTGCTGTCCTGCCTTCTTTCGCTAGAGGAGATGCCAGCGACATTAGCCATCCAGCGTCGGGAAGTGTCGCAGACACTAAAGCGTACGTAGCGGCACTCAAGGAGGATTCCCAGTGGGCTGAGGCCCGACTCGCCTATGTGGCCCTTACCCGTCCCAAAGAACGATTAGTGGTGTCGTGGCATCAATGGCGCCCACGTCGCAAGGGTAATTTAGGGCCAGGGCGGTATGCAGACCTTCTTGCCGACATGCTTGGAATGGCGTGGCCGGACTTCGGTGAACGTCTTGACGACGACGTTCAGACTGGCACGCCCTGGCCTGTGATCACTGAAGATGTGTACCACGCCCCCATCAACAATGATTCTCGGCCCATAGATGATCCTGGGCAGGCCGAGCGGGTGAAGGCCTGGCGGTCTGACGCTGAGGCTCTGCTCACAGATGCGAGACGACACATCGATCTGCAGGATGAGGTTGCGCTTCCACCTCGCCTGACCGCCTCGCAGCTGGTGAGGTTCCACGCCGATCCGCAGGCATTCCGGGATGATTTGCGTCGTCCAATGCCTCGGCCAGCTGACAGGGGAGCCGGAATTGGTACGGCATTCCACGAGTGGGTGAGTCAACGGCTCGCGCCAGCAGAGCCGATTCCACTGTTCGATGTCGAGGAGATCGCGGAGTTTGACGGGGAAAGCATTACCTCGCAGGTCATCGCGTCTCAGCCCGGTAGTGTCGCCGGTCATGTGCTTCAAAGCCTGTGCCAGGCCTTTGAAGAGAGTCGATGGGCGGGAGCCACCGTGCTGGCAATAGAAAAATCATTTGTCATGACGATCGGTGAAACGGTCGTGCGTGGTCGTCTTGATGCCGTCGTCGCTGACCCGGATCACCCTGGAGATGAGCTCGTCATTGATTGGAAGACTTCGCCACCTCGCTCAGCAGACCCACTCCAGCTATCCATCTACAGATTGGCGTGGGCGCAGGCGAGGGGTATCGACCCCTCAAAGGTGCGAGCAGTGTTCCATCACGTCGGTGCAAATGAGACTATCAGCGCCGAGCCTCTCTTAAATGCGGACCAGGTGGCAGCCATTTTGACGGCATCGTCGGACAGGGACGGGTCAGCGTAAAATGCGTCTGGCGCGTGACGATCAGATAGTTCATAACGGGCTGAGGGGGCGCCGTGAGTAGGACCAGTGATACCCAGATCGTCGGGCGACCGTTATTAGATCGCTGTCATGCCGATCGGGACGATAGCGAAGCAAATCGGGCTCGGTGGGATGATCCGGCTGCCCGATTATTGCTTATTGATCCCTATGACAAGGTCGTCTTAGCTCACGGCCGGGTGGTCGCGGTTCCGACTGAGGGCGAGCGCGACGATCAGCACGATCTACTGCTTGGTGTCATTGATGGTGTGCCCTGGTTCGCCCGGCGTACTAGTGAGCCGCGCCCGGAAGCTCGGAGTTTGCGCGCGGTTGATCTTGTTCCGGTTGATCGGGAACTCGTCATGTCGGCGGTTGCAACACTGGCCTGGCATGAGAGCAACCCGCTATGCCCGCGATGTGGACAGACCACCCGCATTACGAGCGGTGGGCCGGCTCGGGTCTGTCCCCAGGGTCATCACGTATTCCCACGTATAGACCCGGCAATTATTACCGCAGTTCTGGACGACGAGGACCGCATCGTCCTTGCCCGTCAACGTTCCTGGGAGCCGCATCGCAGGTCGGTGTTGGCTGGATTCGTCGAGGCCGGCGAGCCGGCAGAGCATGCTGTGGTGCGCGAAGTTGCCGAGGAAACAACTCTGACAATCACCTCGGCATGCTACATCGGATCGCAGGCATGGCCGTTCCCCCGATCGCTCATGTTCGGCTACGTAGCTCGGGCGACCGGAACCATCGATGTCGGCCACGATGAACTAGCAGAGGCTGATTTTCTCAGCCGTCAGGAAGTATCCGACCAGGTCGATGCCGGGTGTCTGCGGTTACCGCCGACCCTATCCATAGCAAGAGCTCTTATTGACGCGTGGGTGGAGAACCGACTCCCGGAGCCAGAGAGCGGGTTTGACCTATCAGCCCACTGAGGGTGAACAGCCCATCGACCTTGGAAGCTTGGTCTCATCAGAACGTGCGATTCTCTTCCCAACGGCGCTGTATCCCAGAACGTCGATCATTAGCTCTATCAATCGCCCGCTCCACAGACTCCCTTGTGCCCACCACGGTGAGGTGCTCACGTGCCCGCGTGATGGCGGTATAAAGCAACTCACGAGAGAGGAGGGGCGAGTCGGGCGGTGGCAGGACTACCGTCACGTCCTTGAACTGGCTGCCCTGCGCTTTGTGAATCGTCATGGCCTGCAGGGGTTGCAGCGATGGGATGAGGGAACAGGGCAACCGTCTGGGTGCTCCACCGGGTCCGGGTAGAGCCACCGTGGGGACGGGCCTTGTTTCAACGACGACGCCGCAGTCACCGTTATTGACTCCCAGCTGCGCAAGGTTGTGCGTCACTATCGCAGTTTCGCCGAGAGCCCACCGGCTTTGGTCAATGCCAGGCAAGACATCTGAAAGCACAGCAACCATACGCTGAGACCACTCAGCTACTCCGTATGGCCCCTCTCGGTGAGCGCACAACAACCGGTGGTCGTCGGCGAGTTTGAGAGTAGCAGCGTCGTCGCCGGCTAGGGCGAGCTCAAGCATTCTTGCCCCGGTGCGTGCAATCACCTCCGCTACCGCCGGAAGATCGGCCATGGTGATACTCGCCGGGTCAGCGTCGATCCACGTAATGCTGCGATGATCGCTGTCTCTAACGAGGCCGTCGAGGGAAGGTGAGCCATGTGTCACTTCAGCAGCCGTCGCCAATACGTCCAACGCAGCGCTCTTGTCTCCCTCGCGTACCGCCTCCGACAGTTGTGCGATATCTCCTCCCGAGCGGTGGTTGCGGGTGAGGATCGTGACAGGAAGCCGCGTGTGGAGGGCATCAGCCGACGAAACGATGTCAGCCAAGACACTACCGGCGTCCACCGAGACAAGCTGCCCCGGGTCCCCGACGAGGATCAGGCGGGTTCCAGGGCCGATTGCAGACAGGAGGCTAGCGGCTAGAGGCAGAGAAAGCATTGACGCCTCGTCGACAACGACGACTCCGAATGGAAGCTTGTGCTGCTCGTCATATCCGAATGAGGTTCCCGGCCCTTGCCATTTCAGCAGTGAGTGGACAGTAGTCGCGTCAGCAACAATTGGTTTCAGGTCATCAGGCATTCGTTTGGAGACCTGCGAAACTGAATCACGCAGGCGTGCGGCCGCTTTGCCGCTGGGAGCGGCAAGAGCCACGGCTCCAAGATGAGGGTCAGCCTGTTGCAAGGCAGCTAAGAGGGCACATACCGTGGTTGTCTTACCGGTTCCGGGGCCACCTGCAAGCACACTAATGCGGTGCGTAACTGCTGCGACGGCAGCATCGGCTTGGGCTGGATCCAGCGGGGTTCCGGAGGCTTCTAGCGCATCACGGACGCCGGAAACAACATCGTCGGCGAACACTGGGCCTTGGCTTGGTGGATCCGCAGCGAGGGCAGCGAGATCGCGAGCGACATCGTGTTCTGCTTGCCAGTATTTCTCTAGGTAGACCAGACCCTCGTCAAGACGAGCTGGCAACTGGTTGAGCGGATCATCACGACCAGCAATGACGGGACTAGCCTCTAACATCGACAGCCACTCGCTTGGATGTGGCCATTCCAATTCCGCGAAAAGGGCTGCCTGATCGCTGCTGTCGATGTCTGGAATAGCAGGATCAAGAATCTGACGACGGACGACGTCTGCGATCTCATGAGGGTCCCAGAAGACCGAACCGCGCCGAAGCTCACGGCACGATAAAGCGATGGCGAGGCTGACGTCGGAGTTGGTCTCGCCGCCGATGCGGCACACCAGATTGGCTAAATGAATGTCACTGGCTTCGAGGACTCCAGCTCGGGCGAAGGGCTCAAGCCGGGGCCCTGCTCCTACCGGTACGAGGTCAGTCATGGAGACCTCCCAATCGCTCGCTGATCGCCTCAATGAGTTCAGGCTTCGGATGCCAGGTAAAAACTCCGTCGGGCATCTCGCCGTCGGGTACTGGACGATCAGCCATACCTCGAACAAAAAGGTAGCCGATAGGGCCGAGATGGGTTGCAGGGTCGTACCCAGGCAGGCTCGATGCGAGGAATCGATGCAAGGCAGCCGAATACAACAATCCTTGCAGTGGGTAGTGAGAGCTGAACATCATGGCCCTCATCGCGCGTACGTCATACATATGAGGACTGAGCCTGTGGACTCCAGGAATCCGATTCGTTTTGTAATCGACAACTAGATGACGACCATCGGGTCGCCTCAGAACCGCATCGATCGAACCCGTGAGGAAGCCGCGCAGCGCTTTGTCACCATTGGGGACGTGAGCAAGTATTTCGCCGTAGCCGCTGATGGGGTCCTCGGGTGGCACCAGGCCCGGATCGCAGAGGAGAGACGCTAAATCTGTGATAGTTGCCGATTGTCCGGATTGGGTCATGGCAAGTTCGAAATTCATCTCTGCCAGTCGATCCGCCGGGGAAAAATCTGCCAGAGTCATTCCCGGGGCCAAGGGCCCGAGATCACTATGAAGTACTTGCTCCAAACCGGTGGCGAGCTCAGCTGATGGAACGTCTGGTAGAGGCGATGTGCGAAGGGTTCTACGGGTGATTGAAAGTACCTCACCGGAGAGGTCGGCAGCCGTGGTGTCGATGTATTCAAGGACCGTGTGAACCAGGGTGCCGAAGGAGGTTCCTCCGGGCAACCCACACAGACCGGGGGTCGTGTCATCGACAGACTCGCCGTCAACGGGTTCGTCGATGAGGGTGTTAGTCGTAGGTGCCGCTGCAGCTGTGTGGAGGTTGGCCGTCAGCCCTGAATATGAAGTTCGGACAAACGCGGTGTCGAGTGGTCGCGTTAGCGTCCTGGGGTTAGCGTAGGCACGAGCCTGGGCGCTGACCGTTCGGGTAAGGAGCTTCTGGTTAGCCGGAGCTATTGCTGTTGCAATCGGTCCGGAGTTGAGCCAGGGGAGAGTTCCCGGGTTGGTCTTGGCAGTGCCAAGGCCAAGCTCGCCCGTCGTACGGTCCATCTCGACGAGGCGTTGGAAGGCGGACCACTGATTTCGCCGATTGCAAGGAGACCACCATAGCCGTACAGCAGATCGGGCGCGGGTGAGGGCGACATATAGCAGGCGAAGGTTCTCGCCCCGCTCGTCCTCTTCGTGGCTCTCGAGTGCTATGGAACGATCGGTTGCCTGCGAACTGATGCTCAACACGCGCCGTTGCCCGTCGTGCCACACGATCGGACCACTGGCGCTCTTTCTCGGCGCCCATCCGTCGGCAATGTCAGGCAATAACACGACGGGGAATCCCAGCCCTTTTGCCTCATGGATGGTCATGACCCTAACAGCCTGTTGGTCACTATCAAGGCGACGGGGGTCGTCGTCTCCCGGTAGCTGCTGTTGCTCGCGGATCCACGCTGCGGTTGCCGCCGCCGTCAATCTTCCTTCACAGGCCGCAACATGCGCTTTTTGTGCCACCTGACGCAGATCGGTGACGTATCGCTCACCTCCTGCCATGCTCACCAGACGCACCAACACACCGGGGCGGTGAAGAGCAGCCTCAACCGTTCCCCACACCCCCGTCATCGTCCAGGTACTCGACCAGCGAGCCAGGTCAATCGCCAGATCAGAGCGCACCCGCGAATCGGATACTGCCAAATCGGCTGGCGTTGCACCGATGAGGTCAGACAGGTACAGCCTGGTTCGCAGCCTCTCATCGGTATTCTCGAGAGCCTCGAGCAAGGTTATGAGATCTTCGGTCGCTTGAGATGACCACACCGGTGAGGCGCCAGAGAATACTGCAGGCTGATGGGCCTGTGATAGCGCCGTCGCAAGTTCGGCACCCCTGCGACGTGTTCGCACCAGGATCGCGATGTCGTTGGGGCAAAGTGGCCGTTCCTCATCGTCGTCATCGGCAATGACCGTTCCGCCCTCGAGCATCATGACTACCTGATTAACGAGGTCTTCAGCGACGAATTGATCGGAGTCCGCCGTATCCTGCTGCGCGTCGGCAGGGGCTTGGAGGCAGCGGATCTGGAAAGGTTGAGACCAGTGGTAGCGCGGTCCATCGGTGGCCGCTGTCTTAATTCGAGATTCCTGATGATGGGCTGTTACCGGTTCCATTGGGACACCGTGGCCCAGCTGGGCGTTGCCAAAAAGAGTATTAACGGCCTCGACGATGGGCTTATCAGCTCGGTAGTTGACGTCGAGATGGAGGACATGGCTGGCAGATCGGGCCGCGTCTTGGTAAGCGTGGACGTCAGCCCCTCGGAAGGCATAGATCGACTGCTTTGGGTCTCCAATCAGCCAAAGGTTGCTGTGGCCATGGAAGGCTCGCCGCAGTATTTCCCATTGCAGGGGATCAGTGTCTTGAAACTCGTCAACCATGACGAGTTCAAACCGGTGAGCAAGTGTTGCGCAAGCTAGCGGGCCACGGTACGGGTCACGAAGAGCCCCGACAAGATCGCCAATAAGATCGTCGAAGGTATGAACTGCCCGTGATTTGGAGCGCCTTCGAACGTCTTCTCGTACTGACTGAGCCCACAGCACGTCTTGCGAGGACGTCTCTGCGCCCTCCTCGGAGGAGATCGGGACTTCGCCGTATTTCACCGCGACGTCTCGAGATAGCTTGCGTTTTTCGTGCACTGAGGGCGGCCAGTCACAGTCGAGATATTGGGCCAGGTAGTGGTCATCGGATACCTCGGTTGCTAGGGGGGTGAGATCAGTCATCAGTGCTGAGGACGGGTCGTGGTCTGACAACGCTCCTAACTCCACAAGCATTCGGGACGCGAATTCGTGGGTGGTAGTGATCACCGCTCTGTCGAAGGTGTCGAGAGCAGATTCCACACGTGCGAGTCCTTCCCGCCCAAGTTCGAGTAGCGACTCATCGCAGGGGTCAGAAGGCTCTCGGGAGCCTGCTAGCAGCAAGCGGGTGTTAAGAAGACGCTCGTAGACTCGTCCGTGCAACTCACGGGCAGCTGATCGGTTGAAGGTCACCAGAAGGAGGTTCTCCATGTGAACCATGCCAGTGGCGATAGCTTTCGCGCACACCGCTGAGATGGTCCATGTCTTTCCAGTCCCGGCGCTTGCTGCCAGCAGGACGGTCCCTTGCGGCAGCGGTTTAGTAATGTCAAAGGAGGCCTCGGTGGTCATGCCATCCTCCCCGAATTCAAAAACTGTGCCAACATCGGTTGCGAAGACTTAATCCTTTTAGACGCCAGCTTAATCGGATCGAAAAGCCATCCAGACAGTTCCTCCAAGGTGGTACCTAACTCATGGCAGCGGGCGTTGAGCTCACCCACATCGGGCCCCAAAAATGCCGCCCAGTTTGGATCCCGCTCCCGCGACCACTGCACCTGGAGGGAGCTGGCTCCAGTGCGGTAGTCGCTACTCGCCATGGGGGATAATCCGGCGAGCGCATGTGCCACTTTCACAGGCAATGGGATGAGTTGCTGGTTGCTCCACCAGGCGATTCGGGCGAGTCCAGCCAGGATGTCACGAGCATCGCCAGGCGCTGGGGCAGCTATCGGTAGGGGGTCGCCCTTCGGGACAAGGACTCCAAACCACCCGGGTTCCTCAGTTGCGACGGTCACAGCAAGCAGATCGACCCACAGGCCGAGGAGCGGTCTAGCATTCGCCCGGGACGCGACAGCGTGGACAATCTGATGGTTTCTCACACCGACTCGGCCGCGCAGGTGAACTGGATGCATGGGATCGACAATGAGTCCGTCAGACCATAGCAATTGGGGGCTGTTGCCCCCATCGAGATCGAGGTTAATTTCGATGAATTGCTCGTCTTGGTCACCGCGGAGCCGAATGGCCTTCTGGTAAATATCCGACGCTTCGTCAGCCAACTTGGTGACGATACGTTGGCCCAGGTGTCCGGGAGGAGTAGAGCCGCGGAGCCGTTCGGCATTGCTCGCGTCGTCTGGCAGACAACCGTGTTCCAAATCAGCCAGGATCCGGGAGCGTATCCAGTATTTGTCCAATGCGCTGGGTGCAAGTGGCAGGTCGACCGGAAGCTCGGTAGATCTTTCACTAGCTGGTGCCCCAGCCCGGGCTCGTAAGAGCGTTCGCGCCGGGTGAGACAGAGCGAGGGTGAGATCAGTAGGGGACATCCGGGATTCAGGCAATTCGGTCACCGGGGGCAAGATGACACGTCGAGGCCGAGGCCGTGATCCAGCATGACACTGTGCCGCTGCGGCCGCGGCGTCGTCGAATCCGCTCCAAGCGGTGCCACTGTGATCAGAGAATTCATCGACAGAGAATGGTTGCAAACCGTGAACAACGCGACGCGGTGTTGCGGACTGCAGCTCGAGAGCTTGGGAGAGGGTTGTCGTAAAGGGGCCTGGCAGCACGGGGAGGTTACTCACAGGGCTACGCGCCTGCCTTACGACGATCAGGAGGGTTCTGGCCGACACAGCGGTGTCGAGAAGGTCTTGTCGTGCTTTGACAGCCGGATCGAGACTTTGATCTCGCAAACCTCGAAGGGGATCGGCATGAATGATTTCTTGATCGGGGTCGACGACAATCACGACTTCGTGGTCGACAGGGGTAAGCTCACCTGGACGGCACACCTGAATCGATCCATCGAACCAGCTGTACCGCTCACGAGGGATGTTTGAGAGCCAGTTAAGGAGGTCGATGATCTCCTGGCGGTCAAACTCCCTGTCTTCTACGACGCCTTCCAGGCCCGTCAGCAGGGCGATAGTCTGTAGCGCCGATCGAGGAGCCTCAGCTGGAGCAGCAGTAAGGTTGTCTACGATCTGGTTAACCCGGCTTTTCCAGGTGGCAATCGAGGCAGGTGTTTCAGTGTCGAGAAAAGCCTTGCGCATGCGGGATACGAGTTCAGCGAGTTTCCCGACGAGGGGGATTGTTGTTGATCCGACGTCAGTAATCGGCGTAACTGTCCCCAGATAGGTTGGTGGCGTAGCCGACATCGCGATGGCGAGAAGCATCCTTTCGATGCCAGCCAGCCAGGTCGATTGCCTGATCCGGCCCAGCCCTACCTGTTCCCTTGCGGCAGGGTCAACTCCCCACCGGATGTCGGCCTGGCTCACCAACCGTTCAATGGCCTCCTGATCGTCATCGGAGAATCCGAATCGAGTCCGCACCGCAGGCATGGCGCACAGGCTGAGCAAGTCTCGTCCCGTGGCACGTGAGGAGGCCAAGCCCAAGACGGTCGTCACCGCTTCAGTGACGGGATTAACATGTTCACGTTGCGGAGGGGGCGTGAACCGTAACTGATGTGCGGGGTGATCGATGTCTGCTAAAGCCCCAGCAGAAAGAAGGTCGGCGGTGTCTTGGCGTCCGCAACATATGACGACGATGTCCCTGGGCTCTAAGGCTGGGTAATCAGCGAGAGCGGCGCATACCACATCGCGCACTACTTCGGCCTGGCGATCAGCTCCGTGACACTCGTGCATTTCGACTGCCGGCAGCTCCCCGCGGGCATCCGTAGTGCTGTGTGCTGTGTGGATAGCAGACGATGTCCACCGCGCGGTAGTGGCAGAGCGCACCCGGTCAAAGGTGTGCCACGGATCAGCGTCATCAACGTCATGATCGAGATGGACGATGGTGACATCACGTGATGCCGACAACGCCTCCGCTAAACTCACGTCGTGCTGAGCTACGGCCGTCGATGAAAACCACACGATTGGTGGCTCGGGCTGTGCTTGAGTGAGTATCGCGTCAACGAGGAGCTGGTGCCGGCTCACGGGATCAGGAACGTGGCACGGCTCGGCGAGGAGGGCACGCCACAGCGGGGCCCACCATGCACGAGCCGGATCCAACGGGTCACCTGCAAGGTCAGTGTCGCCCCGACGGGATGTGGGGGACGCAACGTCAGCCCAGGCAGTCAAAACCTCGTGCGAGTCGCGAGCTAGTGCGCAGATCGCGTCTGCGGCTTGTCGTGCAGTTGTCCATGCTGCGCGCGGCACCCCCTGTTGACGGCTGGCCTCCAGATGAGCTGAAACAACCTCAAAGCCAGGGCGATTGGTCTCAATGAGGCGGCAGATACGCAGGGCGAGGGGCCCGGGCTGCCACGGATCGGTTTCCCGCTCAATTCCAAGGAGATCTTCCTCGAGTCGCGCTCGTAGCCCCTGCGGTGTCGTTGCATCGATACCGGCGGCGATTCCACGGCGACAAGCAAGGGATTGCAGCAGGGACCGAGACTGAGCATTGCTGGGAGTAACCAGAGTCGGCCGGACGAATTGATCGGTGATCGGTTCCGATAAGGCTGCTACGACGGCGTCACTGACGTGGCGCCAGGAATGGACGACCTTCACCACACCGGCCATCGACGCACCTCCTCGTGATAGCTCGACCTACTGTCGAACTGAGTGGTCAGTCTAGTCGAACTGAGTGGTCAATCTAGGGGTAAGGCATGACAGGTTGATGGGCTAGCTGTGGCACATGAGCGGAACATGCACGATGACCACAGCGACATATTGCTGTCGGTCATGGGTCTTATGGTGATCGCTGTGAGAACCCGATCTGCAGCTACGATTCTGGCGGCACTGGATCCCGAACAGGTCAAGGTTGCGAAGACCTTCGATGTTCCGGTGTGTGTCATAGCTGGTGCTGGGACAGGTAAGACTCGTGCTATTACGCATCGCATCGCCTACGGTGCGGCGACGGGAAAGCTCGATCCACGTCGTACCCTCGCGGTCACTTTCACGACCAAGGCAGCCGGTACAATGAAGGGTCGACTTGCCGATCTCGGGGTTGTTGGTGTGCAAGCTCGCACTATTCATTCTGCGGCGCTGCGGCAGATCAAGTTTTTCTGGCCACGCGCATATAACTGTGAATTGCCGCCGGTGAGTGATTCCCGTTTCTCGATGGTGGCGGAGGCAACCCGTCGCATTGGCCTGGGCAATGACAAGGCGCTGCTGCGTGACTTGTCCGCCGAAATCTCGTGGGCAAAGGTCTCGAATGTGCCCACTGATCAATACGCGTCTTTGGCCAGGGCGGAAGGCCGGGTTGTGGCGGGGGTCTCGGCAACTGATGTAGGGCGTGTCCTGGCCGGATACGAGGCTGTGAAGAGGGAACGCTGCGTTATCGATTTAGACGATATTCTGTTATGCGCGGTAGGATTACTGGTTCAGCACCGTGACATCACCGAGGAAATTCGGACCCGGTACCAACATTTCGTTGTTGACGAATATCAGGATGTCTCTCCGCTGCAACACCGGTTGCTCGAACTGTGGTTCGGCGATAGAAATGACGTATGCGTCGTAGGGGATCCGCACCAGGCCATTCACTCCTATGCGGGTGCTCGAGCCGATTACCTCCTCAACTTCGTTGCTGATCATCCTGGCGCTAAACGTATCGATTTGGTTCGCAACTACCGCTCCACTCCTGAGATTATTCGGTTGGCCAATGAAGTTCTTGTCAACCGTATGACTCCAGCGGAGGCTCCGGAACATGGCAGGGGAGTTACATTGGTTTCGCGGGGGCGGTCCGGCCCCGAGCCTGTCTATCAAGCTCTCGGTGACGATGCTTCCGAGGCTGCAGCTGTAGCGATGTGGGTTGAGTCGCGCCATGCTGCTGGAATCCCATGGTCTGAGATTGCCGTTTTGTACCGGATTCATTCTCAGGCAGCCCATCTTGAGACCGCGCTAGCCCAGAGGTCCATTCCATATCTGGTGAAGGGTTCTGAGCGTTTCTATGAGAGGGCTGAGGTGCGACGCAGCCTTGACGCTTTGGTCCGGCTTGTTGCTGATGAGCCGGGTGCTGATCCAGTGCCAGCCTTTGATCGGATACTCACGGCTCAAGGCTGGTCGGCTACCGCACCCGAGGGAGAGGGCGATGTCAGGCAGCGGTGGGAATCGTTGCAAGTTCTGCACGACCTGGCGGTCTCGGTTGTTAACGATGGGACGACGACGCTGGAAGGGCTGGCAGCCATGTTTTCCCGTCGGGCTGCCACCCAGGAGGCACCGGTTGGCGACGGCGTTACTCTGGCGACCTTGCATGCATCCAAGGGGCTCGAATGGGATGTCGTAGCCCTTTATGGCATGAGTGACACGATGGTGCCCTTCGTCATGGCTGAAGCTCCGGCTGAGATGGCTTCGGAACGTCGTTTATTGCATGTTGGTGTGACTCGGGCACGACGAGACCTATGGGTTTCGTACTCGTGGTCTGGTGGGAATCGGGATCGGCAAGGGATCTCGCGATTCTTGCGTGGTCTGCCTGGCACGGGGGAGGTGACGAATAGGCCCCGGGAACATCGTCGGAGACGTCGTACCACGATCATTGTCTGCTCGGTATGTGGCAAGGCGCTTACCGCAGCCAGAGACCGGAAACTCGGCCATCACCTTGCTTGCGAGGTTGGGGTCGACCCAGATCTCGTCGAGAGGTTGCGGCACTGGCGCAGGGAGCGCGCGCAAGCCGATCGAGTGCCTGGCTTCGTCATTCTCACGGACGCCACCTTGCTGAGCGTTGCGGAAAAACGGCCTGATTCCTTGGAAGGTTTGTTGCAGGTTCCAGGAATTGGTAGACGCAAGGCCGATCTTTACGCGGCTGATCTGATCAAGGTGTTGCACGGCTCTTCGGACAACCAACAGTGACATCCAGGTTGGGCTGGCACCTCAATGCTGCGTTCGCCGGCAATGGTGCGCACATGGAAGGTCTTCGGCTGACGGGAGACCGTCGAATCGCGGATAGATAGTGCAGCATTTTCGATCCGATTGACGAGCCACTCGGTGACCGCAGGGTCGTGGCTGCCTTCGGTCATACTGCGAGCCATCGCCACCCAGTCAGGGTCGCGGGCGGCCATCGCCATGTCGGCACAATGCTGGCATCCAGGGCTGCCATCGTTGATGGGGCCGAGTACGGCCCAGTGATGACGTCCCCATGCGACGACCGACGGGATTGCCGCGCGATGACATTGCTCAGCTACGTCACGGCCTCCGAGGAGGGTCCGGGGGCAGATAACGACGACATGGACGTCAGGATTGGTATGCCCACTGACGCGACGAAGGTTGCGGGTGTTAGTAGGGCCAGGCGCTTTTACCCACGTTGCGACATCGATGCGTCGCGCGATAAGGCCTCGCACCAGATCGTCGGAGCAGCCATGATCGCTGACGACCGCCACGCGAAGATCGCAGGGTTCGGTGGCTACGCCCGCTTCATATAGATGACGCGCAACATCTGCTGGGACATCGACGCGCCCATCGGCGCTGGCCGTCGCACCGCGTAGCCGGAAGGAGCGGCCATCCGGAGCGAGGAGGCGCAACCCGCCTGAAACCGAGGTCCAAGGACAATCAAGTTCAACATGCATAGCCTGAGTGTTCCCAAGCTGTGGGTGGTTACGTAAGTTCCGGCAAGGAGACGGGCAACACTACGAAGAAGATGGGCAACAACTCGAACCACTCGGACAACACGTCATGGCGTTGGGACAACACATCGTCAGACATGCGGCCACAGCTGGCCCCGGTACGATACACACGGTAGATGAGAGCCCCCGGACCATCACGATGTGCCTTCCCCTGCACATCCGAGATCCGGGGGCTGTTTTCAATGTAGGGCAGGCGCTAGATCTCGTCAACTTCATGCGTCGCCCGTGGCGCCAAAAGTGTCCTTCTCGCCCGGCATGATGGATGCTATGGCTCACAGGGCAGTTCCGGACGAGATTATCGAGGCGCAAAACGGTAGGCCCGAGATCATCATTCGACGCAGTGCTCGTCGTCGTCGCACGTTGAGCGCCAGGATGGAGGGGACGTCCGTTCTCGTCATGGTGCCCCTAGGCATGAGTAAGGCTGGTCAGGACCGTCAAGTGATGGAGCTGGTGGACAAGGTGACGAAGTCCGATGCTCGCCGGCGACACCACGACAGCGACGAGGAACTGACCCGACGCGCCCATCGGTTGTGCCAGAAATATCTCAACCCGCGGGTAAATGACGTGGTTGAGCCGGCATCCGTGCGGTGGGTGTCCAATCAGAACACTCGTTGGGGTTCATGCACGCCGTCGACCGGTCAGATTAGGTTGTCTGACCGCATGATCGGATTCCCCGATTGGGTCATCGATCATGTCTTAGCCCACGAGCTTTGCCACCTCGTAGAGGACCATCACAATCAACGATTCTACGAATTGCTTGCCGGCTTTCCTAGCACCGAACGAGCGGAGGGTTTTCTGACTGGCTTTCAGTGGGCTATCTCTGGGGAAGCTAATAACACCAAAAACGATCCCGACAATAGCCCCACGGATCAGTCATCGTGACCCTGGTCTCGCAGCAGCTTTTCTAGCTCGGCGTCGAGATCGTCGCCGCCCTTCAAAGGTTCCTGGCGATCTCCCGAGACATAACCCAATGGATCGTCAAGGTCGGCGGCAGTGGGAACGAGGTCGGGGTGGTTCCAGACTTGGTCGCGGCCAACCGTTCCTCGGGCCTCACGCAGCGCCGCCCACAGATTTGCGGCGTCGCGCACCCGGCGGGGACGCAACTCGAGACCGAGTAAAGACTGGAAAAAGACCTCCGCAGGGCCGGACGTGGCACGACGACGCCGCACTGCTTCGGCAAGCTGATCGTGACTGGGAAGCCAGGTGCGAGCAACCTGGGAGGTGACCTCATCAACCCATCCCTCAATGAGCGCCAGCAAGGTCTCTAGACGCTGAAGCACACCCTCCTGCTCCGGCGTGCGGGTCGGTTCAAAGAGACGCCCCCGTAAACGCTCCGACATTTCCTGGGCTTTTTGCGGCGTCAGCTGGGAGAGGTCGTCAATGTCGATGGCATCTTCAATAGCCGAAGAATCGATGCGGATCTCGCGGGCATAATGTTCGACCAGGGCCAGCAGTTGCGGCCCAAGCCAGCTCACCGTGTTGAACAGGCGCTGACGAGCAGATTCACGCAGCACGAGATAAAGTTCTACGTCCCTGGGATCAAGGTCCAGGTCATTCCACGCGGCGGCGATGTTCGTGGGGAGGATGACGACTTGGGGTACCGGTAGCACCTGCAAACCAATCTCGGTGCCGGTAACTGTTGAGGTCGATAGCTCCCCAAATCCCTGAGCCAACTGGGCTCCGTACAGCATTGCCGACATCCTGCGTAGCACCGGGCCCATTATCTGGGTGAGTGCGGCCATCGGGTCGTTGGGGCCGCCCGGGGACATCAGCCCGGTCATCGCTTCTGTGAGGGAGACCAGCACTGGCTCGACGACGGACTGCCAGGACGGGAAGGTATGTTCAATCCACTCTGCACGGCTCCAGCACGCTGGCTGGACGTTTACCTGGGCGAACTCGCATTCGCGGTCGAGCCAGGTTTCTGCGAGACGGGACGCGTCGAGTAAAGCCGTGCGCTCCTGCTGGCCTGGCGCTGGGTCAGGGCCATAAGAAGCGGTGATGTGCCTAGCCATGTCTTTGATGTGAGACCAGTCGACTGGTCCATCACTCGGATTTGCCTCGGGCATGCCGAATCCCACCGAATTACCGGATCCGAACATCTGTGAGAACTGGGTCACAAATGAGGTGAGGTCACCGTTGGCGGGCAGGCCTAACTGCTGCATCATGCGGCGCAATTGCTCAGCCAGCTCCTCGGGGTCGGGTTGCCCAGGGTTCTGGGGTCCGTTGTTCATTCCCGTCTCCGTTCGCTCGTCGTGGTGTCTCAGCCAAGTCTAGGGCCGTCGCTGTCGTGGAAAAGTCATCGTCCGCGACGGCTAGCATGGCTACCATGTCCGAGCCGACCACGCCCCCGTCGCAGGCGCATGATCCTGGCGCATCCGCCAACCAGATATCAACGGTCGAGACTGAAATCCGACCAACAGTGCGTTTCCCTACTCGCTGGGCGGCGATCTCGTCGGCCCTCGTCGTGTTGCTATGCGTTCTGGCCCTAATTCTCGTTCCGACCCCGTTCGTCGCGCGGTCTCCCGGCCAGACCGTGAATTTGCTCTCGACGAACGAACGGGGCAAGCCAATGATTCAGATCGACGGCTTGACTACTCGGCACAGCGAGGGCGAGATGCGGATGACGACTGTCTCTATAACTCGTGCTGATTCACGTCTCAGCCTGGCCGAGGCGTTAGTCGCCCATCTGCGCGCAGACCATGACGTCCTCCAGCGGGAGGCTGTTTATCCGCCGGGACGTTCTCCTCAGCAGGTCGATGCTGACGAGTCCTACATGATGGACACGTCGCAGCGTGACGCCGCCGTGGCCGCTCTACGAGCTGCCGGTCAGCCTGTCGCTGAGATGCCCATGGTCAATGCTGTCAGTGCTGCTGGTCCGGCGCACGGAAAGCTGATGCCCGGAGACCTCATTGAGAAAGTGGATGGACAACCAGTGGCGTCCCTCCTCGATGTGGGCAAGGCCGTCCGGAAGCACGTGGTGGGGGACACCGTCGTATTTGTCGTTCTGCGCAATTCGGTTGCGAAAACTGTTGCGGTGACGAGCGTCTCGTCAGTAAGCGACCGACGCGCTCCGGCAGTTGGTATCACCATCGATACGGGCTACCGGTATAGCCCGACGATCACCTATAGCATTCCTGGAGACATCGTCGGCCCGTCTGCCGGGCTTGCGATGGCCCTGTCGATTTACCAAATGGTGGCCCCCAACGACCTCATAGGTTCGCTGCGGATCGCAGGAACTGGCAGCATTTCTCCAGACGGCAACGTCGTCGCTATTGGCGGCATTCAAGAGAAGGTAGCGGGAGCCGAGCGCGACGGTGCGAAGATCTTTCTTGTCCCGTCCGGTAACTGTCGCGACCTTAGCGGGGTTGAGACATCCATGAGACTGGTCAAAGTGTCGAGTCTCAAGGATGCCATCGCTGCTATCCAGAAAATCCGTGCCGGGGGAACGGGAGTACCACATTGCTAAGTGACCAGGACGTGGAGATGCAAGAGTCCCAGACTGCACCGGGAGCTTCAGAGTCGGCAGATGACGCCTTGATTGCGTGCTTGACCGAGATTGAGAGGTTTGTTGCGTCGTCGAGCCGGGGTGGTCCGCCTCGTCTATTCGCGTTGGTGCGTACTGTCGATCTCGTGAAGGCTGAGCCAGCGCTGGCCGGCCAGCTCGCCATCGGTAACCCTGACAGCTTGTCCAGTATCGAGCAGGACGACTTTCGCCCCGGTGAGGACCTTGCTCAGGCCCTTGCGACTACGACGTGGGGTGACGCTGTAGACGGGGCTGCCATCTGCGTCGAAAGGATCTTCCTACCGGACGATTGCGCTGACGAGATGCCTAACGATCCGGACAAAGCCGCAGCGTTTGTAGCTGCTCATCCGAAACGCCAAGAAGTTCGGGTGGTGGCCGGAGCGCTTCGAGATGGAAGCCACTACGGTGTCGCGCGTCTTGTCGAGCACCCCGACGAACTTCTTGGCTCGATCGACTTGGTGCCTGCCCTGGAATCAGCGGTGCTGGCGACGCTGCGCTGACGACTTGACGCGGAATCGCCTTGTGATCGGTAATGTGCGCGGTGGTGCCGCCTCATCTAGGAGACGATCATGACGGATCATCAGCCAGTCTGTGTTCAGGACCAGACCGACGACGGGCTGCGTTGCGCGCCTGGAAAGTATCAGCGCTCACCTCGCGGAACGATGAAGTGTCGGCCTGTGATCGTGGCGATCTTGCCGGGCATCCCGAAGCCGGTGTTGGAGACGGGCGTCGAGTACGCGAAGGCCATGGGCAGCAAGATTGTTTTCGCGCATGTGGCAACCGACCGAGTCTCCAGCCCGTCGAATCCTGACGCCAGCCATCCCCTTGACCCGATTGCGCAGCGGACTTCGATGGAAGCTGCCAAGTCAGCTATTTACAGCGCTCTCGACGCTTTCATGTCTGACTACCCGGAGGTGGATTGGGATCTGGTATGTCTGTCCGGCTTGCCGGATCAGCAGTTAGCGCATCTAGCTCACACCATCAACGCTGGATGTTTTGTCCTCGGTACCCGCAGGCCAGGGTTTCGTGCCGGTCTTCAGGAATGGCTGGATGGTTCGGTTGCGGTGCAGTTGGGACGCCGCCAGTTGCGGCCGGTCATCATCGTGCCGCTTCGAGGTGAGGACTGGGAACACCCGCTCTGTCCGTGATAGCAGCAGGATCGCGGGCCACTGCTTGTCGCTACCGCATCGGAGTTCCGGCATCTCTCGAAGGGCTTGGTGCTGGACTAGCGTCGGGGCGCGCCGTACGCACGTTCTTGCAGAACCGGCATGCGGTGGGATACGAATCCGTCCTCATAAAACGTCTGGTGGTCACCCGATACGTGTCGGTGTTGAGCCTTCAGCTGCGTTGGGAACTGATGCCCTCATACCGCGGCTTGAGCTGCACCACTAACTGGATCCCATGTCGTTAGAAATTGTGACAAGCCCCGGATGTGACGAAGGCCGGTTCGCAAGAATCTCTCCTTGTGAACCGGCCTTTAAGCGGTAGCGGGGACAGGATTTGAACCTGTGACCTCCGGGTTATGAGCCCGGCGAGCTACCGAACTGCTCCACCCCGCGTCGACTCGTCACACTATACAGATCACAGCGATGCAACACAAATCAGGTCCGGGAAGGCCCGTTCGGGATGCCCCAAAGAGTGGTGGATGCTCATTCCGGGACGCCTGATGAGATTGATCTCGAGGGTTCGCGTAAAGCGCACGGGAGGTCTATGCTCGCCGGCAAGGCACCGAGCCCAAAGGGGGCATGACGAGACGATGCGAGACCAGCTGAAAGCTGCAGGGTTAGCCGTTGCGGTAGCTTTGTCGGCCACAGGAATCGCCGGTTGCCAGTCGACTGACGACAACGTACTCACCATCGGGGCGACAGTGGCGCCTCCGACTCTTGATCTAGTGTCCAACGCGGCCGCGGCTATTCCGCAGGTTCTGCTCTATAACGTCTATGAGACCCTCATCCGGGTTGACGATTCGGGCAAGCTCGTCGGGTTGTTGGCGAAGTCGTGGACACTCTCTGATGACGGGCTCCGACTCACCTTTCACCTCGACCCCGATGCCCGATTTGCGTCCGGCGCCCGGGTGACTTCGGCTGCCGTTAAGGCTTCCCTGGAGCGTATGAGGGGTAAGTCAGCAAGTCCGGTGAACCAGGCTAGCCTGGCCGCAATTAAGGCTATTCGTACCCCGGATGACTCCACCGTCATCCTCGATCTATCGAACCGCGACAACTTCCTGCTGTTCAATCTGGCCAGTACGTCGGGCGTAGTCATCCATCCGGCGACGAAGGACCTAGCTACCCGGCCCCAAGGGTCTGGGCCGTATGTCGTCACTGAGTTCACCCCCGGGCACTCGGTGACCTTGTCTCCGTCTCCGCGCCCTTGGCACGAGGGGAATCGCCCCACCGTCCGCTTCGCTTACTACTCTGACCCGACGTCTCAGACGGCAGCTCTGCTGTCGGGGGATCTCGACGTGGTCTCCGACATGACGACCCCGCAGGCCTTATCCCGGTTTACTGGTAACCCCAATTACCGGGTGCTGCGTGGGACCACCAACGGCGAGGTCGTCCTCGGAATGAACAACACGTCGAAGGCCCTCGCAGACCGACGGGTGCGTCAGGCTATCCTCATGGCGATCGACCGGAAGGGTCTGCTTGACGTCGTGTGGAACGGGCAGGGAACTCTCATTGGATCGATGGTTCCTCCCACGGACCCCTGGTACACCGATCTGTCTCACACCTGGCCACATGATCCGGCGCGGGCGCGCAAATTGCTCGCTGAAGCCGGGTATGCCCACGGCCTCACGCTTAGGCTTCGTACCGCCGCGCTGCCCTACGCGACTGCAGCATCCAGAGTAGTGGCCTCTGAGCTCGCGCAGGTTGGCATCAACGTCGTCACCGACGAGCTAGAGTTTCCTGCCCGTTGGCTCGATGTGGTTTACACCCATGCGGATTACGACCTCACGATTGTCGCTCATGTTGAGGCTCGCGACATTGTCAACTGGGCCAACCCGGATTATTACTGGCGCTACCGCAATAAGGAGTTCAACCGTCTCATTGAGTCGGCGCGCACCGGTCCGGCTGATCGCGCCAACGAGACGATGATGCAGGCGAGCCGAATTCTGGCCACTGACGCTGCCGGCGGGTTCCTTTTCCTCATGCCGAAGATCACCATCAGTAAGTCCGGTATCGCCGGTTTGCAACGCAACTCGACGTCAATGAGTTTCGATCTGACTAAGGTGAGGAGGTCGAAGTGACCCTCTTCAAACGCGTCTTAATCCCTCTCGGGGAACTGCTGGTGTGGCTGATCGTAGCTTCTCTGGTGGTTTTTGCGCTGCTCAGTTTGCTACCGGGGGATGTCGCTCAGGTCATTCTTGGCGCTAATGCTGACCCCAAGGCTGCTGCTGTGGTGCGCTCCCGACTTGGGCTCGATCTTCCTTGGCCTCAGCGATATTGGGACTGGATCAGCTCCCTGGTGCGGGGCGACCTTGGCACCTCAATCGTCTCGGCCGAACCTATCGGCCCGCAGATTGCTTCTCGTCTTGCCGTGACCGGCTGGTTAGTTGGTTTGTCCCTGGCACTGGCTTTGCTGGTTTGCTTACCGGTAGGGGCTTATGCGGCCGTGCATCGTCGGGAAGGTCGCGGCTTTGTGGCTTCGGCGCTGTCTCAGATCTTGATGAGCATTCCTGCCTTCTTAGCTGGCATACTGCTCATTTTGCTGTTCGCGGTGACTCTCGGTTGGTTACCGGCTGGCGGCTACGTCCCCTTGCATGAGGACGCCGGTGAATGGGCGGCACACCTCGTCTTGCCAGTCTTGTCTCTTTCGATCGTTCAGGCAGCCGTCATGACGCGGTATGTGCGCAGCGCTTTCATTGATGTATTGGCCGACGATCACATGCGGACGGCACGGGCGGCCGGGTGGCGGCTGTGGCCGGCTCTGCATCGTCATGGGTTGCGCAATGCCTCGATTAGTTTGGCCACCGTGCTCGGACTTCAGGCCAGCGCGATGCTCGTCGGTGCCATCGTTGTTGAGGAAGTGTTCGTCATTCCTGGTCTTGGGTCGTATCTTCTCGACGCAGTTAGTACCCGCGACTTGCTCGTTGTGAGCGACGTCGTCATGGTCATTGTGGCCATTGTGATGGTCATCTCCTACTTCACGGATCTCATCGTCGTCGTTCTCGATCCACGCTTGCGAACGACAGTCCGCGGTGTCCAGGAGGAACATTCATGAGGCGAACAGGTCTGGTTATTGGATGTGTGCTGGTCGGACTCGTCGTCATCGCGGGGGTCGTTTCTGCGGTGTGGACTCCGCACGACCCTAACCTTGTCGTCCCAGCTGAACGGCTGATGGGGCCTAATGGGCAGCACTGGTTAGGAACTGACGGATTCGGTTCCGATATTGCCTCGCGGATGCTTGTGGGTGCCCGGACCTGCCTGCTCGTTGGCGTAGTCTCAGTGCTTATAGCGGCTGGTATCGGGGTGCCGTGGGGGATTACTTCGGCAATGTTGCCTCGTCCATGGTCAACATTCGTTGGACGCGCTGCAGATCTTCTCTACGCTTTTCCAGCCTTGCTGCTTGCCATTATCTTGGCCGCTGCCGTAGGCGGATCGACGCTGACGGGAATGGTCGCGATCGGGGTGTCGACGGTGCCAGTGTTTGCGCGAATCACGCGAACTGCCAGCCGCCAGATCCTTGCGCAGGACTACGTGGTTGCGGCGCGTAGCTCCGGGATGGCATGGAGGTCAGTGGCCTGCACCCACGTGCTTCCCAATATTGCCCCATTGATCGGGGTGCAGGCGTCTGTCTCCTATGGCACGGCGATCTTGGCCGAAGCTGCACTGAGCTACCTTGGTTTGGCGACACCGGCTACCGTACCGACCTGGGGACGTATGCTGCGGGACTCGCAGGTCTACCTTTTCGATTCACCCTGGTTGACTGTGGCACCAGCCGTGGCTATCGCGGCAGCCGTGATGGGATTTACCCTCCTTGGTGACGGATTGCGGGACTTCCTCGACCCGCGTTTGAGGGAGGTTCGTTGATGTCTTTGCTAGAGGTTAATGACCTAGTCGTCGACTTCGGACGGCACCGACACGTCGCCGTCGACCACGTAAGTTGGTCTCTGGACGCCGGTGAGCGGCTCGGGCTCATCGGTGAGTCTGGGTCGGGTAAATCCGTCACAGCCCTGGCGATTATGGGCCTGCTGCCGGGTAACGCACACGTGTCTGGTTCGGTGCGCTGGCGCGGTGAGGAGCTGCTAGGAGCTTCGGACCACGCCATGTCAGCCCTTCGGGGCAGCAGCATCGGAATGGTTTTTCAGGAACCCATGACGGCCCTGGACCCAACTATGAAGGTTGGTCGGCAGGTAGGCGAGGTGCCGCTATTGCACCGTTGTGTCACCCGCGGTCATGCCCGTCGACGTGTTCTTGAGATGCTTGAGCAGGTCGGTATTGAGGATCCGGCCAGGGTGGCGGATTCCTACCCGCATCAGCTCTCTGGTGGCCAGCGTCAACGGGTTTTGCTTGCTATGGCGTTGGTGAATTCACCAGATTTACTCATTTGCGACGAGCCAACGACTGCCCTGGACGTCACCGTGCAGTCTCAGGTACTGGCCACCATTGACGAGGTGCTCGACTCGGTTGGGGCTGCATGCCTATTCATTACTCACGACCTAGCAGTTGTCTCGCACATCTGTCGCGACCTCATCGTTATGACCTCGGGCAGGGTCGTCGAGGCCGGGTCAGCACGCGAGCTGCTGTCTGACCCTGAGCATCCGTACACTCGACGTCTGCTGCGAGCTGCCCGACTCGACCTTGTCGAGCCTGGGGCGACAATCGTGTTGGAGGATTGATGACCACTCAGATCGAGGTTGAGGATCTGCGCCTGCACCTGGGATCGCGCAAGAGAGGCATCAATGCTCTTGACGGCGTCTCGCTACATGTCGACGCGGGAGAGCGGCTAGGTGTGGTCGGGGGGTCGGGCGCTGGAAAGTCCACCCTGCTTAAAGTGATGATGGCACTACAGCAGCCAGATTCTGGGACTGTTCGTTTTAGGGGACAATCTCTCACTGATGCCCGTACCATCCGCGAGCTTCGGCGGTCCGCTGCGATGGTGTTTCAAGATCCACAGTCCTCCCTTGACCCTCGCATGAGTGTTGGGAAAGCGATCACTGAGCCGTTGCGGTCGCCGGTTGCACGACCAACGACTCGCCAACAGCGCAAGGACAGGTTGGCGAAGGCCATGACTGACGTCGGCCTTGATCCTGAATCTGCCAACCGCTTCCCACACGAATTCTCCGGTGGCCAGCGTCAACGCATCGCCATTGCTAGGGCCTTGGTTACTGAGCCTGATGTCTTACTTGCTGACGAACCCGTATCTGCGCTCGATGTGTCGGTGCGGGCCCAGGTCCTTAACTTGCTCAATGACCTGGTGAGGGAACGCGGTCTGACGATGGTCTTCGTGTCCCATGACCTGGGCGTCGTGCGACATCTGTGCGACACGGTTGTTGTCATGAGCAGCGGGCGGGTCATTGAGCGCGGTCCGCTCGCGGACGTGTATGGCGATCCGCAACATGAGGTTACTCAGGAGCTGTTGGCAGCGATCCCACGCATTCGCGTAGACGGTTCTACCGACTGACAATGGGGCGCGTCGGCCCACTTCGTCAATACTCTCACCCACCGCAACACTTTTACGGTATGGGTGAATGAGGCGCTTGATGAGGATGATCCCGTCAGTTGCGTTGCGATGGTTGTAGGCCGCGAACCTTGGATCTCCCCAATTACGATAATATTAAGCTTCCATCAATGAAGAGGCATATTTGAAGGGGAGTACGATGCAGTACATCGCCGACCGCAGCCGAGATGGCATGTCGGAGGAGCAGTGGCGCGAGGCCACTCGGTTCGACGGCACGGACTGGGGCTGGGTTATCATGAGCATCGGTATGGCGATCGGTGCTGGGATCGTCTTCCTCCCCGTTAAGGTGGGTCTTGTCGGGTTGTGGGTGTTCCTGGCCTCCTCTGTTATCGCCTATCCTGCGATGTACCTGTTTCAGCGGCTGTTCATCAACACCCTAGCTGAATCACCGAAATGCGAAGACTACCCAAGTGTTATCTCAGGATATCTGGGGAAGAACTGGGGATTCTTTCTCGGCGTGCTGTATTTCATCATGTTGGTGATCTGGGTCTTCGTGTATTCGACCGCTCTGACCAATGACTCCGCATCATTCCTGCATTCGTTCGGTCTTACGAAAACGGTGTGGTCCCACAGTCCTTGGTATGGATTAGCGGTAATCTGCATTATGGTGGCGATCGCATCTCGCGCTGAAAAAGTACTGTTCCGGATCTCGAGCTTCATGGTTCTCACCAAATTGTCGGTGGTGGTATTACTTGGCGTCATCATCGCAGGTCACTGGAGCTTGTCCAATATCGGTTCATTCCCCAGCATGGGATACCTGCTCAAGCAGACGGTGGTGATGTTGCCGTTTACGCTCACCTCGATCCTGTTCATCCAGACCCTCAGCCCCATGGTGATCTCTTATCGATCTCACTACGCTTCGATCGCCGTGGCTCGACATAAGGCACTGCGGTCGATGAACATCGCCTTTGGGGTGCTGTTCGTCACAGTGTTCTGTTACGCTATCTCGTTCAACTTGGCGATGGGGCACGACGAAGCTGTAAAAGCCTACGAGCAAAACATCTCGACCCTCGCCATGGCCGCTCAAGGCATGGGCGGAAACGCAGTAAAGATCATGTCCTTGTTGCTCAACATCTTCGCGGTCATGACGGCTTATTTCGGCGTCTTCTTGGGATTTCGAGAAGCCTGCAAGGGAATCGCGATGAATGTGTTGCATCGGATTATTCCCTCGGATCGAATCAATGAGAAGCTCGTCGGTTGGTGCATCCTTGTTTTTGCGATTCTGGTATCATGGGGAGCCATTCTAATTAATGCTCCTGTCCTGAGCTTTACTTCGATTTGCAGTCCTGTGTTTGGAATGATCGGATGTCTCATTCCAGCGTATCTTGTGTGTAGAGTACCGGAACTACACAAGTACAAAGGTCCAGGCTTAGTACTCATTATCGTTACCGGCATCCTTTTAGTTGTCTCGCCATTCCTGGCATTCAGTTGATTCTCTGACGAATTCCGAGGAAAGGACAAATCATGGCGCCTACTAAACTTACTGATGGGGGTTTTGACCGCCCCGAGTGCTTAAGTGCCCCACCGGCTACCGTCACCAAGCTGTCGCCGGGGGATGTCGATCAGCTTCTCGACGCCCTCCACGTCGGAGTGGTACCGGCTACCGGGTGTACCGAGCCGGTAGCCCTTGCCCTTGCGGCCGCCCGTGCTCGGCTGGCCTTGGGGCTGGGTGAGGAGCTGCCCGACGATCTGCGTATTGAAGCGCGAGTCTCACGGAACATCATGAAGAATGGCATGGCGGTCATGGTGCCCGGCACCGGGCTACCAGGACTGGAGATTGCAGCTGCGATTGGAGTGGTCGAGGGTGATCCGAATGCTGGCCTGGGGGTGCTTGCACAGGTAACCGAGGATGGTGCCCAGCGTGCTCGTCGGTTGGTGGACTGCGGTGCGGTCCGTCTGTCGGTGGCTGAAATGGACGACGATGTCTATGCCGAAGCTGTGCTGTTCGCTGGAGGGCACCGGGCCCGGGTCTGCATTGCGGGGGACCACACGAACGCGTACCTGGAGACTCGAGATGACGAGGTGTTGGTGAACCGGGAACGGCCAGCGGCCGACCATGTGAGTCCCACAGCAAAGTTCCTCCGTACTCTTACCTTGGCGCAGCTGGTCGATTTTGCTCACACTGTTGACCTCGGACGTATTGAGTTCATCGCTGATGCGGAACGTCTGAACAGCGCGTTGGTTGTCGCGGGCCGAGATAGTTCCTACGGCGTTGGGGTGGGGGCTGCGATGCTGGGAGCCATCGAGAGCGGACTTAGCTCGGACGACCTGTGTTCTATGATGACCGCCCAGGCCGCAGCCGCCTCGGATGCCAGGATGGGTGGCGCACCGCTACCGGCAATGACAAACAGCGGATCTGGTAATCAAGGAATTGTTGCTACCGTCCCGGTGATCGTTGCCGCTGATCGCACCCATGCCTCACGGGAACTGCGGCTACGGGCACTCACTTTGTCTCATGCCGTAGCGTTGTATGCGCACGCAGGCCTGCCAGTGCTGTCCGCATTCTGTGCTGCTGCGACGGCCGCGATGGGCGCGGCAGCTGGAGTGTGTTTCATCTTAGATGGCAGCTACGAGTCCATTGAGCGAGCGGTATCGTCCATGGCTGGAGACACTGTCGGCATGGTGTGTGACGGCGCCGGATGCAGCTGCGCGCTCAAGGTGGCGGCCTCGGTCAACGCCGCCGGGCGGGCCGTGGTGCTGTCGTTGGCGGGACGGCGGGTGCCAGGCACTAACGGGTTGGTGCATGACGACGTCGACGCCGGTCTGCGAGGCATCGGACGTTTGGCGACTCACGGGATGAAAGAGACCGACTCTGAAATATTATCGATCATGATGGCAAAATCAGACCGCCAACCGTACTGACCGCATGCCGGAGGTGAGAGATTCGGTGGTTATGGTCCTCCGTGTTAGGAGAGGGCGGATACTGAGTCGTCGCGGCCTCCGGCTGCTAGAGCCTGGGTTTGCTCGGAAGATATAGACAGCGTTTCCAAGTATCCGTGGGGATGATTCCACCCACTGAGACGTCCGCAACGGTTCAGCCCTACCCTCTCCATAAACTGGCGGTCATGAAGGCGCTCCTACTCGAAAACATCCATGATGAAGCCGTCCGAACGTTGAAAAAAGCCGGTTATCAGGTCGAGCGGGTGAGTGAAGCTCTTGATGAGGACGACCTCATCAGTGCCCTTGATGGAGTTGATCTGTTGGGTATCAGGTCACGCACCCGGGTCACCTCTCGGGTCGTTGAAGCCTGTGGCGACAGCCTCACTGCGGTTGGCGCCTTCTGCATTGGTACCAACCAGATGGATCTTGGTGCATTAGCCCAGGCTGGCATCCCTGCCTTTAACGCCCCTTATTCCAATACTCGTTCAGTCGTCGAGCTTGTGATGGCGGAAATCATTGCGTTGGCCCGTCGTCTCGGCGATCGTAACACGCAAATGCACAATGGCGTGTGGCGTAAGTCGGCAATTGGATCCCACGAGATTCGTGGACGCCGACTAGGAATTATCGGCTACGGCAATATTGGCCAGCAGCTGTCGGTTGTAGCAGAAACCATGGGGATGCAGGTCTTTTTCTATGACATCGCCGACGTCTTGCCCATGGGCAACGCTCACAGGTGTGAGTCCATGGAAGAGTTGCTGGGGAGCGTGGAGACGGTGTCCCTCCACATTGATGGGCGCCCCAGCAACAACAACCTTATTGGTGCTCGCGAATTCGCCATGATGCGACCGCGGTCCCTCTTCCTGAACCTGTCGCGAGGCAAGGTCGTCGACATCGATGCCCTCGTTGACAACCTACGCACTGGACACATCGCCGGTGCCGGAGTGGACGTCTATCCCGAAGAGCCGGCGTCCGGTAAGGAACCCTTCGTCTCCGCGTTGCGTGAGATGGACAATGTCATTCTCACCCCGCATATTGGCGGCTCCACTCAAGAAGCCCAGGTCGATATTGGTCGTTATGTCGCCGGGAAGCTCATCGACTATGTCGAGAATGGCGCCACCGGAATGAGCGTTAATCTCCCCGAGATCACCCCGTCGCCTCGCACCGGTGCTCGTATCGGGCACCTGCATCGCAATGTCCCAGGTGCTATGGCAACTGTGAACCGACTCGTTGCCGATCAAGGAGGCAACGTCACTTACCAAGCCTTGGCAACAAAAGGGGAACTTGGTTACTGCGTTCTCGACATTGCTGAGACCGACGGTGGGCTGCTCGCCAATGTCACGGGTCTCGAGGGGACGATTCGGGCTCGTATCCTCTGACTGAGGACGGGGAACGAGGGTCCTGATGACCGACGCTCACGGTTCGGGCTGAACCATGGCCAGCGCCTCGGTGTGAAGAAAACCGTTTGACGCCATGGCATTGCCCGACCAGGGGCCGTCCCTGCCATCGAGCCCGGTGAATTTACCGCCAGCTTCGGTGACGATGATGTCGAGGGCTGCCATGTCGTGGAGGCCGAGTTCGGGCTCGCATGCCAGATCGACGACGCCTTCGGCCACCATCATGTAGGACCAGAAGTCGCCAAAGGCCCGGGTACGCCACACCGACCGCATAAGTTCACCGAAACCGCGCCCTCGTCCGCTCTCCACCCAGCCGTGCAGAGAAGAATAGGACAAGAATGCGTCGTCGAGGCTACGTACATTTGAGACGTGGATCGGTGTTGCCGATGCGAGGGATTTGCCAGTCCATGCCCCCAGGCCGCGGGCAGCCCACCAGCGCCGTTTAAGAGCAGGAGCAGAGACCACGGATGCCACGATCTCGTCCTCGACGCTGAGGGCAATAAGAGTGGCCCACACCGCAACCCCACGTAGGAAGTTCGCAGTGCCATCGATCGGATCAATGATCCAACGGCGTGGTCCGTCGCCGGTATCGCCGCGCTCCTCGCCATGGACGGCGTCCCGGGAGCGCATCCGCGACAGTGTCCGGCGCACCGAATCTTCGACGGCGAGGTCAGCGTCAGTGACCTCGGAATGGTCAGGCTTGGTCGAGATCGTGAGGTCCCGTGCGCCGAAGCGGGACATCGTTAAAGAATCCGCGTTGTCAGCGAGGATGTGTGCCAGACGAAGGTCATCGGTATGGTTGGCCATACCCACACCATACTGGGATGAGCGCCACATCGAGCAGATGAGGCGGCTTTGCGAGTTCCGAAGAGTTTGCTGATGCGTGTTGAGTATGCGCACTGTGATTTCAGGTGCTGTAGTTCGCGGCCCCGTGACACCATTATTTATCTCAAGCTTGACGATGATGCCTTCGACTGCATCCAAAAGGGTTCCTTCGACACCCGATACGTGCCCCATTTGGGCTCGCAGGATAGGGAGGTAAACGGTATCGCCGCGTTTTGCGTCGTATGTCGCCGCTGAGATGTGCGAAGAATCGATAACCAGGACAGTCCCAAGGACTGCGTAATGCGTCTTGCCTTCTGCTCAGCGGGGGGCAGTAGCCCCCAATAGCCGGCGAAACGAATCCACCCGAGATTGCTGCACTCGCCCATCGGATACGGCGTCGTCGAGTGCGCACTCCGGGCTGCTATCGGTGTGATGGCATCCGCGGGGGCAATCGGCGCAAACGGCATCAAGCTCTTCGAATCCGGCCAGAGTGTCCTTGGCGTTGACATGGGATAGCCCGAATGATCGCACCCCTGGGGTATCGATGATCCAACCGCCCTCGGGCAACGGGATCGCTTCAGCGCTGGTAGAGGTATGTCGTCCTCGTCCAGTGACGCCATTGACGCGCCCAGTGACCCGGTTGACACCGGGGACCAGAGCATTAATAAGGGTTGACTTACCAACACCCGAATGGCCGACGAGAACGCTCACCTTGCCCGTGAGAAGCTGGTGTAACTCGGTGAGGTCTGTTCCCGGCCGACTTGTGGTGACGGGTATTCCCAGCTCCGAATACATCGCGACGAAGTCGTCACCGCAGGCGAGGTCAGCCTTAGTGAAGCAGAGGATGGGGAAGACTTCCGCAGCGTGGGCTGCCACCAGGATGCGATCGATCATGCCGGGACGAGGCGGGGGATCGGCAAGAGCGGTGACGACGACCACCTGATCGGCATTAGCGACGATAGGGCGTTCATAGGGGTCGGTGTCGTCTGCGGTTCGCCTGAGTACTGTGGCACGTTCTTCGGTGTGCACGATCCTGGCTAGGGACCCTTCGGTTCCAGATACGTCGCCGTCAAGCCGTACCCTGTCGCCAACAATGACAGACTTGCGACCGAGCTGCCGGGCTTTGGCGGCGGTCACGTCCACACCGTTGTCGAGACGACAGCGATAGCGGCCACGATCAATGGTGATGATGGTTCCAATCGGCAACAACGAGTGGTCAGGACGCTGCTTGGTTCGCGGCTTGGTGTGGCGCCTGGGCCGGTCATAGGAGGACCAGTCGCGCGTGTCAATTCCGGAGGAGGCTAAACGTCGAGGAGACACGTCAAACCTCCTGAATGAGATCAGCCCACATCTGCGGGAACTTCGGCATGGTCTTTGACGTGCAAGTGATGTCATCGAGCTCGATTCCGTCGATGGCAAGGCCAAGAAGAGCCCCGGCATGAGCCATCCGGTGATCGGCGTGGCATCCGAATTTTCCACCGTGCAGTTTGTCGGCGCCGTGACCAGCGATGTCTAGGCCATCGCTAGTGCGCCGGATCTCAACGCCTAAGTTGGCCAGTTCATGCTCGAGAGCAGCAAGGCGATCGGTTTCATGGCCGCGAATGTGCGCCACGCCACGGATACGCGAATGACCGCGAGCAAGACAGGCAGTAGCTGCGACGACTGGTGTAAGTTCGCTGACCTCATGGAGGTCGACGTCGAGAGGGCGCAGCCCTTGCCAGCCTTGAGCGCTGATAGTCACAGAACCGTCAACATAGGACACCGTCGCCCCCATCCTTTCGGCGATTCCCACGAACTGCGCCCCAGGCTGGGTGCTGTTTGCCGGCCACGACGGCACCGTCACAGACCCGCCGACAATTAAGGCAGCTGCGAGGAATACCGCGGCATTGGTGAGGTCAGGTTCGATGACGTCATCAAGAGCATGTATCGGCCCAGGGCGTACCACCCAGTGGCATGGTTCGTCTGAGACTACGGTGACGCCTCGGTCTGCCAGCATGGCGCAGGTCATGGCGATGTGAGGGGCCGACGGCAGCGACGCCCCATGATGACGAAGGTCAATTCCCTGCGGGAAACGGGCCGACGCCAACAATAGGGCCGAGATGAATTGGCTCGATGCCGCCGAATCAATCGTGACCTGTGGGCCGCCAAGACGGCCCGGGGCATCCAGGGAAAATGGCAGTCGGTGGGAATCAACTTTGACGCCGAGCTGGCCCAACCCATCGAGAACTGGCCCGATAGGGCGTCGAGAGGCTTGCTCGTCGCCCACAAACCGGGTCCGGCCAGGCACCAGGGCGGCCACGACGGGAAGGAACCTCATGACGGTACCGGCTAATCCACACTCAATCGGGCCGACGGGACGAGCCAGGCCTGGCACGACCCGAATGGAGGAGGGGCCGATGGGCTGGATGTCTGCCCCGAGCTGTCGCAACCCGGCCGACATGAGAGAGGAGTCTCGCGACGCCAAAGCGCCATCGAGGACGCTGGGCCCGTCACTGAGAGCTGCGAGGACAAGGGCGCGGTTTGTCTGGGACTTTGACCCCGGGACCACAACACGCCCCGCGAGGCGGTGTTCGGCTCGCGGGGCGGTCCACGGCTGCTGGTTAGTCAGCAATCTTCTTCTGAGCCTTCTTCGACTTTTTCTGGGCCTTCTTCTGAGTCTTAGCGGCTTCCTTTTGGGCCTTCTTCAGCCTCTTGCGGGCCGACCTCGACAGGTCGTCAACCGACGAGGCGATAGCCTTGTGCTGGTCGCTGGCCGCCGAGGAAACACGGCGCTGGGTGTCGGCCGCACGCCAGGCCAGGCTGGGGCGGCCTGCGGTGTCGCGGGAGGCCATCATTGCCCCACCAAGCAAAGCGACGTTGCGCAACAAGACGGCGCGAGCGGCGGTGCGCTCGTCTTTCGGTGAGGACTTGTCGGGGATCGAGGCGAGCACATGCGGGATCATCGTTGCAGCAACGACGCCGGCCCCAGTGCGACGAGCAAGGCCGGTTGCCATTCCTAGGCCGCCGAAGGCCTGGGCGGCGCCGGTGGCGCGGACGAGGGTCTTGGTGTCCTCAGGAATGTAGGCGCCGACAGACGCTGGCAGTGCGCGCTGCACCAGAGGGAGGAGACGGTCCGTGACCGGCTCGGCATCCTCCACAAAGGAATCGGGCTTCATCGCGGAGTTCGTCCCCTTAACGATGAAGTAACTGGCGAACATGGTCCGGCCCAAGCCTCGGATGATACTCATGGACATATGTCTACCGCGCCGAAGCCTTCCGCGGTAGCTAACTGGGCATAATTTTCGCCAGATGATGACGAGTTGCGGGAATACCGTAGCCTGACACGTGTGTTAACACACCATGACCGCTGCCCTTGCTCCCTCTCGTACTTTGCGGAGGCCTCGTTCCTCCCGGGGTCGGCGCTGTGCACTAAGCTGGGCCACGATGATCACACGTGAATCCGAGGCCAGGATGGATCGTCGCGTGGACGCGTCGGGCACCGTGGACGTCACTCAAGAGACCGATGCCCAGCGGGCGCAACGGTTCGAGCGTGACGCCCTTGAATACCTTGACCAGCTCTATGGCGCCGCGTTGCGCATGACTCGCAACCCGGCTGACGCAGAGGATGTTGTCCAAGAGGCCTATGCCAAGGCGTTTTCCTCGTTCCATCAGTTCCGGCCTGGCACGAACCTGAAGGCTTGGCTGTATCGCATCCTGACGAATACCTACATCAACTCGTATCGCAAGGCTCAGCGCCGTCCCCAGACGTCAGATGATCAGGACGTCGAAGATTGGCAGATCGCCAAGGCTGCCTCCCATGACAGCAATGGCTTGCGTTCTGCGGAGTTGGAAGCCCTAGATGGGTTGCCGGATCAGCAGATCTTAGACGCTCTGGACGGGTTGTCGAATGAGTTCCGCCAGGTCGTTTTACTGGCTGATGTCGAGGGTTTCGCATACAAGGAAATCGCTGAAATCATGGGCACTCCGATTGGGACCGTGATGAGTCGATTGAATCGCGCTCGCAAGCAGCTGCGTAAGCAGTTGGTAGACGTCGCAGGCGCCCGAGGGATCGGTCCTCGGGCCGGACAAGTAGATGAAGAGGACCTTGGTCGTCCCGAGATGGCCCCTAGCACAGACAAGGAGGGGTCACGATGACGCAGTTCGCTGATGACGAGGAATCCTGTTGCTGGGTCATCAATCACCTCCAGGAATTCCTTCACGGAGAAATGAGCGAGCACGGCGCTGATGCCTTCCGTCGTCACATCGCAGCGTGCGAAAGTTGCATGGATGAAGCTGACATGGAAGCTGCCGTCTCTCGAGCCCTCAAGCGGTGCAACCGCACGGTGGCAGCTCCCATGCAGTTGAGAAGTCGCTTGGTACAGATGCACGTCTCATACCGCTGGCAAGCTTGAGATCGGTTTGTGCTTCTGAGCATCAGGCAGCGGGCATAAACGAGTAAGACCCCCGTCCATGCGGACGGGGGTCTTACTATCCCAAAACTCAGGCGTTGGGACGCTTGCCGTGGTTGGCGCCCTTCTTGCGACGCGCACGACGCTTACGACCAGTCTTGCCCATGGCGCTCTCCTTCCTGAGGGGTCATAAACCTCCCTACTGATGAAGGAGGGTCCGCGCGGATGCGCGGCAACGACGATCAATTCTGCCGGATTGGGCGGTCTTGACCCAAATCGAAGCACTGAGTTTCGCAGATCCCGGTATCAGGTGGAGCTGGGTCGGCTTCTGTCACTAGAGTGACGGCATGCCTGCCCTCAACCGCATCGTCGCCGAACGGACTCGTCTCGATGACACCGATATCAGCTGGCTCGAGGACCTCGTTGACGACTGGCAAATGCTTGCGGATACGTCTTTCTCCGACCTCATCTTGTGGGTTCCAGATAGGGACCCAAACGTATTCTGGGCCGTTGCTCAGGTGCGTCCAGACACCGGTCCGACTGCTCTGGAGGACGACGTCGTCGGTGAATCTGTCGCCTATGACGACGAGAGCCTCGTCACTGAAGCCTTCATGAGCGCTGAGATGTGTGAGACCAGCGATAACAAGCTGTCTGCTGGCATTCCTGTTGATGTCTGGGCGATCCCGATCGTTCGCCATGGGGATGTCGTCGCCGTCGTTGAAAGGCACACCAACCAAATGGGGGTGAGGGCACCGGGTAACACCGAGGATAGCTACCTTGAAATCGCCGACATCCTCTCCGAGATGCTCCACCATGGTAGGTTCTCGCGCTTCCCAGGCTCTGATCGAGCGCTTGCTCCAAAAGTAACTGACGGCGTGATCCGCGTGGCCGCCACGGGCATGATTACCTTTGCCAGCCCGAATGCACTATCGGCATTCCGTCGTCTGGGGCTTGCTGGTGACCTGGATGGGGAATACCTCATTCCGATGGTGCGAGAGCTCTGCCCGAAGCTGCGTGAGGTCGGCCAATCGCTGACCTTGGACTTGGAAGGACGCTGGCTTACCGAGACTGATATCGAAAACTCCGAGGCCACGCTGCGGGCCCGCGTGATTCCGCTGCAGACCTGGCTCGACGATGTTGAAGTCTCGGCCGGCACATTGATCCTTATTCGTGATCTCACCGAGTTGCGAGACAGAGACCGTCAGCTCGTGACTAAAGATGCTACGATCCGAGAAATCCATCACCGGGTGAAGAACAATTTGCAGACAGTTGCCGCACTGTTGCGCATGCAGTCACGACGTATAAGTAACCCGGACGCCAAGGATGCCCTGAAACAGGCCATGGGCAGGGTATCGGCCATCGCTGTCGTCCATGAGATTCTCTCGCAGAACTTTGAGGAACAAGTGGCCTTTGACGAGGTTGCTGATCGTATCCTCCACATGGTGGGGGATGTGGCGGCCTCATCCGGGTCGGTGGTAGCGCGACGAGAGGGCAGTTTCGGTGATGTCCCTGCTGAGACTGCTACCGCACTATCACTAGCGACGACAGAATTATGTCAAAACGCCATCGAGCACAGCCTGGATTCATCCTCTGGGAATGTCATCGTGCGGCCACACCGTACCGATGACGCTCTTGTCGTAGACATTGTCAGCGACGGTAAACCGTTACCAGCAGGATTCTCGCTAGATGACCACCGCAGCTCGTTAGGGTTGTCGATCGTGACGACTTTGGTGCAGGACCTCGATGGCACGTTCACCCTGGAGAACAACTCTGACAGAGTCGGAACCTGTGCGAGGCTCGTCATCCCGCTTCAGCGGATGTGACTTCTACCGACCAGATGATGGCCACCGGCGGCGAGCTGTGAGCGGGTCAGGAACGACGCACGCGGGAGCGGGACTGACGGCGCTTGATCGCGCGCCTCTCATCCTCGCTCATGCCGCCCCACACGCCGTGGTCCTGGCCGGCTTCCAGAGCCCAGGCCAAGCATTCGGCGCGAACCTCGCACCGGGCGCAGACCTTCTTCGCCTCCTCGATCTGGGCAAGGGCCGGGCCAGTGTTTCCAATCGGGAAGAACAGCTCGGGATCCTCACTCAGGCAGGCAGCCCTGTGGCGCCAGTCCATGCCTCTTCGACTCCTTCTCCCCGGCGCAACCCAGGGCACGTGTGTGAATGCGGGTAGATGACCCATCGTGCCGCATGGCCGACGGGATGGCTATACGGCAGTAGGTAGCCATGAAAGTGTGGCAACCGTCGAATACTTTGACAAGAGCATCCACCGTAGGACGAACATCCTCGCACGAATCGCTCGGACGCGATGCACGTTGGTCCGGGCGAGCACGCTACAAGGAGTTCGCAGCCAGTTCGATTATGATACGTCTTCGGTCCACCCGCGCAGGAGCAAAAGCCATGATTCCGTCAAGTGAACACGACATGCGATCGTCTGCGCGTCCTGGCGGGATCCCGACGACCGTGTTGGTTGCCACTGCTGGAACTTGGATCAGCTCCGTGGCCTTACTCGTTGTGGCCATCAGGGTAATCGTGTCAGGTCGGAATATGTTCGGCGCTGGGGTCGGGGCCATGCTCATCATCTATGCGGGCCTCGTTGCCCTCGTCGGATGGTTGGCCGTCAAGGGCCGGCCCTCGGCCCAGGGATTACTTGTGGCGAGCGGCCTCTTGCACCTCGTGGTGCTGGTGTCCATGCAGCGTTCCGATGGGCCAGCGTGGTTCTGGGTCGTGGCTATTATCCCGGCAACAGTCGTTATTGCTTCATTGGTGCCGCGATCTCGGGCCTGGCTCAGAGGCTGACAACGGCTACCGAGCCAAGAACCAGTCTGTCTGTGAGAGTTGGTGTATGGCGCTCAATCATCCTCGTCGTCGAGCCTGGCAAGGAAGGTAGCAAGACGCTCCACCGGAACTTCAAATTCGGGGTTGAGGTCGACGAAATGACGCAACTCGTCGGCGAGCCAGGCGAAGGTAATGTCCTCTTCTCCACGACGGTCTTCTAGTTCCTCAATACCTCTGTCAGTGAAATACATGGGCCCATCATGCACCACGGGGCCATCTGGTGAGAGATGGCCCCGTGGTGCAGTCGTCGGGTCGCTCAGGCCAAAGCCTTCTCAAGCAACTCCTGCTCTTCTCGAACATGGACGCTGTGCTGCCCTACTGACGGAGCCGAGGAGGGCGGGCGGGTGACGGCGGTTAAGCTGTCAAGGAATCCTGGCAGCTTCTCCGACATGGCCCCAGGAAGATGGGTCAACATGTAATACCAGGCACCCTGGTTCTCTGGCTCTTCCTGGACCCAGCGGACGTCAGTGACGTTGGTGTAAGGCGCGAGTACCTCAGCCAACTCGTTGGCCGGTAGCGGGTAGAGACGTTCCATCGGGATGATGGCGAGCTGTCCGTCAAGACCAGCAGCCTTACGTTGCTTGACCAGCTCCCACCGCACCTTGCCAGAGCACAAGATAATTCTCGTAACGACCGACGGATCGGTAATCGACCGGTCAGGTAAGACCGGACTCCACGTACCGGTGGTGAAGTCTTCGGGATCCGAGGTTGCCATCTTGTTCCGCAGCATTGATTTCGGCGTTGCGATAATGACTGGACGATGCATATTGACGTACGCATGCTGGCGCAATAAGTGGCAGTAGCTTGCCGGGGTCGAGGGCTGGCAGACGGCCAAAGCGTCTTCACTGCAAAGATTGAGGAAGCGCTCTAAACGGGCCGACGAGTGATCAGGTCCCTGACCTTCGTATCCGTGTGGCAGCAGCAGTACGACTCCCGACTTTTGGCCCCACTTAGAGCCGGCCGAGGCGATGAACTCATCGATGATCGTCTGAGCACCGTTGGCGAAGTCGCCGAATTGGGCTTCCCACAGCACCAAAGAATCCGGGCGGGCAACAGAGTAGCCGTACTCAAATCCCATCGCTGCGTACTCGTTGAGCGGAGAATCGAAGACATCGAAGTGCCCCTGCTCACCTCCGAGGTGATTAATCGGGACGTAGAACTCACCGGTCTCGTGATCCACTAGCGCCGCAAAACGCTGGGAGAAGGTGCCGCGGCGGCTGTCCTGGCCGGCTAGGCGGACGTGTACACCGTCATGCAGGAGGGAGCCCAACGCGATCATCTCGCCAGTGGCCCAGTCAATGCCGCCCTCACGGATGTGCTTGGCGCGTCGTGCCATCTGTGGGGCGACCTTGGGGTGAAGATTGAAACTCTCTGGCAAGTTCTCGTGGGCCTGGGCGACGGCTTCCATCGTGTCAGGCTCGACATTGGTCTGGTGCAGGCCGCTGTGCTTGACCGGGTAGTCCGGCACACCGCTGTAGGGCTCAGGTGTCGAGGTGGCCTCGCGAACCTCCTTGAATACTGTCTCCAGACGGGAGCGGAACTTTGACATCACAGCCTCGGCGTCCTCGGTAGTGATATCGCCGCGACCAATGAGGCTCTCGGTGTAGAGCTTGCGGGGCGAGCGCTTCTTGGCAATGAGGTCGTACATATGCGGCTGGGTGAAGCTCGGGTCGTCACCCTCATTGTGGCCGCGCCGGCGATAGCACACCACGTCGACGACGACGTCGCGATGGAAGGTCTGGCGATAGCCGTAGGCAATATGAGCTGCGTGGACCACCGATGCGGGATCGTCTCCGTTGACGTGGAGGACCGGTGCGCCAACGGCCTTAGCGACATCAGTGCAATAGGTCGAGGAACGACCGTCGCGCGGGGAAGTGGTGAATCCAACCTGATTGTTGACGACGACGTGGATGGTGCCACCCGTGCGGTAGCCCCCAAGCTGGCTCATCTGCAGGGTCTCGTAGACGACACCCTGACCCGCGAACGCAGCGTCGCCGTGCATGAGGATGGGCAGCACCGGGAAGTCTTCGGGGTTACCGAGGGCGTCAAGCTTGGCCCGGCAAATACCTTCAAGAACTGGATCGACGGCCTCAAGGTGGCTGGGATTGGCAGCGACCGATGCCTTAATGGTGCTACCCGAGGCGGCGGTGAACTGGCCCTCGTCACCGAGGTGGTATTTGACATCTCCGGATCCCTGAGAATTCACTGGCTCGACATTGCCTTCGAATTCACGGAAGATCTGTCCGTATGATTTGCCGATGATGTTGGCTAGCACATTGAGCCGGCCACGGTGCGGCATGCCGATGCAGACCTCGTCAAGGCTGTCGTCAGCCGCGAGATTGCATAGGGCTGCCAGCAAGACGATGGCAGACTCGCCGCCTTCAAGGCTGAAACGCTTTTGACCGACGAATTTGGTCTGCAAGAAGGTCTCAAAGATCTCGGCCTCGTTGAGTTGATCGAGGATCTGCAGATGCATTTCCCGGGAGAGCGGCTGATGTTCCTTTTCGAATCGGTCTTGGAACCACTTTCGCTGCTCGTGGTCGGCGATGTGCATGTACTCGATGCCCATCTTCGAGGCGTACGAGTCACGTAGGATCGTGAGGATCTCGCGCAGGGTCATGGTGGCCCGGCGCTGACCAGCGAAATTCGCGATCGGGAAGGTACGGTCGAAGTCCCACAGTGTCAGCCCGTGGCTGTTGAGCATGAGGTCGTGGTGGAAACGAGGCCGGTACTCGATGGGATCGAGATCAGCCGAGAGATGGCCGAAGCGGCGCCAAGAGTTGATGAGCTCGATGACGCGTGCCTGCTTGCCGACTTGGTCAGCGCGGTTGGCCTGACGGTCGCTGGCCCACTGGACAGGGGCGTACGGAATACGGAGGGACTCGAAGATGTCTTCATAGAAGCGGTCGGCTCCCAGCAACAACTGATGTATGCGGCGCAGGAACTCTCCAGACTGAGCCCCCTGGATGATGCGGTGATCGTAGGTAGAGGTGAGCGTGGTCACCTTAGAGATACCCAACTCCGCCATTCGCGTGGGGGAGTTGCCCTGGTAGGCGGCGGGGTAGTCGATCGATCCAACCCCGAGGATCATGCCCTGACCAGGCATGAGGCGAGCGATGGAGTGATTGGTGCCAAAGCCGCCCGGATTCGTCAGAGAGGCGGTAACTCCCTTGAAATCGTCGATGGTCAGCTCATTGGTGCGGCCCTTCCGGACGATTTCCTCGTAAGCTCGCCAAAAATCGAGGAAGTCCATCTGCTCGGCGCCCTTGATAGCGGGCACGACCAACTTGCGCGACCCATCCGAGGCAACGACGTCGATGGCCATGCCGAGGTTGATCTGATGGTTTTCGATGAGGTGCGGTTTACCGTCAATCTCGGCATACGCATTGTTCATGGCGGGCACCGTTTTGAGAGCCTGAACCATGGCATAAGCCAGGATATGAGTGAAGGAAACCTTGCCGCCCTTGGCCTTCTTGAGGAAGGAGTTGATCATGGTGCGCTGCTCGATGACCAATTGCATCGGGACGTCACGCACTGTCGTGGCTGTCGGCATGGTTAGCGACTGATCCATGTTCTTGGCGGTGCGCATCGGTGCACCTTTCATCTTCATTACCGTCGGCTCGACGGTCTCGAGTTTGGCGCTATGCCGCGGTGCGTCTGCCGACATGGGAGGACGAGCAGGCTGCTTTTGGGGCTTTGGCGTCGGGTCGGGGGGCGTGTCTTTGGCCTTCGGGGTTGTGACCGGCGCGGGCTTGCCAGCAGGGGCAGACTGCGGCTTCGTGACAGGCTTGGGGGCCGATTCGCGGGGGGATTTCTCAGTAGCAGGCTGTTCGCTAGCGGCAGATTTAGTCACCGTGCCGGTGGACTTGGCTGCCTCCTGGCGAAAGAACGTAGCCCAGGCCGGATCGACTGAATTCGGATTGTTCTGGTATTGGTCACGCATCTCTTCGATGAGCCAGTCGTTAGCTCCAAAATCAGGAGAGTTGTTGGACTTGTCGTGTGGGGCGGGACTCACCACTGCCTTCTTCCGTCAAACCGTCGTCTCGAGCGCTCGCGGAACCTCTATACAGGCCCTTCGAGCTGCGCTGCTCTGTCTGTGTTCATTGACCCAGACGTGATGATGGTAGCCGGATTGACCATGTCATCCCAACAATTTAGACATATCGAGGAACAGCTGGACCCAACCTCTAAAATGTGATATAAGTCACGATCGGTCGGGTGTGGCGTGACGCGGTCTACCTAGCGTCGCGGTCGGCTGTGCGGGCAAGTGCATGCGCAGGCTCGCCACCAACGTTGCAATGCACGCTGCAAAGGTCATGACGACCAGCACATTGCGGCTAATAAGTAACCAGCCGATACTTGATGACCCTTCCAGGATCTTTGGGTAATACAGGGGATACACCTGCTGGGTCATGAAGGCGGTAACGGCCATCAGCGCGGCGACGATCCAGCACCACGTGCGCGCCCAGGACAGGGCGTCAGGATCACCAGGGGCCCTGGCCTCGGCCGAGACACGATCCAAGATCATTGCAGTCGGAGCGGCCCACCAGACGAAATACTGTGGAGACAGGGTCTTATTAGCCATGATGAGGGCACCAATGATGACGAGGTCTGCTATGACAGCGGTACGGTGATCAAGGCCGTTTCGCCGCCACGAGACAACAGCCCAACCGATGGCTAAGGCGATCGCGAACACCATGAGTCCGGTGGAGACGAGCTGCCAGCCAGCCACGCTCGGGCCGAAGACCTCATAAGCGTTATAGCTCGACATTCTGACGGTGTGGTCACCGTGAGGATTCCGGAAATAGTGGATCATCGGAATAGAGGCGGGCACCGACTCGATTTGCAAACCGCGGCCAGACTGCCACGTCAGCGGTGAGATGAGACGCTCCCACCCACCCGCGAGAAGTGAGCCCAGGGCGAGCCCAAAACCAGTAATAGCGAAGGCGATGAGACGCCGCACGGCGGCTCTATGCCGGGAGATCATGGGCAAGATAAGGAGGGCAGGCCACAACTTTGTTGCGGCACCCAATGCGATCATCGCGCCGCAGGCTGCCGGATGGCGTCGGTACCACAGGGCCGCCAGCCCCATGCAGACCGCGGGAACCATGTCGAAGCGATTCCACATAATCGGCCCGAGGAGGGGCACTAGAACGATCCACCACAGTGCCCCCGAGCGGTGGCCGTCATGCCACATCGCTACGGCCAGGATGGCGTCAAGTAGCAGCATCGTCGTCGAAAAGACCATCGGGAAGTACGCGTCGCCTCCGGCCCAATAGAGGGTCCGCATGAACCACACAACAGGCAGTGGGTACTCCGGTAGGACCGACGAATCTGGTTGTCCGCTCGACATCCACCACAGGTAGTACTGGACGTCACCGGTGATGTAGTTCGATGACGGCTGGATAAAGACGTGGAGCATGGCGAGTCGACCCACTGCCCATAGCGCAGCTGCGCTTGCAGCGGACAACAGCGCCGCTCGAGATCCCTGGCGATCTGTTTTGACGTCATGTGAGGACACGGACTGACACCCTATCTGGTTAATCCAGGTATGCCGTGATTGACATCTTTGAGCGCTCCCGGAGGGATTCGAACCCTCGCTCCCGCCTCCGGAGGGCGGTGCTCTATCCCCTGAGCTACGGGAGCCGGTAGGCCCGAAAGCCCCGACCATCTGTTGAGTGTAGCGCACTGATGGGTTGCTTGCCATTCAAGACCGCGAGCGTGAACACCCTGTGATCGTGTCGGTAGCCTCTGGCATGGTGGATATATGACGCACATGCACGTTGCTGGCTCGGTTCACGCCGATGTCGCGGCTGCCGGCCCGCAGTGGCTGACCTTGCCTGATGACGTTAACGCATTGGACCCTGCGCTTTGGTCAGCATCGGCTGATCGTGGCGACGATGGAATCGTTGAGGTGGCCGGGGCGGCTGTCACCGAGCTGGCGTCGCAATACGGATCTCCTCTTTACGTGCTCGACGAGTCCGACTTCCGGCAGCGGGCACGGACCTTCCGTGACGCTTTTTCCGGGTGGGACGTCTATTACGCTGGAAAGGCTTTTTTGACCCGCACAATCGCCTCATGGATCGATGAGGAGGGCCTGTTCTTGGATACCTGCACCGGCGGCGAGCTCATGACAGCCCTGCAGGGTGGGATGGATCCTACCCGGATCGGGTTGCACGGAAATAACAAGTCGGTAGACGAACTGAAGTTAGCTCTGAGCGCCGGGGTTGGGCGGATCATCGTCGATTCCTTAGATGAAATCACGCGTATCGAGCAATTGTGTCGGGAAAACGGCTGGCATGCCCGCGTCATGGTGCGAGTAACTGCAGGTGTCGAAGCGCATACCCATGAATACATTGCCACCGCCCACGAGGATCAAAAATTTGGTTTCTCAATCGCCAATGGTGCCGCGATGGTTGCCATGGTGAGGTGTCACACGAGCGACGTCATCGACCTGCTGGGTATTCACTCCCACATCGGTTCTCAGATCTTCGATACCGCTGGTTTTGAAGTGGCGGCTCGTCGCACGATGAAGCTTCTCGAGCAGTTCCGTCAGGCCACCGGGCGTGCCCTCCCTGAACTCGACCTTGGCGGTGGGTTCGGTATTGCCTATACCAGTCAAGATTCTCCGGCTACCGCTGAAAGCCTCGCTGAGGCCCTTCGCGAGATCGTCACCGTTGAAGCTCGGGGGAGGGGTATGGAGGTTCCCCATATCTCTGTGGAACCTGGCCGTGCGATTGTAGGACCGACGATGATGGCCCTTTATACCGTCGGCACCGTGAAACCAGTCGATCTGGACACCGGAGCCCAGCGGATTTATGTCTCCGTTGATGGCGGAATGAGCGACAATATTCGCCCTGCCTTGTACGCCGCAGAGTACTCGGCCGTTATTGCCAACCGGACGTCGAAAGTGGCGCCAATACTGTGCCGCATCGTAGGCAAGCACTGTGAGGCCGGCGACATCTTGGTGCGCGACGTCTACCTGCCCGGTGACGTCTCCCCGGGGGATGTTATAGCGGTGCCCGGAGCCGGGGCCTATTCCAGGTCGATGGCTTCCAACTACAACCATGTACCGCGTCCGGCGGTCGTGAGCGTCGACGAGGACCGGGGTGTGTCGGTGCTGCTACGCCGAGAAAGTATCGACGATCTCCTTGCTCTCGATTCAGGGCCGGTCCGTGCCGAGGTGCCGTGCCCATGACATATCGAACAGCCCTATTCACGTACCACTTTTAAATTTTCATCAGCTGACAACAACGAGATGAGGACGACATGACGAATACCACCGATTCCGCGTCAGTCCAGCCGATACGTGTGGCCTTGCTGGGGTGTGGGGTCGTGGGATCCCAGGTGGCCCGAATGATTGAGTCGAGGAGGGAAGATATCGCCGCTCGGGTGGGACGTCAGGTCGAGCTCGCTGGTGTCGCCGTCGCCCATCCTGATCGCCCGCGTCAGGGTCTCGACTCGCGTCTTTTCACCGATGACCCTGCGGCGCTCGTCAACCGAGATGACGTGGACATCGTCATTGAGCTCATCGGCGGCATCGATCCTGCTCGTCAGCTCCTGACAACTGCGCTGGGTAACGGGCATTCAGTCGTGACAGCGAATAAAGCTCTGCTGGCGGCTCATGGGACTGAACTGCACGCAGTGGCTGAGAGCAATGGCGTCGATCTGTACTACGAAGCCGCCGTGGCTGGCGCAATTCCGATCGTTCGTCCGTTGCGTGAATCCCTCGTCGGGGACCAAATCATTCGTGTTATGGGCATCGTCAATGGCACGACGAACTACATCCTCGACCAGATGACGACCACCGGCGCTGGTTTCGATGAAGCTCTTGCTCAGGCGAAGGCTAAGGGATATGCCGAGGCCGATCCGACGGCTGATGTAGAAGGGTATGACGCTGCAGCTAAAGCTGCACTGTTGTCGTCTCTCGCTTTCCATACTCGAATGCGCGGCGATCAAGTGTATCGAGAAGGCATCACTGCCATCACCCCAGATGACATTGCGGCTGCGCGCGACATGGATTGCGTTATCAAGCTGCTGGCTGTCTGTCAGGCGGGCCCTGACGGTATTTCGGCTCGCGTCCATCCAGCGCTCGTTCCTGTAACCCATCCCTTGGGGAGTGTTTCAGGTGCCTTCAACGCCGTATTTGTTGAGGCGCGTGAGGCTGGGCGTCTCATGTTCCTGGGTCCTGGAGCCGGGGGCTCTCCTACGGCATCGGCCGTCATGGGAGACCTCGTCACTGTGGCACGTAACCTCGTGCGGGGGGTTGCTGGCCCGCTTCAGGACGTCTATGGGGAATGCCCGATCTTGCCGATGTCCGAGGTTCACACTCGGTTCCACCTGCGGTTGCAAGTTCGCGACGAACCCGGTGTGCTCGCCGAAGTCGCAAAGATCTTCGCCAACCATGGTGTGTCTTTGCAAACCGTCCAGCAGTCTGCAGTGGAGGGCACTGCCCGTGTTGATGGGTGGTCAGCTACTCTCAAAATTCTCACCCACGAAGCCCGAGAATGTGACGTCGAGGATTGCGTCAGCGAACTCACCGGTCATCACTACGTCAACTCTGATCCCCGCGTCATCCGAGTGGAGGGAATGTGATCATGAAACAGCAGAACCGTCCCTTCGGCATCATTGAAACCTATCGTGACCGTCTTCCCTTGGACGGAATTGACCAGATCGTGACGCTCGGGGAGGGGGCGACCCCGCTGGTGCCTGCACCACGTTTGGGCGCCGAGCTCGACGCGACAGTGTGGATCAAGGTTGAAGGAGCCAACCCGACGGGGTCGTTCAAGGATCGTGGCATGACGATGGCCATGACCAAGGCCCTCGCTGACGGGTCGAAGGCTGTGGTGTGTGCCTCTACCGGCAATACCTCTGCCTCGGCCTCGGCTTACGCCTCCCGTGCCGGCATGACCCCGGTTGTACTCCTTCCCCAGGGCAAGATAGCAGCGGGCAAACTCGCCCAAGCCGTTGTTCATGGCGGCCGAATTATCCAGGTTCTCGGCAACTTCGACGACTGCCTGCGTATCGCCCGCGAGCTGGCCGAGAACTTCCCGGTCTCTTTGGTGAACTCGATTAATCCGTACCGCATCGAGGGACAGAAAACTGCTGCTTTTGAAATCGTTGACGTTCTCGGTGATGCTCCTGATATCCACGCTCTACCGGTTGGCAACGCAGGCAATATAACCGCCTATTGGAAGGGATATCGCGAGTACGCAGCGGATGGTCTATCCAGCCACACTCCGCGGATGTTCGGGTTCCAAGCCGCTGGTGCCGCCCCTCTGGTGCAGGGCCATGACGTCGATGACCCGGAAACGGTAGCTACCGCTATTCGTATCGGTCGTCCGGCTTCCGGCAATCTGGCTGTGGCTGCTCGAGACGAGTCCGGGGGACTCATCGAGGCCGTCACTGACGAACAAATTCTCGACGCCCAGGCTTTCCTGGCTGCTCAAGAAGGTATCTTCGTCGAGCCGGCATCGGCAGCCGCAGTGGCAGGTTTGCTCAAGTTGAAGTCCGAGGGACGCCTGGATCCGAACCAGCGCATCGTCATCACAGTAACTGGAAACGGTCTGAAAGACATCGACACTGCATTGAGTCGCACCACCTTGTCGACCGAAGCTGTGGAGGCATCGACTCATCAAGTTGCAGCCTTACTGGACTTCGATTCCTGAGGACTTGACGATGGTCGACAGCGTGCGGGTGCGTGTTCCCGCTACTTCTGCGAACCTTGGTTCCGGGTATGACTGCATGGGAGTAGCCCTGGATCTGTGGGATGAGGTTGGTGTCGAGGTGCTCGATCATCCCGGGGTGGTAATCGACGTGAGCGGGGAGGGGGCTGACACAGTTCCCCGTGACGAATCTCATCTGGTGGTGGCGACCCTACGTCAGGGCTTGGTGGAGCTGGGATATCCCCGCCCTGATGCGGGTTTGCATCTGACTGCCAATAATTCGATCCCGCAAAGCCGGGGTCTGGGATCATCGGCTGCGGCCATCGTGTCCGGGCTTGCACTGGCTTGGGGTCTAGCTCGACCTGGGGTGGTGCTGGATCGCAGTGCGCTTCTGACGATGGCTGCTGCTATCGAGGGGCACCCAGACAACGTCGCTCCCGCGATCTTCGGGGGTGCACAGTTGGCGTGGCTCGACGGCGAGGTGGTCAACCATATCGGCCTGGCCGTCAACCCGTCCGTTATGTTTCGAGTATGTGTTCCTGATCGCCTCGTACCAACGGCCTTGGCTCGGCAGGTCCTTCCCGAACAGGTCGGCCGCGGCGACGCCGTCCATCAGGTCCTGGCAGCCTCGCTGCTGGTTACTGCCCTGACGGCCTCGCCCGAGCATCTGTTGACGGCAACTCAGGACTGGATCCACCAGCCATACCGGCGCACTCTCATGCCGGAATCGGCAGCGCTGATGGACAGCTTGCGCGGACGTGGCGTCGCTACTGTCATTTCTGGCGCTGGGCCTACCGTTCTGGCTCTGGGGAGCCGTGATCAGCTCGATAAGGTGTCCGACGTGGATACTGCTGGGTTCGTGGTATATGACCTGGGTCTCGGTGCAGGTGCCCATTTCCTCTGATCCGTGGTATGAACACGAGCCGGTGCGTGCGTTATAGTGGTGTTGCAGCGCGCCGGATGCGCGCAAATCCCCTACTGACGATCGTCTCGTGACCGCTGCGTCACAGTATCGTCCTTGGGGGCCATGTCCTCGGCGTTCGAGGGCCTCGAACGCCACACCACGGCCGGCGGTCCCTGCTTGGCAAACCGTTCGGATTCCGTGGTGTCAGCCGCCCGACCTATAGTCGATTCCGACGGCAGGCCCGATGAAACCGCGCCCACCGGACGTCATACCGGCCGGGGCAGTTCGAAGGGACTTACGTGACTCAGACCTCACAGCCGGATGGATCCTTGGATCTGTCCACCAAGTTGCTCCCCGAGCTTCGTTCTATCGCTACTCAGATCGGAATTAAAGGAGCTCGCGGCATGCGGAAGGCTGACCTCGTCGCGGCTATCTCCGAGAGGGGATACCCGGGAGCCAGACGGCCAGCTGCACGTCAGAACCATGACCAGGAATCCCACACGCCCAGTGACGAGGGCCGTCCGCAGCGAACTCAGCGACGCCGTCGTTCCGAGTCCTATGAGGATCGCGAATCCAATCGCTCCGCAGATCGGGAAAAGACTCCGTCGGTCGGTGAGCTACTAGACGCTGCCGAAGCTCACAAGCAAGCGGAAGCGGCCAAAAAGCCTGACGATGAAGGTCAGGGTCGGGACGATAGCGGAGCTGATCGCCCGAGCCGTGAGCGTGGTGACCGCAGCCATCGCAGCGATTCACCTCGGCGTCGGGCCCGTAATAGTTCACGAGACAATTCCAGCGGTACTGCTGGCAACAGCAACGTCAACGACGAGGTTGGTGCCCGTCTCGAGGCGCTGTCTCGCGGTCAGCGTGGTGACCGCAACCAGTCGGATCGTGGTGGTCAGCACGATCGCAACGATGATCATGACTCTTCTCCAGATTCCGATGACGAGTATGGCCGGTTCTCGGAGTACGGCAATGGTGGGCGTCGTTCTCGCCGGCGTCGTCAACGGGACCGCCAGAACCGTCGCAAGCGCCCCAACGAGCGCTACTCTGATTCCGAGCCGAACGTGCGCGAGGACGACGTTCTTGTGCCGTGCTCGGGCATCCTCGACATTCGTGATCAGTACGCCTTTGTGCGTACTTCCGGATACCTGCCCGGAGCTAACGACGCTTATGTTTCGACGGCTGTGGTGCGTCGCCATCGCCTGCGGAAGGGCGACGTCATCGTTGGTCAGATGCGTGCCCACCGCGAGGGGGAGCGGCGTGAAAAATTCGCGCCACTGGTCAAGATCGAGCAGATCAATGGCGCTGATCCCGAGCAAATGAAGCAGCGTCCGGAGTTTTCTAAACTCACCCCGCTGTATCCACAGGAACGGCTGCGCCTCGAGGATGACCCCAAAAACATGACCGGGCGGATTATTGATCTCGTCAGCCCAATCGGTAAAGGCCAGCGCGGCCTCATCGTTTCGCCTCCGAAAGCCGGCAAGACGATGATCATGCAGTCGATCGCCAACTCGATCACTCGCAATAACCCTGAAGTTCACCTCATGGTTGTGCTGGTTGACGAGCGCCCTGAGGAAGTCACTGACTTCCAGCGCACGGTCAGTGGCGAGGTCGTCGCATCGACTTTTGACCGCCCTGCTGATGATCACACTCAACTGTCCGAGCTGGCCATCGAGCGCGCCAAGCGCTTAGTGGAGCTTGGCCACGACGTTGTCATTTTGCTGGATGGCATCACGCGGTTGGGGCGTGCCTATAACTTGGCTGCCCCCGCTTCTGGTCGGATTCTTTCCGGTGGTGTTGACTCAGCAGCCCTGTACCCGCCGAAGAAGTTCTTTGGCGCTGCTCGGAATATTGAGCACGGTGGTTCCCTGACTATCCTCGCCACCGCTCTGGTTGAGACCGGGTCGAAGATGGATGAGGTTATCTTCGAGGAGTTCAAGGGCACTGGCAATATGGAGTTGCGGCTACGCCGTGAGTTTGCCAATAAGAGGCTGTTCCCGGCTATTGACGTTGACGCGTCCGGTACCCGTCGCGAGGAGCTGCTGCTGTCGCGTGAGGAGACGGCGATTATGTGGAAACTGCGCAGAGTGCTGTCTGGCCTGGAAGGCTCTCAGGCTCTCGAAATGATGCTTTCGCGGCTGCGTAAGACTCAGACGAACGTGGAGTTCTTGTACACCATTTCCAAGACAACCCCGAATCAGGATTGATGTCGTTAAGTGGACCGGAGCGGATCGCCAGGTGTACACTGACACGCCGGTTCCGGTTCACGCCCGTTCGTATCAGACAGGCGACCCGGGGCGCGTTTGATAAGGAGATCACAACATGAAGCAGGGAATTCACCCCGATTACCGCGAGACGACCGTGGTGTGCACTTGCGGGAACACCTTCACCACCCGCAGCACTTCGCAGTCCGGCACCCTCAATGCTGATGTCTGCTCGAAGTGCCACCCGTTCTACACCGGCAAGCAGAAGATTCTTGACGCTGGTGGCCGCGTCGCTCGGTTCGAGCGCCGCTACGGCAAGAAGAACTGACGTCGTTTACACGTATTACCATGACGCCGGGCTGCTGCTCGGCGTCATGGTCATTTCGGGGGTTACAGCACCAGGCTCACTCAAGGCTGGTCAGGAGGGGCATGAGCGAATCTGCGCAACAGGCGATTGACGAGGTTCGTCGTCGCCTGCGGGAGGTCGAGGCCCAGCTGGCTGACCCTGCGGTGCTATCAGACCCCTCCGCTATGGGAAAGCTCGGTAGACGCCACGCACGTCTTCGCCACGTGGCAGCAGTAGCTGATCGCGTTGCCCGGCTGAGCGCCGATGTTGAAGCGGCTGGGGACCTCGCTGACGAGGATCCTGCCTTTGAGGAGGAGGCTGAAAGGCTGCGTGGCCAGTTGGACCTTGCCAATACAGAGCTCACTGAGTTGCTTGTCCCTTCTGATCCCCTGGATCAAGAAGATGCCTTAGTCGAGATTCACTCGGGTGAGGGCGGAGAAGAGTCGGCCCTCTTCGCTGCTGACCTCTTGCGAATGTATACCCGGTATGCCGAGCGGGTGGGGTGGCGTTTCCGCGAGCTCACTAGCGAACCGACGGATCTGGGCGGCTACCGCACGGTCGTGGTCGCCGTTGAGGGGATCCCGTCGCGCCCAGCCTACGGGTACCTCAAGCATGAAGGCGGTGTCCATCGCGTGCAGCGGGTACCAGTGACAGAGTCGGCGGGGCGCATTCATACCTCAGCAGTCGGAGTTCTTGTCATGCCCGATGTTGACGAGACCGAGGTTGATATTGATCCGGCTGATGTCCGTGTTGACGTTTATCGATCTTCGGGGCCGGGCGGTCAGGGAGTTAACACCACCGACTCGGCTGTCCGTCTGACTCACCTGCCTACCGGCATCGTCGCCAGCTGCCAGAATGAGCGCAGCCAGTTGCAAAACAAAGCTGAGGCGATGCGGATGCTGCGGGCGAAAGTCGCAGCCTCGGCGGCACAGCATGCCGCTGATGAGAATGATCGAATGCGCCGAGACCAAGTGCGTACTGTTGATCGATCGGCTCGGGTGCGTACATATAACTTCCCCGAGAATCGCCTGACGGATCACCGCATTGGGTACAAGTCCAGGAAGCTCGACCAAATTCTGGCTGGCGATCTGGGTGATGTTCTTGATGCTCTTCATGCCGATGAAGTGAGGCGTCGGATGGTACAACGCTCCGAAGGTCAAGAATCCTGATGGCAGATCCCAGCCCCTCCCTCCTATTGGCGCGAGCAACCCGTCAACTGGCCACTGGGAGGACTGAGACTCCGGCGGCAGACGCGCGTATGTTGCTGTGTGAAGCACTGGGAGTTCAACCGTCACAACTCATTCGTGTGGCGAGTGTTAATGCTGATGATGAAGATCGTTTCGACGAGATGGTGGACCGGCGTCGAGCTGGAGAACCCGCGCAATACATCGTCGGGCGTGCCTGGTTCCGTGGCCTTCGGCTGGAGGTCGGACCAGGAGTGTTTATACCCCGCTTAGAGACGGAGTTGGTGGCCGAACAGGCCATCCAGGAAGCTCGACGATTGGTGATGTCCGGAGCCTGCCCTAGCGTGGTTGATCTGTGTGCTGGCACAGGAGCCATTGCTCTTGCGGTGGCTAGCGAGGTCCCGGGCTGTCGGGTCAGCGCCGTAGAACTGGATGACGCTGCTGTGGTGTGGACCCGGCGCAATGTGTGCGGTTCCGGAGTCGAGGTTCTCGTGGGTGACGCTTTGCGGGTGCCTGACGATGGCCGGCGGTTCGACGTCGTCGTCACGAATCCGCCGTACCTGCGTCGTATCGATGCTCCGTCTATTCCTGACGATGTCACTGGACACGAGCCTGATTTCGCCTTGTTTTCTGGTGACGATGGGCTTGACCTACCACTGCGCCTCATCGAGCGAGCCGCCGAACTGCTGGTGCCAGGTGGCCTGTTCATCATGGAACACGACGACACCCAACGTGAGGAACTCATGGCGGCGTTAGCGACCTCCTATCTGTGGGAGCAGATCGAGGACCATGATGATCTGGCAGGTAGGCCGAGGTTCGTCACGGCTCGCCGACGGTGCAAGGATGGATGCCATGGATGAAACTGACCAAAAGATGGTCAATGCCGACGAGCTGACCGGGCCTGTCGCAGAGGCGTCAGTAGTACAAGAGACGTCGACGGTCAGCGACGATGAGCCAGCAGGAGACACCGCGGGAGAAGACTCCGGGGTCTGCCCGTTCATCCTCGACGTTGCTCATTCTGACGCCTGTGAGGACGCCCTGGAACAGGCTGCCGATGCCATCGCCGATGGCGAGTGCATCGTGTTGCCGACCGATACCGTATACGGCATCGGTGCTGACGCCCTTAACTCTTTAGCGGTGCAGCGTCTCCTGAATGCCAAGGAACGCGGCCGCGATATGCCGCCGCCAGTTCTCGTCAGCGATTCGGTCGCCTTGCCAGCCTTATGCGAGCACATTCCGGCAGCGGCAATGGCTCTGGCGGAGAAGTACTGGCCAGGAGGTCTCACCCTCGTCTTGCGCGCTCAAGAGTCTCTTGGCATGGATTTGGGCGAGACCAACGGTACTCTCGCCGTTCGTGTCCCCGATCAGGATCAGACTCGCGAGTTGCTGCGCATGACTGGGCCGCTTGCTGTCTCTAGTGCGAACAAGTCTGGCCATCCGGCGGCCTTGACTGCTCAGGAAGCTGCCGATCAGTTGGGTGTTGAGGTGGCCGTATACCTTGATGCCGGTCCAAGCCGGGTGGGGGAGCCCTCGACGATTATTGACTTCGTCTCGACGTCGGACGGGAAAGTGGTGCGTCAGGGTGCCCTATCGCTGGAGGCTGTCCGTGAGGTTGCCCCCGATGTTATGGGGCTGGAGTCGCCGGTTATGGACCAGGATTCGTCCGAAAATCATGGTTCTGACGTTGCTTCGTCGCAGACCGCGTCGACGCAGGCAAAGTCCGAGGGCTGACACTCGACATGCGTGAATACCTCTTGGTGATGCTGACATCGGGCTTGACGACCTATCTGCTGTCTGGCCTGTGTCGACAGGCGGCCCTCAGGTGGGGAGCTGTCGCCAAAGTGCGTTCACGTGATGTCCATACTGTCCCCATTCCCTACTTTGGTGGGGTGGCCATGCTGGGGGGAGTGGTATTGGCGTGTTTGTTGGCCCGCAACATGCCTTTCCTGGGTCGCCATCTTCTGGTTGCTGACGATGCATTCACGATCTGTCTGGCTGGTGTGGTGATCTGCTCGGTCGGCGTCGTTGACGACCTACTCGATCTTCCTGCCCTAGCCAAGGCAGCCGGACAGGTGCTTGCGGCCGGCATAGTAGTGACGGGCGGCGTGCGAATGTTCTGGATCCCGCTGCCGAACTCCATCATTGCTTTGGGGACGCCTACCTCAATCCTGGTGACAGTGTTCTTCATCGTGTTGTGCGCCAATGCGGTGAACTTCATTGACGGACTTGACGGCCTGGCATCCGGGGTGGTGGCAATCGGGTCGCTGGCTTTCTTCTCGTACACATACCTGTTGGCTCACGAACAGGACTTCGTCGTTGCAACGACGACCAGCCTCATCACAGCGGCGACTGCGGGGGCGTGCCTTGGTTTTCTGCCGCACAACTGGCATCCGGCAAGGATGTTCATGGGTGACTCTGGGGCCCTGCTACTCGGCCTACTACTAGCCACTTCAACAATTTCTCTGACCGGTCAGATTGATTCGACAGCTCTGACAGCGCGCGGAGGTGGTTTGGTTCCCGCTTACCTGCCAATTGTTGTACCGCTTATGGTGCTCGCCATCCCGTTCCTCGACCTCGTTATGGGATATATCCGACGGACGTGGCGGGGGACATGGTTTTTCGTCGCCGATAAGCAGCATCTTCACCATCGATTGCTACAACGAGGGCATTCCCATGTACGGGCTGTCTTGCTGATGTACCTGTGGACTACTGTGTTAACCTTTGGGACGGTGTTTATTGGTCTGGAACAGACCTGGTGGGCAGCTATCATCGTCATTGCAGGGCTCCTCATGTGCGTGGTGCTCACTATGGCGGATTCACGCCACCCAGCCGCCCAAGTTTGAGATGTCGACGCCGTCACGCCTCATGTGTTACCTTTCTCACGAAGGTAACCTCCGCGGGCACGCCGCCACTCGACCCACACCGTCGCGTTGCCGAGTTCAGATGCCCTGCGTATTCACCACAGGAGCCATCGTTCATGACTAGGGGGAGGGATGAGGAAATGCCAAGTCTCTCCACGAGTCATGCCTGCGCTGGCCGTCGTGCGCCGACGACCGCACGTGCCCTGTCCCGTGTTTACCGCAGCGGGCTGCTATGGGCTACAGTAACCGGCCTGCTTGTGACGTTAGCGACGCCCGTCATCGTTCGACCCCGCGTAGCGTCAGTACTTAGTGGTTTAGCTGGCACCGCCGTGGCCGTGGCGTTCTTGGCGTGCGGCCGTGGCGTTCATCTGCTCAACCGGAGCGGCTCTTGGCTTCTCGGTGTTGGACTCTTCGTCATTCAAGTTGGCGCTCTGGGTGGCCTTGGGGCTTTGATGTCTGAGTATCGCACTGGGTTTGCCCCGCTTCCGTGTGCATCAGCGATGATCGGTTGCTCGCTGGCCTGGACTGTCGGCGTGGTGCTAGCTAGTTGGCAGCAGCAGCGAATTTATGAGGATCAAGATCACGATCCGGCCGATGCTGAGTGTCGTCAGACCGATGGCGGTCTTCGATGAGTACTACTGGGGTTATGACTGCTATAGTCAGCATAGATATGGGCACGAACTCAATGACGCGAACGAATACCAGCTCCGCGCCGTCCGGTGACGGCGACGCTTGGGGCGTTTTGAGCTACGTCCTAGCTGGCATGCTGTTCTATGGTGGCATCGGCTGGCTGCTGTCAAGCCACTTTCATCAAGTATGGATGTTTGTCGTCGGCATGATCGTCGGCTTTGCAGCGAGCGTCTATCTCATTGTTAAGCGCTACGGGATCGTGCCTGACCAGAACAACGACCGGGAGGGTCAGTGAGCGGGATCGTGTCTCCTCTGGAGTTTCACACTCCAGGGCTTGAGGACTTCAAGTTCGGCGGGACTTTCGGGGTGGCTTGGATGGACAAGCCGTTCTGGCAAGCGATCATTGCTTTTCTTGTCGTCATCGCCTTCTGGGTGTGGATGAGCCGTGGCCTTAAGGTTGTACCTGGCAAGCGTCAGGTCTTTGGTGAGTGCTGCTACAACTTCATCCGTAACTCCCTGGTACGAGACACCATCGGTCACGGATTTGAGCCGTGGCTGCCGTATTTGGTTGCCCTCTTCAGCTTTGTCCTCATCAATAACTGGTTCGGCGAACTCTTTGTCTTCATGTTTCCGACCTTCTCTCATGTCGGGTACGTTTACGGCCTGACGATCGTTTCGTGGTTCGGTTACGTGATTGCCGGATTCAAGACCAAGGGGATTCGCTATCTCAAGGACTCGGTACTGCCCCCCGGCGTGCCTTGGTACCTGTGGTGGCTCATCATTCCGCTGGAGTTCCTGTCGAGCTTCATCACCCGTCCGCTGACCCTATCGTTGCGACTGTTTGCCAACATGTTCGCCGGCCACCTCATCATCATGATCTTTGTGGTAGGTGGCGGGTTCCTCCTCACCTACCCGTCCAGCATCATGTACAACGCCGCTGGCGGTCTGTCCCTGATTCTCAGCTTTGCGCTCTTTGCGCTGGAGTTGTTTGTGGGCTTTTTGCAGGCCTACGTATTCACCGTGCTGTCGGCACAGTATGTAGCATCCTCGATGTCTGAGGAACACTGACGGCATCCATTAAGACCTCGTCGTCAAACCGATCGGCGACGAAGACAACGCCCCCACAAGGGGCACAATCCGGAAGGAAACACCATGGTTCCCATGCTCATCGGTGGCTCGCTCAACGTGCTTGGCTACGGTCTGGCCTCCCTCGGCCCGGCTCTTGGCGTGGCGTGGATCTTCGCTGCCGTCATCAATGGCACCGCTCGTCAGCCTGAGGCTCGTCCGGCCATGATGAAGACTGCGTTTATTGGCTTCGCTGTGGTTGAGGCCCTCGCGTTGTTCGGCTTCGTCCTCGCCTTCATCGTTAAGTGAGCTTGGACGTATGAACATCCTCGAGATGGATCTTGGGCCGCTTGCTCCTGAGCATCCCATCGAGATCATCGTCGGAGTCATCCTTGTGTTGCTCCTCACTTGGCTCATCGCCAAGGCGGTTGTTCCCCGTTTCGAGAAGCTCTATGAGGAGCGCACTGAGACGATTCAAGGTGGGATCGAAAAGGCTGAGAAAGCCCAGGCTGAGGCTAAAGCGGCTTTAGAGAAGTATAAGGCTCAGCTGGCCAATGCGCGTGATGAGGCTGCTCAGATTCGTGACGATGCGAAGAGTCAAGGTGCGCAAATCGTTGCCGAGATGCGCGCCAACGCTCAGGCAGAGGCTGATCGGATCACCGAGCGTGCCAATGCTCAAATCCAGGCCGAGCGTGATCAGGCGGTGCGCGAGGTGCGTGCCGAGATCGGTGGGCTCGCGACCACCCTGGCCAGTCGGATCGTAGGGGAGTCTCTACAAGACGACCAGCGCGTCCAAGCGACCGTCGACCGCTTCCTCTCGTCGCTCGCTGATGAGCCCTCGGCGTCTAATTCGCGGACGGTGAATCGGGCATGACGATGGCGGTGAGCGCATCACAGCAGCTAGACGAGGTCGGGGATCGACGTGGTACAGGTACCGAGTTCGCTAACGAGATTTTCGCGGTCGTTGACGTCCTGAATCGTGAATCTGGCTTACGACGGGCAGTATCAGACGCAGGATCTGAAGCCAAGGCTCGTCAGGGGCTTATTGACGCGGTCTTCGCGTCGAAGGTCTCGCCCGATTGCAAGGAGCTTCTAGATGCGACAACCACCTGCAAGTGGCGGTCCCCGGCGGCACTGACCCGCGCCCTGGAGCGGCAGGCAATTCGTGCTGTGCTGCGTGAGGCACGGCAAGCTGACCGCTTCGAGGCGGTTACCGATGAGTTGTTTCATGTGAGCCGGCTCGTGCGTGGGCAGGCTGCGTTGCAGGTGGCACTGGGCGATCCCAACCGCTCGGTAGCGGATCGCCAGGAGCTGCTGGTGAAGTTGGTTGGAGGCCACGTGAGCGAGGACACCCTCGTATTGGCTCGCCGAGCTGTAGTGGCTTCCAACAGCACCTTCGAGCAAGTGATCGATGAGTACTTGCACATTGCCGCCGAGATGGCTGATCGCAAGCGTGCGATCGTGACGACTGCCAAAGCACTGACCGACGCCCAGCGCGCGGAAATGGTGAAGCAACTGGAACGGATTACGGGCAGCCCGATCGAGCTGTTTGAGGTGGTAGACCCGGCAGTGCTCGGAGGTGCGCTCATCAACCTCGGTGACGAGGTTATTGATTCGACGGTGGCCCACCGTTTGGACCAAGCCCGACGAGAACTGGGCTGACACACGTGACCCTCACCTTGGGTACGGGTTGGGGGAGCTTACAAGGAGACGCAATGGCGGAACTGACGATACGTCCGGAGGAGATCCGCGACGCCCTGGACACCTTCGTCCAGAATTACGAGCCGGAGACGGCGGTCCGTGAGGAGATCGGCACCGTCATCACATCTGGTGACGGTATCGCCCACGTCGAGGGGCTTCCCTCGGCCATGGCCAACGAGTTGCTGCGCTTCGAGAATGGGACGATGGGCATCGCCCTTAACCTGGAAGAGCGGCAAATCGGCGTGGTCGTGCTCGGCGATTCCGACGGTATTGATGAGGGATCGACTGTTCGTGGCACTGGGGAAGTGCTGTCCGTGCCGGTTGGTGAGGGGTATCTCGGTCGCGTTGTGGACGCAATGGGTAGCCCAGTTGACGGCCTCGGCGAGATCAAGGGTGTTGAGGGGCGGCGTGCTCTCGAGATCCAGGCTGCCGGCGTTATGGACCGTCAGGAAGTCCGTGAACCGCTGCAGACTGGTCTTAAAGCCATCGACTCGATGATCCCAATTGGTCGTGGTCAGCGTCAGCTCATCATCGGTGACCGCAAGACTGGTAAGACCGCCATTGCGATTGACACCATCATCAACCAGAAGGGCAACTGGGAGTCTGGCGATCCTAAGAAGCAGGTTCGCTGCATCTACGTCGCCATTGGCCAGAAGGGCTCGACGGTTGCGGAGGTCAAAAGTGCCCTGGAGAAGGCTGGTGCGATGGAGTACACCACCATCGTCCATGCCCCCGCCTCCGATCCCGCTGGCTTTAAGTACATCGCGCCCTACGCCGGTTCAGCTATCGGTCAGCACTGGATGTACCAGGGCAAGCACGTCCTGATCATCTTCGATGACCTGACCAAGCAGGCTGAGGCCTACCGAGCTATGTCGCTACTGCTGCGTCGTCCCCCGGGCCGTGAGGCTTACCCCGGTGACGTCTTCTACCTGCACTCCCGCTTGCTGGAACGTTGCGCGAAGCTGTCTGACGATCTGGGCGGCGGTTCGATGACCGGCTTGCCGATCATCGAGACCAAGGCCAACGACGTCTCGGCCTTTATCCCGACGAACGTTATCTCCATTACCGACGGCCAGATCTTCCTGCAATCGGATCTGTTCAACGCCAACCAGCGCCCGGCCGTTGACGTCGGTATCTCAGTTTCGCGAGTCGGTGGTGCTGCCCAGATCAAGGCGATGAAGTCGGTCGCTGGCACCCTGAAGATCTCCTTGGCCCAGTACCGCGACATGCAGGCCTTTGCGATGTTCGCCTCCGACTTGGACGAAGCTTCCCGTCGGCAGCTGGATCGTGGCGCTCGTCTTATGGAGTTGCTCAAGCAGGGCCAGTTCTCGCCCTACCCGGTAGAGGAACAAGTCATTAGCGTGTGGGGTGGTACCACCGGCAAGTTCGATGACATTCCGGTCGGCGATGTGCTGCGATTCGAGGGTGATGTTCTTGAGCACTTGCGCAGTCACAGCGACGTGCTCACGACAATCCGGGAGACCGGCACGTTCGACGATGGCGCGAAAGATGCGGCTGCTGCTGCCTTTGAAGAGGTTAAGAAGGGATTCAAGACCTCTGACGGGAAGGCACCGTCTGGTCATGAGGAGTTTTCTCCGATGGCCGATGAAAACATCGACCAGGCCAAGATCGTTCGCGCGAAGAAGGGCTGAGCCGTGGCGTCGAACCTGCGTGAACTGCGGGAGAGGCGGAACTCCGTCGCGACGACGAAGAAGATCACTCGCGCGATGGAGCTGATCGCCTCATCGCGGATTATCAAAGCGCAAAGCGCCGTTAAAGCAGCGAGTCCGTATTCACTGGAGCTGACTCGCGCGCTTTCGGCAGTAGCCGCCCACACTCACGAGGACCATCCGCTGACCTCGATAAACCCAGACCCAAAGCGGTCTGCAGTGCTGGTCATCACGTCGGATCGTGGCCTGGCTGGTGCCTACTCGTCAAATGCGATCCGGACCGCTGAGGAATTAACGACTACCCTCCAGCCGAAACAAGAGATCGCCACGTATCTGTGCGGTCGCAAGGCGGTGCAGTACTTTGAATTCCGCGGTCGCAAGATCGACCATCTATGGAGCGGTTTCTCTGATTCGCCGACCTACCGAGATGCCAAGGATATCGCAGACCGTCTTATTGATGATTTTCTGCGACCGACTGAGGAGGGCGGTGTCGACGAGATCCACATGGTTTATACCGAGTTCGAATCAATGCTGACCCAGACTCCGAAGGCAATCCGTCTGCTACCGCTGGCTGTCGTCGACCCGCAAGACACCTCAGAAGGGCAACTTGCCGAAGGTGACCCCGGCGTTGAAACCAGCGCTGAAGCGATCTTCCACGAGTACCGCTTTGAGCCTGATCCGGTGAGTGTGCTGGATAAGTTGCTACCGCTGTATGTCGCCAACCGCGTCCACTATGCCTTGCTGCAATCGGCTGCCTCGGAATTGGCTAGCCGGCAGCGCGCCATGAAGGCCGCCACCGACAATGCTGAGCAGCTCATTCAGACGCTGACCCGGCAGGCCAACCAGGCTCGTCAGGCCGCCATTACCCAGGAAATCACCGAGATCGTGGGTGGCGCCGCTGCCCTTGCAGAGTCCGCCCGACAGGAGTGAGAGAGAATATCATGACTGCGACAGCAATTACCCCCGAGACAAAAGACGAGGTGGTTGGCGTCGGGCGTGTTGTCCGCGTGATCGGCCCCGTCGTCGACGTCGAGTTTCCGGCTGGTCAGTTGCCGGAGATTCTCAACGCCCTTCACGTCGACACCGAGGTCATGGGGGAGACCCACACCATTACCCTCGAGGTAGCCCTGCACATTGGTGAGAATGTGGTGCGAGCTATTTCCCTTAAGCCGACTGACGGTATGCGCCGTGGCACTGAGGTGCGTGATACCGGCGCTCCGATCAGCGTGCCGGTTGGCGACGTCACTAAGGGCCACGTCTGGAATGTGACGGGTGACGTCCTCAATGCCGATCCCTCCACGATTGAGGTGACTGAGCGTTGGCCAATCCACCGCGATCCGCCGGCCTTCGATGATCTTGAGCCTGAGACCGAGATGTTGGAGACCGGTATTAAGGTCCTTGACTTGCTGACTCCTTACGTCAAGGGCGGCAAGATTGGTCTATTCGGTGGCGCTGGTGTGGGTAAGACGGTGCTCATCCAGGAGATGATTTACCGTATCGCCCACAACTTCGGTGGTACCTCGGTCTTCGCTGGTGTTGGTGAGCGTACTCGTGAGGGTAACGACCTCATCAACGAGATGGACGAGGCCGGTGTGCTCAAGGACACCGCCCTGGTGTTCGGTCAGATGGACGAGCCGCCAGGCACCCGTTTGCGCATCGCTCTGACCGGTTTGACGATGGCTGAATATTTCCGCGATATTCAAAACCAGGACGTGCTGTTGTTTATCGACAACATCTTCCGGTTCTCTCAGGCTGGTTCTGAGGTTTCCACTCTGCTAGGTCGTATGCCCTCAGCCGTGGGCTATCAGCCCAACTTGGCTGATGAGATGGGTCAGTTGCAGGAGCGAATCACCTCAACCCGTGGTCATTCCATCACCTCGATGCAGGCCGTCTACGTCCCCGCCGATGACTACACCGACCCGGCCCCGGCGACGACCTTCGCCCACTTGGATGCCACCACGGAGCTGTCCCGTGAGATTGCCTCTCGTGGCCTGTACCCAGCTGTGGATCCGCTGACGTCGACCTCTCGTATCCTCGACCCGCTGTATGTGGGCCAGGAGCATTACGACACCGCTACCCAGGTCAAGCAGGTCCTGCAGCGCAATAAGGAGCTTCAGGACATTATCGCTATCCTCGGCGTCGACGAACTGAGCGAAGAGGACAAGGTCACCGTGGCGAGAGCCCGCCGCATCCAGCAGTTCCTGTCGCAAAACACGTACACCGCCGAGAAATTCACGGGTGTTGCTGGATCGACAGTCCCGATTGCCGACACCATCGAAGGATTCCAGATGATCTGCCGCGGTGACGTTGACCACGTCCCCGAGCAGGCCTTCTTCAATGTTGGCAGCATGGATATGGTGATGGAGAACTGGGACAAGATGAAGAAGGAAGGCTGAGTCCTATGGACCACCCGCCGCTTCAAGTCAAGGTCGTCAGCGCCGATCGCGAGGTGTGGAAGGGGGAGTCGGTCAATATCATTGTCCGGACTACCGAGGGTGATATCGGCCTGCTCCCCGGTCACGAGGCTTTTCTTGCAGCCCTCGTGCCGTGCGCAGCCCAGATCATCACCACGGACGGTAACCGTGAGGTTATCGCCTGCGACGGTGGTTTCGTGGCTTTGGACAATGACGGACATGTCTCGGTCATCACCCAGTACGCCACCCGCGCTGAGGAAATTTCTGTCGATCAGGCGCAGCGGGATCGCGATAACCTGCAAAAGAAGCTGGATGAGCACGAGCGTTCCGAGCAAGACTCGGAGGTTGTCCAGGACCTCACATACCGTCTGCATTTGGCTCAGGCGCAGATAGCTGCCGCCCGGGTAGCCGAAAAGCAGCATTCCTGAGACACGTAGCTGAGGGTCGTTATAGGGAGAGGTACCTGTAACGGCCCTCGCTCGTATCATGCAGAAAGTTAGGCTAGCCTTCGTAGACTGCCGGGAGTGTGCCGAATAGCGTTAGATCATGCACGTGTCCATCGTTCAGTTCGGGCCTGACCTGATGCTGTCAATCTTGGCGATGGATGCTGTCATTATCGGCCTAATTGTGTGTTGTGCTGTTGTCTACATGATGTGGCTTCTTATTAGGCACCGCGCTCTCATGCGAAGACGCGGTGCTTTTTTATGTGCTCTTCGCGTGATGGGTGGCCCCAAACCAGGTGGCTGGATGATTGGGAGTGCTCGTTACGTGGGCGGGGCCTTTGAGTGGTACCGAGCCATTGACCCCCGCCACGTTCCGACGATCGTATTGAAACGCGGCGGGCTGACCATGGTGGGCCACCGTCCCCCGAACGCGGATGACTCCCTGGCTCTAGCCTCAAGCGCTTATGAAATTGTCACCCTTGATACCGGACGCAAGGGTCGGTCCTCGGTATGTCAGATCGTCGTTGATCCTGGAGTTGTCACAGGGCTGATGTCGTGGTTGGAAGCGGCACCTCCCGGTGGCGTGGGATACGCCACCGCAGGACACCTCGTCCGATCATTGTGCGCCGGACGACTTATCGGGCGTCTTTTTACTCGATGAGTCATTGCTCGGATTGCGTTGCCCTCCCGGAAGCCACAGCACTTCGTCGGAGGAATATTCGCCAGCCTTGTTTGCAGCTCGAGACAGGATGAACAGCAAATCGGAAAGGCGATTGAGATAGGTGATTGCGAGCTCATTGACCCCCCCAGGTGTGGTTGAGTCATGTGATGTTTCGGTCCCGTAAGCCTCGGCAGCTCGCCACGCAGCCCGCTCAGCAGTGCGGATAGCAGTGCGGCAGACATGAAGTTGAGCGCCCACGGGGTTGCCACCCGGAAGAATGAAGGACCTGAGAGTTGGCAATTGATCGCCGAATTCATCGCACCAGCGCTCTAGCCGATCGACACTCTCCTGCACAGTTCGTAGCGGTTCCCACTCTGGATTGGCAACAAGTGGATTGGCTAGATCCGCTCCGACGTCGAACAGTTCATTCTGGATGATGCCGAGAGCTTCCCGAACCTCTTGAGAGAGGACCTTCGTTGTGCTGTCGAGAGCGATCGCCAGGCCGATGCAGGCGTTGGCCTGGTCGACGAGGCCGTAAGCCTCGACGCGAAGATCCGACTTTGCTGTCACGGAATTGTCGACTAGGCGTGTTGAGCCATGGTCGCCGGTACGGGTGTAGATCTTGGAAAGAATGACCATGATCCCAGCCTACGGTTATTGCCAATACTCGGAGGGGGAACGGCGCATGGGGCTGGATGCGGTGAAGAGCCATTGCCCAACTGCTGTTGGTAGCCTTGCTGTCCCTGTCGCACCTGGTGCGGTGCTGCGATACACCAGTGGCGCAGGAGGGCATTCGTCAATTGTCGGCTAGATCCAGAAGCGTGCTGACGGCGTCGTCAAGCATGTGACGAGTGAGACGTCCGGTATTCGTGTTCTGACGGCTGACGTGGTAGCACCCCAACACGACGATGGCAGTTCCATCGGGTCGGACGAGTTGAGTGCGAGTGCCGTGGCCGAAACGCGGAGCGGGGCGGGGGACTTGCCATCCAAGACGACGGGCGGCTGCCAGGGTTGAGGTCCAGGCTATTTGGCCTAGGCACATCGCTGCATGCAGGGTGGTTAAACGCGCCAGCTCATCATCAAACCAGATAGCGCAGGTACGCTTTTCGTCGGGTCGAGGCCAGTTGTCTGGCGGCGCGCAGTGCACCGGGGCGATGATGCGACAGTCGCGAAGGGCGAGACCATCAGCCGCGTCAATACTGTGCGCCTGCGAAGCAATGCCGGCGTCATATAAAGCCCGGTAAAGCCAGTCTCCGGACTGGTCCCCGGTGAACATTCGTCCGGTGCGGTTAGCGCCGTGCGCAGCGGGAGCCAGGCCGATGATAGCCATGCGAGCGGATGGGTCGCCGAATGATGGTACGGGCCGTCCCCAATAGGGTTCGTGACGCCATTGAGCGCGTTTAGTGACGGCCGTGTCCTCACGCCACTTGACGAGGCGCGGGCACGCGCGGCATACCGAAATAGCGGCGTCGAGGTCCTCAAACTCGCCGCAGTGGGCAGCGATTCTTGCTACATCCTCGGCGTTTTTGGCGATGGGGGTGTCCGGTGATGCTGGGTCTCCTGGCCACCCAGTACCGGGCGTTACCGGTGACTCGAAGAGGTTGTCAGTATGTGGATGGGGGAGTGCTGTCATCGCTACTTCTCAATGATGCGGTCGTGCTGAGTGGGGTCTTGGTTGAAATGCTTGATGTGGTGGCGTCGGCTCATGACAGCTGTGACGACGAGGATCGCCGCCACTAAGGCGTTGGTCACGATGGCAGGGATGAGGCTCGTTACGGTGCCAACAGCGATGAGGGCGAGGATTGCCCCTAAACGTCTCCAGGAGGCATGGCCGGTGACCTTATGAGCCTGCCAGGCCTGGGCAGCAAGGTAGAGGATGGCTCCGCCGCAGGCTAGAGCCGCCAGGATAAGACTGCCAGAATGTGTGGGTTCGTCGATGACGATTTCGTCGGAGACGGCAAGGGGGATGAGTCCCAGAGCAAGTACTAATTGCACGGTGATAGACGTTGCTCCCGACTCTGCTGGGTTGTCATGCTCCTGGGGATCAGTTTCTAAGATGACCTCGATGTCCCAGATGTAAAGCCACCATAGGGCGAAGAATGTCACGATCGAGGCGACTGCGGCTGCCAGATTGAGTAAGTGGAACCCGGCTTGGTGAAGCCCGGTAACAATGCTGACGATCTGCTCACCCAGAGCCAAAATAAGGAAAAGCCTAATGCGCTCAAGCATGTGAGCGGTGTCGAACTGCCATTCCGTCGTATCAATGTCATTGTTGTGGCCCAAAGGGTGACGCAGGAGCATTCCCATCACCTCGACGATGACTGCCCCGAGCCACACCCACAGCCGAATACCCGGCTCGACGAATACACCGATAATCCATCCGATAGCCGAGACGCTGTGCCACACCATGACGTTGCGGGAGCGGACGTTCATCTCCGCCCGGCCGTGGATAGACCATGTGAGTGCTACTTGGCCCAACTGAGCGATGAGATATGGCGCAACGAACGCGAGGCACCCGGATCCATCCTCGAACGCCACGGGAATGCCGGCTGCCATGAAGATCCCGAAGAACAGCACGCACAGAATGGGACGGCGCGCGGACTTGTTCTCGGTGATGGTGCCGGTGGCAGAAAAGGTGGTGTGGGCCCATAGCAGGTAGAGCGGGACCCAGAGCACGACGGTTTCGACACCCCCGCGCCAGGACACGTCGTCGTGAAGCGTGCTTGCCAGCTGCCCGATAGCTGCGACGAAGACGAGGTCGAGCAACAGTTCAATGGCGGTGACTGCGGTCGTCCGCTCCGCCATACTGGCGGACCCGCCGTCCTCACCCGGTGTGATCGGCTCACTCATAGGCCCTCGATGCTATAGGTGTCATGTCACGTGCGTATTCCATTCGCAACGATACCGATCGCTACCGGGAGAGGGCTGACGACTCAACGAGATTATCCACAATTCCAATATCTATTGGACACTGTGTGTCTTGACCCTCGGCCCATCTGTATGATTGCATTTACGGATGCAAGGCGTTTCAAAGCTGGGGGAGAGATGATGAAAGAAGGCGGCATCGAGATTATCCCTGGCTTCGTCATCGCTGAAGCAGAATTGCGAGAGAGATTTTCACACAGTCCTGGCCCTGGTGGCCAAGGCGTCAATACAGCCGATTCCAGAGTGGAATTGATGTTTGATGTCAGGAATTCAGGTGCCGTCCCAGATCAGCTACGCCCGGTCATCATGTTGGCACTGAAGAATCGACTCGTAAACGGTGTGTTGACGGTTGCGGTTCATGATCAACGGTCTCAGCTTGCGAATCGCAAGCTAGCTCGCGCTCGTCTCGTCGGACTGTTGCAAACGGCGTGCATCCAGCCGCGGCGGCGTCGCGCCACCAGACGTACTAGTGGATCCCAGCGTCGCCGCTTGGAAGCTAAGAAGCGGCGCGGTGAGCTCAAGAGGAATCGTCAACGTCCGACTTGGTGACGAGGTGTTGTCTCCGACGGTGCAATATGCCCGTTGTGTGTGGGGGCAGTGCGAGGAGATGGTCCCAGGCGCACCGCGCGGTGTCGTTTCTGTAAAATGACATAATGTACCTTATCGGACAGTTGGGCTAGGGGCGCAACTAGTCCAGTTGAAAGCTGCGATGATGTTACCCTTAGCGCCCGCGCTCGCACGACCTCTGTTAGGCTTTTGGCCGCCTTGAGTAACGGGCTTTTATCCTGCGATTGGAGATTCACCGTGAAGAAGTCATACCTCGTAACCCCGCTCATTGCTGGCGCACTGATTTTGCCGACGGCACTGCCTGCCACGGCTGCTCAGGCTGATGTTCCTGCCTCCGCTGCTGTTTCGACCGTGAACAAGACGAAACTGACCGCTGATCAGGTCAAAGCCGAGCGTGCTGCACTTAACTCGCGCATTAACATGCTCCGAGAGACCCAGAAGGCCATCCCTGGGTCGGAGTACGCTGACCAGATTGAGGACCTCATCAAGACCGCTCTGGACCTCAGCGGTGCTATCGACACGATCGCTCACGGTGGCGTTCCGGCCTATGACCCGGCCACCATCGTGCCCCGTGTCCATCTCGCCATCGACGCTGCTGATGCTATCAAGACCGGCAACACCACATTGCAGCACAAGGTCAAGAAGGCCCACGTCGAGCTCGGTCTTGAGATTGCTAAGTCGGCGGTCGTCGCCATCAATCCGGCGAGCTCCGTCGCCCAGATCCAAGACGAGATCAAGGCTCTCAAGGCTCGTATTGACAAGGTTTCCGGCTACCCCGACCTTGGCAAGAAGGATACTGCGACCATCGCCTACAAGCAGACTCTGCGCAAGACGATCCACGACGTTCGCGTCGGACGCAACAAGAACATCGTTGGTAAGAAGGATCAGGCCGTCGTCGACACCCTGAACAAGGAAATCAGCAAGGCCGATAAGGTTCGTGCCAACGCGAAGTCCACGGTGGCTCAGGTTGACACCGCTGTCGATCAGCTTCGTGCCGCCTACCAGGCCGCTCTGGACGCCCCCGTCAAAGAGAAGAAGTGATCGTCACAGCTTCGTGACATCTCGCAAGGGCCGGCCATGAGGAGGAATCCCCGTGGCCGGCCTTGTACGTCCTTGTGTGTCCGTGCCCCATGCCAGATATAGAGGTGTGTCTTGCGGTGATGTTGCGGATACATTAGTGAGGTGCAGCTTGATATTCGCGGACCGGTGATGCGCGGTGAATAACTACTTGGTCGCGCGATCCTTCAACGTTCTGTACATCTGGATTGACACAATCCTGCTCTTAGCCTTTGTGTGCATACTGACGCGATTACGACGCTGGGCTGCTCTCGTCGTCGGGTTGCTCGGTGGCGTCCTCTACTTCATCGTCGACTACGGATTGTTCTATGTTCTGCTTGGAACACGTACCGTCATCGGGATGAGCATCGTGCCGCTGGAGTTCTGGCTGTCTTTCAGCTACGGCATCACGAACATGGCGTGGATGTGGCTATGGTTCGACGAGCCGGACAATCGTTGGGAATGGTCGATCCTTTTCCCTACCGGGTGGCTTACCAGTGCTTTGGTCAGTCAAGGGTTCGGGGGTGCTTTCCATAGTGTGCACATCGCGCGTCATGTCAGCAGCTATCACGGCATCATGGTCGTTTTCGCGCTTGCTGGGTACGCATGGCTTGCGATTCACAATTTGCGCCATCCCGATGAGCGCTATTCGATTCGCTCAGCGTTGACGATCGGCATCGGCATTCAGTTCACCTGGGAGGCAGTGCTGATGATCTCGGGCATCAGACCGTTAGCTTGGCACCCGCTTGTTATCGATTCCCTCATCGAGACGAATCTCGGCGCACCGTTCATGTTGCTCATCGTGAATGCTTGGCGCGTGCGCCACCCGAAAGGGTCTCTGGTTCCACTACCCCGCGCCAGACCATCGGCGTCACAGCGCAGAGCCATGTGAGGGGTCTGAAGCTGATCTGCAGGTCTGTTATCGCTATCTAGCGATAACATCGTTGTATGGCAATTAATGCTGTCGATGAACCCGACGCCGAACTCGATGACCTCACCCGTTTGGCGGCCTTCTTCAAAAGCCTCGGTGACCCCCACCGACTCGTCATTGTCAAACATCTGTTCTGTGGTGAACATCGCGTCACTGATCTGGTCGCACACCTCGGGCTGGCTCAATCGACGGTTTCGTCCCACGTCGCTACGCTGCGAGACGCTGGCCTATTGGCAAGTCATGCTCATGGCCGGGCGATGTATTACACGTTGGCGCACCCGAAACAAATTCGTCGTCTGATACTGCTAGCTGACACTCTGGTAGGTGACGGCGGCCAATACGCTGGGCAATGCGGCGAGCCGGACGTTGAACACTGTGATGAACCCGATGATGATCAAATCCGCGGCACTGAGAACGCAGCGAGGGCAGAATGTTGAGCAGCCACCAGCACGATCACGCCCTATCCTCTGACGCGGATTCCCGATACCTCGTCGCTGCGCTCACACTCCTGACGGCTTTCATGATCACGGAGATCGTCACAGCCGTCATCTCGGGATCGTTGGCGCTGCTGTCTGACGCTGGCCACATGCTGTCGGATATAGGCGCCATCGCCATTGCCTTGTGGGCTGCGAGACTCACTCGGCGCCGTCCGCAAGGATCGTGGACTTGGGGCTGGAAACGAGCCGAGATCATTTCGGCGGCGGTCAACGGCGTCACGCTACTCGTGGTGGCTATCGTCGTCGGGGTCGAGGCTGTTCGACGGCTGATCACTCCCCCTCCCGTCGGCGGAGGGCTGATTATGGTCATTGCCGCTGTCGGCGTCGTCGTCAATGTCGCGGTGGCCTGGCTGGTGGCACGAGCCAATCGCCGTAGCCTCAACGTTGAAGGTGCCTACCAGCACATCCTCACCGATCTGTTCGGGTTCATCGGCACCCTGGCGGCAGGCCTCATCATCGTGGTGACCGGGTGGACCCGTGCGGATGCCATTGCTTCCCTCATTATTTGTGGTCTTATGCTCCGCGCAGCGTGCTCCCTCCTTAGCCAGACAGGGCGGATACTTATGGAAGTTGCGCCTGCCTCCCTTGATCTCAATGAGGTGCGGCATCATCTTATGGACCTCGACCATGTGAGATCGGTTCATGATCTCCATGCGTGGACGGTGTCGAGCGACCTACCGGCACTCAGCGCCCACATCGTCGTTGAGGACTCCTGCTTCGCCGATGGTCATGCCCCCATCCTCTTGGCGCAGATCCAGCAGTGCCTGTCGGGTCACTTCGACCTCGACCATTCGACGCTACAGCTAGAACCGCCCCGGCATGCCGGCACCGAAAACCAAACGATGTGACGCGAGGGGTCCTAGCCCAAAGGCCAGGACCCCTCGGTCAGGTATGACTACTGAGCCGTAACGCAGGTCGCAGGGATCATGTCACGGAAAGATCAGAAGTTGATCATGTGTCCCTCGACGCCTTCGGCAGCGTCCTTGAGGGCCTCCGACAGCGACGGGTGCGCGTGGATGTTACGGCCGATCTCCTCAGCGGTGATGTCCCACAATTGTGCCAGGGTCAGTTCGGGAAGCAACTCAGACACGTCATGGCCAACCAGCGAGGCACCGAGAAGCTCCCCGTGGCGGGCATCGGCGACGATCTTCACGAAGCCGGTGCCATCACCCAGACCCCACGCCTTGCCATTAGCGGCGAACGGGAACTTGGACACCTTAACCTCGTAACCCTTCGCACGAGCCTGATCTTCAGAGTAACCGAAGGAACCAACCTGCGGCTGACAGTAGGTGGCGCGCGGGATCATGTCGTAGTTGATCGGCATGGTCTGCGCCCCCGCAATCGTCTCGGCGGCAACGACACCTTGAGCCTCGGCGGTGTGGGCCAGCATGAGCTTGGCGGTGCAGTCACCAATGGCGTAGATGCCATCAACGTTGGTGCGCATGAAGTCGTCAATCTCGATGGCACCACGCTCGGTGAGCTTCACGCCGGTGTTCTCCAGTCCGTAACCCTCAACGCGCGGGGCGAACCCAACGGCTTGCAAAACACGGTCGGCCTCAATGAGCTTGGAGTCCCCACCCTTCGACGGCGAGACGGTGACCTTGACCTTGTCACCGGAGTCATCAATGGAATCAACCTTGGTGGAGGTCAGCACCTTAATGCCGAGCTTCTCGTAGGCCTTAGCCAGCTCGGCCGAGACTTCCTTGTCCTCGTTCGGAACCATACGGTCGAGGAATTCAACAATAGTCACGTCGCAGCCATAGTTAGCCAGCACATAGGCGAACTCAGTACCGATAGCTCCAGAGCCGGCGATAACGATGGACCCGGGGACGGTGTCGGAAAGGATCTGCTCCTTGTAGGTGACGACCCGACCGGAGAGCTGGGTGCCCGGTAGAGTCTTGACGACCGAACCGGCGGCGATGATCGCGTTGTCGAAGGTGATCTCGTCGGTCACATTGCCGCCAGAGTCCTTAACGGAGATGGCCTTGGGGCCAGTGAACTCCCCCCAGCCGTTGAACTCGGTGATCTTGTTCTTCTTCATGAGGAAGTGGATGCCCTTGACCATGCGGGCAGACACCTCGCGGGAACGGCTGAAGGCTTTGCCGAAGTCGACGGTGATGTCCCCACCAATACCGAAGGTTTTGGCTTCTTTGGTGACGATGTGGGCTAGTTCCGCGTTGCGCAAAAGTGACTTGGTGGGGATGCAGCCAACGTTGAGGCAAACACCTCCCCAGTATTCCTTCTCGATGATGGCGGTCTTCTTACCGAGCTGGGCGGCGCGAATGGCGGCGACATAGCCGCCGGGGCCGGCTCCAAGGACAACGACGTCAAAGTGTGAGCTCATGGGTAACACTCTAGTGGGAACATCGGCCTGTGACGAAGATCTCACTGAAGAGATCTCAGCTGGCTCGCCTGACCAGTTTTCCCCGAGGGTAGGAACTCAGATCTGATATATCCTGGTCGGGAAACGAGTTGTCGTCGAAAGGATCTGCTGTGGACAACATCACCCCAGCTTCGGTTGGTCGCCTCATCCGCGACGCACGCAAGCAGCATGGAATGACGCAGAACCAATTGGCGGAGATCCTGAAGACCTCCCAGAGCGCTATTCACCGGGTGGAGTCAGGCACGCAGAACCTCTCCTTGGAGTACATCAACCGCATCGCGGAGGCGTTAGAGTCCCCCATCATCACCCAGCCGGGAAGCGGAACCATGAACTACCGCATTGAGGGTGGTCATCAGCTCTCGGGCTCGATCGAGGTGAGGTCCTCCAAGAACGCCGCCGTTGCGCTGTTATGCGCCTGCCTCATCAACAGGGGTCGTACCGTGCTGCGCGGTATCGCCCACATCGAGGAAGTTAACCGCATCCTCGAGGTGCTCACCTCCATTGGCGTCACCTACGAATGGTCTGCTGATGAGCGTGACCTCACCCTGATTCGTCCGGCTGAGCTCAACCTCGACGATATGGATGTTGAGGCTGCCCGGCGTACCCGAAGTGTCATTATGTTCCTCGGGCCATTGATGCGGTTCTACGACTCCTTCAAACTGCCTTACGCCGGTGGCTGCAACCTCGGTGCTCGAACTGTCGAGCCCCACCTGCAGGTGCTACGTGCTTTCGGTCTTGACGTCGTTGCTACCGAGGGCTTCTACCGGTGCCACGTCACCGATCGCACTGTTAAGGAGCGCCACATTGTCCTAACCGAGCGTGGCGACACTGTTACTGAGAATGCTCTACTGGCTGCTGCCCAGACCCCTGGCGTGACCGTGCTGCGTAATGCCAGTCCGAACTATATGGTTCAAGACCTGTGCGTGTTCCTATGCCAGCTCGGCGTGCAGATTGAGGGCATCGGAACGACGACCTTGCGAGTCCGCGGCGTCGAAGAGATCGACGTCGACGTCGAGTACGCTCCATCTGAAGACCCGATCGAGGCCATGAGCCTTCTCACGGCGGCGGTCGTTACCAAGTCGGAGCTGACGATCACTCGTTGCCCGGTCGAGTTCCTTGAAATTGAGCTGGCGATCCTGTCCGAGATGGGCTTGGACTTCGACCTCTCCCCCGAGTATGTCTCCCATAATGAGTTCACTCGTCTGGTGGACGTTACGGTGCGCCCCAGCAAGTTGCGGGCGGTAGCTGACAAGATCCACCCGATGCCTTTCCCGGGCCTCAACATCGACAACCTGCCGTTCTTTGCGGTGATTGCTGCAGAAGCAGAAGGCCAGACCCTCATCCACGACTGGTGCTACGAAAACCGTGCCATCCACTTGCTTGACTTGGGCAAACTCGGCGCTGACGTTCAGCTGCTCGATCCGCACCGTCTCATCGTGCGAGGTCCGACCCGTTGGCGTGGCCGTGAGCTCATCTGCCCGCCGGCCTTGCGCCCTGCTGTCTGTCTTCTGTTGGCGGCCCTAGCTGCTTCGGGAGAAACAACTTTGCGCGACGTCTACATGATTAACCGCGGTTACGAGGATCTCCCGACCCGGCTTGGGGCGTTGGGAGCCAAGATCACCGTCTTCCATGGCTGAGCTGCGGCGTCCTCGGGCCACCAGTCCAACTCGTCACCGGAATGGGCTACGGTGCGCTCGAGGACGGCATGTACGACACCAGCTGCCTTGCCGAGCGCGGCATCCAGTGGCTCACCCTTCACCAATCCTGCCGTGAGAACTGCGCTGGTGAGGTCGCCTGCACCGTTGAAGTGACGGTCAAGGAGAGGGCCGTGAGTCACGACGGCCTTCTCCCCTGTCACACCGACCATCGCGATGCCATCGCCATCATCGTCGTGGTAAGGCACCGAAGTGACGATGACAAGGCGCGGCCCGGTAAGACTTTGAGCCGCTCTGATGATGTCGTCAAGGGCGCGCGGCTCGGTCCCTGTCAGGATCCCCAGCTCGGCGAGATTTGGCACCACGACATCGGCGTGTTGAACCGCATCCTTCATCAAGGACACGGTCTCGTCTGGGACGTAGGCTCTGAGCTCGCCGTTTGGAGTCATGTCTGCCATGACGGGGTCACAGACCCATATCGTGTCGCAGTGGTGGGCACGGCACTTCTCTACGGTTCGCAGCACCGCTGGCCCGGTACGTGGTGTGAGGTATCCGGACAGCACCGCGTCAACATGTTTGAGTTCGCCATTGGAGTCAAGGGCGTTGACCATGGCGTCGATCTGCTCGGAATCGATGGGGATACCAGCGACGCTGGAACGTCCGTTGTGATTGGACAACAACGCTGTAGGCATCCCCCAGGCGCGCACTCCCATAGCTCGCATCACGGGAACAGCGATGCTGTTGCCGACGGTTCCTTGGACGACGTGGGACTGCAGCGATAAGACGGTGACGCTCACGCTAGGCCATGGTAGCGGCCACAGTAGCCACGTATTCGAACCTTCTTCGGAGCAGAATGGAGTGTTGTGAGAGCCATTGACCATCCATATTGTCACAGTCCGTTCATCGTGTTAGCCCATCGTGGTGGTGCTGGTATGGCCGTCAACAAGGGGATCGAGAACACCCTTGCTGCTTTTAGCCACGCCGTCGAGGTGGGATGTACCTATCTTGAAACTGATGTTCATGCGACCAGCGATGGAGTGCTGGTGGCATTCCACGATCCGATACTCGATCGCGTCACTGAGTCGAGCGGTGTCATCGCCGCCATGCCGTGGCACAAGGTAAAACAAGCCAAGGTCGGTGGCGAACCCATTCCCACCTTGGACGAGATTCTCGACGCCTTTCCCGAGGCGTTCATCAACATTGACATCAAGCACGATGGTGCCACAGTGCCGCTCGTTGACGTTCTTTCCCGTCACCGGGCCTGGCATCGGGTCTGCGTCGGGTCGTTTAGTAGTAGACGCATCCAGACCTTTCGTCGCCTCGTTCCGGAACGTACCGCGACTGCGGTGGGGCCAGTTGGAGTCGGCTGGGCTATCGTCGGCCCTCATAGCATGCAGAGGGCACGGTCTCGCGGGGACGCGTATCAGGTGCCGCATCGCCTGACCCGATATGGCGTCCCCTTGGTGACGCCGACCTTCATCGATGCTGCTCATCGTCTGGGGCGGGCCGTTCACGTCTGGACGATTGACGAAATCTCTGAGGCTCGCGAGCTGATGGATATGGGGGTCGACGGCATCGTTACAGATCGTCCTGACCTAATGTGTGAGTTTGCTCGCGTTCATCAACCGAAGGACGCGCCGACTCTCATTCCGCGATGATCCCGCTGTGATGGCTGATATTGACGACCGCCATCGTATGTCTACGAAGTGAACGTCCAATCCGATGGTCGGTCCTGCTCCCCGAAACTTGTGGCTTGTGGGATGCTGGGATTATTGAGGCCCAACCTGGGCCTGATGCCTACAAGCAGGAGGGAGCATCATGGCCGACCGTGCGCTACGAGGCATGGGTTTGGGATCCAAGAGTTTCGAGGATGAAGAAGGCGTTGAGATGGCCGAACGTCAGCAAATTGGCTTCGACTGTCAAAACGGCCATCACTTCGATCTCACCTTCTCTACCGAGGCAGAATTGCCGAGCTTGTGGGAGTGCCCGCGCTGCGGCGCTGAAGCGTTGCGTAGCGACGGCACTGATCCTCAGCGGAAGAAGCAGAAGCCGCAACGCACCCACTGGGACATGCTTACTGAGCGTCGCTCAATACCCGAACTCGAAGAACTACTTGCCGAAAGGCTGGACGAAATCCGTAAAGAGAACTGATCCTGCCGAGGCCGGGTGGCTCATGGCGAAATGCGCTCCGGGGACGCGAGCCACGGAGCGCATCTCATCTCGTCATGAGCGACGAGAACGACGCTCCTTGATGTCACCGGCGACCTTCTCGGCCCGATCCAAGGCCACGTGGCCAAGATCCTTGAGCTGATGGGAACGGTAATCAAGTCCCCACATCGTGGTGCGCAGCAACGCCTCAATGACGATGTCTTTGCTCATCTTGGAGTTGCCGTACTCACGCTCGATGAACTCGATCGGGGCCTCAGCGACAGTCATGCCCTTCTTGAGGGTGCGCCAGGTGAGGTCGAGCTGGAAGCAATAACCAGCTGAGGCAACGTCGTCAAGTCCGATGGCACGCAAGGTGTTAGCACGGAAAGCGTTGAATCCACCGGTGGGATCTTTGACGCCAATTCCCAGGCACATCCGCGTCCATAGGCCGCCGCCTCGAGAGATGAGTTCGCGGTATTTTGGCCAGTTGACTACCGAGCCGCCCCTGACGTAGCGGGACCCCTTGACCATGTCGGCGTGCTTAAGGGCTTCCAGCAGCAGCGGCAGCTGCTCAGGCTGATGGGAACCGTCGGCGTCCATCTCGACTAGGACGTCATAGCCGTGGTCAAGGCCCCAGTGGAATCCAGCCAGGTATGCGGCCCCCAAACCTTCCTTGCCCTTGCGGTGCATAACGTGAACGTGATCGTCAGCCGAGGCAATGTGGTCGGCAATCTCTCCGGTACCGTCCGGCGAATTGTCGTCGGCGATCAGGACGTCGACTTGTGGGTTGGCGCGGCGGGTCCGCGCGACGATGGTCTCAACATTCTCGGCCTCGTTGTAGGTCGGAATGATGACAAGGACCTTGTCGAGCCGGACTTCAGTGTCGGTGGCGGACATCCCTCTCCGATCTGTTGTGATTCGCTTGTGCGAGCATAGCGCGACGGCGTTGCAGCAACGACACCGCGATGGCCCCTGCTGCAATAACGAGGATGATGACCCGCAACCGCGGTGCAATTCGTACCCCCATGGTAAGACCGGACTCGAGAGGCATAGTCACCGTGAAGTGTGTATGGCCTCCCTCGTTAGTGCGCACCGCGACGGATCCGTCAGGGTTTACCAGCCCGGAGAAGGAATTCGTGGTTGAGACGACGATATGGCGTCCGGTCTCAATCGCTCTGGCCCTGGTGATCTGCCACTGTTGCGGTGTCTGAGCGGTGTCGATAAAAGACGAATTGTTGGATTGGACGACCAGGATCTTCGCCCCGTGGCGCACTGTGTCGGCGACCGTGCCGTCATGAGCCACTTCGAAACAGACCACCACGCCAACCGGGACCTTCTGACCGGCGATAGTGGCATCAAGGACACCTGGGGTCGTCCCGGGAACGGATTGTCGTCCGATGTTTCCTAACACGGGAATGAGCGGAAGGAAGAAGGACCGCGCGGGAATCCATTCGCCGAACGGCACCAGGTTGCGTTTGTGATACGTCGAAGTGGGCTGTGGTGACGACGGTGGCCACCACATCGATGCCGTCTGACGCTCATCCTTACCGGGACCGTCAGTCACAGCGCCAACCAGGATCGGTCGATTCGAGATAGCCAGCGCGCCCATGACGATCTGGTGACTCTCGAAATCGAGTACTGGATCGATATCGGTGGAATTCTCTGGCCATAACACCATGTCGGGGGCAGGGGTGCCAGACGTCTTTTGCTCCGCGACGGCCATGATCGTCTGGGAGAGGTGATTGTCGGTGACCGAGCGTGCATATCCCATCGCGTATGGGCCGGCGGTTCCGTCCACTCCCCCCTGCACCACCAGGACTCGCGCGGAGCGTTGGTGTGGAATATGACGGTGCGCGATAGTGACGCAGACAGTCCCCACCAAGGTGACGGCGAGAAGTTCCCCGAAGAAAGCGATGCTGGCGCGACGCCGACTGCCGTCCTGGGCTGAGACGAGATGGGCCAAGAGCCCCGCCGCCAGGGCCACGAGGAAGCTGGTACCGATGCTGCTCGCCCATCTGAGCACACCGACCCATGGCGTGTCGACAACGGTCCATGCCAGGCGTACCCAACCGAATCCACCCAGTGGGACGGCCGCGGCCCCAATCTCAGTGGCCGTCCACACCATTGCTTGCCACACCGGCGCCCCCGGTAAGACGCTGACACACCGAATCGCCCACCCGGCCAGCAGACACCACAACGCCATGACGGCGATAAGAAGTATTGCTACCGGCGGGCCCATGACGCCAACCCATGCAATGGTGGTGGTAAACAGACCGATGCCAAAGAGGTATCCCAGTCCGGCCGCGGCCCGACTGGTAGTGCTGCTCATCAGCACGATGGACGCGGCGAGACCGGGAATAACTAGGATCCACCAGTTCAGTGGCTGGAAGCCAGTACCGGTCGCGACGCCGGCGAAAACAGCGGCCGCGCCACGCAGCCACGAAGTGCGCCGCAGGTAACAAATCACCGGGTTCCCAGCATGCCGAGGTCGTCGAACACGGTGTCGAGGACGACGACTGTCTCTGTGCCGCAATGACCTTCTTTGCGAATACGTGTAAGCAACTGATCGAGGTGACTGGCGCTGGGCGCTTGGACTCGTGCCAAATAGGACGCCGCCCCGGCGATGGAGTGACAGCCCCGCACCTCGGGGAAGGTTCTCAGGACACCGGGTATTGTGTCGTCTTCTTCGGGATCGACGGGGTTGAGGAAGATGAACGCGGTGATACCCGCACCAATTGCCTCGAGGTCCAGGGTGGCGTGATATCCGGTGATAATCCCCTTGGCCTCAAGGCGTTTAACGCGTTGTTGGGCGGCTGAGGTCGATAGGCCGGTCTGGTGACCGAGCTCAGTCCACGACATCCGACCATCTTTCTCAAGCAGGCCGAGGATGTGACGGTCGGTGGCTTCGAGGATCGGCGATCGATCCTCGTCCTCCTCGTCGTGGTGCTTGGTCATGAATAGTTCCTCCCTGTCCCCAGTTCGACCCAATGGGATTTCAGCACGTGAATGGTTGATTCGGCGGGCAAATTTGGTGCGGCAAATCCTACCCGCGATGGTCGTCTCTCGCCGTCCAGGCACACCCTGTTCTCTAGGCTTGCGAGCCAGTCTTCGAGGTTAGCGACCTCCGAAGCGGACTGCCCAGGGGCGTCATGCCAGGCATGCAGCGGATCGTGGGAGGTCGGCACCCTCCCGCCCACGATCTTAAAGCGGTTACGCCAGTACATGAAGTTCGGTGCCAGGAAGGATAAACAAAGTACCGATACGTCTCGTTGCGCCCGGAAAGCCACTACTCTCTTTGGTGTGCGCATGATAGATCTCGCGGGCCTCGAACGCGTCTTAAAAGGTATGGCGGGCTGCCCCCGGGTGGTGTGTGCTGGTTCTGGTGCCACTCCCCTGGCTCTCCTTGACGTCGCTGACCAGTGTCTGGAGACGTGGCGATTGGCATGTGTCAACGCCCCGGTGGGCGTGCCGACACGCAAGGGAGTCACGCACGAGACGGTCTTTATTGGCCCCGGGACCCGCCACGCTGAGAGCCTTGAGTATGTGCCGTGCCGGCTGAGCCTTGCCCCACAGCTTTACGAGAACCGCTTCGCCCCGGATATTCTTCTCCTCCACACCAGCACACCTCGTAACGGGGTGGTGAGCATGGGTATTGAGGTGCAGGTTCTCCCTGCTGTATTGGAATCGGCGAAGCGCCGAGGAGCCACCATCATTGCCCAGGTCAATCCGAACATGCCCTATGTTTTCGGGGATGGAATTGTTGACGTCGGTGATATCGATATCGGAGTCCTTGTCGACACTCCGTTGCCGACGGCCACCATGCCGTCGCCCGGCCCGAGTGCGCAGCAGATTGGCAATCTTGTAGCATCCCAGATACCAGACGGAGCAACTCTTCAGGTGGGCATCGGCGCCGTTCCTGACGCCGTCGTGGCGATGCTGCCCGATAATCGAGCCTTCGGTGTGTGGACCGAACTACTTACCGACTCGATCCGCCTGCTTGAAGAGGCTCATAGCCTTGACGACCGCCCCATCACTGGAACGTTCGCCATGGGAACGCCTGCCCTTTACGAATGGTTAGATGAGAATCCGAAAGTACAGTTGCTGCGCTGCGAGAAAACGAACAATCCGAGTTTTATTTCAGCCCAGCCGAAAATGGCCAGCGTCAATGCGGCCTTGCAAGTAGACCTGTTCAGTCAAGTTAACGCAACCCGGGTGGGCGGAAAAATCCATTCCGGAATCGGAGGATCAACTGATTTCCTGGTGGGGTCAATGCACTCTCCTGGCGGACAGGCACTCATTGCCATGCCGAGTTGGCATCCCAAAGCTGACTGCTCAACGATCGTCGGACTCTTGGACTCCCCCGCGTCGGCGACCCAGCCCTCGGCTGTCATAACCGAACAAGGTATCGCAAATCTTTTCGGCAAATCTCAAGAGGAACAGGCGCGACAACTCATCGACAATGCTGCTCATCCTAACGCCCGGGGAGGTCTCTGGAGCGCGGCCAAAGAGCTATCCCTGGCCTGATACCTGGCCGTTACGTGGCCGGGACATTGACACCTAGCAACGCGGCGAGGACCGTGATGACGCCGCGCTCAGTGTTCGGCGGGGCAATGTACTTCGATGCCTTGACGATGTCGGGATGGCCGTTGGCCATGGCAAAGGACCACTTCGCCAAGGGCATCATCTCGAGGTCGTTGAGAAAGTCGCCAAAGATGGCGGTTTGGTCGGCAGTGGCGCCAAGATCGCGCTGGACGGCCTCGACGGCGCTGCCCTTGTTGACTCCTGGGTTCATGATGTCGACCCAGTTAGGGGTGGCGAGGATGACTTGGTGCTCGGGGGCGACGCGCCTCATCGTCGGATAGGTGACGTCCGAGGCCTCCCCGAAGTCGTAGATGGACAGTTTGATCACATCGTCGGTGTATTCGGTGAGGTCCTTGACGACCTTGTGGCTGTGGTAATAAGTCGCTACATGGGAGACGAAGGGCTCATCTCCGCGCTCAAGGTAAGCGATGGATTTAGTGGCGGCGACCAAACCGACGTCACGACTCTCGTCGCGAAGCTGCCGGACTCCTGTAATCACCTCGTGGGCCAGGCTAGGACTGATGATCGACGATGAGATATCAACTCCGTCACGGACGACGTAGGTTCCGTTCTCCGCGATAATCGGCATGCCCTGCAAGTGCGAATGGAACATCGTGGACAGCGTGGTGCATTGGCGACCTGAGGCTGGTACGAAGGCGATGCCACGATCTCGCATAGTCTCCAGCAGGGGCCATAGCTGCGAGGGAATGTTCCCGTCACGGTCAAGGAGGGTCCCATCCATGTCGGTGATCACCAGACGAAGGTCCTGCGCGGGAGCAGGAAACGGGGTTGGATTCGGCATGTCCACGTGGTCAGGATAGCGAAACTGTCACGCTGTGCTTGTGGTACAAGTACCGCACTGACTATGCGTGGGCGATGGCCTGCAGTGCAACGGGCCGATCGGAGTCCAAAGCATCTGTGGTGGCGTTCAGTATGCCTGCGGATTAGGCTCACCGCCGTGCCTTCATCGTCCCATGGCCGCACCGACAGCCGAAGAGCCCTCAGTTCTCGTCAGATGATGGCTTTGGAGGCAGCTCGGCTATACCATCTGCGGGGGCTAGATCAAGCTGCCGTTGCACAAGTCCTGCATGTGTCACGCCCCCAAGTTTCGAAACTTTTGGCGACCGCGCGCGAATCGGGATACATCCGCACTCATGTAGTTGATCCTCGCGAGTCCGACCGGGAACTCGTGCAGACCCTGACTCAGCGTTTTCGAATCGCTGGATTGCTGCTCGTCAGTCCCACTGGTCCGACGAGCAGCGACTTGCTCAACGCTTTGGGCTCAGGAGCCGCCCACCTGACGAACAACCTCGTTCTACCCGGTGAGGAGGACGTCTCGTTCTGGTGGTCTCAAACGGTGCAGGCCTGCGCGCTGGAAATGGCCCGCGCGCCGCTGCGGCCAAGAGCTTGGTATCAATGCGCGGGCACAGCTCCGGGCCACAACACCCATCTTTCGATGAAGTCGTTCATGGAACGCACGGACTTGGTAGTCCACCCCTGCCCGGTGCCATTGCTGCACCCCAGCGTCACGGCACGAGTGAGAGCCGAAAAATCTCCGGCGGCGCGGCAACACGAGAGTCGACGTGTTACTAGTGCGGTACTCATACTTGGTTCCTGTCGAGAGGACATGGAGCTGATCCGGCGCAGTGATCTGGTGACTTCGCAGGAGCGCGAACAGATCGATAGAAATGCAGTGGGACACCTATGTGGGCGATTCATCGATGCTGACGGGCGGGTAGTGGCCCCAACCTTGGGGCAACGCACCTCGAGTCCCACCCTGGCGCAGTTGCGTCGGAGTAAACGCACCGTGCTCATCACTTACGGGGCACGTCAGATCGAGTTCGTCCGCGCTGCGGCATTGGCAGGGTATGTGGACCACATCGTCACAGATGTCTCCACCGCCGAATTGCTCCTCAAATACACTTGACGACGGCCGCCACGTCGTGTTGTCGCCTCACATTGGCACGAATGTGCCACCGAAAGGACTGCGGCAGTCCTACAGTGATCCCCCTGAGCAAAGGAGTTCACATGGGCATTGCCGCTCTCATCGATCACACGCTGTTAGCCCCCGCTGCCACCTGCATCGGTGCCTACGTCAGGATCTCCCTCCTGACCAATGAGGAGGCACTGTGACTACCAAGGACACCACTGGCGTCAACGAGACGGACGTGGATCGCGGCATCCCGAACACGTCGTGGGGCCTCATCAAGGACCGCACCTTGCAGCTGCGTGACGGATACCTGAACCGCACCCCAATCTTCCAATTCATCCTGCTGTCGATATGTTTCCCGATGTGGGGCATGGCGGCGAGCATGAACGACATCCTCATCACCCAATTTAAGGCTGTGTTTTCCCTTTCGGATCTGGCCAGCGCATTCGTACAGTCAGCCTTCTACGGCGGATATTTCCTCATAGCCATACCCGCGAGCCGAGTCATTCGTCGCACCAGCTACAAGACGGGGTTGCTCATTGGGCTGAGTGTGTACATCCTCGGGTGCCTGTTGTTCTTCCCAGCTTCGCGCGTGGCGACATATACAGTATTCTTGGCTGCCCTGTTCTCCATCGCCGTTGGCCTCTCTTTCTTGGAAACTTCGGCGAACACTTACTCATCGATGATCGGCGATCGAAAGCACGCAACTCTGCGCCTCAATATTTCCCAGACATTCACGTCACTGGGATTCTTGGGCGGTGCTCTGATGGGAAAGTTCCTTGTATTCACCGATGGCGCTGCGCTGCATGAGCGCGTCGCCCATGCCCGGACGGTCGTGGAGCGCGAAGCTATCACCGCGGACGCCTTGGGGCGTACGCTCGGTCCCTACCGAGTCATCATCGCTATGTTGGTAGTACTCGTGGTACTCATCGCCATCACCCAATACCCGCACTCTAAGCCACTTCGCAACGACGCGGAAGAAGTGAAGGCCCCCATCGGTGAAACCCTCGCATACCTAGCGAAGAACCGTTTGTTCCGTGCGGGGATTCTTACACAGTTTCTCTACGTGGGCCTGCAGACGTCACTATGGACTTTCACCATCCGGTTAGCCTTGAATCTTGATCCGACGTTGAATGAGCGCACGGCTGCGAACTATCTGATCGCCGCATTCATTTCATTCTTCATTGGAAAAACTATCGCTAACCTGCTCATGACCCGAATGAATGAGAATAGCATCCTGATGGCTTATTCGTTACTCGGGGTGTTATGCATAACCTACATCGTCGCTGTGCCAAGCTTCACAACCGTCTACGCAGCGGTGATAGCATCGGCGCTATTGGGGCCAGGATGGGCGACGATATTCGCACGAAATCTCGACCTGATTGAAGATAAGCGCTACACCGAGACAGGTGGTGCGATCATCGTTATGTCGATCATCGGTGGTGCTGCCATTCCAGTGGTGCAGGGCTTCCTATCTGACACCACCGGATCCATGAGATTTAGTTTCATCGTGAACGCCTTCTGCTTCGCCGCAATCTTCGCGTTCTTCTTGGTAGTCGATCGTCGCGATCACAAAGAGATCTGTGACCTCGCACCAGCCGCTCTGAAAGAGGCATCCCATGCCAACCAGTGACAAATCGACTGAACTCGAGATTATCCTGTACCCCGAAGTGTGTGGGGACGGAAAGCGTGACATCCTCCAGGCTGGTGAATGGACCGTGACCGCCTGGCGCTACCCCACTGGGATCGCCGCCTTGCGGATCGCCAATTCCCGCGGGTACGTCGAAGCTCTCCCCTTCATGGGCCAGATTTTGTGGGATGCCGTGTTCGACGGCCAGTCGCTGCGAATGGATAACATGTTCGATATGCCGGTGCCAGCCCGGCAGATCGTTGAGACATATGGGTGTTTCGCTTTCCACTCTGGTCTGCTGGCTGCGGGATGCCCGTCTCCAGAGGACAATCACCCACTGCACGGGGAGTTTCCCTGTGCGCCAATGCGCTCGGCGAGACTTGTCACAAAACACGAACCCTGCGGTGTTTCTGCTGTCACCTTAGTCAGTGACTATGAGTACCGCATGGGCTTCGGGCGCCATTATCTTGCGCGGCCCACTGTGACCCTACGAACCAACTCAGCCATGTTCGACATCGGCCTTGAGGTCACCAATCTGTCGAACTATCAGTCGATGCCGTTGCAGTATATGTGCCATATGAACTATGCGTTCATTCCGGACGCTCGGATGAGCCAGTCTTTGCCCGACGGGGCCTTCCAGCTGCGCCGCAGCGTGCCGGACCACGTGACGCCAACACACCAGTGGCTCCGAATCAATGACGAAATTCTTGCTGGAAAGATCGATGCTGACTCGTTGGTCGGCGCGGAGGCATTCGATCCCGAGATCGTCTATTTTGCAGACGACTTGCCTCAATATGGCAAGACTGCCGAGTTTAGAATGCAGGCTCGTGCTCATCACGACTTCGTGACCCGCTTCCGTACCGACCAATTCCCTGTCGCTACTCGGTGGATACTTCACAACGCAGATCAAAAGGTGGCCGCATACGTGCTCCCAGGTACCAGTAGGCCTGAGGGACGCCTGGCTGCCGAAGCTGCCGGAACACTCATTCATCTGGATGCCGGGGCAACCCGCACCTTCTCCGTAACCACCGGCCTGCTCGCTCAAGGTGAAGCTGTTGGCCGAGAGGCGCAGTGACATGGATATCGCTGTTATTGGGTCCAACATGGTGGACCTCATCTCCTACATTCACCGTATGCCATCAGAGGGCGAAACCGTTGAGGCCCCGGAGTTCCGAATGGGATGCGGTGGCAAAGGCGCGAATCAGGCAGTGGCCGCGTCGCGTCTCGGTGCAGAGGTCGTGATGATCACTCGAGTTGGCAACGATGTGTTCGCTGACACCACGTTGGAAAATTTTCGCAAGAACGGTATCGATACCACCCACGTGTTACGCACCGATGCGAGCTCGGGGGTGGCACCGATCTTCGTCGATCCGGAGTCGCGCAACTCCATCCTCATCATCAAGGGAGCTAATGCTTATCTGAGCCCTGCTGACGTCGAGGATGCTCGTGAAGATATTGCCAAGTGTAAGCTCATCGTGCTTCAGCTGGAGATTCCATTAGACACGGTTTACGCCACAATCGAGTTGGGGAAAGTACTGGGAATACCAGTGCTTCTTAATCCGGCTCCGGTTGCACCAGAACTGGATCTTGAGCGGATCTGCGGAATTGAGTTCTTCATGCCGAATGAGTCTGAGCTGGAACTCATAACAGGAATGCCGGTGGATACCCTCGATGATGTTGGCAAGGCCACTGATGTACTGTTGGGGGCAGGCATCACGAATATCATTGTGACCTTGGGCTCGCGTGGTGCGATGTGGGCCCATGCGTATGGACGCGAAATCATTAAGGCTCCGGTCGTTCGCGCCGTGGATACGACGGGTGCCGGCGACGCCTTTATAGGTTGCTTTGCCAAAGAATGGGTAGATCACGGAGACGTGACGGCTGCGATCCGTGCCGGAAACAGGTATGCCGCCGATTCGGTCACGCGTCACGGAACTCAGACTTCATATGCTTTGGCCGATGGAAGTCTCCCAGCGGACTGAGATGACGGTGGAGCGGGAGGTTAGAAGTTGGGTTCCCTGGTGGGCGATATTTTTAGTTCTTAGAACAGCAGCCCGAGAATTTCGTGACGCAGCTCGCGGAACTGGGGATTGTCCGGGGTACGCGGCCGATCGAGCTCCACTGAGAAGTCTGCGACGACATGTGCTGGACGTGGAGAGAAGACCACCACGCGATCCGATAGCAGCAGAGCCTCCTCGACATCGTGGGTCACCATGATCCCGGTGAAACCTTGAGTCCTCCACAGCCTCTCCAACTCCCCTTGCAGTGTCGAGCGGGTGAGTGCGTCGAGCTTGCCCAACGGTTCGTCCAAGAGCAGGATCTCGGGTCGGGTGACGAGTGCTCGCGCAAGGGAAGCACGCTGGGCCATGCCGCCGGACAACTCCGACGGTAAAGCGTGCCGGAAGTTTTCGAGCCCAACCATATCGATCATCTCGTCGATCCGGCGGGTCCATTCTGGGCCGCGGCGGCCTTGGGCCGTCGGCCCTAGACCGACATTGCGTTCGACGCTCAGCCAGGGTAGCAGCGTCGGATCCTGGAAGACCAGGCCACGACGCGGATCGGGGCCCCTGACGACCCGACCATCCACATAAACCTTGCCATCGACTGGCATGTCGAGACCCGCGACCAATCTCAGCAACGTGGACTTGCCACTACCCGAGGGTCCGATCAGACTAACGAAGGTGCCGGGCTTCACAGACAGGTCCACCTCATCGAGCACCGGCAGTGGTTTGCCATGATTGCGAGATGCCTGGGTGACACCGACTAGATCAACCGCACCGGCCATGTTGCGCTGAAGTTTGTTCACCATCGTGTGAGATCTTTCTGCCAAGCGAGTACGCGATTGCGAATGGACAATTCGAGACTGAGCAGGCTGCCGCACAGGATCACCATGATGGCGATAGCTGCGTACATGGCGGGGTACGAACTCCACCCTTTCTTCCAGTTGATGTACCAACCGAGGCCGGAATTGACCCCCAAGGTCTCGGCGATAGTCAGTGTGACGAAGGCGGTGGGCAAAGCCATGAAGATTCCGGTAAAAATGTTCGGCAGGGCTGCCGGAAGACTCACCTTGAGCACCAGAAACCGCGTCGAAGCTCCCAGAGTCTGGCATACGTCGAAGTAGCTCTTGGGAATCGACCTGATACCAGCGTTGGTAAGTACCGTCATCGGGAACCATACTGTCAAGGCGACGAGGAATACCGCAGCCCAAAAAGTATTTGGGAAGGCGAGAAAGACAATGGGAATCCACGCCAGGGTCGGAACTGGGCCGATGTACTTGACAATAGGGTTGAACCAGTAGCCAGCCCGACGCGACCACCCCATCCACAACCCGGTGAGAAGTCCAGCAATCCCACCTATAAGCAATCCAACCAATAGCAATACTGCGGAATGGACGATGGATTGACCTAACAGGGTGCGGTCACCCCACGCCTCAGTGAGTAACTGACCGGGCGGCGGAACGTAGGGCGGTCTCAGCACTGCGGTCTTGGCGGTGAGGACGTCAAGTAACAGGGTGACGGCGCCCAATGCCACCCACCACCAGGTCCATAATCCCAGCCAACGCGAGACCCGCAGCCGGAAACCATCGGTCGCTCTGATCGACAGTGCCCACAAACCCACCATCACTACGACGACCAAACCTGTTGCTGCGGCCAACGGCTTTTGACCGTGGACGATGAAGGCTGTCGTGTCCGGAATCCACAAGATGACCGCAGTAGTCAGGGTCCACAAAGTCACCATAATCCCGACTAAAGGGTGGCTCGCTTTCCGGGCTCGATGACGTCGTGCCAACGCTGCCTCCACCTTGGGATCGGCGGCGAGGGCGACGTCCCGGTCACGGACCCGGGCTTTCTCCTCGGCAGCGGTCACCATGTGAGTCTCAACGTCGTGAAGGCCGTATCGGCTAGTTTGTGAGGATCGTCCGAGGAGTCCAGATAACCAGTCTTCTTGAACTTGACGATCCCCGGTAGTAGGGAGGCTTTGAGCTTGGTCACCGAAGGTTTCCATGAGTAGTTCTTGAGAAAGGTCTCGACGAGTTTTGCATCCCCGGTGGCGACATATTTGCCGTCAACTTCGATCTTGGCTACTTCGGCCTCGTGTCCATCGACATATCGAGACCCTTTGCACCAAGCCCTGATAAGCTGACGAGCCACGTCGGGCTCATTTTCGATGATGTTGCCGTTGATGGCGGTGCAGCAGCAGAAATCTTGGGCGTTCATACCGCTCATATTGTTGGCCAACTCCACCGCTGACCCGTCACGGATCGGCCCGTAGGCGATGGGGTCAGAGGTGGCAATGGCGTCGACCTGCCCCCGATGAAGCGCATCGCCTAGCACGGAGTTGTCCATCACCTTCCAGGTGACCTGTTTTGCCTCAGGAAGCGGATTGATACCGGCGTCTAGGAGGTCCATCGAGAAGAACATGGTGGCCGACGAGTGCATACTAGGGACACCGATAGTCGCGCCTTTGAGGTTAGCGACCTTGGTGAACCTAGAGTGCTTCAGTACTACCAGCCTCAAGCACCCACCGTGCAGGCCGGCGACAAACTTGACGTTCTGGCCCTGCTCGATGGGTTTGAGCCAGGAGTAGAAGATGCCGGATGCGGCGTCATATTGACAGGAGCTGTTCGACGACACCGTCCAGGCCAACATCATGTTGGGCAGCACGAGGGACGACATGTTGGACGCCGTCGTACGGGCGGCTGCCCTGGACACCACCATCGCCGAGTTGCCGCATGGGCTGCAGACCGGCGTCGGGGAGGGCGGTCGGCACGTCTCGGGCGGCCAGCGGCAACGGCTGGCCCTGGCCCGCGCCCTCATCCATGCCCCCGATGGTCTGGTTCTCATCGACCCCACCACGAGCATCGACGCCGCCACCACCGCCGCCATCGCCGAACGGATGGGTGAGCTACGAGCTGGGCGCACCACTCTCATCACCACGACCTCTTCCGCCCTGCTGGACCGCATGGACGAGGTGGTGCTGTTCGACGACGACGGTCACCTGGTCGCTCGTGCCCCGCACCGGGAACTGTTGGGTCACGACGGCTACCGGGAGATGTTGTCATGAGCACCCGGCACTGGTTGCCACTGGCCACCCCAGCGCAGGTCCGCCGAGAGGTCCACCGGACCTCGAAGGGGGTGCGCAGATACTTCGTCGCCGCCATCGTCGTGGTGGCGCTGGGAGCCATCCTCGATCTGGCGGTGCCGATGGCCACTGGGTGAATCATCGATGCTGCGCACACCCGCCAATCGCCGTCCGCGCTGCTCACACCGGCCTTGGCGATGGGGGCTGCAGTCGTCGGTTCGGGGATCTGCAACGGCGCCGCCCAGGCGCTCACGCCGTCCTTCTTCACGACCATCGTCACCCGCCTGCGGGAGGAGATGATTGCGGTCGGGCTGGGGCTGGACCAGCAACGGGTGGAGGGGGCCGGCACCGCCGACCTCGTCTCGCGAGCCTCCGACGACGTCACCGCGGTGCGGGATGCCGCCAACGGGGCGCTGCCACGGCTCGTCAACACCATGATCATGGTGATCGTGTCGGTGGGGGCGGTGGCAAGCCTGCATCCATCCCTCTTCATTCCCGTGGTGCTCGCTGGGGTGCTCTACGGGTTGGCGATCCGGGAGTTCCTGCGCACTGCGCAGCCGGTGTACCAGGCGGAGAGACGAGCCTCGACGACCCAGTCGCAACACATCCTGTCGACGATCCACGGGCTGGACGCGGTGCGCGCCTTCGGCGTGGAGGGCCTGCGCACGCACACGGTGGCCGACGGGTCGTGGCAGGCCGTGCGATGGAGTCTGCGTGGGCGATTCCTCGGCAACACCTTGGTGGTGCGACTTCTCGTCGGGGAGGCAGTGGCCACCATCGGCGTCGCCTGGACGGGGTATCTGCTCGTCATGACGAATCGGGTGAGCGTCGGCGCGGCTGCGACGGCGGTCCTGGTGCTGCTCCGATTGTTCTCCCCGGTGCGGTTCCTGCTGATGTTCCTCAACAATCTGCAGGCCGCCTGGATGTGTCTGCAGCGGGTGGTCGGGGTGATCTGTCTACGTCCTGAGGAACCTGTGGCCTCGGAACAGTCCATACCCACGACGCATGCTCATGCTGAGTCCGGGGGTCGAGGGCATGGTGAGTCCGAGACGACGGACCACGGCTGGCCGGCAGCACCGGAGAAGACCCGAGAAGAATCCCACCGCGATCACGACACTCACGACCCAGCCCTGCTGCGGCCGGGAGAGGCCCGCGAACGCGATCGTTGCCCGATAGAGCCGTATCCCCCGCAGCAGCACTCGCGAGGGTCGGCGTCGGTGCGGGTGGAGCAGGTGAGCTTCGGTTATCAGAACGGTCCAGACGTCCTGCACCAGGTGAATCTGGAGATTCCGGCCGGTCACACGACGGTGCTCGTCGGGGAGTCGGGGGCGGGCAAGTCCACTCTGGCCGCTCTGGTGGCCGGTCTGTTGGAGCCCCGGTCGGGCAGGATCGCCATGACGCCTGCCTCGGCCCGGACGGTGCTCGTCAGTCAGGAGATCCACATCTTCTCGGGCACCTTGCTTGACGACGTGGCGCTGGGCCTGCCGGTCCAGGCCGAGGACTGGCCCGACGAACGGGTGCGCGAGGCCGTCCTGGACGCCTTGGCCAGGGTCGGTGCCGATTGGGTCGACGATCTTCCCGAGGGTCTCGACACCGTGGTGGGTCGCTTGGGGACGCGATTGCCACCGGCGCGGGCCCAGCAGGTCGCGCTGGCTCGTGCCCTGCTGGCAGATCCTCCAGTCATCATCCTTGACGAGGCCACCGCGGAGGCGGGAAGCTCCGGTGCGGCCGTCCTGGACCGGCCTGCCACCGAGGTCGTGACAGGCCGGACTGCGCTGGTCGTGGCCCACCGATTGTCCCAGGTGGCGATGGCCGACGAGGTCGCGGTGATGGATGGTGGCCGGATCGTTGAGGTCGGGTCCCCCGAGCAGCTGCGTTGCGGCGCCGGTCGGTTCGCCCAGCTGTGGCAAATGTGGTCGAACCAGAGGCGCGTGTAAAGCGGCGTGGCAGCACAGCGCCGCACGCGCAGAATTACCACACCGGCATCGCCCTCGTCACCATCGTTGCCGTCACGACGTGGGCACCATCATGGCTTCAGCAGCCAGGCGGCGGCCAGGATCATCTCGCCGCCACCGCAGTTTTCCGCCCAGCTTTCTGCCCAGCCGGTCGGGCGGCACTGCAGGTCAGTGTCGGATCCTGGCGCGCCCACCTCTGCCCTCGTTGGAGCCACAGAACTGTTGCCCGCCAGACAACCTGGAATCGACGTGTGGCAATGATGTTGCCATCGGCCCCACATGCCACCCACAGTTGCAGCACCCATGGATCCTCGGAAGTTCTCCACGGAAAACGGATGTCCATGACGAAACTTCCGCAGCTTCCCGACTGCTTGAGCCCCCTCCTACCGCAGGCTCCCTCCTACGCAGGACGACGGCAATCTCATCCACCTACACATGCCCACTACGGTAGTGCACAGCACAGTGGATGCCATGCTGACGGCACCGCACCAAGATGCTCCCCCGACCGACATCACCCCCGGTGCCCAGCTGCGCACCCAGCACTTGTGTCGAGCTGACTCATGACGAGTTATCTACACCGCTGCCCTCACCTTTGACGTCAGGAAATAGATGAATGAGCAGACGACAGCTAGAAGTATCGGGATGATGAGCATCACCATGCTGATTCCATTCCCGTTGTGAGGCAGACTGATCCAGGTACACCATGCTGATGATCCAGTCACGATGATCGTCCAAGCAACCAGCGTGAGGACTCCAGAGATTCTTTCTCTCCGACCCAGTTGTCCACCAGAGAACTCATCAGTCCACTGCAATTCATTGGCAAATGATTCTCTTTCACCAATGCTGATCATTGTTTGCGCCACTATCCCAACGAGTGCAGTTGTGAGACCAACAGCAAGCCCTATTGATCTGAGCATGACGGCATCGTCGGGGTTTGAATTCGATTGAGGAAAAGCCGTTGGTGTTGACATGAGGAGTATGGAACGCATCAAGGACTGCTTCCTCGAGTCAAGATTCAGATACTCTGGAAGGGTGACAAAAAGAAGTTTTGATCGCAGCGAAGCAAGATATTTCCCAGCCGGGGTTTTCGATCCAACAAGAACCACAGATGCAACATCTGCTTCCAGTCTGCTTCCTGGGGTCACGGTAGCAGGCTGAAGTTTTTTGATCATTCCCGTGTCATTGACGACAGCGACACTGAACTTTCGTCCGGTGAAGTTGCTCGGCGGGAGCACCCGGTTCACTGACGCATTGTCCAGTACGACAGTGGTAGGAGAATCGTCTCCACACTCCTCAAGACGCTGCTCAGGTGCTTTGCTGCTCTTTTCCCAGCATGTCGCAAATTCCTCTGATATCGCCAGCACCTGCTCGCCATCATGTCCTGCCAACATTGCATATTTTTTGGGTGGGGCATTGGAGATCTGAGAATAACTTGATTGGATCAAATCAAACTCTGAATCTGGAACGCCTACCACTTGCAACACGTTCGATGTGGCATCGGATGTTGTATTGTCTGAAGCGGTTCTTTCCATCGCAAGAGCCCAGGAGAATGATCCAAACAAGAGAAATCCGACGAGTAACCCAGAGATGCGGCGACGACGTGATGTTGTTCTCGCGAATTTCGCTGTGATCGGGTTTAACCCCACAGTTCTGATATGGGCATCCAACCAAGGAATTGTGAGGAGTGACAAAAACCCCAGAGGTATTGCCGCGCCAGCTGAAACAAAGGGGAGTCTACCACATAAGATTGAAATCCCCATGTAAACCATCAATGCTCCAGAAAGCGCACCAACTGCACCTCCAATACGGAGCAGATTATTTTCCAGGTTCAGTGAGCGCCTCACTTTCTTCATGCGCCCAGATCGGTGCTCGGCTAGTTGTGTTGAGATCAGAGACACCAGCAGGGGGATCAGCACCAAGAAGAAGAAAACAAGAAGCAGCTCAGTCAGTTCGGGAAGTACTGGACTCCAGTATTCGCCAAAGAATAAACCTAACTTCTGAACATAAATTGGCTGCAACCCGTATACAATTAGTCCGCCAATGAGCAGAGCCATCGCCCTGGGAAGGAACAACGCACCGTGGAGTGAGCTCCATGCTTTTGATTGCGACATTCCCGCAGCGTTCAATCCATCAATTATTGGTTGAGAACTCCGCCGGAGAGCCACATCGAAAAGTATGATCAGACCACTTCCAAGTGCTAGTAAAACCCAGCGCAGGGACAGCAGGTTGCTTAGTATCCCGTAGATGGGGTTGGCATTCTGGTCGCCAAAATCATCGCCGATGATAGTAACTTGTGGGGGATTCGCCGAATCGATGGTCTTGGGCGTCGAATCCCCCAACCAAAGTGTGGGGGCATGCGGAAGCTCAGCGGGAACCGTCCGGCTGGCAAAGTCCAGCTCTGGGCTCAGCGGTTGAACGATGAGACCACTGATCCGAAGCAATGACGTGGAACCAGATCCAACGGAGACCGTGTCCCCGATCTGTACATTCAGGGATTGAGCCAAGTGAATGGATACCGCAATTTCTCCTCCACTGGAGGGGAAAGATCCTTTTGTAAGAATCCCAGGCGTCTTACCCCCGTGCACAGTGGTCCGCACAGTGGCAGTTGAAACGGAGTCATGCCCTGTGACGCGAAGGCTCTCGTCCAAGACTGGAGTGTAGCCACTTCGGCGAGCCACCTCCTCCTGATCCTTGGTCGCTCCGGTCATGGCATATCGATACCCACCTTGCGATGCAGAGACACTCGCGTTCAGAGCTTGGGTGAAGTGCGCATGCATGGAGGTGATCAGGAATACTGCGGCGCAGAACAGCACGATCACTACGCAGGTTGGAATCCAATCGCGTAGTTGTCGACGACAATAAAGGATGGGGATCTTACGGGAGACACTCATGCCGGAAGGTCTTTCTCCACTACTGCGGATCCGTCACCCACAAGGCGTATCAGTTGATCAGCAACAGATGCCACCTTTTCATCGTGCGTGGCGAGAACCACCGGTATTCTTGAGGTCTTCGAGATTTCGCGAAGCAGATGAGAGACATTGTCGGAGTTCTTCCGATCTAGAGCACCTGTTGGCTCATCGGCCAGGAGAACTGAGGGTGAGGAGGCGAGGGCGCGTGAGATGGCAACACGCTGTTTTTCGCCTCCGGATAGTGTCTGAATTCTGCGGTCCTCAAAGTCTTGGAGACCTACCATTGACAGCAGTGTATCCAATCGTGACCCAGAGACATCCACATTGTGCAGTTCACAGGATAGTCGAATGTTCTCGAGTACCGTCAAAAACGGCACCAACCTGTAGTCTTGATGTACTACGGAGAATCTTTGGGAACGCTTCTCTGGGAGTTCCTTCCCTTCAAGGAACAGCCTTCCAGACCGAACCTTCACCATGCCTAGGAGTGCAGAAAAAAGTGTGGACTTTCCACTGCCACTTGGTCCAACCACGGCTGTTGTCCCGATTGGGAAGTCGAGATCCACATGGTCAAGGACAGGACGTTCTGACCCTGGATAGGTAACTGTCAAGTTACGTACTTCTAGCATGGAAGGCTTTCCCCTAAAATTTTCACTCGTGACTATAGCAGAGATAGAAACCACTTGAACCGATCACCCATTCCTACGAGTCATCCCTGAGCAGCTGAGAGAAATCACCGATGTGTGTCATGCGATGTCGAACACTCTGCCCACCAGTTGCAAGATGATCATGGCTCACCGACTGCTTGAGCTTTCTCCTACCGCAGCATGACGGCAATCTCGTCCACCTGCACGATGTGCACCACGAGATCGCGCAGCACAGTGGATGCCATGCCGACGACATCGCGCCAAGACGCTCCCCCGACCGACATCGCCCCAGGTGCCCGGCTGCACACCCAGGCGCTGACGAAGGCCTATGGCTCCACCCGTGCCCTCGACCACGTCGACCTCACCATCCCCGCCGGCCAGTCGGTCGCCGTCATGGGACCGTCTGGCTCGGGCAAGACCACCCTGTTGCACTGCCTGTCGGGGATCCTCTCCCCCGATTCCGGCAGCATCGAACTGAACCTGCCCAGACGTACCGTCAACGTCGAGTCCCTCACCACCGAGGACCATGCCGGACTGCGACGTGAATCCCTCGGGTTCGTCTTCCAGCAGGGCATGCTCGTCGCCGAGCTCACTGCCGTGGAGAACACGGCACTGCCCCTCATGCTCAATGGCACACCGAAGGACGAGGCCATCCGCCATGCCGCCCAGTGGCTCAGCTCCATGGGGTTGGCTGGCATGGAGGAGCGCCGCATCGGTCAGCTCTCCGGGGGCCAGGCACAGCGAGTCGCCATTGCGAGGTCGCAGGTGATCAACCCAGCGATCGTCTTCGCCGACGAGCCCACCGGGGCCCTCGACTCGGCCACCGCCATCGAGGTGATGTCCATCCTGCTCGCGGCCACCGGACGCGGACGCACCCTTGTCGTCGTCACCCACGACGAGGACGTCGCCCGGCGCTGCCAACGCATCGTGGGGCTGCAGGATGGCCGGATCGTCTCCGACGAGCTGCGTCAACCCAATGGGAGGTGGTGACCATGACGTCCACGTCTGCTGCCGTCGAGCAGCCTAACCCGACGATCACCGTCCCCGAACCGCTGAAGGTCGAACCCAGGCGTCCAGCGACTCGGCAGATCCTCGCCATGACCCTGCGCGCCTCGATCTCCGATCGCTCCACCTGGCGGCTGCCCGTGATCGCTTTCGGCGTCATCTCGACGATCATCCTCGACGTCACCGGTGGGGCCGTGATGATGTGGCACATCCGCGGGGACAATGCCGCTTTCTACCGGGTGACCTCGACGATCGCCGTGGTACTGCTGATACTTCCCCTCATGACGCTGGCCTCCTCGGCAGCGAAGCTGTCGGCAAGACGCCGGGACGATCGACTGTCGTCGTTGAGACTCATCGGGGCGTCGGCGCATCTGCTACGAGTGATGACCCTGGCCGAGGCCGGGCTGCAGGCCCTCACCGGTGCGATCCTCGGCATCCTGGGATACCTGCTCTGCGTTCCAGCCCTGGGGCGGTTGTCGTTCAACGGTGAGGTCATCGGAGCACGTTCGGTGCTGCTCGGCCCCGTCCCCGTGATCGGGGTCATCGCGGCTCTGGTGCTGCTCGCCCTCACGAGTTCTGCCATCGGACTGACCTGATCCGACGGCAGCCTTGATGTCCTCATCGCCCACCGTGCGGTGCAGAGAAACGTCGAGCCCGGCGTCAGCGAAGAATCCCTTCTCCTTAGCGACGATGGCTGGCGCGTCACACACGTCACCGCCAAAGACCAAATTGATGTGTCGCTTACCACCGGTCCCGGCTCCGGCAGTCGACTTGCCACGGTGGTAAGCAATGGGCCCGGCTATGCCGGCTCCAACTGCGAGTCCCGTGACGGCGGAGATGCCAATCCCGGTGAGCAGCGCGCGGCGAGAAACAGTGGCAGATCCGGGTTTAGTGGCGCCGGAATCCGTCTGGACGATAGCTCCGGAAGGCAACACCACAGGTTCTGAACTGTCAGAGAACGAAGCGGACTGTGCTGAATCCTGGTCTGTCATGAGATGTCCCTTGGTGGGAGATCAGCTCGATGCTGGAGTCGCGTCAAGCATGTGCTGAAGGCTAGGACGAGCCCAGATCACGTCACAAAAGTATCTCGGATACCGATATGATATATCACTATCTAGGACGGACTCGATCTGCGAAAACACTGTCTACCGAGTCCAATGAGCTAAGGTCTTGGCCCATCGGAAGATCGCTGGACAGGTAGGCAGATAGAAAGTACGGCTCGGTGATCGCGAACCGAAACGGGGGTCAACCGGCGACCAAGGAAGACCTGATCTCCAGTGAGTCATGATGCGAGCCGGCCGTCAATCGATGACGGCGTTTCACGAACACAAGCCCGCTCGCGGAACCTTAAAACGTCGGGCTGACAGGATTTGAACCTGCGACCCCTTGACCCCCAGTCAAGTGCGCTACCAAACTGCGCCACAGCCCGTTTCGGATCACTCGGTGACCCGAGGAAATACAGTAGCGTACTTCCGTTGCTCCGACAAAACGGGTCACTTCCTCTGTCGCTTTACCCGAGGTCGAATCTCCACATGGACGGGTGAACCGGCGAAGCCGAAGTCCTCACGCAGCCGCCTGATAATGAACCGCACATATCCTTGGTCGAACGCCCCCGATGTGAACAGGGCAAAAGTCGGCGGACAGTTGTGCGCTTGGGTACCGAAGAGGATCCTCGGTTGTTTTCCTCCCCGTACCGGGTGAGGGTGGGCAGCTGCAAGACGGCCGAGGAATGCATTGAGCTTCCCCGTCGAAACACGCGTTTCCCAGCCTCCTGCGGCCGTCTCGATAGCCTTCTCAAGCTTGTCAACGTTGCGGCCGTTGAGCGCCGAGATGTTGACCCGCGGCGCCCAGGAATAGGCCTGAACGTCGCGCTCGATCTCGCGCTCCAAATAGCGGCGGCGCTCTTCATCGGTCAGATCCCACTTGTTGTAGGCGATGACCATTGCCCGCCCCGCATTCTCGACCATCGTGAGGATGCGAAGGTCCTGATCGCTGATCGACTCCGACGCGTCGATGACGACCACGCACACCTCGGCACGCTCGATGGCGGCCTGGGTGCGCAGTGAAGCGTAGTACTCGTGTCCGGAAGCCTCCTTCACCCTCTTGCGCAAACCGGCGGTGTCAATGAATTGATAGACGGTGCCACCGACAGTGACTAGCTCGTCAACGGGATCAACCGTCGTCCCAGAAACATCCGAGACGACTACGCGGTTCTGACGCGCTATCCGGTTCAGAAGGGACGACTTGCCGACGTTCGGCTTGCCCACAATGGCGACCCGACGCGGCCCGTTCGATGATTCGTAGCTAGCTCGATCCTTGGGCAGGACAGCAATGAGTGCATCGAGAAGGTCACCTGAACCGCGCCCGTGCATGGCGGAAACGGGGTGGGGCTCCCCCAACCCTAGGTTCCACATCGCGGTAGCGTCAGGCTCACCGCGACCGTCATCGACCTTGTTAGCAGCAACCACGACGGGCTTGCGAGACTGCCTTAGAACCTGGACGACGGCCTCGTCTTCGTCCGTGGTGCCCACGTTCGCGTCAACGACGAAGAGAACGGCGTCAGCGGTCGAGATAGCCAATTCAGCCTGCTCAGCAATCATGGCCGCCATGCCAGAGGCGTCGGAGGCCCAGCCGCCGGTATCGACGAGGACGAACTGGCGGCCAGACCACTCAGCGTCATAAGACACCCGGTCACGGGTCACACCTGGGACATCCTGTACGACAGCTGCTCTGCGGCCAAGAATACGATTGACGAGGGTGGATTTACCAACATTAGGCCGACCGACGACGGCAACAACAGGCTTCGGGAGAGCCTCCTCGATGCCGTCGCTGGGGCCGGTGACGAACTCGGGCGAGTCGGACATGAGGACACACTCCTGCTAGGGGACTAAACCACGGTACACGGTGTGACGTTAGTAGAAATAATGCTCAGCGCAGCGAAACGGGCACCAGATCAATGACGGTGTCAATGACCTGATCCAAATCGAGATGGGTGGAGTCCACCACAGTGACCCCCTCAGCCGGCTCCTCAAAGGTCGACACAGTGGAATCGTCCCGGTCACGACGCACGATCGAATCAATGACCTGAGCCATGTCGACCTTCTCCCCCAACTCAGCCTGACGCCGTGCGATGCGGACGGCCGGGTCAGCCACCAGAAGCACTCTGACCTGCGCGTCGGGGCACACCACCGTCGTGATGTCGCGTCCCTCCATCACGATACGACCGCGGTCAGCCGCGACCTGACGCATGCGAGCAGTCAGGGCATCACGAATCGGCTGAATCGTCGCCACCGCCGACACCTTGGCACTCGTCTGCGGATCTCTAATTTCCGCGGTGACATCCTCCCCATCGATCACGACGCGGCTACCGATAGCCGAGGTATCAACCTCGAGGTGGCAGGCCCGAGCCACCTCAATGGCATCACGAGGGTTGACAGTCGGGTCAATACCCAGATGAGCAACGCGGCAAGCCACTGCTCGATACATCGATCCGGTGTCGAGGTGAGCTAGCCCGAGCCGGTTCGCGACCCCACGAGAGGTCGACGACTTGCCGGACCCGCTGGGCCCGTCGATGGCGATGACGAGAGGTGAGGTTGACACGTTCTGCCTGCCTTACGATGGCGATCTGACAGGGGTGAGGATATCGGCATCCACCGACAAGTGTCAGGATCGCACCGACCAGCCGTGATCGCGCATCGACGCGGTCAACTGCGCGGCGCGATTCGGGGCAACGTCAATGGATAAGAAACCAACCTCGCGGGCTGGATTATGTTCCACCGACAAGTCTTCGACGTTGACCCCAGCAGCCTCAACATCGGCAAACAATCGCGCCAAGGCACCCGGGGTATCCGGAATCTCGACGATGACGGCGGTCGTCTCCACCATCTGGTGCCCGTGTTTACCTGCCACTTTGCGGGCACCGGCCTGACCAACGCTGAGGAACTCCTCTAAGCGTTGCGAATCGTTAAGACGAGACAGTAGGTCATCGAGGTCATCACGAATCGCTTCTAATTGGCTGCGGACCTCAACTCGGTTGGAGCTGAGGATCTGCCGCCACATTGCCGTCTGGGAGCGGGCGATTCGGGTGACGTCGCGGATGCCGGATCCTGCGAGGCTCAGGTGCTCAGGACGAGCATGGCGCAAATTTGCGGCAGTGAGGATACTCATGAGATGGGGCAGGTGGGACACCTCTGCGACTGCCCGGTCATGCTCGTGGGCATCCATACTCACCACCCGAGCACCGCAGGCTTGGGCCACAGCGACGACTTGTTCCACGTCATCATGACGGTTGTCGGGGCGAGGGGCCACCACCCAGGTGCGGTTGATGAAAAGCTCACTGGAGGCTGTCAATGGGCCGGTGTATTGGGTTCCCGCCATGGGGTGGGAACCCACATAGCGAGACATGTCGACGCCATGCCCGGCAGCCAACGTGGTCAACTCGGCCAACACCGCCCCCTTCACTGAAGCGGTGTCGGTGACCACGGCTTGGGGATGTCGCGTCAAGCGGTCAACGATCGTCTGTGCGACGACGGCTGGTGGGGTCGCGATGACGATCATGTGATACGCGTCGTCAGCCAGGTCATCGAGACTGCCAGCTCCGCGCCCGGCAGCGACGAGGGCATTGCTGCGATCGATATCCCACAAATGGACATCGATCCCCGCCCTTACCAGGGCCTTACCGATGGATGCCCCAATAAGGCCAACACCAACGATAAGGACCGGACCGTTCAAGGTCGGCTCGACGCGATCAGGATTCGTCACGGTCGGCTTCCACGATGGTTGTAGCGTCGAGACGTCGGAAGTGGCGACGCGTCGAGGCATGGCGATCAAGCAGACCTACCTCAAGGTCTGTGAGCTCGGCGTCAAGGACGGGTCCCGCAGCTCGTACGACCCCGGATATCGTCGCGTCATTGGGCAGCTCGAGGGAGCGCTCATTTGTTGCACCTAACAGGACGGGCCCGGTGCCAGCACAGACGGAACCATCGAAATCAATCGTGTAGAGGCGATCCTCTGAGGGGACCAAGCCAAGTTCGGCGACCGCGACCTGAACTTCATAGGGCTTAATGTCGGGGCGGGAAAATACCTTGCCAATAATCTGCGAATACATGCTGGCTAAGCTGCGCCCGGTGACGTCAAGGCGGTCGTACGCATAGGCGTGCAAATCGGCATAGCGGATACCTGCTACTCGCAGTCCCTCTGCCTCGTGGAATGGTCCGACGGCTGCGAACGCCAGCCGATCGTGGATTTCAGCGACTGACCTCATGCCCTTGGGAAGATCGGCTCCATGTTGACGCGCTACCAGCGCGATCCCCTCAGCACATCGAGCGACGACGACGGCGTCATCTCCATCGCGAATGGAATCTGAGACAAACTTGGAACGATCAGCTTTCCACTCACTGGGCGGAACATAGCCCGGAAACGTCATGATCGGCCCTCCTCACGATCGGACTCGGCAGTGATCTGGTCGACTACCCGTTTCGCCAGTACCGCCACCTCCTCGGTGGGGATACGGGTCACACCGTGGGAATCTGCGCACGCCACTGTCGGGTATAGGCCGCGCGACAGATCGGGTCCCGACCGAGACGACGCGGTGTCATCGCTGATAGCCGTGTCCAGGGCGCGGATAGCCAGGGCCACGGATTCATCCCGATCCATCCCTGCTCGGTAGCCCTTGTTGAGGACCCCGCTTGCAAATAAAGCTCCGGACCCCACACAGGCATGAGAATGTTCCTCAGTTCGTCCGCCAGTGCCGTCATAGGAAAAGATCCGGCCGCGATGGGCCAGATCATCCCAGCCCGCCAGTAGCGGCGTGACAGCGAGTCCTTGAGCCATCATCGTTCCATTGGAACGGACCAAACTAGACAGTCTGGTTGCGCGGCCATCCATGCTGATCCGCTGGCCTTGAATTTTCTCGAGATGATCGACTTCAGCTTGAAAAAGACGAATCATTTCTCCTGCTAGACCGGCTGCTCCGGCGACACCGATAGCGCACCGATGATCGGTACCGAGGATGCGATCGATGTCGCTCTGACGAAGATGCCTTGCCATCGCAGAGCCGAGGTCAGCGGCTATGACAACTCCTCCGCTGTAGCGAATTGCGAGCACAGTTCTGCCGTGCCTCAGCAGCTCGGGGACGCTCGTGTCGACTGTTGTCGGGGGCAACAGTTCAGGAGCGACTCGGCGTAGAAACACGGCGAAGGAATCGATGGTCGTGCTCGACATGAGGCAGTCCTCATCGACAGCGGACAATGGCAACGGCATGACCCTCCTCGCCACGACGACTACTCGAGTTGTCCAGCCTAGCTGACCGATTTGGGCTCAGACTCAGATGCGGATACCATCGGTATCCGATACCGGTGGTACCGCCGCCGAACAGATCTGGATTCCTCGAAAGATGACAACTGTGATGCCTGCCGCAGTAGAACGACCTCATCGCGATGAGGTGAGAAACAGAATACTTACCGCAGCCGCCCAAAACTTTGAACGGGACGGCTATGCCGGCGCAAGCTTGCGACGCATTGCTTCGGACGCCGGGTTCACCAAGGGTGCGGTGTACTCCAACTTCGGGTCGAAGCCCGATCTCTTTGGTCAGGTTTGCGCTGCCCGCTTGGCTAGCGGAGAGAGGGATGTGGTCGACGCCCTCTCCCCCATTCTCTCCAGCAGCGGACGTCCTGACGATGTCATGCACAGCGTCAGCGAGAAGCTCACGGAGATTCTCCTGGAAGATGCCCCGTGGCAAGTGATTCTCGCCGAGTTTCGCGCCCTCGCCCGTCGTGACGAGGAGATCGCTGAGGCTTATTCGAAACTCCAAACACAGCGGATCAGCCAGCTGGTCGAATTGACGAACCAGTACGGTGTACTCGGCCGCGTCGAGTCCGCTGAGGCTGTTAACCCGCGCAGTCTCGCGGTGGTTGTCCTCAGTTTGGTCAACGTCCTCGCCTTGGAGTTTTCTGCAGCCAGCGCGGTTATTGACCGGCGGGTCATTACCGATGTCATCGAACGTGCAATCAGGGGGTTCCTTCAGTGATGCGCTTGTCGAAACGTTCTCCGGTCGACACTCAGGCTGTCGAGGACGCCTCGGGGGTGGTGCTCCACGCCCGCGATCTCAGTGCCCAAGGGCGTCAGGGAATGATTTTTGGCCCCCTCGATATGGATCTGGCGCCGCGCCAGCTGGCCGTGATTCATGGTCCTGCTGGCGCCGGCAAGTCGGCGCTCCTGTTAGCTTTGTCCGGACGATTTCGTCGAACGAAGGGTACCCTCATCATTGATGGTATTGACGCCATGGCTGAGCCCTACCGGGCCCTCCAGCGGACCTCCGTGGCGCGAATCGCCGAATATGTTGTACCTGAGGACCGTCTGACCCTCAACGAATCCGTCGCTGAGCGATGTCACCTCGATGCCGTCAACCTCAAGAAGGCCGAAGATAGGATACGTCAGATCGAAGAGATCGTCGGGTTTCGCATCGATCGCTCCTGCGAATTCGAGCAGCTTGAAGCCATCGAGCGTGCCGTCGCATCTGTGGCCCTCGCCATGCTCAGGGAGACGAAGGTGGTCGTTATCGACGACGCCGATGTCATGGTGCCGCATATTCAGCAAAAGCTGCTGTTCGAGATGTTTTCGAAGCTCACTGAACTCGACGATTCGACGATTATCGCGGCGACTTTGGACGATGACATGGCCCCGCCTGGTTCCCTTGATATAGAACTGCCGGCGCACAAGCGTCGCCATGCCGTCAAAGATCTCCATACTAACGAGGATTTTGATGGTAATTCCCGAGACCCTGAAGCTCCCGAGGTGACTCAGATTCCTCGCAAGGGTGAAGAAAGCGTGCATTTTGCGGCCGCTAAAGAGGCCAATGGCCTATCCGATACGAAGTCCGACAATAATCCCCTGACGGAAAATGACCGCCCCGACGACTCCCCCCGGAGATAACGCATGCTCACTCGATTCATAAGGCTCGTACAGTTCGAGTTCCGGCGTTTTAAAGGACGCTCCAAACTCGGCCTAATATTCATTCTTGTCATTCCGCTGCTCTACGGTGGCATTTATCTTCACGCGAACTGGGATCTGTATTCCAACACCGACAAGGTAAAGATCGCTGTTGTCAGTCACGATAAGCCGGCAACATTCGGTGGACGCACGGTTAATGCCGGTCAAGAGTTTCAGAACACTCTGAAGAAGAATCCACGGTTTGACTGGAGTTTTCTAGGCACCGACGATGATAAGGCCTATCAGGGGCTTCGGGACGCTGAGTACTTCATGGTTATTGAGGTGTCTGAGAATTTCTCGGCGAACATCGTGTCTGCTGGTGACTTCAAACCCGCGCGAGCGACGCTGAAACTTCATCGTGACGACGCCAACGGATTCATCATCGGCTTGTTGACCTCTCAGGTGCAGACTTCCTTGGAGCAGGCCCTGGATCAGAGTGTCTCTGAAACGTATTTCAATGCACTCTTCGTGAACCTCGGCACCATTAAACAATCGCTAGCCAAGGCATCAGACGGATCTGCACAGCTCGATAACGGGCTGAAGACCCTCGACGCTGGCGTCACAGAGATGAACAATAAAGTGTTGGGCGCGACGAAGGCCGCTGGTGATTCCACCGCGACCGTCAACCAGGTAAATTCCGCCTTGGCAAATGCTGATTCAGCCGCTGCTAAAACGTCGAGCGCGGTCTCCCAGACTCGGGTCGGTGCGCAGGCGATTACCGGCGCAGCTCAAAGCGTCATGGCTGATTCTCAAGCTATCAATTCAGCCATGGTTCCGCTTATCAATAACGTGACAAAGAATCTTCCTGCCCTGCAAAAGCAGGCTGGGAATCTCGTGTCGGCGACAGCCACCCTACAGAATCCTAATGGGGAGTCAGTCATTAAGATTCAGCACAACGTTACAGGGGCCATTAGTAAGGCATCTGCTCTTGTAGCAAAGCATCCTGAACTCGCTGACGATCCAGATTATGTGGCCTTAGTAAAGCAGATTAATGGCGCTGCAAGTTCTACCACCACTGTGTCCTCTAACATCGCGGCAGTAGCTAATGTGTCGGCCGGCCTTAACATTAGCCTTAACCAGCAGAATGCGGACACTCTAGCGGATAACGCCACTGCGGCACTAGGCCGACTCAACAAGGACGCTCAACAAGTCAACAATGGTTTAGAGACAATTAACGGCGCCATGGACACCGCTGATTCGGCCGCTAAGGACCTCAATAAGTCCGTCAATGACGCCACTGCCGCTGGGCGGACCTTCACCGCGAAGGCTCCTCAGATTGCGTCCGGCGTCATGCAGCTGAGCAATGGACTAGGCCGACTCAAAGCCGGTTCGGACGCTCTGTCCAAGGGTGCGTCACAGCTCCATCAAGGTCTTGACTCCGGTGCCAAGCGGGTCCCCGGCATGTCGGACGACCAGCGCGCGAACCTAGCCAATGTCATGAGCTCCCCAGTCGACATCGAGCAGACCATCCTCCACTCCGCGAAATACTACGGTCGTGGCCTAGCACCGATGTTCTTCTCGATTGCCATGTGGATTGCCTGCATTTCGACGTTCCTGGTTGTACGTACCTTTTCCGGGCGCGCTATGACTGGTAGGGCGAACAGTTTGTCGATTGCGCTAGTTGGGTTCGGTCCGCTAGCAGTCATCGCCCTAGCCGGCGCATACATCATGGCCTTTGGCGTCTGGCTAGCCCTTGGTCTGGACCCGGTCCATCCTTGGTACTTCATAGGATTCGTGACACTGACATCACTGGCGTGGATGATGTTGGCCTTCTGGATGAGGCTTCTTTTTGGATCGCCCCAGACGGCTATCTTCCTTATCCTTCTCGTACTCCAGCTGCCTACCTGCGGCGGGACCTTCCCCGTGACGATGCTGCCCTCCGTCTACCAGAAGCTCTCGGTCATCATGCCGATGAAGTATTCCGTGGATGCTTTCCGGGTGCTTATCTCGGGTGGACCGATGTCGACATTGGCTCTTGGATTCGCCGTGGAGGGCGGGGTCCTCGTCATCTCGACGATTATCACCTTGGCTCTTGTCCACCGCCACAAGTTGTTCCGTATGCGTGACCTGCATCCGCCGATGATCACTTCGACCTCTACTGCCGACTTTGCGTTCTCGGTAAGACCGCGATGAATGACGAATTGGCGTCTCCGCCGGTACGGCGTGCGCTGGTCGCTGACGTTGTTTGCGTGATTCTCTTCGCGACCATGGGGAGGGCCAGCCATGGCGAGGCGCTGTCACCGGGAGGTCTGCTTCGAACCGGTACCCCCTTTGTGCTGGGTCTCGCCGTGGGATGGGTGATCGTCGTGACGGCGCGTATCGCGGCTCTGCGGTGGCTGGCTGGAGTGGTGCTGTGGGCATCGACCCTGGTCGGCGGGATGATGGTCCGTTACTTCACGGGCCAAGGTATAGCGGTGACTTTCGTCGTCGTCGCGGCAAGTTTCTTGGCTCTCACCCTCATCGGGTGGCGAGCCGTAGTGATAGCCATCCGAGCGCTACGACGCAAGAAGCACGCTTGACGGCAGGGCCGGCGGGTTATCCCGCCGGCCCTGTTCTAATGCCAGACAACGATCTTCAGGTCGTCACTTCTCCTCTTTAGGTAACCGCCACTGGTCGTGCTCAGTGATGTTGCGCGGACGCGGGCCGTGATAATCAGGGCCATAGGCTCCCGGAGCTGGGCGCCGCTTACGCATCGGTGCCACCACCCCCGGCGCAAGACGCCGTGAAATGACCAGGAATCCGGTGTGGCCAGTCGTGCCATGCGCCGGACGAATAGCTAACCCTTCGGCGTGCCAGTCACGTGTCGTCGTCTCAGTAGCCGATGGCTCAGTCCATCCACCATCTGCACGGAGAGTATCCATGACTCGACCCATCTGGGTCGTTGTTGCGACATAGCAGCACAACACACCGCCAGGAACCAAGACTTTACCTACCGTCTCGACGCATTCCCATGGCGCCAGCATGTCTAGGATGGCCCGATCGATTGGCTCCGAGCTGATACCCGTGACTAGGTCGGACACCTTAAGATCCCAGGTAGACGGGACTTCCCCGTAAAAGGACTCGACGTTCTTGCGAGCGACATCAGCGAACTCCTGACGCCTCTCGTAGGAATGTAGGCGTCCCCGTGGGCCGATAGCGCGTAGCAGCGGGATCGACAATCCCCCGGATCCAACTCCTGCCTCAAGTACTCGGGCCCCGGGGAAAATGTCGGCCCACATGGTGATCTGGGCTGCTTCTTTGGGGTAAATAATGGCGGCTTCGCGCGGCATCGAGACGGTGAATTCGCTCAGGATCGGGCGCATAGCCAAAAAGTTCAAGCCACCGACAGAAGTGACGACGACTCCCTGAGGCCCTCCGATGAGATCGTCATGGCGTACTGCTCCCTTTGTGGTGTGGAACACGCCACCATGCTGTAAAACGATCGAATGCTTACGACCCTTTGGGTCGGTCAGGGTGATCCGTTCGCCAGCCCGTAGAACTCCCCCACCGCCATTCGCTACCGGGGCCGCTGGTTCGTCGGCGAGATGCCAGAGGCTGACCACATCAGCCAACGACAAACCTGACAAGTCGGGACGATGAACCCGCCGTGGACCCGGCCCAACCTCCGCCAACCCCGTGACGGTCAGCACCGCCGCGCCGGCCATAGTCGCCGAAGTAGCGCCCTTCGGGGAGTCCTCGATGGCTAGGCAGTCAGCGATGTTGACACCAAGACGCTTAGCGGCAAGAAGATACGGGTCTGGGGCGGGTTTCGCGGTCTTTGGGGTGACATCATCGAAGGTCACCACAGTGTCGAAGGGATTACCGATCTTGTCAGCCATGGCCTCCAAAACCGGCTCGATAACAGCATGAGCGGAACCGGTGACGATCGCCATCGGAATACCGGCCGCGCGAATCTCGGCGAGAAGGCTCAAGACGCCGGGACGCCAAGGCACCTCACGTTCCCGATTAAACCGCGAAACCATGGTGATGAGCTCATGTCGGACGTCATCAACGGTCAGTGCCCCACCTAGGTCGGCAGCCATGGCCTCGCAAACGTCAGTCAGCGGGCCGCCAGTAAACTTATTGGCCTGCTCAGGTTCCCATATGACCCCGTGCGAGGCGAGAATCGCCAACTCGGCCTCAACCCACCGGGGCTCAGTGTCGACGAGAGTACCGTCGAAATCCCACAAGACAGCGGCGAAAAAACGGTCGGCGGTGGCGATGTGCGTCTCAGTTGGCATTGAAATAATTAGCCTCCGGGTGATGGACGACGAAGATGTCGGCGGGCTGTTATGGACGGAGTCGGGGCTCCTGCGACATCTCAGCGCCGATTCTCGTCGGGTCGAGTAGTTTCACCACCTTGGCGCGATTTTCGAGGGTCGGACAGGCGGCGTAACCGAAACTGTACCGGTAGCCGCGGCAGGTCTGGTGATCGATGGTGTCGCCCCGCGCCTCAACCTGGGACGCGGGCTAGCCTTGACGCCATGCGACTTCGACACATGAACCGGCCATGGGTCGTCGTGGCCTTCGGCGGCTGGAATGACGCCGGATCGGCTGCTACTCAGGCGGCGACTCTCATCGCTGAATACTCTGAAGCAAGAACATGGCGCACGATTGACGGGGAGGCCTTTCATGACTTTCGCCAAACCCGTCCCGCCATCACCGTCATGAACGACCTCGAAATCGTTAATTGGCCGAGTACTGCCATCCGGATCGGGAGATGGCAGGGCCGCCCTATCGTTGTCGTCGACGGGCCGGAGCCGAGTTTGCGCTGGCGGACTTACTGCTTTCGGCTGCTACGACGGCTACGTAAGCTCAAGCCAGCTGGCCTCATTGTGCTCGGCGCGATGGCCACCGATGTGGCCCACACACGACAGCTCCCGGTCATGGTCTCTGCCACTGATCCCAACGTCATCAGCGAATTAGGGGCAGAGAAACTCGAATACGACGGACCCACCGGCATCCCGTTTGTCCTTGTAACCGAGGCACGTCGTCAAGGAATGAATGCCATTGGCCTATGGGTGGGAGTGCCGCAGTATGCTTGCGAGTCGCCTTGTCCGCCCGCGACACAGGCCCTCTTGATGCGGATTGAGGAACTCACTGGGATTGCGCTGCCACAAGCTGGGCTCGAAGAAAATAAACGAGATTGGGCGGCCGCAATCGATGAGGCGTTGGTCGACCATCCTGACCTGGCCGAATACATCGCAGCGCTGGAAACCGAGCAGGACGCCTCCCTCTCAGAGGGACTGACGGGCGATGTCCTCGCAGTTGAGTTCCAGTCTTACCTACGCCATCGCGGACACTAAATTCAAGCTATTAGTGAGCACGCACTTGCGCAGACAAAGCCTGGTTGCGTAGTGAGGTGACAACCTGATCAGGATTGTCGGAACGGTAGACGGCGGATCCTGCCACGAAGGTATCGGCTCCTGCTTCGGCGGCGCGTTCGATGGTGTCAGCTGAAACGCCACCGTCGATTTGCAACCAGATATCCGTACCTGCCGCGTCGATGAGCTTGCGAGCCTTGCGTATCTTGGCAAGCACCGGATCAAGGAAATTTTGTCCACCAAAACCTGGTTCGACTGTCATAAGGAGGATTTGGTCAAACTCCGTCAAGATATCGGCGAGCTGCTCGACTGGGGTTGCCGGGCGCAGAGCCACCGATGCCCGAGCCCCCATCGACCGAAGCTCACGAGCGAGCTTGACTGGTGCGGTAGCAGCCTCTAGGTGGAAGGTGACCGATTGGGCTCCCGCCGCAACGTACTGCGGTGCCCACCTGTCGGGATCTTCGATCATGAGGTGAATGTCAAACATGAGGTCGGTGGTTGGACGCAACGATGACACGAAGGGTGCCCCCATCACGAGATTCGGCACGAAGTGACCATCCATGACGTCAATGTGTATTCCGTCAGCTGACGGGATCCGTCCTACCTCACCAGCGAGGTTGGCCAGATTAGCGTTGAGGATTGACGGTGTGATGCGAACTGTCATGGTGTCAGCCTAAGGGTTGACACCACTGGCATGGCGAAACGTTACGGCGTCCGAGCCCTGGTTGACGACGCAGGGTTGCCGTCGAAGTGGACCTGCATCATTTGGCGGTCTAGCTTGGCGCGCACATACTCGGTGGCAACGTCGGTCGGCTTTGAGGTTACCAACCACTGTGTTCGGTTCATGGTGTGGCTGCCTCAAGTTCAGCAGCCACACTCCCGGTCTCACTTCGCGGCGATACCCAGTGCGTCGAGAGCTGACTTCAGCGTGGACTGGGCTGTTTTGGCATCTCGCGCAGTCGTCTGAATCAACTGATCATCCTTGAGCCAAACATATGCCTGGTAAGAAGGCACCTCAGGTCCGTTGTCATTCGAGGTTGCGGTGGTGTAAAGGGATGCTCTCTTAGAGATAGCTTCGTAACCCTTGATTGGGGTTACCTTCATAGTGGTCTTCGTTTTGTGGCCCTGCAATTCCATTGTCACATGACCGCACTTAGAAAACTGCTCGTTCTCGGCTCCGTACATTTTCTTCTGGCGGTTCGACATGGCCGCATTGAAGTTCACGACGATTGGCGCCGACTGGGTGCCAGCAACTGCAGCAACGACGTTCTTGATCTCACTGCTAGTAACGCCAGTAGTACTCTGCTTGAGGATCGTTCCGCAGTCAGCGGGGGAAATCTTCGCCTGACTGATGACCTTGGTGACTTGGTCCACCTGGGTGGCGAGCTGGGGGCTATCCACGACGGTGAACGTCTGGTTATCAATCTTCCTATCCGAGATGGCCTTGGTGAAGTCATCCTTGCTGAGGCGCTTAAGTGCCTCAGACTGCTTGTGCTCCGTGGGCGTTTGCGAAGCCGTGGCCGACGCGCGTCCGGAGGTGGCGCTAGCGGACGTATCGGTGGATGATGAATTACCTCCACACGCGGCAAGACCAATGGTCATCACGCCAGCCATGCCGAATAGACAGGTCTTCATCAGTGTTGTGGGCATCCCGGGATCTCCTAAAATAGATGTGCAGTATGTAATCTGATGTTTGCAAAGGGTAACTTGAGTGCTCCCCCGGTCACGGTGATCTAATCATAGGATGGCTATGGGTCAGACTCGGTGCGAACTGTCGTTGCTCAAGGCGTTTCGGGCTCATTGCGTTTGCGCAACAGTGCACAGAACATGGCATCGGTGCGGTGGCGGTGTGGCCATAGCTGGACGGCATTGGAGTTTCCAGACGCGGCGGTGTTAGGAATGTCAGGAAGTAGGGCAGGAGCGTCGATGATGTCGACAGGCAGGGTTGCACGCGCAAAATCAATGATGTCGATGGTTTCGGCGCGATGCGGTGAACAAGTGACGTACCCAACGACACCACCAGGTTGAGCAAGATTGACCGCTGAGACAAGAAGTCGACGCTGGAGTTGAGCCAACTCCCGGACATCAGTGGGGGTACGACGCCACCGGGCATCTGGGCGTCTACGTAGGGAGCCCAGACCGGAGCACGGAACGTCAGCAAGAACGGCGGCAAAGGACTGCGCTGGCAGTGGCGGGCGTGTGCCGTCGGCAGTTATCACGCGATGGTCGCCCGGGATGGTCTTGAGGGCTTTCGCAACGAGATCAGCACGATGCTCATGCAGTTCCACTGCGGTCAACCTGGTGTCATGCTGGCTTGCGAGTCCAGCCAGCAGCGCAGATTTTCCGCCCGGGCCGGCACACAGGTCAAGCCACTGGCCGAAACAGCCGTTGGCCTCAGCCGCACGCAGCAAGGCCAGGATGACGAGTTGGGAACCCTCGTCTTGTACACCAGCCCGACCCTCACGCACCGCCGCGACATCGGACGGGTTTCCGGGACGCACAACTCCCCACGGGGAATACCGAGTTGGGGTGCCGGGCATAAGTTCCTCGCGCTCGGCGAGCCCGGGACGAACAACCAAGGTGGGGACCGATGGCTCGTTGTCGGCGAGCAAGGCGGCTTCCAGCTCGTCAGCGCCCAGACGGTTCTGAAAGGCTTTGACGATCCAGGTGGGGTGAAGAGTACGCAACGCCATAACGTCGACGGCATCGCATCCGCCGATTTCGGTGGCCCACTCCTCGAGGCTGTGGCTACTGATACGACGCGATACCGCGTTGACAAGCCCAGTGACGCGCTCACCAATGACCTGCCCAGCCAGATCGACTGATGACGCTACGGCCGCCCTCGTTGGTACCCTCATGGCCAGGATTTGATGCGCTGCCATGCGCAGCACCACCCGAACTCCGGGCTGAAGTTTGGCGGGAGCTCGGTTGGAAGCTGCCGCAATGATGCGGTCCCAGGTGCCCGTCCCACGGGAAGTTCCATCCACTAGCTCAGTGGCGAATGCCGCATCCCGCCCGGTCATTCTGGCAGCACGCAACTGATCTGCTAGGGCCAGGTTGGCATAGGAGCCATGGGTCTCCACTGCTAAGAGAGCGGTATAGGCCAGTCGTCGCGCTGGGTCAGCCTTACGGCACTTCTGATGCGAACGCTGATTCATCGCAGCCTAGTTCCGGCGTCGATGTCGGCCCCTCGAGCCCAGTCAGCCCCACTCATGACCTTCTTACCGAAAGCTTGCACCTGCAACAGCTCGAGGGGCTGCGAGCCAGTACCGAGGAACAACTGCTTGCGGGTTGCGACGAGTTGACCAGGTTGGGCCGTTGCTACGGTGCTCGGTACGCGGTCCCCGGCCTCAAAGCAACGGGTACGCAGAATCTTGAAACGCTTATCGCTTAACTCAGCCCACGCTCCTGGCGCCGGGGATGCGCCTCGGACGAGGTGGTCAATCTCCTCGGCAGCAGAGGTGACGGCAATACGGACATCACCAGGGTGGATTTGTGGAGCGATTGTCACTCCTTCGACAGATTGTGGCGTCGGTTCGACTCCAGCCTCAATGTCCTTAAGGGTGTCAATGACAAGAGGCGTCGCAGTACGAGCTAGCTCGTCAAGAAGCTCACCGGCCGTTGTCGTCGAGCCAATAGGAACCATCATGGAGCGGTACACTGGCCCAGCATCAAGGCTTTCAACCAGCTGAAAGACGCAAGCACCCGCCTCTTCATCACCCGCCATGATAGCCCGCTGTATGGGAGCGGCACCGCGCCACCTCGGCAACAGGGAAAAGTGAAGGTTGATCCAGCCGTGTCGTGGTGTTGACAGCAGATCGACGGGAATGAGACCTCCATAGGCAACGACGACTGCTGCGTCGACGTCGAGGGATGCGACGGCATCGTGACCCTCGCCCGACTTCACGCTTGTCGCCTTGATGACGGGGATCGCGAGTTCCTCGCCAACCTTGGCGACCGGGCACGGACGCGCAGAACGGTGACGTCCGACTGCTGCGTCAGGCCGGGTCAGAACAGCAACAACTTCGTGACCGGGATTGGCTACCAAAGCCGTGAGCGTCGGGACGGCCACGTCTGGGGTACCAGCAAAAAGAAGTCTCACACCGCAAGCCTATCGACCTCACAACAGGTTAACCGGGTCGATGACGACACGCAGACTACCTGGCTCGCGGCTCATGGTGTGCTTGGAACGTAGCCGGAACAGGCCCTGGGAAAGCTCGGTAACAGGCATCGTGCCACGAGGACGGACGATGATCCGATCCCGTTGCGATTCGCCGGCGCGACGTGGTTGTGGAGCTGGGCCAAGCACCTCAAGGTCTGTCCCGAACCACTCGCCTAGTCGCTGTGCTGCGGATGCCACCGCTTTCGGATCACCGTCGACAATTCCGCAAGGCACCGCGGGCGGGAAACGTGCTTCCCGACGATCGGTGAGTTCACGTGCCGCCCACCCGGCGGGGTCATTTCGAACCATAGCCTGCAAGGCGGCGTCTTCCGAAGGGCCGACGACAACCGCCCGTCCGCCATCTCGTACTGATCGGACCAAGGCCAAGATTGCCATCCAGCGATCAACGGTCTGTTCCACTGCCGCCAGGCCAGGCCTCGACAAGGAGGACACCGCGTCCAGGATGACAGCGCAGGCATAGCCCGATTCCGGCGCGGGTTCAGCGCCTGGGGTGGCAACAACTAATCGGGGATCCGAATCGACACTGTCGCGAACGTGAGCGCCGGACGAATCAACTACGGGAACATCTGGAAACGCCCGTCCCAATTCTGCGGCTGTCGTCGTTGCCCCCACAATGCCTGACCTCACTTCAGTGGAGCCGCATTCTGGGCAGTGCCACGAAGATAACTGACTGCCACACCAGGTGCAACGGAGATGGACCCCAGATTCAGTACGCCGTCCCACGACCGGTCCACCGCACGAAGGGCATCGCACTGATGTTCGGCAGCGTGCGCATGACGGGGAGACGAGATCGCCAACTCGCGGAACAGAAACCAGAACAGGGCCACGCAACAGTCCATCACGAATGGTCGTCATGGCAAGATCGGGAAGCCGAACTGACCGCGCCAACGGGTCACGTTCCATAGCGACATCAGAGTCACCGGGAATGCGAACTGGCGCGCAAACTGCCCGCATAGTCGGGCGGTCCGCGCCGATTCCGACGAGCCATCCTGACCCTAGCCACGAAGCGCTGCGCACCGAGCAGGAATAGCTCGCCAATAACAAAGCACAGTGATCAATCTGGGCTCGCAGTGCAGCGACATCGCGGGTATTTGGGTACGGAGCTCGCGGCTCGTCATGAAGGTCGGACCCTTCATCCCAGACGGCGATCAACCCCAGGTCCGCCAGCGGCGCCATGACGGCCGAGCGGGTTCCCACAACGACCTTCGCTGCGCCACGAATGACTGCCAGGTAATGACGCCAGCGCGTTGACGCAGGTTGATCAGCGTGGAGCACCGCGACGGTTCCTGCACCCAAGACAGCCTGGAATCTCGCCTGCAGGATGACGACGTCCTCCACCGTTGGGCAACACACCACCGCGCTGCGTCCAGACGCTAAGGTGGCACAGACCGCTTGCAGTAAACCGTTGCTCCAATCCCCGAGGCGATCCTCATCCCCTGGGCCACAAACCGGACTGACCCGCCAGTGAGCTCGAGGGCGTTGCCCAGCCTTGAGCAATGTGAGGAAGTGTTGGCCCCGATCGAGGGTCATCAGGGTCCCCAACGGCATCGTCGGCGTCGGCGTTGGCCACGGCGGAGGATCAGCGGCCTCCGTCGTGGCGTGCCGGGCAGGGATAGCCCATCTGAGTACCTCGTCCTGGGTGCCTGCCCAGTGGTCAGCCACGTGACGGGCTAAGTTGAGCTGAGCTGGCGTAGCAACAACCTGGTTAGACACCAGCTTTTCAATCGGTGCCAACTTGACCCCAGGTTCTTGCTCATGATCAACCGCTACCACGACGCCGTCACATAGCCGACCGGCGAGTTTGGCCCGCACTCGTACGCCTACCTGGACTCGATTAACGAGGTCGTCAGGGATCAGGTAATCGAAAGGGCGGTCAAGGTGGGCCAGACCGGAAGACAGGACGACATGGGCGATCCATGACGTTGTCTCCAACAACGGTTCGGTCATAGGGCAGATACTACGGCCCGCTACCGACGGTGTCGCGGTGCGTTCTCTCAGAGACGTGCGGCCGAAGCCAAGGCCTCGGCGCGGTCCGTCAGCTCCCAGGTAACCCCGGGAAGCTCACGACCGAAGTGGCCACCAGCGACGAGCTGGGAGTAGATCGGCCGTAACAGGTCGAGGTCCGCGATGAGCGCACCGGGACGCAGGTCAAAGACCTCGCCGACAGCGTGCTCGATAACAGTTTCGGGCACGTGATTGGTACCAAAGGTGTCAATACGGAATCCCACGGGGTGGGCAGCACCGATGGCGTAGGCCACCTGGCACTCGCAACGATCGGCCAGCCCGGCTGCGACGACGTTCTTGGCTACCCAGCGCATCGCATACGCTGCGGAACGATCGACCTTAGACGGATCTTTACCCGAGAAGGCACCTCCCCCATGGCGTGCCATCCCGCCATAGGTGTCGACGATGATCTTGCGACCGGTCAGTCCGGCGTCACCCATGGGGCCGCCGATAACGAATTTGCCGGTCGGGTTAACGAGTACCCGCATGTCTTTATGATCGAGGTCGTAACGCTCCAGCACCGGGTCAATCACGAGGCGACATAGATCGGGGATCATCGTGGCATCCAGGTCAACTCCCGCACGATGCTGGCTTGACACGACGACGGTGTCCACCGCCACGGGTTTATCGTCCTCGTTGTAACGAATCGTCACCTGGGTCTTGCCATCAGGGCACAGATAGTCCAGCACACCGTCCTTACGGACCTTCGTCAGCTGCAAGGACAGCGCATGAGCCATGTCGATAGGCAGCGGCATGAGAGAAGGAGTCTCGGTGCACGCATAGCCGAACATTAAGCCCTGATCCCCGGCGCCCTGGGCGTCAATGAGATCCGTGGAACCATGACGAGTTTCATAGGCCGCGGTCACCCCTTGGGCAATGTCAGGGCTCTGCGCATCGATCGCGACCGAGACACCACACGAAGCTCCGTCAAAACCCTTGGAGGACGAGTCATAACCGATGTCAAGAATACGGGAACGGGCAATGTCGGCGATGTCGACGTAGGCCTCGGTGGTGACCTCGCCACACACCATCACCTGTCCGGTCGTTACGACGGTTTCCACGGCAGCGTGGGAGTGGGGGTCCTCGGCCAACATGGCATCAAGGACAGCGTCGGAAATGGCGTCGGCAATCTTGTCCGGATGGCCTTCCGTCACTGATTCCGATGTAAACAGACGAGTAGGCATGGCGTTTCCTGTCCGCGCGGCCACAAGCCGCGCATTGTGTTACTGAGTAGCCAGCAGCGCGTGGACCTCGTCGAGGATGGCAACAGCCGCCTGCGACTTCGATCCGGTAATGCGACGGCCTGGCCCCTGCTGGTGGACCATGGTCACATCGGTGCCGACCTTGCCGAACACCTTTCCGCCGCTCACGTCGTTAACGACCACAAGGTCGCAACCTTTACGTGCGAGTTTGGCCTGGGCCAGCTGCAAGAACTGGTCACGGTCTGGTGCCGTCTCGGCGGCAAATCCGACGACAACCCTGTTCTGTACCGATTGGGAACAGATGCGGGCCAAGACGTCGGGAGTCTGGTGAAGTTTGAGGGACATCGTTGTACCTGTGGCGTCGTCCCCCTCGTATTTCTTGATCTTGGTGTCAGCAGCCACCGGCGCGAAGTCAGCGGCAGCAACGGCTTGGATGACAACATCGGCCTGTCGGGCCAGGTCGTTCATGACTTCGGCAAGGTCTTCAGTGCTATCAATGCGGGTAATCTGCACATCCGACGGCATAGCGACGTCAGCATGGGCAGCGACAACGTGGACATCAGCTCCACGAGCAGCGGCAACTTGGGCGATAGCCCTGCCCATTCGACCTGATGACGAGTTACCGAGGTAACGTACCGGGTCGATGGCTTCCCGAGTGCCCCCCAGGGAGACGACGACGCGTCTTCCAGCGAAATCCTGCTGGGCCATCGCGGCGGCGCACTCAGGCGCAGTAATGAGGAGGTCGACGAATTCTGCAATCTCATCGGGGTCAGGTAGACGTCCCGGGCCCGAATCACGACCAGTAAGGCGTCCCGAAGCTGGATCCTTAACGACGATGCCATGGCGACGTAGAGTCGCGACGTTATCGACGGTCGCAGCGTTGTGCCACATACCGGTGTGCATAGCGGGTGCGAGCAGTACCGGTGCTGACGTGGCCAGAATCGTCGTCGTCAGGAGATCATCGGCGTGGCCCCTCGCAATACGCGCCATGAGGTCGGCAGTTGTTGGAGCTACCACGACGATGTCGGCGCGCTCAGCCAAGCGGACATGCTCCACACTGGCAACGTCGTCGAATACCTCGGTGTGGACCGGATGCCCACTCAGCGCTTCCCACGTCGGGCGTCCGACGAATTCGAGGGCAGCCCTAGTGGGAACAACGTGGACCTCATGGCCGGCTTCGGAGAGGAGCCGCAAGAGCAGGCATGCCTTGTAGGCGGCTATCCCTCCCCCGACACCGAGAACGACGACACTCACGTCGGCCCCAGATCAGGCGTTTGGATCAGCGAGGTCAGCGAAGGGATCATCCAACTCAATGGCCGGGGCCTCTTGGGCAGCAGCGGCCTGGGCGGCGATTTCCTCGGCATCCATTTCATGGGCCTCGACGACGCCCGCCTGGATCTCGCGCATGGCGATGGAGAGCGGCTTCTCCTGGTTGGTGGTTTCCACCAGCGGGCCGACATTCTCCAGCAGGCCTTCCGCCAGTTGCGAATAGTACGCATTGATCTGACGGGCGCGCTTCGCCGCGAAGAGGACGAGGCGGTATTTCGAGTCGACGTGCTCGAGGAGCTGGTCAATGGGTGGGTTGACGATGCCTTCAGGCGTGGTCTCGGTCAAGGAATGTCCTCCAGATACGGTCATAGACTCAGTAAGTCTACCAGATGAGCAACGGCGCGGTCTACGGTGTCGTTGACAACAACCGCGTCAAACTCATCGGCGTTGGCCAGCTCAACCTTTGCGGTCGCCAGACGCTGTTTCTGCTGCTCTGGTGTCTCCGTGCCGCGACCGACCAGACGGTGGACTAGCTCGTCCCAAGAGGGAGGCGCGAGGAAGATCTGGGTTGCTTGCGGATAGGTCTCGCGCACCTGGCGAGCTCCCTGCAAATCGATCTCCAAGACGACGATGCGATTATCAGCAACTGCGCGCTCGACCAGACCGCGTGGCGTACCGTACCGGTGGCTGTTATGAACAGTTGCCCACTCAAGTAACCCATCGTCGTCAATAAGCTTGTCGAACTGTTGCGGAGTGATGAAGTCGTAATCGATCCCATCACGCTCAGTGGGACGCGGCGGACGGGTAGTCACTGACCTGGAAACGACAATCTCTGGATGACTGCGGAGCAACGCCCCTACCACCGTTCCCTTACCGACTGCAGTAGGCCCGGAGACGACGGCCACCGTGACCGGGCCGGGATGACGAAGGCCGCGGGCCTGAGGGATGACGGGGTCGCTACTCATATGAACACCTTAATGGTCCATAGCGACGCAGTTGTACCGAGGGACGATCGTTTCAACAGCGGCGGTCGAACTCAGCGCGCAGTCCGGCAATCTGATGACGTCCAAGGCCCCGGATACGCCGGTTAGGAGCAATCTCGAGACGCTCCATAATTTCAGCAGCGCGCTTGTCTCCGACTCGTGGTAAAGCTTTGAGTAAATCGACGACCTTGACGTGAGCAAGCACCTCGTCGTTAACGGCCGTATCAAGGGCCTCAGACAGCGTCATGTTCCCAGAGCGAACTTTCGCTTTGAAGTCAGCGCGGACTCTTCTAGCCCGTGTCGCTGCTTCACGAGCAGCCGAAAGCTGTTCAGGTGAAAGAGTGGGTATGGACACGAGCCCCTCCGATCAGGTGTGCAGCACCTCCGCGCGACAGCGGGAGGTCTCCACCGGGGACCCCGATGGAGACGTTCGGCACATTAGTCTGCTTAGCCGTCGGTTGCGTCTGTTTTGTCGAGATCTGTAGCTAATTCGTCAACTTCGGAGGTGAGATTTTCTCCATCGGTCACATCGGTACCAGCAGCGGAGTGCTCAGCATCACTGGCATTTCCGCTAGCCAAGTCCACATTGCCCACTTCTGCAGGGGAAAGATCGCTGTGTGCCCCGCCAGACATAGATTCAGCATCGTCAATTTTGCTGGACGGCTGCTCGATGTCCTCGTCTGACACTGGCAAGCTGGAAGAAGCCGCGTCGTCAGACGGTAGATCTTCGGCGCGGGCAGGCTCATGAGCGATGACCGCACCAAGAAGCCCGTTGAGGAAGGGGGCCGAATCGTCAGTCGAGAACTCCTCGCTCAACTCGATTGCCTCCGAGATCACCGCGGGATTCGGGGTATCTGTATGCAAGATCTCGAACGCGCCAAGGCGGGCGAGGATACGGTCCACCCGCGGCATTCGGGCCAGTGTCCAGCCTTCAGAAAGGCAATCAGTCAGGATCGAATCAAGGCCAACCTGGGTGGCTGCCACACCACGGACCAAATCAGCCGCGAATGGCCTCACCGGATTGGTGAAGACACCTGGACGAGCTGCAAGGACCTCAAGGGGGTCGGTACCCATGAGGTCCGCTTCGAACAGAATGTCGAGAGCCTGTTTACGGGCTTTCGACCGGGTCGAGAGGTCCGCGTGCTTCTTGATGTCCCCGCTAACGCGCTTGACCTCGAGGTCGCCGATCCACTCGATAGGGCCCTCGTCGTTAGGCGTGGGAACCGTATTCGCGCTCACTTCTCGGAGATGCGGCCGAGGTAATCGCCGGAACGGGTGTCGACCTTGACCTTTTCACCCGTGGTGATGAACAGCGGCACCTGAATCTCACGGCCAGTCTCGAGAGTCGCAGGCTTAGTGCCACCAGTGGAGCGGTCGCCCTGTAGACCAGGCTCGGTGTAGGTGATCTCCAGCTCAACCGAGGCTGGCAGATCAATGTAGAGCGGGTTTCCCTCGTGCAGAGCCACAGTTGCCGTCTGGTTCTCGAGCATGAAGTCCTTGGCGTCACCGACGACCTCGGTCGGGATGGGCAGCTGCTCGTAGGTCGACTCGTCCATGAAAATATAGGTGTCGCCATCCTGGTAGAGGTACTGCATGTCGCGACGATCAACTTCAGCCGACTCAATCTTGACGTCGGAGTTGAAAGTGCGATCAACAACTTTCCCGCTCAGCACGTGCTTGAGCTTGGTACGCACGACGGTGTTGCCCTTACCCGGTTTGTGGTGCTGGAACCAGATGACCGTCCACAGCTGGCCGTCGAGGTCGAGAACGGTGCCGTTCTTGATGTCATTGGTGGAGATAACCACGGGTCGGGCCCTTTCGGAATCGTCGGATGGGAGATGGACGGGTGGTGGCGGCAAGTCACGTTGCCCATCCTCGGCAAGTGTAGCGGAATCCCAGTGTGACCGGTTGCCCAGGAGAGCGTCGCCTCAGCCAACGACAGTATCGATTGGTGAGGTTTTACCCGATGTCCTACCCACAACGGATGGTCCTCGTGCTGGGCAGGTAGATACCTAGTGAAGATCACAGCGTTACCGTCCGTTCACCGTGAGGCCGCCCCGCTACCCCACGACGACGATACCGTGAGGTCATGCACGACCTCGATCCCAGCCAGCTGCAGGTCAGTTTCGACCCCGCCACGGATTCCGACCAGCACTCGTTGCGTGAATTTATTGACCTGGTGGCTGATGCCGGATACGTCGTCGACTCGGATGAGCATGGCGACGACCCCGAACTTATCGCCCCGGACGGCTCAGCTGTGGAAACCTGGCACGAGGATTATCCGTACCCGAATCTCATGGATCGTCGCGAGTACGAAACTCAAAAGAGGCTATTGCAGATTGAGCTACTGAAACTCCAGTACTCCATCGACGATACCGGCGAGCGTCACGTCATCGTCTTTGAAGGTCGCGACGCCGCAGGCAAAGGTGGGGCCATTAAGAGATTCAGCGAACACCTCAACCCGCGTCGTTGTCGCGTTGTAGCCCTCGACAAACCGTCAGATCGCGAACTGGGCCAATGGAATTTCCAGCGTTACATTCAGCACCTGCCTACGACCGGAGAAATCGTGCTGCTTGACCGCTCGTGGTACAACCGCGGTGGCGTCGAACGGGTCATGGGGTTTTGCACCGATGAGGAGCATCGAATTTTTCTTCGGCAAGCCCCGATCCTCGAAGAGATGATGATCGAATCGGGCATACATGTCACGAAGTTCTGGTTTTCGGTCACCCGGCAAGAGCAGCGCACCCGGTTCGCAATTCGTCAGCTCGATCCGGTACGCCGCTGGAAGCTCTCCCCTATGGATTTGTAGTCGCTAGGGCGCTGGGACGATTACACCCGTGCCAAAGAAGAGATGTTTGCCGCTACCGACACCGATGCTGCGCCGTGGATATGTGTCAAGTCCAATGACAAAAAACGCGCGCGTCTTAATGCGATGAGGTACTTCTTGTCGCAATATGATTACGAAGGTAAAGATGTGGATGTCGTCGGACAGCCTGATCCGAGGTTAGTGCGTCGAGCCCGAGACATGGTTGGAGACTAAATGGTGTTGCCTCGACGAGAATGGGCGGTAGCGGCCTTGGTCACCGGGCTCATGGCTAGTGGATGCGCCACCACGCCGCCGCCTGACGACACCGCTGTACCTCTCCCTGCGACCTCAACAAGCACGTCGACGGCCTCCGCCGTGCCATCACGCTCAACCGTTGGACCCACGCCTGCAAAGGTGACGTCCGCTACGCCCACGAAGATAGCCGCCACCCAGCCATCGATCCATCGCAGCAGCAACGGATCACTGACTATCACTGTCTCCGGGGACCTGCTCTGGCACCCTTCCACGTGGCGCACAGCGCGGGAAGATGGCCACGGAAAGAACGATTTCGCGCCGATGTTCGGAACTGTTGCGCCTATCCTGCGCAACGCCGACGTGTCGATCTGCCACGAGGAGGTACCCGTCGCCCGCACAGGTTCTCAGTACTCCGGCTATCCAGAGTTCGCAGTGCCCGCTGAGATCGCCAAGGCGATCGCTGCTGTCGGATTCGACGCCTGCAGTACCGCCTCGAACCACTTTTTCGACCGTGGCATGCCAGGTGTGAAGGCCACCCTTGACGCTCTGGACGCCGCGCATGTTCAGCATTCCGGCACAGCCCGAACTAAGCATGAGGCTGATACCCCCCCCCGTCATTGTGAGCAAAGGCCTCAAGCTGGGCCTGGTTTCGGGGGCTTATGGCCTCAACGGATCGACCCCTCCCAAGAGCACACCATGGGCGTGGAGTGACATCGAGGCAGACCACCTCATCAAGAGGGCAGAAGCGGCAAAGAAGGCTGGCGCGGACATTGTCATCGTCGCGGCTCACTCTGGCCTCGAATATCACCATGAGCCGACCGAGGAACAGATTCGGCTAGCACAGCGCCTTACCGCGTCTCCCGCCGTTGACATGGTTTACTGCCACCATAGCCACGTCGTTGAGCCATGGACGCGGATGAACGGCAAGATCGTCATGTATGGGCTGGGGAATCTCGTTGCCCAGCAATCCTCTAACATGCCCGGCACCGACGAAGGGGTCGTCGGTCGGGTCACCTTCACGGTGCGATCTGGGAAGGTCTCGACGACGAAGGCTGAGTACATTCCGATCCTTATTGGTTCTAAGAACGACGGTCCGATCCGAATTCATGCCGTCGATACTGAGCTTAAGTCGGGCATAGGGAATAAGGCGAAGCTCAAGAATGCCCAACGAGATGTTTCCCGGACCGTCGAGTCACTTGGGGTCAACGGCGTTAGCGAAGCCTAAGTCCCAACTGACCCGCTGCTGCGTTTCCCAAGTGCTGGTGTAACTAAACACGTGCCATTCCGTGGGAGAACTCGCTAGTTAGGAAAGGCTACGTCGAACCGGCGAAAGCCCGTAGCGTTCGGAATTGACATCCGAACGCTTTACCTTGCTAAACACCGGTCGTAGCACTCGGCCAGTGCGGCTTCGTCCGGATCGACGATCATGGCAACCTGACCGGGCTTGTGAATACCAACAAACCGCAGCACCCGACGTCCGGTCTGCGGGTCTACCCTGGTCTTCTTGTCCAGGTTGATCATCTCGCGCAGGTCTGCCCAAGCGACCTCGTCACAGGTAACGGGCAAACCGATAGCAGACAAGATAGCTCGGGTACGCGTAACGACTTCGTCGGGCAGCCCCAAGTACCGGTGCGATAGCTCCGCCGCGAAGACCATGCCGACCGCGTCAGCCTCACCATGACGCCATGTGAAATGCTTGTGCGCCTCAATAGCGTGGGCCAAGGTGTGGCCATAGTTGAGCCTCTCGCGTCCGACTTCGCTGCCCGAGGACGTCCGCTCCTGCAGATCCGCGCTCACCACACCAGCTTTGACGGTAATCGCACGCGTTAACATCTCAACGAAAGTCTGGGAGGTGACATCGAGGCCCGCCCGCGGATCGTCAGAGATGAGGTCGAGGATCACCGGGTCCTCGATGAACCCGCATTTGACAATCTCAGCCAGGCCGGAACGCACCTCTCGCACTGGCAGGGTCCTCAGCAGATCCGTGTCACACAGAACACCGATGGGTTCGTGGAAGGCGCCGACAAGGTTTTTTCCGGCAGGAATGTTGATGCCGGTCTTGCCACCAATCGCGGCGTCGGCCATAGCCAGCACCGTCGTCGGAACTTGGATGACGTCAATCCCTCGCATCCACGTGGCGGCTAGAAATCCCGCAACATCGGTAGTGGCTCCCCCGCCAAACCCGACGATGATGTCTTCACGGGTTATGTTGGCCTCAGCCAGCCTGCGCCAACCATCAACGAGAACCTCGGGGGTTTTGGCGGCCTCGGCGTCGGGAATCTCGATGATCACGGGGTCGTCAATACCAAAGCGAGGTACCAGATGTACCAGGGTCTGCGGACATACCACGGCTGCTTGGCGTCCTGCAACCCAGTCAGCCAGCTCATGGATCGCTCCTGAATCGATCCTCACCTGGTAAGGCTTGACCGTGGCAACCTCAACGAGGTTCACGCCTCCCCCTCTAACTCGGCTAGTTCGGACACGATGACGTCGACGACTTGTTCCGGTGCCAGCGTGTCGGTGGCCACCCGTATCGTTGCGGGGCGCTGGTAGACAGCCTGCCTCTCCTTCATGAGGCGCACCAACTGCGAATGCACCTGGCTTCCCAACAAGGGACGGCCGGTGTCCTTGAGCCCGACTCGATCTGCGGCAGTACGAGCCGAGACGTCCAACCAGACAACGCACACTTGATCCAGAGCCTTACCGACCTCGACGTCAACCGGAGCACCCCCACCCAAGGACACCACGCCGCCGCGCTCAAGGGCTGCAAGCGTCTCTCGTCTCTCGACCTTGCGAAAATACGGCTCCCCCTCAGCCAGGAAAATCTCCGGAATGTCGCGTCCCTCAGCCTGCTCGATCAAGGCATCAACATCGACGAACTCTTCCCCAAGACGCTGGGCCAGCAACGCCCCGACGGTCGACTTACCTGATCCGGGGGCCCCGATGAGAGCAATCACGGCGCCACCGTCAAACCGCGCTCAGCGAGACGACCCAGGTAGGCCTGCGCATTGCGACGAGTCTCAGCCACCGAATCCCCGCCAAATTTCTCCAAGGCGTACTCAGCCACCACTAATGCGACCATGGCCTCAGCAACCACGCCGGCGGCGGGAACCGCACACACGTCGGAACGCTGATGGTGAGCCTTGGCGGCCTCGCCGGTGGTCACGTCGACGGTCGGCAATGCCCGCGGCACAGTGGCGATTGGCTTCATGGCTGCACGTACCCGTAGTACTTGACCAGTCGACATGCCTCCCTCGGTGCCACCGGCATGGTCACTCATCCGATGAATACCGCCCTCGGTCGGCTCCATCCAGTCATGAGCCTGTGATCCTCGGCGTCGAGCCAGGTCGAAGCCCTCACCGAGCTCGACTCCTTTTATAGCCTGAATACCCATGAGGGCTCCGGCTAGGCGAGCATCCAGCCGGCGATCTGCCTGGCTATGCGATCCCAGCCCGGCCGGTAGGCCGTAGGCCAGCACCTCGACGACGCCTCCTAGGGTGTCGCCTTCCTTGCGGCAAGCCTCGATTTCCGCAACCATACGCTCGCTCGTGGCCGGGTCGGCACACCGCACTGGATCAGCATCGATACGATTCCGGTCACCCGGCCTCGGACGTAGATTATTAGGAGCCGTGACAGGCCCCAGGGACACCACGTGGGAAAGCACCTCGACGTCGAGGGCCTGCTTAAGGAAGGCCTTCGCAATCGCCCCCAACGCGACTCGGGCAGCAGTCTCACGAGCAGAGGCACGCTCGAGGATTGGCCGGGCCTCATCAAAGTCGTACTTCTGCATGCCAGCTAGGTCGGCATGACCTGGGCGGGGTCGCGTGAGTGCAGCTCCCCGGGCCTGACTAGCCAGCTCTTCGGAGGCTACCGGCCCAGGAGCCATGACAGTGCGCCACTTCTCCCATTCCGAATTGCCGATCCGGATCGCTATGGGATCGCCCAAGGTCTCCCCGTGTCGAAATCCGGCAATCAACTCCAACTCGTCAGTCTCGAAAGACATACGGGCCCCTCGCCCCGCCCCGAGACGGCGACGTCGCAACTCCTCGGAAATCTCTACGGCTCCGACTCGGACGTGGGCTGGGATGCCCTCCATCGTCGCGACAAGAGCAGGGCCGTGGGACTCCCCGGCGGTAAGGAAACGCAGCATAAGATCTAGTCTTTCAAAGGCGGGCACGGTCGGCTATAGCGTTCTGCGCTGTGGTTCTCAAGATGTTTATCGGCACCTGATGACCAGTCATGAGTTGCACCTGGCCGACTGCTTGTCCAGCGAGCAGGTCCAGACCATCAATGACGGTTGTACCAGCGGCTTCGCCAGCCACGCCCAAGGGGGTCGGCCACGGGTCATAGACGACGTCAAAGACCGCATCAGCTCGAGCTGCGAGATCCTCCGCACGTTTCATCAGGGACCCGGCCGGAACCGTTGAGACCAGCAGGTCACACCGCGCGGGCTCCGACTCAAAAGGTAACCAAGCGACGTGAGCACCAAGGTCGTTAGCAAGCTTAAGGATCTGCGCCGACCGCTCGCGCGAGCGCGACATCACGACGACTTCGCTGGCCCCCATCCCAATGGCAGCCGCAAGAACAGACCGGGCCGTTGCACCCGCCCCCAGCATGACAACCTTCTCAACCTTAGCCACCCCCCTGGCACGAAGCGCAACCCCTGCCCCCGTGACGTCGGTATTGCGGATAATGGCCTTCCCGTCGCGACGAACCCAAGTATTCGCCGCCCCCAACACGTCGACCGTCGCGTCAGTCTCCCCCAACTCGATCACATCAACCTTGTGAGGCATCGTCACCGATAGCCCTCGCCAGGAATCGTCGAGGCTGACGACAAAGGCTCGTAGACCGCCGGGTTCAACGTCAATGGCTTGGTAAGACCAGTCCAGACCGAGTACCTGGTACGCAGCGTGGTGGATTGCTGGGGACAAGGAGTGAGCCACCGGGTGGCCAATCACCGCGCAGCGCATCGTCAGTCCTCCTAGATCAGCACGTCCCGGCCTAGCACTTACCCTTGTGGGCCTGACACCAAGCGTGGAACTTCTTGACGTTCTTCTCGTGCTCGGCCAGCGTTTTCGAATAAGCGGTCGTTCCCTTGTCCGGATCGGTGACAACCCAGTACAGGTAGTCGGTCTTGATCGGGGTGACGGCCGCCTCCATCGACGCCGTACCGGGATTGCTGATGGGCGTCGGCGGGAGCCCGTTGACCAAGTAGGTGTTGTACGGGGATTGTTTGGCGCGCTGCTCGCTAGTTGTCGTCAATTTTCCCTCAGCGTGATTGGCATAAAGCACCGTCGCGTCGGACTCCAGCTTCATCCCCTGATTGAGCCGGTTGTAAATGATCCCGGCCACGATACGCATGTCCTTGGGCTTCTTGGCCTCCTTCTCAAGGGTGGAGGCTACGGTGAGCGCCTCATACGGGGTGCGCTTGATGGCCTGGGCCTGCCCGATGAAGTTCATGGTGTTGACCTGCTTGGCAAACTGATTCGTTTGCATCTGCAAGATCTCCAGCGGAGTTGGATTTGATCCCACTTCGTAGGTGTCGGGAAAGAGGAAGCCCTCAGGGTGCCCGTTGGCCCAGGCTGGCAGGCCTAGCTTCGCAGTTTGCTGATACGCAGACTTGAAGCTGCTGGCTGGCATCGTAGTGCCCTTGGCCATGATCCCGAACTGTTGCTCTGCACTTAAGCCCTCAGGCAAGGTGACGCGAGTGCGCTGGATATTGTCCGCGTTACCCAAGATAGACACGGCCTTTGCAGCGTTCATATGGGTCTTGAGCTTGTACTGGCCGGCCTGAATAGTAACGTCGGATTCTGACTCGCGGAGGGCTTTGTTGTACGCCTTCGTTGACTTGACGACGTCGTTATTGAGCAGGATCGAGCCAACCTCGCTGACTGATGCGCCAGCAGGCACCCGAACCAAAATATCTTTGTCACCATCTCCGAGATAATCGTCAGCAGACTTGTAGGAGATGTAACCGTCATAAACTTTCACACCGACGAAGACGCACCCGCCGACGAGCACGGCCAAAGATAGGATGACGGCGACGGCGCTGCGAAGCTTGTACCAGAACTCTGCCTTGGGGTCGTCGTGCTCGTTGAACGGTCCGCTCACGAATCTACCCCTCCTGCCGTCGTCTCCGACCGGCCTGATCGAACTTGCTCCAACACGTGCTCCAGTATGGCCACGGCAGCAGCCTGATCAATCACGCTACGCTGTTTACGCGCGCTGCGCCCAGCTTCGTGAAGTGCCCGGGCCGCCGTACGCGTCGTCATTCTCTCATCTATCCAGCGCACCGGGATCGGGCTAATGGCCTCGGCCAACTCATGTCCGGCATTCCGGACGTCTTGTGCGGCCAGTTGCTCGGTCCCGTTAAGGGCCACAGGAAGCCCCATGATGACCTCAACCGGTTCGTATTCGGCAACGATCTCAGCCAAGCGCTGCACGGGATGGTCAGCGGTCTGCACCGTCTCAACGGGGAAGGCCAGAATCGCGTCGCGGTCGCTCGCGGCCACACCAATTCGTGCCTTTCCCCAGTCGACGGCAAGCCTGACACCGCGCACAGACGTGTCTGGACGTTCGGCGGGGTTCACAGCGCAGTCAACTCAGCGTTAACGGCGTGCAGAGCGGCGTCGATACCGGTGGGATCGTTGCCAGCTCCCTGGGCCATGTCGTCCTTACCGCCCCCACGGCCACCAATTGGAGCAATACCAGCCTTAATAAGAGCACCTGCTTTGGCGCCGGCAGCGCGTGCCGACTCGGTGGTGGCAACGATCATGGCCGGTTTGTCACCGGTGCCACCGATAAGGGCGACGACGGCGGGACGATCCTTGACACGGGCACGGATCTCAGCAGCGAGGGTACGCAAGTCGCTGCCCACGACACCCGGAACCTTGGCAGCAACGAGGTCGAAGGATCCGGCTGGAGTAGCTCCGGCAACGATGTCATCGACCTGGCCCATGAGCTCACGAGTTCGGGCAGCGGCGAGCTTGCGCTCGGCCTCCTTGAGGTCGGCCGCGAGTTTCGAGACACGGTCTGCGAGCTGGTCGGGCTGTACCTTGAGTATTCCGGTCAACTCGTTGACGAGCGCCCGTTCGGCCGCCATGTGGTGGAAGGCATCAGTGGAAACGAGGGCCTCGACGCGACGAGTACCCGAACCAACTGACTGCTCCCCCAGCAGACTCAACATGCCGATACGGCCGGTGGAGGCGACGTGGGTTCCACCGCACAGCTCGCGCGACCACGGGCCAGCCAACTCGACGACACGCACGATTGGCGGGTACTTCTCGCCGAACATGGCCATCGCTCCCATGGCTTTGGCATCCTCCAACGGCATCTGGGTATCAGTGACCTCGAAGTCGTCATGAATGGCGACGTTGCAACGCTCTTCGATCTCTTCTTTCAGAGAGTCTGAGAGGCCCTTGGTAGCGGAGAAATCGAAACGCAGATAGCCAGGCTTGTTGTAGGAGCCAGCCTGGGTGGCTGACGGTCCCACAAGCTCGCGCAAAGCGGCATGGATGACGTGGGTAGCGGTATGGGCCTGGCAGGCTCCAAAACGGGTGGCCGGATTGACCTGGGCTGTCACCCGGTCGCCAACAGCAAGATCGCCGTCGAGACGCACTTTGTGGACGATCAGGCCTGGTACCGGACGCTGCACGTCAAGAACTTCCAAGTCGAACCCATTAGCGCGAATAATGCCGGAGTCAGAATCCTGGCCGCCCATCTCGGCATAGAACGGGGTCTCGGCCAACACGACCTCGACGACGGATCCGGACTCAGCAGCCGTCACGGAGGCACCGTTGGCGATGATGCCGGTAACGGTGGTCTCCACCGTCAGATCGGTGTAGCCGAGGAACGGGGTCTCGCCAAGGGCACGAACTTGGGAATAGGCCTCCGGATCCGTGAGCAGGCCCTTCTTTGCCTTAGAGTCAGCCTTGGCGCGGGCACGCTGCTCGGCCATGAGGGCGGTGAACTTATCGCGATCAACGTCCAGTCCTTGTTCGGCCGCCATTTCGAGAGTGAGGTCGATCGGGAACCCGTAGGTGTCATGCAGCTGGAAGACTTTTTCCCCCGAGAGGACCTTTGACCCGGCAGCCTTAGCATCGACCACCGCTGCATCTAGCATCGCGGTGCCTGCGCTGAGCGTGCGGCGGAAGGTGGCCTCCTCAGCTGTCGCGGCGCCAATGACGCGATCCCACTGGGTCAGGACATCGGGGAAGGAATCAGCCATAAGATCACGGGAGACCGAGAGCAACTCAGGCAGTACTGGATCCGCCACACCAAGCAGACGCATGGCACGAACAACGCGACGCAGCAGACGACGCAGCACGTAACCACGGGCCTCATTACCAGGGGTAACTCCATCGGTCATGAGCATGAGACCGGAACGGACGTGGTCGGCAACTACGCGTAGCCGCACGTCGTCATCGTGGTTAGCGCCATACCGCTTGCCCGACATTTCGGAGGCCTTCTCAATGACAGGAAACACCTGGTCGGTCTCGTACATGTTGTCGACGCCTTGCAGCAGGTAGGCAATACGTTCGAGACCGGCACCGGTATCGATGTTAAGGCTGCGCAACGGACCTGTGATGTCGAAGTCGTCCTTAGCGCGCACCGCTGAAAGATCCTCGGTCTCGAACACGAGGTTCCAGATCTCAAGGTAACGGTCCTCATCTGCTTCTGGTCCGCCGTCGGGGCCATAAGCCGGGCCACGGTCGATGTAGATTTCCGAGCACGGACCACCCGGGCCCGGAACCCCCATGTGCCAATAGTTATCCTTCAGAGAGCGGCCCTGAATATGTTCGTCGGGGACACCCGCAGCACGCCACGCCTCACGCGCCTCCATATCACCCTCGGGATAGTCAGGGTGGAACCCAGGGCCAAGAACCGTCACCCAGATGCTGGCCGGGTCGAAGCCCAGTCCGCCTTGTTCTGCCGGCTTAGTGACGAGCTCCCATGCGTACTGAATGGCCTCATTCTTGAAGTAGTCACCGAAGGAGAAATTCCCCAACATCTGGAAGAAGGTGCCATGACGGGTGGTCTTGCCAACTTCATCAATGTCCAAGGTACGCACACACTTTTGGATGCTGGTAGCCCGCTTCCAGGGGGAGGGCTCAGCACCCATCAGGTATGGCTTGAATGGCACCATGCCGGCGTTAACGAATAGCAAGGTGGGGTCGTTGTAGAGCAGGGAGGCGCTCGGCACGACAGTGTGACCCTTACTCTCGAAGAAGTCGACGAAGCGCTGTCCGATCTCCGCTGTTCTCATGCCTAGCCCTTCTTGACGTGGTCGCTGTGTGTGGCCCGTAGGAACCGTCCCGTGTCGAGACGCCGCAGCTTAACCCTACCCGCACGCGCGGCAGGCTACACCTCACCGCGCCACAGCTGTCTGGGGCGCGTACTCGGGTTCTCTGCCAGATCAGTCCTGGTCGCTGCTGTCCTCGGTCGCAGGAGCGCGGTGACTTACCTCGGCAGAACTAGTCGTATTCTCAACCTGGGATCGACGCGCCCGACGCTTCGGACGACGAATCGTCCGCCGCACTCCCTCACCAAAGGCCGCGGCCTTGACCATCGGCGTCCCGACAGTCTGGGTAAAGGTTTGGGCTAGCTCGGCAGCCTGGCCAGTAACGATGGTACCGTGCCCAGAAATTGTGTGGATGTCCTCGATCACCTGATCGAGTTTGGAAATCTCACCATTGGTAATGACGACGGTTCCTTTGAGCTCCTCGAGAATCGGCACAGTGGACTCGTCGACGTCACGAACAGTTCTGCGCACCTCGTCAAGGACGCCGCCGAGTTTGAGCAGCGGAACCGCGCATAGTGCGACGAGCGCTACCGCCGCGAGCGCCGCGACGAATCCGGCTATTTGTCCCAAGGTCATGACTTCTTCTCCTCAGTATCTCGCCCCAGCAGCACCCGCAGCTGGCTCAGACGTTGTGAGATGGCAGCCTCATTGCCATGATCGGTCGGATCGTAATACCGGGCCGAGGCGATGTCGTCTGGCAGATATTGCTGCTCGGCAACCCCGTGCGGGAAATTGTGGGCGTAACGATATCCGACCCCATGACCTAGATCGTGAGCCGAGGAGTAGTGAGCGTCACGCAAATGGGCGGGGACTTCGCCTCCTTTTCCAGCGCGCACATCAGCCAGGGCCCCATCGATAGCAGTAATGATGGCGTTGGATTTCGGAGCAGTGGCTGCAGCGATGGCAGCTTGGGCCAAGCTAAGACGAGCCTCGGGCATCCCGATCAATTGGACGGCCTGGGCTGCCGCGATACAGGTCTGGAGCACACTTGGGGCGGCCATTCCGATGTCTTCACTAGCGAGAATGACCAGACGCCGCGCAATAAATCTAGGGTCCTCCCCCGCTTCAATCATCCGGGCCAGGTAGTGCAGTGCAGCGTCAACATCCGAGCCACGCACGGACTTGATGAAAGCACTGATGACATCGTAGTGCTGGTCGCCGGCACGGTCGTAGCGCACTGCGGCACGATCAACTGCGGTGGAGACGATCTGACTCGTGATCGTGACAGTACCCGCCGCACTCGCCCCGGCAGCGGCCTCCTCAAGGTAGGTGAGGGCGCGTCGTGCATCTCCCCCGGCCAGTTGCAGCAGGTCAGCGCGAGCATCGTCCTCCAGGACATAGAATCCGTCGGATTCAGTTCGCAGGCCACGCGGATCACTCAGGGCGCGATCGAGCAACGATGAGACGTCAGCTTCGGTGAGCGGCTTGAGGGTCAGCAACAAGGAACGCGACAACAGTGGGGAGATGACCGAAAACGACGGGTTTTCGGTGGTCGCGGCGATAAGGGTCACGGTGCGGTTCTCCACTGCCGGGAGCAAGACGTCCTGCTGAGCCTTAGAAAATCGGTGTACCTCGTCGACGAAGAGAACGGTCGGCTTTCCCACAGCCAGCTGACGTCGGGCAGTCTCGAGTTCCCGACGGACGTCTTTAACCCCCGCCGTTACAGCTGAGATCTCCACGAAACGTCGGTTCGTGGCGTGGGAGACGACCGAGGCGATCGTCGTCTTGCCAACCCCGGGAGGGCCCCACAAGAACACGCTCATGGCACCGGTGCCCTCAGCCAGACGGCGCAGGGGTGAACCGGGAGTCAACAGATGTTGCTGACCGACGATCTCGTCAATAGTTCGTGGGCGAAGTCGAACTGCCAGTGGCGCGTTGGGGTTGGGAATATCCAGGGACCCACCACTGGTCGCGTCAGATTGCGCCGACGTGACGTTGCCGAAGAGATCCTCACTCACTGTGGCACCATATCGCCGCATTGCGACAGCGTGCCGCTTACCCATGTTCGCGCGGCAGCGTCCGGGCGGCGACTGATACAGCCGCCGCCCATCATCACCATCGGGTCGTCACTTTGTAGACTTCTCTGCCTCCTCGGCGTGACCGCCGGAAGGTTTCTTCGGCTTAGTATCCACGCCGGCCTCGCGCCGCTGGGCCGGGGTAATTGGGGCAGGAGCAGCCGTCAGCGGGTCATAGCCGTTTCCAGTCTTCGGGAAGGCAATGACGTCACGGATGGTCTCAAAGCCGCCAAGCAGCATGACTAGACGATCCAGGCCGAAAGCGATGCCACCGTGTGGCGGTGCACCAAATTTGAAGGCATCCAGTAGGAAGCCGAACTTCTCCTGAGCCTCCTCGGGGCCAATACCCATGACGTTGAAGACCCGCTCCTGGACGTCACGACGATGGATACGGATAGATCCACCGCCTACCTCGTTGCCGTTGACGACGAAGTCGTAAGCGTAAGCCAGAGCTGAACCAGGATCGGTGTCGAAGGTGTCCATGCACTCAGGGGTCGGGCTGGTGAAGGCGTGGTGGACGGCAGTCCAGGCTCCAGCGCCAACGGCAACGTCACCGGAAGCCTCGGCTTCCTTGGTGGGTTTGAATAGCGGGGCGTCGACCACCCAGCAGAAGGCCCAGTCGCAAGGATCAAAAAGTCCGCAACGACGGCCGATCTCCAGCCGAGCGGCACCGAGCAGCTCCTGAGAGGAGGTCTTCGGGCCAGCAGCAAAGAAGATGGCGTCGCCGGGCTTAGCGCCGACCTCCTGGGCGATGCTTGCCTTCTCCTCCTCAGAGATGTTCTTGGCAACGGGGCCGCCCGGCACTCCCTCGTCAGAGATCGTGATGTAAGCCAAGCCCTTGGCGCCGCGGGTGCGCGCCCACTCCTGCCAGGCATCGAACTGACGACGCGGTAGGGAGGCTCCACCGGGCATCACGACGGCACCGACGTAAGGAGCTTGGAAGACCCGGAACGGAGTGTTAGCGAAGAAATCGGTGACTTCGGTTATCTCGTTGCCGAAGCGCAGATCTGGCTTGTCAGAGCCGTAGCGATCCATCGCCTCGTGCCAGGTGATACGGGGCAACGGCGTCGGCATGTCGACGCCGATGATCTTCCAGCAGGCTGCCATCGTCTCCTCGGCCAGCGCAATGACATCATCCTGGTCAACGAAGCTCATCTCGACGTCAAGCTGAGTGAACTCAGGCTGGCGATCGGCACGGAAATCCTCGTCACGGTAGCAGCGAGCGATCTGGTAATAGCGTTCCATGCCCGAGACCATGAGCAGCTGCTTGAACAGCTGAGGGCTCTGTGGCAGGGCGTACCAACAGCCCGGAGCCAAACGAGCCGGAACCAGGAAGTCGCGGGCACCCTCAGGGGTGGAGCGGGTTAGGGTCGGGGTCTCAATGTCGTAGAAGTTGTGACGATCCAGCACCTCACGAATGGCGTGAGTTACCCGAGAACGCAGCACCAGGGCCTCATGCTGACGCGGACGGCGCAGGTCGAGGTAGCGGTATTTCAGGCGGGCGTCTTCGCCGACACTGACATGCTCGTCGATTTGGAAGGGCAGCGGCGCCGAGGGGTTGAGTACCTCGAGCTCGGAAATAGCAACCTCAATCTCACCGGTAGGCAGATTCGGGTTGGCATTACCCTCTGGACGGGCCTCAACGACTCCCGTCACCTTGATGCAGTATTCGTTGCGCAGGTCGTGGGCGCCCGAGGACTCCAGGATCTCGTCGCGGATGACGACCTGGGCCAGACCTGAGGCGTCACGAAGATCGATGAAGGCGACGCCACCGTGGTCGCGTCGGTGCCCAACCCATCCGGCGAGAGTCACCTCCTTGCCGATGTCGCTGGCCCGTAGGGTTCCTGCCTCATGGGTTCGCAGCACGTTTCATCCTTCCGTTGTCGCAGGCCACGCATAGACAGTACGGGCCGCAAAACAGCATACCGACGGGTCATGACCGTCGCCATCCGCGTCCCAGATGCCCGTGGATAGTCCCCGATAACATCCCGGATACGGCACACGCCGTGGCGATCGCAACCGCCACGGCGTGTGCCGTACCTTCGTATCACGCTTGGATTTCGGGGAACCATTCTTCGATCTGCTTACGCATGGCCTCATTTCCGCCAGAACGCTTGTTGTGCTTGAGGATCCAATCGCGGATCGACCCACCGGCAAGTTCATTAATGGCATTACGCGCGGTCTGCGGATCGTTGAGGACTTTCTTGAGCATGGAAACCGCTTCGTCGCTGGTGCGGTAAAAATACGGGTAGTCCTCCGGGACCGTCTTACGTGCCCAGGTGGTATCTGGGAAGACGCCGATAGCGCCAGCGACGAGAGCCTCAAGGTACTCGAAGCCATAGGCCTCGTTCTTGGCCGTGGCCAGGAAGGCCGTCATGCGGGCCAGGGACTCCCAGTACTCCTCGCGCTGACCAAAAAGGGGGCCAACTGACGCCCATTTTGGCGACGACATCTTCATCGCCATGACGCTAGCGAGGTCGCGCTGACTCAGACGGGCCTCCATCCTGACGTCCATATCTGCGGCAACGCGGCTCATAACGTCGAGGAATAGCTTCGGACGTTTGGCGTCCATAAGGTGAATCGCCGGGTAGAGAACCGTTGGGATCTCGGGATCAACGTGCTCGCGGGCGAGGTCATCACGAATGCCAGGCTGGACCCAGGCGACTCGGGCCTGGTGAGCCAGCGGGGAGATCGTCCAGCGGCGGACGAGCTCAGTCACCTCACCCGCAGTACGTTCACCAGAGCACAGTGTCGGGAAGAGGGCGTAGGCAAGGCCCATAGCCGCGAAGTTCACCTTGTGGTGGTAGTGGGATGGGGGCAGCCACTGAAGGTTAAGGATCTTGGGCTCGGCACCCTCGCGGTGCATAGTTTGGAAGACACCAACCGAATCGATGACGTCGAGGTTGATAACAAGGGTTTCGAGCGGTTCGAGGCTGGTCAGCTTCCTGGCCTCGAATCCATCGCACTGACGATCCTCGTAGTTCACGACAACGGCGCCCGGGTACATAGCGAGAAGCCGCTCAACGAGGGCGGTTCCGCCCCCGCGCGCAACAAGTCGACCTTGGTCGTCGACGATAGGGCCATCATCGAGAAAACCCATCTTGATTGCGATGGTCATATGTCATCTCCCGTTATCCGTGCGCGTCAGGCGCGGCCATGCGCCAAACTTGTGAATGCGACTCTATCGCTAGCCGTGGCACCACGGTAGGCGAACCGGCTTCTCCTGCGGCAAAACGTGTTAGCCGTAGGCGGTCAATCCAGTGAGCGTGCTCTGCAAGGCAGGTCCCTCCCGAGCGATGAGTTCTGCTGCCGGAAGGTTCGCCAAAGATTGCAGCCCAACGACATAGCGAGCCGTGAAAATCCCCAGCAATTGCGAGAGTCCAAGAGACGCCCGTACCCCTGCTTCTTCTGCGCCGAATTGGGGAATGAGTAGATCGACAACTGGGGCCAAAATCTCCTCGGTATAAAACCGGCACAGCATGTCGAAGGCGTCGGGCTGGGTGAGAAGCGCCTGCGCCATACCTTGCATTTGCGGATCCGGCCCTCCTAGACCGAGGTGACCATCCCACGCATCGATGAACGCCCTCACCAAGGCCTCCCCGAGATGATCCGGGTCGGTTCGGGAACACACCTCAGCGATGATCCGATGCGGACCATTAGGAAGGGACATCGCCTCGTTGTAGAGCGATTGCTTGGATCCGAAGTAATAGCCCACGAGCGAGGTGTCCACCCCAGCTTCGCGGGCTATGGCCCTCAGACTCACTGACTGGAAGTCACCGGCCAGAAATAAGGAGCGGGCTGCGGCCAAGATTGCGGCCCTAGCAGCCCCAGCCTCAACCCGCGGACCACGCCGGGACGATCGTGCGCATTGTGACTGGGACATGCCATGACCGTACTCCCCACGACTTGGCTGAAAAAGGGGCCCCTACTGCTGCGAAGCGATTTCCACGGTGATGAAATGGGGACATGGACGCACACAACGGCAATGCGATTCCACCGGACGCGCAAGACCTTCGGATGGGTCTTGACGTCGGATCAACGACGATCAAGGCCGTCATCCTCGATGCCGACGAAAACATCCTCTTCGAGGACTATAGACGTCACCACGCCGATATCACCGGCGCTATGGCCTCTCTGCTCGGCGATGCCGCCGATGCCCTTCCCGGCGCAAAGGTGCGTGCGACCGTTACCGGATCGGCGGGGCTGGGGACCGCAGAGGCTTTGGGTCTTGCCTTCATTCAGGAGGTCATGGCTGAGACGGCCGCCGTCCAACACTGGAATCCCGACGCCGACGTGCTTCTCGAACTCGGCGGCGAGGACGCCAAGATCACCTACCTCAAGCCGGTTCCCGAACAGCGCATGAATGGTTCGTGCGCTGGTGGCACTGGTGCCTTCATCGACCAGATGGCTACCCTGCTGCACACCGACGCCCCCGGGCTCAATGACCTCGCCTCCCGGGCTGAAACCATCCATCCCATCGCCTCGCGCTGCGGCGTGTTTGCTAAGTCCGACCTCCAACCCCTCATCAATGAGGGGGCCCGGCACGAGGACCTGGCTGCCTCGGTCCTGCAGGCTGTAGCCACCCAGTGCATTGCCGGCCTGGCGTGTGGCCGCCCAATTCGAGGCAAGGTCATTTTCCTTGGCGGTCCGCTGCACTTCATGCCCAGTCTGCGCGACGCTTTCTCGCGTATCCTCGAGGGCAAGGTTGATGCGTACATCACCCCGGACCGTGCTCAGTTATACGTGGCTATGGGAGCGGCTCTGACGTCAACGTCTGAGCCAGTAGATCTCGCGGAAACCGCGAAACGTTCACGACACGCTCGCACTCCAAACGGGATTTCCCAGTCCATGCCGCCGCTATTCCGTAACGAGGAGGAGCTAGCCGAATTCAATCAGCGGCATTCTCGCGCCAAGCTACCGCGCCTGCCTTTACATGACGCTCGCGGCAACCTTTTCTTGGGCATCGACGCTGGATCAACGACAATCAAGTCAGTTCTCCTTGACGAGTCCCTCAACATCGTCGCCTCTCACTACGCCTCTAATGAGGGTGACCCGGTCAGCGCAGCGGTGCGAATCCTCGCCGACCTCTACGACACCTTGCCAGCGGCGGCCACCATTGCCCGCACCTGCACCACTGGGTACGGTGAGGGGCTCGTCAAGGCTGCGCTGGGGGCTGAAGACGGCGAAGTCGAAACCATGGCCCACTACCGAGCTGCCGATCATTTACTTCCGGGGGTGACCGCGATCATTGACATTGGCGGTCAGGACATGAAGTACTTGCGCGTTATCGATCAGGTCATCGACTCCATCTCTGTCAATGAGGCGTGCTCGTCGGGGTGTGGCTCCTTCCTACAAACCTTTGCTGCGGGCATGGATACCGATATCGAATCATTCGCCTCCATGAGTCTGCTATCTCAGCATCCGGTAGATCTGGGTAGTCGCTGCACCGTCTTTATGAATTCGTCAGTCAAGCAAGCACAAAAGGAGGGAGCCTCCCCCGCTGATATTGCTGCCGGACTCTCCTACTCTGTGGTCCGCAATGCCTTATATAAAGTCATCAAGCTTACTGATCCAGCGCAACTGGGTGACAAGGTCGTCGTTCAGGGAGGAACATTTCTCAACAATGCGGTACTGCGGGCCTTTGAAAAGCTCACCGGCCGCGAGGTCGTCCGTCCCGCCGAAGCCGGCCTGATGGGAGCCTATGGGGCTGCCCTGACGGCTCGCGCCCGATTCCATGCCGCAGAGCCCACCACCTCCGACGGCTTACGGGAGCGCGCCGAACTCGACGGTTTCGCCGTCGAGACCCACCGCGACGACTGCACCTTGTGCCAAAATCACTGCCAGCGCACCATCGCTACCTTTTCCGACGGTCGCGTTTTCGTTTCTGGCAACCGTTGCGACCGTGGTGCCGAAGTCGATAACCGCAAGATGGCCAGGATGGCGAAGTCTGAGCTGCCCAACGTGTTCGAGGCCAAGTACAAGAGGCTCTTTGGCTACCGACGTTTGACGGCTAAGAAGGCTTACCGTGGTGACTTGGGCCTGCCTCGCGCATTGAACATGTACGAAAACTACCCGTTCTGGTTCACGACTCTGTCAGCACTCGGCTACCGTGTCATGATCTCGGGACGTTCCTCCCATGCCCTGTTCGAAAAAGGCATGGAATCGATCGCCAGCGAAAATATTTGTTATCCTGCCAAGCTCAACAACGGCCACGTCGAGGACCTTGTCCAGCGTGGGGTGACCCGGATTTTCGATCCCTGTATCCGCTTTGAACAGGTCAGCGTGGCAGACGCCGATGCGCACTTCAACTGCCCCGTGGTTGCCTCGTACCCCGAGGTCATTAGGGCCAACGTCGAAAGCCTACGAGACAAGAATGTCGAGCTTATCTCGCCCTTTCTGTCACTAGCTGATCCCGACAAGCTCGCTAAGCGGCTGGCCGAGATCTTCTCTGATGATGGTGTCACCGTCGATGAAGCCCGCCGCGCCATTGCCAAAGGCCTGGAGGAAGATCGGGCTTTCCACGACGACATCCGGGCGATGGGCGAGGACGCCTTGACCTATATGGCCGATCACAACGTCCCTGGAATCGTACTGGCAGGCCGTCCTTATCATGTCGATCCGGAAGTCCATCACGGGATCCCAGAGATGGTTAATTCCTTGGGAATGGCGGTATTAACCGAGGACTCGGTGGCCCATCTGGGAGCCGATCTGCTGGAACGGCCGCTGCGCGTGCGCGACCAGTGGATGTTCCACTCCCGCCTCTACCAGGCCGCAGCGTTCGTCGGATCACGTCCCGACCTTGAGCTAGTTCAGCTGAATTCATTCGGCTGCGGCCTCGATGCCATCACCACTGATCAGGTGCGCGAAATCCTGGCCGCCCGTGACCGCATCTACACCACCCTCAAGATCGACGAGGTATCGAACCTGGGAGCAGCTCGCATCCGGATGCGCTCGCTGCAGGCCGCATCGAAGGAACGAGCCCGCCATAACCGCAAGCTTGTAACCCATCCGCTATCGGACGACCGGGTGCCCTTCACAAAAGAGATGAAAGCTACCCACACCATTCTGGTGCCACAGCTGGCCCCCTACCAGACTTCCGTCGCAGAGGCCGCTCTGCAGGCCTCTGGGTATCGGGTCGAGGTGTTGAAGCACGCCTCCCGAGAGAACATCGATTATGGCCTATCGGTGGTCAACAACGATGCTTGTTTCCCGGCCATCGTCGTCATTGGGCAACTCGTGTCGGCGCTGAAATCCGGCAAGTATGACCTTGACCACACCACCCTCTTGCTCACTCAGACCGGCGGCATGTGCCGAGCCACCAACTACATCGGCTTGCTACGCAAGGCTCTCAAAGACGCTGGGTTCGGCAATATTCCGGTCATCGCAGCCTCGTTGCAAGGAGTCGAGGACAACCCGGGCTTCTCCTTGACTGCCCCGCTCATCCACCGCATGGTGCAAGCCATCACCATCGGAGACCTGCTGCAGAAGGTGCACCTTCGCACCCGTCCTTACGCAGCGGTCCCAGGATCGGCCGATGACCTCATGCACCGCTGGACGACCATAGCCCGCGAACATTTCCTGAACGGTGGACATTCCCCAACTTGGGGACGCCGCACCTCCTACAGGGCCATGATCAACGGCATCGTTGACGATTTCGAACATCTCGAATTGATCGACGGGCCACGTAAGCCGCGGGTCGGCGTGCTAGGCGAGATCTTGGTGCAATTTCATCCTGACGCCAACAACCACATCGTCGAAACCATCGAATCCGAGGGCTGTGAGGCCGTCCTGCCAGGCCTAATGTGGTTCGTTTACAACTGCCTGTCTGCTGGCGACTACAACTACCAGACCTTCGGTACCGACAAGTGGAGCCGTCACGTCAAAAAAGCTTTCCGGAGCCTGCTCATGCAGTACCAGAAGCCGGTCACCGCGGCATTGCGCAAGTCCACTCGGTTTGAAGTCCCGACCCCAATCACTGAACTCATGGCTGACGCCCAGCGCATCGTTCAGCTCGGTAACCAGGCCGGTGAGGGATGGTACCTCGTCGGTGAGATGGTCGATATGATCCGTGAGGGCGTACCGAATATCGCTGTTGTGCAGCCCTTCGCGTGCCTACCAAACCACGTCACCGGGCGTGGTATCTTCCGCGAGATCCGCCGTCAGTTCCCGGAGGCCAACGTGGTGTCTGTCGATTATGATCCCGGGGCCTCTCAAGTTAACCAGCTCAACCGCATCAAATTGATGGCCGCTACCGCTCGAGATCGCAACGTTGCCGAGGAGCTTGACGCCAGCCAGGCAGTGCGCCCGGAAACTGACGAGAAGATCCCAACCTCACCGCAGACAGTGCCACCCTCAGATCTCAGCGGGAAACCGGCTATGGAACTGTCTGCACATCTGTGAGGGGCCCTTGGGAACCGGTGCTATCGTCACCGTCATGAAGCTGGTTGGCACGCGTCCGATCCGGACCAATCGGCTGGTGCTCCGCCGATGGTCGGTTGACCATGCCCAACAGATGTACGACAACTGGGCTAGTGACACCGAGGCCACCCGGTTTGTGACCTGGCCGCCGCATCCCAACGTCGACGCGACCCGATCGCTGCTGACCGGTTGGGTACACGACTACGACGACCCCGCCACCTTCAATTGGGCAGTGTGGCTGGATGATGTCATCATCGGCCAGATTGCTGCGGTCAACGTTGATAGGAGAGTCAACCTCGCCGAGCTGGGCTACTGCTTTGGCAGACGCTGGTGGAATCATGGCTACGCGACCGAAACGGTCAAAGCGGTGATGTCTTACTTGTTCGACATCGCCCAGGTCAACAAGGTCGAGGCTCGCCACGATCCGGCGAACATTGCCTCCGGGAGAGTAATGGAGAAGGCGGGAATGGTCACCGAAGGGTTGCGGCGAGCCTGCGTGATCGGTTCGTGCGGCCCGCGAGCCTCCCAGTACCACGGCTTGTTGCGCAGCGAATGGAGAGGTCAGCAGCGCTGATGACTGATCGTCGTGAGATGACGTGCCGACGCTCGCGCGCTGGCTTCCTCGTCCTCGCCTCGCTCGCCTCGCTCACCTGGGCCTTCGCTGGGGTGCTCAACCCGGCCATGAGCCAGCTGCACGCATTCGTCTCGGAGTATTCTGCGCGCGATCAACCGTGGCGTTACCTCTTCCAGACTACCGATGTGGTGATGGGGACCTCGCTGTGTTTGGCAGGTCTGGCAACTCTTGCGTGGGCCCGACACCGTCCCCTCGGGCGTCAGGGGTGGTCAGGAATTGGCTTCGTCGTAGGAGGGCTCTTCAGTGTCCTCGATGCCCTAGTTACGATGGACTGCTCTCCTACTCGTTCCCCGGCGTGTATGGCTGCTGAAGAGGCCGGACACGTCAGTGCGAGCCATATAGTCCACGTCGGGACTTCAACCGTTGTCGTCATCGGATTTGCGCTACCGATCCTGCTGCTCAACTCGACCATGACGAGATTCCGCGGGTTCGGTCTGGTGGTGGCGTGGGCTTGGGTGATTTTCACCCTCCTCAACGGCATTGGCGCGATGGACTGGTTCAACGGCACCCCGATGAACTACACCGGAATCTGGCAGCGACTCAGCTTGGGACTGGGAACGCTGTGGTGGCTCACTCTGGCCGCCGACGACGTCATCACTGCACGTGCTCGAAACCACGTGCCGTCCTGCTGAGATCCCTGTCGACGCCGCGGGAGCCCAGCAGCCCTGGAACCCCCGTGGCCTGAGGTCACCAGGTGCCGATCACACCGGGATGAAGGTCCTCGGTAGGCGGGTTCCACGACGCCGCATCAGCCTCGACCTGATCGCCTGACCGAATGTCCTTAACGGTGTCGGCGTCACGGTGGTCGGCGTGTTTGACGCCCGGAAACCACACGAATGGGATGCCCCGACGATCGGCGTGCTTGATCTGTTTTCCGAACTTGTCAGCTTTCGGAGCTACTTCGCATGGGATGCCGCGGGAACGCAGGGCGACAGCGACAGCCTCCGACGTAGCACGATCCTCTTCCGCATTGACGGCAACCAGAACCGCCGAGGGCACCGAGCGCGAGGACGACAGCTCGCCACGGGACAGGATCGGCGCCAGCAAGCGGGTCAGGCCTAGAGAGATGCCCACCCCTGGGTAGGCATGTTTACCGTCGGAAGCGAGGGACTCGTAGCGACCGCCCGAGCACACTGAACCCATAGATTCGTGGCCGGTGAGCTCGGTCTCGTAGACGGTTCCGGTGTAGTAGTCCAGCCCTCGGGCGATCTTAAGGTTGACAACCATGCGCCCGGGAACCGCCTTGTTGACAGCGGTGACTACCCGATTGAGGGAGTCCAGCCCCTCCTCGAGCATCTCGTTGGACACCCCCAGCTCACGTACCTTGGCGATGAAGGAGTCGTCGGCCGATCGGATAGAGGCCAGAGCGACGCACTTGGCCGCGACGTCGTCAGAAAGGCCCAACTCATTGATAAGCAGCTCGCGGACGGCGTCCGGGCCGATCTTGTCGTACTTGTCGACCTGCTGTAGCACTGCCATCGGATCCTCGATGCCGAGCCCGCGATAGAACCCCTCGGAAAGCTTGCGGTTGTTAACGTGCATGGTGACAGTCGGAAATCCCAGCTCAGTGTGCAGCCGCTCAAGCGCTGAAAGCATCACTAGTGGGGTCTCGACGTCGTGGTGCTCAGCAAGGGTTTGGTCTCCAACAACATCGATATCTGCCTGGGTGAACTCGCGGTAGCGGCCCTCCTGCGGACGTTCGCCACGCCACACTTTCTGAATTTGGTAGCGACGGAACGGGAAGTACAGATGTCCGGCATTCTCAAGTACGTAACGTGCGAAGGGGACGGTCAGGTCGAAGTGCAGGCCGAGGCGATCCTTCTCACGACGCGTGTCGTGCGGGTCGGCGTGCAGCCGGTCAACGACGTAGACCTCTTTGTCGATCTCTCCCTTACGGGTGAGCTGCTCCATCGGCTCGACGGCGCGGGTATGGATCGGTGCGAAGCCATGAAGCTCGAAGGTCTCCTCAAGAATCCGAGTCACATGGTTCTCCACCATCTGTCCTGAGGGCAGGAACTCGGGAAAACCGGACAGGGGCTTGAGACGTGCCATGAGGGAATCCTTCGAAAATTGAGTACAACAGCGGGTTACCCCGCAGGCTTCATTGTGCCAGCCTGTAGGCGATTGGGCTCATTCACATGCAGTTAAACCTAGCGACGGCTCAAGAACGGATTGGTCAGACGCTCATTGGCTATCGTCGTTGGTCCACCGTGGCCGGGGAGTAGATGGGTGGAATCATCCAGGGGCCAGACGACGTCGGAAAGGCTGCGTGACATCTGAGCGGGGTCGCCACCTGGCATGTCGGTGCGCCCGACAGATCCAGCAAAGACGACGTCTCCTGACATGACGATGGGACCGAATTCAGCGTCGACCACACGAATCATGGATGAACCGGGGGTGTGGCCTGGTGCGTGCAGGAACTCCAGATCGAGGTGAGCGAATTGGTGGTGGGAGAAGGGTTCGACGTCGACGACTTCTTCTGGTTCACGCAGGGTCGTCGACCCATACCACTGTTCGATAAGTGGGCGGGCGAAGTCGGAGAGGCCGGCCATCGGGTTGCTGAGGAGGTGGCGGTCGTCACGAGGACACAGCACCGGGATGCCGTACTCGTCCCCAATCTGCCGGGCAGCACCAATATGGTCGATGTGGCCGTGAGTCACGCCGATCGCTGCTGGAACAAGGTGATGGGTTTTCAGGGCGTCGCCCAGGAACTCCTCAGCTCCCATGCCAGGGTCGACGATGACGCAATCAGACCCCTGTTCGCGCGCTAGTAGGTAGCAATTGGTCTGAAAAGGACCCGTGATAAAGGACGCAATGAACACGTTTGCCACTTTATCGGGCAAGATGGATCGTATGAGTCACGCACAAGCTCCGCAGTCCTTCGGCCGCGTCGATGATGACGGCACCGTTTACGTCCGTACTCGCGACGGGGAAAGGTCTGTCGGCCAGGTGCCGGACTCCACTAGCGAGGAAGCCCTTGAATTCTTCGTGCGCCGCTACCACGCCCTCGAGACCGAGGTGTCGCTGCTGGAATCACGAGTGAACTCAGGCACCGCCTCGCCGGAGGAGGCACGGTCAACAGCCAGTAAGCTCGTTACGTCTATTCGTGAAGCCAATGCCGTTGGCGATCTGGAATCTCTCGCGGCCCGAGTGGAGGCCTTGAACCCCACTATCGATGCTAAAGCGGAGACCCGTCGTGAGGAGCGCGCTGAAGCTAAGGCCCACGCCAAGCAGGCCAAAGAGGAGATGGTCGCTCAGGCAGAGGCCATTGCTGCCGGTAGTGACTGGCGCGGCGGCATTGGAAAGTTTCGCGATCTGCTTGACCAGTGGCGTCGTCTCCCTCGTATCGACAAGGCGACCGACGACGAGTTGTGGCACCGTTTCTCCGGTGCTCGCACCACATTTACCCGACGCCGCAAGCAGCACATGGCCCAGCAGAACCACCTACGCGAGCGCGCTCGCGTGATCAAGGAACGCATCATCGAGGAGGCTCGTCCACTGGCCGAATCGACGGCTTGGGGCGAGACCTCTCGCCAGTTCCGAGACCTCATGAGTCAATGGAAGGCCGCCGGCCCTGCTCCCCGCGAGGTCGACGACAAGCTCTGGAAAGAATTCCGCGCTATCCAGGACACGTTCTTCGACGCCCGAGCCGCGGCCCAGAGCCAACAGGACGAGGAATACCGTGGTAACCAGGAAATCAAGGAAGAGCTCCTTGGCAAGGCTGAAAAGGACATCCTGCCCGTCGAGGACATTGAAGAAGCCAAGGTTAAGCTCCGCGCTTTCCTCGAAAAGTTCAACGAGGTTGGTCGCGTTCCTCGTGACGCCATGAAGCGTATCGACGCTCGCGTCCGTGACTTGGAGCGTCAAGTCCATTCCGCTGAGGAAGCCGAGTGGAAGCGCACCGATCCACAGGCTCGCGAACGTGCCCGCGCCACCGTCGATATGTTCAAAACTCAGATCAGCAAACTGAGTGTTCAGGCTGAGAAGGCTGAGACCGCTGGCCGTACTAAAGACGCCGAAGCGGCCCGTGAGTCGATCAAGACCTACCAGACCTGGCTCGACGAAGCTCAGAAGGCGCTCGACGAGTTCAGTGCCTGATGACCGCGGCCCCGGCCCTGAGACACTTTCCAGGGCCGGGGCCATTAGCGCATCGGGACAATCTTTAGGATTTTACCCGGAAGACGTCGTAAACCCCTGAGATCCGACGGATCGACTCAGTGAGGTGCTTGAGGTGAGTCGGGTCGGGGGCTTCGAAGGTGAGCCGCAACCGGGCGAGATGAGACTTTGACGCGCTCATATTGGCTGAAATAACGCTCACCCCCTGCTCGGCGAGAACTCGGAAGGTATCGAGTAACAGACCGGCACGATCGAGTCCCTCAACCTGGATGGTGACCCGATAGCCCGCCTGCTGATCGTCAGACCACGACACCGAAACGATGCGCTCCGGGTGCTCGAGAAGGTTCTTAGCATTGGAACAGTCAGTTCGATGCACTGAAACGCCGTCATAGCGCGTCACGAACCCCATGATGGGATCGCCAGGTAGCGGGGTACAGCACCGGGCTAACTTGACGAGCATATCGGGGTCACCATCGACCATAATCCCGCTTTCGCTACCGCGATGACGCGGTGCCTTGACGCCGACCGCCAATTCTTCCTCGACGTCAGCGGTAGTTTCTTCCGGGCCGCCCCCTAACGCGATGAGCTTCTCGACGACGGACTGCGCACCGACGTTGTGCTCCCCGACCGCCGCATACAGGGCGTTGATACCGGGCACCCTAAGGTCGTCGGCCACAGCGGTGAGGTATTCGACAGTCAGCAAAGACTGCAACGGCACACCAGCTTGGCGTAACTGCTTTGCGATGGCGTCCTTGCCGGCTTCTATGGACTCTTCGCGGCGCTCCTTAGTGAAGTAAGACTTGATCTTGGAACGGGCACGAGGAGAGGCAATGAACCCCAGCCAGTCCCGACTGGGACCAGCGTCAGGCGCGTTTGACGTGAGGATATCGACGACATCGCCGTTGGTGAGTTTGGTATCGAGCGTGACAAGTTTGCCGTTCACCCTGGCACCAATACAGCGGTGGCCAACCTCGGTGTGGACAGCATAGGCGAAGTCAACCGGAGTGGCGCCCTGGGGAAGGCTCATGACGTCGCCTTTGGGGGTGAACACATACACCTCGCGAGAGTTGATCTCGAAACGCAGCGAATCGAGGAACTCGCTGGGATCAGACTCTTCCTTGGACCACTGATTGAGCGATTGCACCCACGAAAGATCTGTGCCGTCAGGCTGAATCCCTCGGCCAACGGCATTGGGATTTTCCTTGTACTTCCAGTGAGCTGCCACACCATACTCGGCGCGCCGATGCATCTCGTGGGTGCGAATCTGTAACTCGACCGGCTGACCGCCTGGCCCCAGCACCGTGGTGTGCAAGGACTGGTACATGTTGTACTTGGGCATTGCGATGTAGTCCTTGAACCGACCAGGAAGAGGGTTCCATCGCACATGCATAACACCCAGAGCTGCGTAACAATCGCGCGGAGTATCGACGAGGATGCGCAGACCGGTGAGGTCGTAGATATCGGAGAAGTCCCTGCCGCGCACTACCATCTTTTGATAGATCGAGTAATAGTGCTTCGGTCGTCCGTAGACGGTGGCTTTGATACCCGCCTCGTCAAGGTCCTGACGAACGATTGAGATGACGTCTTTGAGCTGGGCTTCCCGCTGCGGAGCCCGCTCCGCAACCATATGGACGATCTCGTCGTAAAGCTTTGGGTTAAGGGTGGAAAAGCACAGATCCTCCAGCTCCCACTTGATGGCGTTCATGCCCAGGCGGTGGGCCAGCGGAGCGAAAATCTCAAGGGTCTCCTTGGCGATACGGTTCTGCTTGTCGGGACGCAAAAACCCCAGCGTGCGCATATTGTGCAGCCGATCTGCCAGCTTGATGACGAGAACTCGAATATCTCGGCTCATCGCGATAACCATCTTGCGAATGGTCTCAGCCTTCGCAGAATCCCCATATTGGACCTTGTCAAGCTTGGTGACCCCATCAACGAGGAGGGCGACTTCTTCACCGAAATCGGCAGTGAGCTGTTCGTTGGTGTAGGAAGTGTCCTCGACGGTGTCATGCAGGAGGCCGGCGCATAGAGTCCGCTCGTCCATGCCGAGCTCAGCGAGGATCATCGTCACCGCGAGCGGATGTGTGATGTAGGGATCACCAGACTTACGAGACTGCCCGCGGTGATAATGCTCAGCAGTGCGATACGCCCGATCAATGAGGGCAGTATCAGCCTTCGGATGGTTGGCCAGCACTACCGATATCAAAGGATCGGTGACGCTTTGGGTCGGGGCTGATGATTTCGGTGTCCCCCACCGCACAATGCGCTCGCGCATCCGCATGCGGGGCTGGGGACGCTGCTGACCAGGTTTCGGCTTGCCCAGGCTTCCCTTACCCGAACCGTACGGGCCATAGACGCTGTCGTCGGTCATCGGGTCACCTCCTAGCAAGTTAGATTCCTCATTCTAGTGGCACTGCACACCTCGCCGTCCGCTGAGTGCGCTGTGCTAGGGGCTTGTAGCACCAACGCCTAGATCCGCTGCTCTCAGCGCACCAGGTCGCTGTCAGGTTGTGGTTCATGAGGGCGTGGAACCGCTTTGCGCACGACCACGATGACGTCGCCGGCCTGCAACTGGCCCACCGAGGAATCGTAAAAGTTGCGCAGTACGTCGTTTCGAATGACCGCCAGTACCCGTTCATTTTGAATATCGGCTGGACGTGCGCCCACCTCGCTTCTGGAAACCATCCTCTGAACAACCTCCATACCTTTGGAGCTGGACAGCAGATCGTCTACAACGGTGCCGACGTGCGGGTTGACCGATGACAATCCGAGCAATCGTCCCACTGCGTCAGCAGAGGTGACGACAGCATCGGCACCAGACTCGCGCAGCAACGGGAGATTCTCGTCCTCTCGACCAGAAACGACGATGTGGCAGCGCGGGTTGAGCTGGCGGACCGTCAGGGTCGTCAGAATCGCCGAGTCATCTCGATTGAGGGTAATGACGACCTCCCGCGCTTTACTAATCTCAGCTCGCCTTAAGAGATCGCGACGAGTGGCGTCTCCCTCGAACGCCGCCAACCCAGACCGGTTGGCCTCAGCCACTGCCGAGGGACGGGAGTCAATCACGACAATCTTCTCAGCCGGGACGTCGTGGTTACGCAGTGTATTGACCGCGCTGCGGCCTTTCGTGCCGTACCCGATAACGACGGTGTGGTTCCTCATGCGCTTCCTCCAGGCACTATCGAGCAGGCCGCGTCGCCCCTCACTGGCCAACATCTCGAGGGTGGTGCCAACTAACAGCACCAGGAAAGTAATGCGCAGCGGCGTAATGATGAAGGCGTTAATAAGCCGCGCATGCGGGGCGACCGGGGTGATGTCACCGTAGCCGGTGGTGGTGACGGTGACCGTTGAGTAATAAAAGGCGTCAATGAAAGAGACGCCGTCTCCAGCGGTCGTATCAACGTATGACTTCCGATCGACCCACACAATCAGCGTACTAACCAGCAGCAATACCGCTGACCAGACCAACCGCTTAATCAGTTCTCGAAATGGCTCGGTCGCTTTAAACGGAAGCTTGACTAGAGCGGTCTGCTCGAAGATGCTGTGACGCCCCGCGGATCCGGATGATTCCGAGACCATGATCAGACTGTGAGGACTGCGTCGACAGGACCGATTCCGGCGCGATCAAGCTTCTCGCGACCTCCCAGGGCCGACAGCTCTAAGAGTACCGATACACCGACCAGCTCTGCACCCAGCTGCTCCACAAGGGAGGCGGTAGCGCGAACTGTGCCGGCAGTCGCGAGGACGTCATCGACGATGAGCACCTTGGACCCCGGCGGCACCGCATCCTGATGGACTGTCAGGGTTTCCGAACCATACTCCAGCACGAAAGATTGAGAATAGACCTCACCCGGAAGCTTCCCGGGCTTGCGGACGGGAACAAATCCCGCTCCCAGGGAAAGAGCTACCGGCCCGGCGAACATGAACCCACGCGCTTCCATACCGACGACGACGTCCACGTCACGAGCAGCAGTGTCGACGAGCTCGGAGATCGCAGCCGCGTAACCATTAGGATTTGCCAGTAGCGGAGTGATGTCCTTAAAAGTGACCCCGGGCTCCGGAAAGTCCGGGACATCCCGAATCAGGCTAGCAATCAGGTCCTTACGATAGGTCATTTCTTCCTCTCGGCACGGGTGGCACGACGTGGCTGGTGACGACCATTCTCGGTAATGGTCGTCACGTCGCGTGGACCTTCCCCAGCAACGGTCTCAGCGATCACCTGAGGAGTCTTCTGAGCAGCCCGCTGCCGGCGACGCAGAACGCGGGCGGTGTGCTCCTTCATAGCCGGCTCATGCTCACTCAGCTGAGTGAACACCGGGGTTGCAATGAAGATCGAGGAGTAGGCACCGACGATCATTCCGACGAACAGAGCCAGACCAAGGTCTTCCAGCGGGCCGGAGCCCAGCACAAAGACACCAGCGAAGAGCAGCGCGGCGACCGGTAACACGCCGACGATGGTGGTGTTAATGGACCGCACCAGTACCTGGTTAACAGCTCGGTTAGCTCCCTCAGCAAAGGTGTAATCGCGCTTGTCGATGCCCTGGACGTTCTCGCGCACCTTGTCGAAAACCACGACGGTGTCGTACAAGGAATAGCCCAGAATCGTGAGGACACCAATGACTGTCGACGGTGAGACCGTGAATCCAACCAGCGCATAGATGCCGATAGTGACGATGAGGTCGTGTAAGAGAGCTATCAAGGCGGCAATAGACATCTTCCAATGCCGGAAATAGACCCAAATCTGCAACATCACCAAGACCAGGAAGACGACCAACGCCTTAATAGCCTTACTGGTGATCTGCTCACCCCACTGGCTACCAACCTTGGAGTAGGTGACCGAACTCGTCTTCGTCCCGGTAGCCTTAGCAATGGCCTCCTGGACCTTCGTGGTCTCATCATTGTTGAGAGCCCGAGTCTGCACCTGGACAGCATCCGAACCGAGACTGACAACCTCGGTCGCATCCATGTCGGGAGCACCCGACGACAGCACCGACTTTCGGACGTCGTCGATAGTCGAGGTAGCCACGTGAGCCGGAGCCCGAAACTGCACACCGCCCTTAAACTCAATGCCGAGGTTCAGGCCGCGTACCAGCAGACCGATCAGTGAGATGACGATAACGACTGCACTAATGGTGTACCAGAGCTTGCGACGCTGGATGAATCCATAGGAGATCTCACCGGTGTATAGGGCATGGGTGAAGCCATGCTTGCGTTTCTTGTCTGCCGTGCCGCCGCTAGGAGGCTTCATGGTAACAGACGAGGTCTGGGTATTCATGTCGTCAGTCATCTCAGACCTCCTCCGACTCGACGGTGCGTTTTGCTCTCGGAGCAGATCGCCTACTCCTGCGACCGAGCAATTGGCTCTCAGTGACGCCCATATGCGCCGCCTCGAGGCCAGAACCGCGTCGGCCCCGTCCCCAGAACTTTGTGCGCCCTAACACGGTCACGATGGGATGGGTAAAGAAGAAACAAATAACGAGATCGATAAGTGTGGTCAGACCGAGGGTAAATGCGAATCCCTTCACCTGGTCTACAGACAGCACGAACAAGACGACAGCGGACAGCAGAGATACGCCGTCGGCCATGAGGATCGTGCCCCGGGCTTTTGCCCAACCAGTCTGAAGAGCGGTGCGCAGGGTACGTCCCTCGCGGATCTCGTCTCGGATGCGTTCGAAGTAGACGATGAAGGAGTCTGCTGTCACGCCGATAGCCACAATCGCGCCGGCGATACCGGCCAACGAAAGAGTGAATCCGACGGCCTCACCGAGCAGCACCATGGCCGCATAGGTGGTAATACCAGCAACGATGAGGGAGCCGAGGGTCACCAGACCTAGGCCACGGTAGTACAGCAAGCAGTAGCCGCCGACGACAATCAGGCCAATGATGCCAGCAATGATGCCAGCTCGAAGTTGCTCACCACCAAGGGTGGGCGAAATGTTGTCGACGCTGGAGATGTCGAACGACAGCGGAAGAGCGCCGTATTTCAGGACGTTGGCGAGATCAGCCGCGCTGTCTTGGGTGAAGTGGCCAGAGATCTGAGCCTCGCCCCCGTTAATCGGACAGGACGCGCCCTTACTACCGTCGAGCTGCGGGGAAGAGATAACCTTGCCATCCAGAACGACCGCAAACTGATTCTGTGGAGTCATTTTAGAACACAGGTATGTCGTAGCGTCACTGAACGAGGTGGTGCCAATGGAATTGAATTTCAGGTTAACCACGTAGGACAACTGTCCCTGCGGAATGCCGGAATCAGCACTGACAACCTGGGTACCGGAAATGGCGACCGGGGACAGCAAATATTTCGTGGTGCCTTCACGGTCACACGTCACGAGCGACTTCTCACCTGGCGAATCTACCGACTTCGCACACTTATAGTCCTCGAAGGCCTTCTGGTCTTCCGGCGTAGGCTTCCACTCCTGGGCAGCCTTTACCATCTTGGCAGCCGACTGGGGATCCTTCTCGTTGTACCGCGAGGCACTGGGCTTAGCATCATCCTTGGGGCTAGCAGATGCCCCTGGCGAAGACGAGGTCTTGGCACTGGGGCTCGGGGTAGGAAGAGCAGATGGTTTTGCTGGCTCGGAAGTCTCACTCTTGCGGCTCACCGGCTCCTCCGCATAGACCATACGGAAGCCGAGTTGAGCGGTCTGACCGACCATCTCCACAAGTTTGGAACTCTCGACATTCGGGGCTGAGACGACGATGTTACGATCACCCATCGTCTTCACCGACGACTCACCCACCCCGAGCGCGTTCACTCGTTGCTGGATGATGAGACGAGCCTGCTCCAGGCTCGTTGCCGGAGGAGCCTTGCCGTCTTCCGTCTTGGCCGTCAGAGTGACGGAGGTGCCACCCCTAAGGTCCAACCCGAGCTTGGGTGACCAAGTACGCATAACTCCCATGAGTACGTACATGACAATGATGATCACCAGGAAGATCACCAGAGTTCTACCTGGATGATGTGTTCGCTTTTTCGTTGCCACGTCGAATAAATCCCTTGATCTTGGTGTATATCAGGCCCGCGGCTGCTCGTCAGAGGTACGAGCAATCGCAGCGGAGGTCTCAGGAGAGGTCATTACCTCACTCTCCGGTTCAGCGACGGCGCCATCATCATGAGTCGTGGAGTCTTCAGAGGTGGCGTCATCAGCGAACGCGAATTCCTCCTCGTCACCGGCGGGCCGAACGATCGCCTGCTTAAGGACGCTCACCTCAACGCCCGGGGCAAGCTCAACGACAGCCTGATTGTCCCCGAGATGGGTAATGGTTACGAACAGACCGCTGTTGAGCACGACACGAGTGCCAACCTCGAGACGTGACTCAAGTTGAGCGCGCTCCTCCTGCTGCTTCTTGACCTGCCGCTTGCCCTGCCACACCGTGAAGCCAATAAGCACGATGAAAATAATCAGCAGAGGCATAAATCCGCCCAGCGGGCTAGCGAGAAGAGGCATAAATCGTTCCTTGTCTTCGGATGTGACCGGGGTCATGCTACCCCGGCTTGGTCAACGCGGTCAGAACAGTCCCTCACCGGAACTGTCAGGAGGTGGTTCAAGGCCAAGATGCCGCCAGGCCCTATCTGTAGCGACGCGGCCCCTCGGGGTGCGCATGAGAAAACCAAGTCGTACCAGGAAAGGTTCAGCAACCTCCTCAACTGTCTGCGGCTCCTCCCCCACGCTAATAGCAAGGGTTGACAAACCTACCGGCCCGCCCCCAAACTTCAGGCACACCGCATGGAGAACCGCCCTGTCGAGACGGTCCAGACCCAACGGATCAACCTCGTAGAGGTCAAGGGCGGTCTCAGCACCGTGCGGCGTCACAGGGGACTCGCTATTAACGTCCGCCCAGTCGCGGACCCGTCGAAGTAATCGGTTAGCGATACGGGGCGTACCGCGAGACCGCGACGCAATCGTGCGCGCCGTACCTTCGGCAAGCTCAACTCCAATGACCCCGGCCGATCGCTTCACGATCCGTTCAAGGTCGGCTACCTCGTAGTAGTCAAGCTGGGCAGTAAAGCCGAAGCGGTCACGCAATGGCCCCGGTAATAGTCCGGCCCGCGTCGTTGCTCCCACTAACGTGAATGGCGGGATGTCAATCGGGATCGCGGTAGCTCCTGGCCCCTTCCCTACCACGACATCGACCCGGAAATCCTCCATCGCCAGGTAGAGCATTTCTTCGGCGGGCTTAGACATCCGGTGAATCTCATCAAGAAAGAACACTTCACCAGGTACTAGCGAGGATAAGATCGCAGCCAAGTCCCCGGCATGCTGAATGGCAGGACCGGAAGAAATCCGGATTGGTGCCGACATTTCTGAGGCAATAATCATGGCCAAAGTGGTTTTGCCAAGACCGGGTGGCCCCGACAGCAGGACATGGTCGGGAGTCGTGCCGCGGGACTTCGACGCTGCAAGGACCAGGCCCAGCTGGTCGGCTACTCGCTGCTGTCCCCCGAACTCTGCCAGCACGCCAGGTCGTAGGGCTGCTTCCTCAGCCTTTTCAGGGGGTTCGGCCGACGGGTCAACGGGCGAGTGTTCCACCGACATTCTCCTTCCTGACGACTCCTGTCAGTCTGCCAGAGGCATCCGACATGTCACCGAGCCAAACTACGCAACGCCGCTCGCATGAGGTTACCGATCGTCATAGCCGGATCGGCGTCCTTGAGAGCAGCCACCTCGTCGACGGCCTTCTCCGCATCCTTGGCCGACCAGCCCAATCCGACTAGGCCCTCCGCCACTTGTTCTCGCCATGGCGCAGTCACGTGAGCAGCATCACTCGTCGAAGGCCCACGAGGAGCAAAGGCTGCCATCTTGTCCTTGAGCTCCAAGATCATTTTTGCCGCACCCTTGCGACCAATACCGGGAACGCGGCACAGGGTCGCGTCGTCTTCTTCGGTAATCGCGGTGGCCAGCTGACTAGCGTCGAGGACGCTCATGATCGCTGCAGCAAGTTTGGGACCGACCCCCGACGCAGTTTGCACCAGCTCGAAGGCATCACGATCGTCAGCCTCGACGAATCCGTAAAGAGTCAGGGAATCTTCCCTCACAACCAGCGACGTCTGCAGGGAGATATCTTGGTCGATGCGAGCACTCGCAGCGGTAGCAGGAGGACACAGCACTTTGATGCCGACCCCATGATTGTCAAGGACGACCCAGGTCGGGCCGGCAGCGCTTACCGTGCCGGAACAATGGGAAATCACCGGGCTAGGTCCTTCCAGGAACGGGGAGCGGGCCGACTGCGTCGTTGCGCAGCCACCGCGGCATCAATGCGCTGAGTCGCCCCGCCACGCCACAGGTGGCAGATCGCCAGAGCTACCGCGTCAGCGGCGTCAGCCGGTTTGGGCGGAGCCGATAGCCGCAACACCCTTGCTACCATGAGGCCAACCTGGGCCTTATCGGCTCGCCCCGAGCCCGAGATTGCCGCTTTGACCTCACTGGGGGTGTGAAGAGCGACCGGAAGACCATGCCGGGCCGCAATCATCATCGCCATTCCGGCTGCCTGAGCGGTGCCAGTTACCGTATTGCGGTTGTGCTGGGCAAACACTTTCTCGACGGCGATGGCATCCGGGTGGGCGTGATCACGCCACTCCTCTAACTCGTCATGAATACGCAGTAGGCGGTGTGCATGATCGAGGTCAGCAGGAGTACGGATGACGCCCACCGCAATAAGCTTCAGGGATACTCCTAGTCCACCTTCAACAACGCCGACCCCGCATCGAGTTAAACCAGGGTCGACCCCCATGACCCTGGTGACACGGGGGTCGGGGGCCGACTGCGGAATGCTCACTCCTCCCCGTCAAGAGCTGCTGCAACCTCGGCGGGAATATCAGCGTTGGAGAACACATTCTGGACGTCATCGAGATCTTCGAGAGCGTCAAGGATCTTGTACAGCTTGCGAGCGCCGTCGAGGTCGACGGCCTGGGTGAAGTCTGGCTTGAACGACACCTCAGCGGAGTCGTAATCAATACCTGCATCCTGGACGGCCTTACGGACATCGACGACGGCGTTAGGATCCGAAATGATCTCGAAGACCTCGCCCTCATCAACGATGTCCTCAGGCTCAGCATCAATGGTCGCCTCCATGAGTTGGTCCTCGTCCACCTCACGGGTCTCAGTTTTACGGCCCTCCTCAACCTCATAGGTCTTGGAGACCGAGACGACACCTTTACGCTGGAACAAGCGCTGCACGGAGCCACCGTCAGCCATCGTTCCGCCGTTGCGGGTGACGGCCACGCGAACGTCAGAAACGGCGCGATTGCGATTGTCGGTTAGACACTCAATAAGGATGGCTACGCCGGCAGGACCGTAGGCCTCGTACATAATCGTCTCGTAATTGACGGCGTCAGCGCCCTCACCGGACCCACGCTTGACGGCACGAGTGATGTTGTCATTGGGGACCGAGCTCTTCTTCGCCTTCTGGATGGCGTCGTAGAGGGTCGGGTTGCCTGTCGGGTCTCCACCGCCGAGGCGGGCAGCCACCTCAATATTCTTAATGAGGCGAGCGAAAAGCTTGCCGCGCTTGGCGTCAATGGCTGCCTTCTTGTGCTTGGTGGTAGCCCACTTGGAGTGACCGCTCATGGACGGTGTCTCCCTTCCTCGAATGTCGCAGTTATCGGCCCAGCGGGGCCAAGCATCCGGCGTAGGACGAGCCCACGCACACAATGGGATAGTTTACACTCCTCGTCTTAGAACGGATCAGCGCAAGACAAACCACGATCAGTCGGCGCTCAGTCGGCATACGGCATTGGAGACGAATCAGCCGGGATGGGAGCCTGGCAGACCTCCAGAGCCGCAGGCAAGGTGAAATTGCCGACGTATAGGGCCGTCCCGACGATCGCGCCCTCAACACCGATCGGGACTAGACCGCGCAGGCGTCGCAAATCCTCCAACGTGGCGATGCCTCCTGAAGCGACAACCTTGCCTTGGGTACGAGCGCAAATCCGCCCCAGAAGCTCGTAATTAGGGCCGGTCAGCATGCCATCACTGGCAACGTCGGTGACGACGTATCGCGTGCACCCGGCGTCCTCCAAGCGCGCCAGAACGTCGAGGACCTTTCCGCCCTCACGCGTCCAGCCACGAGCCGCCAGCTGATCGCCACGCACATCCAAGCCGATGGCTACCTGTTCGCCGTAGCGGCCGACGACTTCGTCACACCATTGGGGGTCCTCGAGGGCGGCGGTACCGATATTGACCCGGGTCGCGCCAGCGGATAACGCGGACTCCAGACTCGCCTGATCCCGGATACCGCCCGAAACCTCAACGTTGATATCCATGTGCTCAACGATGCAGCTAATAATGTCCCTATTGGATCCACGACCAAAGGCAGCGTCGAGATCAACCAGGTGAATCCACTGGGCTCCCAGACCCCGCCACTTCTGAGCGATGTCGAGCGGATCGCCAAAAACCCGCTCAGAACTAGCCACCCCCTGTTGCAGCTGGACGGCACGACCGCCCTGGATATCAACGGCTGGAAGCAGTGTGAGTTCTCCGGTCACCAGATCAGGCTATCAACTCAGCTGATTGAGCCAGCGCGCGAGCATAGCGAGGCCTGCCATCCCCGACTTCTCGGGATGGAACTGGGTAGATGCCACCAGGCCATACTCCGCAGCCGCAACAAAGGTAGCTCCCTGATGGGTTGCGGTGCTGAAGTGGTCGCTAGTGCCGGTAACAGTCACGCCATAGGAGTGGACGAAGTAGAACCTCTCATTGGCGTTCCGGAATAGTGCTGAACCAGTAGCCGGTGTCACCGTGTTCCATCCCATGTGGGGCAGTCGCGGTGCCGGCAGTTTCGCAACGACGCCTGGAAGAACACCAAGACACTTGACGTCAACGCCGCGTTCACGTCCGCGTTCGAAGAGCATCTGGTGGCCCACGCAGATACCCAGCAGAGGTCGTCCCTCGTCAACCCATTGATGGACTAGACGATCCCCGCCCATAGCACGCAACCCTGCCATACCCGCCGCTAACGCTCCTACTCCAGGAAGGACGAGGGCGTCGGTCTCACGTAGGGTCTTCGGGTCGTGGGAGACCGTAACTTCAGCCCCCACCCGACGCAATGCACGTCCAACAGAGTGAAGGTTTCCTGATCCGTGGTCGATAATGCCAACCCGCACCGGATCAGACATTGAGAGCGCCCTTGGTGCTGAGGACACGACCGGCATTGCGGGGATCAGGTGCTATCGCAATTCTTAGTGCTCGGGCCAGCGCCTTGAACTGAGCCTCGCAAATGTGATGAGGGTCGCGTCCTGCCAACAGACGCAGGTGGACGCACAGACCAGCGTTGAGGGCCAAAGACTGCACAACGTGGTAAGTCATCGAACCCTGGTAAGGCACACCAGAACCGCCGATACGAGCGTAGACCTGCCCTTCGGGTTCTCCCGAGCACTCCACCCACGGCCGTCCCGCAACGTCAACAACGCACTGGGCAAGGGCCTCATCGAGGGGAACCATCGCGTCGCCAAAACGCGTGATGCCGCGCTTGTCCCCCAACGCCTGAGCAAGAGCCTGCCCCAAGGCAATAGCCGTGTCTTCAACACTGTGGTGACCATCGATATCAACGTCACCGGTGGTGGCGATCGTCATATCGATACCCGAATGCTTCGACAACGTCGTCAGCATATGGTCGTAAAACCCAACCCCGGTGGAGATCGTGGATTCTCCCGCCCCATCGAGATCAATCGCGACGTCGACAGTAGATTCCGAGGTCTCGCGACAAACGTGAGCGCGACGATGAGTCATTGGTCCTCCTCGGGGACGAGACGCGGGGCGGTGGGAAGGACGTCAAGCAAAGCGGAACGAAAGACATCGGTCTGGCGAGGAGTTCCGGCGCAGACGCGCAAGTAGCCAGCTGGTCCGACCTCTCTGATGAGCACACCGCGGTCCAGCAGCGCCTGAAATACCGCATGACGATCAGCGAACCTGCCGAAGAGGACGAAATTCGATTGTGAGGAGACGACGTCCAACCCGTGCAGTTGCAGCCAGTCCTCCAAGTTTGCGCGGGTTTCGCGCAACTCGTCGACTCGGGCAAGCATCTCGGGAGCATGGGCGAGGGCGACCCTCGCCACCACCTGCGACACGTCGGAGAGGTGGTAGGGCAATCGGACCATCCGTAGCGCGTCGACGATGGCCGGTGCAGCCACCGCATAGCCCAGTCGCCCGCCCGCCAGGGCGAAGGCCTTGGACAGAGTGCGCACCACAATGAGCCGCCCATGCTTAGGCAGCAATGCAATCGAGGAGTCCTCCGGAGCGTCCGTAAACTCCTGATACGCCTCGTCAACGACGACGATGGCATCGGTGCCGGCGCACACCTCGTCAATGACAGCGACCGGGATGGTGGTGCCGGTGGGGTTATTTGGGGTAGTCAACAAGACAACATCCGGCTTGACCTCCTCGACTGCCGACAAGATCTCGTCGGTCGTCAATCCCCAAGAGGCATTGCGGGGACGAGTGACGTAGTCCGTGTGAGTATTGCGCGCGTACTCGGGATACATCGAGTAAGTCGGCGTGAAGGTCAGCACAGAGCGTCCCGGGCCACCAAATGCCTGCAAAATATGGGTCATAACTTCGTTGGAGCCATTAGCAGGCCAAACCTGGGAGCTACTGACACCAAAGCCGATATATCGGGCCAAGTCTTCGCGAAGACCGGTGGCTTCCCGATCGGGGTACCTGTTAAGACTCTTGGCAACCTTCGCAACAGCCTTGGCCATGTCTTTGCGCACCGCTTCCGATGGCGGATACGGATTTTCGTTGACGTTCAGGCATACCGGAACGTCAAGCTGTGGAGCCCCGTACGGTTCGGCCCCAATAAGCTCGGGACGCAACGGGAGATCTTCCAACTGAATTGAGTTGGGCTCCGGCTTAGCCACCGGACGCGGCTGGCTGGTCTGTCGACGCTGAGTCAACGTGACCTCCTCACAGTAATGGCATTGGCATGGCCGGGTAAATTCTCCGCCAAGGCGAAAGTCTCAACGGAGTCGGCCAGTTCAAGTAGGGCGTCCTCGGTGTAGTCGATGACGTGGACGGCCCGCATGAAAGAACGCACCGACAGACCAGACGAATGGCAGGCTGCCCCTGCCGTGGGAAGGACGTGAGTGGATCCGGCTGAGTAGTCCCCCAGGGAGACCGGCGCCCACGGGCCGACGAAAATCGCGCCAGCGTTGCGGACTCGAGCAGCGACTGCGGCAGCATCAGCCGTCTGAATCTCGAGGTGCTCGGCAGCATAAGTGTTGACCACTTCGAGGCCCTGATCAATGTCGCGCACCATGACGATCGCCGATTGCTTAGATGTCAGCGAGGTGCGGATGCGCTCGGAATGCAAGGTGTCATCGACCATCGAGGCAAGTTCTCGCTGCACCGCTTCAGCCAGCGTGGTGGAGTTTGTAACAAGCACTGCCGCTGCCAGCGTGTCATGCTCAGCCTGGCTCATCAGATCGGCGGCAACGTGACGCGGGTCGGCAGTCTCATCAGCCAAGATGGCAATTTCGGTGGGCCCAGCCTCCGAATCAATGCCGACGGTGCCACGGAGGTAGCGCTTCGCGGCCACTACGTAGATGTTTCCCGGACCGGTAACCATGTCGACACGCGGGCACGAATCTGCCTCATCAGGGCCCGTAACACCGTGAGCGAACATGGCAATCGCCTGGGCACCGCCCACGGCGTAGACCTCATCGACACCCAGTAGCTGGCACAGGGCCAGGATGTTAGGGTGCGGCAACCCACCAAACTCCGACTGAGGTGGGGATGCCACCGCGATAGACGAGACACCGGCCTGCTGCGCAGGAACTACGTTCATGATGACCGACGACGCCAACGGAGCGAACCCGCCCGGAACGTAGAGGCCTACCCGCCCAACCGGGACGATACGCTGGCTCACTCGCGCGCCAGTTGCGACCTCAACCGGTTGAGAGGACGTCTCCACTTCAGCTTCCTGACATACCTGACGGCGACGTCGAATGGACTCGTTGAAGGCCTGACGCAAGGTGCCGTCAAGGTTCGCGGCTGCCGCGGCGAGAGCCTCGGCTGGAACACGCAGATGCTCGGGAACCACATGGTCGAATTTCTCACTGTACTCGTGTAGTGCCTCAACGCCCCGATCCCTCACCGCGGAGCAGACAGGAATGACGGCCGCCATCGCCGCATCAACATCGAAGTCAGCGCGGGGCACGGCACGACGCAGGTCGGCAGTGGCCTCACTGGTTACATCGACGATTCTCAGCACACCATCAGTCTAATGACGCCTCAGTCGACGCCTTTGCGCGTCCAGTCCGCGAAGCGCCACGCCTGCCCGTTACCAGGGAAGCGATGAGCATGGGCACCATAGCGACAAGCAGCCATACCAGGACTGCCACCCAGGTATGAAGAGCGAAATCGACCGGCACAACCTCCCCGGACTTAGCTGAGGCAATCCGTTCAGCAAACGAATCCGGACCGATGAGAACGCCCACCCACCAGCACGCCAGTGCAGACAGGCATGCCGAAATTCCGGCGGCTAAGACGCCCCAGGCACCCCGCCGCCGCATGAGTACCCAGCTCAGGCAACCAATGATGAGGCCCACCACCAGCCCGATGAGGCAGTACATAGCGTCAGTCGAGAACACTTGGGTGAGGCCCTTTTCTGTCGTTGAAGCCGCACCATCAGAGCCGACGGTGTACGTCGGCAAGGTCACCATTGAGTGCCATAGCGGAGCAGCCAGTCCCCCAAGGACGATCCCGATCGCCATCACGAGCAAGCTCAGCCGGAGAATCGCAAGGCCACCTGCGCGAGTCGTCTCATTCATTGCTGCCTCCTGGGAACGCACGAGGGGCCGAGCAAAGCCTTGAGGTCCGCCATGAGCGACTGGCCTTGAGTGACCTTGAGTTCGTCGGCGAGTCGGAACGTTGTTGTCACTTTGCCGTCGATGAGCCGCAACCTCACCTCGGAACTACCTGGATGGTTGCGCAGCACCCCGCGCAGCTCCTCGATCGTGCCGCGAGTGCAGCGTCCGCGACGCATATCGATAGTCATCGGTGCATCGCTAGCGTCAGTAAGATCAAGCAACCAAACGTCGTTGGCCGACATTTCAACCGTCTCATCGCGTTCCCGGGCGAAGCCGCGTACCTTCAGGATGCTGTCCACCGCTAGTAAAGGTTCCACTCGCTGATAGACCTTCGGGAAGCAAGCGACCGTGATGGACGCATCGAGGTCTTCCAGGGTTATCGAGGCCCAAATGTCACCATTCTTGGTCGTACGCCGCACGATTTGGGTGACCATGCCGACGATGGTGTAGCGACCCTCGTGATGGGCCTCAGGATTGACCAGTTCCGCCACCGAAATATCTGCTTCAGCTTCCAGAGCCGCTTCGAGTCCACGCAGCGGATGGTCCGACACATACAGGCCGAGCATCTCGCGTTCGAAGGCGAGCTTGGTGCTGCGATCCCAATCGTCGTCGGGAACAACTCTCTCGACCCCCATCTGGGTGGGCTGGGAGTCATCGCCCATACCGAACAGATCGTCCTGACCATTGGCCTGGTTGCGCTTGATGTCGATGACAGCGTCGACGGCCTGCTCGTAGACAGCCATGAGTCCGCGCCGAGAATGACCCATGGAGTCGAAGGCACCAGCCTTAATGAGAGACTCGATGAGCCTCTTATTACATACTGCCAGGCTGACCTGGTCGAGGAAGGTGAAGAAGTCCGGAGCAGGACCGTTCTCTTCTCGGGCGCGGATAATCTCGGCTACCGCATTAGCCCCGACATTTCGGACGGCCCCCAGACCGAACCGAATATCCTCACCGACAGCGGTGAACTCAAGGGAGGATGCGTTGACGTCGGGGGGAAGGACGTTGATGTGCTGGGCACGCATATCGGCCAGGTACATCGCCATCTTGTCTTTATCGTCACCGACGCTCGTCAGCAGAGCAGCACCGTACTCAGCCGGGTAGTTAGCCTTGAGGTACGCCGTCCAATACGAGACAAGTCCATAACCAGCAGCGTGGGATTTGTTAAAGGCGTATCCGGCGAAGGGGACCATGACGTCCCACAAGGTCTGGATGGCGTCGTCGGAGTAACCGTGTTCACGCATACCTGCCTGGAAGGGGATGAAGTTCTCCTCCAGGATGTGCTTCTTTTTCTTACCCATTGCTCGGCGCAACAGGTCGGCACCACCCAGGGTATATCCAGCAAGCTTTCGGGCGATCGACATGATCTGTTCCTGGTACACAATGAGGTGGTACGTGGGAGCAAGAATCTCGTCAAGGTCTTCTTTAAGCTCGGGATGGATCGGAACGATCGGTTCCCGGTTGTTCTTACGCTGGGCATAGGCGATATGCGCATTAGCACCCATCGGACCCGGGCGATACAGAGCCAGCACGGCGACGATGTCGTCGAAGCACGTCGGACCCATGAGTCGCAGCAACGACCGCATGGCCGTACCATCAAGCTGGAATACGCCTAGGGTGTCGCCGCGGGCCAACATCTCGTAGGTTGTCTTGTCATCAAGAGCGAGATCCTTGAGATCAACATCGATCCCACGGTTGTCCTTAATGATCTTGATGCAGTGATCCATGATGCCGAGGTTGCGCAAGCCCAGGAAGTCCATCTTCATGAGCCCCATCTCCTCGAGCTGGGGATACGCAAAGCCGGCGATGATCATGCCGTCCTTGTCGCGCTTGTGCATCGGCACGAGGTCGAGCAGTGGGGCGCTGGACAGGATGAAGGCACAGGCGTGCACTCCGGTGCCTCGAATCAGACCCTCGAGACCCTTGGCGGTCTCGACAACTTTTGCTACGTCAGGGTTATCTGCCACCAACTGGCGGAACTCCTGGCCCTCGCCATACCTCTCGTGAGAGGGATCAAAGATCTTGTCCAATGGAACGCCCTTACCCATGACGTCGGGGGGCATGGCTTTGGTGATCTTGTCACCGAGAGCGAAGGGGTAGCCGAGAATACGGTTAGCGTCTTTGACAGCGGCCTTTGCCTTGATCTTGCCGAAGGTGTTGACCTGGCTGGTGTACTCGGCGCCATACTTATGTGTGACGTAATCAATGACCTTGTCGCGCTGACGATCATCGAAATCAAGGTCGATATCGGGCGGGTTGACACGCTCCGGGTTGAGGAACCTCTCGAACAGTAGGCCGTGCTCCAGCGGGTTAATCGCGATAATGCCAGTCAGGTAAGCCACCAGAGAACCAGCCGCCGACCCACGTCCGGGCCCCACGGGCACCCCCATGGAACGCGCAGCGTTGCAGATATCGGAGACGACGAGGAAATAGGAGGAGAATCCCAGCGGTTCGATGACCGATAGCTCCGTCTCCAGACGCTCTAGGACCTCCTGAGGAGGATTCGGACCGAACTTCTCGTCGAGTCCTTCCTGGAGCTTCTTGCGCAGCCAGGACTCCTGGGTCTCCCCCTCAGGAACGTCGAACTGCGGCATCCGATCGACGTGTTTAAACACCTCGTCATAAGAACCGATCATCTCGGTGAGCAGCAAGGTGTTGTCACAGGCCTCCGGATGATCGGGGAACAGCGCCCGCATCTGCTCGGAGGACTTGATGTAGTAGCCGGAACCGTTGAACCGGAAACGGTTGGGATCGTCCTTGTTTCGGCCCACACCAACACACAGCAAAGAATCATGGGCGTCGGCCTGATCCTCAGTGACGTAGTGGGAATCGTTCGTGACCAGTAGCGGAATGTCCAGCTTCTTCGCCAACTTCAGCAGATCGGACCTCACCTGCTTTTCGATCGGAACACCATGGTCCATCAACTCACAGAAGTAGTTTTCGCGGCCAAAGATGTCCCGATAATCGGACGCGGCTTGGCAAGCCTCCTCAAACTGCCCGAGGCGCAGTCGAGTCTGTACCTCGCCCGATGGGCAGCCAGTCGAAGCGATGATGCCACCGGGGTACTGAGCCATGAGCTCGCGGTCCATACGCGGCTTCATGTAGTAGCCCTCATAGGACGCCAGGGAAGAGAGCCGGAAAAGGTTATGCAGGCCCTCGGCATCCTTCGCCCACATCGTCATATGGGTGTACCGACCGCCACCAGAGACATCCTTGCCACCCTCAGCGTCTGGATCGCCGGCATCACGGGAGGTCCCCCAAAACTCCTGTACCCGTGACTTGCGGGTGCTCGGGGCGACGTACGCCTCGATACCAATGATCGGCTTGACGAGAGGGTTTTCGCCCCCATCGTACTTCTTAGAAATCTGGAAGAACTCGTAAGCGCCGAACATATTCCCGTGATCGGTCATCGCGACCGCAGGCATCCCCTGACGCGCCACCTCAGCAAAAAGCTTCTCGTTGCTGGCAGCGCCATCCAGCATCGAGTACTCGGTGTGGGTGTGGAGGTGAACGAAGTCGGAACGGGCCACAGGCACTCCTTTCACATTCCGACCCCAAGCACTTGGGATCGTGCCGACCAGGACAGAGTAGTCGGCACCAACGACACCTCGGATCATCCCCGATGCGACCCCGGCACGAGCGGTAGGTATGTCGTACTACTCGGTGGGATGACGGGGAGAGCATGCGTGGAACCATCCCGTGCCCAACGTAACGAGGCCGGCTCGCATCCGCAGGCAGATCATCATGCCGTGGCGCTGCGCCTAGCCCCCGGATATCTATACCTGACGATCGGCAGACTGGCCCTCGCATCGCGTTCACGTTATCGATCAGCAACCTGGGCTGCGCCGCATACCCGCTCACCACACGAAGGCAGGCGGCGATATCCCAAAGATCACGTTCACGATGACCGAGTACTCACTTCCCGCGCTTCACCTCCATGTCACGAATTAACAAAATCATTTGTTCAATGAGAGATTGTTCTGACATCGTCGTCATCAACTGATCTTGGGCATGGACGAGCAGAAGCGACATCGGCAGCGAGCCGTTGAGATCACGCGTGATGAGGTCGGTCTGCACATCGTGGGCTGTCCTTAACTGCATATCCGCCTGGCTCATGCATTGTTGGCTCTCCACCATCTGTCCAGCCCGTGCCTTCTCAAGAGCCTCGTACAGCGACGCACGCGCCTCGCCAGCACTGGTGATAATGGCGAAAATCGCGGTTTCAACCTCTGACATCACGGCCGCACTATCCATGTCACCGCCCCTATAGTCCGACGTCATGCGTCACCATTTTTCATATTGCTCTTTTTTGAGTTGATCCCTGTCATACATCCTCATAAACGGATAGTAGACGACGGTCGAGATTAATATATTCATCAGGCACAGGATGACGGCACGCCAGTCGCCACCTGTCGCTAAGAACGCATCTATCGGAGCCGGCAACGTCCATGGAGGTTGCACGGCCATATAGGTCACAAATCCCCAGCGGAAGGCGAACCAAGTCACCACGCATAAGATCAATGGAGTCAGCAGAAATGGAACAATAAAAAAACGGATTCATCATGACAGGAAGACCGAACATGATCGGTTCACTGATGTTGAATAGCGCTGGAACTGCGACCGCCCGCGTGATTGACTTCGTGTACTTGGCTTTCCCGACCAAAAATCCAGCAATAACCAGGCCTATGGTTGCCCCAGATCCCCCGATGGAGACGAACCACTGAAAAAATGTCTCCGGCGCAATATGAGGAGCCGGAGTGCTGGCAGCCACGGCATCCGCGTTATCGCTCAGATACTGCAACCACACCGGCCTAGCAACCGATCCAACTACGGAATCTCCGCTAATTCCGAAGAACCATAGAAAGACAACTAGGAAGGCTGGCACCAATACTCCTGGCAACGAGTCGCCAGCTTTGACTAGGGGCGACAGTCCTTGCTGTACGGCGTCGACGATATCAATCTTGAAAACGACAGATACCAGAGCCATCACACCCATAACGATGAAGGTAGGAACGACCGCCCCAAAGTATCTGCTGACGGATTCTGGCACCTGCTCTGGCATCTTGAACGTCAGGTCATACTTGTAACAGACGCGCATCACTTCGACTGCCAGCAACGCCAAGATCATTGCTGGAAAAAGTCCTTTCGATCCTAGACCATCGAGAGCCAAATAGATGCCGCCCTTAAACGTCTTTGGAGTCAAACTAAGTAGAAATACGGCGACACCAAGTTGACCACCAGCGAGGCCATCAAGATCGTAACTACGAGCAAGGCTTGAGCCGACGCCAAAGCATACATATAGGGACATGATTCCAAACGTCATACGGTATGGAACGAGAATCTGTTCCGCGTGGCTCTTCGCCCACATAGCAAATCCCGATGTTTCAGGCACCGGCGGAGCTGCTATGATGAGAATAAAGCTACCGGCAATAATGAAGGGGATAGCGGAAATAACGCCGTCCCGAATGGCCCGGATATGCCGCTGCTCCGATACCATCGACATCGGGCCAGCCACTCTCCTATCCAAGAAGTCAAAGAACTTCTCCATGCTGATCACCCGAGATGTTCTTTGACAGTCTTTACGAGTTCCGAACCACCGAGCGGACCGTAGGCAAGCGGAGGAATCGCGCAAATCGATATTCCACGTTGATCGGCGTACTGTTGAAAAGTCTTCAACCTGTTTCGCACCTGGGGAGCTACCAAGACAAGATCCCACTCTCCTGTCGATATCTCGTCCTGCGCTTGCCCTGACCCGACAGCTTTAGCGTGAAGCGGCTCGCCAAGCTTCTGAAATTCCTTTTCCAAATTCTTGAGAACGATCGCACTCGACATACCGCCAGAGCAAACTAGTAAAACGTTGGACATGACCAATCCTCCTTGATTGTGATTCACTCACCTATGAGAGGCAATGAAGTCGCGATACCAATAGAAACTATCTTTCGGCAATCTTCTGTACGTTCCCCGCCCTTCGTTATCTGCGTCGACATAGATGACACCGTACCTTTTCTCCATTTCACAACTACCGGCGCTGACGATATCAATAATGCCCCAAACGAAGTACGCTTCTATATCAACACCCTCCCGAGCTGCAAGCTCAGCCTGCGCCATGTGACGCTCGAAATAAGATATTCTATAATCGTCACGAATTCGCCCGTCAGAGTCGACATTATCGCGCGCACCCAAGCCATTCTCGGCGACCATTACAGGCTTTCGATACCGATCGAAGAATTTGTGAGCCGCAATTCTCAAGCCGATAGGATCTATCTGCCATCCCCACTCGGTAGTTTCCAAACTGGGATTCCGCAATGTCGCCACCAGATTTCCGGGGACTTGCTCACGCTTTTCGTCGACGCTACAGATTGACGATGAATAGTACGAAAACGACACGATGTCACAGGTATGTGACATTAGTGCCTCACGGTCCTTGTCTGTTACGTCGAGCACTACCCCATGATCATTCAAGAACTTCTCTGCATAATACCCGTATTCACCTGTGGCAAGTACGTCTGCACACCACCACTGGTTGATCTGCTCGTCGTGAACGAGCTTCAAGTTGTCCTCAGGCCTGGGGTGGAGCGCATAATAGTTAAAACAGCTCACCATGCACACAAATTTTCCCCGCACTCCGGTTTCATGACCATACTTTGTGATTAGCGCACTTGCTACCATTTGGTAGTGGAGACCATTAAAGACAGATTCGTAATCATAATTACGGTCGTCAGATCCAATAATTCCGAGTCCATTATAGGGACTAAAATATCCGGAATTAATCTCGTTTATTGGCAGCCAATAATCTACATCGTCCCGCCATCGGTTGACTACAAATTTAGCCATCTTAAGGTATAGGTCAATCACGTCGCGGTGCCGCCAGCCACCGTATCGGTCGATGATCGCAATAGGAATCGCATAATGATTGATCGTGACGAAGACTTTAATCTTGGCATTTACTAGAGCCCGGATAATCCGGTCATAGTACGCCACACCCTCCGGATTGGGCTGCTCCTCAAAACCAGTAGGAAACAAGCGGGACCAACTAATCGAGAGCCGATATATGTCCAAACCTAGACTCATAATATTGTGTAGGTCCGACTCCCAGTATTCGTAACCTCGCGAGCCCATACGGAATGGGAATGAGCAATCATCGGGAGATGAATTCTTCGCGCGCTGTACATCAGCCTCGGTAAGAAGACGCGTTTGCACCGTATCGGTTGACAATCGCGGCACCCACCGACGACAGTCTTGGGTATCTAGTCCCTTCCCATCGTAGAACCCACCCTCATATTGACTGGCAGCGGTAGCCCCACCCCACAGAATGCGCTTCATCTCATGCACCTCTCGTTAGCACCGTGCGATCCCTCCGACCGGCTCGGCCAATAGCTCTTAGCGTCAACCAGTCGCCTCATCTCGTCGGGAGCCATGCTCCTGTCGGCAGCGATCTCAGCCAACGGCGCGCAGACGTCGGTAGGACCCATCACATCGGTGTTCCACAGATTCCAGGGTCGGTTGACTCGCGTTACGACAGCGCGATGGATCTTGTCTTCACAGACACACCGAATTCCATAACCGCCATTGATGTCAGTCTGCGATCCATTGGATGACCAGTAGCGAATGGTTCCCGCCCTGCGCCCGAAGCGGTCACAGTGACGCGACCGCCCTAAGACAAGCACCATGTGGCCACGTTCATCTTTCCCGATCTCGTCATTCCAGAATATTTTCATGAAGTCGAGTCTGCGGACACTCGCGAATATCTCGTTGCGATCCCATGGATTCTCGTACTCGCTAGCCGTACCAATATATAAGTTGGTACCGATTTTTAATTCGTGAACCAATTCGGCCACACCTGGACCGTTGGCGTTTGCACGCCCCCACGCACCAACTCCATCAGTCTGGATCGGGTAAGACCTATTCTTCACTGTGTACGGCTTGAGGTATTCCCACTCTTGCCTCGGCGGCGTGATACCGCAGGTTCTCTCGTAGAGTTCAAGGCTCTTCAGCAGGAGAAGATACGTGGCCGAGGAGCAGAACGACGGCGTCGCGAAGCGAGGGTCCACGCATGCTCCAGTCGCCCGGACCCGAACCGCACGGTCTAGCCCTGTCCACGCGGTCTGCTGAAAACCGGGCGGAATATCCCTGCCGGTGTGGTAGCCACCTCCGGTCGGAAAACGCCCTAACGCCCTCCGGACACATTGCTGCCACACGACCGTTGGCCTGCCGAGATCTTCCTCGGCCTTTGCGGTGACAACCGGACTCATCATCGCTGTCAAAGTCGCAGCACACGTTGTTGATAGCACGGCCCTGCGAGTGATTGGCCTGTCAGTTTTCATCGTCATCATCTCCTGGAATCCGAACGCATCTCCAATGCATTGAGCAGATCAACTTTGTCCAGCTCGATACCTCTTGCGCGGCCGGCCGCCCAACATGCCCCGACGACCGGATAGCTCGCGTATTTGCATCCGCCCAGCGATTCCTCCACCATTGCCCGCAACGCGTTAGGTTGTTGGCAATGACTGGCATTCGGCGCGAGCAAGCCTCCTGCCAGGATGACGCGCTCAGCACCGATGCTTGCCACAGTCGTCACCAACTCTGATGCCGCGGCAGCCATAATGATCGACGCGATCTTGTCGTTTCGGGCAGACAGTACGACGCGAGCAAAACTTGCGACGTCTGCCGGCCGAAGCTCCTTCGTCACGCCAATGAGATCCTGAACGGTGCATCCACCGGGCAATCCGAGAACCTCGATAACCCCGCGGGTGATAGCGGTACTCGGGCCTCGCCCATCAAGGTCCGCCGTCGCGGCTCGCAAGGCTTTTCTCCCAATCCAGTAACCCGAGCCATAATCACCCAACAGCCATCCGGATCCATCTCGACGATCGACACAACGCCATTCTGAGAAGCGACCGGCTATCGCCCCGGTGCCTGCCACGAGAATGGACCCATCACCCGAAGTTGCAGCAGACCAGTAAGCAATCTCGATATCGGTCACCACCTGGGGGACGACACCGAGACCCGTGGCGCGAAATGCTTTGTCGACGCTCTGGCAGACATCACGGCCGCCAGACAAGCCAGCGCCTGCAGCACCGATGACAGCTGCTTCCACATGTGCAACCGCAGATTCAGCCAACACAGCGTTCAGACAGTCATTGAGAACCTGCCACAATGAGCGGCGACTGACGCGCGCAAATCGTTGATAACCTAGTACTCTCCCGCCTGCATCGGTAACGAGGGACCTTACACTCGTTCCACCAATGTCGACACCCAAGAAACACATACTCTGGTCTTTCTCTCGCTATCGATGAATATGCAACCAGTTCGTAGTCCTATCGGATAAACCACCTCGCCGGTCAATCTATAATTCGGTCGGCTATGGACTCTCTGAAGCCGAATAGAAAAGTAAGCACAGCGCCCATGATTACCGATATGAGCCAACCACCGAGATACCAGCTCCATCCACTGCTGGAAATCACCGGCGCCATAAGCAAGCCCGAGAGCCCTAAGGCCTGGGACCCAAATGCTCCGGAATGCTGCATTCCCCATGCTACAAAAGCGCCTCCAAAGCCGCCGCCAAGACATGCGGTAAGAAAGGGGTATAGCAATGGTAAGGAGACGCCGTAAATCAGCGGCTCACCCACACCAAGGATGCTAATCGGCAATGCACTCTTAATCACGGACTGCAGCCTTGGTTTTCTGGTCTTCATGAGAATGGCGACGGCCATTCCTACCTGACCGGCGCCCGCCATCGCGAGGATGGGAAGTAGCTCGGTGAAACCATGATTGGCAATGAGTTGAGCATGAATTGGGGTAAGCCCCTGATGGATGCCCAACATCACCATGGGTAAAAATAGGGTCGCGAGGATAAATCCGCCGATAATCCCACCTTTGGCAAGCGCGAAATCGACCAGCAGCCAGGTAAGACCCCTCATAAGTAGGGATGGCAGCGGCATGATCACGAAGATTGACGCTGCAGCCCCGAGAAGCAGAGTTACTGCCGGTACAAGGAAGAGCTCAAGGACAGCCGGGATGATTCTTCTCAACCATTTTTCCACGCCGGCGAACAGCCACGCGGTGATCATGACGCCGATGACGCCTCCCAGCCCCGGCTGAAGCTCCCCGAAGATTGGGATCGTCACCGCAATAGCAGCTGTCGTGTCTGTTGCTGCCCTACCAGCCAGAGCCGGCATATATGGAACTCCGCCTGCGATGAAACCTAAGATCGGACTGCCACCAAATTCTTGAGCCGTGTTGTGGCCCACAATGAGGTTGAGCGAGGCAGTAATGATACCTCCCAGACCAACCAGAACCAGAAACCACTCGTCGCTGGTGACGGTCGGATCGATCGCCTTCCACATCCCGCAGATGGCGCTCACTAATCCACAGGCAATGAATCCTGGAATGATTGGGGCGAAGATATTCCCGACGTGACGAAATATCGCATGCACCCGCGATGTTTGCTTGCTTCGCACCTTTTTCTTGGTGCGAACGGCCAGATCTGTATCACCTTCTGGGGCCACTCGAGTGAGCTCTGTCTGGGCCGTCACAGAATCGCCATCCCGCCTTGCGGTACTACACGATGCGTCTTGCGCCGTCGGATCTGTGACTGTCGCAGGAGCTGAGCCCGCCGATCCCATGACCTCACCGAAGGCTGTCCGTAGTCTTTCCGCATGCCCGGGCCCAACTACGACCTGCAGCTGCTTGCCCTCGACGACTCCGAGGACCCCGTCCAGCTCCTTGATGGCCTCGGCGTCAGCAGTCTGCGTCCGGACGAGGTCGAGACGCAGCCGCGTCATGCAATTGGTAAAGGACTGGATGTTGTCGGGTCCGCCAGCAAGATCGAGTATTCGTTGCGCAAGTGAGTGGTAGTCCATGGCTTCCTCCCTGGAAGACTCACAGGTGAAGGTAATTCTCGTCGATAGCGGCCCTGACTGCTCCGCCTGCTTCCACCAGTCGGGCCCGAGCTTGCGCGGCAGTCATTCCCAGCAGCACCATGACAATGGCCGTCTTGGCATGACCGCCAGACTCGTGCAGCGCCGTAATGGCATCATCACGAGAACATCCCGTGGCAGCCATGACAATGGACATGGCCCGCTGTCGTAGCTTCTCGTTGCTCGGACAGACGTCGACCATAAGGTTGCCGTACGTCTTACCTAATCCGACCATGGTGGCCGTGGAGACCATGTTGAGGACCAGCTTCTGCACGGTCCCTGCCTTGAGACGAGTCGATCCCGTGAGAACCTCAGGGCCAGCGTCGACTTCCACCGGAAGATCCACCTCGTCGCTGATGACCGCATGGCGATTGCAACACACCGAGGCCGTCACCGCCCCAGCTCTTTTCGCCGCGCGCACCGCTCCCACAACCCAGGGGGTTCGTCCCGAGGCTGCCAGACCGACGACGACGTCATGGGGTCCAGGCTGAAGCATGTTCATCTCCTGAGCACCACGATCCGCATCATCCTCAGCTCCCTCCACGGCCTGAAACATCGCCTGCTGTCCACCTGCTATGAGGCCGACCACCATCGTGGGCTTGGTGCTGAAGGTCGGTGGGCACTCCACTGCATCGAGGACACCTAACCGCCCGCTCGTGCCGGCACCGGCATAAATCAACCGGCCTCCGGCTGACAGACCCTTTACTGCAGCCTCGACGACGGCAGCGATATCTGGCAGCTGCGAAGCGATGGCTTCCGGGACGCGGTGGTCCTCGTCATTCATGACGCGAAGTACCTCAAGGGTTGACAACTGGTCGAGTCCCTCGCTGGCGGGGTTCCTCCCTTCAGTTGTTGCAAGTTTGCTCAGACTGTTCATGGAATTTCCTCCCCGAGCCGAGATTTCGTGGTTCCATGTCTGCGATGCCATGCCCCAGGACCACACCGTCCTCACGACATGAAATGACTGTACACGTAATCCATCTTTCATGGAAGGATGTTTCACATGAATGACAGCCTGCTACCCCGGATCGATATGGCCAGATCGACCATGCGTCCTGCAGAGGCCCAGGTTGCCGCTATCGTACTGGCCGAGCCCGACTGGACACTCGCCGCTTCGACGAGCCAACTTGCTGAGGCTGCTGGCGTTTCCCCCGCATCTGTCGTGCGTTTTTGCCGAGCCCTCGGGATGAGTGGCTACCGGCAGCTTCGCACCGAGCTAGCGCGCGATCTGTCTCTACGTAACCTCGAGTTGGAGAGATCCTCCGTGGCTGAGGGCACCATCACCCTCGACGACTCTCTAACCCAAATGATCACGAAGATCGCGTTCCACGAGGCTCGCACGATTGAGAACAGTGCGCGAGCTATCGACGCCGACGAGCTTGAAGCTGTCGCGAGTGCCATCTCTATCGCCCCGCGGACGGCGCTCTTTGGGGTCGGGTCTAGCGGTCTGGTCGCAAGCGATCTATCCGAGAAGCTGGAACGTATTGGCCTTGTTTGCCAGCACCACCAAGACACTCATATGCAGCTTGTTCATGCCGCATTATGCAAGCACTCCTGCGTAGCCCTAGGTATTTCTTTTAGCGGCGATACCCAGGAAGTTGTTGAGGCTCTCAGCGTCGCGCAAGAACACGGCGCTACTACCGTTGCTATGACGGGTCTACCTGACTCCCCCGTCGGGCGGCTTGCCGACCACGTCCTCGTCACCTCAGCACGTGAAACACAGGTCCGCGCCGGTGCGATGTCCAGCCGTATGTCCCAGCTAGCCGTTGTTGACTTTCTTTTTGCGCGCGTCGCGCAGCTATGCATGGATGACCTCGAGACTCTCCTGACCAGCACCCGAACCGCAGTAAGCACACACCGAAAGCCCCTCACGTAGACTTAACGCATGTCGTCACAGACCCTCAGCAAGACCTGGAAGTCGATCTGGTGGATTCCCCTCACCAAAGGAATCCTCGCAACCATTGCCGCAGTAATGGCCGTGCTCTGGTCCCACCAGACGATGACCGCCCTTGTGGTGATCGTCGGCATTTACGCCATCATCGACTCCGTCATGACCCTCATCAACGCCCAAGCCCTCCATGGTATGGCCGGCACTGGACTCATGAGGGGCTGGGGCATCATCGGCATCATCATTGGCCTGATCCTCATCATTCATCCCGGATTCTCCCTACACGTCATCGCCATCCTTATAGGGGTGTGGCTAGTGCTCCTCGGCGTAGCTGCTACCGCTTTCGCCCTTCCGATGAGGCTCATCACACAGAAAGCCTGGGGTTGGATGCTTGGCGGGGGCATCGGTCTATTCGTCCTGGGCATCGTCATCCTGGTCCATCCTGGATTCGGAGTAGTGGCCATGAGCTGGCTACTAGCACTCGGGGTGCTGCTCTATGGCCTCGCCAACCTCGCAATTGCGGTAGGAGTTCGCAAGATCACGAATTCTATCTCCTCAGCGGTGCGCAACAATTCCCGCAATACCGTCATTGAAGGAGACGTCGTTGATAGCCCTGAGGCTTCAACCCATCGCGAACTAAAGTGATGATCTGATGCACCGATAATCGCAGCGCTGCTGCGCCGGGACACAGGAGGGGTCGGTGTGTCCTGGTTTGACGAGGACGCGGCGCGCTCTGGTCACGGCACATCGACATCCGTGATTCTCCCATCTTCAGCCAATGCCTGGTACACCCGACAGATGAGCCCCGCATAGTGCGCAAGGGGGAAAGACTGAGCGGCAAACCCGTTCGGTGGCTCGGTGACGGGACTGTGCCGCATATTCGTCAGCAGCACGATCTGGATATCACGTATCGGATCGACCATCGTGATGGTCCCAGTCCAGCCGGTGTGTCCGAAGGCAGCCTTGCTCGGCCCGCCGTGGAAGTAGTAGTACCCGTTCGTTCGCCAGCCCAGTCCATAGGTCGCGTCACCACCATCAGGGGTAAGAAATCGACGTTGCACATCGGCCGGGAAGTATTCTTGACCCTGGTAAATGCCCTCGTTAGACATTAACTGCAGCAGTACCCCCAGATCGTCAGCGGTGGAGAAGAGTCCGGCATGCCCCGACACCCCCGACATGGTGTAAAAGGCCTTCTCGTCCTGGACCTGCCCACGAATAGTCTGGGTACGGATGAACACCGGGCTGCCATCAGGGCGGGTGCCAAAGTCGACAGTGCCGTCGCGAGTGTTACCGTTCAGCTCGGTCGCGGCGATGAGTTCGGCAGACACCTTGACGTCAAGGGGCCGGAATCCAGTCCGCTTGAGTCCCAGACGACGGTAAACGCCGCCTTGGAGATATTCGTCCAGGCGTTTGCCGACGATCTGCTCGACGATCAAGCCAAGGATCATGTAGTCGACGTCGCTGTACGCCCTCTGGGTGTGCGGTGCATACATGAGAGGTGTGCGACAAATCCGGTCGATCACGTCAGCACGGTTCGAAACGTCATCGAGGTTCTGCAGGTACAACTCACCAGCCACGGTCGCGCTGGGATACTGCGGATCCGGAACGAGCCCACCCCGATGGTGCATGAGGTCGACCACTCGAATGGTCTGTTTGCCAGTGAATCTGCTCTTGATCCCGCCGGGGCCGCCAACCGTCCATGAACCGGTGTAAACAGTCGACTCGTCGCGGAAAGCCTCCCAACCGGGAAAGGTGCACACCCGACGCGACAGGTCGATCTTTCCCTGGCCCACAAGCATCTGAAGGGCCAAGTTGACTGCATACATCTTGGTATTGGAGGCGATGTCGAAACGAGTCGTGGCCGTCACGGGAATCTGTTCGGCAGGGGGTAGCAGTCGCGCCTTCTGCACCTTGTGGTTGACGACCTTGGTGGAGTACTTGAAGGCCTGACCGGCATGGTGACGCCACGCAATCTGGCCGTGGCGGCAGACCAGCACACTCGTTCCGGAAAACCCGGCCTTAACCTGGTCATCGATCCAAGCGCCAACCCCGGCCAACTTCGACTGGTCAAACCCCACAGCGGCAACGTCCCGGCTGACGTCAAGGGTGTCAAAACCAACGTGCATCCGCTGCAAAGCGATGAGTTGATGACCGACCCGAACCAATCTGACATCCCACAGCCGACGCACTACACCGACGGTGAGCCAGTACTGGCCGTCAACGACCATCCCATCAACTGGCTGGATCATGAGGTGAGGCTCGTTGTGGAAGAACTCCTCCTCAAAATTGCGGGCATGAAGATTGCGTCGAGTATCAAAAGTCTCAACGTCGCCACCGCGTCGCACGGTCAGCAAGTCTGACGCAACGCTAACTAATCCATCGAACGGAACTGTTCCCCTGGACAGGGGCCAACCGGCGGCCTTCGCCAACCAGTCGATGCTGATCCAACGCCGTCCAGCCATGTCTTGCACACCTTCAGGTGGGACCAGCAGGGCAGATCGATATGTGGCGGGATCCTCATAGTCACCGTCGCGCAAGATCCACACTTGGTCAGCATCGCCTCTGACCAGCCACCGCCAGCGTCCTGAATCCATGCGCACCGCGAACCTGCGTGAGGGGACACTCACGACAACAGCCCGTGACAGAGGCTCCGCGTGGGTGGAATATCGACGGATACGACCGTCGAGGCTTCGGACCTCCACCCGGCTCGATGCCGGAGCACCTACGAGGTGGATCGTCAGGTCCTGAGTATCGGATCCGAAGGCCGGCGATGCCTGGTCTGCCAAGGGCGCGGCGACGACCGCTGTCATCAAGGTACCCAGCACGGTTCTGCGTCTGACAAGGTCGGTCATGACGATAGACTAGTCAGCGGGCGGCTCACGTCGCTCAGGACCCTTGGCACCGTCGGCGACGCCGAGTTCATGATCGAGACGATCATCCAGGGCATGAGCCCTCCGCTGAGAAGCCAGGGAGGCCCACCACACACCAGCCCCGATGATGCCCAAGAAGGACGCGGCCCCACCAAAGGCCCCCAAGATGAACCGCGGATCATTCTGGCTAGCTGCCGTAAGGCCGACAACGTCAAGCACCATAAAAAGTGCCACGAACACCCACGTCAGCGCTTTGGCGTGATGAATCGCCGAGTCGAGATCCTCCTCGTCATCGTTCATCCCAGCAGTTTCCTCCTGCACAGCGCCTCCTGTCGAGCCCATGAAATCCCCTGGGGTCACACCATCATCTGACGATCTGACGGATTTACCGGCTTCGGTAGCACCGAAGGTGATCCGTTGAGATACGCATCAACACCATGAGCAGCCGCGCGTCCCTCCGCGATAGCCCACACCACAAGCGACTGCCCGCGGCCAGCATCACCGCAGGCGAATACCCCCGCTACATTGGTCTCGTACGCATCGTTTCTGACGATATTGCCGCGTCCGTCGAGTTCCAGCCCCAGCTCGGCGACGACTCCGTCATGCTCCGGATGAGCGAATCCCATCGCGAAGATCACTAGGTCGGCCGGCAGGTCATGTTCGCTGCCCTCATCCGCAATAAACACCCGGTTCTCGTCGCGATGACCTGAAACCACCCGAACTGCTTTGACACGGCCCTGATCATTGCTAATGATCTCGACGGTATTGGTCGAGTACACTCGCTGGCCGCCCTCCTCATTGGAGCTGGAGACCCGCAGGATGAGCGGATACGTTGGCCAGGGCTGGGTAGCCGGACGGTCCTTCGGCGGCTCCGCGTTGTACTGCAGCTGGGTGATTGAGGCCGCACCCTGACGCACTGCAGTGCCCACACAGTCGTTGGCAGTATCTCCACCACCAATGATGACGACGTGCTTACCGTCAGCGCGAATCTGATTAGGCACCTCGGTCCCCGCCACGACCCGGTTTTGCTGGGTGAGGTACTCCATGGCGTAGCAGACCCCGTCGAGCTCGATACCTGGGGCATCCAGCATACGTGGAACAGTGGCACCGGTAGCCAAGATGACGGCGTCAAACCGCTCGCGCAATTGCTCGCCGGTGATATCGACGCCGATCTCAGTGTTGGTTTTGAAGACGGTGCCCTCCAACACCATCTGCTTAATCCGGCGATCAAGAACCGATTTTTCCATCTTGAAGTCCGGAATGCCATAACGCATCAACCCACCGACTGCGTCGTCACGCTCATAGACGACTACCGTATGCCCGGCGCGGGTGAGCTGCTGAGCAGCTGCCAGCCCCGCGGGGCCAGATCCGACCACCGCGGCCGTCTTGAGTGAGTGCCACTCAGGCACCACCGGAATGACGCGGCGATCCTCCCAGGCCTTGTCGATAATGGCGACCTCAACGTTCTTAATCGTCACCGGGTCGCGATTGATGCCTTCAACACACGCTGTCTCGCAAGGAGCAGGGCAGAGTCGGCCAGTGAACTCTGGAAAGTTGTTGGTGGCCTGCAGACAGTCAAGGGCCTCGCGCCATTCGTCTCGCCAGATCAGGTCGTTCCAGTCCGGAATGAGGTTTCCCAACGGACAACCGGTATGACAGAAGGGCACACCGCAGTCCATACACCGGCTCGCCTGGTCTGTGATGATGGGCAGCAGAGCATGACCAAGCCCACCAGGGTAGACCTCTTTCCAGTCTTGGACACGCTCCTCAACCGGACGACGCTCCGCCTCCAGTCGCGGCACCTTCATAAAGCCGTGCAGATCAGCCATGGGACACCTCCATGAGCAGTTCGGTCGTCTCGTCGTCGTCCAGGCCGCGCTCCTCAGCGTCAACCATGGCCTTCATCATCGTGGCGTAGTCGCGCGGCAGCACCTTCATAAAGGAGTCGCGAATTCCGTCAGCTCCTTCTGCCAGAATCTCCTCAGCGAGGGTAGACCCGGTCTCGGCCTGGTACAGCTCCAGCAACTCGATAACCCGATCAACATCGGCCTGGTCCATCGATAGGGCGTCGACCATATCTGGGTTGAGGCGGCTGACATCGAGGTGACGTACCCAAGCCACCCCGCCGGACATGCCAGCGGCAAAGTTCCGCCCAGTGGCGCCAAGCACCAGCGCCTCTCCCCCAGTCATGTATTCACAACCGTGGTCGCCGACTCCCTCCACAACGGCAGTGGCTCCCGAGTTGCGTACGCAGAACCTCTCACCCACCTGACCACGCAGGAAGATTTCACCGGAAGTGGCGCCGTAGCCGACGACGTTTCCGGCAACAATCTGGTCACGTGGCCGGAACGGCACATTCAGCGGTGGAGCTACGATCACCCTGCCACCGGAGAGTCCCTTACCAACGTAGTCGTTGGCGTCACCGACGAGCCTCATCGTCATGCCCCGCGGCACGAAGGCACCAAAGCTCTGCCCGGCAGTACCAATGAAGGTGAGGTCGATGGTGTTATCAGGAAGACCCTTACCCTGGGTGGCAACCGTCACACGGCTACCGAGCATAGTTCCGACAGTGCGGTCGACATTGCGGATAGCGACCTCGCGACGGACGGGGGTGCCATTAGTCAAAGCCTCAGCACACATATCAATGAGCTTCGTATCGAGACTCGTCTGCAGGTCATGATCCTGATCACGAACGTGACGCAGCGGGGAGCCTCCGGGAAGCTCCGCCTGATGCAGTATCGGCGAAAGATCAAGTCCCATAGCTTTCCAGTGTGTGATGGCTTTGCGGGTGTCCAGCGCCTCAACGTGGCCAACGGCCTCATCAATGGAGCGGAAACCCAGCTCGGCGAGAATCTCACGGGTCTGCTCAGCCATCATCATCATGAAGTTAACGACGTGGTCGGGATCACCAGCGAATTTCTTACGCAACTCTGGATTTTGAGTAGCCACACCTACCGGGCAAGTATCGGTATGGCACTTACGCATCATGATGCATCCCTCGACGATGAGCGCAGTAGTCGCAAACCCGAACTCCTCAGCGCCAAGCAAAGCGGCTACGACGACGTCGCGTCCGGTCTTGAGCTGACCGTCACACTGCACCACGATGCGGTCACGAAGACCGTTTAGCAGCAAGGTCTGCTGAGCCTCAGCCAGGCCAAGCTCCCAGGGCCCACCGGCGTGCTTGATCGAAGTCAGCGGAGCCGCACCGGTCCCGCCGTCATGGCTCGAGATAAGCACGACGTCGGCCTTGGCTTTCGAGACGCCGGCAGCAACAGTGCCGACACCAGTCTCGGCCACTAACTTGACGTGAATCCGAGCCCGAGGGTTGGCGCACTTGAGGTCATGAATGAGTTGTTTGAGGTCCTCGATGGAATAAATGTCGTGGTGCGGAGGCGGGGAGATGAGTCCGACTCCTGGGGTGGAGTGACGGGTCCTAGCCACCCACGGATAGACCTTCGGGCCGGGGAGTTGGCCGCCCTCGCCCGGTTTGGCTCCCTGAGCCATCTTGATCTGGATATCGTCGGCATTGACTAGGTACTCGCTGGTCACACCGAATCGTCCCGACGCCACCTGCTTGATAGCCGAACGCCGTTGTGGATCATAGAGGCGCTCAGGGTCCTCGCCGCCCTCCCCGGTATTCGACTTGCCTCCGATCCGGTTCATCGCAATGGCCAGCGTCTGGTGCGCCTCCATGGAAATCGAGCCGTAACTCATAGCTCCGGTGGAGAACCTCTTGACGATCTCGCAGGCTGGCTCGACCTCCGCGAGTGGGACTGCCGGCCGATCATGACGGAACTCTAGTAAGGATCGCAGGGTCATGAGTCGGCGTGAGTTGTCGTTGATGTGGTCGGTGTAGCGACGGAACTGCTCGTAGTCATTGGTACGCGCAGCCAATTGCAACCGGAATATCGACTCAGGATCGACCAGATGCTGCTCCCCCTCCCGACGCCACTGATAGTGGCCGCCAGGTTTGAGAGTGCGGTGGGCCAGGTGCACCCCTGTCTGTGGATAGGCGCTGAGGTGACGAGCTAAGATTTCTTCAGCGACCTCGGCCAGGCCAATCCCCTCGATACGACTCGTCGTCCCGGCAAAGTACTCGTCAATGAATTCCTGCGATAACCCGGTGGCCTCGAAAATCTGGGCTCCGGTATACGACGCGATGGTGGAAACACCCATCTTGCTCATCGTCTTCAGGACGCCCTTGCCAAGTGCCCTATAGACGTTATGTATAGCGGTTTCGGGATCAGTAGACACCCACACCTCGTGCCGGGCCATATCCTCGGCTGACTCGAAGAGCAAGTACGGGTTAACGGCCGAGGCGCCGTAGCCTATAAGAAGGGCAACGTGGTGCACTTCACGAACGTCACCAGCCTCGACGACGAGACCGGCCCGGGTACGGGTCTTCTCCCTCACCAGGTGATGGTGGATAGCTGACGTGAGAAGCAGGGACGGGATCGGTGCCAGCTCGCGAGTCGCGTGGCGGTCTGAGAGCACGATGATGGTAGCCCCCTCAGCAATAGCCTCTGAAACCTCGGCACGGATCTCTTCAATACGGCGGCGCAGACCCTCACCACCCTCCTCAACAGCAAAGAGGCCCCTCACTACGTGAGTTTTGCGATCGGGGTGCTCCCCGTCAGCGTCGATGTGAATAATTTTGGCAAGCTGGTCGGAATCGATGATCGGGTAGTTGACGACCACCTGACGACATGACTCTGGGCCGGGCTCAAGTAGGTTCGCCTCTGGGCCGATAGTGCCCGTCAGGGAAGTGACAAGCTCCTCGCGGATAGCGTCCAAGGGCGGATTGGTTACCTGAGCGAAAAGCTGGCTGAAATAGTCCCAGAGCATCCGAGGACGGTTGGATAGCACGGCCAGCGGGGTATCGGTTCCCATCGCGCCGGTGGCCTCGACCCCCTGGTTCGCCATGGGTGCGATGAGCACCTTAAGCTCCTCGGAGGTATACCCGAACAGTTGCTGACGCCGAGTCACCGACGCGTGAGAGTGAACGATGTGCGTTCGCTCTGGCAGGGCGTCAAGCTCAATGCGGCCCTGATCCAGCCACTCGCCATAAGGCTTCGCGCAGGCCAGTCGAGCCTTGATCTCGGAGTCGTCAACAACCCGATGCTCTGTCAGGTCGACGAGGAACATCCGACCAGGTTTGAGGCGTCCCTTCTCGACGACGTGAGAGTCCGGCAAATCCAGTACCCCCGACTCGGAGGCAAAGACAACAAGACCGTCGTCGGTCACCCAGTAGCGCGCCGGACGCAAACCGTTGCGATCCAGCACCGCACCAATCTGGTTACCGTCAGTAAAGGTGACACAAGCTGGACCATCCCATGGCTCCATAAGAAAAGAGTGGAACTCGTAGAAGTCGCGCAGTTCCTGGGGCATCTCGGTGTTTTTCTGCCATGCCTCTGGGATCATCATGAGGATGGCATGGGGCAGCGATCGTCCACCCAGGTGAAGCAGCTCCAGAACTTCGTCGAAGGAGGCGGAGTCCGAACCAGACGGGGTGCAGACCGGGTAGAGACGGGCCAAATCGCCCGGGATGAGCTCGGACTGGAGCAGAGCTTCGCGAGCCTGCATCCAGTTACGGTTACCGCGCACCGTGTTGATCTCGCCGTTATGGGCGATCAGGCGGTACGGATGGGCCAGTTCCCATGCGGGGAAGGTGTTAGTCGAGAACCGCGAATGAACCAACGCCAAAGCGCTAGACAGATCCGTGTCATGGAGTTCCGGGAAGACCTCTTCGAGCTGATTAGTCGTCAGCATGCCCTTGTAGACGAGGGTGCGCGAAGAGAGCGAAGCAAAATACACCCCAGCCTCGTGCTGCGCACGCCGTCGCAGCACGAACGCCGCACGCTCCAGATCCATGCCAACACGACCATCCCGAGCCCGGATCAGTAGGTGCTCAAAATGAGGCATAGTGCTCAACGAAATCTGGGAAAGAGTATGGGTATGCACGGGGACTTCGCGCCAACCCAATACCTCGATGCCCTCATCAGCGGCGATGAGTTCAATGGCAGCCCTGGCGCGAGCCCGCCTAGCCTCGTCAACGGGCATGAAGGCTAGCCCGACCGCATAGGCACCGGGTTCCGGCAACCGGATTCCGGTAGTCCGCCGGAGGAAAGCGTCAGGAACCTGGATGAGGATACCGGCACCATCCCCCGCGGCCGGATCGGCTCCAGTGGCACCACGGTGATCCAAGTTACGCAGCGCCTCAAGCCCCTGCTCCACGACCTTATGACTGGCCACACCCGTCATGGTGGCCACGAAGGCCACTCCGCAAGCATCGTGCTCGAATTGGGGGTCGTAGAGGCCCTGTCGGGGGTGATGGCCGAAGATCATCGGTACTCCTTTCGACGGAGGCGGGTGCGCCGCGATAGGTAGAGGCACCGGGGACAGACTGTCACACAACGATCACGCCTTGACACCTGCGTCCGATTCGTGGACCCATCGCGACAAGATCACTTAGGCCCATGAGCTGAGCGGATGCTGTGCTCATCACCCTTGCGGTAACGGCACTGCAAAATGATCAGTACGATGACCGCACCAGTAAAGACGACCAAAGCGGTAATGTCATTGAGCCGCCACTGCCCCACATGATGGGCCGGATCGATCCGCAGCCGCTCAACCCAAAAACGCCCAAAAGTGTAGATCGCCACATACAACGTAAACAGGCGACCGTGGTCGAGCGTCCAACGCCGATCGACCCACACTAAAAAGGCGGCACCAGCTAAGCTCCACAACAACTCGTAAAGGAAGGTGGGATGGAAGGTCGCGTACTGAAGATATCCCGCCGGACGATGGCTGAGGTCGATCTCAAGGCCCCACGGAAGACTCGTCGGGCGACCAAAAAGCTCCTGGTTAAACCAGTTTCCCAACCGTCCGATCGCCTGAGCAGCCAGAATTCCAGGAGCGAGGGAATCTGCCACGAGAGCGAAGCGAATCCCCTTGTGGCGGCAATATAGCCAGATCGCTAGGCCCCCCAGCGCAATAGCTCCCCAGATGCCTAGGCCGCCCTGCCAGATGAAGAAACAGCGGTACCACGTCCGACCCGGGTCAAAGTACAGCTGATGGTCAGTTATGACGTGGTAAAGCCGTCCACCAATGATTCCGGCGATGACGGCCAGGGTGCACAATTCCTCAAAATGCTCCTGCTTACCGCCGCGGGCCTGATAGCGACGCCCACCGCTGATATAGGCAACAATGATGCCCGCGAGAATGCACAAGGCGTAGATATGGATGGTCAGCGGACCAAGATGAAATGCCTCGATTGACGGGCTGGGGATCGATAGCTGACTCACTGGCGTCCTACCCGCCGTACGCCAGTCACCAAGTCATCAACGATGGCACGCATCCGGTCAAATTCCTTCCTTCACCGAGTCCTCGCCAGCCGAAATTAATCAGGGTCCGACGGTGGCACGGTGGATCCTACGCAACATCTGCGCTGGTTCACCGTGGCGGACCAGCATCTCCCCCACTAACACCGCGTCAGCACCAAGGCTATAAGCCTCAATGGCGTCGTCCACACAGAGGATTGCGGACTCCGCCACCTTGACGGCGCCTTCCGGCAGCTCACCAAAGAGTTCACCGAAGATGGCCCTATCGACTTCAAGAGTCTTGAGGTTGCGCGCGTTGACATCGACCACGCGGGCATTAAGGGCTGCAGCTCGGCATGCCTCTTCGGGGGTATGAACTTCGACTAATGGAGTCATACCCAGCTCGACCGCTTGACTTCTGAGATAACTGACAGGCCCGGGGCTATCAGCCTCGGAACCGGATCAATAGCGGGGGCCACAAGCTCAATGGCCTCACGGAGATTGTCCGAGGTGACCATGAGCTGACGCTCATGAAGATCTTCGAGAACACCGGCAATGATCTCGACAAGGGCCGTTCCGGTAACAGTAGGCGGCATTCAGCGAACGCCGCCGTAACCCATAGCGCGCATTACTAGAGTGACGACTCCACCCAGCACGACTAAGGCGGCACCAATGATGCAGGTGGTCCAACTCGGCCCGGCCATTGCACCGACGGTAGCCACGATGAAGCCGATGAGGGCGACGATCGAACCTGCCCAGTTTGCAGGGCTCCCGCCATGCTCGTAGTGACGAGTGGCGCGATCAGCACTCATGGTGTTCCCTCCGGTGGTCAGGCGCGGAATATTCCACGCAACTGGTCAAAGATGCGGGTTACACCCGCGAGTTGGCCGAGGGTGGACGTCCGCAACACGGTGAATCCGGTAATAATCCTACTCTGATGTGCTCTCAGCACGGGCTCGCTGACCATTGTGCATACCACTGCTGTCATCATAGGCCGACTCGGCTTTCTTGGCTGGCACCTCCGCAGCATCACCGACCGTCGGGTCTTCTCCCCTATCCAAAGCATCCCAGACCGACCGGGAGTCACCGGTCATCTCGCCCGTACGCCGAGCTCGACTAGGCCAACGGCCTGCTAATACTGTCAGCCCAATTCCGCTAAGGATCGTCAATACCCCAGCTACGAGGCATACCCAGGGCCATACGCTGACATGGGCTTGGGACGCTCCTGCATCGACGCCTTTAGCAGCCCACTGATGCGCTGTAGCAGTGCGATGGGTGACCACAATGGCCACGACCCCTATCCCTACGAGAGCCTGCAGGACGCCGGTGACCCGCCGACCAGTCATCCTCACCACAAGCACAAGAGCCATCGTGACAACGAGCATCAAGACAATGGCCGTTGTCAGTCCACCCGTGAGGTCGGCCCCCGTCAGCCCAATCCCGGCTCGTTCTAGCCACATACGGCGCGAAGACACGCTAATAAGGATGACCGCGACCATGGGGACAGCACCGAGCACGACCCGCCAGCCTGATGAGATCGGAGATTTCACTGCTCATCCTCCCGCGGCACGGACAGCACGAGCAACGAACTCCTCGTGCGAAAGGGTGACGTCGATCATGACTCGGCCTCATCAGCTAGTAAAACATCAGCATCGAAGCAGGTGTGATCACCAGTGTGACAAGCTCCACCAACCTGGTCGACGCGCAGCAGAAGCGTATCCCCGTCACAGTCAAGGCTCACCGAACGCACATGCTGAGTGTGACCCGAAGTTTCCCCCTTAACCCAGTACTCCTGACGAGATCGGGACCAATAAGTGGCCCGTCGGGTTGCTAGGGTGCGGGCCAAAGCAACGTCATCCATCCACGCCATCATGAGGACATCCCCGGTCGTAGCGTCTTGCACCACGGCAGGCACCAGCCCAGCGGCGTTACGGCGCAACCTCGCCGCGACTGCGGAGGCCAGGGTTGGTTCTTTGGTCTGCACGTGCCTCATTGAACACCGAACCACCGACACCTTGGACCGGAGCCGTGTTTCGGGCCAGTACTGGCAAGATAGACCCATACTCGAAGGAGGACCTGGATGTCCATTGCACAAGATGAACGAGCCGGCCTGGCCGCAGACCTGTCACGACTCGGCCCTGACGCCCCGACGCTGTGCAAGGGATGGACGGCCCGAGATCTGCTAACCCACCTTCTGCTGCGGGAGAACGACCCGCTTGCTATCCCCGGGATGGCCGTGAGCGTCTTTGACGCCGTCACCCGGACCCGTGCCGACAAATTAGAAGCCTCCGGATCCTTTGAAGATCTCGTAACCCGGTTCGCCCATGGGCCGGGCCGCTTCTCAGTCTTCCGCATCCCCGGTCTCGACTCCGCGGCCAATTCCATGGCGTACTTCATCCACCACGAGGATCTGCTGCGGGCCCAACCCGACTGGCATCCTCGAGAGCTCGGTCACCGAGTCGAATTGCGGTTGGCTGACATCATTCGCAGATACGGGCGGGCCCTCGCCCGTCGCTCCCCCGTCGGCGTACGCGTCGAGATGACTGGACAGACAGATCCCGTCACACTCCACCCTGGAAATCGCATCGTCACCCTGGTGGGAAAACCTTCAGAAGTCATCCTGCTTCTCACCGGACGCACATCGGTGGCCCAAGTGGATGTGCTTGGCGAGCTCGCAGCCATAGCGGCGTTCATGCGCTCCGACCACTCGCTATGAGTTAGCCGGAGCGCATCGCGAGTCAGGAGAGCTTTTCTAAGATGAGCTCCCTGACTCGCTTGGCGTCGGCTTGGCCCTTCATGGCTTTCATAATCTGACCGATGAGGGCACCGGCGGCCTGCACCTTCCCACCACGGATCTTCTCCGCGATCTGCGGGTTAGCAGCGATGACATCGTCAACGGCAGAGCCTAAGGCCGCGTCATCGGAGACGACAGCCAGGCCACGACCGTCGACAACCTGCTGGGGGTCCCCCTCGCCAGCGATGACTCCATCAATCACCTGACGAGCCAGTTTGTCGGTTAACGTGCCGTCATCGACGAGCTTCTGCAGCTGAGCGACCTGAGAAGGCGTCATACCGACGTCGGCCAAGTCCACGCCAGCCTCGTTGGCGCGACGCGACAGCTCAGTCAGCCACCATTTACGGGCCGCAGTCGGCTGACAGCCGGCATCGACCGTCGCCTCGAGGAGATCAAGGGCACCAGCGTTGACGGCCGAGGTCATGTCCACTTCGGAGAACTGCCATTGGGCGGACAGACGGGCCTTTTTAGCTGCCGGAAGTTCTGGCAGGTCGGCGCGCAACTGCTCAACCCACTCCCGCGACGGCGCAATCGGCACCAGATCTGGCTCCGGGAAGTAGCGGTAGTCCTCGGCATCGGACTTGTCGCGTCCGGCGATGGTGTATTCACCGGTCTCTTGCCACATCCGGGTCTGCTGACGGACCTTGCGTCCCTCAGACAGCACGTATCCCTGACGCTGAATCTCGTATGTCAGGGCACCTTCCACAGAGCGCAACGAGTTGACGTTCTTGGTCTCGGTGCGGGTGCCCAGCGTCTGGTCGCCTCGCGGCATGAGGGAAACATTGGCGTCACAACGTAGGTTGCCCCGCTCCATCTTGGCGTCCGAGACCCCGAGGGCGATCATGATGTCCCGTAGCTGGGCCATATAGGCACGCGCTACCTGGGGCGCTTTGGCCCCTAGCCCACGAATCGGTTTAGTGACGATCTCGATGAGGGGAACACCGGCCCGGTTGTAGTCCATGAGGGAGTGACTGGCACCGGAAATACGCCCGTCAGAACCTCCGACATGGAGGGATTTTCCAGCGTCTTCCTCCATATGGGCACGTTCGATCTCAACGCGGAAAGTTTCGCTACCGACCTCAACGTCGAGCCAGCCGTCATAGCAAATCGGCTCGTCGTATTGAGAGGTCTGATAGTTCTTCGTCATGTCCGGGTAGAAGTAGTTCTTCCGGGCCATGCGGCACCACTGAGCAATGTGACAGTTGAGAGCCAAACCGATTCGAATGGCCGACTCGACGGCATGACGGTTGATGGCCGGCATGGATCCGGGCAGGCCCAGGCAGACCGGGCAGACGTTGGTATTGGGATCCTTCTCCGTGTCGGTTGAGCATCCGCAGAACATCTTGGTCGCGGTAGACAGCTCGACATGTACCTCAAGCCCGATGACCGGCTCATACTCGGCCATCACTTCGTCGTACGACAACAGCTCGTCGGTCATCGCTCTCCCCTCAACTCGGGGGCCTTCGCCAGCAGCGGGGCACCCCACTTCTCATTCAGCAATCGCTCCAGAGCTGCGCCTACTCGGTAGATCCGATCGTCGACCATGATCGGCGCCATCACCTGCATACCGACAGGCATACCGTCGGTCTCTGATAGACCGATAGGAAAGGACCCTGCGGGACTACCGGCCATATTGGCCGGAATGGTGCATAGATCGGAGCGGTACATCGCCATCGGGTCAGCAGTGCGCTCACCTAGTCGGAAGGCAGTCGTTGGTGTGGCCGGGGACACGAGCACCTCACAGGTCTGCCAGGCTTTCTCGAAGTCACGTTGAATGAGAGTACGGACCTTCTGAGCTGAGCCGTAGTAAGCGTCATAGTAACCAGCCGACAGGGCATAGGTACCCAAGATGATGCGGCGCTTGGCCTCAGCCCCAAATCCAGCACCGCGGGTGGCGCGCATCACCTGCTCGGCAGAATGCGCGCCGTCATCATTGACGCGCAAGCCGTAACGCATGGCGTCATATCGGGCCAGGTTGCTGGACACCTCAGCGGGCTGAATAAGGTAATAGGCTGGCAGAGCGAGGTCAAAGTTCGGGCAAGAGACTTCGACAACCTCAGCCCCCGCCTCAGCCAGCATTTCGACGGCCTCGTGGAACCGGACCTCAACCTGTGGGTCGTACCCCTTCCCGGCCAGCTCCGTGACGATGCCGATGCGCATCCCAGAGACATCTGTCTGCCGAGCAGCCTCAATGACCGCCGGGGTGGACTGATCGATCGTGGTCTGGTCCATAACGTCGTGACCGGCAATCGCCTGGTGTAGCAAAGCTGCGTCCAGGACGGTACGGGCGCAGGGTCCCGGAGTATCCAAGGAAGAAGCCATAGCGATAACGCCGTATCGAGAGGTCGAACCGTACGTCGGTTTGATGCCGACGGTGCCGGTCACCGCTCCAGGCTGACGAATCGAACCGCCGGTATCAGTCCCTAGAGCCAACGGGGCTTGGAAAGAAGCCAAGCTAGCCGCCGAACCACCGCCGGAACCACCGGGTACTCGCTCAAGATCCCAGGGATTATGGGTAGGCCCGAAAGCCGAGGTTTCCGTTGACGACCCCATGGCGAACTCATCAAGGTTCGTCTTGCCAAGGATCACCATTCCGGCATCCTTACAGCGGGTCACGATGGTGGAGTCGTACGGCGGGATCCACCCCTCGAGCATCCAAGAGGATGCTGTAGTAGCGAGCCCTTTCGTGCAGAAAAGGTCCTTGACAGCCAACGGCACCCCGGCCAGCGGACCAAGGTGCTCGCCATCGGCAATGCGGGCATCAATCCGACGGGCAGCCTCGAGAGCCCCGTCGCGGTCAACAACCAGGAAGGCACGGACGTCGCCGTCAACCGCGTCAATGCGATCCAAATGTGCCTGGGTGACCTCTTCGCTAGAGATCTGTCGGGCCGCAATCCGCTCGCCTAGCTCGGCGGCGGTCAAAGTCACAAGCTCGTTCACTATGCCTCCTCATCCAGGATGCGGGGTACGCGGAAACGCTGGTCCTCACTGCGCGGAGCCATGGCCAGAGCATCGTGGCAGGGCATTGACTCCTTAATGATGTCCTCGCGGAAGACGTTAGACAGCGGCAAAGCGTGCGAAGTAGGTGGCACGTCGTCGGTGGCGACGCCTGACACTGCAGCCACTGCGTCGAGGATCGCGTCCAGCTGCGGAGCAAGATACGCGGTCTCGTCGTCAGTGAGATCGATACGTGCCAGGCCGGCCAAGCGGACGACGTCATCCGGCGTAAGGGCCACGATGAATCTCCTGGTGGACGGCATGGGGCGGAAGTGCCCTTGACCTATCCTAGAGCCATGAGCTGACACGACCGCTAAAGCGACTCCGATGCAGGCTGTCACCCCATCCCCGTGACCCGCCCAAACATTGCCGCGGTTTGGGATCATCAGGCCAACCCGCAACAATGAGGGGGTGCTCATGATTCGTATTCAGCTGCCAGACACGCCGGGGTCCCTGGGCTCGGTGGCTACCGCTATGGGCACTGCTAATGCTGATATCTCCGCCATCGAGATCGTTGAAAAAGGCTCCGACTACGTCGTCGATGACTTCATCTTGACTTTGCCACCCACCACGATGCCTGACACCCTCGTATCGGCCTGCGGGATGCTCGACGACGTGCACGTCCTATGGCTCAGCCGGTATCCAGAGAACTGGAGCATTGAGTCCGATATTGCGGCTCTTAATAGGATGTCCGAAGACCCCGAGCATTCTGCGGAGATCTTGTGTGGTGCTGTTCCGGTCGTCTTCCACACCCAATGGGCAGCCCTTTTTGATGCTGACGAGCAGGTCATTATCTCGACCGCCCTCGCCCCCGAGTTCACTACCGAGGGAATCGCGCGATTGGCCCCCATGAACCGCTCCCACACTGCAGAGTTGGAGGCCGACTGGATGCCCGGATGGGGAGATACCGTCATCGCTGTTGTTCCGCTGTCACACGGGCGCTGCCTGGTCGCCGGTCGCCAGGGCGGGCCGGGGTTCTTAGCTTCCGAACTCAACCGACTTCAGCACATGGCCGCGTTGGCCAACTGAGGACATATGGGAGTTTATCTCACCTGGCAGTTCTGGTACCAGGTCCTCTCGGCCTTCGCCTTTGGTATTGCGTCAAGTCTCGTCCCGGTGCTTAATTCCGAGCTGTTTATCGTCGGGGCACTGGGGTCACAATTACTAGGGCCCCTCGAGGTTGCCTTGGGCCTGGCTCTTGGCCACGGGGTCGGCAAGCAAATCATGTTCGTCGGTATCCGCAAAGGGTCAGAATCACGGTGGATCAAGCACAAAGAGCCCAAGCCAGTCGCGGAAGGATCCTGGCGGTGGCGGCTGCGTCAATGGAATGACCAGGCCGCACATATCGTCGAGACCCCGCGATGGGGAATGCCATTACTAATTTTTTCTACTATCACCGGAATACCGCCGGTGTATCTAGTTGTTATTTACGCCGCGACAACTAAAATGAATTTTTGGCGGTTTTCTCTATGGGTAACTATTGGATTCTTTATACGGTGCTATTTACTAGCCTTAGCAACCCAGTATGGATTCCATCTTATCATCTGATGAGAGCGGTCTGACAAGGTACGTCAACCGCCGACAACGAGGACTCGGAAGAAGTAATACCCCACTCCCACTAACACAGCGAGAGCGATGCCAAAGGCAATCGGTGCGAGAACCCGCTGGATCTTTTTACGCTTCGTCGTAGGAACTGCCACCGGGGCCCACTGCTCCTCACCGACGCGCGGCCGGGTGCGTGCCGGTGTTTGGCCGTCCAGATTGAGATTAGTGAAAAAACCCACGATCGAAACCCTACCTGCTCGCCCGCTCGAGCTGCTCGTCCACGAGGTCGCCAGCTCGCCTGACAGTGCGACACACCTCAGCAGCGTCGTGACGAGACCAGCCCGCCAGCCCGCAGGCCGGGGTCAGGAGGCTAGACCTCAACAGCGCTGGATCGATCTTGAGATACCGGACCAACCACAGCACCCGATCAATAAGGTGATCAACTGACGGAACCTCGTTCACCTGCATAGTGTCGACAACCCCCATTCCGAGGCGTCCACCAGACTCCATCCACTCGCCAACCCAATGCAGGTTGAGCAACGAGGTGACATCACACCACACCGTGGAGAATCCCGCTTTTTGAGCCAATGCCCACGGAATCGGCGCTCCACAACAGTGCATACCCACCTCAGCCTCCCCACGACCTGCCACGATGGTCTGCCACAGGTGAGCCGCAGTCGAACCCGCCATGGCTGGGTAGCGATACAAACCAGACTGGGTGGCAACCGCGCCGGAAAGGACAGCGGGAGCTGAAGGCTCGTCAATCTGCAGCGTCCAGGTGACTTTCGGCATCCGCCGCCGCAGTTCCACCATGAGCTGGCCCATTCCCTCAGCCAGACTGGTGGCGACGTCGACCAGTGCTGATTCGTCGGCCAAGATCGACTCCCCTGCTCTCAGATGCAGGCCGGTCGCCAGGGTAAGGGGTCCAGCAAACGAGATCTTGACACGAGCTTCCTCGTCGGCCAGAACCTCCTCGAGATCGTCAAGGTCGCTACGTAACAAAGAACGCGCTGATCGAGCAGTATGGTCAGTCGAATCGGCCAGACGCCATCCGCCTGGTCCGTGGTCGACTGGAAGGTCCACGAGCACAGCCGTCGTTCGTCCAATCATCTGGGCGCCAACCCCACGTGCTGGTAACTCGGGCAAGGGTATGAGCTGGTCAAATGTATCCGCCATCGCGGCCAAGCTTCCGCGCATGTCAGCACCCGGCAAGGAACCGATTCCGGTCGCAATCACGCTGCCTGCTCCGCCGTCATGCCGGCGCGGTCGGTACCGCAGATGGTGGCCGATCCGACGACGAGGTCACCGTCGTAAAAAACAGCTGCTTGGCCGGGAGCGACGCCATGCAGTGGATCTTCCAACTCAATGGCTAGCCCGCCAGGAACTGCGGAAATTGTCGCTGGTACCGGATCTCCATGAGCTCGAACCTGGGTCTGGCCGTGCCAGGTGTCAGCAGGCTCGCCGGCACACCACACCGGCCGGATGGCTTCAATGTGATGCACGGTCAGCCCCTCCACTCCTCCGACGACAACGGTGTTGTTGACCGGCTCGATATCCAAGACGTAACGCGGCTTGCCGTCGGGAGCTGGAACGCCCAATCGCAGGCCACGCCGCTGACCGATGGTGAAGTGGTGATAACCGTTGTGATGACCGACGAGAGCACCGGACTCGTCGCGGATCTCGCCCTCAGCCAAGCCGATCTTCTCTGACAGCCAACCGGGGGTGTCTCCGTCAGGAATAAAACAAATGTCGTTGGAATCAGGCTTATCAGCCACCGATAGTCCCAACGCCGCAGCTTCCTGACGCACTTTCGTCTTAAGGGAATCCCCCAAGGGAAATATCGAGTGAGACAGCTGATCCTGATTGAGGACCGCCAATACGTAAGACTGGTCTTTTCCCGGATCAACTGACCGATATAGCTTCGTCATACCGTCAACGATCTTCGTCCGGGCATAGTGACCGGTCGCCACCGCGTCGTATCCAAGGTCCAACCCACGCTCTAGCAAGGCCGCAAACTTGATCCTTTCGTTGCACCGCAGACAGGGATTTGGGGTGCGCCCAGCCTGGTATTCGGCGATGAAGGGATCAATAACTTCGGCCACGAAACGATCCGAAAAATCCCACACATAAAAAGGGATTCCTAGTCGGTCCGCAGCCCGCCGAGCGTCGAAGGAATCTTCCAATGAGCAGCACCCACGCGATCCCTCACGATGGGAGCGTGGGTTGCGTGACAAGGCCAGATGGACTCCAGTGACATCGTGGCCGGCCTCAACGAGACGGGCTGCTGCGACAGCGGAGTCGACTCCTCCCGACATAGCGGCGAGAACCTTCACGGTGTGTCCTCTCACAGTGACATGGTGTTGTGGCGACTTGATCTGATGCCCCGCATGGGATCTTCCATGATAGAGGCTGACGCCGACTTACCGAGCTCCGCTTGCCTTGTGTATCGCGGCAGGCAAGGCGGCGAGCAAACGATCGATGTCGGCATCGGTGGTGGTGTACCCCATCGAGATTCTTACTCCCGAGGACGCAGCATCCTCGTCTTTGCCCATGGCAAGCATTGTTGGGGAAGGGCGCGATACCCCGGCGTGGCAGGCCGAACCGGCAGATAGGTCAACGCCATCTCGGTCAGCGAGCATGACAACGTCAGCCCCACGAGCTCCGGCAATACTGAGGTGAATGATCGACGGGCTGGTAACAGGTGCGTCGTCAACAGTTACTTCGGGCTGTTGTCGACACCACGCCATGACACGTTCCCGCCACGACTGCCACCGGGCCGTCATAGTGTCGAACTCATCGACGCAGGCACGTAAGGCAGCGGCGAAGCCGCAAGCCAATGCTACCGGCTGGGTTCCCGACCGGATGCCGTACTGTTGGCCTCCCCCCGGAGAAACCGGGTGCAGTTCTACTCCCCGTCTCACCCAGAGCGCTCCGATCCCGACTGGGCCACCAATTTTGTGAGCGGAGAAGGAGGCGAGGTCTACCTCCCATTCGTCGAGATCGACAGGAATGTGGCCAAGAGCCTGAACAGCGTCGGTGTGCATGAGCGCCCCGGCCTGGTGTGCCACCTCAGCGACCCGCGAGACGGGCTGGCAAGCTCCGGTCTCGTTGTTAACAGCCATGACGGAAACAACGTCAAGATCACCGGAGTGTCTGCCCACCTCGTCCGGATCGACAAGCCCAGCGTGGTCCACTGGTAGCACCTCACAGCGCTTGCCAAGAAGCCATGGGGAGGTTAGACCGCCGACGGCTGGGTGCTCAACTGCGGACACCAACGCGAGGCCATCGCGAACACCCCCTATCACCGCAAGCGCGTCCGACTCAGTTCCCCCGCTAGTGAACACAATCTCAAGCGGACCGACCCCCAGCAGACTGGCAATCTCCTCGCGTGCATCCTCCAGAAGCGCGCGCGCTGCCCGACCAGAATCGTGGATGGCACCGGGGTTACCGGGCACTGCGCATGCCATTGCTTCAAGTGCTTCGCGACGCAGTGGAGATGTTGCCGCGTGATCGAAATAAGCACGATCGTGGTGTAGTGATCCCGGATTCGGCTGCGACATAACTGACCTTCCTAGCGACTCTTCGACGCTACTGTCCGACAGCAAGGCGCGGGAGGCGCGCATCATCGCCCTTGCGAACGCTGCGGCCAACTCAGACTAAACTGTTCCGTCGGCCCGCTAACGGTCCGGCCATTATCCCCGACGAAAGGTCCCTATTGTGACCGACACCAGCACGGTGTCATTCGACACCAGCGCCTTGGGTTCGACCCTCACTGACGGCGGCTGCCGCTTCGGGCTGTGGGCACCTCGCGCAGGACGTGTCGAGTTGGCGCTCGTGGCAGATGACGGGTCACAGGTCAACCACGACATGACCAAGGACGAGCACGGTGTCTGGACCACCGAGGTCTCCGGCGTTCACGCCGGTCAGCGCTATGGATACCGAGTCCACGGGCCCTGGGATCCTGATCAGGGCATGAGGTTCAACCCCGCCAAACTATTACTCGACCCGTATGCCAGGGCCATCACAGCCGGTGTCGATTACCACGGGCCCATCATGGACCACACCCCGGAATCCAACTACGAGCCGGACCCGACCGATGATGCGATGTCGGTCCCGCTCGCCGTCGTCGTTGAGAGTTCCGAGCCGCCGACACCGATTGCGCGCCGCCACGACATCACCGAGTCGGTTATTTATGAAACCCATGTCAAGGGCTACACCCGTTTGCACCCCCTCGTTCCCGAGCACCTACGCGGCACCTATGCCGGGCTCGCCTATCCAGCCGTTATCGAGCACCTTAAATCAATCGGAGTAACGGCCATCGAGCTACTACCTATCCAGCAGTTCGTCTCCGAGCCATTCGTCGTTGGGCGTAGCCTATCTAATTACTGGGGTTACAACACCCTGGGGTTCTTTGCACCGCATGCTGCCTACTGCTCCGTTGGCTCGATGGGGGCCCAGGTGCGCGAGTTCAAGGACATGGTGACCTCCTTCCACGAAGCCGGCATCGAGGTCTTCCTAGACGTCGTCTACAACCACACTGGTGAAGGCGGCCACGAAGGACCGACTCTGTCCTTCCGCGGCATTGACCACGAGTCCTATTACCGACTCACCAACGATCACCGCAATGACTATGACGTCACCGGCTGTGGCAATTCTGTGGACACCTCTCATCCGGAAGTCCTGGCCATGGTCCTGGACTCCTTGCGCTACTGGGTCACCGAGATGGGCGTTGACGGCTTCCGCTACGACCTCGCCACCACTCTCATCCGTGACAAGTCCCATGGGGTCGATCAGAACCACCCATTTAAGCAAGCTCTGGTCGAAGATCCGGTTCTCAACAAGGTCAAGCACATTGCTGAACCCTGGGACCTCGGCCCTTACGGCTATCAGGTAGGTGCTTGGGGTCCAGACTGGAGCGAATGGAACGACCGTTTTCGCAATTATGTCCGTGACTTTTGGCGCGGTGCCGTCTGCGGAGTCGAGGAGCTGGCAACCAGGCTGTGCGGGTCACCAGACCTTTATGGTCAGCCAACCTCCAGCATCAACTTTGTTACTGCCCACGACGGCTTCACGATGCGTGATCTGGTCACCTACGACATGAAGCACAACCAAGACAACGGCGAGGATAACCACGACGGATCTAATGACAACCGATCCTGGAGCTGCGGTTGGGAAGGCGAAACTACCGACCAGTCCATCGTGATGCTGCGACACCGCCAGGTGCGCAACCTGGTAGCCACCTTGCTATTAGCCACCGGTGTGCCGATGATCACCGCTGGCGACGAGATGGGACGCACTCAGCAAGGCAATAACAACGCGTATTGCCAGGATTCCCCCATCTCGTGGATGAATTGGGATGACGCCGAAGCGTGGTCCGACGTCACCGATCTCGTCAAGACGATCACGGCACTGCGCCGCGAGCATCCCGTTCTTCGTCCGTCGGTGTACCGTCATCATGATCCGGTTGGCGTCGCGACTGATTCGCGCCCTCGCCGTGCTGATCTGGCGTGGTTCTCGGGCTACGGCGGCGAAATGGTAAACAACGACTGGCATGACGAAGGTCGTCGCACCCTTGGCATGTACACCAGTGACGACAATGAGGCCTTCCTCATCTGGTTCCACGCCGGTGACCACCCGATCGAGATCGTCTTGCCGAAAGCTCGATGGGGCGAGTCGTGGCGCATCGTGGCCTCAACGGCTCTGCCTGGGGAGATTCCCGACGAAGCCGTGCCAGCCGGGCTATCGGTGACGCTGCCGAGCAGGTGCGTCGTCGTCATGCAAGCTTCCCACCCGGCCTGACCGCACCGTTACGCGCCAAGCGCACAACCGGCAGGGGGAACGACTGCCGCCCCGAATCATGACGTGTCGCAACGGGTCACGGTAGCCTGTGACTCGTGTGGAGGATCAGCAGGCCAGAGCGCCGTCACGATGACAATGACTCCGACGAGCAGGTGCAAGTAATTCCTCCTGCCTCGGAGCCGTTAGCCGAAACGGTGAGTCCTGCCACCCCCGCCAACCCCTCTGAGCCAGCTCCTGTTGCTGAACCATCACGGTCACTAGAACCGCTAGATTCTCCAGCACCGCGTTATGCTGCCGAGCGCACCTGCGGTCATGAGGCTCTTTTGGCCGCCACGGGCGACATCGATTCTCCTGGACGCCCCCCACTGCGCGGTTTTGGACGCATCCCTGTCCACAACGTCCGACCCGAGGTCGAAAGCGGCCACCTTCCGATCTACGCGGTCGTCGATGAAGAGTTTGAGGTCACCGCGAATGTTTTCCGCGAAGGCCACGACGCGGTCGGGGCGAGTGTCGTCCTTACCGATCCCGAGGGCAACCGTCACGTCACTGACATGCACCAGGTCGAACCCTGGGGATTAGATATTTGGAAGGCCCAGGTCTGCGCTGATGTCGAAGGTGACTGGACTATGCACGTTGAGGGCTGGTCAGATACCTGGGGAACTTGGCGTCATAATGCTGATGCCAAGCTCGCCGCTGCCATTGACGTCGAACTAGTTTGTGCCGAGGGTCATGCCATCATGAGCGAGGCGGTCCGGCACGCTGAGCGATCCGGTGACACCGACGCAATCACAGCTCTGCACGAGGCCAGCGCCGACCTCACCCCTGACCGCGCCCCCGACTCGCTGCGGCAGGTCATCAACACATACGCATTGCGCCAAGCCATGCGGGTCCATGCCCCCCGGCCGCTGACCTCGCCCACCGCCCCCACCCCGTTGCGGGTGGAGAGGCGTCGGGCCCTCTACGGGTCCTGGTACGAGTTTTTCCCGCGCTCCCAGGGCGCTCACATCGGCGCGGACGGGCATTGGGTTTCGGGAACTTTCGACACCTCATGGGAGCGTCTGGACGCCGCCGCCGCGATGGGATTTGACGTCGTCTATCTGCCACCAATTCATCCCATCGGCACAGCCTTCCGCAAGGGCAAGAACAACACCCTGAATCCGGGCCCGGACGATCCGGGATCGCCGTGGGCCATCGGATCTGCCGATGGCGGCCATGACGCCATTCACCCCGACCTAGGCACGTTCGACGACTTCGACCGCTTTGTGGCCCACGCCCATGATCTCGGCATGGAAGTGGCCCTAGATTTTGCCCTGCAGGCCTCTCCAGATCACCCTTGGGTGCGCCAGCACCCGGAGTGGTTCACGCGCCGTGTTGATGGCACCATCGCCTACGCGGAGAACCCGCCCAAGAAGTATCAGGACATCTACCCGATCAACTTCGACCATGATCCTGAGGGTATGTATCAGGAGTGCTTGCGCCTGCTGGAGTTGTGGATCTCCCACGGCGTGACGATTTTCCGCGTCGATAATCCACACACCAAGCCTCTGAATTTCTGGGCTTGGCTGATGGAGCAGGTTCATCGTCGTCACCCCGAGGTCATCTTTTTAGCGGAGGCCTTCACCCGTCCCGAGATGATGGCTGCCCTGGGCAAGGTGGGGTTTCAGCAGGGCTATTCCTACTTCACCTGGCGCACCGCCAAGTGGGAACTCGAGGCGTACCTCGACGAAGTCTCCCACCAGACCTCGCATTTCTATCGCCCGAACTTTTTCGTCAATACCCCGGATATCAACCCGATCTATCTCAACGACGGCAACCCGGCCGGCTTCGCTATCCGCGCGATCTTGGCCGCGACAATGAGCCCCTCGTGGGGCATGTACTCCGGGTTTGAGATCTGCGAGCATGAGCCGCTGCCCGGACGCGAGGAATACGCCCACTCTGAAAAGTACGAGTACCGGCCCCGCGATTACGATTCCGAGCCGAGCATCACGCTGCTCGTCACTCGCCTCAACGAGATCCGTCGGGCTCACCCGGCGTTACAGCAACTGCGTGATACCACGATCCATCACGCCCCGCACGACAACGTCTTCGTGTTTTCCAAGAAAGCGGGAGATGACGTCGTGATCGTCGTCATCTCTCTGGATCCGGTATGGGGGGTTGAGTCCCAAGTCATGCTCGATATGGCTGCCCTCGGCCTCGGCGATGATGACACCTTCACCGTCCACGATGAGCTCACTGGAGCCGACTTCACGTGGGGCCATCAGGCCTTCGTCAGGCTCTACCCCGCGCAGCCCGCCCATATCCTGCACGTGCGAAAGACCACCCCATGACCCATTTCTCCTGCACTCCTGCCGAGGAGATCCCCGAGACCCTGGCTCCCACTGGGGCCCTCGGGCTGACCTCGGCCCAGTTGCAGGCCAGACTCGATGAGATCCATCCGGTCGGTGCCATCGATCGCACCGAAACCGAATGGTTTCGCACCGCTGTCTTCTATGAGGTTCTGGTGCGGTCCTTTAAGGACTCCAATGGTGACGGAGTTGGCGACTTCAAGGGGCTGACGGAAAAGCTCGACTATCTGCAATGGCTCGGGGTGGACTGCCTGTGGTTACCACCCTTCTACGACTCTCCTCTCCATGACGGAGGTTACGACATCCGTGACTATCGCTGGATCCGGGAGGAACTGGGGACCATTGAGGACTTTAAGGTTTTCCTCGACGCCGCCCATGACCGTGGTCTTCGCGTCATCATCGACTTCGTCATGAACCATACCTCGGATTCCCATCCGTGGTTCCAGTCCTCACGTGCCGATCCTGACGGTCCGTACGGTAACTACTACGTGTGGTCGGACACCGACGAGGGCTACTCCGATGCTCGCATCATCTTCTGCGACACCGAGGATTCGAACTGGTCGTGGGATTGCGAACGTAAGCAGTTTTATTGGCACCGGTTCTTTCATCATCAACCCGATCTCAACTTTGAAGAGCCCCGGGTTATGGAGGAGATGTTCGACGCCGTCCGCTTCTGGATGGATTTGGGTATTGACGGGTTCCGACTCGACGCTGTTCCGTACCTCATCGAAGCTGAGGGCACGAACTGCGAAAATCTGCCAGGAACCCACACGATCCTCAAACAGCTGCGCGCCATGGTCGACGAAGAGTATCCGGGCCGCATCCTGCTGTGCGAGGCCAACCAGTGGCCTGATGACGTCGTCGAGTACGTTGGCGACGGTGACGAATGCCAGATGGCTTTCCACTTCCCCGTCATGCCACGCCTGTATATGGGATTGCGTCGCAGTTCACGGGAGTGTATTAGCCAGATTCTGGCTGACACCCCACAGATCCCAGAGGGCTGCCAGTGGGGGACCTTCCTGCGCAACCATGATGAGCTCACCCTCGAAATGGTTACCGAAGAGGAACGTCGTTATATGTGGGAGGAATATGCTCCCGAATCCCGGTGGCGGTGCAATTTGGGCATTCGTCGTCGTTTGAGCCCGCTCGTCGATAACGACGATGCGAAGATTCGGCTACTTAACGCCATGTTACTGTCCCTACCCGGCTCTCCGGTGCTGTACTACGGCGACGAAATTGGTATGGGAGACGACCCCTGGTTGCCTGACCGTGACGGGGTTCGTACCCCAATGCAGTGGGATGACTCAGAAACGGCCGGTTTTTCCACTGCCCTTCCAGAGGACTTCCATCTACCTGTCATCCACACTTTTGGTCACGATCCAGAGCACGTCAATGTCGCCCGCCAGATGGACGACCCATCTTCCTTACTGGTGTGGACGCGGGCCATGCTCGGTATCCGCCGCCATCACCCTGTCTTTGGGACCGGCGAGTTCACCGATCTCGGTGGAGCGGACATGGCCGTGATGTCTTTCCTGCGTCACAACGAGCACGAAACGATCCTGTGTCTGGCTAATCTCTCCGACACCGAGCGGACGGTTACCCTTCATCTTCCGCAATTCGCGGGCGTGACGGGCTCCTCTCTCATCCATGGCCAGGACGCGCACCCGGTGAAGTCTGACGGAACGCTATCCGTACCGTTGTGGCCGTATGGCTATCGATGGCTGCAGATGTCCGGCGAGGAGAAGTCATGACCGGTTGGGACGACGCCACCGTGAGGGAACACATCTGGGAATACATCAGTGGAGCCCGATGGTTCTCGGGCAAGGGTCGGTGTGGTGTTCTGGCCAGGCTGATGCCGTTAGCTCCCGTCGTCAACGAGCAGGATCTGCAGGTACTGCCTGTCATCGCGCAAGTTGGTTATCCGCAGGCCCCCGACGAGTATTACCAGTTGCTCTTAGCGCTGCGTCCAGGACGCGTTGCTGGTCTGGCTCAGATCGTCATCGCCGATCAGCCTTTCACCGTTACTGACGCCACCGAGGATAAACTAGCTCTTACCGCGTGGGCTCAGATCATCCTGGAAGGAACTCCAGTCGCCACGGATGAATCGTGGCAGCTGCACCGCCGTCTAGCGGCCCCCGAGCCGGTGCGGTCTGCCGAGCGCTTCAGCGGTGAGCAATCGAACACCTCAATCATGGTGGGCGACGCCATCATCATCAAGTTGTTCCGCCGCCTAGAACCCGGTGACAACCTTGACATCACCGTGCACAGCGTCCTCAATGACGCTGGGGTCTCGTCGGTGGCCACGTTATACGGCTTCATCTCCGGGCAGATCCCCACCGAGGAAGACATTCCGACCGACTTAGCCATGATCATCGAGGAGTTGCCGCAGCCCCAGGATGGCTGGGAACTTATCACCGCCAAGGCAGTCGATCTCGTCGACGTCACCGACCTCGTGGCCGATCTGGGACGATGCCTACGCACCATCCACGAGGCGCTGGGAGGAACTTTCGGTACCACCGAAATCGATGGGTCGCGCGTCGCCGACGATATGATCCGCCGCCTGGACGCCGCTGTGGTCACTGCGCCGGCATTGGCTCCCCACCGGGACACGTTGGCTGCCCGTTTCGAAGAGCTGCGCGGGCGCCGACTCGCGGCCCAGAGAATCCACGGGGACTTTCACCTCGGCCAAACTCTGCTGACACCCGACGGCTGGCGGATTATCGACTTCGAGGGGGAACCCCTCAAACCTCTCGCCGAGCGACGACTACCAGATTCCCGCTGGCGCGATGTCGCCGGGATGATGAGGTCATTGTCTTACGCCACCTCAGCTCATGCCACACCAACGGCACCGGAGCCTCTCGCCTGGGCGCGCCGTGCCAGCGAGGCGTTCCTGACCGGCTACGGCCGGCCAACTACCGCCGAACAAGATGTGTTGGCCGCCTATGAGGTCGACAAGGCTGGTTACGAAGCCGTCTACGAAACCCTTAACCGACCGACATGGGTAGACATTCCGCTGTCGGCTATTCGGGCAATGCGACAGGATTGACGATGCTCAAACCCACCCACAGATTCCCGTCGGATCGTCGGACCGACGGCCACACCAACGACATGCCAGGAGGACGACATGGCTCACGATGAGTTCGGAGGACTCACCGGCTGGGACCTCGGGGGGTTCCACTCTGGTGGGGACACGGAGGTGTGGAAGAGGCTCGGCTCCCATGTCGTCACTGTCAACGACGATGAGCGCGGCCCCATCACTGGTACCCGTTTCGCTGTTTGGGCCCCGAACGCCCAGGCAGTTGAGGTCATCTCAGATTTCAACTGGTGGACTGGCGACCGAATGCGCCTCATCCCCGGGTCCGGGGTCTGGGGTACCTTCATCGAAGGCGTCGGCGAAGGTACCCTCTACAAGTTTCGTATTCAGGACCAGTGGGGCACCTGGCACGAGAAGGTTGACCCGATGGCCCGCTATTCAGAACAAGCCCCGCAAAATGCTTCCATCGTCACTGAAACGCACTACAAATGGAATGACGATGAGTGGATCGCCCGCCGTGAGGCCTCCCGTGCTCACGCCGAACCGATGAGCGTCTACGAGGTGCATCTGGGGGGATGGCGTCATGGGTTGAGCTACCAGGAATTAGCTGACCAGCTGGTGAGCTATGTCACCTGGCAGGGCTATACCCATGTGGAGTTCATGCCATTAGCTGAACACCCATTCGCTCCCTCCTGGGGATACCAGGTCACCGGGTACTTCTCCCCCACCAGCCGCTACGGATCTCCTGACGACCTGCGTTACCTCATCGATAAGCTGCATCAAGCCGGCATCGGAGTCATCATGGACTGGGTTCCTGGTCACTTTCCGAAGGATGACTGGGCCTTGGGACGCTTCGACGGCACTGCCCTCTACGAGCACGCCGATCCACGCCAGGGCGAGCACATGGACTGGGGCACCTACGTCTTCAATTACGGCCGCAATGAGGTGAAGTCCTTCCTCATCTCGAACGCGCTGTACTGGATTAGCGAATTCCACGTTGACGGTCTACGCGTCGACGCCGTCGCCTCAATGCTCTACTTAGACTACTCCCGCGAGGAGGGGCAATGGGTGCCTAATAAGTATGGCGGCCGGGAGAATCTAGAGGCCATTGATTTCCTGCGCTACGTCAACTCTCACTTGTACTCCCGACACCCCGGCATCCTCATGATCGCTGAGGAATCCACCAGTTTCCCCGGCGTCACCAAACCGGTCGACAACGGTGGACTGGGGTTCGGGTTTAAGTGGAATATGGGCTGGATGAACGACTCGCTGCGATATCTGGAGCTCAGCCCGTTCCATCGCCAGTACCACCATGGCGAGATGACTTTTGCCATGGTCTACCAGTACTCAGAGAACTTCATCTTGCCGATCAGCCACGACGAAGTCGTGCACGGTAAGGGTTCCATGATCAACAAGATTTCCGGCGACGACTGGCAACAGTTCGCTACTCTGCGAGCCTTCTACTCGTACATGTGGTCCTTCCCCGGCAAGCAGCTAGTGTTCATGGGCCAGGAATTTGGTCAGCGCCATGAGTTCGACGAGTCGGTGAGCCTCGAATGGTTCGTAGCTGACCTGTGGGGACATGGTGGTCTCAAGCGCCTTTTCCGCGACCTTAACAAGATTTACAAAGAGAACCCGGCACTGTGGCAACTCGACAGCGACCCCCGCGGATTCGAGTGGATCAATGCCGACGACGCCGGCAACAACCTGTTCTCCTGGTTGCGCCGTTCCGATGACGGATCGACAATTGCCTGCTTCACGAACTTCTCTGCCAATCCGCAGACCGACTATCGCGTTGGCTTACCGATGGAGGGGGTCTGGACAGAGATCCTCAACACCGATTCCCTGGAGTACGACGGCACCGGTGAGTTCGGCAATCTTGGCCAAATCGTGGCCGCCCCGCTGCCAGTTCCCGATCATTTCCCTGCGGTTGCCACGGTGTGCATCCCGCCGATGGGATCGGTGTGGTTACGTCACAGTCCGTCGGCAACTGCTGCCCTGCCCGGCGATCCGGGCATGCAATGACCATGCCACAGGAGGAGTAACTCGTGGTCGATGACGAGTCCGGTTTCGAGGATTTCAGGATCCAGGTCGAGGTGGTAGATGACTCCGGTCGACTGCTCCTTGAGGATCCGCCATATCCGGAGGGTCTGACACGCGCTATCTCGCTGGCTTCCGACGACGCCATCATCGGGCACGACGTACGTCGCCTCGAGGCGCGGGTGGCCGTCGATGACGATGAGGTGGTCCACGCCTTGCACCGTGCTGGGTACCGTCGCGAAGGTCGGCTACGCCAGGCGCGCGTGCGTGGAGACGGCTGGGTGGATGAGTACGTCTATTCCCGACTGGCAACCGACGAGATTTATACCCGCACCGGTCACACCGGGATGCTCGATTCCGTCCTACCCACCAAGCGGGTCATCTCTCACGTCCTCCTACGTGATGACGCCGGACGAGTGCTGATGTGCGAGACGACGTATAAGCCGGACTGGGAACTGCCCGGGGGCGTCGTCGAACCCGTAGAGTCCCCGCATGCTGGCGCCGTCCGGGAATGCCTGGAGGAACTAGGGGTCGTCCTAGACATTCCGGGCACGCCGACCCTCATCGACTGGATGCCTCCGGCGTTGGGATGGTCCGACGCCATCGAGTTCATCTATGACGCTGGTTCGATTGAGCCCAGCCTCGCCAAGGTCATGCACCCGGCCGACGCGGAAATCGGCCATCTGCATTGGGTCGAGCCGCAACAGATTCCCGATCACGTGACTGCACTGTCGGCCCGACGCATCGAGGCTATCTTGTCTGATCGTATGCCTCGGGCCACGGAAAACGGATTCCCTGTGTGAGGTCTGTGTTTGGCGGTTCGGCGGTCTGTCCTCCTGCCTTGGGGCAGCCTCAATGGTTGCGCCGAGGATTCACACCATGGTCGAAGTACAGCAACGTACTCACTCGAATCACCGTCGTAGACCATCCACCGTCAACATTCGCAGACGATTCGCGACCGTCGCACCAAACGGTTAGACCGAGCTGGGATCCGCCCCGGCGTGCTTGCACCGTCCTGAGATGACTAGACTTCTACCTCGCTGTCCCCCGGACGGCGATATCACAGGAGGACCACATACATGTCATCACCCGCGTCCCAGATCGTGGATGCGGTGGGCGGCCCCGGCAATATCGTCGGTCTGACCCACTGCGCCACCCGTCTGAGGTTCCAACTTCGCGATTCCTCGCCTGTTGACAAGGCCGAGGTCGAGGCGATCCCCGGCGTCATGGGAGCCGTTCCCCAGTCGGGTAATCGTTACCAGATCGTCATCGGAGGCGCCGTCGCAGGCGTCTACAACGACATCATGGGCTTACCCACCATGAAGGGATTGTCGTCTGGCAGCGGTCATCATTCCGACGCGGACATCAAGGCCGAACACCGCTCCAAGGGCCCCCGAGGCAAGTTCTCGTGGCTCGATAACCTGTTCGAGTACCTGTCGGACTCTTTCCGGCCGATCATGGGCGCCCTGCTCGGCGCCTCGCTGTTCATCACGTTCATGGCCCTCATGGGTTCCTTGGGTGTCATCGGAAACTGGGCCGACTCGCGGGTCACCCTGCCACCGAGCTGGCAGTTCGTGAACTTGGCCTGGCAGTGTGTCTTCTACTTCCTGCCACTGTTGGTCGCCTACAACGCCACCAAGCGTCTGAATGCTGACCCGTGGGTTGGGTTCTCCGTCATGGCCGTCGTCATGCTGCCTGCGTTCACCGAACTCGGCAAGGCTGCCCATCCGCTGACCCTCGGCGGGTTCAAGGTCAACGTGGTTGACGTCTTCGGTCTGCCGCTGACGATCTTCAACTACGGCTCCCAAGTCTTCCCACCGCTCATCATGGCGGCCATCCTGGCTCCGCTATACAAATGGTTGAAGAAGATCATTTCCCCCAACGTTCAGATGATCTTCGTACCCTTCCTGACCATGCTCATCATGATCCCATTGACGGCTTTCCTCATCGGGCCTCTCGGTGTCTACGCCGGCGCTGGGTTGGCTAACGGACTCAAAGCTGTCAATGACTCCTCGTCCTTCATCTTCGCGGTCCTCATCCCGCTGCTGTATCCCTTCATGGTGCCGCTAGGTCTGCATTGGCCGCTCAACGCTGTCATGCTGCTCAACATTCAGACCCTCGGCTACGACTACATCCAGGGCCCGATGGGTGCATGGAACTTCGCCTGCTTCGGTGCCACCGCCGGCGTTCTCTTCCTGTCCATTCGTGACAAGGACGTGACGATGCGCCAGACCGCCACCGGCGCCTTGGCTGCTGGTCTGCTCGGTGGCATCTCCGAGCCGAGCCTCTACGGCATCCACCTACGCTACAAGAAGATCTACCCTTCCATGTTGGCCGGCTGTCTCGTCGGCGGTGTCATCATCGGCGCCGGCGGCGGTCTGCACACCCCAGCCTTCGTCTTCACCTCCCTGCTGACGATCCCGGCCTTCGACAAGATTGGGCTGTACTCGGTAGCAATCGCAGCCTCGTTCTTCACCGCAATGGCTCTGGTCATCGTGCGCGACTATCGTGATAACGACGACAAAGCCGCTGCCAAGGCCCGCCGCGGCCAGGCCAGCGTTGTCGAGGAAGAACCGGACGCTGTCGCCCCAGCGATTGCCACTGCCGCAGCGGCGACCGCCGCCACCGAGCCCACGACCGAGACCGCCACTATTGAGGGAGCCGAGGCCCCTACTGCGGCCGAGATCGCTTCAGAAGCTGTCACCATCACCGCTCCCCTCATGGGACATGCCGTGCCTATCTCTGACATCCCCGATCCGGTTTTCTCCACTGGTGTCGTCGGTGATGGCATCGCCATCGATCCAGTTAGTACCACTGTTGTCTGCCCGGCCGACGCCACCGTCGTCACCGCCCCTGATTCCGGCCACGCTTTTGGACTCAAGCTGGACTCGGGCGTCGAACTGCTCATCCATATCGGCATCGATACCGTTGAGCTCGGCGGCAAGGGATTTGACGTCAAGGTCAAGGCTGGCGATCACGTCAGCGCTGGTCAGCCCCTGGTTGTTTTTGATCCAGCCGTCATTGATGAAGCTGGGTACTCCAAGATCACCCCGGTGTTAGTGACCAACGGGTTCGACTACTCCAACGTCACCGGTATTCCTGCCGACGACGTCACTACGAGCACTCCAGTGATCACTGTGGTGAAGTGAGTTCGCGGCGGACCAGGTCACTGGGCCGCCCCAGTACCCCCACAAAATGGAGGAGGCCGACACCCAGTGTCGGCCTCCTCCATTGTCATCAGGTGCTATCAGTCTCGCGACGTCGGGATCGGGGATGAAACGATTGTCTCAGCAATACTGCCGGGAACCTCCGCAGTAATGAGCGAACCATCAGCCCGACGCAACCCCGAGATCGGATGGGTAACCCGCAGACTAGGGCGCAACGGCCCCTGATCAGACAATGGCACCCTGACCGGCTCAACCCCAATGTGGTAGAGCTCACCACGCACTCTCACGTCGCGGTCATGGCCTGACACAATCTGGAAAGTGATGGCGTCACGTTCCAAGCAGACGAGCATGTGAGAATCGCCAATGAGCATGTGATGTTTGATCGACGTCCATTGGGCCGGAAGTCTTGGATCAAAGCGCAGGTTCTCCCGGTCATTGCGCATACCGACGAAACCGTGCACGAGGCATCCCCATACTCCACCGGTCGAGGCAACGTGAACGCCGTCCGAGGCGTTGTGATGGGTATCGGCCAAGTCACAGAACAGAGCGTCAAGGAAGTAGTCCATCGCCATCTCCTGGTGGCCGACTTCTGCCGCCATAACCGACTGGACGACTGCCGACAGGCTCGAATCACCCGTCGTGATGGGATCGTAATACTCAAAGTCCGCAAGCTTGACGGCCTGGGTGAATTGATCTCCCTGCAGGAACAAAGCCAGCACGACATCTGCCTGTTTGAGTACCTGGAATCGGTAAATCACCAACGGGTGATAGTGCAGCAGCAACGGCCGTTTGTTATCGGGGGTATTTTTGAGGTCCCAGAGCTCACGCGAAAGGAATTGGTCGTCCTGAGGATGGATACCGAAAGTATCATCAAAGGGAATGACCATCCCCGCCGCGCACTCTTCCCATCCCCCAACCTCATCTTCAGTGAGGTCTAATTCTGAGCACAGGTGCTCGTACCACAGCGGGTCCTCGTCGCGCATGCGCCGAATGACACTAGCAGCATCGATGAGGTTAGCTCTCGCCATGACATTGGTGTAGAGGTTGTTATTAACGACAGTGGTGTATTCGTCAGGTCCCGTAACCCCGTGGATGTGGAACTCTCGACCACCGTTGATGCGCCAGAATCCCAGATCAGCCCACATTCGTCCAGTCTCGACGAGAACCGGGGCGGCGTCTCGGAAAAGGAAAGTCTTATCCCCCGTCGCTCGGGCGTGATTCATAATCGCATGGACGATATCGGCATTGATGTGGTACTGGGCTGTACCCGCCGCATAATAAGCTGATGCCTCCTCGCCGGTAATTGTTCGCCACGGGAAGAGGGCTCCCCGCTCAGACAATTCCTCCGCGCGGTGTCGGGCTTGCGGAAGGGTATTCACCCGGAATCGCAGCGCATTCTCAGCGATTCGCGGATGGGTGTAGGTCAGCATCGGGATGACGTAGACTTCAGTATCCCAGAAGTAGTGACCTTCATAGCCTGCCCCGGTTACACCCTTTGCTGGAATACCAAGCTGGTCTGCACGGGCCGATGCCTGAGCGATCTGGAAGAGGTTCCACCTCACAGCCTGCTGGATACCGGCCGGGGCACCCTCAACTTCGACATCGGCGGTCGCCCAGTAATCATCAAGCCACGCGCGCTGTTCGTCGTAGTAGACGCTATGTCCCTGCTCGCGCACCCGATCAAGACTGCGACGCACTCGGTCAAACAATTCGTGTACCGGCACGCCGCGAGAAGTGTGATAAGACACCGCCTTATCGATGCGAATTGGTCGACCCCGGGTGGCTTCAACCCGGTACACCCGTTTTCCAATCCCGGGCTCGGTATCGATCAGGGACGCGTACTCATTCTCCGTGGTGATCTCGTGATCGGCGCCTACGGCCAACGTCATCCCCGAGCGCGCGGTACTGAATCCCAGGATCATACGCTTATCAGAGTGCCAATCTTTTTTAGGAATCAGCACTTTGTCAGCAAATTTACGAGCTTGGCGAGGATCGGCAGCCTTTTCAGCATCATCAGGTCGAGCGTGGTACTCGTCCATGCCATCTTGACGGTTGAGGATCTGAGAACTAATGACGATCGGAGCATCGCCTTCAAGCATCGTCACCTCGATGCTTATCAGAGCCACATGCCGGTGAGTGAAAGAAATCATCCGTGAGGTTGCCACCCGTAGCAGCTTGCCCGCCGGGGTGCGCCACACCAGCTCGCGGCGCAAGACACCTTCCCGAAAATCGATCCACCGTTTATACGATTGAATCTCGTTGACGCTGAGCAAGAGTGGCTCGTCATCCACGTAGAGCTTCATAAGCTTGGCATCCGGGACGTTGACGATTGTCTGACCGGTACGCGCAAAACCGTAGGCGTTCTCAGGATGGTGGATGTCCCAAATTTCGTGGAACCCATTTATGTAAGTGCCATGACTGAAGGAGTCGCGGCCTTCAGACGGATTACCACGCATACCGAGGTAACCGTTACCGATCGAGAACAGCGTCTCGGTCGTACCTAGATCATCGCTACTGGGTGCCGTCTCGACAATCGCCCATGGATCGTCGGGAAAGCGCCATCGGTCCATCGGATCGGCGCCCGTCCGCGTCATGCCATCTCCTCAACCATTTCGTCCAGGTCATCAACCACTCGGTCAGCACCGGCCGCACGCAGCCGGTCAGCACCAACGCCACGATTGACGCCAAGTACCATTCCAAATCCTCCGGCAGCACCGGCACGTACCCCTGAGACCGCATCCTCGACGACGACGCATTGCTCAGCACGCACACCGAGCAGCTCCGCCCCTTTCAGGTACGTATCGGGGGCGGGCTTGCCGGGTAGTTTTTCCGCCTTCGCCCGGTTGCCGTCCACCAGCACCGGGAAGTCCTCGGCCAGCCCAGCCGCCTCAAGCACCGCTGCAGCATTGCGTGACGACGAGATCACAGCCATCGCCACACCGTGCGCCTGCAGCATATCCACCCAACGCCGGGACCCCGGGTAAGGCTGAATACCGTCACGGGCCAGCACTGTATTAAACAGGTCGTTCTTACGGTTGCCGAGGCCACAAATCGTCTGGGCATCAGGGCCGTCGCAAGGGTCCCCCTCGGGAAGACTGATGCCACGGCTCGCAAGAAAGTCACGCACTCCGTCATACCGAGGTTTGCCATCAACGTAGGCGAAATAGTCCTCGGCGGTGTAGGGGTTCTGGCCTTGGTGATGCGACAACTCCTCGTTGAACATCTCCTGCCACGCACGCATATGAATGAGCGCAGTGGGAGTGAGGACGCCGTCGAGGTCGAACAGGACGGCATGGAAGTTCTCGTTGAAGGGAGTCGAGTCCATAGCTCCCATGCTATTGGTCGAGGACGAGACGTCCAGCCGAGCTCGCCGACTGTGTCAACCTCGATATCCGAACGGCCCGGGAGCGAAAACCCGGACCGTTCGGCAATCAGCGACGAAAACCTGCGTCAGAACAGTGCGGCCGCCAACGAACGACGAGCTGCAGCAACCTCGGGCTCGGATTGCCCGACCATGGCAAAGAGGTCAAGCAGCCGGGTACGAGCAGCTTCACGCTCCTCGTCGTGGGTGATGCGAACCACCTGGATGATCCGGTTGAAGGCGTCCGCGGACCGTCCTCCCATAAGTTCCACATCTGCGGCGGCTAGCTGAGCGTCAACATCATCGGGATGCTGTTGGGCAGCGGCCAGCAAAGCAGCGGGGTCTTTACCATCCAACCGTCCCAGCAGCGCTGCTGCGTTACGGCCAGCGATGAGAACCGGATCGTTAGGCTCCGAGGCAAGCAACGCGTCATAGGCCGCGACGGCATCGTCAAACTTCCCCGCGTCCATGAGCTTCTCAGCTTCGACGGTACGAGGATCCGGGCCGGTCGGTTCCTCGCTACTCACCTTGACCGTCACTGGTTCTGCCCGCCCCACCATTCCTGCTGAAGCCGCCGCCTGGGTGACTTGCTCGGTGATCTGACGGAACTGCTGCTCATCGATAGTGCCTTGAGCCAACGGGGCAAGTTGACCACCAATGACGGCGACGAGCATGGGGACGGCCTTAATCCCCAGGCTCTGAGCCAGTCGGGGCTGAGCATCGATATCGACGTGCACCAACAGCCACTTGCCCGCGGCCTCGTCGGTGACCCGGCGCAGGATCGACTCCATCTGCTCGACACCGTGGGCTTTCGGCGTGGTGAATTCCACCAGCACCGGATGCTGCACCGATTTTTGGAGTAGTGAATTGAAGTTCTCTTCGGTGCCCTCGACCACCCAGGTCCTGGCAGTTGCCGAACCAGCATGGGCAGCTGGTCCAGCAGAAGAGTCGGGGGACCCGGCTGCAGCTGCCAGTCCCGACAGATCGACGGCATCGTGACGATGAATCGAGTCAGAAGACATGTCGTCCATTCAACCAGATTGCGCCGCACAAGCCTCGCCGAGATGGCCCACGACCGTGGTCGAGAGCGCGAGGAGGCTGTTTCCAGCGGTGGTCTGTCGCGGCGCACCGGTCAGTGAAACAATGGGGTTATGGCTCATGACCGTGCTGGGAAACCCGCCCAGGAATCCGATCTCATCGATGTCGATGCCGTGCTGTCGGCCTACCACGACATCTCCCCCGACCCTTCGCACCCTGACCAGATGGTCGTCTTCGGCACCTCAGGTCACCGCGGTTCCTCTCTCGACGGTGCCTTCAATGACGCTCACATCGCCGCCACCACCCAGGCAATCGTGGAATATCGCGCCTCCCAGGGGATCGATGGCCCGCTGTTCATTGGCAGGGACACCCATGCGCTATCCATGCCAGCATGGACAACCGCCATTGAGGTACTGTGCGCCAATGACGTCGAGGTCGTCGCCGAGCATGACGACGAGTGGACCCCGACCCCGGCGGTCTCGCGAGCCATCATTGTTCACAATCGCTTAAGCGAAGGACGCCAGGCGGACGGCATCGTCGTCACCCCTTCACACAACCCGCCGCGCGATGGCGGATTCAAATACAACCCGCCGCACGGCGGCCCGGCCGACACGGACGCCAGCGGCTGGATTGCTGACCGCGCCAACGAGTTGCTCGCCGATCCGTCGAGTATCCGTCGCAAGCCTTATGAGCAGGTGCGCGACGAGGTCTCCCGTTACGACTATCGCAGCGCATATTGCGACGATCTGCGTAATGCCATCGACCTCGACGCTATCGACGAGGCGGGCGTCCACATCGGTGCCGATCCGCTCGGCGGAGCTTCGGTCCAATACTGGGAGTACATCGCAGACCATCTCGGTATTGATCTGACGGTCGTTAACCCCAAGGTTGATCCGACCTGGCGATTCATGACCCTTGATTCTGATGGCAAGATCCGGATGGACTGTTCTTCCCCCTCGGCGATGGCCTCTCTCATTGCGAGCAAGGACGCTTACGACATCGCCACTGGAAACGACGCTGACTCCGACCGTCACGGCATCGTCACCCCAGACGCCGGCCTCATGAACCCGAATGCCTACCTGGCAGTGGCTATTGGTTACCTCTTTGCCCATCGTCCAGGGTGGGGCCCTGACGTTGGCATTGGTAAGACCCTAGTGAGCTCCTCTCTGATCGATAAGGTGGCGGCTGACCTAGGTCGTCGTCTCATCGAGGTACCAGTGGGCTTTAAGTGGTTCGTGCCAGGCCTCATGCGCGGAGATATCGGGTTTGGTGGCGAGGAGTCGGCCGGAGCATCGTTCCTTGATCTCGATGGCCAGACCTGGACCACGGACAAGGACGGCATCCTGCTCGCCCTGCTGGCTAGTGAGATTAAGGCCGTCACTGGCCGCTCCCCGTCTGAGCATTACGCCGATTTAGAGGACCGCTTCGGCAAGTCTTACTACGCGCGTATCGACGCTGACGCCAACCGCGAGCAGAAGGCCCGTCTCAAAGCTCTCTCCCCTGACGACGTCTGCGCTGAGAGCATCGCTGGCGAGAAGATCGAGACCATCCTCACGAAGGCCCCGGGCAATGGCGCAGCAATTGGTGGCATTAAGGTCGTCACCAAGAATGCTTGGTTCGCAGCCCGCCCCTCGGGTACCGAGGACAAGTACAAGATCTACGCCGAGTCCCTGCGTGACGCCGACCACTTGGCCGCTGTCCAGGAAGAGGCCCGCCATATCGTCGATAAAGCGCTCAAGGGCTGACAACCCCGCACAACGCTGATAACCCGGCACAGCATCGCTCCGGCCGTTTCAAGCGGTCGGAGCGACTGTTACACGGCCCATGTAATCGAGATGAAGGTGAAACGCTCCCCATCTGCTCCTCCTATGTAGGAGGGCCCCGCGCCACCAATAAGCGCGGAAGACACGGCGCTGCATGGGCAACGCACGCCCCTGCCGCAGGAGACTCCCGGAATACCCACCCCGCCTAGCTGGACCTTGGTGGACAGTGCAACGATTGAGCTATGGAGAACTTCAACAACGATCCCTTTGCGTGTATCGACCACGTCGGTTTTGCCGTCAAGGACATGGACGAAGCCATCAAGTACCACTGCGACGTCCTGGGCTTCCGGGTGCTCTTCCGCGAGAAGAACGAGGGACATGGCGTCGAGGAGGCCATGCTCGGCACTGGTAAGCGCGGCGAAGAGTCGACCGTCGTCCAGTTGCTCGCCCCGCTCAGCGAAGACAGCACCATTGGAAAATACATTTCCAAGAACAAGAACATGATCCAGCAGGTGTGCTACCGCACCTACAATCTGGACAAGACGATCGCTACTTTGAAGGAACGTGGCGCCGTCTTCACCGGCGAGCCCTCCACCGGAACCGCTGGCTCCCGTGTCATCTTCCTTCACCCCAAGTACACCGGCGGTCTCCTCATCGAGATCACCGAGCCCCCGGCCGGCGGCATGCCATACCAGGACTGACGTCACACCACTGAGGCTGGCAAGCCCCGGGACCAATTCACCTTGGTCCCGGGGCTTGTCTCATCCCGGTGAGTTGCACAGTTGTCATTCGGTCTCGATTGGTACCGTTGGAGTCACCTACTGGAAGGGGACCATCGGTGAGCACAAAAGACGTTTCTGACGGCCAATTCGACGAAGAGACCGGACTCAACCTCTTCGACGACACCGCCAGCGCGGCCGGTAGCTTCACCCATTCGATGTGGGGCTACGATCGCACCAGCGTCGACAACTACGTTCGGGAGATTGAGCAGCAGGTATCGACGCTGAAGCAGCTCACCCGACACCTGCGCGGGCAAGTCTCTCAAGCCCAGGCTGAAGCCACCCAGACCGATTTCAAGCGTCTGGGAGTACACGCCACCGAGATCCTCACCGCCGCCGAAGCTCAAGCCAAGGACATCGTCGCCATGGCAAGTAGCGAAGCCGAGCGCATCAAGGAAGAAGGACGTCGGGTTGCTGCCGACATGCGAGCCGCAGCCCAAACTGAGTCCGACGACATCCGGGTCGCAGGACTGGCCAACCAGCACGAGTTGCGCGATCAAGCGGCCAAGGATTCCCAGCACGCAATCGAGCAGGCCCGCCTGCAGGCCCGCACAATCGTCGAGCAGGCCGGAACTCATGCCGAGGCCATTGTCACCGAGGCCCGCACTAAGGCGGCCACCACCGATCAGAACGCTCGCGCCCAAGCTGCCCAGATCCTCGACAAGGCTCGCTCGGCAGCGGCAAGTATCACAACCAAGGCTCGGGAAGAAGCAGAAAGCATCACTACCGAGGCCCGTACCAGCCACGATGAGGCCGCAGCCAAGATCAAGCAGTTGCTCGAACAAGCGACTGCCCATCAGCAGGCCAGCAGCGAGAATGTCGCCAAGTGCACCCAGGAGGCCGACGCTATTCGTCAAAGCGCTCTGAAGCAGGCCGAGGCCACACGTAACCAGGCTGCCCGTGACGCCGAAAACCGCATCGCTACCGCCCACCGTCAGGCCGCCATGATGAAGGAACGTCTCGAGGAGCAGTACGCCTGGCGTAAGGAACAACTTGAGCGCGAAACTGCCGCTTTGATGCAGCGCAAGAAGGCTGTCATCGCGCAGCTCAACAACCTCAAGGGCCTGGCCGGAGAAGCCGAAAGCGCTTACCCCGATACTGATCCCTTCGCTGAAGAAGCGGACGGGGAGACCACCGATGACGCCACCATCGTTATGAGTCCAAAGAGTTCACAGGCTCAGCAGAAGTCAACCGACAGCCAGACAGATCAGACAACTCACTCGGCAGGCAATGACGGGGAGGCTGCTCATTTAGACGATCCGGCCAGCCAACGCACCCAGGTCATTCCGGCGGTGAAGAAGGACGGCGAATCCGCCCAACCCAGTAGTGCAACCGCTACTGATGAGGCTGACAACGAGAAAACACAGGTTCTTTCCCAAGGCACTAAGTCTGGGAAGTGACGCTCAATAACACGGCTGCGGGGCCCTAACCAAGAGGTTGGGCCCCGCAGCTGCGTGCACGTCAGAAGAGGCGGTCCTCCGGGTGATCCATACCGCGCAACGCGTCGTAATCGACAGTGACGCACTCGATACCGCGATCAGCAGCTAGGGTACGCGCCTGCGGCTTGATCTTTTGGGCGGCAAAAACCCCGCGCACCCGATCACCCAACAGGTGATCTCTATTGAGTAGCTCGAGGTACCGGGTGAGCTGCTCCACTCCGTCCATCTCACCGCGCCTCTTCACCTCTACGGCGACATAAACCCCGTCGGCATCACGGCACAGCAAGTCAACGGGACCTATCGGCGTCATATACTCGCGACGGACCAGCGACCAGCCGTCCCCGAAAGTGCCAGGATTCTCAGCTAGTAGTTCCTGGAGATGAGCTTCTACCCCATCCTTCTGCAAACCGGGATCAATACCCAATTCCTCGGTGACATCAAGCACTTTCGGGCCAAGCAGGATTTGGAGATGGTCGCCGGTCGGCGCATCAACTTCCCAGACCTCTTCGACATCGACGGCGGCGGTGGCCACCGGCTCATCCGGCAGGCAAGGGCGCGTGGTCAATGTGCACGGGGAACTCATCCAGTTCAAGGGCTTATATGCCCGGTCGTCTGCGTGGACGCTTACCGAGTTATCCGATTTAACGACGATGAGCCGCTTGGCCCACGGCAAATGAGCAGTAAGTCGACCGGTGTAGTCGACCTGGCACGGGGCAATGACGAGACGCACGGTGTGGAACTCTACCCGTCACCCAGTCGCGATCTCGAACGAGTGAGGATGAGGTTCACCTCTCGGCGTTGTCGTCTCTAACGCTGATTGAGGCACAATGGGACCCATGGGTCGTCATCATGGTTCGCGCAAGTGGCAGCGCCCGCCCCGACCCCTGCATACGGCTAGCCACCCACACTCTGAGTACAAGAAAGATGGTCAGCACGTTGTGCGCACGGTGCCCGCTGGCCGAGCGCTCAAGGTTTATACCTGTCCGGGGTGTCTGCACCCCATCCAGCCGGGAACCCCACATATTGTCTCCTGGCCGCACGAACCATCGATGTTCTCCAGGTCCCCAGTCGAGGAACGTCGTCACTGGCACACCGGGTGTTGGAGGTCGCGCCCATGAATGAGCTTCATCTGACTATCCTCGGGAACGGTCGTCAGGACGTGTACTGGTGTCACGGGGTATTTGGGCAGGGGAAAAACTTCACCCGAGTGGCGAAGGATCTCCTTGCTACCGACCCCGACGCCTACCGCTGCATCCTCGTCGATTTGCCCAACCATGGCCGATCTGCCTGGACTCAGACCTTCTCATATCGAGACATGGCCGCCGCTGTGGCAGCCACCGTCAAAACTACTAGTGGAAATCGTCCAGCCCACCTGCTAGGCCACTCAATGGGCGGCAAGGTTGTTATGCGGACGGTTCTCGACAATCCTGACCTAGCCCGCAGCCTCACCGTCGTCGATATGGCCCCGGTGGATTCACGTCTCACCCGGTTAGCGCCCCTCGTCGACGCCATGAAGTCGGTGGATCTGACAGCGTTGACCACCCGCCGACAAGCCGAAGAGCAAATGTCCGACGGGGTGCCTGACCCGAGCATCCGCCAATTCCTCTTGCAAAACTTACGCCATGAAACCGGCGATAATGAACGCTGGTATTGGCAAATAAACCTCAATCTGCTGGGCAATGGACTGTCCGATATCGGCTCCTGGCCGCCAGTCACCTCAACTTGGAATGGACCAGTGCTCTGGATCACCGCCGAGCAATCGGACTATGTCGGCCTCGACCATTCCCAGGCCATGCACGAGCTCTTTCCCCAAGCGCGTCGAATTCGAGTTAAAAATTCCGGCCATTGGGTGCATTCAGACCAACCGGGAATCTTCGTGCAAGTACTAGCAGCCTTCTTATCGCGATGCCAAGAGCCTCTCACCCCCCGCTGAGGCTCATCCCATCACGACCGAGCCAATCTTGGTATCAACCTTTGGAGCAAGACCATCGGCAGCGAGCCCCTTATCAGCGATTTCGGAGAGGCTTTCGACACCGTCCTTATCGATACTGCCAATGGCGAGGAAGGAATCCGACAGTTTGGAATTGCCATAAACCAGGGCAAATTGCGAGCCAAGCCGGTGCTGGGAATCGGCGACCAAGGCAAGAGTGCCCGAACCAACTGATCCTCCGGCCTTGACTCCCTTCTCAACCGGATACGAGTATCCCGGACCACCATTCCCAGTTCCGGAAGGGTCACCACACTGGAAGTACTTAGTATCTCCCGTAGATAACTTGTGACACGAAGTGTCGTTGTAATAACCCTGCTCGGCCAAAGAAATGAACGCATTCGCGGCGCAGGGGGCCGTTGCTCGATCGACAGTGAGCACCACCGGAGCGTCATTAATCGTGAGGGTAATGGTGGTGGAGCCAGTTTTTTCGATATTGTCAGAAGGCGGCATATCAACCGGACGAGCAGCCTTGCCTGCCACGGCATAACCGCACGGGCCGCTGGCCGCTGCGGGAGCCGGAGCGGCCGTCGCTGGTGCCGCGTCGGCGGTTTGCGTAGCAGTTTTGGAACTGGGGGACTCACTCTTGGCAGACGGTGAGGCGGTCCACCAGGCATCAGGAGAGTCGCTAACTCCGGGCACTGCTCCGCTGGTTTGTGAGCACCCGGCAAGCAAGGACAGCCCTGCCACGGCGACTGCGGTTGTTGCTCGGCGCGTCTTCCTCATGTAATCCGTCCTTCGGTCGATTGGCGACGCGGTCAGGCTACCTATCGGTACAACGGAATACAGTGAAGACTCACGGGGTTACACCAACCTGCCCCTGATGGAAAGGAGGACCCCCATGGATCGGCAGAGCAATCGCTTCAGCTGGCATCCCGGAATCGTGAGTCCTGATCAGGAGGTGTCTGCTCTCGTCACTCTGGTGCAGTCTTTTAGTGACACCGGCATGGTGCAGGCGCGGGTGCGCGACGCCATCTTTTCCCAGCTCCCCCACCACGAGCTCGGAGAATTCGATATTGATCTGTTGCTGGACCATCGCGATTCCCGTCAGCCCATCATCTTCGACGCCGATCACTTCGAGGGATATGAGCGTCCCCGCCTCGTGCTGCACGAGGTGACCGATCAACTTGGCCAAGCGTTCCTCGTCCTAGATGGCCCAGAACCGGCTCTCGGCTGGGAATCGTTAGTGTCATCCTTGACGAGTCTCGTCGACACTATGGGGATCCGATTAACCGTCATTACCGATTCGATTCCGATACCGACCCCTCACACCCGTCCTGCGATGGTCACACGCTGGGCATCGCGACCTGAACTCATTTTGGGCTCGACATCTCCGTTCGGTCGCCTTCAAGTACCCGCTTCTTTCCCCGTCGTACTCGGTCAGCGCTTAGGGGAAACGAACCACGCTGTCATCGGGCTTGCCTCCCATGTGCCCCATTACTTGGCTGAACTGGATTATCCTGAATCGGCTCGCGCTCTGGTGGAGGCATTGCGCGGCGCGACCGGTCTGGCACTGCCCATCGACTCCTTGGCTGTGGCTGCTAACACAGTTCGCGCCGAGATCGATACCCAGGTCAATAATTCTGAAGAACTGAAAACCATGCTCCACGCTCTTGAGGAGCAGTACGACTCCCGGGTTGCCCAGCGCGAGCTCGGCACAACGCAAGTCTCCGTCCCCGACGCCGAAGATATCGGTGCTGAAGTCGAAGATTTTCTGCGCTCAATCGACGAAAACGATAGCCCCAGCAACAACGCCGATCCCGGCGATCAAGACTCTGGTCCCCGGCGCAGCAGCGAGGACAATTCCGACAACGGTAAACCTGATTATCGTCCCCGTCGCGGGGGTGACCTAGACGACTGACGGCGGTGTCGGCGCCCCGGCCTAAACTGCCCACCATGGATCTGGGAATCGACTTAGGAACCACCTACACGGCGGTGGCTGCTGTTGACGACGGAAATCATCGCCTATTGCCCTTCTTTGACACCGAAGGTGATTCTCACGACCAGCTACCCAGCGTTAGAGCCGCCGTCAACGGGTCCCTCATCCATGGTTTCGACGCCCGAGCGGCAATGGCCGACGGGGCGCCGGGAGTACGTTCAGTCAAGCCACTGCTCGCTTCACCGGGAGCGGACCCATCGACTCTCGTCCACACCTTGTCCCGTGGCTTCGGCGTTTTCCGTGAGACAGAATCCGGACGTGGGATTGGCTTCGACGTCCTTACCGACCAAAACACTCGGTTATCGGGGACAACCACCATCACACGAAGGCACCGCTGCCACCACAACATTGGCGCATTCCGCATTCCTGAAACTGGTATAGTCACCGCGACGATTTCCGACGTGGACACTAGGTGGCCTACCACCGCCACCATGGGTCGGCCGACGACAAGCACCGGTATGGGTCACGCATGAATAAAGCCAATCAGCTGTCGAAACCTCGGCAGCTGCTACGCAAACTCATCACAATTCATCCTTCCCCGGGGCGCAGCCGCCAGGCAGTCATCCTCGTCGTCCCGATAGCCGTATCTCTCGTGACTATGGGTTTGATCGTCAGTCCGACCCATGCGGCTATGGGCATGATGGGAGCAATGGGCGCCCTAGCGGGCAACACCAACGCCCCTTTGTCGCGAGCCCGAATTCTTCTTGGCGTTGGTGTCGCGACGGTCTTTTCACAATGCCTGGGCTTGATATCGGTGCAGATCGAGTGGCTGCTGCCAGTCATCCTCGCTAGCTGGGGTTTCGTCGTTATCTGGGTATGGCATGCCCTGCAGCTGGGCCCGCCTGGCCCACTTAATATTCTCTTCGCAGCCGCGTTCGGCGCCTACATGGCCAGTCGCGGCTGGACAGTGAACACGGTATTTATCTCCACCGTACCGTCCTTCCTGATTGCCGCTGCCGTTTCAATGATCATCATCCTCGTCTGTCCACACCGCCCGGTCCGTGCCGCGGTTGATAAGGCTGAAAGCGCAGTCAACGCTTACTGCGAGCCTAATGACGATGCCGACAGTCACGAAGTTGCGCGACTACGTTCAGCTGCGCACGCTGCCATCCACCTGGCGTGGTGGGCTTACAACGACGGTCACTCCTCCGGCGCTGACAACCCGTCGGAGATGTCCGAGCTGTCGGATCTGCGAGCCCGACTTATCACCGCTCACATGCGACTCGAGCATGAGTTGCGACTAGAGGCCTTCCCCTCCGCCGATGTCTGCCTGCCCGACCATGTGGACTGGACTCCGCTCGGTCGTCCCAAAGCCAGTTACCTGCTGAGAACCGCGATGGAACGAGGATCGCGACCGACCATGGTGGCCCTGCGCGCAGCGACCGGTGTCTTCTCCGCATCTCTGCTCATGATTCTGCTGCCGTTCGGACACCCGTACTGGGCGGTATTGAGTGTTCTCATCATGATGCACATGGACGCAACTCGCTCGGACATGACGATCCGCGCCATCCACCGGGTGCTCGGTACCGTCGTCGGCCTCGGCCTGTACCTGGCGATCGCCGCATTCCGCCCGTCAGGCTGGGTCCAGATTGGTCTCATCATCGTCTTCTTGTGGACCATGCAAGCCCTGGTGACGCGTAATTACGGCCTCGCCTGCATCTTCATCACCTGTTTTGCATTGTTCATGACGCCACTGACGAAGCCCGGTGAGATGTACCAGCTCGCCCAGGATCGCATCGTCGAGACCATCGTGGGCTTGACGGTCGGCATCGTTACTATCCACATCGTCGGTCGACGTGCCCCAGTCCTGCTGGTACGAAGTCAATATCGCCGGACCCTTCGTTCCATGATGCCGGTGCTGAGATCCTTGTCTCAGGGGCGCACTACAAGCCCGCAGGCCCAGATAGAGCGCAATCAGATGGTCCACGAACTCATCCGGGGTTCGGCCCTACTGTCGGCCACCCGTCCTGATGCTCCGCAGGCTTTACAGAACTGGTCCAAGGTCGACCGCACTGTCACCGAAACCGGCTACGACCTGCTCTCTGTTTGTTGGCACACCGGCGACGAGCCGGTGCCATGGGCCCGGCGAGTGCTGGCCGATATCGCCATCTTCATTACAGGTCTGCCGCCGATCTCAAGCCAGAACCTTGACGCCCACAGCGTCGCCGAAGAGATGGAGAAGATACGAATGGATATGGTGACCTCTCTGCCGGGGGTTGAGTGATCGAGTACAGCGTTCTGGCAAGCCCAATTGAGGCCGAGCTAGAGATCAAGCGGTCAGTCTTCCTCACCCGGCTGGTGCGCGTGGCCAGCGAGGACGAGGCTCGGGAAGTTATCGCCCAGACTCGCCACGCCGGACATGATGCCCGTCACCATGTCTCCGCCTTCGTGTTAGGGCCCGATCGCGAGGTTCAGCGCTGCAGTGATGACGGCGAACCCGCCGGCACCGCGGGAATGCCTACCTTGACGGCCCTCACAGCAGCGAGTCCAACAGGGAAAAATCTTTCCGACGTTGTCGCCATCACCAGTCGGTGGTTCGGTGGCATCAAGTTGGGAGCTGGAGGTCTCACCCGAGCCTATGGGAATTCCGTCGGCAACGCTCTGGCACTGGCCGCCTTCGACCGACGGGTCATGATGGACACCTTGACGATGACCATCGATCTGTGTCGAGCCGGCCGCGAGGAAGGTGTTATCCGTGCCGCCGGGCATGAAGTTACTAGCGTGGAGTACACCGCAAAGGGGTCCGTACTGACATTGGCGTGTCGCGCCGGTTGTGGGGATCAGATGGCACGCAACCTGGCCGAACTGCTTGGCCGCGATGTCAGCCTTGTGCCGGCAGGCCAGCGCTGGGTCGACATCAAAACGTGAGAAGAGGCACAGCCGGCACCAGGATGATGCCTTAGGCTGGCGGCGTGCAGACATCTCAGCCGCGCAAGGTGGCAGTCGTCCACAACTCTGTCAAAACGCAGCACAACCCCGCCTGGCGAGACCTCATCGAAAGAAAGTGCCGCGAGCACTGCGGCGTCACCCCCCTTTTCCTTCCCACGACGGCCGACGACCACGGTCAAGGCCAAGCCTGCCGAGCCGTCGACCAGGGAGCCGAGCTCGTCCTGGCTCTTGGCGGTGACGGCACCATCCGTCAGGTTGCCGCGGGCCTAGCCAATACTGGGATCCCGATGGGGATACTTGGAATGGGCACTGGGAACCTGTTGGCCCGTAACCTCGAGTTGCCGCATACCAATCTCGCAGCGTCCCTCGATGCCGCCCTGACTCGCCCGGTAAGGGCAATTGATCTGGGCTATGTCCGCTTCGACGAATCCGAGGAGATTTGCTTCACTGTCATCATAGGGATGGGAATGGACGCCCAGACAATGGCCGGTACCCGAGACCGTCTCAAGGACAAGGTCGGCTGGCTGGCCTATGCCGCCTCAGGTGCCCTCACACTGGTGCAACCTGGATTTCAAGCCAGTGCAAGCGTCGACGGACGCCGCCCCGTCGTCACTCGGGCACGAACGGTGTTGGTCTGCAATTGCTCACTACTACCTGGTGGCGTCGTTCTCGTCCCCGGGGGCCGCATAGACGACGGAACCCTTGACGTCCTCACGCTGTCTCCTCATGGCATTGTCGGGTGGGTTGCCGTCTTCAATCACCTCGTCACCCGGCATCGACACGGCCACCGTCTCGTGCGCCATGCGACGTCACGCACTGCCCTCGTTACATCCGGTTCCGGCCCGATTCTGGCGGAAGTTGATGGCGACCCCATGGGCACAGTGACGACAATGAGAACCCGAGTGGCCCCAGGAGCTCTGCTCGTACGAGCCTGACAGCTTCCTCAAGCTCTCCGCACTTGTTTAACTAGGGCATGAGCAAGGTCGCGGCCGCGATGGGCAGCGTCGTTGAGGAATGCTGGGAAATCCGCTACCGCATCACCGTCAGCAGAGTCGGATAAAATTCGCACTACAGCGAAGGGCACACCCAGACGATTGGCTGCCTGCGCCAGAGCCGCACCTTCCATTTCGACGGCACTAGCCTCAAATGTGGTGCGTAGCCAAGCAACTTTCTCGGCCTGAGCGATGAACTGGTCTCCACTGACGATCGGCCCCGCCACCACGTGATGGCCACGAGGCTCCTCCAACGCGCGCAATGCGCCGAAGACTACGTCGAAGAGACGAGGATCCGGTTCCCAAAACGGTGGTTCTCCAGGAACGGTCCCAATCGGGTTACCAAACGCAGTGTCGTCAGCATCATGCTGCTGGAACTTATTGCCGACCACGACGTCACCGATTTTGAGTCCGGGCGCGACAGCCCCAGCAACTCCGGTGAAGACGATGCATGTTGCGCCGGCTTGAACCATTGCCGAGGCAGCCAATGCGGCATTCACCTTGCCGATACCACATTTAGCCAGCACTACTGGGGTACCGTCTAGCCGTCCGCGCAGTAGCTCGCAGGGGCCCTCAAGCTCTTCGACCTCGCCAAGGTCGGCTCGGATGAGGCGCACCTCATCCTCCATCGCCCCCATTAGACCAAGCACTCTCCCAACCCTTCGTCAGTCGATCATGTCCATAGGCCTATAGCCTCACTCGAACACAGTGGGGTCCCCAGCACCGCGACGAGTGATGACCGCTTCCCCGGAGGTGAAGTCAACCACAGTGGTCGGTTCAACACCACAATCTCCTGAGTCGAGGACAGCATCGAGTTGGTCACCGATCTCGTCTTGAACCTGCCAACCGTCGACCATAGGTGTGTCCTGGCCAGGCAAGATGAGGGTGGAGGAAACGATCGGCTCATTCAGGGCCTCAAGCAACGCCAGGGCCGTCACATGCTCGGGGAGGCGCACCCCAACGGTTTTCTTTCGCGGATGCAGCATGACCTTCGGAACATCGCGAGTGGCATTGAGAATGAAGGTATACCTCCCCGGCACAGCAGCCCTGACGGCGCGAAAAACCCAGTTATCCATCTGGACATACTGGCCAACCTGCGCAAACTGGCTCATAACCAGGGTGAAGTGATGCTTGTCAGATAGCTGACGAAGTTTGCGAATCCGGTCCAAGGCGTCCTTATTCCCCAGCCGGGCGCCGAATGCGTAACCCGTGTCTGTCGGGTAGGCGATCAGGCCGCCATCGTGCAGGATGTCAACGACCTGATGGAGGGAACGCTGCTGCGGATTCTCCGGGTGGACCGGGAAATACTTAGACACTGTGTAATTGTATCGTCACAGCGATCTCAGCGGGCTAGCAAAGTACACATTTCGTTTGCCCGACCGTGTACTTCAGTTAGACCGATAAGGGCCAGCAAGCGAGTAGGCCGGGTAACTTCAGTCGCGACGCTGACGGCGTCTCCATTGACGTCAATAACAAGCTGACTCAATCCGTCCGTCTTGGTCCCGCGCGCGGATGCCTCCGCTGCCATACGAGCGGCTCCAGACCCATCTTGGCCGACGAGCTGTGCCGCGGATCCTTCCTCGCACCCGGCTCGAGCTGCCTCAGCGGCAATAGTGTGGGCGATGCGGACTGCCCGAGCCCGCTCTGCCCCGTCAACCGCTACCCCCGCAGTTACCAGGAGCATGGGCAGTAACACGGTGACCAGAACCGACATGCTCACACCGCGATCGCAGCGACGATGCGGCAGGCAGATAGCGTAACGGGATCGCGGAGATGGCGGAGCCATGTGTCGATCGCACCAGCGATGAATCATCATGCCAGCAGACCAGCACGACGACCGTCAATCCGACAAGGGTTGACTTTGACTCCTCTGGTGTGCGCTTCGGCCCGTACCATAGGCTTGCTAACGTCACCCCACACGACGAACGAAAGGGTTCTCCATGGCCGTCAAAAAGGTCGCACTTCTCACCGCGGGCGGATTTGCGCCTTGCCTGTCTACCGCGATCAGTGGACTGATCCAGCGCTACACCGAGGTAGCACCTGAGGTTGAGATCATCGCCTACAAGCACGGCTATGAGGGCCTGCTCACGGCAGACTTCCTCGAAGTTACCGACACCGTTCGCAAGAATGCCGACATTCTCAAGCGCTTTGGTGGATCCCCGATTGGCAACTCCCGCGTCAAGCTGACCAACACCGCCGACCTCGTAAAGCGTGGTCTGGTCGCCGAGGGCGATGATCCGCTCAAGGTCGCCGCCGATCGCCTGGTTGCCGACGGGGTTGATATTTTGCACACCATCGGTGGCGACGACACCAACACCACCGCCGCCGATCTGGCCGCCTACTTGGCTGAGAATAATTACGGCCTGACCGTCGTTGGCCTGCCGAAGACCATCGATAACGACGTCGTGCCAATTCGTCAGTCGCTGGGTGCTTGGACCGCTGCGGAGCAAGGCTCCCGCTTCGCCCAGAACATCATTGGCGAGCACAACTCCGGATCACGCATGCTCATCGTCCACGAAGTCATGGGCCGCAACTGTGGCTGGCTAACCGCCGCCACCGCCGCCAAGTACCGCGAGTGGCTCGATACTCAGCAGTGGCTGCCTGAGATCGGCCTGTCCAAGAAAGCTTGGGACGTCCACGCCGTGTATGTTCCCGAGGCTCACATCGACCTCGAAGCCGAGGCCGCGCGCCTCAACAAGATCATGGACGAAGTCGGCAACGTCACTATCTTCCTATCTGAAGGGGCCGGCCTGGACGCCATCATTGAGGAGATGGAGAAGGACGGCCAGGAGGTCCCGCGCGATCCCTTTGGTCATGTCAAGCTCGACAAGGTGAACCCGGGTGCTTGGTTCGGCAAACAGTTCGCCGACAAACTCGGTGCCGAAAAGGTCATGGTCCAGAAGTCCGGCTATTTCTCCCGTTCGGCCGCCTCGAACGAAGCTGATCTGGAGCTCATTGGCCGCTGCACCGACCTCGCTGTCGATTGCGCCCTCGCCGGCAAACCTGGCGTCATCGGCCAGGATGAAGAAAATAATGACGAATTGACGAATATCGCCTTCGATCGCATCAAGGGCGGCAAGCCCTTCGACGTCACCCAGCCGTGGTTCAGTGCCATGCTTAGCGAGATCGGGCAGATCTGACAGTCGCGTAGCTCGTTAGTGGCCCTTCCGTGTGAGCTCGTCCTCGTTTGGACGGTTCACAGCGGCAGGGCCACTTGCGCTCAAGCCTGGGCTGCCATTCGCCGCTGGGAGCGACCAACCGCAATCACGGACAGGAAAGCCCAAAGAGTCAGCAGTGCGAGGTAGATAAACACCAGGCTATATCCCAGCCGTTGAGCCAAATAAGAGCTGAGCATCGGTCCAGCAAAGGCACCAAAAATGCCGTAGGCAGTGAAAGCCAAGCCGAAAATCGGACCAAAGTGCTTGATACCGAAAAGGGGCGTCAGTAGCAAAGGGGAAATCGTGAAGATGGTTCCCAAGGCCACTCCAGCCAAAAAGGCCACGATGATGAGTGCCCAGCCGCTGGCGACGAACCCCAACAGCACATAGCCAAGGACAAGGGCCGCCGACGTAACACATCCGATCACCGTCGGACCAATACGGTCAAGCACCATGGCGTTAACCACTCGTATCAGTCCATTTCCAGAAACGAAAGCGGTAACGGCGGCCACCGCACTTACGCGCACCCCAATATCGTTGAGATGGGCGGAGTAGGTGGCAGCGAATGTCATCATTGTGATGGCGGCCCCACCGCCAGCAAACCAGATCGCCCACACCTGCCAGAATGCAGCGGTCCGCACAGCTTGAGCAGTTGTCACCGACGGTGCAGAAATCTCTCTTCGCGCGAACGCCAGCCCTTCGGCACGCTTTTTCTCCAGCCAGTGTGGGGTGGAAAGGAAGATCACCACCATCTGTGTCACGGCGACGGCAACCACTAGCGCGAAGACCGTGGCTGTGAATCCCCAATTTCTTAGCATGCCCGCCACGACAGGGGCCGCCACAGCAGCAGGAAGCGCGAAACTGGCATTGACCAATCCGGTGACCAGTCCCAACCGTCGCGGGAACCATTCCTGGACTGCGGTCAATGAAGGGGAATAGGTGAAGGCAGAGGATGCCCCGGACAACAGCGCCCAAACATAAGCCATAGGTAGCGACCGTGGGTCAGCCAGCACGACCGCTAGCGACACGAGCATGAGAGCCGTCGCCACAACATACATCCAGCGGGTACCCAACTGCTGACGAACGATCCCGGCGACATAAGTCAGTAGCCCCGACGCTAGGACCGCGCATGTCGTCACCCAGCCCAAAGATACGTCTGAGGCTCTTGTGACGCTCCCCCACCATGTGGTGAACAGGGGAGGCAGTGTGAACATGATGACTCCGGGAAACAACGTACCCAAGAGACTGGCAGCTAAGGCGCAGTTGGCTCTTCGCGACGAAGACCCTTGCAAAGTCGCAATTCCCTTCTGGGTCCGGGAGGGCCCGACGATGCGGGGCACGCATGAGACGAGCGCCACCAAGCCCAGAGCTAGGCGGCTTGGTGCGTTGGGGTCGCGTCACCGTAGCGGACCAGACATCACGCGTCGCGCGATCAGTGATTCATCGTTCCTCGCGGCGTCGACCGATGATGGCGCCGAGCGCCATGCCCCCGATAGCCCCGACAATACTCGCACCAATGACCGGCCAACGGCTGGGCTCGACGTACGACGAAGGCAGCGCACCAGAACACGCGGGTGTGTCGTCGCGGGTTGCTGCAGGTTCTGCCTCATGAGACCGTTGACTCGTACCCCTTTCTCCCCCGCTTTCTTGGGCAACGCCATCAACGACCGTGTATCTCGGGGGAACAAACTCCTTGCCACTCTCATCAGCCTTCTTCGCTTGCTTACGGGCGCGGTCCGCTAACGCTGATTCCCAATGCCCGTCAGCCGTAATACAACCCTCACGTCCAAGCAACGGCTCGTCGCAATCGTTCCATTCCTGATCGATATCCGGCTGATTCGCAGTGGCGATCCACGAGGCAATGAAGAGGATTAATCGGGCGACGAGATCAAAGACCAGCATGACGATAATGATCGAACCGAAAGCTTGAGCAGCTTTGTTGGAGTTGAACGCCTGCACGAGGTATCCGGCACCCACCTGCACTAAAGCGAGGGCAAACCCAGCCACCAGAGATCCCTTGAGAATCGGCGACCAACTCGTCTTGACGCGGGGCATGACGGTGTACAAGAAAATGAAAAGGAGCCAGCCGGCAATCGTCGTCGCCAGTAGACCTGCCAGCGTTAGCAACAAGCCGTGTCCAGGAACTGAGACAAGGCCAGTCCAGCGGGCCAACATGCCGGCCATAGAGGAACCGACCTGGGAGGTGATGATCGTTAATAAGGTCACCAGTAACAAACCGAGGAACGCGAGCATATCGGAGAGCTTGGCTCGCGCGAAGCCGCGGTCTTCACCAACCATGTCAAAGTCAGGAGCCCACTCCGCCTGAATACCCTTGCGGATGTTCCCCACCCACCCGATTCCAGCCCACAACGCAGTCAGGAAGGAGACGACGAACGCCCAGACAGATCCGCCAACTTTCATGGCGTTCTCGATGATGGCGCGAATCTGTTGCTTATCGCTGGGCTCGGTGGCCAGGCTTACGACTGAATCTACGACTTGGTTAAGTATGTAGGGGCTCAAACGGCTCAACACCAATCCCAATACTGCAAAGGCAAATGCAATGACCGGGATAATTGCCAGCACCGTGAAATAGGTAATAGAAGCGGCGAAATGATTGCCGAGACGTCGGTTAAAACGAGTGTGGGCTCGCAACAGATGAGCGATGCCGGGTCGCTTCATGATGGCGGCTATGGTGTCCTTCACAGGGGCCTCCTCGTTGAAATCATGTCATGGCGGACGCCCCCGATGCACGCTCACCGGTCATAAAGATGGAGACCGAGCGAGGTCATCTCCCCTTAATAACCACGTGGTTAGGAGGCGTGCTTAGCAATTCTGCGTGCAGTGAACTCGTCGAGCTCGGTAGTCGCGACCGGGTTGAGGCGCTCACTAGGAAGCTCAGCAAGGCTGCCCTGGACGTCGCGCCACACCCCTCCCAGAGCAATAGCGAACATCCCCTGCCCACCACGCAGTAGGTCAATGACTTCATTATCGTTAGTGCACTCGTACACCGAGACCCCGTCGCTCATGAGGGTAACGCGGGAAAGGTCCTCAGCCCCGTTATTGCGCAGGTGATCAATAGCCACCCGGATCTGTTGCAGGGACACCCCAGCGTCGAGAAGGCGCTTGACAACCTTGAGCATGAGGATATCGCGGAAGGAGTATAGACGCTGACTTCCCGAGCCACGAGCTGCCCGAATCTCCGGACGGACCAAACCGGTTCGCGCCCAATAGTCGAGCTGGCGATAAGTAATGCCGGCAGCACCGGAGGCGACTGGGCCGCGGAACCCGATGTCCTCGGGCAGTGGAGCAAAGTCGCCCTCGAACAAGGCTTCCTGACCGCGACCGCGACGCACGTGGCCGTCGAGGGGAATCTCAACACTCGGCTGCTCACCGGTCGTTGCCATGTCGTCACCCTTCACCAGTTCTACTCATGGTCTCATTGACGAAGCTTGGCACCCCGCCTAACGCCCTTGACGCTACGGCGCGAGCCTCCAACACCGTCGAAGCCACGCCGTCTACTTCACATCGTCCGCGCCCTCCTCCCTTGAACATGCGTTTCACTAGGCATTTTGTTATAGCTTTAGGGTCAACCAGAGGTCGAGGGTCCCGGTCCAAAATCGTCGGGGCTGATGTCATCAAGGAAGTGCCGGAACTGTTCAACAGTGTCCTCTGGGCCAGCATCGAGGAGAATCCCGGCTGTGGAGATGACTTCCTCGGTGCACCAAATTGGAACGGGCAAACGTAGGGCAAGGGCCACCAGGTCAGAGGGGCGAGCGTCGATACGCATATCCCCCAGCACCAGTTCACCGAACCAAATGCCGTCCTCAACCTTGGTAATGATGCACTTGGGTTCTTCCTCACACAGAACTGCAATGACGCGCGCCAGTAGGTCGTGAGTGAAGGGACGGACGGGCTCGTCTTCATTGATGGCATCCGTAATGGCTGTTTGTTCAGGATCTGCGATCCATAAGGCAAGATGGCGTCGACCATCAACCTCACGAAGCAGCAGCACCGCAGCTCCGGAGACAGGCTCGGTCCGAACCTCGGCGACCTCGAGCAAGACCATGAAATCAGCCTAGCGCGGTCCCCATGTCGATCAGTTACCTGACCAATGCTCCAACATGTCGTAGACCATGGCGGTATGAGCGTGCATCATCACCTTGGTCGTCTCAGCAGCAATCTTTGAAGCCTGCTCGGGATGACGCGCATGTGGGATAAGAGCCTGTTCTATGAGTCCAGCTTCATGCTCCGCAGCTTGCCTGATGGCCCGCATGTGACGGGTATCCATACCGTAAGCCGCCAGCCGACGTGCTGCGACACAGATGACGAGAGCTTCTTGCCCAAAATACGAGGCTCCGCGCTTTGGACGCACCAACTGGTGCCGCTCAAGCTCCATGAGCATGGCCTCGGTAATGCCAGAGGCTCGGATAAGTTCGCGTCGGCTCATCCGGATAGGGCCACGAGTCCGGACAATTCCTTGACCGGACGGCTGAGGCTGAGGGTCAGGGACACCCTCATTCTCGGTGGGCAGAGGAGGTGCCTCGGAGACCGGGGGTTCCTCGCCTCGGTCCATCATGTCCAAGTGATCCCTGATAACCCGCAGCGGCTGGAAATGATCGCGCTGGCAGGTCAGGATGTACCGCAATCTCTCGACGTCAGAATCGGAGTACTTGCGATATCCCGACGGTGCCCTCTCAGGGGACAGCAGGCCCTCGGACTCAAGAAATCGGATCTTGGAAATGCTCAGATCGGGAAAATCCGGCTTGAGAGTCTTCATGACCTGCCCGATAGTGCGGACAGACCTTGGCATCAGTCGCGACCGGCCCCACTCGTCCCCGATGCCATCCCACCAGTGTGGTAGGTCATCCGGAACTTTCCGATCTGCACCTCATCACCATCACGTAATGCCGCCGAACCATCGACAAGAGTGCGATTGACGTAAGTGCCGTTGAGGCTGCCTTGATCCTCAACGACCATCCGGCCGTCTTGACGAATGAACTTCACATGGTGGCGAGACACCGTGATGTCGTCAAGGAAGATATCGGAATGCGTAGAACGCCCTGCCGTCGTCTCATCCTGGTCCAGCAAGAATTGGGCACCGAGATTCGGGCCGCGTCGCACGATCAGCATGGCGTTCTCAGCAGGAAGATCGGCGATGTCCTGCAAGACACCGGCCGGAAGATCCACGTTGGGCGAACCTTCCTCAACCACCGTTGGTTCGATGATGGCCGGGATCACGCCAGTGTTGTCCCCCGGTGTGTCAATGGGCACCCCAAGACGGGTCCCACACCGGGAGCAAAAGTTTGCGCCATCCTCATTGACGTGGCCGCACATGGGGCACTTGTTCATGTTCGCGTCCTCGCTCTCGGGGGTCTCCGACATAGTCATTTTAGGGGTACCTCCCCAATGCTCGCGAGGTATTCGTCGGGGTCGAGCAATTCGTCAAGCTCTTCGGGATCCGACAGCCTCACGTCGAAAAGCCATCCGTCCCCCCAAGGGTCTGCCTCAACCTGGTCAGCGTCAATCGAGGGGTTCACCGCAACAACCTCACCAGCTACTGGCGCAATAATCTCCCAGGTGCGCCCCGAAAACTCCATGTCCCCACAGGAATCCCCGGAAACGATCTCCTCACCGCCATCGGGAAGAGACAGTGATTCCACCGGCCCAAATAGGCCCAGGAGCGTTGACGTGACTCCGAGTCGCACCCGGTCACCGTTGCCGAACCTAATCCATAGGTGATCCAAGGTGCACAACACATCATCGGGAATCTCGGTCATCACCACCTCCATGACACGGCCGACGTAAAAATCCTTGTACTTGCAGGGTACCGCGCCAAACGCCTTAAGCCCGCCTCATCTCACCGGTGTGGCGTGGGCCATCGGTTGTGGGCGGGCAACCGCCGTAATAGTGAGATCGTTCGAGGTCGTGACCTCGACGCGGGCACCCACCTTGTCCGATTCCATCTTGGAAACCAAACCACCGCGGAATCTCGCTCCCTCCTTGAGAGCATGAGGCTCGCCAATAATCGTCAACGTGTACGGGCGGGTGACGGTGGTACCGCTGGCCTGCAAACCGTCTGGGCTCGCCGCGAACCACGTGCCGGCAACAATGCGCACCTTATTATTGAGAACCATGGCTTCAGCCCCGGCATCACGCATCTCTTCAACAGCATCGAGCACCATGTCTGATGTGACCTTGTCTTCAGGATCATCAATGGTGATCTTGATACCGGGTCCGTGGACGGGAATCGTGCCAGCCAAGATCTTCATCCGAGTGAGCTGTTCCTGAGCTTCTTGCTTAGCCACCTTGCGTGAATCAGCACCCGACTGGAGATCCCTCGTCGTAGCGCGTAGATCAGCGATCTCCGAATCAAGCTGGCGTGACGAATCCGATAACGAATCCAGCATCGTCACCAGATCAGCCCGACTCATCGTCGAGTAAGCATCCTGATCGTGCCGCGATCGCACTTGAGTGACAACCATGAATGAGCACAGGCACAAGATGATGGCGACGAGGATCTGGCCGGTAGACGCCGAGGCCAGGTCCTTAGCAATTTTGCGCCAGTGATTCTCGGCCCACTCCCGTGGAGCGTGGTGTTCAGGCATGAAGCACCTCACGCCGAATGGCGGCAGCATTTGTAAAGACGCGAATGCCTAAGACGACGACGACCGCGGTCGACAGCTGCGACCCCACGCCGATCTGGTCTCCCACCCAGACAATAAGAGTCGCGATGGCGACGTTCGACAAGAACGAGACGACAAAGACCCGGTCCGAGAAAGTGTGGGCTAAATAGGCACGCACCGCACCAAAGATGGCGTCCAGAGCAGCGACGATCATGATCGGCAAATACGGCTGCAAGCCGGGAGGCAGGGTCGGGTTAACCACGATACCGATAATGATCCCGACCACCAGGCCGATGAGCGCAATCATGGGTGTCCTTCCTGTGTGCCAGTGCCGTTCATCGTCTCATTGTCAACGATGAGGACTCGCATGACTCACCGATGCCTTCGATCCCGGCACTGAAACCCGATCCTTCGTCACCACTTGGTAGGTGATTGACGAGTTGTCCTTGAGGTAGGTCATCCAGCGGCCGCCAGGTGTGTCTGCCAGCTCGGCCGGCAGTTTCTGCGGTGAGCCAATAGCTTCGACGACGTACGGGCGAGACAGCGACACGTAATCCACCGTGATCGCCGACCCAGCAGAGCGAATCGCGGTGCGAGGTCCAATGCGGTGCCCGTTGATGGCTACCGCTTCCGCCCCAGCCTGCCATAGCGCATTGACCAACTTTCGCAAATCCTTATCGCCAAGTTCATCGGCAGGAGCAGCATTCGCGTCATCAAGGACGATGCGCACCCCCGGGCCCGCCATCGGAACCATCGCGGAGTCTTGACCGGCCTCGTCACTCCGTGGTCTAGCACCCGCAGCCTTCATGGCATTAACAGACGCACGAAGCTTCGTGAATTCGGCATGCTGGGCCGACTCATGGGCCTGAGCTGATTGCACATGGGCGACGAGATTCTTGCGTTCCCGTGCGTCCAAGGGCGCCCGCGCAACGGTCGACCGCCATGCAATACCAATGAGCACACCCGTCACCAGGAGCAGCGCCACCGCTATCACCCCGATCGGGCGACGAGAAGTGGCATCAGGATTCCGATCGTGATGTTCCTGATATCCCTGGTCTACGGCCTGCTCGCGGACCTCTCTCAGCAGGTCCATCGACGCATCTGGACGCTGCTTCACGAATGCTCACCCCGAGAATTGCTGCGTGGCAGTGTCCGCACGATGTGGATGGTCTGAACTAGGTAGAGGAAGAAGGCCCACCAGTAGAGAGCTGTCCCCCACGCCGCGAAGGCCCATCCGAGCACCCGGCATGCCGTCCATCCACCAGTACCGAAGTGCCCCAGGAGCACCAGCGGGAAGGAGTACAGCAGACAGAAGGTCGCCGCTTTTCCGACGAAGTGCACTGGCAAAGAGGTGAATCCACGCGTGCGCAGCGCTGGTACGAGACAGGCCATGCACACATCACGGGCGATGAGGAGAATCACCAACCACAGCGGGATGACGTCACGCAGTGTCAGGGCAATGACGGTCGCAAAGATGTAGAGACGGTCAGCAACCGGATCGAGCATCTGCCCAATGCGGGACACTTGGTGCCAGCGGCGGGCTATCTGGCCGTCAAGCCAATCCGTCAGACCTGCCACAGCAAGCACTGCGACTGCCCAACCATCTGCACGCGGCCCTAAAGCCAGCCACAGAAAAATGGGCACACCGATGAGTCGGATGACCGATAGGACATTAGGAACCGTCCAGAACCGGTCGGTATCCCACGGGTTGGCCTCGCGAAACTCATCAGGCGGCAGCGTGCGCGTCACGACATCCACCCTAACCATCCACACCGCTAAGCCGGGAGTCCGACCACTGTGTGAAGTCTCTTCTCACGACTCGCATGCCCGACGCACCGCCACCATCCGTTGAACGACGGTGATTGCTCCTGCCAGCGTCAGATAGCACAGCGCAATCGGTAGAGCTGCCAGGCACCAGTGTGGGAAGGCCCCTACTCTGGCAAGCCCGGTGATCTCGATGGCCACCAAGCTCACTAGCAGACGGTCCGCACGAGTCGCGATGCCCACTTTGGCCTCCAGACCGAGAGACTCAGCTTTGGCACGCACATAGGAGGTCGCCATACCGAATACCAGGGCCGCACAAGCCATCGCTGTCCAAAGCACGCTATTCCCCGGCCCGGCAAAGTACAAGGCCACCCCGACAAAAATCGCGGCGTCACCAAAGCGGTCCAAGGTCGAGTCCAAGAAGGATCCCCATTGGGAGTGACGACCTAGTTTGCGGGCCATGTTGCCGTCAAGAGAATCAGAGAAGATGAACAGGGTAACCAACCATGGCCCCGGCCACAGCCAGCCCTGCGGGAAGCAGATGAGGGCCATCACAACGGCACCAATAGTCCCGACCCAGGTGACCACATCGGGGGTGACGTGAGCCCTCACCAAGGCCTCAGCAATGGGATTCATAACCTTGGCCCAACCAGCCCGGAAATGCTCAAGCATGGCCCACCCACGCATCGGCAAGCATCTGGCGGCCGTCACCAAGCAACTGCGGTACAGCACGAACCCCTGCCACGATGGGCAGAAAATTGGTGTCTCCGGTCCACCGCGGGATGACGTGTTGGTGCAGGTGCGCGGCAACCCCAGCGCCACCAGATGCCCCCTGGTTGATGCCCACGTTGAACCCTTGCGGATGGGAGACCTTCTGAAGCGTCCGGATGGCATCCTGGGTGAGCTGGGCCATCTCGACAACTTCCTCCTGGGTCGCGTCGACATATGCAGCGACGTGACGGTAGGGGCACACCAGCATGTGCCCGGGCCCATAGGGGTAGAGGTTCATGATGACGTAACAGTGTTCGCCACGGTGGACAATAAGAGCGTCCTCGTCGCTGCGTCCTGGGGCTCTACAGAAAGGGCAGCCATCCTCCGGTCGGTCGCCTCGAGGCTTATTCTCACCAGAGATATACGCCATCCGATACGGGGTCCAGAACCTCCTAAAAGGGTCCGGTACCCCAACCAGATCCTCGGCGAACTCGAGGCGATAATCCTCACTCATCAATGGCTCCGCGCAGCGTTTCGGCGGTCGGGTCGTCGTTGCGGTGCCCATTACTCCAGGCCCCAATAATCCGCACCGCCTCGTCCAGGATCACGCCATTGACCTGAGAGCCATCTCGCAGCCGGAAGGATACGGCACCAGCTTCGGCGTCCTCACCGCCCGCGATAAGGACGAAAGGCACCTTCTCCCGAGAGGCGTTGCGGATCTTCTTGCCAAACCGATCCGAGGACAAGTCCGTCTCGACCCGGATGCCGCAAGAAGCCAACACCCCAGCGAACTCGGTGACGTAGTCGTTAAAGGCCTCGGCCACCGGCACCAGGCGCACCTGAACTGGGGAAAGCCAGACCGGAAAGGCGCCAGCGTAGTGCTCGGTGAGCACACCAATGAATCTCTCAACGCTACCCAACTTGGCCGAGTGCAGCATGATCGGACGCTGGTGGGTACCGTCGGCGGCCGCGTACTCTAGGTCGAACCGCTCGGGCTGGTTAAAGTCATACTGAATCGTCGACATCTGCCAGGTACGCCCGATGGCATCCTTGACCTGCACCGAGACCTTCGGTCCATAGAAGGCCGCACCGCCTGGATCGGGGACCAGCTGCAAACCAGTACTACGGCACACCTGGTCGAGGGTGTCGGTGGCGGCCTGCCAGTCCTCGTCGGAGCCGATGAACTTCTCCTTCTTCGCGCTGTCGACCTCACGGGTGGACAATTCGAGGTAGAAGTCCGTCAACCCGAAATCAGCCAGGATTGACAGGAAGAACTCGATCTGCTTGGCGATCTCGCCGGGAGCCTGCTCGCGGGTGCAGTAGGTATGGGAGTCGTCCTGGGCGAATCCACGCATCCGGGTCAGCCCGTGCACAACGCCCGACTTCTCGTAGCGGTAGTCATGGCCCATCTCGAACAACCGCAGCGGCAGTTCACGATAGGACCGACCCCGCGACCGGAAGATGAGGTTATGCATCGGACAGTTCATGGCCTTGAGGTAGTACTCCTGGCCGGCCCGGGTGACGTTACCCTTCTCGTCACGTTCCTCATCGACAAGCATCGGCGGGAACATGGTGTCGGCGTAGTAGGGCAGATGACCCGAGGTGTGGAACAGCCCGCCTTTGGTGATCTCCGGAGTATGAACGAAGGAGAACCCAGCCTCCATATGGCGGGCAATGACGTGCTCCTCAATAAGGTGGCGCAACATCGCCCCCTTCGGATGGAAGACCGCCAGGCCCGGACCGATCTCCTCCGGGAAGGAGAACAGGTCAAGCTCGACTCCCAGCTTGCGATGGTCGCGACGCTCGGCCTCCTTGATCCGATCCTGGTAAGCCACCAGGTCCTCCCGGCTAGCCCAGGCGGTGCCGTAGATGCGCTGCAACTGGTCGTTGTCTTGATCACCCTTCCAGTACGCAGCTGAGAACTTCGTCAGAGCGAAGGCATTGGACAGGTATTTGGTGGAAGGCACATGAGGACCACGGCAAAGGTCCTTCCAGGCAACCTCGCCGTTGCGACGCACGTTGTCGTAGATCGTCAGCTCGCCGCCACCAACCTCAACCGAGGCACCTTCAGCACCCTTGCCCTTGGTGCCAATGAGTTCCAGCTTGTACGGCTGATCGGAAAGCTCCTTGCGGGCGGACTCCTCGGTGGTGACCCGCCGCACAAAACGTTGGTTCTCCTTGACGATCCGTTTCATCCGTTTCTCAAGCTCGATAAGCACCTCGGGGGTGACGGGCTCGATATTGCCGAAATCGTAGTAGAACCCGTCGGTGATGAACGGGCCGATTCCCAGGTTCACCTCAGGATACAACTGCTGAACAGCTTGGGCCATGACGTGAGTGGCAGAGTGCCGGATGATGTTGAGCCCGTCCTCGCTGGTGGCCTCGATGGGCTCCACATCGGCGCCGTCGTGGAGTTCGCGCTGCAGATCGACGACGCTGCCGTCCATCCGCATGGCGACGATGCCGCGATCGGAGCCAAAGAGATCCAGTCCCGTGGTGGTGGTGTCCACCTGCTGGGTCCTGGAGGTACCGGAACGGTGCAGGGTGATGCTGATGGACACGATTGACTTCCTCACTCGATGACTACCCGACTGATGTCGGACACGATCCAATCATGCCGTACACGTCCGGGCAGCTACGAGTTGCGGGTCAGCGAATGAGACCATTTTCCCTCGCCCTAGCCACCGCCGCGCTGCGCGAGGTGACTCCCAGCTTGGTGTAGATGTGCGACAAGTGGGTTTTTACAGTGGCCTGTGAGATCACCAGTGACTCGGCGATACGGGCATTGGACAACCCATTGGCCGAGGCCTCCAGAACATCCAGCTCCCGGGCTGTCAACGAGGTTTGTGGGGAACGCGTCCGATCCCGCAAACGCGTCTCAACTGCTGGAGCCAACGCCCCCTCGCCACCAGCAGCCCGGTGGATGGCACTGAGCAGTTCCTCGGCGCGGGCATCCTTGAGCAGATACCCGATGGCCCCTGCCTCGACAGCAGCAAGGATGTCAGCATCGGTTTCATAATTGGTGAGGATGAGCACCTCTGGGGCATTGGGTTGAGACCTCACTTTCCGTGTGACGTCGACACCTGAGGGGGCCCTGGGATCGTTGCTGAACTGCAAATCAAGCAGGATCAAGTCGACGTCGATGGTGGATGCGGCTGCCAAGGCCTGGGCAGGGGTGGCCGCCGTGGCGACAATCTCGATATCAGGGTCAGTGCCCAGTAGTGCCGTAATCCCAGCTCGAACCACCGGATGGTCGTCAGCAATGAGGACGCGCACGGTCATGACGGTTCTCCTTGACTGCGGGGAATGGGGAGGATGACGTCGACGATTGTGCCTTCACCGGGCTTGGAGGTCAGGGAGACCTCACCAGCTAGCTCGTCGACCCGCTGCCGAATAGCCTGTAATCCGAAGGAACCCTCGCCGAATGAGGCGTCAGGATCCATGCCGATCCCGTCATCGGTGACCTGCAGATGGACGTAGTCGTCGTCACGGAGGATCCGAATCGTCGCGTGCTGAGCATGCGCATGCCGCACCACATTGGACATGGCCCCCTGAGACAGTCTCAACAGGGCTGTCTGGATCTCCATCGGTAGATCGGACGTGTCAGAGCAGTCCACGTCGACGTGCAATCCACCGATTGACCATGAAGTAGCCCCAGCCGTTCGAGCACCGCAGGCAGCCCTTGGTCGACGACGGCGGGAGGGGCCAACTCCGCTATGAGCCCGCGAGTTTCAGCGAGGGCCTCTGAGGAGGCGCGGTGAGCTAGCCGGATCTGCTCAGCGGCGAGATGGTCGGGCAAGGTGCGCTCCACCGCCGACAGAAGCAGCCCGATACTCGACAGAGATTGAGCGACGGTGTCATGAATCTCACGGGCCAATCTGGCCCTCTCCTCCAGTACGCCGGCCTGACGTTGAGAAGCAGCTAACCTCTTTTGCACCGCCAGCAGATCCTCATTGAGGCGTTCCAGCTCGACCGCCTGAGCCTGCATGGCCTTAAGAGACAGACCAACGACGACGGCCACTGCGGCACCCGCAACTGGACCGACGACTCCTCCTACACTCCAGCCCCTGGTCAACCCGACCCCAAGCACGATGGCCACCGCTTCGACTACGACCGCAACGCATGCTTGAAAGGGCGCCAGATGGTCCACATACGCAAACGACAGCGGGATCGTCAGATAAGCGGCATAGGGAAAGTCAATAGCCAGCACGACCGACACGATCACCATGGCTGCCACCAAGATGGGACGCCACGCCTCGCGGCGGGAACGATCCATGATGTGGGTCCCCATGAGGAAGATGTATATAACGGCGAGTAAGACCGACCACATGAGGATCCGCCCCAGATGCGGCGGGGATAAGACAAGGGCCATGACGATGGTGAAGATGACAAGGCCAGCGAATAGCACCTGAATACCGATCTGCATTCCGACCTTGATAGCCACCGCGCGCCCACGGTGACCGGGGTCGAGATCGCGCCAGCGACGCATTCCAACGCGAGCAGATGTTGTCCTCATCGAGATCAAGTCTAGATGCATGCCTCCTGCTGCTTTTCGCCTCGTCAGCTCCGATTCTTTGCCCTCGCCTAGCCCACGAAAGCAACAAGGCTCGAACCGAAACCATCGACGATGGCAAAGGTTCGAGCCTTGTGCGTAAGGTGGGCGATGCGGGGTTCGAACCCGCGACCCCTTCGGTGTGAACGAAGTGCGCTACCGCTGCGCCAACCGCCCGCGCTGGAGAAACTATGCCAGAACGAACATCACCTGTCCAACCCGACGACTGCAGAGCTACCAGGCTGAGAAGTGGCTCTGCTCGCAAAGCAAACTATGTTCGTGGCATCGCGACGCGCAGCGGCGATCCTCAACCCATTCACCACCACCCTTCCGCCGGTGAACCTGCGGGCCAACCAACCACGACACGCCAACAGACAACACTGATGAAATTCGACTTGACTAGGTAAAACACCAGACTTCGAGGCAAGTCAGCCGGCCCGATTTGCATTGCCTCCAAAACATCCTCTAGAGTTCTTTCTCGTCGCCCGGCAGGAACGACGAGGTGCGAAAGCCCCTCGGAGACCCGCTGGACAGCATGCGGACGTGGCTCAGTTGGTAGAGCATCACCTTGCCAAGGTGAGGGTCGCGGGTTCGAGTCCCGTCGTCCGCTCGGAGAGGTCTTTCGGACCTATCCACGTGGTGGAGTGGCCGAGAGGCGAGGCAACGGACTGCAAATCCGTGTACACGGGTTCAAATCCCGTCTCCACCTCGGGCGGTTGGCGCAGTGGTAGCGCGCTTCCCTGACACGGAAGAGGTCGCCAGTTCAAACCTGGCATCGCCCACGAAAAGGTCGGTCGACGAAAGTCGGTCGGCCTTTTTTAGCACCCTGTCCCAGTTGCTTGATTGCGGTCAGACTCGCACCTGTCCTATGGCATCACGTCTGGAATGCACACCGGTTCACAGACACATTTCCGCCAACTTGGATGATCTACTTCGATAGGGTGAACGCAACGTGTAGGGCTTATTGCCCTCAAACGACGGCGAAGGAAGTGGTCCCATGGCTGCGCCGGTACTCGACCTCGTCCTCCCCGCGATGTCCGAGGCCTCCGCAAATCTCATTGGTCAGCGGCTGCGTCAACGAATGTCCCACCTGCATCCGCATATCGAGTCAACGGTGAGCTTCGTCCCGGAAAAGGGCCGTTGCAAGGCGCCTCGCATCAAACCGTCATGGCGTGAGCTGGTGCTGATCCCCGTTAATGCCACCCATCTGCATTACAGTCCGCCGCAGTTGGCCCGGCATGCCGAAGACATTCATCGCAACCACCACGATCTTGCCATCCGCATTGCACGTCCTACTGGCCCTGTGCCAGCCCTTCTCAATCTTGTCGATGCCCGTCTTCGTCTGGCAGCGCACCGGGCGCATGCCCAAGAGCTAGACTCCCTCGTCCTTTCAACTCCCGATGGTGGAGATCCGCGCGGAGCCGCCATGCTCTCCAAGCTGACCCGGCTATGGTCCCAGCACCACCACCTTCCGGTCCATATCGCCACCAATAGTGGCGGTGCCACTGCCGTGGAAGAGGTCGTCGCCCATTTGCGTCGGGAGGGGCGTCGTCATATTGCCGTGGGAAGCCTGTGGATCTGTGACGACGAGACCTTCCGCGCTCATACCCACCGCGCCCTTCGCGCCGGAGCTGAGCTAGTCTCCGCATCCTTGGGCGACGATCCGGTGCTCGCGGCCCTAGCCTTCGAGCGCTACTGCTCAGCAGCAATGGGGTTGGTATCTGAGCCGACTGAATCACGCTGACGCCGGCAGCCAATTTCGGCTGGGACGATTGCCGAATCGGCTCACATCTATCTCACGCCTGGCTGAGGCGTTGTTTCTCCTGATCAACGTCAAAATCGGCAGGCGGCCAGGTGAGCTTCATCGAGCGCATTGTCTCGAGCAGGATGCGAGCGACCGCCCAGTTGCGATACCACTTGTGATCCGAGGGGATGATGTACCACGGCGCGATGTCAGGATTGCACTTGCTCAGCAGGTCGTTGTAAGCGTCCATGTAATCGGGCCATTTGGAACGGGTATCAAGGTCTGACGGGTTGTACTTCCAGTACTTGGCAGGGTTATCTAGGCGAGCCTTCAGCCGCTCCTTTTGGATCTCTGCGGAAACGTGCAGGAAGCACTTGATGATGTCGTAGCCGTTAGCAGCGAGTTCCAACTCGAACTCGTTAATAAGGTCGTATCTTTGCCTCCACACCTTCTCGTTGACGAGCTTGTCTACTCTGGCTACCAAGACGTCCTCGTAATGGGAACGGTCGAAGACCCCGAGCATTCCGGGCCCAGGCAAGGCCTTGCGGACCCGCCACAGGAAGTCATGCTTGAGTTCCTCATCGGTGGGGACCTTGAAGCTGTGGTGGTGGATTCCCTGCGGATCAACCAGACCGAAGACATGGCGCACAACTCCACCCTTACCAGCGGTATCGAGGCCTTGAAGGATGACGAGCACCCGGCGGGCTTCCGGGTTGCTGCGACCGCGAGCGAAGAGCATCTCCTGCAATTCAGCTAGCTCTTCAGCCATTGGTTCGAACTGCTTCACAGTCTTGCCTTTGCCTCCCGGGGTCTCCGGGGTGGCGCCGGTGTCGATCGTGTTGATGTTGACAGGGGCTTGCGGGCAACGCAGCACATCAGATAGCCGAAGAGAGTCTTTGGCCATGGGGTCCGTCCTTCCTCGTCATTGTGTTCCCATCCTGCCGCAGTCAAGATGAGTCGGCATGGGAATGACGACACCTGCCTTACCGTTCCACTACATATGGAACCGGCGAGATGCGCCGGGCTGGAGGAGATCATGAACGACGAGCACACCACGTCACCGGAGCTACAACCACGCCTGGTATTAACCCCTGATCAGTGGCGCGAACGCCTGAGCAACGAGGAATACCACGTGTTGCGCGAAGCGGGGACCGAGGCTCCCTTCGTCGGCGAATACACCGATACCACCACCGAGGGGGTGTATCGCTGCCGCGCATGCGGAGCCGAATTGTTCCGCTCTACCCAGAAGTTTCATTCCAGCTGTGGATGGCCATCCTTCTATGCGCCGCTGGCCGAGGACCGGGTGCGGTATCTCAACGACGAGTCCCTTCCTGGCCGCCCACGAACCGAAGTGAGGTGTGCTCAGTGTGATTCCCATCTCGGCCACGTCTTTTCAGGCGAGGGGTTCGACACCCCCACTGATCTGAGGTATTGCATTAACTCCATCTGTTTGGACCTAGAACCGACTGACGAGGCGAAGTGACGAAACCGCGGCTGCGGACTGAAACCCTCAACCTCGACCGCATAGATCGACAGCGCGCGGCGCGTCGAAAGAGCCCCACAGGTGCCAGCCCCCATAGCCTGAAGGCGTGATTCGGCAGATGTATCCCGTGGTTTTCGACGAGTTGCGTTCCCGGATTCTCGACTATTCGTGGTCTGACAGACTCGAAGTCCATGAGATCCCTGCTCCTACCCGCATCTCGCCGTTCTCGGTAGCAATCGAAGGCTCGGTCACGATCAGGGGAGACGAGCTCGGCAGCGGACGCCTCATCCTGCTACACGATCCTTCCGGTTCTGAGGCCTGGCAGGGCACCAGCCGTTTCGTCGCCATGATCCGAGCTGATGTTGATGCTTCAATGGCTTCTGACCCACTCATAGGCCGTGTCGCGTGGTCTTGGCTGACGGATTCTTTGGAATCTCACCACGCCGTCCACCATGCCGAAGCCGGCACTGTCACTTCAGTTGTGAGCCGGCCCTTCGGAGAACTTGCGGCAGATCTCGAGTCCGACCACATCGAGCTGCGTGCCTCATGGACTCCGACGTTCTCAGCTGTCGGAGACGTCGATTCTCATTTGGAATCGTGGAGTGACCTCTGTCTGCTCTCCTGTGGGGTTTCTCCTATTCCTGACGACATTGCCGCCATCTCTCCTCGACGGGCCAAACTCGCGTGAGCGACCTCCCTATCCTCGCCGAACCTCGCGAGGGAGTGCCACCGGTCGTCAGCTCTCCCGAGAGTCTCAGGCGCACCTGTCAGGCTCTTGCTGACGGGCGTGGTCCAGTTGCGATCGACACTGAGCGGGCCCACGGGTTTCGCTATAGTCCGCGGACCTGCCTCATTCAGTTACGCCGAGACGGATCGGGCACCCATCTCGTCGATCCCCTTGCCCTTGGTGGAGCCGCTGGTCTCAAGCCACTCGCCGAGGCGTTGGCTGAAACCCAGTGGATTCTCCACGCTGCCACCCAAGACATGCCCTGCCTTGCCATGGACGGTCTGCGCCCTGATGACCTCTTCGACACGGAACTGGCGGGCCGTCTTCTCAACCTGCCGAGGGTCGGTCTGGGCCCAATGGTCGAGCATTACTGCGGTGTGACCCTACTCAAGGAACACTCCGCCTCTGATTGGTCCCGTCGACCGCTCCCCCACAATTGGCTGGCGTATGCAGCTCTTGACGTCGAGCTGCTCATTGATCTCAGGGAAAAGATCCGCAACGATCTTCTTGAAGCCGGAAAAGAGCAGTGGGCTCGTCAGGAATTCGCCCATCTTGTCAAGGTAGCAGCGGACTTGCCCAGCGAGGAACCGAGAGTCGACCCGAAGCGCTGGCGCAAGATTAGCCATATCGGTGATATTCGCAGCCGGGCTGGGCTGCAATTAGCCCATGATCTGTGGTTAGCACGAGAGAACCTCGCTTGTGACCTCGATATTGCGCCCGGGCGTCTGCTCCGTGATGAAGTCTTGGTCGCTGCGGCTCGTCGCTGTGACCGCACCGTCAACGTTGAGGTCGAGACGATTCTTGCCATCAAGGGATTCCATCGAGGGCAGGCGAAAGGGTACCGCCATACCTGGGCCGAGGCCATCAACCACGCACGAGGCGTGACACCAAAGAAGTATCCGCCATTGCGGGAGCCATCCTCAGGCATCCCCCACCCCCGGTCCTGGGAGCGCCATCACCCGGAGGCAGCCGCACGGTGGGCAGCCGTAAGGCCAGCTGTCAACGAAGTGGCCGCCGACCGCGACGTCCCACCAGAAAACCTCTGCACCCCAGCGTGGCTGAGGCAGTTCGCATGGCAACCTCCCGACGACTGTTCAGCCGAAGGGATTGACGTTTTCCTGGCGGATATCGGTGCCCGCCCGTGGCAGCGCGAAATTCTCGCAAGTCTGCTAAGCGAGGTCATGGCCACACTGTAAATCCCGGCATTGCCCTCACGAGGAGGCACTGCCAAATTGGGTAACTAGCTGGCTGACGGCATCGGCAATGCCCCGAGCGTCTAAACCAAGTTCAGCCATGATCGCCGAGCGCGAGTCGTGGTCGAGATAGCGTTGCGGAATGCCGAGATTACGTATCGGTCGCCACACACCCCGTTCTGACAACGCATCAGCCAGGTGAGATCCGAGCCCGGAAACGACGAGCCCATCCTCAACGCTGACGACTGCGCGAGCGTTTGCAGCCTCCTCAATAAGCCCCTCACACACGGGGAGGGACCACCTGGGACTGACGACGCGAACCGGGGCGTCGAGTTGGTCTACCGCGGCGAGAGCCTGTGCACACAGCTGTCCGTGAGCAACGAGAAGAATCCCATCTTCAGGGCCATCACGCAACACGTCCAGACCATCATGAGAAGCTACGACGCAGATGTCGTCCGGCATCGGGTCTTTGGAGTACCGGATGACGGTAGGGCGGTCGTCAATATCGACGGCCTCGTTGAGCACGGACATGAGGTGCTGACGGTCACGGGGGGCCGACAGCATTAGGCCGGGAACAATGCCGCACATAGCCATGTCCCACATGCCGTTGTGAGATGCGCCGTCTGTACCTGTAATACCGGCCCGATCCAGCACAATCGTCACACCCGCATGGTGCAAACCGGCATCCATGAGGAGCTGGTCAAAAGCGCGATTGAGGAAGGTCGAGTAGAGGGCCACAACGGGGTGTAACCCTGCGGCGGCCATACCAGCCGCAGATGTCACCGCATGCTGCTCGGCAATACCGACATCGAGAACCCGATCCGGATGACGGGCTGCGAACGGTGCTAGGCCGACGGGGTGGAGCATGGCGGCGGTCACCCCAACAACATCGGGACGCCTCTCCCCCAACTCAACCATGGCTCCGGCAAAAGCCTGAGTCCACGAGGCACCACCGGCAGCCTTAAGAGATGCACCAGTGACTGGGTCGATCCTTCCGACGGCGTGGAAATGATCCTCCTCATTGGCCTCGGCAGCAGCGAATCCCTTGCCCTTGGTCGTCATGACGTGGACGATGACAGGATGCCCATAGCGCTTAGCAAGCTCGAGGGCGCGTTCAACCGAAGAGACATCGTGACCATCGACCGGGCCGAGGTACTTGATACCCAGATCGGAGAAAATCCCATTGCCGATGAGCGCGTCTTTGACACCAGCCTTAGCGGCATGCATGAGGCCGAAAACTTGCTTGCCAAGCGGCTTGTCGGTGACATGGCGCTTCATCCGGTCGAGAGCCTCCTCGTAATGAGGATCAGTGCGGATAATGGCAAGTTGGTTCGCCAGACCGCCCACTGTAGGGGTGTAGGAACGGCCATTATCGTTGACGACCATGACCAAGCGGAGATCCTGCTGGTCGGCGATGGAATCCAGTGCTTCCCACGCCATTCCGCCAGTCAATGCTCCATCACCAATGACAGCGACGACGGTGCGGTCCTCGCCCTGAGAGAGAAATCCTTTGGCCATGCCCTCGGCCCAAGACAACGAGGTCGAGGCGTGGGAGTTTTCCACCCAGTCATGGGCAGACTCCGCGCGACTGGGATACCCGGAAAGTCCCCCGTGCTGGCGCAGCTTGTCAAAACCGCCTGCGCGCCCTGTGAGGATCTTGTGAACGTAGCTCTGGTGCCCAGTGTCAAAGATGATGGGGTCGTGGGGTGAGTCAAACACCCTGTGTAGGGCAATCGTCAGCTCGACGACACCGAGGTTCGGCCCGAGGTGACCGCCAGTGCGCGACACCTTATCGATGAGGAAGGTACGGATTTCCTCGGCGAGGTCCTCGGCCTGGTGGGTGGTGAGCTTCCTCACGTCGTCAGGGCAGCCGATGTCGTCGAGAAGAGCCATAGGTCCAATCCTATGACCTGCCGCCGTGACACCGCGCCCGCCTTGCAGTCCGTTTCGCCTCAGGCTCATTTATCTCATCAAATTAGGTTTGACTGCGGCGTATCACACAAAGCCGTCGTATTCGCACGTGGAGTATTAACTACCTGGGTGGGAAACTTGACTAGGAGCGAGCCGCAGATGGCCGGAATACCATGGGGGCGGGAAGCACATTACCCCCGCCCCCAATCAGCACATACGTCAGCTTCGTGCCATCTTTCTTAGCACGTACTGCAGGATGCCACCGTTGAGATAGTACGACCGTTCCCCTGGGGTGTCGATGCGCACGACCGCGTCAAACTCGACGATCCTGTCACCATTGATGGCTTTCACGTGGACTGACTCCGGGATCGTTTCGTTGATCTTGTCCACACCAGTAATCTCGAACGTCTCCTCGCCGGTCAGACCGAGGGAACCGGCCGACTGGCCGTCTGAGAACTGCAGCGGCAAGACGCCCATGCCGATGAGGTTAGAGCGATGAATGCGCTCGTAACTCTCAGCGATGACAGCCTTGACGCCGAGCAGCTCGGTACCCTTAGCTGCCCAGTCACGCGAGGAACCAGAGCCATACTCCTTGCCGCCCAGGACGACCAGCGGGATGCCCTGCTCACGGTAATTCACCGAGGCGTCGTAGACCGTGGTAACAGGCCCGTCAGCCTTCGTGAAATCACGGGTGAAGCCACCTTCAGTACCCGGGGCGAGCTGATTGCGCAGCCGGATATTGGCAAAGGTGCCACGCATCATGACCTCGTGGTTTCCACGGCGGGAACCGTAGGAGTTGAAGTCGCGGCGCTCGACACCATTAGCAGCCAGCCACTGGCCCGCCGGGGAGTCAGACTTGATGTTGCCAGCTGGGGAAATGTGGTCAGTGGTAACCGAGTCACCCAGCTTAAGCAAGACGCGGGCGCCGGTAATGTCACCGACGGGCTCCGGTTCAGCCTTCATGCCGTCAAAGATCGGGAGCTTGCGTACATAGGTAGAAGCCGGATCCCAAGCGAAGGTCTCGCCCTCGGGGGTATCGAGTTCTTTCCAGCGCGGACCGCCATCGAAGACGTCGGCGTAACGCTCGGAATACATCTCGGCGGAGATAGACGACCCGACGATCTTCTCAATCTCCTCGGTGGAGGGCCACAGATCAGCCAAACGAACTTCACGACCATCCGGGGTGGTGGCGAGTACGTCGTTGTTGAGGTCGATGTCCATAGTGCCGGCAATCGAGTAGATGACGACCAGCGGCGGGCTAGCTAGGTAGTTCATCGTGACGTCGGGGCTGATGCGCCCTTCAAAGTTGCGGTTGCCAGAGAGAACAGCTGTAACGGCCAGGCCGTTCTCATTGATGGCTGCCGAAACCTCGGGGATGAGCGGTCCGGTGTTGCCGATACAGGTGGTGCATCCGTAGCCGACGAGGTCGAATCCCATAGCCGCGAGGTGTTCAGAAAGGCCGGCACGCTCAAAGTAGTCGGTGACGACCTGAGAGCCGGGGGCCAGCGAGGTTTTCACCCACGGCTTGGGAGACAGACCCAGTTCATGGGCCTTCTTGGCGACCAGCCCGGCGGCAATCATGACGCTCGGGTTCGAGGTGTTGGTGCACGAGGTGATGGCGGCGACCGTCACGGCACCGTTGCGTAGCTCGAAAGAACGACCGTCAGCGAGGGTAACGGGAACAGCCGCACCCGGATTGGTGGTGTAGTCGCCAACAGTCTCCTCGAAGACCTCCTTAGCCTCGCAGACGAGGATGCGATCCTGAGGACGCTTCGGCCCGGCGATGGAGGGCCTGACCGTCGACAGGTCGAGCTCCAGGTATTCGGAGTAGCGGGGCTCGCGGCCCGGGTCGTGCCACATACCTTGGGCCTTGGCATACGCCTCGACGAGCTTGACTTGAGGCTCGTCACGTCCGGTGAGGCGCAGGTAGTCCAGGGTGACGTCGTCGATCGGAAAGACGGCGATAGTCGAGCCGTATTCGGGGCTCATATTGCCCAACGTGGCGCGGTTGGCAAGCGGCACGGCAGCGACGCCGGGACCATAAAACTCGACGAATTTGCCAACGACCTTATGCTCACGCAACATCTGGGTGATCGTCAGGACAAGATCGGTGGCAGTGACGCCATCGGGCAGCTCACCAGAGAGCTTGAAGCCAACGACGCGCGGAACCAACATCGAGACCGGCTGACCTAGCATGGCAGCCTCTGCCTCAATGCCGCCAACACCCCAACCAACAACACCTAGCCCGTTGACCATAGTGGTGTGCGAGTCGGTGCCTACACAGGTATCTGGGTAGGCGACCTTGGTGCCGTTCTCGTCACGGACAAAGGTCACCCGGGCGAGGTGCTCGATGTTGACCTGGTGAACGATGCCGGTGCCCGGCGGGACGACGCGGAAGTTCTCGAACGCGCTCTGGCCCCAACGCAAGAACTGATAGCGCTCACGATTGCGCTGGTACTCAATGTCCTTGTTCTGCTCGAACGCCTGCGGAGTGCCGAAGCGCTCGACGATGACGGAGTGGTCAATAACCATCTCAGCAGGAGACAGCGGGTTGACCTTGCGTGGGTCACCGCCGAGGTCGGCGACTGCCTCGCGCATGGTGGCCAAATCGACGATACAGGGCACACCAGTGAAGTCCTGCATGATGACGCGGGCCGGAGTGAACTGGATCTCCTTGGATGGCTGGGTGTCGGCGTCCCAATGCGCCAGCTCAGTGATCTGCTCGGCCGTGATATTGGCACCATCCTCGGTGCGCAGCAGGTTCTCGAGCAGAACCTTGAGGCTGTACGGAAGGTTGTCGGAACCGTCAACCTTGGTGATGTCGTAAAACTGGTAGGACTGGCCGTCGACATCGAGGGTTCGCCTCGCGTCGAAGCTGTTGACACTCATGTGGGCTCCTGACTGATCGATGCGGTTCTCATCATCTCGCGTCGAGTCCCGCCCCCGCGGCGGAACAAGGTATCTTGACGTCAAGATACCTTGTTGGGCATGCGCCCCCAACTAAGGGAAGGCTTAGTTGGGGGCGCATACTCATTCAAGTCCTTCCAGCCGGGGATCCGTGCCTAACTCGTCATCGTCAGTCGAATCAAGCGGGCTGTTCCCGGGCGGCATGCTTGCCTTTTCCCGCGCCACCTTCCTCGCCTTCGCGAGCTCGTCGCGCAGGGCATCGTCACCCATAACGAGGTATACCAACCCACAATCCTGGGGGCCCGTCACGTACAGCTGACACAGGCTGCACGGTTCCCCGGGACGTAGCGGACACTTCGGAACTGGACCTGCCATCTCAGACCTTCGGTTCCAGAATCGCCACGGCCTCAACGTGGTGAGTCATCGGGAATACATCAAATGCGCGGATTGATCGAGGCACGTACCCATTGATGTCGAACAAGTGCAGATCGCGGGCCAAGGCGGCAGGGTCACAGGCGACATGAGCGATCACTCGAGGCGACGTCCGAGCCACGGCTTGGACAACAGCTTTCCCCGCACCCTTGCGTGGCGGATCCAGCACCACGATGTTGGCCTTAGCCGACATCCGGGGCAGCACTCGCTCCACGCGGCCAGCAATGAAACGCCCACCCGGTACATTGCGCCGTGCCAACGCAACCGCCTGACGCGACACCTCGACACCGCGGACTCGAACTCCACGATCGGCCAAGAGCCCTGCAAACAGTCCAACACCGCAATACAAATCGAGAGCTTCGTCACCTTGATGGGGCTCCAGGCCACCGACAACCGCATCCGCCAGCGCCTCAGCGGCCCCCGGATGCACCTGCCAAAACCCACCGGCACCGACCTTCCACCGGCGCTGGCCAACATGAGCCGTCATCGTCTCGCCACCAGCAACGAGCCGCCCATCTGCAATGACGCTCACCTCCGGATCCTCCGTAAGACAATTAGTCACCATGACGATCACCTGCTCAGCCGTATAGCAGGCGGCCTCAGCAGCAGAACGGCCCGCCGGGTGCGCGATCGGGCAGCCCTCCTCGGGAACTTGCACCAACTCATGACTGCGATGACCACGCAACGCTGGACGCCCATTGAGGCTGCGGTACTGCATGCGCGTACGCCAGCCCAAACCATCGGAGGAACCGGCAACAGCCTCCACAGCCCCTGCCCACTTAATCCCAGCGAGACGACTGAGCTGCTCAGCGACAACACGCCGCTTGAGCTCGCGCTGAAACTCAACATCGACGTGCTGGAAGTCGCAACCACCACACTCCCCCGCCACCGGACATGACGGAACAACGCGATGTGAATCGGCCGAGATGACGTCGACAGCCTGTCCAAACCAGTGCGACGCCTTCGACATGTCGGTCAGCCGGACCCGGACTTTCTCCCCCGGCAACGCGCCACGGACGAAGACGACCCTGCCGTCCAGACGCGCCACGCAGTAACCACCGTGGGCAATATTGCCCATGACAAGGTCGAATTCATCGGCCTGGGACGCATCAACAGACTCATGCATTTGTCCAAGTCTAGGGGTCTCGGTGGCATCTCAGCGCCGAGGAGCGACGGTGGCGCCAGGATCCCGCCAAGACCGGGGGTCGTTGCGCTTCCAACGTTTTTCGAGAATCGCCGAGCTACGCAACTGGTAAGGAACTGAAGAGATCAGCACTCCTGGCATAAAGTGCAGCCGAGTACGCACGACAAGCGCCGTCTGGTTGTGCAGCAGATGTTCCCACCAGTGGCCGACGACATACTCGGGAATAAATACCTCGACCATATCTCGCGGATTCTCGCTGCGGATACGGCGAATATGATCGATTAACGGGTTGGTGATCTCGCGATATGGAGAAGCAATAATCCTGAGGGGGATATCGATGTCCTCCTCGTCCCAACGCTGCAGCAAGCGCTCCGTCACGTCGGGATCGACGTCGACGATAACAGCCTCCAAAAACGTTGGCACGGTAGCCTTCGCGAACTGTATAGCCCTCATCGTCGGTTTGTTGAGGTCAGCAATCATGATCACCGCATGTACGCGCGAGGGCAAGGCGCGGTCAGACGGACTGTTAAGCTCTAACTCTTGGGCCACCGAGTCGTAATGCTTCTTGATCGATGTCATAAGCACGTACACCACGGCCATCGCAATAAGCGCCAAGTAGGCACCATGGATGAACTTCGACGCCAAGATGATGATCAGAACGACACCGGTTCCAACTAGGCCGATGCCGTTAATGATCCTTGAGTGCCGCCAGCGACGACGTTCCTTGGCCCCGGCCGAAGTATCAGTACGCAACAGGCGTGTCCAGTGGCGCATCATGCCGGTCTGGCTCACTGTGAAGGAGATGAAGACGCCAACTACGTACAGCTGGATGAGCGCCGTCACGGAGGCGTTAAAAACCAGCACCAAAATAATGGCGCCGGTAGCAAGGGTCAAAATTCCGTTGGAGTAGGCCAGACGGTCACCGCGGGCATGGAGACGGCGCGGCAAAAATCCGTCACGGGCGAGGATCGAACCCAGCACAGGGAAACCGTTAAAAGCGGTGTTGGCAGCCAGGAACAAGATGATCATCGTACAGACGATCATGATATAGAAACCCGGCTTGAATGAGTCGTAGAAGACAGTGCGTGCCAGCTGGCCCACAACCGTCACCTGGTCTTTAACGACGCGTCCGTGCGTATCGACCAGATGTGATTCTCCCGTCGTATCGAACATTTTCACACCGGTGACATTGGCCAAGACTAAAATGCCCATCAGCATCGATACGGCGATCCCGCCAAGCATCGTTAAAGTCGTGGCAGCATTCTTCGACTTCGGATCACGGAAGGATGGCACTCCATTGGAGATCGCCTCGACCCCTGTCAGTGCGGCACAGCCTGACGAGAAAGTGCGCGCCATCAGGATGATGAAGGCAACACCGACCAGGTCGGTGTACTTCGGTGCACCGACGACCGTGAAATCGGCGGTTGAAGCGCGAAGATTGTCTCCCAGAACGAAAATCCTCGTGAGGCCCCAAGCCACCATGCAGATCACCGAAATCATGAAGGCATAGGTAGGAACAGCGAAGAACGTCCCTGATTCCCTCACACCTCGCAAATTCATGGCTGTGAGAATGGCGATAACGGCGGCCGCCGCAACTCCTTCGTGACCAGCAAGTCCCGGGATCATCGCTTCGGCGTTTTGGACACCCGACGACACCGAAACGGCCACCGTCAGGACATAGTCGACGAGAAGCGCGCTAGCCACCACGAGCCCAAACCGTGGGCTCAGGTTGGCTGTCGCAACTTCATAATCACCACCGCCGGAAGGATAAGCATGCACCGTCTGGCGGTAGCTCATTACCACGATAAGCATGACCAGGGCGACGGCAATACCAATCTTCGACGAAAACGCGAATCCGCCAGCACCCGCCAATGACAAGGTAATAAGGATCTCGTCTGGGGCGTATGCCACGCTCGAGAGCGCATCGGAGGCGAAGACCGGCAACGCGATCCGCTTGGGAAGAAGGGTCTCACCCAGCGCACTGCTCTCGAGCTTGCGCCCGATGAGCACCCTTTTGACGGCTTGGAAAACCTTCACGGCGGGCCACTCTACTTGCGTGGAGCATCATCGGCACGTCGCCGGCGCTATCCCGTCCAATAACCTCATCATCGTCAGATCAGCTAACCCCGTCGGAGGAGACAGCCAGACCAGAACGCGGCACAATGGCACCAAGCAGCCACGACACGGATGGGTGCCACCGCCACCTAGGAGAGGGGTCACGTGCATATCGTCATTATGGGATGTGGCCGAGTTGGATCAAGCTTGGCCATCCTATTGGAGAAGCGCGGGCACGACGTGTCAGTCATCGACATTGACGACAACTCATTTCGTCGCCTGGGACCTGACTTTAAGGGGCGGACGGTCAAGGGAGTCGGATTTGACCGTTCTGTGCTCGAAAAGGCTGGAATTCGAGAAGCTGACGGATTCGCTGCTGTTTCCAGTGGCGACAATTCTAACGTCCTGTCTGCCAGAGTGGTTCGCGAGGAATTCGGCATCGATAACGTCGTTGCCCGCATCTACGATCAGGGCCGAGCTGAAGTCTATGAGCGTCTAGGAATCCCAACGGTAGCTACCGTGCGGTGGGCTGCCGATCAAGTGCTACGCAGTCTCATGCCGGAGGGATCCGAGCCAGCGTGGCGCGACCCATCCGGCCAGGTCCGTTTGATCCGTGTCAACACCCATACCGACTGGGTCGGAATGAAGATCTCTGCTATTCAAGATCGCATCCATACCCCGCTGCCATTTCTCTTGAGGTTCGGTCAGGGCATGGTCCCCAACGGAGCCACCTTGCTGCAGGATGGCGACGTCGTGTATGCAGCGGTCGAGGTGGAGCGCATCACCGAAATCGAGGGCCTGCTGGCCAAGCCACCGGTCAAACGTTGATCGTCACGGACAACGCCGTTCACCCGGGGCAAGGAGAATCGTGAGAATCGTCATCGTTGGCGCCGGCAACGTCGGCCGATCTATTGCCCGTGAGCTCACCGCTCATGGACACCAGATCCTTCTTATCGACAAGAACCCAAAAGCCATGAAGCCAGACACCGTACCGGAGGCTGAATGGCTGTGCGCGGACGCTTGTGAGCTGGTTACCTTGGAAGAAGCTCGCCTCGACAACTGTGACATCGCTATTTCAGCCACGGGCGATGACAAGGTCAACCTGGTGCATTCTTTGCTCGCGAAGACTGAGTTTGGGGTGCCACGGACAGTTGCCCGCGTCAACCACCCCGGTAACGAGTGGATGTTCGATCAGGTCTGGGGCGTCGACGTTGCCGTCTCAACCCCACGGCTGATGGCTGCCCTGGTTGAGGAGGCCGTTACCGTCGGTGAATTGGTGCGCCTGTTTACCTTCCAGAAGGGACGCGCGAACCTTGTCGAGCTCACCCTGCCCGACAATTCACCCCGAGTTGGGGATCGTATTCGAGACATCTCGATGCCAGGCGACGCAGTTCTCGTCGCCATCATCCGCGATGGACAGGGCCGGGCACCCGAGCGTGAAGCCGCTTTGGAGGCTGGTGACGAGTTACTCTTTATGGTCTCGCCCGATTACGAGCCCGACTTGGTCGACCTGCTGGCTCCACGCTAACCACTTTGAATCCTCCCGCCTCGTGAGGATCACTAGATGACCAAGTGCGCGAAAAATAGGCTGCCCACTGGCACACAACAAGATGATGTACGGATGATGTACGGACAGCGAAGCCTACCGGGGCTATCCCTCAGTCAGGAAGAACTGTGTACCTGGGATTGTAGATAACCCGGCGTCCGTCGGCTTCGGTGATCATCCCCTCAACGCTTATGCGTCGACCCGCCCGCAGCCCTGGAATGCGTCTGCGCCCCATCCAGATAAGAGTCACCGCACCGGTGCCATCCCTGAGCTCAGCTTCCAACCACCGATTGGTCCCACGCGGGTTCAGGGTCAGCACCTCGATGCGGCCTTGGAGGGATGCCCGAGTACGCAACTTAGCCTCGGAAATCGTCGAGGCACCTGCGTCAAGGCTGGAACGCTGCAGATCATCGTCAGCTAAGTCCTCGTCAGACGCCGTCACACGGTGCAGCACTCGACGAAGCGCCGACTCGCGGGGAGCATGTGCATCGGCGCCTCGAACCATGATCAGGACTCCTCCGGGCGCAAACCCTCAGGCACACTCAGCGGGATAACGTCACCAGGAACGCGCGGGCTGTCATCACGATGCACCACAAGGTTACAGAAGAACTCGAGCAGCAATTGTCCGGTGGCGTCGAGCTTCTCGCCCAATGCCGACTCGCCCATAAGGACACCGCGCAGCAACCAGCGCGGCCCCTGTGCCAGCCAGGTGCGGGAGACGTGGTAGCCGTCCTCGCCGTCAGGACCCTTCATCGGGACGATACGCCGCAGCTCAGCACCCATCGGACCGGGGCCAACATTGGCTTCACCTCCCTGGGCTGCAGTGCCATTCACCATCTCCTCGTGGACCTCATCGATCATGAGAGTGGAAGCAGGGGCAGCAAAGAGAGCAACCTCAATTGCCGAATTGCCCTGGACGACGAGGAGGCTCTGCACGGCGCCCGTGGTCTGATCCAGCTGAATCTGCATCTGCATGTTCTCAAATGGGGTCACGATGAGGGAACCGAAGTCAATTCGCTCGACATCGTCAGCATCGAGATCAACCTCGTCAATATCGAAAGGCCCATCTTCGCGGTCGAGGTTGATCCGGTAGGCGGAGGCGTCCTTTTCCGAGCTGGTCTCATCATCCTCTTCGGGGATCTCCTCGACGTCGAGATCGTCAGGAGCCTCCTCAGTGGTCTGGAGATCCTCGTCGATAACCTCGTCCGTTTCGACGTCGTCGTTGCGCTTCTTGCGACCGAACATGGTGTCCTTCCTCGACCGACACTGTGGTGTCAACGAATGCAGTCTATCTGTCAACCGGAGGCATACCAGAAACGCCGGTGGAACCGTAGCCTCCCTGCCCGCGCTCAGTGCTGTCGAGATCCTCGACCGGCTCAAAGATAGCCCGCACCACCGGGAGGACGACGAGTTGGGCGATCCTGGAACCAGCATCAAGATGTACCGACTCCCGCAGGTCGGTATTGACGAGCAGCACATTGATCTGCCCGCGATACCCGGAATCGATCGTTCCAGGCGCGTTGACAATCGATAGCCCGTGACGCGCAGCCAGCCCCGACCGTGGGTTAACCAACCCGACGTAGCCGTCAGGCAGGGCGATACGCACTCCCGTCTCAACCATCGCACGTTCCCCTGGAGCCAAATCGACATCGTGGCGGCAGGTGAGGTCGGCACCGGCATCGCCGGGCATGGCGTATCGGGGTATCGCGTCGGGGTCTGCCACGGTGGGCACAACGACATCAGCCATGATTGTCCTCCATAGAGTTCTCACAACGATTCTCGGACCTGGACGGGGGTCCCGGTAGCACGATGTACTCGGAGACGATAGCCGCCAGTTCGTCAGGGTGGCGTGTACTCACGATCCATGCCTGATGAGGATCAGCAGAGTCAGCAAGCCTCAAAACGAGCCCAAATCGAATCCACGGCCGAGTCACCAAAAACGATCCCACCTGGTGGCTGGACCGCATGACCGAGTTCATCGTGTTGGCATCCATCCCCCGCACCCGATCAACCCAACGCCACTCAATCCAGGAACGCCCAACGCCAAATCCATCCTCGGTGACCACGATCCGCGTGCTTCCAGCCTTGATGAAGGCCGCGACGACCGCCACGACGACAATGACGGCAACGATGATCCCGGTGCCCAGGCTCGTCCATGCTCCAATCGCCACGATGAGTGATATCGCCACCGCAGCCCCAATGAGCCACCACGACAACGGTGCCCAGAGTCTCTCGGAGTAGATCACTGATCCGGAAGGGAAATTCACCATCACAGCCTAGTCGACGGGCGATCACGCCATATGATGACAATATGACCCCAGAAAAGATCCTGTGGAAGGTTTACGCCGGCGCCCTAGGCGCGGTCACCACCATCGTCAGCCAGAAAATCGTCGAAGGTGCGTGGAAGTACGTCACTGGCGACGAGGAGACCCCTCAGCCCGACGATCCCGAGGTCTCGACGGCGAAGGCGCTTTCGTGGGCGCTCGCTAGCGGCATAGGCATTGCCGGGTCTCAGCTGCTCATGCACCGCTTTGTCAACAAACGTTGGATGAAGTTCAGCGCGGTGAACCCCATCACAGGCAAGAACCTCAATGCCACCGATGACGACTGAGCGTCTCCCATCACAATAGCAACGGATCCCCGCCACACCGGGCGGGGATCCGTTCGTACTCCTAGGAGATCAAACGCAGTCGACACAGTAGAACTGGCCGTCGCGCTCCTCGGCTAGCTGGGACTGTCCCTTGACGAGGAAGCATGAGGCGCAGGTGAACTCGCCGGACTGACGGGGAAGAACACGCACCGTCAGCTCCTCATGGGAAAGATCAGCGCCGGGCAGCTCGAAAGCCTCGGCGGCCTCGACCTCGTCCTCATCAATTTTTCCAGAGTTCTTATCGTTGCGCTGGTTCTTGATCTCCTCGATGGAGTCCTCACTGACCTCCTCATCAGTCTTACGCGGAGCGTCATAATCGGTAGCCATGGTCACCTTCCAGTAAGGACTCGAAACGTCGCCAACCCGCCTGCTGCGAGCTGCGACCGCACAACATTCGCCCCCTTGTGTATCACACCTGTCAAGTCCTTAGACAGCGCGCAACGGCATCTGGGCGGTAGCATCGCGCTCGAAGGCAGTAAATTTGGTGACTCACACAGCCAAACCCCGGCCGCCCCGGTTGGGAGGGAAGGTGGACGATGGACAGCGCTCTGAGCCCCCGCGAGATTCAGTCGCGGATCCGTTCCGGCGCCACTGTCGAGGAAGTGGCCGCTGAGGCGGGCGTCGGCGTCGATCAGGTAGAACCATTCGCGGTGCCAGTCCTTGCTGAGTTGGACCACATCATCGAGGTCGCCATGACGTGTCCAGTACGCCGCGCTGGTGCGCCCGGATCTCACCGCACGTTAGGTACCGTGATCTCCCGAGTTGTCAAAGCCAACTCGATCCCTGACAAGAACATCTCCTGGCGATCCTGGCGCCATGAGGACCGTACTTGGGCCCTTGAGGCGCAATGGCCTGCCTCCGAGGAGGGCGCTCCCCACTGCGCGACCTTCCGGTTCGATCTCAAAGGACGCCACACCTCCCCCGAAGATGCGGGCGCGCGATGGCTCGTCAACGATCGCTCTCCGGCGCCTGCTGAGCCCTTACCTGAGGGGGCTTCAGATCCTGACCAGGAGCCAACCCTCGATCTCAACGACGAGTTGGCGATCGTGCGAGCTGTCAGCAACCGTCAAAGTCAGACTCCTGGCCCTGAGGCTATCGCCGGGATGACGAAGCACGACGGGGTCTACGACTTCGACGCCTCATCCCCAGCCGACATGGACATGCTCTACGACATGCTGGCCGGTTTTCAGGATGACTCGGTCAACATCTACGAAGGCCTCGAAACCCCCGTCGTTGACGCCGCATCTCATCCTGAGGTGGACCAGGATGCTGAGCCAGCCAAGCCACAGGACCCCCAGCCTGCCGAGGATCCGCATGCCGTCGAGACGTCCGAACCAGATCAAGCTGGAGAGGAAAGCAAGGCCAGCCTGCCCCATGACGACGCCTCTACGCACCAGACAGGCCAATCGCAGACTCCCGCGCAGGGAGCTACGGCGTCGAAGCCACGCACAACGACGAAGAAGGCCTCGGCTTCTCGCTCCAAAACATCAGCTCACACTGCCGATGAAACTCCCCAGCAGGACGCCCCCGTCGAGAAAAGTGAACGGCCCCGCAAGAAGCGCAAACCACGTAAATCGAAGCGGGCGTCGATCCCCTCTTGGGATGAGATCATGTTCGGCGGCCCCACCCCGCACGCCTGAAATCCCGCCGCACAGGCACATTTCAACCGTACGGAGCTGGGTCACCCGTCAGGACTCGCTGCCATCAAAAGGTAGGGTCTGCTCCGACAAGGTCGCTCTGGAGGTCTCCCCAGTGATCCCTTGACGGTGGTGGCGGCGACATAGCACCTCGTAATGGATCTCTGTTCCGCCACCGACGTCTCCGACGCCGACCTGGTCACCTTCACGCACCATTTGTCCATCCACGATGCGGGCGTTATGGGTGGCAGGACGGCCGCACCAGCACAACGGCGCAACCGGAGGTTCAACGACCCGGTCGGCCAACTCAACGAGGCGCTTCGATCCGGGAAAAAGCTCCGTCCGAAAATCGGCCAGGATCCCGAAGCAGTAGACGTCGATGTCAAGGTCATCGACGACCCGAGCCAGCTGGTCAATTTGCTCACTTCGGTAGAACTGGGCCTCATCGCAGATGAGGTAATCTATTCGTCCTCCGCGACTAAGTCGTGAGACGACGTCCTGGTAGAGGTCTAGGGCGTCAGCGACCTCGACAGCTTCGACGCTCAGACCAATCCGCGAGGTGATCCGAGCTCCACCAGAGCGGTCGTGCATCGCGTATCGCACCCCTTGACGGTCGTGAGCGGATTGCGCATGATCCATCTGCAATGCGAGGGTGGATTTACCAGAGTCCATCGGGCCGGTGTGGAAAACGAGCTCAGCCATCCTCATCCTTCACAAATCTGGGCCAGCAACGGGATCCGCATTTCGCACGGTGTGAGCGATCCATGCATCCCCACGAGGGTGAGTTCCTTGAGGGAAGCGCGACTCATGATGGCCCAATCGCCACGAGTGATCGCCAATACGTCACCGAAACGGGAGCGGGTGGAGGTGTCAACTGGTCCGAACAGGCCAGCCGCAACAGCATCGTCGCCGATCACAACCTGAGCTCGGTCCCCGAGCACCCGTCGCCATCGCTGTGCAACCTCGTCGGGACGACGGGTATAGATGTGGCGGAAGCGAGGCTCACCCGCCAGCAGGTCGACCTCAGCGAGCAGTCCGCCCTCGTCTTCCACCATGACGCGGTGGCCGCCGGGAACGTCGATCATGCCGTGGTCAGCAGTGACGACCAAGGCGGTTCCAGGATCGAGCTCGTCGAGAAGAGCACCAACGAGCCCGTCAACCCACATGAGGCGCGACCTCCATGCTCCCGATTGCCATCCCTCGCCATGCCCGACGTGGTCAAGTGAACGCTCGTACACGTACGTCAGCGAGGCGTCACCCGAGCGTGAGGCACTTAGCGTCTTGCAAACACGCTCATCGACATCGTCTTCGTCGCAAATGGGAATGAATCGCGGCCCACGCAAGGCCGCGCGCGTCAACCCTGACCGCTGGAAGCGTGCTGGCCCGACACTGCTCACCGTCACCCCAGCAGCAACCAGTGATTCAAACGCCGTGGGATGAGGCTGGATGACCTCGGGATCATCACCATTGGCCCAACTCAAGGCGTTCATGGCGCGGCCCGAGGGTGCGCGGAAAGTGTAACCAGCGACGCCGTGGCGCCCGGGAGCGGTGCCGGTGCCGAGACAGCTCAACGACGTGGCCGTCGTGGAGGGAACCTGACAGGTCAAGTCGTGGCAGTTCTCCATCTGCGACAGGGTTGGGGCGAGATGGCGAGACTGATCGAGGTTCTCTTGGCCCATCCCATCAACCAGCAGGACCACGTACCGCCTCGCGTCAGGCAACCCTAGACCGGCCGGCCCTCTACCCGTCAACGCCGTACCCATCGCTGCCACCAGATCAGAAAGGGTCTCGGGGCCGGGGAGCATGAGATCGGCAACAAGCAAAGAACTCATCGGGTTGCCCCAGTGACGGCCTGCATCCGCGTCGCGAATGCCATGAGGCGCTCAACTTGATCGGTGCCGTCGGCAGCCGGGCTCATCCTGATGACGATGTCGTCTCCGCTGAGGGTACCGGTATAACCATGGTCTGCGGTGCACATGCGGTCCCCGCACCTGGCCGGTTCGAGTTCAAGTCGCGAAACAGCCCCCCACGTCATCTGGAGCCAGACTTCAACCGTGCTCGACGAAGGATCTGTACCGAATCGGTCAGGATGCTGCACGACCCGAGTCAGCACCACCGAACTCACTTGAGATAGCGGAATGGACTCGCTCGAGGTGACAGCCTGCAACTGGCCTCCTTCTGCGCGCTCATCCGTGTGGCCGATCAGCATACGGGTAGCAGTGCGCAGGATCAGGGTGAGATGGCGATGAACCTCATCGTTGTCGAAGGTCGCCTCTAGATGCAGCAGATGATCGAAAACTTCCTCCCCCGCCAAGGAGGTCTCAGCGACATCGATGACCAGCTCAGGGAAGAATCCGCAGGACTGGATCTCGGCGGCTAAGGCAGCCGGCAGGGGGGCTCGGGCTTGATCGACAGACTGATTCACCGGCCCATCGTCCCACGATGAAGCGTGATCCAGTAATCTCCAAGATATGTCGAACCGGCCGTTCATCGGAGCCCGAGTCGAGGATGCCGTCCATAGGCGCCTCAACACGACACTGCGCAGACGGGGCTGGGTACCGTGCGTCATCGGTTATCGCAGTTATGGATCGGCTACCCATGTGCGTGTCCTCGGACGAGTCGTTCTGACCAGTCCGCCCGGGCGGAAGCCGGAGCAGGAGCGTCAGCCAGACCGGTCTCCGCTAACTCGACGAAATCTGTTGTCCATTGAGTTGCTGTCCCAGCGCGGTTGGCGCAACTTCCTCGGGCTACCAGCCCCGGGCACAGAGGTTGTCGTCGACGTCAACGGCGAAAAGATCACGGTGCGAGCAGACCGCGCCGGATACGTCGATGTGCGCGTCAAAAATCACGGCTTGCAACCAGGCTGGCATGAAGTCACCTTGTCAACCAGTGGTGACACCACTACAGCAAAGGTCCTCGTGGTGTCCCAGAACACTCGGTTCGGCATCATCTCTGACATTGACGATACCGTCATCTCGACTTCTCTGCCCCGGTCACTCATCGCGGCTTGGAACTCCTTCGTGCTCACCGAGCAGGCCCGCAAATCTATTCCCGGCATGGCACGGATGTACCAGAAGCTCTTGAAACGTCATCCTGATGCCCCGGTGGTCTATGTGTCCACTGGCGCGTGGAATACCTACCCATTCTTGGTGAGGTTCCTTGCTCGCCACGGATATCCGCAAGGGCCCCTGTTGCTGACGGACTGGGGCCCGACGAACACCGGCTGGTTCCGTTCTGGGGTGGACCACAAACGCACTGCTCTGCGCGAGCTAGCTCGGGACTTCCCTGACATCGAATGGGTCCTCGTCGGTGATGACGGGCAGCACGACATCCGGATCTACTCCGAGTTTGACGAGCTTCAGCCGGGCCATACCCGAGCCATCGCCATTCGTGAGCTCTCGACGACTCAGCAAGTGCTTGCCCATGGCACGACGACTGTGCTGGAGGACCGTCATCGAGTGCAGTGGGCCCCCGAATCTGCGCCCCTCGTGCATGCTCCCGACGGTGATCAGCTCGCCCCTCTCCTCGCCAAAGTGCTCAACCCCGAGGACCCATCCAAGCCCTGACATGCAGATTTCGCGCCGATCGACCAAAATAGGTCGTTAGCGCGTGCTGCTTGGGAGGTAACGATGGCTAAAAAGACGGTGGACGAGGACTTCACCGAGAACATTATCGACGTCGACGTCTCCCGCGAGATGGAGAACAGCTTCCTGGAGTACGCATACTCCGTTATCTATTCTCGCGCCCTGCCTGACGCCCGTGACGGCCTCAAACCCGTCCAGCGTCGCATCCTTTACACCATGGGTGACATGGGGGTGCGCCCGGATCGTCCCCATGTAAAGTCAGCGCGAGTCGTCGGGCAGGTCATGGGCCAGTTGCACCCACACGGTGACGCCGCCATTTACGACGCTCTGGTACGCACCGCTCAGCCATGGGCGATGAGACTGCCCCTCATCGACGGTCATGGTAACTTCGGATCCCTTGACGCCGGCGCCGCTGCCATGCGCTACACCGAGTGTCGGATGGCTCCGCCAGCTGTTGCCATGATCAACGGGCTTGACGAGGACACGGTCGACTTCGAGCCTAACTATGACGGCAAGGAGTTCGAGCCATCGGTGCTGCCGGCGGCCTTCCCGAACCTGCTCGTCAACGGGGCTTCGGGCATCGCGGTGGGAATGGCCACCAACATCCCACCGCACAACCTCGTCGAAGTTGTGGCGGCTTTACGTCATATGCTCGATCATCCGGACGCCGACCTTGACGAGATCATGAGGTTCGTGCCGGGACCGGATTTACCGACCGGGGGACGAATCATCGGCCTTGACGGCATCGCCGATGCTTATCGCACCGGCCGCGGCTCCTTCAAGATCCGCGCCACCGCCCGCATCGAGAAAGTTTCCCCGCGACGCCGCGGCATCGTCGTCACCGAGCTGCCCTACATGGTCGGACCAGAACGCATCATCGACCAGATCAAAACCTTGGTGCAGTCCAAAAAGATCACTGGCATCGCTGACGTCAAGGACCTCACTGATCTGGCCAACGGCACCCATCTGGTCATTGAGGTCAAGAACGGCTTCAACCCGGAGGCGCTGTTGGAGCGCTTGTACAAGCTCACCAAGCTAGAGGACTCCTTCGCCATCAACGCGGTGAGCCTCGTGGAAGGCCAGCCCCGTACGTTAGGCCTGCTAGAGATGCTGCAGGTCTACTTAGATCACCGTCTCGACGTCACCCTGCGACGCACAAACTTCCAGCTCAACAAGGCCAAGGACCGGCTGCACCTGGTCGAAGGCCTGTTATTGGCCATCGTCGACATTGACGACGTCATCGCCATCATCCGCTCTTCCGAGGACGCTGCGACCGCCCGCACACGACTCATGGAAGCCTTCAACCTCGACGAGGTGCAGGCCAACTACATCCTGGACATGCAGCTGCGCCGTCTGACCAAGTTCTCCACCATTGAGTTGGAGTCCGAACGCGATGAACTGCGCGAACGCATCGAAGGACTAACGCTCATCGTCAATGACGAGTCTGAGTTGCGTCGCGTGGTGTCCGGGGAGTTAGCCGAGGTGTCGTCCAAATACGGCACCCCACGTCGCACTGTGCTGCTGGGCGCGTCGCCATCGGTCGCGGCAGCGTCAGTCCCCCTAGAAGTGCCTGATGACCCATGCTGGGTGCTACTGTCGGCGACTGGCTTATTAGCCCGCATCGATACCGACGACGTTCTTCCCACCGACGGGGACAGGGCCAGCCACGATGTCATTATCTCCAGCGCCCGCACTACTGCACGCGGTGATTTCGGCATTATTACTAGTGCCGGTCGCCTAGTGCGTTCCCATGCCGTCGAACTCGCAAATTTGCCGATGACCGCGACTGCGCCATCGGTGGCCGGTGGCACCCCGCTGGCCGACCTCGTCGGCTTAGAGAAAGGCGAACGAGCTCTGGCCGTGACGAGCCTGTCGGCCAAAGGCCCCTCCTTGGCTCTTGGCACCCGAAACGGCATCGTCAAGCGGGTCAACCCGGAACTCCTCAGCAAGGACTCTTGGGAGGTTATCAGTCTCAAGGACGGTGACGAGGTCGTCGGTGCCGTTGAAATGGGCGACGAAGACCTCGAGTTGTGTTTCGTGACCCAAGGCGCTGCCTTACTCCATTTCCCAGCATCCACAGTGCGCCCGCAGGGACGTTTGGGCGGCGGTGTAGCAGGTATCAAGGCCAAGGATCCAGTGATTTTCTTTGGCGCTGCCCCCAGCCACGGATCCTCAGTGGTGACAGTAGCCGCATCCTCTCCCAGTGCCGCAGGTAAAGAACCCGGCTCAATCAAACTAACTCCCTTCGACCAGTACCCGTCCAAGGGCAGGGCCACCGGTGGAATGAGGTGCCAGCGCTTCCTCAGGGCAGAGACCGCCCTAGTACTCGCCTGGATAGGCCCCGATCCGGCCGTAGCCTGTGCCGCATCCGGGGTCCCTATCGAACTGCCGGCACCCAATATGCGTCGAGACGGCTCCGGTGATCAGGGACGTCAGCCTATCCTGGCCGTGGGGAGTCGTCGTCATAGCTCCGGCAAGGATGATTGGGCATCCGATGGGTCGGTGTCGGATTCCGATGATCCGTTATCGAATGACGGGGAGCAGACTGGCACCCAACCCGACCTGTTCAGCTAACCGACGATGAACGGCGCTGAGGATCGGAATCGCCTATGGATCCGCTCGTGGCGGCCGAGGTCTGAGGAGTGGTCTAGGGACGCGCCAGTTGAATCTGCTAAGGATCACTCCGCGTACGTCTCGTCGTGGACCTCGGCAGTGCTGACCGGAATCATGGCCGCCAGCCCCACTAATAGTACGAGAACTATGCCCACGATTCCCCAGTACTGGTTATTGTCACCGCCAGTGATGGCATGGTCCGCCGTGACGAAGAGGCCAAATAGTGCCGGTGCCAGAAACGAGACGGCTTTACCGGTGGTCGCGTAAAGACCGAAAACCTCTCCCTGGTATCCGGGCGGGCAAATCTGGGTGAGGAGGCTTCGCGATGCGGACTGAGCTGGTCCGACGAAACCACACATGATGAGGCCGAGCACCCAGAACACCATGGCAGAACCTGTGTGGCCGATGAATACGCCTATACCGCACGCTGACAACACGGTCAGCGAAATGGTGATGAGTCGTTTCGGGCCGATGCGGTCGTCCAGGCGTCCCAACAAGATTGTGGATATGCCGGCGACAAGATTGGCCACAATGCCAAAGATGAGTACGTCTGACGCACTAAATCCGAACGTTTGACGAGCGAGTGGTCCACCGAACTGGAAAACACCGTTGAGCCCATCACGGAACAAGGCAGAAGCGATCAGGAAAATGATCGTGTTACGGCTGACGTGCCATATCCTCACCACACTGCGCCACAACTCGGCGTAGGCATGGCCGAGGGCCCGCACGCCATGCAGCCGGGGTCCAGACGGTTTGACCGGCTGCCGGTTATCGTGCAGGAGAAGAAAGGTGGGCAGGGTCAGCACCAGGATCCACAGCGCGCAAAACAGCATGGCCACGCGGATGTTCATGCCTTCGTGACTTGTTACTCCAAGCCAACCCACTTTTGGTTTGATCCAGGCGACGTAGATGACGAGTAACGCAATAATCCCACCCAGATAACCCATGCCCCACCCGAGGCCGGAAATCCGACCAACTTTGCCAGGCTCTGCAACGTCATCAAGCATGCCGTTGTATAGGGAACTGCCGACATCCGAAATGACCGTCCCGATGCCCATCAGCACCAATCCGACCACGAGATAGGACGGATGAGGCTTGACGAAAAACAGCAGTCCCGACATCACTGCAAGGATCCAGGTGAGCCATTTCAGGGCCGTCACCTGCCGTCCTTGCCGTCCTGCCCGCTGCCCCACGACAGGCGCCAGCAAGGCAATGGCCAGGCCCGCCAAACTCATGGTCCATGACAGCGCGGTGACGGTACGGTCCTTAGACCCGAAGGCGTCACCAACAAGGTAGACGGCAAAAACAAAAGTGGTAATGACCGAGGCGAAGGGCTGGGTGCCCGGATCCCACATGGCCCAGGCGAAGACGCGTTTGCGTTGATCGGCCGGCACATCGGTGTGGCTCATGGCCATTGAGTCTACCGGTGCCTGCCGAACACGCGATCGCGCCTCCTCTGGCCTCAGCCCAACATAATGGGCGCCCAGAAAGCTCCCAGCAGGATCGTTACCGCAATCGAAACGGTCCCGGGAAGGACGAACGGGTGGTTGAAGACGATGCGTCCGACTCGCGTCGATCCGGTGTCGTCCATCTCCATAGCTGCAACCGTTGTGGGATAGTTCGGCAGCAGGTAATAGTTGGCCACGGCCGGGTAGCAAGCCAGCATCACCGTCGGAGATAGGCCGATTTTGGCCACCACCGGCATGAAGGCGACAGTCGTCGCGGCGTGGGAGAACATCAGCGGCGCAGCCAAATACAGGATCACTGAAAGGAACCACGGGGCCGAATGCAGGATCGAGGCTCCAGCGTGGGTAAGGACGTCCATGTAGTTATTGACGAACATATTGCCCAGCCATGCCAGTCCCAGAATGCAGATCGCTGCAGACATTCCCGCTCGAAATGTCGCCTGGGTAGTGAGCTGCTTGACATCCTCACGTGACACCATGCAAATAATCATCGCCGTCGTCAACATGATGAGCATGATCGCCGCCGAGGACGTCATAGGCGGCTTGGCGAGCACGCCGACCTCCTTCGATGAGACGGTGGCGTAACCAACCACTACTACCAGCGCAACGAGGAAGGCGACGAGGCTGGGGATAGCGGTTCGTTTCGGCCTCCAACCGGTGTCGGCCACAGCAGCGTTGTGGCTCACCAACCCTTTAGCCTCACGTTCCTGATAAACCGGATCATCGACGAGATCCTTACCCTGATGCGATGCCACGACCGCGCCGACGGCACACCCGATGAAGGTGGTAGGGATCGTCACCGCGAGGATCTCAAGGTAGCCCACTCCCAACGGCCCTAGAACTCCAACCAAGGCCAAGGTCGCCGCCGAGATCGGTGAGGACGCAACCGCAACCTGGGATGCCACAACGGCGATGGAAAGCGGTCTCGACGGCCGGATCTTATGCTCCTTAGCCACCTCCACGATGACAGGCAGCACTGAATAAGCAGTATGCCCGGTACCACACAGCAGGGAAAGCAGGAAGGTCGCTAGTGGCGCGAGGTAGTTGATCTGGTTGGGATGCTTGCGCAGCATAACCTCGGTCAGATGCACGAGATAGTCCATCCCACCCGCGAGCTGAAGGGCAGCGATGGCACAGATAACGGTCATGATGATGCCGATGACCGTCCAGGGAATATCCTCAGCCATCTTCGTGTGCAGACCAGTGGTCGCGAGGACAATACACCCCGCCGCTCCCGCGAGTCCGACGCCGATCCCACCAAGGCGCGAGCCAATGATGATGAAAATGACGGCCACGGCCAGGTGGAACCAGATCATCGCTGCGGCCTCCTCGCCGAGGATCCCCCGTCAACGTGGCACGTGCCGTTGCGCCCGCCACTGGCTTGCCGTACTCGACCCACCATGTCCTCCACCTGTTCTGTATCTATCCACTCCAGGCCATGACATCCGTGCCATGGCGCTTCAAGGAGAACCCTAGTGGAATGCATCGTGTCAACGATACGGCCTACTGTAACTTCCCATACACACCTCTTAGCGAGAACGACTGTGCATATGACGAGCCTGTCGTCCCAGGGCCAGCACCTAGACAGCCAGTGAGGGGACATGCACCTCACACATTGCTAGACCTCGCGTCTGCGCGAGGCTACAGGCGGTGGCCGTACAACGCGCAGTCCTCTTAGGCGTCGATCTGTTCGGCGTCGAGACGGTAAGCCCCCTCGACGATGAACTGCTTACGCGGTGCGACCTGATTGCCCATGAGGATCTCAAAAGTGCCTTCGGCCTCCGCAGCATCGTCGACGGTGATGCGACGCAAAGTGCGATGGCGCGGGTCCATCGTTGTCTCCTTGAGCTGGGAGGCATCCATCTCACCGAGGCCCTTGTACCGCTGTGGCTCTTTGAACCGCACCCCTTTCTTCGTCAGTTGGGCAGCAGTGCGCTGGTATTCAGCATCGGTGTAGGTGTACAGGTACTTGTCCATTCCCCGTTTGGGGTTGATGAGTTCGAATCGGTGCAATGGCGGGACCGCCGAGAACACCCGGCCAGCCTCCACCATCGGACGCATATAGCGGAAGAAAAGGGTGGCCAACAGGCAGCGAATATGGGCACCATCCGAGTCAGCGTCGGCCATGAAGATAACCTTGCCGTAACGGGCCTGGTCAAGATCGAAGGTCTTTCCCGATCCAGCACCAACGACCTGGATGATCGAGGCGCACTCGACGTTCTTAAGCATGGCACCGAGATCAGCCTTCTGCACGTTAAGAATCTTGCCGCGAACCGGAAGCAAAGCCTGGTGTTCGGAGTTACGAGCCACGTTGGCCGTTCCAAGTGCGGAATCACCCTCGACAATGAACAACTCGGTGACGTCCGGATCGGAAGATCGGCAATCCTTGAGCTTGGGCGGCAGATGAGAAGATTCCAGCGCGTTCTTACGACGCTGGTTTTCCTTGTGTGCCCGGGCAGCCACACGGGTCCGCGAGGCATTAACGACCTTCTCCATAAGAGCGCGTGCTACTGGTTTGTCAGCAGCCTTGGCTGAGGTGAGGAAGGCAGTCATCTGCTCCTCAACAACGCGAGCCACGAGGCGTCTAACCGGCGGGGTGCCCAATACCTCCTTGGTCTGACCCTCAAACTGGGGCTCTGCCAGGCTCACCGTCACCACGGCCGTCAGCCCCTCCAGAATGTCGTCCTTGACAATCTCCTCGGAGGACTTGAGGATGCGTGTTCCCTCCAGACCGGCATTGAAGGCCCGCAACAGGCCCTGCTCGAACCCCTGCACGTGGGTGCCGCCTTTGGGGGTAGCTATGATGTTCACGAAGGAACGTACCGTAGTGTCATAGCTTGTTCCCCAGCGCAGAGCGATATCGACCCCGAGGTCCCGGTCGACATCGGTAGGCGTCATACCACCGTTCTCGTCAAGCATGGGGACGGTCTCGGTGAAGGAAGCCCTCCCCTGCAGTCTCATGACATCGTTGACAGGTTGATCAGTGGCGAGATACTCAGCAAACTCAGATATACCGCCGTCAAAGCGCATCGTTTCTGAGACCGTCTCCAGCACATCACCACTGTCAGGATCAGTCTGGATACCCCTCTCGTCAGTAATGACGATCTCCAGGCCTGGGACGAGGAAGGCCGTCTGCCGAGCGCGGTCGGCAAGCTTGGACCACGACAGCTTGGCATCAGGAAGGAAGATCTGACGGTCAGGCCAGTACCGAACCCGAGTACCAGTAACACCACGCTTAGCCTTGCCTACTTTGCGCACCCCTGACTCAGGAGTGAAGGGCGCATCGGGGCCCTGCCCATCAAAGACCCCAGGAACGCCACGGCGAAAGCTCATCCCCCACACCGTGGACTTGCGATCCACCTCCACATCCAGGCGCGCTGAGACGGCGTTGACGACTGAAGCGCCGACGCCATGCAGTCCCCCTGAGACGTTATACGCCCCACCACCGAATTTTCCGCCCGCGTGCAGCTTGGTGTAAACCACCTCGACGCCGCTGAGCCCGGTGCGCGGCTCGACGTCAACGGGAATACCACGGCCCTCGTCGGTAACGAGGATCGACCCAGCCTTCTCCAAGGTGACGGTGATACGGCGTCCATACCCAGCGAGCGCCTCATCAACTCCATTGTCGAAGATCTCCCATAGACAGTGCATGAGTCCGCGGGTATCCGTTGAGCCGATATACATGGCAGGACGTTTACGTACTGCCTCGAGCCCCTCCAGCACCAACAGATTCTTGGCACCGTACTCCCGGCTAGTCGACGCCGTGCGCACGGTACCGCCTTTACCACTCGGCGTTTCCGAACTACCGGCTGATGTCGAGATGTTGTCCATGGCCACGGCGATAGCCTATCGTCAGCCCACGACAAGGAGTCCCAGCCGTGTTCGCCCCAGCCGTCCGTGGTTCGATACACGTGGGAACATTCCGACGATGACGTAGGTTATCTAGTACGGTGACCCGATGATTCAGATGGAGGAGGTTGTCATGAGCACCACGATGATCGAACACCAAACCCTCACCACTGCAGACCGTTGTGATCGTTGCGGCGCACAGGCCTACGTGCGCATCACGCTGCGCAATGGTGGCGAGCTCCTCTTCTGCGCGCACCATGCCCGGGCCCACGAGGACAAGCTCAAGCAGGTCGCGCTGCATATCCAAGATGACACCACCAAGCTCTCGTCCCGCGTTTAAGAACGAGCGCAAGCTGGCCCAGCCCCGGTACTAGCGCCCCGGAGAGCTAGTGGGGATACATCATCCACGATCACTGCGACTTGATCGCATCCTCGCGAATCAGCCGCTGCAGCTTCACCCCGCCGAGGGAATCGTCAACGGCGCCGTCGGTGGCGTCGACGCGAAACCCGTGGCGTTGGTAGAACGAAATAGCGCGAGCGTTATCGGCAAAAACCCACACATAGGCTGGCTGGTGCCCGATACAAGCATCAAGGAGGTCGTCTGACGCTCCGCAGCTGCGCGCCTCTGGCAGCACATGGAGGGTCGCGATCTCCCATGGCGTGGGAGCATCAGGACTTGTGGAAACCCGGGCCATGGCGACCCCAACGGTCTTCATATCGAGGCGATCGATAAGAATCTTGAAGATCGCGCCATCGTCCATAAAGCGGTTCCACTGCTCAATAGTGGTGTGGACGATACCGGGGCCAGTGACCTCGGTAAGGATGTCGTTGGGAATCACCCCCTGACCGATCTCTCGAAAGCACACTGCCTGAACGGCCGCAGCCTCAGGCAGGTCTTCGTGGTGGGCATCTCTGACGACGAAACGACCGGGAGCGGTGGCCGGATCGTGCGTCGGTGTTGACGACGTGTCGACGATTGGCGTATCCATGACCTGATCCTACCGGTCAGCGGTCCGTAACAGGTTTGCTTCGATTCAGTCTGAAGCGGGAATTACTACCGAACCCTGACAACCCAGGCACACCCCGCCTGGATCATCCCCCAGGCACGCAACTCATTGGGGCCCAGGCCGTCACTAGCCTTGGGCAACGCTTCCTTCGTGACCACTGGGATGGGATGAGGTCATGGTTCGCCACTTCCTCGATGACGTTGACCGGCGACGTCGTCGGGATGATCGGCTGAGCACGAACGAAGGGCACCCCGGTGGGCACCCCGGTGGGCACCCCTCGTTCGTGTTCGTCGCCTCAGTCGAGGTAATCGCGCAGTACCTGGGAGCGGCTCGGGTGACGCAACTTCGACATCGTCTTGGACTCGATCTGGCGGATGCGCTCCCGAGTCACACCGTAGACCTTGCCGATCTCATCCAGAGTCTTGGGCTGTCCATCAGTCAAGCCGAATCGCATCGACACCACACCAGCCTCTCGCTCGGACAAGGTGTCGAGGACATCATGCAACTGCTCCTGCAACAGGGTGAAGTTGACGGCGTCGGCTGGCACGATGGCCTCGGAGTCCTCAATAAGGTCACCGAACTCAGAGTCGCCGTCCTCGCCCAGCGGAGTGTGCAGCGAGATCGGCTCGCGACCGTATTTCTGAACCTCAATGACCTTCTCTGCGGTCATGTCGAGTTCGCTGGCCAGCTCCTCGGGGGTGGGTTCGCGTCCCAGATCCTGAAGCATCTGACGCTGTACACGGGCCAGCTTGTTGATGACCTCAACCATGTGCACGGGGATACGAATGGTGCGGGCCTGGTCGGCCATGGCACGGGTAATGGCCTGCTTGATCCACCAGGTCGCGTACGTGGAGAACTTGTAGCCCTTGGTGTAATCGAATTTCTCGACGGCACGAATGAGGCCGAGGTTGCCCTCCTGGATGAGGTCAAGAAAGAGCATGCCGCGGCCGGTGTAACGCTTGGCTAAGGAGACGACCAACCGAAGGTTGGCCTCCAACAGATGGTTTTTCGCCGCCTTGCCATCCTCAGCGATCCACTCGTAGTCTTCGCGGTCTTTCTCACGGATCTTGGTGTCCGGGTCAGCCAGCTGCTCACCGGCGAATAGGCCTGCCTCGATGCGCTTGGCGAGGTCGACCTCCTCAACGGCATTCAGCAAGGCCACTTTGCCGATCTGCTTGAGGTAATCCTTAACGGGGTCGGCGGTAGCGCCGGCGACCATGACGGTTTGCTCAGGCTCGTCAGCATCGTCGTTATCAGACAGGGAGAACGCCTCGGTCTCCTTGTTTATCTGCTGTTCGTCCTTAGCAGCCTCGGCCGGGTCGTAGTCACGCTCGTCAACGTCATCGAGGGAGCGCTTCTTGCCGCCGATAGTCAGCACAACGTCGTCGCCGTCGCGCTGCATCGTCAAATCGACCTCACCGGACGCCGCTTCAGCGATAGTCGTTTCCTTCTTCGCCTTAGTAGTCCGCTTCTTAGCCGTCGACTTTTTGGCGCCGCCGGACGACTTAGTTCCGGCAGTCTTCGTACCCGAAGATCCCGTCGTCTTACCCACCGCTGCCTTGGCGGACTTGGCAGCCGCCTTAGCGCCAGCGGACTTCGTTGTGGCTTTGGCTGCAGAAGATTTAGCCTCGCCAGCGGTTTTTTGAGTCGATGACTTTGCCGTCGACTGGCCCGTCTTCGTGGCGGCCTTCTTCGCGGTGGTCTTCTTGGCCTGACCGGTCGTACCGGACTTGGCAGAGGTAGAACGTGTGTTCTTCCTCGCGGTGGCTATCTTCGCCTCCTCGTCTGCAGCGGTGTTTGCAGTGCTGGACGTGGTGGTCGACACGGGTATCCTCTCCAAGGACTGACCAGTCCTTCAGTGCTGTCCCCTCAAAATGAGCCCGGAAGGGTCGACGAATCACCACCCATGGGACTCAAGGGCACACGACGCCCGGGAGACGTCAAGACCCTGCAATTATTGTTGCACCATCCGAGTCCTAACACAAACTGGCCCTCCCCAATTCCCGCTCCTGCCACGGGACGGTCGCGTCGGGCAGCCAGGTACGACCACAGTCTGATCCTCTGATATCGCCCACGACCGCAGACACTCATCGACCACTCGGGGATGACATTGGCCCCCAAGTGACGTTGATATAGATGACAACCAGTCCGACGGAGAAAGGCGAAGCACATGGACACCAAGTCCCGGGTTCGTACCACCGATGGCATTGATGGAAAGGACGCGGTCGGCCTCTACCTAGACGGGATCGCCCGCACGCCCCTGCTCAATGCCGCACAGGAGGTTGCGTTGGCCCGCCGGATCGAAGCGGGTGTGTTTGCACGCGCCATTCTCGAGGGTCAGGCGGAAACCACATCGGATGCCACCACTGAGGAACTACACCAAATCGCAGCCGACGGAGACGAGGCCATGGCCCACTTCGTGCGCGCTAACCTGCGGCTGGTCGTGTCGGTGGCTCGCAAATATGGCCGTTCCCAGATGCCGCTACTTGACCTCGTGCAAGAGGGAAATACCGGCCTCATCCGCGCCGTCGAGAAGTTTGACTACGCCAAGGGATTCAAGTTCTCGACCTACGCCACCTGGTGGGTCCGTCAGGCCATTAGCCGGGGAATCGCGCAGCAGGGTCGTATCGTCCGCCTCCCGGTGCATGTCGCCGAGCAGGTGAATCAGGTCTCGGCTGCCCGGCGCAACCTCGAGCGTCAGCTGGGCCGCGAACCCGAGACCTCCGAGATCGCCGACGAGTTGGAGATCACCGAAGAACGTGTCATCGAGCTTATCCGCTTTGGACGTGACCACGTCTCTCTCGACGCCCCAGTTGAGGACGACGGCGACACTAGCCTGGGCGATCTCATCGCCCGCGAAACATCTCCCGGCCCTGACGACATTGTGCTCGACGCCGAGGATCGTGGCCGACTTGAAGGGCTCCTCGACGATCTCGACGAACGTTCCGCCGACGTGGTGCGTCGCCGCTACGGGCTCGTCGATGGACGCCAGGCCAAGCTCGCCGACATCGGCAAGGTGTGGGGAATCACCGCCGAACGCGTGCGCCAGATCGAACGTGCAGCCCTGGCCAGCATGCGGCAGCGCAACCTCGCCACAATGGCGGCCTGATGCACACGATGGCTCCGGATCTACCCGGGGCCATCGTCGCGTTCCGAAGACATCACTCACTGCGGGCCAAGCGGAAACGTCACTGCGGCGTCGAGATCGCTTGCGTCTACCAGTCTCATGACCCCCTCTTGGCAGCAGGACGCGATGAGTTTGCCATCCTGCATCAGTCGCCCCATGGAGAAACCAAGCAGACCTGACGCGCTCGGAGACACCTGGTCGTAGAGCATCCAGCGGTCAGCTTCAGCAGTCCGGTGGAACCACATGGCGTGATCCAGCGAGGCCGGGTTGACGACCATACCCGGTGGCACCGATCCCAAGTGAGGCATGACGGCGCCGGCCATGAGACTGATATCAGAAACGTAAGCGAGGATCGCGCGCTGCACAACGCGGTCATCAGGAAGGCCCGCGGTGGTACGTACCCATAGGCTCAGGTGAGTGACGTGGTTGGGGTCGACGAACTGCGAACCGTCACTGGCCAACCGCACGTCGAGCGCATCCCACTCCTTAACGGTAGGCATGGGTCGCCCGAACATCTGCTCAAGAGCCTGGGCTAGGGTCGGACAATGATCCGGGTCCGGAAGATAGTCCGGCATCGGGTCGGAGTGCTCCGGACCGTCCTCGCGGTTCTTGAAAGACAGTTCCGCGGTGAAGATCGTCCGACCGTGCTGGCGAGCGTTGACGCGGCGAGTGCTGAAGGTCCGACCGTCACGAATTCGCTCAACATCAAAGATCATCGGCAGATCGGTACGGCCAGCGTGCAGGAACAGTGCATGCATGGAGTGGGCGGTCCGTTCAGGAACAGTACGAGCACCAGCAACCAGGGCCTGGGCCAGTACTTGACCTCCGAAGGTCCGCTGCCACGTTGTGTGTGGTTGTCGGCCTCGAAATAGGTCGAGATCGAGGTCTTCAAGATCGAGCAGGTCAAGCAGTTCAGCAGTAGTCGAAGGCACCTATCCACTGTGCCAGATCAGGCAAGGTATCATCGCAGATCTCACGATGGCGGCGTACCCGACTAGCGACAATGCAGTTGATGAACTCGATCCACGCCTAGCAGAATGAGGAGGGCGGGCGTCAGGACGAATTGCGATCTGTAAACCGCGCATAGCTCGGACCTCATGCTCACAACCAGTCCACGACGTCAAGACAGCTTGGCTATCGCCGTACGGATCCGCTTGGGCGACACGCTGACGCGGGTACCGAGTTTCTGAGCGAAATACTGAATCCGCAACTCCTCCAGCATGAACCCAATCTCCTCAACCTCGGCAGGTAGTTTGCCAGCCGGTTGTTCCTCGCATAGAGCGTCATAGTCGGCCAGGAGAGGCTCAAGCTGGGCCATGTGGCGGGGATCGCGCGAGGGATTAGTCATCAGGGAGTCAATACGCACACTCACTCCCTGAATCCAGCGCGGCATGTCGTCATACCAAGGATCCGGGGTGGCCGAAATAAAATTCTCGAAGATGAGATCATCAATCTGAGTGACGATGTCAGCACGGATCGTCGGATCCGAGACGGTTGTCAAAGCCTGGCGAGCCTCGACAAGATGACTGAGGATTCTGCCAGCAGTACGCACCACTCGAGCCATCTGATCGGCTTGATCCTGGCGAACGGCCAGGGAAAGGTCGTCAAAGGCCTTCTTGTTGCGAATTCCTGACAGGTCACCCGCCTTCTGATGAGCCACCGAGGCGACCGCCTTGTGACGGGCATCGGCCAGTAGAGCTGGGACACTAGGGTACGGAGAGGTTGCCAAGGCCAGCTTGGTGGCGTTGTCCAGATGCGTAATGACCCACTTCGTCGGATCAGGAAGGTTGAGGACGAGCATCCTCACGACGCCGGAAGCATGGCTGATGCGCTGGGCACGAGGAGTGTCGAGGACGGTAGTGCCAACAGAATCTCCCTCATCGACCAGACATGGATAGCCGACGGCGTCAGCGCCCCTGCGCGACAGATCAACCCGTTCCGGAATCGGATCGAAGGTCCACTCTTTCGCGCCGTGAATCTGGGGTCGGCCCGCGGCTTTAGTCAACGATTGGGAGACCTTGGGAGCCAGATCTGTCTGTAGAGCCTCGAGATCCTCAGAACGAGCTATGGGCGTGGAATGGGATCCCTTGGGCTTGTTCTTGCCATTCTTTCTAGAATTCTTACCAGTGGGTCTTCCCTCCGCATCAACGATGTCGAAACCAACGCGCAAATGGGCCGGAATGGCAGCAATATTCCAGTCATCAGGGTTGACGATGATGCCGGTGAGAGCTCTCAGTGCTCGTCCAAGTTCATCGGTGAAAGGGGCCTGGCGGTCAGCGTCGTGGTCTTCCAGCCAGGTCAGCGCCGCTCGGGCACGGTCGGGGGCAGGAACCAGTTGGGTGCGAATGCTCTTCGGAAGGGCTCGAATGAGTTCCGTCGCCAACTCGGTACGCAGACCTGGTACCTGCCAGCTAAACGGTGCAGTAGGCACTTGGTTGAGCAGTGCCAGCGGGATAGTAACGGTGACGCCGTCATGCCCGGATCCCGGCTCAAAGACGTAGCGCACTGGCAATTCGAGGTTTCCGATCTTCCAGTGGTCGGGGAAGGCATGGGCATCCACGGAGTCGGGGTCGACGAGGTCGTCAATCGACAGGTCAAGCTGGTGACGGTTCTGCACCCGACGCCACCAAGCGTCGAAGTGGGAGCCAGAGACGATCCCGTCAGGGATTCGACGGTCGTAAAAACCGAAGATGGCGTCGTCGTCGGCCACCAGACCGCGCTGACGACTGCGCTGCTCGAGATCAGCTGCCTCGTCGCGGACCCGATCGTTGTGCTTGAGGAATCCATGATCGGATCGCCAGTCCCGCTCTACCAGGGCCGAGCGGATAAAAATCTGTCGGGACACCACCGGATCGATGCGGCCATAGGTGATACGACGATCAGCCCATAACGGCACCCCAAACAGAGTGCCACGCTCAGTAGCGACCACTGATGCTGTTGAAGCTGCCCAATGCGGAGCCGCCCAGGAACGCTTGATGAGAGAACCCGCAGCCTCCTCCACCCACTCGGGCTGGACGGCTGCGACTGTCCTGGCCCACAACCGAGAGGTCTCCACCAACTCAACAGCCACGACGAGTTCGGGCGACTTGCGTGCCAGCAACGACCCAGGGTTAATGGCGAACTTCATGCCGCGAGCACCGAGGTATTCCTGAGGCCCGGGACGCTGGCCGCGTCGTTTGGACGATTCCCGTACCTGGATCAGCCCAATATGAGACAGCAGTCCCGACAGTAGGGCGACGAGAACCCGGTCGGTCGGGGCAGGCGTGCGATTGACCTCCAAGTGCAGTTCCTTGGCGATCTGACGGAGTTGGCTGTGCAGGTCGTCCCATTCACGCACCCGCAAATAGTTGATGTACTCGCTCCGGCACATCCGGCGAAAGGCTGAAGTCCCCATTTGACGACGCTGGTGATGCAAGTAACGCCATAGGCGATGAATAGCCATGATGTCACCACCCTCGTCAGCACCGCTCGCCTGAGGACGTGGGGAGGCCTTTGCCCGAAGAGAATTGGTATGCGGGGTGTGGCGTACCGGGATTGCCGGCTTAGCAGTGTTAACGGTTTCCTGGCGGGCATGCTGTTGGCGGACCTGAGACCAGTCCCCCACCCGATTGTTATCAGTGTTATCAGCAGTTTGAAGGGTCTGCAGCAGGTTGGCCTCGGTGGCAAAGCGGCGATGAAACGCATCGGCCTCCTCGCGCTTGTCTTCAGGACGCTCCCGGACGTCGCGTATCGATAGCGCCGCGACAATGACGAGGACCTCGGCCAAGCTGCCTTGCTTCGCTCCCTCAAGGAGCATGCGCCCCAGCCGTGGGTCCAATGGCACCCGGGCCAGCTGATGACCGATTTTTGTCAGGCGCGGAGCGTCACGGTATCCCGGTTTGAGAGCTCCTAGCTCGTCGAGGAGCCGGATTCCGTCATTGATCCGGGAGCGGTCCGGAGCCTCGATGAAGGGGAAGTTAGTAATGGCACCGAGCTTGGCCTGAGCCATCTGGAGAATGACTGCGGCCAAATTGGTGCGTAAGATCTCCGGCTCGGTGAATTCAGGACGAGCTTCGAAACTGGCCTGGGAGTACAGCCGGATGCAGATGCCCGGTGCCACGCGACCACATCGCCCGGCCCGCTGGTTAGCGCTGGCCTGGGAGATCGTCTCGATAGGCAGGCGCTGAACCTTGGTGCGCACCGAATACCGCGAGATACGGGCAGTTCCCGGATCGATGACGTAGCGGATTCCAGGCACGGTCAGGGAAGTCTCGGCGACGTTTGTGGCCAGCACGATCCGCCGTCCGGTATGCGGGGTGAAAACCCGATGCTGGTCGGCGGCTGACAGGCGCGCGAAGAGCGGCAAGACTTCGGTGTTGGACAGATTGAGGTCTGCCAGGGCCTCCTCGGTCTCACGGATCTCCTGCTCACCGGCTAGGAATACGAGAATGTCACCGCTCCCCTCGCGGCAAAGTTCCTGAACCGCCCGGCAGATACCGGTGGTTTGGTCGAGGGCCTCGCCATTCGGGCTTATCGAAGTGGGGGTTGGATGGTGGGGAAGCTCGTCCTCGTCGTCGATGTCATCTTCGTCATCGGGGTGGATCTGCTCAGAAGGGTCCAGCGAGCGATAGCGCACCTCGACCGGGTACGTGCGCCCTGAAACCTCGATAACTGGCGCGTCGTCGAAGTGGGCGGAGAACCTGGCGGTGTCGATAGTGGCCGAGGTGATGATCACTTTGAGATCGGGGCGTCGTGGCAGCAACTGCTTCAGATAACCCAGCAGGAAGTCGATATTGAGACTGCGCTCATGGGCCTCGTCAATGATGATGGTGTCATGGGCGCGTAAGTCGCGATCATGGGAGATTTCAGCCAGGAGTACGCCGTCGGTCATGACGGTCAGTGCAGTGTTGGAGGTAGCGCGCCGAGTAAAGCGCACCTGATAGCCAACCTGTTCCCCTAGCTCTACCCCCATCTCCTCGGCAACTCGTTCTGCGACGCTACGCGCGGCGATCCGTCGGGGCTGGGTATGGGCAATCTGACGACGCCCCAGGGCTAGGCAAATCTTGGGTAGCTGGGTCGTCTTTCCCGACCCGGTTTCGCCTGCCACCACCACGACCTGGTGGTGTTTGATGAGGTCGGCAATCTCGTCAGCGTGTGCTGCTATCGGGAGGTCAGTGGCGAAGGCGACGACTCCCCCACCGGGCAGCTCACCTTCCAGTCGTGAATCAGGCATGACTGATCTAGTCTATGCGGGGCCTCCGACATCCAGCGACCAGCGACTTGGTCAGTGGCAGATAGCTAGCGGCGATTGAGCGTGCGCCATAATGCCGCGGCTCACACCACCTGCAGTCCAGCCCAAGACCGGATGCTTTTTCATACCAACCACGAGAAGGTCAACGCCGCCCGAGAGATCAACCAAGGCGTCGACGGGTTCTCCGGACAGCACGCGGGTCTCGACCTCAACACTGGGATGTTCATGGGCGAGCGGTTTGACGACCTCAGCGAGTCGCTTGAGAGCTTCACCATGAACCTCCTCGGAGTCGTTACCAGGGACCGTTACAACGAGCAATTTGCAGCCACGGTCGTCAGCTTCGGCGAATCCGAAACCGACGGCTGCAGTCCCTACGCTCTGGGGGCCGACCGCGACCGCAACACATTTCTCGCTGCCAGTCGGATCCGGGGTCGAAGCGCGGGAGATAACCACCACCGGTGCTGCCGACATTCCTGCCACGGCTACAGAGGTTGACCCGACGAACATACGCTCCAGACCCGAGGTAGCGCGACGGCCGACGACAACAAGCTGAGCATCAGCGCTGCGATCAGCCAGAATGGCCGCCGGGTTACCCAAGACGACCTCTCCAGAGATCCGATCAGGATCCATCCCCCGCTCAACCGCAACATGAATAGCGTCATCGACGACGACCTGCCCAGCATCCTGTAGGGCGGTCGGGTCGTAGACAACTCCCCAAGCGCCCGCAACGGCGGCGTCATCCACGGCGTGAAGGACAATGAGATCAGCGTCTCTTCTGATTGCCGATCCCGCAGCGTAGCGAGCGGCGCGCAATCCGTCCTCGGAGCCATCGACTCCGACGATGACGGTGGCACGGCGAGCTTTCGATGAGGTTCGATCGTCAGTCATGGTGGTCCTCCTCGGTGAGACGTCAAGGCTATTGGCCCCTATGACATTGTCCCACCACGTGGCCTGAGGCGAAGGGAGTCGGGTCAGGAACCCTCTTCAAAAGTAGTTCTCCCATGCAGTTTGCGGGCCAATTCGTTGTCCAAGCCATCAGCCAGTCGCGACATGATGGAGACGGCCTGGTGAAGATGTGCAGCGACGAAGGGGCGGGCCATCACCGACATCGTCACGAACACTCGATCTTGATGAAGGGCGAAACGCCCGTAGCGGGACTGAACGTTGAGGTCATTGAGCAGCTCGACAGCACGGGAGCGCCCCTCGACGTCATGGACAAGAGCAGCAAAAAGTAACAATTCCGAGGCATCGGGGGTGGTGCGTACGAAGACCATGCACGTCCCTACTCGGATAGCAAAATCACCTTCGCTGTCCCGGATGGCAGGGTGGCCGAACATGTGGGACAGCTCATCAGCGACGAGACGGTCGAGGTGATCTTTATCTACCGGCATGATGGCCGGGACGCTAGCCGCCTCCGTGGGCGACAACGGGGGTTCAGGCTGCAAAATCTCCGCAAGCTGGTCGGGAGCCAGGAACACCGGATGCGGAACACCGAAAATGTCGCGCAGAGTCTTCACAGCCAATTCGGCGAGTTGTTCGGAATCGTCCTGACTGCGATACACCCAGTAGTTGTCGGTCTGATGGACCTTGCAGGTTCCAGGAACCTGCCACCCTAACGAGCTCAGGCCGTCGAGCTGGCCCGACGTAAGGCATGCGCTCTCCGGTAGGCAGCTATTGCTGGACGCTTCGGCCAGGATCATCGCGGTGTCGTCGCTACAGCCGGGATCGTCTTGCACGAAGCGGATGAACGGAGCTGTGTCGGTGCGCGCGGACAAGGTTGAGATCGTTAGCTCGCCGTCGTCGTCAATGACAGAGACGACCTCCGCCAGACGCTCGGCGAACTGATCCCACGCCTGCGCTGTGCTGCGGTCCAGGTCGAACGCGAAGTCTGGTGGCTCGTCCATAACTCCAACCTAGTAGGTCGCGCCGCTATCTGCAGCCTCCTCCCCCGGATCCCGCCATCCGACGCAAAACCCGGAGTGCGTTCGACCCCTGGAAACTATTCCGTGACCACTAAAGGTCGGGGCAAGGGCACAGCTCCTACCGTGCCCCTGCCCCGCTCTAGGTCATAGCGCCATCAGCTGCAACCGCTGGTGGAACCGCAACCCTCACAGACGTAGCAGGATCCCGAGGGACGCATCTTCGTTCCGCATGTCAAGCACAGCGGGGCGTCAACCTCACGACCCATCTGTTCCTCAAGGAGCTCGGCACTGGTGTGTGCCCCACCCACCCGCTCGAGGGATTCCTGAGTTGCGAAGAGACCGGGCTGGTTAGCTCCATCCTCGTGCACCCGGACGCGGTCAGCTGGCGTGTCCTTGAGGGTCTCCGAGTCAATGAGCTCTTGCTCCTCATCAGACAGGTAGGAACCCGTCTGGACGTAGCGAGCACGCTCGGCAGCGGTGTAGATGCCCAGCTCGGCGCGCTCATCAACGTCAAGGTAGTCGAGGGCCAGACGACGGAAGACATAGTCGATGATCGACGAGGCGATCCGAATGTCGGGGTCGTCGGTCATGCCAGCCGGCTCGAACTTGAGATTGGAGAACTTCTGGACGAAGGATTCCAGCGGCACACCATACTGCAAGCCGATAGACACCGCGATAGAGAAGGCGTCCATAACACCGGCAAGGGTGGATCCCTGCTTACCAAGCTTGAGGAAGATCTCACCCAAGCGTCCAGAACCGTAAGCGCCGGTAGTGAGATAACCTCCGGCTCCCGCAACCTGGAAGCTGGTGGTACGGCCCATGCGTGACTTCGGCAGACGCTGACGACGCGGGCGGTACTCGATCCGGATTTCCGGCTCGGCCTTCTCTTCCTCTTCCTTCTTCTTGACCTCAGAGAGAGGCTGACCGACCTTACAGTTGTCGCGGTAAACGGCCAGAGCCTTGAGGCCAAGCTTCCAGCCCTCCATGTAGACCCCGGCGATATCCTCAACCGTCGAGGATTCCGGCAGGTTGACGGTCTTAGAGATGGCACCAGACAGGAAAGGCTGGACGGCAGCCATCATCCTTACGTGACCCATCGGGGCGATGAACCGAGCGCCCATGGCACAGTCGAAGACCTCGTAGTGGGTCTCATCAAGGACAGGAGCACCCACGACCGAACCGTTGTCGGAGATGTAGGCGATGATCTTCTCGGCCTGCTCAGGGGTGTAGCCGAGGTTCTTAAGGGCCCGCGGCACCGTCTGGTTGACGATCTGCATCGAGCCGCCGCCGACCATTTTCTTGAACTTGACCAGAGAAAAGTCTGGTTCGATGCCGGTGGTGTCGCAGTCCATCATGAAGCCGATGGTGCCGGTCGGGGCAAGCACAGAAGCCTGAGCATTGCGGAAACCATTGGCATGACCGAGCTTGATGACCTTGTCCCATTCCGCCTTGGCAGCAGCCAGAGCGGCAGTGTCGTTGTCGTGCAGCGGGTGAACCTGGCGGTTAGCGTCACGATGCTTAGCCATGACGGCTTGGTGCGGCTCAGCGTTCTTGGCGTAACCGGCATAGGGCCCGACAATGGCAGCCAGTTCGGCGGAGCGTCGGTAGGAGACACCAGTCATGAGGGAGGTGATGGCAGCCGCGAGGGCGCGTCCACCATCGGAGTCGTAGCCCAGCCCCAAGGCCATAAGGAGAGCGCCCAGGTTGGCGTATCCGATACCGAGCTGCCGAAAATTACGGGTCGTCTCAGCGATAGCCTCGGTCGGGAAGTCAGCAAAGCAAATGGAGATGTCCATCGCAGTGATGACGAGCTCAACAGCTTTGGTGAACTTCTCGATGTCGAAGTGGTCATTCTCGTCAAGAAACTTCAGCAAGTTCAGGCTAGCTAAGTTGCATGAGGAGTTGTCCAGGCTCATGTACTCCGAACACGGGTTCGAGGCGTTGATCCGTCCACTATTCGGGCTGGTATGCCAGGCATTAATGGTGTCGTCGTACTGCAAGCCGGGATCGGCGCACTCCCAAGCAGCCTGAGCAATTTTGCCAAAGAGCTCCCTGGCATCAACGGTCTCAAGCACTTTTCCAGGCTCGGTGCGGGAAGTCAGGCCAAAGGGCTTACCCTGCTCAACAGCCGTCATGAAGGCGTCGGAGACACGCACCGAATTGTTGGCGTTCTGATACTGAACGCTGCTGATGTCACGCCCGCCCAGGTCCATATCGAACCCAGCATCGCGCAGAGCACGAATCTTGTCCTCCTCGCGCGCCTTAGTCTCGATGAACTCCACAATATCGGGGTGGTCGATGTCGAGGACGACCATCTTGGCAGCACGACGAGTGGCGCCACCTGACTTGATGGTCCCCGCTGAGGCATCAGCACCGCGCATAAAAGAGACCGGACCAGAAGCCGTGCCACCGGAGCTCAGCAGCTCCTTCGAGGAACGGATGCGAGAAATGTTGAGACCAGCACCGGAACCACCTTTAAAGATGAATCCCTCTTCTCGGTACCAATTGAGGATCGACTCCATCGAGTCATCCACCGAAAGAATGAAGCAGGCACTGACCTGCTGGGGGCTGGTAGTACCGACGTTGAACCACACCGGGGAATTGAAGCTAAAGTACTGGTGCACCAATAGCCAGATCAGCTCCTCGCCAAAGACCTTGGCATCCTCATCAGACGCGAAATAACCGTTTTCACGCCCAGTGGTCACGTAGGTGTTGACGACTCGATCGATGAGGGTCTTGAGGCTATCCTCGCGGACCGGGGTACCCAGAGCACCACGGAAATACTTATTGGTAACGATCGTCGAGGCGTTAACGCTCCAGAAGTCGGGGAACTCGACCCCGCGCTGCTCAAAGACCACATCGCCGGTACGCCAGTTTGTTTGCACGACGTCACGGCGTTCCCAGGTCACCTCGTCATAAGGATGAACACCTTCAGTGCTGAAGGTGCGCTCGACGTGCAGCCCCTTAGAGCGGCTCGTCCTGCGTGGTGCGGACTTGGTCTCAGTCATAGCTCCCTCTGAATTTTCGGTGATACGGGTGGTTGGTATCGATACTTAGTGCGAACTGCGGCACGCTCGACGCACTGCCGCTGGTCAGAAAAGCGGCTCGTCGTGCTTCGAAGGCCGCTTACGGCTCGAAGACTTCGTTTTATCGGAAGACTCGTCTCGCAACCGATCAATCTCAGTGGCGAAGTCTTCGATGGTGTCGTAGTTCAGATAAACGCTGGCAAACCTCAAGTAGGCGATGGAATCAAGCTCACGCAGTGGCCCCAGGATCGCCAACCCAATTTCCTCGCTGGGTATCTCCGCGATCCCTCGGGCCCGCAAGCCGTCCTCGACGCGTTGCCCCAGCAAAGCCAGATCGGCATCTGTGACCGGGCGTCCTTTGCATGCGTTGCGCACACCACGGATCACCTTGTCACGAGAGAAAGGCTCCTCGATGCCGTTGCGCTTGTGAACCGTCATCTGCATGCGTTCGATGGTCGTAAACCGTCGCTCACACATCGGACACTGCCGCCTCCGACGGATCGCAGTACCGTCTTCGCATACCCGCGAATCCAAGACTCGAGAGTCATCGTGCTGACAGAACGGGCAGCGCATCATCGCCTCCTTTCCCAACCTCACTAGGTTCCGAACAGCTGACTTGCCGTCGCTCTGGAAGACTACTCCTAACCAGGACCAAAAACACAACTTGTAGGTATCCCGAAACCGCCCGACACAACATCTGGTATTCAGAGGTGGCTTTTCAAGGGCGGGGCTGGACCGTCCGTCAAGTCGCCACGCGCGACACGCCGAAGACGAGCTTCCCTATGCCCCGCCCCCTCATCAGGATCTGACACCGGATAGCGCTTCAGGATGATGCGCGTCGACCCGAGCAACGCCCACATCATCCTCATGCCCACTGGCAAGATCCCCTTGCCACACCTGACCAAGACGTCCTACGGCGAGAATCACCCCGACAATCATGACAGCGATGGTTGCCAGCACAGCGGCGTCCCAGAACCGGTCATGATAGGGGTGGTGGCGCACAATGACGCCAGGGCGCCTCGCCATCAATTCCCGCCGGTCGATAACGACCACCGGCTCGGCAAACTCATCCTGCCACGGCCCGACAACCAGGTTGCCTCGGCCACTGAGCGTCGTCTCGATATCCCACTCGTACGTCTGAGCACTCATCGGATCACCTCTCTGTCAACGAGAGCCATCCGCTCCCGTCAGCGATCCCGGGAGGTATCCCCGGGAAGGAGCCGGCGACTAGAGGTCCGCCGGTGTCATCAATGACATCCCCTCGAGCCGACAGGTTCGCCGTCGCCACCATGGGACGCGCGGAGAACAACCTAGTGGGAGCGGATTAGGTGTCCTACTCATGGCCCCACACCCCTTCTCCGGAGCCACAACGCCGCTGCGGGGAACTGTCGTAGCTGCCTTATACCGTGACTGGCATGACCACCGATACGCCCGGAACCGACACTTCGGACCCGGCCGCCGTTTCGTCGGCTGCTCCGTTCACACATACCCGTGAGCCATCCGCCAAGGAGCGCGAAGTCTTGGCCGCCGTCAAGGAGGGGCTGCGTCGCGACGGCAAAGCCCCAACAGTCCGCGCCCTTGCCGAGATGACAGAAGCTGCGAGCACATCAACAATCCAGCGGCGTATTTCGTCCCTCATCGATCTGGGGCTGCTACGCCGAACCAATGGCACCCTCGAGGTGGTCGAAGACGCCGTCGAGGCCAACCATCCACATGGACCGCAAGCCCTCCACATCAAACTCCTCAATCCGGATACCACCGCCCGCGAAGAACACGACGAAACCGTCATCGCGGTGCCGCCCCAGTTCCTAAGTCACGGCGAGCACACAGCAATCATCGTTCGCGACGACGGGATGTCCCCCGAGATCCGCTCCGGAGATCTCGTAGTAGTGCGGCGTATATCGGCAAGCGAGCTACCCGACGATCCACCTGAGGCATACCTCGTGGTAGCCACAGTGGGTGGGACGACCGTCGTCCGCACCTTATCCAAAGTCTCGGGACGGCCATGGTTGTTGGCCTCCAACCCTGCCCACTCACCGATCAATCTCGACGATGCTTCCCTTCTAGGCCAGGCTGTGTCGCTAATGAGACGACTCTAGAACGGCTCCATAAAATTCCTAGAGACAAGATGCACACGCGATTGGAACCATCGAGACATACCACAAGCCCATATGGAACACGGCTGACAGAATTTTCTCTGACCCCTCAAGAACCTCATCATTCGCCCAGCCTTCGCAACGCACCAACAGCCATCTCTCGATCGGTCGTCGTCCAAAAAGGCGGCATCGACGCCCTCAAAAATTCGCCATACCTAGCAGTTACCAGCCGTGGGTCGAGGACAGCGACCACCCCACGATCGTCGGCGCAACGGATGAGCCGACCAGCCCCCTGGGCCAGCAAGAGCGCGGCATGGCCAGCCGCCACCGTCATAAACCCGTTGCCGCCAGCTTCCTCAACAGCCTTACTCCGGGCTGCCATGAGCGGGTCATCGGGTCGCGGAAACGGAATTCGATCAATAACAACCAGACGGCAGGTATCACCAGGAATGTCAACCCCCTGCCACAACGACACGGTTCCAAATAGGCAAGTGCGCGCATCGGCCATGAACCGCCGAGTAAGATCGGCCAGATGCCCTGTTCCCTGACACAAGACCGGAATATCAGGCATAGCACTGCGCATATGCTCGGCGGCAGTCACAGCATTGCGTTGAGAGGAAAATAGCCCCAACGTTCTCCCACCGGCCGCCCACACAAGCTCCGCAAGATCGTCGAGCACCTCGGGTGCAATACCTTCCCGCCCCGGGCGGGGCAACGACCTACCGACGTAAAGAATCCCCTGCTTCGAGTAGTCGAAAGGTGAGCCAACATCAACTCCTCGCCACCCCATCTGGGTGTCGAGGACTTCCGGAGTGTCTCCCTCAATCTGCTCGCGCGCAGACAGCCCAACACTGCGCGCTGTCGCGAGGAAGCTCCCACCAATGCACAAGGTCGCCGACGTTAATATCGTCGTGGACTGAGCAAAGACGTTCTCCCGTAGTAGGCCGCCAACACTCAGCGGAGCTACGTGAATGCTGCGGTATCCCTTCTCAGACTCAGAAACCCAGACCACGTCGGCGTCGGCCAGCCCCACCATGCGTTCGGCGGTCTCGAAAACCTCGCGCATCGCGGCTTGAGCCTGCACTCTCTCCGCATCGACTAGCTCCCTAGAGTCCTCGTCGTTTCGACCCAGCTGGCTGACTGCTACGCGAGCGAGGTCACGCAACACGCTACAGGCCTGGATCACTTGGGCATCCGTCTTGGTAACCCGGCCTGGAGCCGTCGCGTCCAGGGCATGAGCAATGGAATCGGCCTGATCCAGTAGGTCGGTGCCCACGTCATCATCAAGCCAGCTCATCGCCCGCTTCGCTGTCGTCGTCACGGTAGCTGGAGAAAGATCCTTTGAAGCGGCCCTAGTAAACCGGTTCACCAACTCATGGGCTTCATCAATAATGACCGTGTCATGCTCCGGGAGGATGCGTCCACCATTGAGGGCATCAATCGCGAGCATCGCGTGATTGGTAACCACCAGGTCAGCATTTCGGGCCTGATCCCGTGCAGTCTCCGATAAGCACTCGCTACCGAACGGACACCGCTGAGCCCCAAGACACTCATTGGCTGGCACGCTCACTTGAGCCCATGCGAGCGGAGTATGGGGCGGTGCATCATCGCGATCGCCCAGCCCAGATTCCTCAACCTGCTTTTCAGCCCACTCCCGTAACATGACGACCTCGGCCCCCAACGCAGACGCCGGAGCGGCTTCTGCCTCCCGAATGTCATCGGCTTCAACAACGAGATCTGCCCCCGAAACGAGAGTGCCCTGCCCCTTGGCGTGGATTGAACCGCCCCGCACCTTGTGCAGACAAATATGATTACTTCGACCCTTGAGGACTGCTACTTTCGGTCTACGGCACAAGATCTTGTCAGATGCGTCGAGGATGGCCGGAATGTCCTTATGGGCGAGCTGAGTCTGCAAAGCCAGCGTGGCGGTGGCGACGATGACTTGTGTCCCTTTTTCGATAGAATAAACCAAGGCGGGAGCCAGGTAGCCGAGGGATTTTCCCGTTCCCGTGCCAGCCTGGACCAATAAGTGCAGCTCGTCGCGCATGGCTTGGTCGACAGCCTCAGCCATCGTGGTCTGCCCAGGCCTCTCCTGGCCACCCATCTCAGAGACAGCAGTGCTGAGGAGATCACGACACATCTGGCTGACCTCTGCCGGCTCAATCCCCATCACAAGCCTCCTCAACCGCGGCCGCCAAAGCAGGGTGAAGGTGAGCAATGACATGAGTGCCATCGGTGGTGTGATCGACGAGTTCGATAGTTCCGTTGCGGTGGATCTTGTCCATGAGATCTCCGCGCGCATAGGGAACGACGACATCAACCCGCCGTGATGGAATTGGAAGTCCGGCCTCGATGGCTTCGACAAGCTCGTCGATTCCTTCACCTGTATGGGCAGAAACCAGATACGCCCCCGGGAAGGTCGAGCGCAAGGTCAAAATGACGTCATCGTCGAGACGATCGATCTTATCAAGAACAAGGATCTCTGGAATGTCGCTGGCCCCAATCCCCGACAGCACCCCGCGTACCGCGTCGACCTGGCCAATCGGGTCTGGATCAGCTGCATCGACGACGTGGACGAGCACATCGGCCGTCGCCGTCTCCTCCAGAGTGGACGCAAAAGCCTCGACGAGGTCATGGGGTAAGTGCCGAACGAACCCCACCGTGTCGGTGAGAGTGTAGACCCGACCGTCGGAAGTGGTGGTCCGACGGGTAGTGGGATCAAGGGTAGCAAAAAGCGCATTCTCGACGAGTACCCCGGCACGGGTGAGCCGGTTGAGCAAGGAGGACTTACCGGCGTTCGTATAACCCACGATCGCCACTGACGGCACTTTGTTACGGATACGATCAACCCGTTTGGAGGCACGGGTGGTTTCGATGCGCTTGAGACGACGACGCAACACCGCAATCCGATGGCTGATACGCCGACGGTCAGTCTCGATACGAGTCTCACCGGGACCACGACCTCCGATGCCGGCACCTCCAGCGGTTCGTCCACCTGTCTGACGCGACAGATTGCCGCCCCAACCACGCAGTCTCTGCTTGAGGTAGTTGAGCTGGGCAAGTTCCACCTGGGTACGACCCTCGACGCTACGCGCATGTTCAGCGAATATGTCGAGGATCAGGGCCGTCCGGTCGACGACCTTGACCTTGACCCGGTCCTCGAGGTTGCGCAGCTGGGCGGCGTCGAGCTCGCCGTCGCAAATGACAGTATCGGCACCGGTAGCCCGCACCACCTCGGCAAGTTCTGCCACCTTGCCCGAACCGATATATGTCGCCGGATCCGGGGTGGTCCGACGCTGCATGACGGCTTCGAGTACTTGAGAACCAGCCGTCTCAGCAAGAGCTTTCAGCTCCGCCATAGCGTTCTCGGCGTCGGTGGCGGTCCCCTGCGTCCACACCGAACACAGCACCACCCGTTCCAGCCTCAGCTGACGGTACTCGACTTCGGAAATATCCGACAGATCAGTCGACATACCCGGGACACGGGTCAGCGATAGGCGCGCCTCTAGATCAAATTGGCCGCCGTCGTAGTCGCTCTGGTCGTTGATATCGTCGACAACCTCCAGCGCATCCTCGCGCTCATCGTCGATTCGTTCGGTCTCTCTCACCCAGTATCCGTCCTCATGCCCCGATGCCATCGCGTTTAGTGTAGGAGGGCGTTCCGACAGATTCACTAACCAGAGTTCGCCAGCCGGCCCTCATTGGTCCGGCAGATCCACGTGGCCGGTGGCCAAGATCACCGCAGGACCGGTAAGGATGGCCCGGTAACCATCGTCGGCGGGGCTTAGTGTGACGACAATTCGTCCGCCGGGGACCTGCACCGTCCACGGTCCTCGGTGTCCAGTGCGAGCGGCCATGGCTGCGGCGACCGCGACTGTCCCTGTACCACAAGACATCGTTTCCCCCGAGCCCCTCTCATGGACTCGCATCGCCACAGTGTGCTGGTCTATCTGCTTGACAAACTCGACGTTGACACCAGCTGGGAATGCGGATCGTGGCCGCCAAGTCGGCGCCTCAGCAAGGTTGATACCAGAAACTGTGGTGTGGTCGGTCACAACGACGGCATGCGGATTGCCCACGTCGACCTTGCACGCCGGCCACCGCATGTCTCGGTGCTCGATCGTCACCTCGTCGGGCTCAATCCGGACCGCCCCCATGGTCACAGACACATCATCGTCGTCACGCAGCCAGACATGGCGCACTCCAGCGCGCGTCGCTACGTCAGCCTCAGTGGTTGTCATGCGTTCGGTCTGGCTGAGGTAACGCGCGAATACTCGCAAGCCGTTGCCGCAGATCTCCGCTGTGCTGCCGTCAGCGTTACGGTAATCCATAAACCACAGATCAGGATCACCATTCCAGTCCGCGACGTCCCTGGCTCGCAGAGCCTGGAGGGTGCCGTCAGCCCCGAGGCCGAACCGGCGATGGCACAGCCAACGCACCTGCTTGGGGGTTAGCGGATCATGCCGGTCGACGATGACAAAGTCATTGCCGGTGCCGTGTCCCTTCCAGAACGTCGTCGTCATGACATCAATCCTCCTCGCCAGCAGACAAAGCGGTCAACACCCTTGCCATGACGCAGTCATCAAGGTCCGAAGAGAGGGCATTGAACCATTCAATGCGGTCATCACGGCGATACCACATAAGCTGTTTACGGGCGAAGCGGCGAGTACCAGTGACGGTCCTACGACGCGCCTCATCCTCATCGTACTCACCGTCCAGATACTCCAACACTTGACGGTACCCCAATGCTCGGCTCGCGGTAAGTCCCCCTCGAAGGCCGGCGTCAACGAGAGAACACACCTCGTCAACGAAACCATCTGCCCACATCTGATCGACCCGTTCGGCAATACGCTGATCCATATCTTGGCGCGGCAGTTCCAGGCCAATTTGTACCGTGTTAGGCCAGTGGAAGGTCCCGTCGGGGATCGTGGCAGTAAACGACCCTGTCAAGTCAATAACTTCGAGAGCTCGAACGATCCGCCTGCCATTGCCGGGCAAGATCGACTCTGCAGCTTTGGGGTCACGGCGAGCAAGCTCGTCATGCAGCGCGTGCGGCCCCTGAGCATCTAACCTCTCCTGCCACCGAGCCCTCACTTGCGGATCAGTAGGCGGAATAGACATTTCGTCCAGGATGGCCTTGGTGTACAGCGCCGAACCCCCAACTAGGAACGGGATGACGCCACGAGACAGGCAATCCTCGACGGCGTCGCGGGCCAGCGTCTGCATCAGTACTATCGAACAGGGCTCGGTCACATCAAGGATTGACACCAGGTGATGCACCACGGTCTGCTGCTCACAGAGTGTAGGGGTAGCAGTACCAATGTCCATCCCGCGATACACCACCATCGAGTCAGTATTAATGATCTCGGCAGGGTGGCCTTCGGCATACAAGCGACGACACACTCGCACCGCTAACCCTGATTTTCCGCTAGCAGTGGGTCCGATGAGGCAGATGACCGGCAGATTCACGTCTTCATCCTTGCGCACCATCCCGACATACTCATAGCAACGCGTAGAGCGAAAAACCTCACACAGATGAACCACCCCATGTGTAGCCTGGAAGAGTCATCCCCGAGAGGGGGAAAACTCCCGAAAGGAGATCACATGGGACTCTTCGATAAGGCCAAGGACGCCATTAACAATCACCAGGACGACATCAAGAATCAGGCCAGCCAGCACAGCGATCAGGTCGAGCAGGGCATCGACAAGGCTGGCGACGCTGTCGACGACAAAACCGGCGGCAAGTTCTCCGATCAGGTCGACAAGGGCCAGGATGCCCTCAAAGGTAAGCTCGGCGATCTCTGAGTCGTCCACGACATAACGCAGCCTGTCCCCCGCTGAGGACCCGCTCCGGATGGGAGTGGCCGTGCTGCAATACGAGGGGTGGTGCTCCGCTGAGCACCACCCCTCGTATGTCTTCACAACTCACTCAAAACGCCGCACTTGTAACGCCCACCGATCAGCGTCGCGGCATCCTCACGGTAGGAAGCCCGAGCATCGTTGGAGTGTCACAGGACTCCTGACGAGCCTGCCACGCGTCTCCGCCGCGAGTACGACGCAAATTCACCAAGCCACCATCAGCTACCAAGTGATGCGGATGACCAGAAGTAATAACGACCTCACCAATATCACCTGGACGCGGCACATCATCACCGGGGTTAAGACTGACGTGGATTAAACGGTTATCGCGAGCCCGGCCCGTGACGCGATGGGTAGTTTCGTCCTTGCGGCCCTCCCCTTGCGCAAACATGACCTCGACCGTCCGTCCGACCTGGGCCTTGTTCTCTTGCCAGGCGATGTCGTCGACAAGCTCGACAAGTCGCTCGTAGCGTTCCTGGACGATCGGTTTTGGAACCTGATCCGCCATGACGCCGGCCGGGGTGTTCGGGCGGATGGAGTATTGGAAGGTGAAAGCTGCGGAGAATCTCGACTCTTCAACGACCCGCATCGTCTCAGCGAAGTCCTCATCAGTCTCACCAGGAAACCCAACGATGATGTCGGTAGTAATAGCAGCGTCAGGGATGGCCTCGCGCACCCGGTCAAGGATGCCCAGGAACTTCGTTGACCGGTACGAACGGCGCATCCGACGCAACACAACGTCGGAACCGGACTGCAGCGGCATATGTAAACTTGGCATGACGTTAGGAGTCTCAGCCATGGCCGCGATGACGTCGTCGGTAAAAGCCGCCGGATGTGGGGAAGTGAACCTTACCCTCTCTAGGCCATCGATGGTTCCGCAAGCACGAAGCAGTTTAGCGAAAGCGCCACGATCGCCGAATTGGACTCCATAAGAATTGACGTTTTGGCCTAGCAGCGTGATTTCTTGGATTCCCTCATCAACGAGGGCGCGGATCTCGGAAAGAATCTCGCCGGGACGGCGGTCAGTTTCTTTACCGCGCAGCTGTGGAACGATGCAGAAGGTGCACGTATTGTTGCAACCCACCGAGATGGATACCCACGCCGAATAAGCGGAATCGCGCTTGGCCGGCAAGTTCGACGGGAAGGTGACCAGAGACTCCTCGATCTCCACCTGGGCTGTCGCATTGTGGCGAGCTCTCTTAAGCAGAGCTGGTAGCGAGCCAACGTTGTGGGTACCAAAAACGACGTCAACCCATGGAGCTCGCGCAACAACGGTGTCTTTGTCCTTCTGAGCCATGCAGCCACCGACCGCTAGCTGCATCCCAGGATGAGCCGACTTCACTGCAGCCATGTGGCCGAGGGTGCCATAAAGGCGGTTATCAGCGTTTTCTCGCACCGCGCAGGTGTTGAAGACAACGACGTCAGCTGGTGCCAACGTGTCAGTTCTAGGGTCGGGAACGTAGCCGGCCTCCTCGAGGAGTCCGGCGATGCGCTCGGAGTCATGAACATTCATCTGACACCCGTAGGTCACAACCCGATAGGTCGGGGCCTCGGTGTGCTGCAAGGTGTTATTGGGCATGGCGCACACACTCTACGTCATGTACTCATCGCGATGTACACTCGCTGGCGAGTGCGCTGGTCACATCACCGTCTGAAGCACGAGCAAAATCCCGCCATAGACGAGGACGAACACCACCAGCGGCCACACGAACTTCAACCAGTGTGAGTACTTAATGTCCAGCATCTGCAGGGTTGCCATCACCAAGCCGGTAGGTGCCAGGAAGAGCATCGCATATTGACCCCACTGGTATGCACAAAGCACAGTAGCCCGCGAGACCCCTGCAGTGTCTCCTAACGGAGCCATGATCGGCAGAGCCAAGACCGCCAACCCTGACGATGACGGCACGATGAAGCCGAGCAAAAAGAATACGATCAGCAAGGACAGCACGAAGACCGGGCCGCTGACATGGGAGACGACCTTTGCTGATTCATACAACAAGGTGTCAGAAATCATTCCTTCATTGAGAATGTGGTTAATTCCACGGGCCAAGCCAATGATAAGAGAGACAGCAACAAGACTGGACGAACCTGCACTAAACGAATCGACCAGTTTTTTCTCGCTGAGCTTGTTCGGTCCTGTAGCTGCAATAAACATGATGATGATCGTGATAGCGAGGAATGAGGAAGCCATAGCTGGGAACCACCAGCCTCGGGCCATGACACCCCAGACCATAATCGGAAAAGCTGCCGCAAAGAGGAACAGGATAATCTTGCGCCGCCAATCGAATCCAATCTCAGCACCACCATGTCCCAGCGACCACTGAGCAGCGAAGGCTTCCCGGTCTTCCCACGCATAGGAGAATTCAGGATTAGCCTTGACCTTCTTTGAGTACCACGCCAAATAGAGCACCACGGCGATAGCGCCCCCGACAAGTCCGATGACGCGCCAGGTCATCCCTTCAGTAAGTCGGATACCAGCAGCATTGGCCCCAATTGCCGAGGAGAACGGATTGATCGTCGCAAAGCAAGTACCAATCGATCCAGCAAGGAAGATCGACCCCACAACGACGAGGGCGTCATATCCCATCGCTATAAATACCGGGGCTAAAATTGGATAGAAAGCAACTGCCTCTTCTTCAAGCCCACAGGTCGTACCACCTACGATCATGAAGAGAGATACAAAGAGGACAAGCAGAAACTCCCTGCCCTTCGATCTTGCGGTGAGACGACCAAGGCCAGCCTCGAATGCGCCACTCGCTTTCACCACCCCGATGAGTCCACCCAAAACGAGGATGAAGACGATAATATCGACGGCTTCAATCGTGCCAGTCACCATCCCATTAGTGATATCTCCGATGGCCGCGGGGTGAGGGGCAACTCGCTGATAAGTACCTGGCACCGACACTGATCCCGTTATTGATCCCGAGGTAAACTCTGAGATCTTCATTGCGACACCGTACTTGTCGAGAGTCGCCTGGGTTGCAGTATGTTTCGTTGTGGCTCCATTGGGGTCCACAATCACCAACTGATTAGAACCAGCGGTGTAGCTCATCTTTGAGTACGTCCCCGCAGGAACAAACCACGTACAGACAACAGCGAGCACCGTTAGTACGAAGAGGATTGTAAATGCCGAGGGAACCCGTAGTCGATGGCGCGCCTCGATAGCATTGTCACGGGACAAGGTACACCTGCTTTCTCCTCGCCGTGGCGAGGGGGGCGACGACGCTGCCAGCCCCTTCGTTGGTCATCGTTACTCTATGAACAATAGCATCACCATCGGGAATGCGTAGGTACCGGGGGCTTAAAAACTCGCGCCCACAAAGCGCCCAGCGCTACCCTTTCGCCATGATCAATGACGTCATCCTCCCCACCGGTACCCAGTATGAGATTTCCCATGGCCCTTGGCAGGCCATCGTCACAGAACAGGGTGCCACCCTTCGCAGCCTTCGCCATGACGGAGTAGATGTCGTCAAATCCTTTAATGCTGATCAGTCGCCGGCATCGTCCCAAGGCCAGCAGCTTCTCCCCTGGCCCAACCGCATCCGTGACGGTCACTACACCTTCAATGGAGTCGAGCAGCAGTTGGCCGTAAGCGAGGTCGACCGCCACAATGCCATCCACGGTCTAGTGGCATGGTCTCGCTGGTCTTTGGTGGAACACACCGACACGTCGGTGACTCAAGCAATCCGAATCATGGCTCGCCCTGGTTGGCCTGGAACCATCGACGTACACCTTACCCACCGCCTGAGCGACACCGGTTTGGCTATCGAGGTCACCGCGCGCAACGTCGGTACGACCGCGGTGCCCTTTGGATACGCGGCTCACCCCTACTTCTGTCTGGGTGGCGCGATCGATGACTGGATGATCGACGCCCCGTTTACCTCATGGCTACAGGTCGATGATCGGCTGCTCCCAGTGCAGATGCGCGAGATGGATAACACCCACACGCTCAGCGGTACCACGGTTGGACAGCGCACCTTCGATACCGCCTACACCGTAGAGGGGGATGGAACCGTCGGATCACCCGCATGGCGTATCAGGGTCTCCAGCGGTGAGAGGAGCCACGAGTTATGGGGCGATGCCGCAATGGGCTGGGCACAGATCTACACCCCAGACGACCGCCACAGTCTGGCCATCGAGCCGATGACCTGCGGCCCAGACGCATTTAACGAGGGCCCGACCCACAGTGATGTCATTCGACTGGAGCCCGGCGATGACGCCACACTGCACTGGGGCATCGCCTGACTCGCAGGAGCTCGAATGGACCAAGACGCAAGAGGAGGACTCACGCCTCCCCGACGGTCTCTACTGCCTGGAACGAGCGGATCACAGTAACCCGGGTCCTTCCAGGAACGGTGACCTGCTTCCCTATTGCTAGGGCGATCTGGCGGGCAAGGCGTGAGGCACGAACATCGTCGATAGTGCCCGGGTCGACAAGAATCTGCACCTCACGCCCTGCCTGCAGCGCGAAGGCGCGTTCGACCCCGGAGAAGCTGGTGGCTATTTCTTCGATGGTGTCCATCCGCCGAACGTGGGCTTCAAGGGAATCACGCCGAGCCCCAGGTCGGGCCGCAGAGATAGCGTCCGCGGCCTTGACGATGAAGTCAGTGACGCTCACCGGGTCAATTTCGTCGTGGTGGGCAGCAATGGCGTGAATAACCTCCTCTGATTCGCCGTAACGACGTGCTAGCTCGGCACCAATAGCAGCATGGCTGCTTCCCTCAATACCTGGGGTGAGGGACTTGCCGAGGTCATGCAAAAATGCAGCCCGCCGACAGGTTTCGACGTCAGCCCCAATCTCGGCAGCCAAATTGGCTGCCAGCCGAGCGCACTCGACGCAGTGATCTAGTACCTGCTGGCCATAGGAGGTCCGGAATCTCAATGAGCCAAGGATCGGCAGCAGGCGATCATCAATATCGCCAATCCCTGCCTTCGATAGAGCGTCAGCGGCAGCATCAAGACACATGTCCTCGATGCGATCGACTGCTCGTTGGTGTGCCCTTTCGATACTGGTGGGGTGAATACGACCATCCTCGACCAAATCGGTGAGAGCTTGACGAGCCACCTCGCGTCGCATCGGGTCGAAGCAACTCACTAGCACGATCTCCGGGGTGTCATCAATGATGACGGTCACTCCAGTGACCTGCTCAAAGGTACGAATATTGCGACCCTCTCGACCAATGACTCGGCCTTTCATCTCGTCGCTAGGCAGCGGCACGACGCTAACGACGGTGTCGGCAACCATCTCAGAGGAACACCGCTGGATGACCTCCGCCACGATGTGACGAGCCTTGACCTCAGCCGACGCCGTCACCTCGGAGACGATGGCACGGGCACTGTTTTCGGCGACGACGCGAGCTTCCCTACCCAGATGCTCAACGAGTTCATCACGAGCTTCATCGAGGGACATCTCGGCGATCCGTTCCAGTTCGGTAACGATCTGACCACGCTGTTGATTGAGCTCGGCATCACGCTCATCAAGTTGTGAACTGCGTTCGGCTAGCTCCAACCGATCCTGCTCGACCTTGTCGAGCCCCTCTTCGAGATGGCGGCGCGCTTCTTGCAGCCGGCGATCGCGTTCGGTCAGTTCTTCGACGGAGCGGCGATTAATCTCTAACAGGGCCTCGGCGCTACGCCGGGCTTGATCGGCATGGTCGGCACGGCGAGCTTCATCGGAGACTCGGGCGCGGCTAGACTCAAGCTCCGCTCGAGTCGTAGCGACATCCTTGCGACTATCGACGAGATCCTGACTGGCCCGGGACAACCGCTCTTCAACTCGAGAAAGCTCCGAGTCCTTGGCGTCGCGCTGTGATTCCGCTCGCTCCACCCTCCTGCCAATGGCTCGATGGTCTGCCAGCCAGCCGATAATGGCTACCGCTGCGAGCACCGACACTGCGAAGAGTGCGATGAGCATGGCCCCTGTCCTCTCTCACGTCGTGACCCGAATCTGCATCGTCGCCCTCACCATGCCCGGTACAAGAACCGTCAGGCACGCGCAAGGGGTAAACGGTACAACTCTAGTCGAACAGCCCAGTTGTTGGGGCTTCGGGGGGCTCCTCGCCGAGCTCATCACGTGCCGCGCGAATAGCAGCCCATGCGATGTGAGGGCCGTATCCCTTACGGGCCAGCGCCCCAAGGACTCGTCGGGTCAACCGAGCTTCTTCAACGTCACGGCCGGCACGCAGTTTGGTTATCGCCAGCTCTGTGGCGGCGTCAAGTTCGTCAGCGTCGCTGATCTGAGACGTCGCATCCTCGATAATTCGAGAGTCGACCCCCTTACGAGACAACTCAGCGGCCACGGCTCTACGAGACAACCCTCTCATCCCATGTCGAGATGCTGCCCAGCGATTCGCGAAGTCAGCGTCGTCAATAAGCCCCACCTCAGTGAGGCGATCGAGGACCGCTTCACGCACGGGTTCGGGTACCCCCTTGGAATCGAGGACGTCCGCAAGCTCACTGCGAGTGTTGGCTCGACGGTCCAGTCGCTTGAGGCAGATTTCTCGAGCCTCCTCGTACCACTGGTCGTCAGTCAACTCCCGCTGCGGGCCCTGGCCTCGGCGATTCAGAATTCCACCTCACCGGTCTGGGGATCGACGCCCTCAGGAACCTCCGCCTCCCGCAAGCCAAGGTGGATCAGGATCTTGTCTTCGATCTCATTGGCGACATCCGGGTTACCCTTGAGGAAGTTTCGGACGTTCTCCTTACCCTGACCCAACTGTTCATTGTTGTAGCTGAACCACGAACCGGACTTGGTAATGATGCCGCAATCTACGCCCATATCGATGAGGCTTCCTTCGCGAGAAATGCCCTGTCCGTAGAGAATGTCAAACTCTGCCTGCTTAAAAGGTGGGGCGACTTTGTTCTTGACGACCTTGACACGAGTGCGGTTACCGACCATCTCTGACCCGTCCTTGAGAGTCTCGATACGTCGCACATCGAGGCGCACGGACGAGTAGAACTTGAGGGCGCGGCCACCTGTCGTCGTCTCTGGGGAACCGAACATGACGCCGATCTTCTCGCGCAGCTGGTTAATAAAGATAGCGGTAGTACCGGCAGCATTCAGCGCTCCGGTCATCTTGCGCAAAGCCTGGCTCATGAGACGGGCCTGCAGGCCAACATGGGAATCGCCCATCTCCCCCTCGATCTCGGCCTTCGGAGTCAGAGCTGCCACCGAGTCCACAACGACGAGCTCCAAGGCGCCCGAGCGAACGAGAGTGTCGGCAATCTCAAGAGCCTGCTCACCATTGTCAGGCTGGCTTACTAGCAGGGAATCTGTATCGACCCCAAGCTTGCGTGCGTATTCTGGGTCGAGAGCGTGCTCGGCGTCGATGAAGGCACAGATGCCACCTTCAGCCTGAGCATTAGCGATGGCATGCAAAGCCACCGTCGTCTTGCCGGAGGACTCGGGGCCATAGATCTCAACAATCCTGCCGCGCGGGAGGCCTCCGACCCCCAAAGCGACGTCAAGGGCTACCGATCCGGTGGGGATAGCGGCGATCTTAACGGTCTCCTGCTCACCAAGGCGCATGATAGAGCCCTTGCCGTGCTGCTTCTCGATCTGCTGCAAGGCCGTGGCAAGGGCCTTTTCGCGGTCAGCGGTCGCTGCCATGTCGTTCCTTCCTCGAAGGCGGTCCCCCGCCCCATTTGACGCGCGGCACCGCCGCAGCGTTGGTCATACGTGGCGATGAGGGAACCCCATCGGCTTCCCTGAGCCATCACCCAAACTGTAGGAGCGGGGTCGGACAATTCGTCAGGCAATGTTGTACCTGTGGATAACTCGCCGACGTACCCGTCCGCTCAGCTGTGGACAACCTTCCCAAATGCCACCGACAACTATTGAGCACACCATGTTCCGGTTTTGTTCCACTGCTGTTCGGCCCCGCCACCATGTCGCTGTCGACGCCCGCGGCACCTCCAGATCACCGCAAAGAATCGGACAGCTCTAAGGTTTCCCAACACGCCCGCCAGATCGTCTTAGCATCGACTCCATCGGCCAACGCTTCCTGCACTGTCCGGGAGTCGAGACCCGGAACCGCCTGCTGCGCGGCCCAGATGCGGCAGTAGCCGTCACCAAGCGCCTCAGCTAGTCGTGTCCACAATTGGGTCTGTGTCATAGTTCAAGCCTATGCGCTTGCATGCGACCGAACCCCGCCCATCCCGAACCGACGTAGTACCAGCGACACACGCTGGGCCAGGGGCGGCGTCAATCATGTCGCACCCTGACTCCATCGCTGCGAGCAGCACGATAAGATCAACATAACTGCAGGGACGCTCATCACGCCACGCGAACTCGTCAAGCGAACTGGGAGGGGATAATGCCATCGGACACCCATTCGACGTCTTCTCGCCGCAACGATCGCATGGTGGCCATTCTCGCTATGCTGCGGGACCGTGACGAGGTCCCTCTTCGCGATATGACATCAGCGTTGGGGGCCAGCGCGGCCACTATCCGGCGCGATGTCGTTTCCTTGGCCGAGCAGGGCCTGCTCATTCGCTCACACGGAACTGCGCGACGCGCCGGAACTGGCGCTGAGCTACCCGTCAATCTACGGGACGGTCGCCGTCGTCGTGCCAAGGAAGCCATTGCCCACGCCGTAGCTTCCGAGCTGCCGATCGGTCGTCACGCCATTGGTCTGACCGGTGGAACCACGACGACCGAAATCGTCCGGGCCCTGCATCATCGTCACGACCTGACCCTCATTACAAACTCTGTAAGCATTGCCCTTGAGGCCGCTAGTCAGGGCCAGCAGAGGGTCCTGATTACTGGCGGGGTACTGCGCCCATCCTCCCTTGAACTCGTCGGCTCCTTAGCCGAATCCACCTTCAAGCAGGTCAATGTTGGAACAGCCATCGTCGGATGCGACGGCATGAGCGCCGAGGGAGGTCTGACGACCCACGACGGCATCGAGGCAGCTACCAACCACACCATGATCAAACGAGCTGCACGCATTATTGCGGCTGTCGACGGGTCGAAGATCGGTCGAGTCACCCTCGCCAAGCTGGCTGAGGCCAAGGACGTCGACCTCCTCATCACTGACGATTCTGCCGACCCCGAAGAACTAACCCGGCTACGCGCGCTTGGCATCGCGATTCGAATTGTCCACGCGCCCCTCGACTAACTACCCCTCAACTATCGCCAGCGCTCACTAGCTGTGGCCGGTACTTGTCCTCAACATAGACGTTCCCGGCCCCAACGGGACCGGGAACGTCACAAGCTCGGTGTGTTCAAGCCGCAACGGTGATGCGGTGTTCAGTGGTGCCCTCGTTCTTGAGCATCTTGTCGCTGATGATGCGCATGAGGTCAGACTGGGGAAGGTTCAGAGCAGTGCAGATGGCCAAGATAAGCTCGCTGGAAGCTTCCTTCTGGCCTCGCTCCACTTCTGACAGGTAACCAAGAGACACGCGTGCGGCAGAAGACACCTCACGCAGGGTTCGACCCTGTGCGAACCTCTGCTCCCGCAGAGACTCGCCGAGCACTTCACGCAACAGAGTTGATTTCATGGGCGTCTCCTCCTAAGTGGTTCATCCATGACAACGCGCTACCCCGGTGAAACATTCCCCACACGGCGAAATTATTCACTTTTTCTTGATCTCCGCGTCTTCAACCTTCCCAGCCGAGGACAGCCTCACATCCCAAACTGAGAAGACGCTCCACTGTGCCGCAACGAATCTCCTCGCGCGAACCTCCAAGTTGAAGCCGCTTAACGGCCGGTTCCCCGCGATAGGCCACCGCGATAAACACAGTCCCAGCCTGCTCGCCGTCCTGGGGATCAGGCCCAGCAACTCCGGTACACGCCATTCCGACGTCAGCGCCGCAAACCTTGCGACAGCCCATAGCCATCTGGGCAGCGGTGATGGAGTTGACCACACCATGCTCCGCTATCCACTGTGCGTCAACCCCTGCCAGGGCGGATTTGAGCTCGCTAGCATACGTAACCAGACCACCACGAAATACCGTTGATGCCCCCGGCACAGTGGTAATCGTCGCGGCAACAAGACCTGCCGTCAGAGATTCGCAGGTCGCTGCCGTCAGTCCGTGCTCAGACAGCACGTCAATGAGCCGACGGGCTCCTTCATTGCCAGTCACCTGCGCGTACGCTTTCGGGCCGACCCGGACTCGGTCATTGTTTCGCGGTTACGAATTTGAATGGCGTCGCGGACGTACACCAGACCGGTGGCCACTGTGAGGACGAAGGCAACGATCATGACCGCCCACGCCATGACGTAGACAAAGGTAGGCATGCGCCATAGGCCAAGGCAGAACAGCGTGATCGCCAGGGCCTGCATGGCCGTCTTGAGTTTGCCGCCCTTGTTAGCCGCCATCACCTCATACTTGAGCATCTTCATCCGCATGACGGTGATGCCCCATTCACGCAACAAGATGATGACCGTCATCCACCATGGAAACTCGCCGATGACCGAAAGGCCAATGAAGGCCATGCCGGTCAGTGCCTTATCAGCAATCGAATCGCCGATCTTGCCGAAGTTGGTGACAAGGTTGTACTTACGAGCGACCTTGCCATCGACGAAGTCGGTAAGGATCGCCACCATGAAGACGATCGTCGTGGCCGTCCGCCAGCCACCTTCATGATCATGGGCTAACAGCATCCATCCGAAGACGGGAACCGCAATAACTCTCAGCAGGGTCAGCGCATTGGGAACGTTGATGCTGCTGGGACGGTCCTTCTTCGTGGCCATAGATTCAGTATCTCGCGTGACGACGTCTCATGCGACTCGCCGCCCGGAAAAGAACTCGGATTGATCATCCTTTGTCAGCGCGCTGAGGCCGAGGGACGAATCGCGACGCTTAGACATTCGTAGGCCGCGCGACGAGATCAACACCGTCAGAACCGACGAACTCAACCTCGACGATGTCCCCCACGCTAACCGCGGGTGCGTCAACCAGGGTGACGACGCCATCGACTTCAGGCCCCTGATGCTCGGCCCTGCCGATAACGGCCTCATCGACCTCCTCGACCATAACCCGCCCCCGGGTGCCAATCCGGTCCTCGGCACGCTGGGAAACGAGTTCGTCGATCAGATCAGCGAGATCTTCGCGGCGAGCAGCAACAACGTCCTCGTCTACGTGTCCATCGAGCCTGGCTCCCTCAGTGCCCTCCTCATCGGAGTAGGCAAAGATGCCGGCAACATCGAGGCGGGCGCGCTGCAAAAAATCAACCAAAACCGCGACGTCCTCGTCTGTCTCGCCAGGAAAACCAGTAATGAAGTTCGACCTCAAACCGGCCTCTGGGCAGCGAGAACGGATGGAATCGATGATGTTTAAAAAGGACTCGGCGTCACCAAATCGACGCATCCGACGCAGCAACGGTCCCGACGCGTGTTGGAAGGACAGATCGAAATAGGGCACGACCTTATCTGTGGCCAGCATCATGTCGATAAGCCCCGGTCGCAGCTCGGCTGGCTGCAAATAAGACACCCGGATCCATTCCAGACCGTCAACCTGGTCAAGGCTGACGAGCAACTTCTCTAACAGTCTGAGATCTCCCAGATCTTTACCGTAAGAGCTGGAATTCTCACTGACGAGGAATACCTCCCTGACGCCGTGGTCTACCAACCAACGAGCCTCCTCGACGATCTCTGCGATCGGGCGAGAAAGGTAAGAGCCACGGAAACGAGGGATGGCACAGAACGCACAACGACGGTCACAACCCGAGGCCATCTTAAGCGGCGCGCTGGGCCCTGTCCCGAGCCGTCGCCGGGTGGCTCGGGGACCGGACGCCGGAGCCATGGAGGCCGGAAGGTCAGGGGCCGTGCCGTGGCCCGGAACAGAAACCCCGGCGCGTGCGATCGGTCGATCGACCGGGCTAATAGGCAACAGGGCACGTCGGTCACGGGGCACGTGGGCCTCAAGCGATCCGCCGTCCAAGATGGTTCGCAACCGGACCGCGATGTCGTCGTAATCATCGAATCCCAGCACCGCATCGGCCTCAGGCAGAGACTCCGCTAGCTCACGCCCGTAACGTTCGGCCATGCACCCGACCGCAACGACTGAGGTCGTAGTGCCACTCCCCTTGAGATCAGCGGCAGCCAGCAAGGTATCGACGGAGTCCTTCTTGGCCTGCTCGATGAAGCCACAGGTATTGACGACGACGGTCTCCGCCTCGGCAGGGTCATCAACGAGACGGAACCCGCCAGCCTCCATTCGGGCCGCGAGTTCCTCGGAGTCGACATCGTTGCGGGCACAGCCCATCGACACCAGATGGACTGTCATGAGGTGATCATCGGCGGACACAAGACTCCGTTCTGATAGACAAGGTAGTTTCGGCTGCATCCTACGCGTCTACCGTGGGATCCATGACCTTTCGCAAGACCGACCACCGCAGAAACGCCATTGACTACGAGGTCGCCGGGCTAGCGTGGCTCGCTGCTGCTGAGCCAGCTGGGGCCGCAATCGTCAAAGTTCTCGACCATGGTAAGGGATGGCTCACCGAACCCGAATTGTCCACGGTACGTCCCACCCGCGAGGCAGCCGAGGAGTTTGGCCGCCGACTGGCTCACACCCACGCAACCGGGGCCTCGCACTTGGGAGCGGCACCTGACGGGTTTGCTCCCGACGGTGGGTATATCGGTCGTGCTCCCCTGCCATTGCCCTCCGAGCCAATCTCCTCGTGGGGAGAGTTCTATGCCCAGTACCGCATTGAACCTTATATGGACAGCCTCGACGCCGACGCCCGAGCAATCATGTCGAGGCTAGTCGACCGATTGGCCAGCGGGGATCTCGACCATGACCAACCAGCCTTGGTGACCGATGCGGCAGCCAGAACCCATGGGGACATGTGGACTGGCAACCTCATGTGGACCGCCGACGGTGTCGTCCTCATTGACCCTGCCGCTCAAGGAGGCCACGCCGAGGAGGACCTCGCAGCCCTATCAGTATTCGGCACTCCCTTTACCGAGCGAATCCGGGAAGCCTACAACGAGGAATCGCCGCTGGCTGACGGCTGGCAGGATCGAATCGGACTGCACCAACTTCATATGCTCATCGTGCATTGCTGGCTCTTCGGCGGCGGATACGTTGACCAGACCCTCGCGATCGCCCGACGGTGGGTGTGATCCAGTGTCGCGGTCACTTACCTGTCTCCGTGGTCCCATAACGAGCGAATCGGAGCACAACCACCAAGGTTCTATGTGCTCGGCGCAAACCTGGTGATCGTCGCCCAGATACAACAAGACTCCGTCAGCGGGTCAAGAACGCCAGCGCGCTCATCAGTGTGCGTCGGACCAGGCCTGCGGATCCGACGACCACGTCGCCAAAGTGGTCTGCTGCTCAGGTGTGATCCGCCCGGACTCGGCAGCCACCTCGATCAGAGTCGGATAGTTCGACAAGGTGTACAGCGGCAGCCCGGCTTTCTCGAAGGCGCAGTGGCCCTTCTCCAGTTCGTAGGAGAAGAGAGCGAGGACACCGACCACCGTCGATCCCTCGCCCTTTACCGCCTCGGCAGCCTTGAGCACCGAGCCGCCTGTGGAGATGAGGTCCTCGACCATGACGACCTGGGACCGAGCTGGGATACGCCCCTCAATCTGGTTGCCTCGCCCATGATCCTTTGGAGCAGAACGCACATAGGCCATGGGTGCGCCAAGTCGATCAGCGGCAAGAGCGGCATGGGCGATGCCAGCCGTAGCAGTACCGGCCACGACGTCGACCTGATGGAAGTTGGTGCGAACAAGTGAAGCCAACCCATCAGCAATGAGATCACGGGTCTGCGGATCCGAGAGGGTCACCCGGTTGTCGCAGTAGATGGGCGAGTGCAGCCCGGATGCCCAGGTGAACGGGACATCCGGAGACAGCGAGACGGCCCCAATGGCGAGCAGGCGCTCAGCGAACTCGCGGGCGGTCTCATTATTAGTCAGGGTCATAGTGGTCTTCCTCCGAGTTGTGTTGTCATCAGGCTTTCCGCCCGGCATTCCAGTCATCGCGAATGGCGTGGTAGGCGGCTACCGGGTCGTCAGCCTTAGTAATGGGACGCCCCACCACAATCGCCGAGGAGCCCATCGCAGCGGCGTTACCCGGAGTGGCGACCCTGGCCTGATCCCCTACCGCCGCCCCTGCCGGACGAATCCCCGGGGTGACGCGTAGGAAGTCTGGACCGGTTACCGAAGCGATATCGGCGGCCTCGTGAGCCGAGCAGACGACGCCAGACAGTCCGGCGGCCTGGGCAAGCTTGGCGTAGTTACGCACCGACTCGACAAGCGGCGCCTCCACTAGCTGCTCGGTTTTCAACGCCTCGGGGGAGGTGGAGGTGAGCTGGGTGATGGCAATGACACGAGTGGTCTCGGCGGCGTCTCCCAGGCCCTCGAGCGAAGCCTCCATCATGGCTCTGCCACCGGCTGCGTGCACGGTAAGTAGGTCTGCGCCCAGCTTGGAGAGACTCGAAGCAGCACCCTTGACGGTATTGGGGATGTCGTGAAGCTTGAGATCGCAGAAGACGTCGTGCCCGGCCTCCTTAAGGCTGGCGACTACGCTCGGCCCAGCCGCGTAGAACAATTCCATGCCTACCTTGACGAAAAGACTCTCCCCGTCGAATCGACCGACGAAGTCAAGAGCTGCCTCGCCGCTAGGAAGGTCGAGAGCGATGATTGGGCGGGTGGTGTCCATATAACTCCTTAAACGGTGGCTGGATCAGCGAGACTGCCGAACCTGAGCCCGAAGGTCCTCAAGGCTGGCAATGCCTAGGTCGTCCATAAGCGGCTCAAGGCCGTTGATAATCTTGGGGCAGGCCAGTGGATCGGTGAAGTTAGCGGTCCCAACACCAACTGCCGAAGCCCCAGCCATCATGAGTTCGAGGGCGTCGGCGCTCGTCGTCACACCACCCATGCCGATGACGGGGATGTCAACGGCCCGGGTGACAGCGTCGATCATCTTCACCGCGATGGGCAGAACGGCTGGTCCAGACAAACCACCAGTGGCGTTGGCAATAACGGGTGTCCGTCGTGCCAGGTTAATCCTCATTCCGGTGAGAGTGTTGATGAGGGTTAAACCGTCGGCACCGGCGTCGGCGACCGCACACGCGATCTCAGTAATGTCAGTGACATTGGGCGACAACTTGACGTAAACCGGCACACTAGCGGCTGCAACGACGGCCTGTGTCAGATCATGGGCTGCACTCCCATTGGTGCCGAAAGTAATTCCGCCACGCTTAACATTGGGACAGGAGATGTTTATTTCCAGAGCCGCCACATTGGGGGCCCGCGAGATGACCTCGCAGACCCTGACATAGTCCTCGGTGGTGTACCCGGCAACGTTTGCGATGATAGGCAGGTCCGGGAAATGCCTGGCTAACCAAGGTAACTTCTCGGCCATGACGACGTCGAGGCCAGGATTTTGCAGACCGATAGCGTTGAGCATGCCACCTGGAGTCTCGGCCACTCTAACGACCGGATTGCCACGGCGGGGCTCGAGGGTGGTCGCCTTGACCATGATCGACCCCAGCACCGACAAGTCGTAGTACTGCGCATATTCGGCCCCGAAACCAAAACACCCGCTGGCGGGCATGATCGGGTTCTTAAGGTCCAGCCCCGGAAGCGACACGGCCAATCTAGTCACAACAGAACCTCCTCGGCCGCGAGCACGGGACCGTCGAAACACACCCGGAACTGGTGATCGGGGTCACGGGCATCACCGACAACGCAGGCGTAACACGCGCCCACACCGCAAGCCATTCTCTCTTCCAGCGATAGCTGGGTAGGCACGGTCGGAGCCAGCGCAGACTTCACCCATCTCAGCATCGGGAGAGGCCCGCAGGCTTGCACGACGTCAGGGACAAAGCGACGAGCCTCGTCAGTCTCGGCGATCTGAGCGACGGTCCCCCGCGTCCCAACCGACCCGTCATCGGTAGAGACGAGAACCTCACCGAGCTGGCCGAAGCGATCAGTCCAAAAAATGTCGCTTCGGTCACGGAACCCCAGTCGGAACTGCACCTGGACGCCACGGTCAACAAGTCGCCGTCCCAACAAGTACAGCGGCGGGATTCCGACTCCCCCACCAATAAGCAGAGCTCGTCCACCGGGCTGCACAGCGTCAAGGTCGAACCCGCGACCGAGTGGACCTAAAACGTCAATCTCAGCTCCGATCGGCTCCACCGAAAGCTTGTCGGTTCCCTTCCCTACTACTCGAAAGATAAGGGTGTATCCCTCATCATCGGCGTCGGCGATGGACAGTGGCCGGCGCAGCACGTGCACGCCACCGGGCAGCAGATCAAGAAAAGTTCCTGGTACAACATGAGGCATGGGCCCCTCAGGGATGAGCCGCACCGAGTACACCCCGACGGCAATCTCATGACGGTCGGCAAGCCGCATCATTTGGGGACCACGACGAAGCCCCGTCGCCTTGCCCATCAGATCGACTCCGTAGAAAAGACCCGTGACTCCATGACCCGGCAAATCGCCGCAGCGGTGTCTAAGGAGGTGAAAAGCGGGATGCCACGGGCGATAGCTTCGCGACGAATCTGCTTACCATCGATGATGGTGTCCTGGCCATTGCCCATGACATTGATGACAGCATCGCAACCGTTGCGGCTAATAAGGTCCAGGACAGACTCCGTCGATCCAGCCTCCCCTGCCCCAATCTTCTCAGCAACATCGATACGCAAACCACCCTCGTCAAAGAAGCGAGCGGTACCCATCGTTCCCACGAGCTGGAACCCTATCCGATCGAAGCGTCGGGCCAACCGAAGTGCCTCCGGCTTGGCGCCATCGTCCACCGTGATGAGGATTTTACCGTATTCAGGAACGTGTAGGCCCGCTGCGTCAAACACCTTGTACAGCGCTTTTTCTACGGTGTCGTCGGACCCCATGACCTCACCGGTCGACTTCATCTCCGGGCCAAGGTGGGAATCGACAAGATCGAGCTTGGAAAAACTGAATACCGGGGACTTGACGTGGATGCGCTTCGAGACCGGCAACAGGCCAGGCTGCAGTCCCAGGTCGGCTAGGGTCCCGCCGAGGATGATTCGGGTGGCCACTTCAGCCATCGACACCCCGGTCACCTTCGACAGGAAAGGCACGGTACGCGAGGCTCTCGGATTAGCCTCAATGACGTAGACCGTCTCCTCACCGGTCACCGGATCATGGGCAATGACGAACTGGATGTTGAGGATGCCCTTGGTGTTAAGACCTCGGGCCAACTTCGTCGTCACCTCAACGATCCGGTCGGCAACCTGCTGGCTCATCCGCTGCGGCGGATATACGGCCATCGAGTCACCAGAGTGCACACCTGCGCGCTCGATGTGTTCCATGATGCCGGGGATCAGGACGTCAGTGCCGTCACAGATCGCGTCGACCTCACATTCCAGACCATTGAGGTAGCGATCCACCAGCACCGGCTTATCGGGACTGGCGTGCACAGCATCGCGCATGTACCGCTTGAGTTCCTCGGCACTAGCGACAATGGCCATGGCGCGACCACCGATGACATAGGAAGGACGCACCAACACTGGGTACCCGAGCTCTTCGGCGACCGCAAGGGCCTCCTCGGGGGACCGTGCCGTACCACCTGGAGCTTGCGGAATACCCAATTCGACGAGCAGAGACTCGAACCCTTCCCGGTCTTCGGCACGGTCAAGATCAGCCAGCTGGGTTCCTAGGATCGGCACCCCGGCTGCCGAGAGTGGTCCGGCCAAGTTGATCGCCGTCTGACCACCGAACTGGACGATGACACCGTCGGGCTGCTCGAGGTCGATGACGTTCATGACGTCTTCAAAGGTCAGCGGCTCAAAATACAGTTTGTCAGAGATGGAGAAATCGGTCGATACCGTCTCCGGATTCGAGTTCATGATGATGGCCTCGTACCCGGCAGCCTGAATAGCCTTGACGGAGTGCACGGTGGCGTAGTCGAACTCGATTCCCTGACCAATGCGAATCGGCCCAGAACCCAATACGAGAACGCTGGGACGCTGCGATTTTTCCGACTCATTCTCCATTTCGTAGGTCGAGTAGAAGTAGGGGGTTGAAGAGTCGAACTCACCAGCACAGGTATCGACCATCTTGTACACCGGTACAATCCCGTTCTCGACGCGACGAGCCCGTACTTCGTCAGGACTCTTGCCCCAGATCCGTGCAATGGCCGGGTCGGAGAAGCCATTGCGCTTGGCAATCCAAAGCGCCTCAAGGTCGTCGGGACAGGCCTGTAACCTCTCCTCAATTTCAAGGATGTGGGCGATTTTGTCGAGGAAGAACACGTCAATACTGGTCTGCTCATGCAGCTCGTGCACCGTGCGTCCGCGTCGGATCGCGTCAGCCAGGCAAAACAGACGGTCATCGCGGGCATGCAGCAACCGTTCCTCAAGGATGTCGTCGGGTAGATCGGCGACCTCACGAAGAGTCAGATGATCGACGCCGATCTCCAAGGAGCGCACCGCCTTGAGTAAGGATTCCTCGATGGTGCGGCCTAGGGCCATGACCTCACCTGTCGCCTTCATCTGAGTGCCTAGGCGCCGATCAGCCCGAGCGAACTTGTCAAAAGGCCAGCGTGGGATTTTAGCGACGACGTAGTCGAGCATCGGCTCAAACATCGCCCACGTCGTCCCGGTGACGGGGTTACGAATCTCGTCAAGGGTCAATCCGACGGCGATCTTGGCGGCGATCTTGGCAATCGGGTAGCCGGTGGCTTTCGAGGCCAGCGCTGAGGAGCGCGAGACTCGCGGATTGACCTCGATGACGTAGTACTGGAAGGAATTCGGATCGAGCGCAAGCTGGACATTGCAGCCTCCCTCGATCCCAAGCGCCCGGACGATCTCAATCGACGCATCACGCAACATCTCGTGCTCGACGTCGGTGAGGGTCTGGGTAGGAGCAAAGACAATGGAGTCGCCGGTGTGAACTCCGACCGGATCGAAGTTCTCCATGGTGCAGACCACCATGGTGTTGTCAGCGCCGTCGCGCATCATCTCGTACTCGATCTCCTTGTACCCGGCGATCGACTGCTCGACCAGGCACTCGGTAACCGGAGACAGCTCTAACCCCTTACCGACGATGCGTACGAGTTCGGCCTCATCGTGGCACATACCGCCGCCAGTGCCGCCGAGGGTATATGCGGGACGGACGATGAGCGGGTACCCAATGGTGTTCCCGACCTCAACTGCCTCACCAATGGTGTGAACAATCTCGGAGGCCGGAACCGGCTGACCCAGCTCGTCCATAAGCTGCTTGAACAGTTCACGGTCTTCAGCCTTCTCGATGGCTGAGAGCTTGGTGCCGAGTAACTCGATACCAAGTTCGTCAAGTATCCCGAACTTGGCCAATTCAGTGGCCATGTTAAGGCCAGTCTGGCCACCCAGGGTGGGGACGATGGCGTCGGGGCGCTCCCGGCGTAAAATTGCGGAGACGAACTCGAGGGTGATCGGCTCAATGTAGACCTTGTCGGCAATGTCACGGTCGGTCATGATCGTGGCTGGGTTGGAGTTGACGAGGATGACCTCGTACCCCTCCTCCTTGAGTGCCAGACAAGCCTGGGTGCCGGCGTAGTCGAACTCGGCAGCCTGACCGATGAGGATCGGCCCGGATCCAATGACGAGAATGCGGTGCAGGTCAGTACGGCGGGGCATTAGTTCTGGTCTCCAATGTGATTGGCGTCCATGAGAGCGACGAAGTCGTCGAAGACGTGCGCGGCATCGTGAGGTCCGGCGGCGGCGTCGGGATGGTACTGCACCGAGAAGGAACCGAGTCGGGTATGGCGCACACCCATGACGGTCTCGTCATTAATCTCAATATGGGTGATCTCCAACTCGGTGCCGACTACCGATTCAGGATCGACGGCGTAACCGTGGTTCTGGCTGGTGAAATCGATTCGGCCGGTCGACAACTCGCGGACCGGGTGGTTGAAGCCGCGGTGGCCGAAAGGCAGCTTATAGGTATCGGCGCCGTTAGCCAGAGCGAAGATCTGGTGGCCCATGCAGATGCCGAAGACCGGGTACTCCTCCTGCAGTTCTCGCACCACATCTTGTACCCCTGGGATCGACTTCGGATCTCCGGGGCCGTTAGACAGCATGATGCCGTCAGGCGCCAGGGCATGTACCCGGTCAGCCGAGATGTTCCACGGCACAACGGTCACGGCACAGCCTCGCCTGCTCAACTCTCGCAAGATGGAGTGCTTAAGACCGAAATCGAAGAGCACCACACTGCGCCCGCCCAAAGGCGACGGGTAGGCGGTGCGGGTGGACACCTGGACGATCTGGTCGGTAGGCAGGTGAGTGTCGCGCAACTTCTCCAGCTCGGCGTCGAGATCAGCGTCAGGGCCCAACAGCGCACCTTTCATAACTCCCTCAGTGCGCAATCGACGCACCAAGGCACGAGTATCGATCCCAGCCAGAGCGGGAATGCCGTGGGTGGTGAGAAACTCGTCGAGGCTACGCCGGTTGCGCCAGTTACTAGCCAGTCGCGGCACCTCGCGGCAAATGACCCCGGCGGTCGTCGGGAACAACGACTCCATATCGTCGCGGTTGATTCCACAGTTACCAATGAGGGGGTAAGTGAAGGTGACGATTTGTCCGTTGTAGGACTGGTCGGTCAAAGTTTCCTGGTAGCCGGTCATGCCGGTGGTGAAGACGACCTCGGCGCTCACCTCTCGGTCGGCCCCAAAAGCCTCCCCCCGGTAGCTCGTCCCGTCGGCGAGCAACAGGGTGTGTCTGCTCATTGCGGGTCTCCCATCTCGTAGTGGTCAGTCTCACCTATCGGCCGGCCACGACGGTGGACCGTCCGGCCACCGACCATCGTCAGCACGCAGTCACCGAGGACAGCACGACCAGCGAAGGGAGTGTTGCGCCCCATTCCGGCACCGTCTTCAGGGATAATCGTCGTCTCGGTGTGCAAATCGAAGGCGGCCAGATCGGCCGGTCCTCCCACGCGCAGCCGACCGGCCTCCGACATTCCGAAGGTCTCTGCCGGTCCGACGGTGAGCCAGTCGACAAGCTGGTCAAGCCGGAAACGCCGGTCAAGCACAAAGTTGGTGTACAGCAGGGCGAAGGTGTGCTCGTTAGTGATGACCCCAAAAGCGGCATTGCGGAAGGAACATGCTTTTTCCTCAGCCGCATGCGGGGCGTTATCGGTGGCGATACAGGTTAAAGTTCCGTCACACAGACCCTCGACCATAGCGTCGATGTCCTCGCGGGTGCGCAGCGGCGGGTTCATCTTGTAGAACCCGTTGTCGTCGGCGATGTCATCGTCGGCCAGCAGCAGATGATGTGGAGCGGCCTCACCAGTGACGTTCGCACCGTCCTCGCGGCCTCGGCGCAAGGTGCGAATCGACTGCCGGGTCGAGGCGTGGCATAGGTGGTAGTGGGTGCCAGTCGCCTCAGCGATCATGACGTCGCGGGCCACTTGCACGGTTTCGGTGAGACGAGTCATGGGGGGCAAGCCGAGTTCCCTAGCCCGACGTCCGTCGTTGATGACCCCGCCCCGCACCAGGGACTCGTCCTCGGCGTGAGCAGCAATAGGACGGCCGACCGCGGCCGCTGACCGCATCGCGTCGTACATGACTCCGGCCAGCTGCACCCCCTTGCCGTCATTAGAGAAGGCCACTGCCCCGGCCCGCGTCAAGGCTTTAACGTCAACAAGGTCATTGCTCGTCAGCCCAACAGTAATGGGGGCGATGGGCAACACCCGTACCAAAGCCGACTCCTCAATCCTCCGGTTGAGGTCGGCCATGAGCTCGGGGCTATGGGGGTCAGGAACAGTATTAGGCATCGCACAGATAGTCGTCCAGCCGCCTCGGGCAGCTGCGGCAGTGCCCGAGGCGATGGTCTCCTTATGCTCCTGACCCGGCTCACGCAAATGAACGTGCAGGTCCACCATTCCGGGAGTCACCAGGGCCCCGTCAAGATCGATGACCTCGGCATCGGCCCCGTCGAGGGCGTTGGATCGCCCTCGTGAAATGGCCTCGATCCGCTCATCGCGGATGAGGAGCTGGGAGGGAACCGGAGTGGCTCCCACCAGCATGGTCAACCCGGTAAGGAGGACCCGTCGACTCACTTTGTCTCCCTGTTTTGCAACACCTGTTCCAGAATGGCCATTCGCACCATGACTCCGTTCCCCATCTGCTCAAAGATACGAGATGAGGGGGCCTCTACGAGGTGACCGGAAATTTCACATCCCCGGTTTACCGGAGCCGGATGCATGATGATCGCCTGGGGCTTCATCCGCTCTGCACGCTCGTCGGTGAGCCCAAACGCTTGCAGGTAATCAGTTGCAGAGAAGTCCGGGCCAGCGTCGAATCTCTCGTGCTGGACGCGTAGCATCATCGCGACGTCGACATCAGCAATGACCTCGTCGAGAGTCGCCATCGTGCCAAGCCGGGTGACGTCGTGGTCCATCCATTCGCGGGGTCCGGTAAAGACGACATTGGCCCCAAGCCGGGCAAGGATCTGAGCATCAGAACGGGCTACTCGCGAGTGAGCGATATCGCCGCTGATCGCAACCGTTAGACCATCGACGTGGCCGAACTCCTCAGCGATGGTCATAAGGTCGAGCATGCACTGACTGGGATGCTGACCGGATCCGTCACCACCATTAACCACTGACAAGCCGAGCATCCCGGTCGCCAACAGGTAATCGTAGTAGTGGTTGTTGGAGTGGCGTATGACGGCAACTTCAGCGCCAATAGCATCGACGGTGCGCACTGAGTCGTAGAGGCTCTCGCCCTTGGTGACGCTGGAGTGGCCCGGATCGAAGTCAAGGATCTTCATACCGAGACGGTGCTCAGCCATCTGGAAGCTGGTCATCGTTCGGGTGGAGTTCTCGAAAAACATGTTGATGGCGACATGCCCGGGCTCCACACGCGGAGTGTCACCGACCTTGAATTGCCGGCCACGATCAATGATCCGCATGACGTCATCATTGGACATGTCCTCGACCGATAAAAAGTGACGTCCGGTGTGGTCGGCATGGAACTCTTCAGTAACCTCAGTGCTCATCGGGAGGCCACCTTCCGGATGGTGACGGCATCTTCGCCATCGACTTCGGTGACGTGAACGTCCACGGCTTCACCCAATGAGGTGGGGATGTTTTTACCCACGAAATCAGCACGGACCGGAAGCTCTCGGTGACCGCGATCAACCATGACCGCCAGCAGAACACAGCTGGGACGTCCGGTATCGACCAAGGCATCAAGGGCCGCCCGGACGGTACGACCGGTAAACAGCACGTCGTCTACAAGCACGACGGTCTTACCAGCCAGGTTTGTGGGGACGTTATTGTCCGAAAGCACCGGGTTTTTCGGGCGTTCGCGGTACTCATTGGGGTCGAGATCGTCTCGATACAAGGTGATATCGAGCTCGCTGACAGGAACGTCGACATCGCTGAGGGAAGACAGCTTGGTTGCCATGCGCCGCGCAAGATACGCACCGCGGGTGCGAATTCCGACGATTTCCAACTGGTCAAGCCCCTCGTTGCGCTCGACGATTTCGTAACAAATTCTCGTCAGTGCCCGTTCCAATGCCTTGGAATCGAGGACGGTCACTGGACCAGATGACTGAGTGAGTTGCATATCAGGCTCCTACCTCTGGACACCGCAGGTGCGAGGGTAGAGCACAACGGGCGACGCGCATACGCGCAACCGCCTGCTAGCACGACCTTCGCGACCTCACGGGATCGCCATTAAAGGGCGTCCCCATGAGGTTAGCACGACTCGGGACGGGTCAGAAGACATGGTCGGCCAACACCGACTCAATACGCACTCTCTCGTCGTCAGTGAAGGGGGTGGCCTCAAGTGCATCGATATCTGAATCCAGTTGCGGCACCGAGGAAGCCCCCACGAGCACGCTGGTGATGCGGGGCTCGCGCAGGATCCATGAGAGGGCCATCTGGGCCAAAGTCTGGTCGCGATCCTTAGCGACCTCGTTGAGGGCAGCGACTGCGGCGCGGGTAGCGTCGTCGATCTGTTCGGGTCGCAGCGAGACCGCCCCCATGCCAGCACGTGACTGAGCAGGGACGCCTCTGAGGTACTTGTCGGTGAGAATTCCTTGAGCCAACGGGGAGAAACAGATGATGCCCATTCCCTCCTGCTCACAGGTATCGATAAGACCGTCCTCAATCCATCGGTCAAACATGTTGTAACGCGGTTGGTGGATGAGCAATGGGGTACCAAGGTCACGGGCAATGGCGGCGGCACGCTCCGTCTCCTCGGGACCGTATGAGGAAATACCTGCATACAGGGCCCGACCCGATCGCACGATCCGGTCGAGGGCTCCCATCGTCTCCTCGAGCGGAGTTTCCGGATCGAATCGATGGGAATAGAAGATGTCGACGTAGTCCAACCCCATCCGCTTGAGAGACTGGTCGCAGGAGGCGATGAGGTACTTACGAGACCCACCTTGCCCATAGGGGCCGGGCCACATATCGTAGCCAGCCTTGGAGCTTATAATAAGTTCATCCCGATAGGGCTTGAAATCAGTCGCCATCATGCGACCGAAATTAATCTCGGCCTGCCCATAGGGCGGACCGTAATTATTAGCGAGGTCGAAGTGAGTGATACCGCGATCGAACGCACGACGCAGCACGGCACGCTGCGTGAATCCGGGGTGAAAATCTCCAAAGTTGTGCCACAGTCCCAACGAAACGGCGGGGAGCAATAAGCCGCTCGTTCCGCAACGTCGATACTCCATGGTGTCGTAGCGATCTTGGGCCGCCTCATAAGTGCTCACTGCCATGGCGTCAGCGTACCTAGAGCCGGGGGTGGCGGAGGGATGCGCCCATGACTTCATCACATCGTGCTCTTCTCGTCGTAGACGTCCAGCCAACTTTCTGTGAGGGAGGCGCTCTGGCTGTCGCAGGCGGCAATGCCTGCGCCGAGCGCATTGCGTGCTATATCACGACCCACCGTGATAGTTACGACATAGTCGTCACTACCCAGGATTGGCATATTGATCCCGGCGACCACTTCTCCAGCAACCCCGACTTTGTGGATTCCTGGCCGCCACATGGGGTTGCGGGTACCGACGAGGCTGAGATTCATCCGGCGGTAGCCGAGATTCCTGTCGATGCGCACGTTAAGAAGGGGCAATATGCTGCGGCCTACTCCGGTTTCGAGGGGACTACTAAGGGCGGTTCGTCTCTCGAGACGATATTGCGCGATCACCGGATCGAAGCTGTCGACGTTGTCGGCTTGGCCCTGTCCCACTGTGTCAAGGACACGGCTCTGGATGCCCAGCATCTCGGGTTTACCACGACATGCTTGACCGATCTCAGTGAACCGGTCAGTCTAGAGTCAGGTGAAGCGGCCGTGGCAGCTATGGAAGATGCCGGGGTAACGGTCACCACCAGTTCACAGCTTTGAACGTCACTGACGAATCTTCGTCATCCGTCTGGTAACTAGCCGAAACATCGCTGTCGCGACGCTGTCCTAGGTCCCGACGATAATCCGGTGTCGACGTTGACGAAGGAGCCAGTTATGACCGCATCTCAGATCACCGACATCATTGGTCAACTCACCTTGAGGAGAAAGTCTCCCTGTGCTCAGGCAGTGATGCCTGGCACCTTCAGGCAATCGAGCGCCTCGGCATTGCCGGGCCAATGATCACTGATGGCCCGCACGGATCGCGCAAGGCGTCAGACGGGCCGGCAGCAGGCATCTACAGTTCCGTCCCCGCCACCTGCTTTCCCACTACCGCTGGGCTGACATCGACCTTGACAGCGATCCGACGGTAGCGGCTTTCGCGCTCGACATGACGGCCTACAAGATGCTGCCGATGACTCCGATTATGACCCCAGAAAAGCTGGACGAGATACTCGGCGAATGATGTGAAGACCGTGTATTGACGGACCTCTCCAAGTCCGTCAATACGTTAGACATACCGCAATCCCTACGGAACCATGCCGCAGGAAGTGCTTGAAAGACGATCAGCGCCGCCCGCCGCGCGGGCGCACAATCTTGTGGGCCTGCCAGTCCTCACTGACGTCGTAGCTGGTGGTCAGCACCATTCCAGCAGTATCTGCGCCGTCAGACAGATCAGCCGGATCAATAGTGCCCGGGCGCCCCACCTTCGGGGTGACCAGAACGATAAACCCGTCGTCAGACAAATCACGCATAGCGTCAACCAAGCCGTCGGCTACATCGCCGTCGTCGGAACGCAGCCACAACCAGACGATGTCAACGGCGTCAATCGAATCCTCGATCATGTCACCGTCGATGATGTCCATAACCTCCTGACGGAGGTTCTCGTCAACGTCATCGTCCCAACCGAGCTCCTGGACGACCTGCCCGGCCTCAAAACCGAGCTTGTCCAAATCGCTGCCGCTTCCCACGAAATCCTTCGCTTTCTCTTGCTCTGCGTGACAGGGAGTTCCCACCTTCATCAGTGTGCCAGAACATCCCGCCGACGACCACCGTGGGGCCTTTTCTGCGACGGTCACCATCGAAGTCACCACCTTCCTCCCAAGGACGTTGTCATGGCCTGCACGAGGGACGGGTTCGTCGACACCCGCAAGTCATACGTCATGAAGACGCCATAACCGTCACGGATCGTCCGAGAGGCCATCGTCTCGATCATTTCGATCGACGTATGTCCCCAGTCAACTGCTGCCGCCCCCAAATGACTTCGAGGCATACCCGGCACCAATGGTTCCTGATAGGTGCCATACCACGGGTTCCATGCATAATCGAGGTCATCTGATGCATTACCCACCGCCGAAACAGTTCGATCAACCGACGGCCCAATCGAGTACAAGGTAAGGAGTTTATGAGGCCCCAGGTGGCGTCGCAGCGCGCGAACAAACCAAACAAAAGAGTCTTCATTGGGCTGACCGGTATCATTTTTGCCGTACTCGGAATATTCGTCATCTAGGTCGACGCCATCAAGATGATACCTATGAACAACCCTTGCTACCTGAGCCGCGAACCGTTCAGCGTCGTGCCGGGTTGGAAAGTTGGCGAACCCGGCGCCCTCATGATTACCAAGGAGCGACAAGAGCACCTTCGTCCCACGACGCTGCAACGGGCGAATCTGAGTTTCGGCAGCTCTGAGCGTTTCCATGACTCGCTCGTTCAGGTGCAGGTAAGCCGTGTACCCGTCATAGTTGATATTGGCCGCAAAAATCATCGCCAGATCGAAGACCGGCCGGTGAGCCCCTGCCCGGAGGAAAGCTCCGACAGTCGCGAGATCCTCGTGATTGACCTCGATATAGACCGCGGTGGTCACTGCCCTAGAAGGCCTGCAAGACCTTGCAAACGCGATACCTGCAGGCGTCTGTGCTGCAATCAGCGCCGTTGAAACTGCCCCGACAGTACCAGCGAGCACGTGCCGACGACTCAACCTCATGTGTCATACCCCTTCGATCTCCACCCCTTGCAGCGCCGTTGCCGCAAGAACTAATTCGGTTTAGCTTAGGCGCTAAAAAGGCTAGCAGGAGAATGGCGAAGGCAACGGACTTCAGCGAAAACCGGGGCAGCCCACATCATGGAATGCCCCGGCTTTTCGACAATCTATCGATCAGGCGTCGCCACCAGCACTACCGGAAGCCCCCGCGTTGACGTTGAGGAGGTCGTACTTCTCGGCGGCTTTAACCGGCCAGTCCTGCGGAACCTCGCCGCGCTCAGCGAGCATCTGGAGGGCACGCACGGCCATGGAGGGACCATCGATATGGAAGAACCGTCGGGCAGCGGCACGGGTATCAGAGAAGCCGAACCCGTCGGCACCCAGGGAGGCATAATCCCCCGGTACCCACTGAGCGATCTGGTCGGGGACCTGGCGCATATAGTCGGTAGCAGCAATGACCGGACCAGGGGCCTCAGCAAGACACTCAACGATGTACGGAGTGCGCTTGCCCTGCTCCGGGTGCAAGAAGGCCTGCTCCTCGGCATCCATGGCATCACGACGTAGGTTGTTCCACGACGTCACCGACCATACGTCGGCAACAACGCCAAAATCGTCCTTAAGGAGTTGCTGAGCCTCAATGGCCCACGGCACCGCGACGCCGGAGGCCAACAGCTGAACGCGGCGGGCATTCTCGCCAACTCCCTCAACGGAGCCCCTCGAGAGCAGGTACATACCCTTGACGATGCCCTCGGCATCAACGCCCTCTGGCTCGGCCGGCTGAACGATCGGTTCGTTGTACACCGTCAGGTAGTACATGACATCTTCGGCGTTCTCGCCGTACATGCGCTCCAGACCTGCCTGAACAATATGGGAGATCTCGTAGGAATAAGCCGGATCGTAGGAGATGACGGCTGGGTTCGCAGCAGCCAGGACCGGCGAATGGCCGTCCATGTGCTGGGTACCTTCGCCGGTGAGTGTGGTGCGTCCGGCAGTGGCACCAATGATGAACCCCTTAGTCATCTGATCACCAGCTGCCCAAAAAGAGTCACCGGTGCGCTGGAATCCGAACATCGAATAGAAAAGGTAGATCGGCACCATCGGCACACCCTGAGTGGAATATGCCGAGCCTGCGGCAATGAAGGCAGCCGCCGAACCAGCCTCATTGATGCCGGTGTGAATGATCTGCCCGTTCTTGGCCTCGCGGTAGCTGAGCATGAGCTCGTGGTCAACCGGGGTGTAGTTCTGGCCGTGCGGATTGTAGATCTTGATCGTCGGGAAGAACGAGTCCATGCCAAAGGTACGGGCCTCATCAGGGATGATCGGAACGACGTGCGGAGCGAAGTTCTTGTCGCGCATGAGGTCCTTGAGTAGCCGCACGAAGGCCATCGTGGTGGCGACTTCCTGTTTGCCCGAGCCACGTTTGACACCGTCAAAAGCCTTCTGCTCGGGAATCGGCAGCGGGGTGAACTTCGAGCGTCGCTCCGGCACAAAACCCCCGAGGGCGCGCCGACGCTCCATGAGGTACTGGATGCGCTCGTCATCGGCGCCGGGATGGAAGTACGGGGCACGGTAAGGATCAGCCTCCAGTACCTTGTCCGAAATTGGAATTTCGAGACGATCGCGGAACTGTTTGAGGTCGTCGAGGGCCAGCTTCTTCATCTGGTGGGTCGCGTTGCGGCCTGCGAAGTGAGTCCCAAGATCATAACCTTTAATAGTGCAGGCAAGCACCACTGTCGGTGCCCCCTTGAACTCCGTAGCCGCCTTATAGGCGTTGTAGATCTTGCGGTAGTCATGGCCACCACGGCGCAACGCCCAGATCTGCTCATCAGTCCAGTTTTCGACCATTTTGGCAGTGCGCGGGTCGCGACCGAAGAAGTGCTCACGAACATAGGCACCGTCGTTGGCCTTGAAGGTTTGGTAGTCACCATCACGAGTGTTGTTCATGATGTCAACGAGGGCACCGTCGCGGTCGGCTTGCAGCAGCGGGTCCCAGCCGGATCCCCAAATAACCTTGATGACGTTCCAGCCAGCGCCACGGAAGACAGCCTCAAGTTCCTGAACAATCTTGCCGTTGCCACGCACCGGTCCGTCCAGACGCTGCAGGTTGCAGTTGATGACGAAGGTGAGGTTGTCGAGCTCTTCATTGGCAGCAACCTGCAGGAATCCGCGCGACTCCGGCTCGTCCATCTCGCCATCACCGAGGAAGGCCCACACATGCTGATCCGAGCAGTCCTTGACGCCACGGTTGGTGAGGTATTTGTTCATGGACGCCTGGTAGATGGAATCCATCGGGCCCAGGCCCATCGACACCGTCGGAAACTGCCAGAAGTCGGGCAGCATGCGGGGGTGCGGGTAGGAAGGTAGACCGCGCCCAGCCTTCGACTTCTCCTGACGGAACCCATCGAGGTCATCTTCGCTCAGACGCCCCTCCAGGAAAGCGCGAGCGTACATACCGGGCGCTGCGTGCCCCTGGAAGAAGACCTGGTCACCGCCGCCGGGGGCGTCTTGCCCGCGCCAGAAATGGTTCTGCCCAACCTCGTAGAGGGTCACTGCAGAGGCATACGTGGAGATATGACCGCCAACGCCAATACCAGGGCGCTGGGCACGATGCACGGTAATGGCGGAGTTCCAACGCAGCAGACGACGGATATTCCGCTCGATCTCGGCGTCTCCGGGGTACTCCTCCTCGTCCTCAGCCGCGATGGTGTTGATGTAGTCGGTCGAGGTGAGCGCTGACAGCCCGAGACGACTGTGGCTACGAGCCCGCTCCAACATCTTGAGCAGCACGATCCGGGCACGGTTCGGACCGTCCGTCTCGACCATCTTGTCGAGGGACTCGATCCACTCCTGAGTCTCCTCGGGATCGACGTCAGGCAGGGTAGTCGGCAGTCCATTGAGGACTGGTCCGCGTTCTTCGCGTGGGATCACGCCGGGTCCTTTCTCATCGACATTGACGCACATCCGGCGACATCACCGGTGACGGTTCGAGGTGGCGGCCCAAGGGCCCCCGCCAACTTATTGTGTCGTCTTATGGAAGAAAAGTCACTCGGAAGTGCCGTAAATCGACTCAGCGCGTAATCCCCAGATCTGTTCGCCATCTGCTGGCGACCCTCCGCTTAAGACATCGCCCCCACTAGACTGACCGAAGTCTCGCTGAGGGGGGCTTAGGTGGTCAGAAACGACATCGCGACGACGTCCGCACGTCGAACGGGTAGCGCACGCACATCGAGTACCGGCCGTACGGTGGTGTCTTCTGACCGCACACGTAGAACCATCGCTAAAAGACTGATGGCCCGCACCTCGGCGATGACGACGGCCACACTTGAGGAAATGGGTCGTCGACACTCCTGGTTCCGTGATCTGTCAGCCGAGGAGAGATCGTGGATCTCGATCGTGGCTCGCTCAGGTATCGACGGTTTCGTCCAATGGTTTGCCGACGACGACGCCGAGCCCTACTCCCCCACCGATGTCTTCGACGTGGCACCCCGATCCATGACCCGCAAGATTTCCTTGCATCAGACCGTCGAACTCGTCCGCACCACGATCGACGTCGTCGAGGCTCAAATTGAGACCGAGATGCCACGCGGCGATCGCCAAGTACTGCGCACGGCCATCGTCCACTATTCCCGCGAAGTGGCCTTCGCCGCCGCCGAGGTTTACGCGCGAGCTGCCGAGCGTCGCGGTACTTGGGATGAGCGTCTGGAGTCCCTCGTCGTTGATGCGGTCGTGCGAGCCGATGCCGATGAACAGCTCATTTCGCGAGCCTCCACTCTCGGCTGGCGCCCGGACATCAACCTATGCGTCGTCGTCGGACGAGCACCGACAACCGAGCATGAACTCCACGTACTGCGCCGCGATGGGGAACGCATGCAGATGACGGTGCTGGCCGCCGTACAGTCCGACCGTTTAGTCGTCATCTTGGCCAGCAACAAACTCGTTGACGATCCGGCAGCCGTAGCCGCCAGCGAAGCTCTCGCAGACCACTTCGCGCCAGGGCCAATCGTCGTCGGACCCGTCGTGGCCGATCTCACGCTGGCCCCGACATCCGCTCGTGCCGCCCTGTCTGGAGCGCGCGCGGCACGAGCCTGGCCAGAGGGTCCGCGGGTCATGGCGGCCGTCGACTTGCTTCCCGAACAAGTCCTTTCCGGTGACGCCGACGCCACCGCGTGGCTCGTCAACGAGGTCTATAACCCCCTCGCGGCAGCCAGCGGAGACCTCATGGATACAACTGTCTCTTTCCTCGATCATGGCTGCTCGGTGGAAGGCACGGGTCGGGCGATGTTTATTCATCCCAATACCGTGCGCTACCGCCTCAAGAGAATCCAGGACGTCACTGGCTACTCCCCATCGGATCCTCGAGAGGCCTATGTACTGCGCCTGGCAATCACCTTGGGGCGGCTAAAGAGCTGACGCCGCGGACTCATCTCGCGCTCACCCCATGGCGGGCGAATCAGCCTCAGGCCACCGAGCACCGTTGTTCCAGTAGTCCTGGATCTCCTCAAGCGAGCGACCGGAAGTTTCCGGGGCGTATCGCAGCAAGAATAGCAGCGCGAGAACAAGAAGGCCACCGTAAACGCCGAATGTTCCGGCCAGCCCGATACCATCGAGCATCGCAGCCCCCAACTGAGCAGTGATCGCATTGGCGATCAAATCCGCGGCGAGTATCAATGATGCGCCGAGTGAGCGGTAGCGAGCCGGGAAAATCTCACCGGCATAGACCCATACAATGGAACCAAATCCGAAGGTAAATCCCATAGTAAATAGGGACATCCCAACGAGGCCGGTAACACCGGCGACGACTCCTTCAAAGCCACTCGCCATATATGTCACAATGAGTACGACGGTCGCAACGATCATTGTTGATATTCCCGTAATGAGAACAAACCGACGTCCCACTTTATCAATGACGAGCATCGAGATGACGACACTTATCAGTGATAGGAATTGGACCAGAGACGGCACTAGATAGGTTGTAGCAGTGTCAGTAAATCCCATCCGTGAATAGATTCCAGGCGCATAGTAGATTGTTGCATTGATACCAGTGATCTGGATTGAAAATCCAAGCACGATAGCAAAGATCGTGGCTCGAGCCATGCCCCCATGGAACATCTCACGCAGCCGCCCCCACGCTGACCCCGAGGGTCGAGAAGACAAGGAGTTGCGAATCTCATCGAGACTCTGCTCAACCAGTTCGGCCGGCTCAATGCGCTCCATCGCGCGACGAGCCTCATCTTCGCGCCCCTTGAGCATGTACCACGAGGGAGTCTCCTGAGTACGGATAAGCATGAGGAGCACGATGAATGCCGGGACGGCCGCGACACCGAGAATCCAGCGCCACGTATTGGTGGGCAGCAAAGAATAACCGACGAGATAGCCTAAGATTATTCCAATAACGCATGTAACTTGATATGCAGTTGCCAGTCCACCACGCCGCGATGCCGGAGCCGATTCGGCGATAAATACTGGGACGACAGTAATAGAAAGTCCGATGGTAATACCCAACAGAACCCGCATAGCAAGGAACAACGTGGCGGACGGGGAGATGGCCGTCAGGATAGCGAAAATCGTGTACCCTGCCGCGATGGCCAGCATCGATTTCTTACGTCCGATAGAATTAGCCGTGGGGCCGCCAAGAATGGCACCTATTATTTGACCCACTACGGATGTCGTGTTAATGGCGCTATAGATACCAAAGTCTCGCTGCACAAATTGCAAGGCAGCCGCGGTATTGGAAATATCATATCCATAGGTGATTCCCAGAGCTGCCGCCGTCACCGCAATGAAGACAGCACGACTCGATCGACCTCTTTTTCTCGCGCACTCTAACCCGAGATCATCAGGTTCTGTTTTCACTGGCACAGGACCATTCGACGCCATGTACTCGCCTTCTCTATAACTGAATTGCAAACCTTAACCGAGCGCCTATTGCTCGGCCAAGACCTTAACGCTACAGTCCACAACCGTCGTTCCGCGCACAGCACCCCGCATTGTGTCGCTTCCGCCACCGAATTCATCGGCTAGGGGAGCTAGGCTCTCGTTATGAACGTCATGATCCCCGTTCGCCCGGACGGCTCAGTAGAACCGCGATTCGGCAAGGCGCCCATGGTGGCCGTTGCACAGGTTGACGACAACGGTCACATCGCCGACTGGCAGACCTTTAAGGTCGAATGGGACCGCCTCCACGATGAGGGCACCGAGGGTAGCCACCACGCCCGCATCGTTCGCTTCTTGCGCGAGCACGACGTCGTAGCATGCGTCGCTACCCACGCCGGGATCGGAATGCAGCGCACCCTGGCGGCCATGAACATCCCGCTATTGTCGGCGACATTGCCTCAGGCCAGGCAGTCAGTGGAGCAGGCCATAGCTTCGGCATATGTCGCTGCCAGGGACACGGAGGAGTCATGAAAGCTGTAGTCGTCGGAGCCGGTGCCATCGGCGGTTTCTACGGGGCCGCTCTGGCACATGCCGGAATGGACGTATCCTTCATCGCCCGTGGCAAGACCCTCAGCGCCATCCGCGAACACGGCCTGCGCCTGGTCGGCAATACAGAGTTGACACTTGACGTGCCCGTCACTGACAAGGCATCCGAGATTGGCCAGGTTGACGTCGTCTTACTGTGCACCAAGACCTTCCAGATCGCACAGGCCGCGCGCGCATACCTGCCCGCGCTGATAGGCCCCCGTACTATGGTCGTAACCACTCAAAACGGCGTCATCGCGCCGCGCGAGCTTTCAGCGATTATTGGCCCTGAGCATGTCGCGCCAGGGGTATGCCGGCAATGGGTCAAGATCGTGGAACCGGGTTTGATCATGGACTTGGGAGGCCCTCGAATGTTCGAGGTCTCGACCATTGACGATTCCCCCAATCCCATCATCGATCAGTTGCGAGAGGCCTGTCGTAAGGGCGGGCTCACCTGTCCCGACGTGGCGGACATCACCACCACGTTGTGGGTCAAAATGTGTTCTGTCGTCCCGCAAGGGGCCTGCGGTGCGGTACTTGACGTCTCTCTGGGAGATCTCCTTAGCACCTACCGCGACGTCTTCGCTCGATGTATCGACGAGACAGCTCAGGTAGCCCGTGCTCACGGTGCCAAGCTCGCCGACGACTTCGTCGAAAAGAACCTCGCGTTCCTTGCCGGGCAGGATCCCGCGTCAACCACGTCCTTCCAGCGCGACATCCTTGCCGGACGCCCCAGCGAATACGCTGCTCAGGTGGGAGCTGTCCCCGGGTTGGGTGACGAGGTCGGCGTCGATACCCCGGTCAATGACGTCATTGCTGCCATTCTGGGACGACGGGAAGCTGAAAATAGGGCCTGATACAACCCTTCTAAGCCCTATTTTTGGAGGATCCCCCCTGCCAATTTGTGGGGATCCCACAATGACCACCGTGGGTACTTCGTCGGTTCCCTGGCTCGCGTCAGGCCCTTCAAGGGGGCACAGTGGGGATGTGCTTGCAATTGTTGCTCCGGGCCAAGGGGCCCAAAAACCAGGATTCCTGTCGGATTGGATGTCCGACCCCACCTTTTCCGACCACCTCGCGTGGCTCTCGGCGGTGGCGGATATCGATCTGGTGACTCATGGCACGACCTCCGACGAGACGACCATCAAAGACACTGCGGTCGCCCAGCCGCTGCTGGTCGCCGCCGCACTGGCCACCGCTTGGTCAGTTGATCCCGAGATCTTCTCTCGGGCCGATCTGCTCGCCGGCCACTCTGTCGGAGAAATTCCCGCCGGCGCTGCCGCCGGAGCCTTCTCTGCCGAAGCCGCCATGGTTCTAGTGCGCGAGCGCGGTCGGGCCATGGCAGAAGCCGCGTCACGCACTGCCACCTCCATGACCGCTGTCATCGGCGGTGATGCCGATGAGGTACTAGCCGCCATTGAAGCCGCTGGGCTCACCCCAGCCAACCACAATGGCAAGGGACAGGTCGTAGCCGCCGGTACCGTCGAGCAGCTCGAAGCTTTCGCAGCCAAACCGCCGTCGCGTACCCGGCTCTTCCCGTTGTCGGTCGCGGGGGCCTTCCACACGGTTCATATGGAGCCGGCAGTCGATCACCTGCGCGAGGTGGCGGCTGCCATGCCGACCACCACTCCTTCGGTGGCCCTGCTGTCCAACCTTGACGGCAACGTCGTCACTGACGGACGTGAGTTCGCCAATCGCCTCGTCAATCAGGTTGCCCATCCGGTCCGCTGGGACCTATGCATGGACACCATGGTTGAGCGCAGTGTTACTGGCCTTCTCGAACTCGCCCCGGCCGGTACTCTGACTGGTATCGCCAAACGCAACCTCAAGGGGGTTGAGTTGTTCAACCTCAACACTCCCGATCAGATCCCGGCCGCCCGCGAGTTCGTCGCGGCCCACTCCAGCAAGGAGAATGCATGACAGCCATCAGGACCCGTCCGGTCCACGGCTACTCGAAGTTCCTGTCCACCGGGTCGGCTCGCGGATCACGAGTGGTCACCAACGAGGAGATGTGCACGCTCATCGACTCCACCCCGGAGTGGATCGAGCAGCGCACCGGCATCACCGAGCGTCGCTGGGCTACCGATTCCGAGACCGTGGTGTCGATGGGCGCCACAACCGCCCGCACCGCCCTCGAGCGATCGGGACTGGAAACATCACAAATCGATGCCATCATCGTGGCGACCGTTTCACACCACCGCCCATCCCCCAGCTTGGCAACCTACATCGCCCGCGAGCTCGGCTTGGGCAACGCTGCTGCCTTCGACCTCAACGGCGCGTGTGCTGGATTTTGCTACTCGACCGCTCTGGCCGATTCGCTGATCCGTACCGGATCAGCGAGTCACGTCCTCGTTATCGGTGTCGAGAAACTCTCAGAGATGACGGATCTCAACGATCGCTCCACCGCCTTCCTCTTCTCTGATGGGGCTGGTGCCGCAATCATCGGCGCCAGCGATGAGCCGGGGATTGGCCCGGTCGTGTGGGGATCTCGCTCTGATCAGCTCAAAACCATCGAGCTCGACGAGTGGTCAGCGGCTAGCGCCGATCCCGACAAGATCCACCCCCTCATTCACATGGACGGTCGAGCGGTCTTCAAGTGGGCTATGACTGACGTCGCCAAGCGCGCCGCCGAGGCCGTCGCCAAAGCCGGAATCACCCCCGAAGACCTCGATGTCTTCATCCCGCATCAGGCTAATGACCGGATTACCGACGTCGTTTGTCGCCACCTTAAGCTGCCTGAGTCAGTGGCCGTGTGCCATGACATCGCGGATATGGGAAACACCTCCGCCGCATCCGTTCCGATCGCCATTGACCGTATGCTTCAGCGTGGAGAGGCTCACAGCGGTGACCTCGCCCTCATCATCGGATTCGGAGCTGGGCTGGTTTACGCCGGCCAGGTCATCCGCCTCCCCTGAACCATACGTTCTTCGCGAGAAGAACACCCGCAGACTCCGGGCCTATACCCCGAAGGTAACGATAAGAAAAGGAACAACCATCATGGCTGACAAAGACCAGATCCTTGCCGACATGGCTGACATCGTCAACGACATCACCGGTGTCGACCAGTCCGAGGTCACCCTTGAGAAGTCCTTTGTCGATGACCTCGACGTCGACTCGCTGTCCATGGTCGAGATCATCTACGCCTGTGACGAGAAGTTCGGCGTTGAGATTCCTGACGAGGAGTCCAAGAACATCAAGACCGTTGGCGACGCCGTCAACTACATCGTCGAGCACCAGGGCTGATTCCAGGGCGTCCGGGACTCGTCAGTCCCGGACTCTAGCTCGCACCAACCCATCACCCATACTGGAGAATTCATGAGCGACGTCGTCATCACTGGTTTCGGGGCCACCACACCGTTGGGACCCGACGCCCCCACCACCTGGCAGGGGCTCCTGGAAGGTCGAAACGGGGTGCACACCCTCGACTTTGACTGGATTGACGACGTTCCCGTCAAATTCGCCGCTCCGGCGGTCGATGATCCAAGTAACCACCTGCCGCGCCCACAGGCCCGCCGGCTAGACCGCTCGAGTCAGTTGGCCCTGGTCGCGGCCAAGGAGGCCTGGGCCGACGCCGGCCTAGAGCTTCCTGAGCCCGACGACGATTCCGGGTCCAACGGCATCGACCCGGAGCGTTTAGTAGTGTGCTGCGCTACCGGTATTGGTGGCCTGCACTCCTTACTCGGTCAGTGGGATATCCAGAAGGACAAAGGCTTCAAGCGGGTTAGCCCCTTTACCGTTCCGATGCTGATGGCCAACGCCCCGGCGGCCAATATTGGCCTGATGGTGCATGCCAAAGCGGGAGTCCATACCCCTGTTTCGGCTTGCGCGTCATCTTCCGAGGCGATTTCGCTGGGCTTGGATCAGATTCGTCTAGGACGGGCTGACATTGCCGTCGTCGGCGGCGCCGAAGCTATCATCCATCCGTTGCCGGTGGCCGCCTTCGCCCAAATGAAAGCTTTGTCCACTCGCAACGACGATCCCGAACACGCCTCACGTCCATGGGACGCTGATCGTGACGGCTTCGTCATCGGCGAGGGGGCAGCGATCATGGTCATTGAGACACTTGAGCATGCTCAAGCCCGCGGTGCGAAGATCTACGGCACTCTTGCTGGATCCGGTATTTCAGCTGATTCGCACGACATCGTTCAGCCCGATCCCACTGGCTCTGGTCAGGCGTCCGCGATGCGCAAGGCCCTCGCATCCGCTGGGCTATCCCCCTGCGACATCAACCACGTCAACGCCCACGCCACCTCGACCCCGCTCGGAGACACTGCGGAGGCGCACTCTGTTGCCGCGGTCCTGGGGAAGGCCACTGATCAGGTGCTCGTCAACGGCACGAAGTCAATGACGGGACACCTGCTGGGTGGAGCTGGAGCGTTGGAATCCTTCGCAGCAGTGATGGCCCTGCTGAAGCGCCAGGTGCCTGGCACCATCAATATCGAGCATCTCGAAGAGGACTTGGAAGTCAACGTCGTCACCCATACGACCGACCTGCCCAACGGTGATCTGGCTGCTCTCAATAATTCTTTCGGGTTCGGGGGGCACAACGTCACCTTGGCGTTCACCAACGCCAACGCCACCCACTGACAGCCATGGGGCTGATCATCGTGATCAGCCCCCATGATTCTTCAATCCGTAAGCAGCCGCCTTTTATCCAGCAGATAGCCACGGCACCTGCAGCGACGGGTCGCAGGCTCGATACGGTTCCAGCTCAACGTCCCACGGCTCGCCCAGCAAGTCGCAGATCTCATCGTCGAGACGTAACCCAGTGCGACGCGAAGCAGTGATCGCCGACCGCAACCTCATCTCATCAACGAGGACAGAACCAGCCTCATCGGTGGGCGCGGAAAAGACGCCCAGATCAGGGGTGACGCTCCAACGATACGGGACAGCCCCTGTTTCGACGGTCACCTCGACACGCACCCGCCGCCAAGCGGCGAGCGTGGAAATGAACTTGCGGGCATCAACGACGTCACCGCGCCACGCCGATTCTGCTCTCCAAGTACCCGGTTCTACTGGCTGGCTGGTCCACTGCAACGGCGCTGGCATAGCAAATGCAGCATCCGCCGCCCATTCAATATGGCTGCGCAACGCCGTCGGGGCCGAGTGGATGAAAAGAGTTCCACTGGCCAGCTGTGTTGTTTCCACGGTCGTCCTCCCGGTACCACGTGCCTTCCCCTGCAGTGGTGCGGTACAGACTTATTAACAACGATAGACGACCCGGCTCACGAACGCCATATCCGCGCCGGATCGCGAGCCCCGAAGATGTCAGTGCCGATACGCACCTGGGTGGAACCATGAGCAATGGCGATCTCCAGATCCCCTGACATTCCCATGGACAATTCGGACCAGTCGCTGATATCACCCGCTTCCTGGCGCAGCTTCTCCCGAGTTGCGACGACGAGGTCAAAGCAGTCGGCCACGACCCGCTGATCAGAACTATTGCGAGCCACCGTCATAAGGCCACGCACATCGAGAGCGTCGCAGGCGGCCAGCTCGCGGGCGAAGTCAACAGCTTCGTCGGGAGCGATGCCAGATTTTTGGGGCTCAGCTGAGGAATTCACCTGGACTAATACCCGTAGTTGACGTCCCTCCTTGTGCAACCTCTTGTCGAGTTCATGAGCAACTTTCAGCGAATCGAGGGCCTGAAATTCGGTGGCGAAGCGTGCCACGTATTTGGCCTTGTTGGTCTGCAGGCCGCCGATGATGGACCATTCCAATCCAGGGTGGTCGGCATCCATGAGCTCAGATTTTGTAAGCGCGTCTTGCACTTTGTTCTCGCCGAAAAGCCGGTAGCCAGCTCGATACGCCTCATCGACCATGCTGGGAGGCTTGGTTTTGGAGACTGGCAGCAACGACACCTCACCGGGGTCTCGACCACATGCTCGGCAGGCATCATCAATGCGGGCACGCACAGCCGATACGTTGTCGGCGACACTCATAGGAAACTCCTTATTGCCAAGACGTCGACGAATCTACTCTCGAAACGAGGAATTAGGGCCAACGGGCGCACAAAGTGATGACGGAGGCTGCCGTCAGCACCATGAGGGCTAAAGCAACGCCGACGTACTTATCAGTCACTTCCCCGAAAACTTTCTCGTACCCCACCGACTGGGCGATTGACTTGTAGACGTCTGACAACTGCCCCAAAGATTCTGCGGAGAACTTTTCACCGCCAGAGGCCTTCGCTACCGCCGCCAACTCATAGTGGTTGACAGGAACAGGCTGGCGCTGGCCGCCTTCGACGACGTATCCGCCCGCGGTGCCGTAAGCGATGGTGTACACCGGCACGTGCTGGCGTCCCGCTTCTTTGGCCGCTTCAAGAGAAGGACGGCCAACATTGGTCGCCCCGTCAGAAAGGAGCACGATCGCCGCGGGCGGCTTCTCCCTGGGATGCTTCGGATCGTCTGGCACCAGTTTGAGGGCGTTGAGGGAGGAATATATCCCCTCGCCGATTGCGGTAGACGGCAGCACCTGAAGGTTTGCGATCGCGGTCGATACCGCAGCACGATCGGTCGTAGGGGGTACCACGACCTGAGCGGATGCCGCGAACTTCACCAAGGAGACATTGAACCGCGGCGGCAAATCGCCCAGGAAATCCTTCGCGGCGGTTTTAGCAGCAGAAAGTCGGGAGGGCTCGACGTCGGTTGCCACCATTGAGCGCGACACGTCAATGGCAACAACGACGGTAGCTCGATCTCTGGGCACATCGTGGTAGGCCTTTGGCTGGGCGAATGCCAGCACCATGGTAGCCATCGAGAGTACTGACAGCCCCATCGCCAGATGCTGCTTCCAGGGCCGCGAGCTAGGTAGAAACCGCTTCAACTCATTCGGGCCCTCGTGTGGCTGACGACGCCACATCACTACTACAAGGTAGACGGCAAGGAAGATCCCGGGCACCAGCAGCCACCATAGTCGTCCGGGACGTCCAAAAGCAATCAGGGTCATCATGGCCATCTCACCGCCACGGACAAGGTGGCCAGCCCAGAGACGACGGCAAAGCAGAAGGCGTAGAAAGCCCACGTTGCCGTCACCTCCTTTCTGACCGGTTCGTAACCCACCGAAGAGTGCACCTGCCTATAAACCTCCTGGAGCTTGTCCGCCGAGTCAGCGGTCCATGACTTGGCGTTAGTACGGTCAGCGATAGCAGATAACAGTTTGGTATCGGGTGCAACCCTCTCTCGCTGCCCATCAAGGTCGACATACCCGGTCTCGGTGCCAAAGGCGATGGTGTACACCGGCACCTTGGCCGCGGCAGCGTGGTTGGCCGCCACCAGGGGAGAACCACCCTGCGTATTACCGCCGTCGCTGAGCATGACAATGGCGGCCGGAGCCGGATCCTTAGACTCCCCGGGAGCCATCTTGACAGCCTCAAGGGATTTATCGATGGCACCGCCCAGCGCAGTGCCGTCCTGCAGCTCGATCCCGTCGACAGCTCGCAACACGGTGGGTCGGTCGGTCGACGGTGGCATCCGGATCTCCGGATGCTCAGAAATGCTCACCACGGCGACATTGAATCCGGTCGGAAGACTAGTGATGAAATCCTTGGCCTTGGCCTTGGCTGCAGCGAGACGGTTGGGGGAAACGTCATCAGCTTTCATCGACAGGGATGAGTCGATGGCGACAACGATAGTGGCTCGATCGCGTGGCACCTGCTCGGTGCCCATCGGCCGAGCCCATGCAACAGTGGTAGTTGCCACGCATAGCAAAGCGGCGGCGACGGCGATGTGCCTCTTCCACTGCGGCTGCTTACTCATCACCGCGCCAAGAATGGCGGTATTGGTAAACCTCATTGCCGTGGAACGACTGCGATGCAAGGCCCAGATGTAGGAAACCAGCAGCACCGGGACGAGCAGCAAGAACCACAGTACCCACGGCGACTTGACCTCGGGTAGGCCAAGAAAGAGCGGCGTCACTTCGTCACCCCCTGAGGCGGCTGATGCAACATCGCAGCTGTGCGCCGATATCCGAGGACGAAGCGCGCGATATCGGTAACCCAGTCTGAGTCGGTGCGCAGCTGCAGGTGCCCAGCACCCGCCCGTCGGATAGCCGCTGAGATGCGCTCGCGCTGGGCCCGGGAAGCAGCATTCATCCGCTCGCGGGTAGCCCTGTCGGCAGTATTGACGTAGTGAGCGAAAGACGTTTCTGGGTCTCGGACCATAACGTCACCCACGTCGGGAAAGTCCAGCTCAGCAGCGTCGACGATTTCGATGCACAACACCTGGTTTCGCACCGATAGCCGACGCAGGGATCGTTCCCACTCCGGACGATCGTTGGGGTCCAGAGCATCGTCACCGGGAGACAGGAAGTCAGAAACGACGACCTTCATACCGCGACGCCTTCCCGAGGCCGCGAGGTTTTCGATACCGTTAGCCAAAGTCATCTGTGCGGGAGCGTTGTCGGCAACTATCGGCTCAGTAAGCATCGAGCGCAGCAGCCCGTAGAGAGCTGTTCGCCCGGATCGGGCAGGCAGGCGGCGCACCGAATCGGGGCGCATAATGACCCCACCAAAACGATCTCCCATTCGCTGGGAGAGGAAACCAATGGTGGCGATCGCGGCGATACCTAAGTCCCGTTTCGTCATGGATACCGTGCCCCAGTTCATGGAGCCGGTGACGTCGAGAAGCGCCCACACCTCGAGTTCGCGGTCGGCAATGGTCTCGCGCACATGCGGGACGGTAGTGCGGGCTGTGACAGCCCAATCCATCATGCGCACATCGTCTTGACCGGGTTCGTAAGGACGGGCGTCGTTGACGTCAGCCCCAGCCCCGGGCAACAGACCCAGGTGATCACCATGGAGGAATCCCTCCAACCGGCGCACGATCGTGAGTTCCAATCGTCGCAGCGCCGCCTCAGGGGCAAGCTGGTTGAGCGGCAGGGTCGCCCCCGTGGGCGGACTCACCAGCGTCTGCGCCACTGACGATGGCTGCGGATCGCGGAATGTCGGTCGCGTCATCACGGACGCCTCAGAACTGAGCGGGCGGAGCCGTCGGAGCAGGATACTGGCCCGGATTGTCGGGGTAATTGTGCTGAGTAGTCTGACGCTGCTCCTCGTTCCACACCGGGGTCGGCGGCGGCACCATGGCAACAACCCTCGCGATGGCGTCGGAAGCGGACACGTTGTCAGCAATAGCGTCAAAACTGAGCACCAAGCGGTGCGCCATAACATCGACGGCTACGGCCTGGACGTCGGTCGGAAGGACGTAATCGCGACCGTGGATCAGCGCCAGAGCTCGCGCCGCTGCGACCAAACCGAGAGTGGCACGAGGGGAACAACCAATCTGGATGACGTTGGCGAGGTCAGGCATCCCGAAGTCGCCAGGATTGCGAGTGGCCAACACCAGACGCACGACGTACTCAGCGACGAGGTTGTGTACGAAGACGTCGGAAGCCATATCTTGCAAGGCAACGACAGCCTCAGGTGTCAACACTTGCTGAGGTCGAGGAGCCTTGACGCTCATCCGGCGCAGGATCTCAAACTCCTCGTTTCCACGCGGATAAGGGACATCGATTTTAAGCAAGAAGCGATCGCGCTGCGCCTCGGGGAGCGGGTAGACGCCCTCCGATTCCACCGGGTTCTGGGTAGCGATGACGCTGAATGGGTGCGGTGCAGGGAAGGTCTGCCCTGCGATCGACACCTGTTTTTCAGCCATGAGTTCTAGCATGGCCGACTGCACCTTTGCGGGAGCTCGGTTAATCTCGTCGGCCAGCACGAAGTTCACGAAAACTGGACCGAGCTCGATATCGAAGTTTTCCTTCGATGCCGAGTAGATACGAGTACCGACGATGTCAGAAGGAACAAGGTCGGGGGTGAACTGGACTCGTGCGAAGCCGCCGCCTAAAACGGTCGCAAACGAGCGCACGGCAAGGGTTTTAGCGACGCCTGGCACACCCTCGAGGAGGATGTGCCCCTTGGCAAGCACCCCAACCATGAGCTGCTCTACCATGCGCTCCTGGCCAACGATGACCCGCTGTACTTGTCCGATGGCCTGACCGATGAGGCGGGCTGCCTCGTCGTTCGACATCGGGGCGTCCTGATTGCCCTTACCGATGTCCTGACCATCCGAGTAATGCTGGGTGCTCACTGACGTCTCCTGCCTGGCTTGTGCAAGACCCGGGACGGGCCCGCACTCACGATACCGTGACAGTGACACAGCCCAAGAACAGCGAAGGACCAACGCAGGCGAACACCCGTCGTTCGGAGGTCGTGGTTCAAATGTGGTGAGATAGTAGACGATGTCGAGTAATTCGTGGCCTCCTGAGGCATTACCCCTGCAACCGTCTGACCCACCGCGGGTCGACGAGTTCTGGCTCGACGCCCGTGTTCTAGCCATGCCGTCAGGCACGGTGTTTTCCGCTCATGACGACGACGGCCAGGCTGTCCTGGTGATCGTGCTGTCACATGGTGCAGCCAGTGATCCCGCCTCCTGGGACCGGCTTGCAGGCGAGGTCAATCATCTCCATTCTGAGACTGTTATTGCCCGCGGTGGCGCCGGACAGAACACAGGTCGGCTCAGTAGGTTGTACCGCCCTGCCACCGGCCCCGAAAACGATGGTCCATCGTTGGCCCCCTGGGTCGCCTTGGTCAATGATGGCTCACGTGCTGCTCTGGCAGAGGCGCGACGGATCCTCGGCACCGTCGACATGTCGGCTATGTCCGGGGCCCCGGCAGCTGGCCCGAACTTCCGTTTGCATTGGATCGACGACACCGCCACGGGCCGAGTCCGCACTTGGCCGTTACCATGGCCAGGTCGTCGAGACAAAGCTGGTTGGTCGACCACCGTGGTCGCTTGGTTACTCACCCTTTTCATCGCGTTGACAGGTTTGCTCATCGCGGTGTTGCTATTCCAAAATGTGCCGCCGTCTCCCCCGCCTCCCCCGGTCCCGACATCGGCATCGTCGAGTAGCTCGACAAATAGCTCCTCACGTCCCACCCCAAGCCAGAGCTCGGGGCAAAGCACGTCGCCGTCTACCAGGCGCAAATCACCGAGCCCCTCGAAGAGCCCTAGCCGGTCTGCCACACCGTCGAATAATCCGTCGATGTCACCGTCGCGCACCCCGTCAATGCAGTCGCCAAGTGCAGGCACCGGCACCTCGTCGGGATCGCCGACTGGACGAGGGAGGCTGTAATGGTTGCGCTCATTGCCACTGATCTGGACGGCACCTTCCTGGGCGCCGACAAGATGCCCAGTGCCGAGAACACCGAGGCCATACTCGCTGCTGCGGACGTCGGCGTGCACGTCGTCTTCGCTACCGGACGTCCTTATCGCTGGCTGACGGTGCTCGACCCATTCCGGTCCATTCATCCCACATTGTTGGCTTCCAACGGAGCGGTGAGCGTCGATGCCGCTACCGGAACGGTTCTGCACGACGTGTACATAGCTCCGCAGACGGTCACCGACATCGTCTGCGACGTCCGCAAGGCGCTCCCACGCGCGCTGTTTTGCATCGAAGAGGCCACCCGGTGGTTCTCCGAAGAGGGCTTCGACCGCTGGCAGATCAGCGGCCCGCCAGACGGTGAAGGCCAGATCGAGCGCTTCTTGGGAGACGATTACCGCGTCGTTAAGCTGCTGGTGCGGACCTTCGGCTTTCCCAGCGACGAGCTATTCAAGGTCGTCAAACCCATCGTCGGTGATCGCGGTACAACGACCTTCTCCGCGACCATGGCTGACGGTCTTGTGGAGATTACGGCACTCGGAGTCTCTAAGGGAGCTTCCCTCAAACAGGTCTGTGCTGACCTCAGCATTGATCCGTCAGACGCGGCTGCCTTCGGGGATATGCCGAACGATCTCACCATGCTGGAATTGGTGGGATACCCATACATTGTCTCCGACGCCCATCCCATGCTGCGCGACCGTGGATTCACCATCATCGGCAACCACGACGAGTCGGCGGTGGGACGGCAGATACGATCCCTGCTGGGGTAATTCACGCCGGGTCGAGGATCTTTCCGGAAGATTACCGAACGGCAGCTATGAAGTTCGCGGTGGGGCGTGCGGGGCTCGAACCCGCGACCCAGGGATTATGAGTCCCCTGCTCTGACCTGCTGAGCTAACGCCCCGACACGAGTGATCACCTTACCGGGTAAAACGCACGTCGGCATCTTACCGTGCTCCCTACGAGGCCATTGTTATGGCGTCTAGCCATTGGACGCCCCGCTAGGCAGTGGCGTCGTCAGGGTGCCCGAGTGCCCACGTGACATGAATGACGCATTCGAGCAATAACCGCGCCACTGATTCCCACTGCGAGCCAGCTCAGTCCCACCATTCGGGTCATCTCTTCAGTCTTGGCCAAAGCAACCAGAAGGGTGAGCGCGCCGAGGATCGGGACGATGAGATGACGCACCCACTTGTGTGACTTTTCTTTAACGATGCACTGGGCAATGACGTCAGCATGCAGCATGACATAGCTGGAAAGGGCCCCGAACGTCACTAGGGTCGTCATGACCTCGACGTGGCAATCAAAGGTGACAGCCAGGATCGCGGTAACGACCGTCACAACGACGATGGCCACCCACGGGACGCCCTTGGAATTAGTATGCGACAGTACCGCAGGCATGACCCTGTCACGAGCCATCGCGAAAATCAGCCGGGCCGTTGAGGAATGAGCAACCACCAGGCAGGCAAAGATAGCGACGAAGGCGTTGACGACGGTGAAGACCGGAGTAAACCATGCCGGGCAGACCGTGTCAACGGCGTGATAGAAGGCCCGGTTAGTCGCCCCACCGGGAGCGAAATGAGCGGTATCCGAAACCAATCCAGCAGCCATCACCTGAACCCCGAACAAGAAGGCAAGCAGGCCGACAAGGGCGAGGGTGGCTATGCCGACGGCACGGCCTCCGCCACGAGCTTCCTCGTTGAGAGTGGCAACGGCGTCGAACCCTAGATAACTCAGCGCCGCAATAGACACCGCGGACGCTACCGAGGGCCACGACGTTCCTGGCCGCCACAGTGCGTGCCAACTCCAGACAACGTCTCCGCTGACCAACCCTCGTCCAACGCACACCAGAAAGAACGCGATCGTGGCGAGCTGGATGGCCAACAGCACGATGCCCACCCGCGTCGTAACATTCACACCCTGCAGGTTGAGTGCCATAGCGGCGAGCACAAAAACGAGGGCGAAGATCCCCATGGGGACGCTGGGCCAGATATGGGCCAGGGCGACAGCCGAGAGCACTGTAAGCAGTGCGGGCATAAGGATGTAGTCGAGCAGGATGAGCCATCCGGCGATGAATCCTGGGGTGCGCCCCAGGGAGAAACGGGTATACCCGTAAACCGATCCTGCTACCGGGAAGCGCAAAGCCATCTCGCGATAACTGATCGCCGATAACCCCATAACGGCTGCTGCTACCAGATACACCAACACCGGCACGCCCCCGGAACGGTTAACCACCGGCCCGAAGACGGCCACCGGGGCCATTGGGACGAAGAAGAGCAGCCCGTAGACCAGCAGCGATCCAAAGGACAGCTGACGGTTCAGGCTGGGCTGGTAGCCCAAGTCCTCCAACCGAGAGTCCGCAGCGAGGGTTGCGCTCACTGGGTCTGTCCAAAATCCCTAGCCGTCTGCTGAATAGCTTCGGGATCCCTACCAATGCCAGCGGGGATGACTCCGGCCAGCGGGGCCCCGGCGGCATCCTCAATTTCTTCGAGGTTGCACCTCTCGGCAAGGTCGGGGTCGACCGGCCAGGAGCCGATAACGACGGCGTCGACCTGATGCCCCCGGTCGCGAATGGCACTGCAAGTCAAACCAGTGTGGTTGAGGGTACCGAGCACCGAGCGGACGGCAACGATGACGTGGGGCTCGTGCCCACGCCGAGTAAGAGCATCCATGAGGTCGAGGACTCCGGACCCGTCATTGTCCAAGCCGACGAGGACGCCGCCGGCTCCTTCAATGACGGTGACGTCGTGACCGTCGGAATCGACGAGGATGCGGGTTGCGACCTCTTCGACGGAGGGAATGATCATCCCGGCCCGAGCAGCAGAGGTAGTCGGGGCCAGCGGCTCGGGGCAGCGCACGTATTCCAACAGGTTGTCAGTGTCGATGCCGGCGAGTCGTCCAGCGTCGTGGACATCGCCGGGTTCGTCGGGCGCCAGACCGGTTTGGTACGGCTTGATGATGGTGACGTCTTTGCCAGCTTGTTTCAGCGCTGAGGCGATAACCGCGGTAGTGACAGTCTTGCCGACGTCGGTGTCGGTTCCGGTAACGATGACGATTCCGTTGAGATCGGTAATGTTCATGATTCCTTCTGGTGATCGATATTGACCTAAGCAGCATCAAGTTGATCTATGACAACGGCACGCATCCCCGCAGCCATGGCCTTCAGATCATCATCCGTGCAGATATAGGGCGGCATGGCGTAGACGAGATCACGGAAAGGCCGAAGCCACACCCCGTTCTCGACGGCAGCGCGTGTAGCCCTTCGCATGACAATCGGGGTGTCGAGCTGGACCGCGGCGATAGCCCCGAAGACGCGAATATCGCTGACCCCGGGCACATCGCGCAGTGGCCTCAGCTCCCTGGACATCACATCGGCGATGCGGGTGACGTCGTCGTGCCACTGCCCCTGGGAAATGATCGCCAGACTCGCCGCAGTGACCGCACTGGCTAAGGGGTTTCCCATGAAAGTGGGGCCGTGCATGAGGGATCCGCCTGGGCCTCGGCTGACCTCGCTGGCCAGCTCATCGGAACACAGCACGGCCGACTGGGTCAGGTATCCGCCGGTCATGGATTTTCCGACCACCATGATGTCGGGAACGATGTCGGCCCACTCGCAGGCGAAAAGTTTGCCGGTTCGCCCAAATCCAGTAGCGACTTCGTCGGCAATGAGAACCAGGTCGAGCTCGTCGGCGCGACGGCGCAGGTGCCTTAGGCAGGACGGAGACCACGGCCACATGCCTCCAGCTCCCTGCAAGATGGGCTCGACGATGATTCCGGCTAGGTCGTCGCGGTGGGCGTCGAGGATCTCATCGGCCGCGCTGCACCACGCCTCCACGTCGGCCTCGTTGGCTGCGAAAGTGGGAGGGCGCGGCAGAAAGATCTGTTGAGGAATAGAGTCGCTGAACATAGCGTGCATGCCACCGAGAGGGTCACACACGCTCATAGCGCCGAGAGTGTCGCCATGGTAGGCCCCGCGCAAAGCGGCAATGCGTGTCCTCGTCAGGGTGCCGCCGCGCGCTGCGGTGCGAGCAATCTGAACCTGCCGAGCCAATTTGAGGCTCACTTCAACGCCAACCGACCCGGAATCGGCCAGGAAGACCCGGTCGAGGGAGCCGGGGGCAAGGTTCACTAAGGACATGACGGCGTCAACAGCTGCCTTATGGGTGAGTCCCCCAAACATGACGTGGCTGAACTGGGAGCTCTGACGGTTGAGGGCCTCGTCAAGGGCCGGGCTGCGGTAGCCGTGAATCTGACACCACCACGAGGCCATCGCGTCGATGACCTCGTGGTGACGTTGCCCATCATGCAGCTGCAACCGGACTCCGTTGGCGGCCGTCACTGCGAACATCGGGTCTACCCCGACGGTCGGGGCGTAAGGGTGCCAGACGTGGCGTCGATCATATTCGAGAAGCTGTTGTTCAGGACTCACAGCGAGGAATGCTAGCCGCCATCCTTGAACAGTGTTCAGGAGGGGTCATCATGAGCTCTGGTGGCCGTCTTCAGACCCGCGGCAGACACTTGACGCAACCACATGCGATGTACCCGGTCGTCGTCAGTTTCTTCCGGGTGGAACGACAAGGCGAAGACGTTACCTTGCCTCACCCCGACGATGGCCCCCCTTGCGTCACCCGCCTCGTCGGGCAGCCGAGCGATGACCTCGACGTCGGGTCCTACCCGGGTGACGACGGGAGCACGGATGAAAGTAACCGGCACCCCCTCCCCGACCCCGTCGATGTCGAGGGTTCCTTCGAAAGAGTCCAGCTGGGACCCGAAAGCGTTACGACGCACGGTGATATCGAGCAGGCCGAGGGTCTGCTGGTCTTTCGCCGCGTCCTCCAGATCGCTGGCCAACACGACGAGTCCAGCGCAGGTGGCTAGCACCGGGCACCCATCGCGGATGGTATTTCGCAACGGTTCGGCCAGGTCGAAGGACCTCATAAGTTTGTCAATAACGGTTGACTCGCCGCCGGGCATGATGATCCCGTCGAGGCCCTGCAGATCAGCGCCCCGACGAACCCGACGGGTATTGGCCCCGAGCGACTCGATGACCTCGATATGCTCGGCAAACCCGCCCTGCAGGGCCACCACCCCGATGAGTGGAGCCATCTCACCAACCTCGCTCAGCCAACCGATGTGGGGCTGGCACGTCAGCGACATTGATGCCGACCATGGCCTCGCCGAGACCGCGGGAAACCTCGGCAATCGTGTCGGGATCGTCGTAAGCGGTTGTCGCCTTGACGATGGCCGCGGCACGAGCAGCAGGGTTGCCGGACTTGAAGATGCCCGAACCCACGAAGACGCCCTGGGCCCCCATCTGCATAACCAGGGCGGCATCGGCAGGAGTAGCCACTCCCCCAGCGACAAAAAGCACCACTGGCAGCTCACCCGTACGAGCCACCTCGGCGACGAGGTCGTAGGGGGCCTGCAGTTCTTTGGCTGCCACGTAGAGCTCGTCGGGAGACATGCTATTTAGCCGCGCCATCTCGGCACGGATGGTGCGCAGGTGGCGGACGGCCTCGGAGACATCGCCGGTGCCTGCTTCTCCCTTGGATCGGATCATCGCAGCACCCTCGGCGATGCGGCGCAAGGCCTCGCCCAGGTTCGTCGCCCCGCACACAAAGGGGACGTCAAAGGCCCATTTATCGATGTGGTTGGCATAGTCAGCTGGGCTGAGCACTTCCGACTCATCGATGAAGTCCACCTTGAGGGACTCGAGCACCTGAGCCTCGACGAAGTGACCAATTCGGGCTTTAGCCATAACGGGGATAGAGACGGCGTCAATGATGCCCTCGATGAGGTCGGGGTCGCTCATCCTCGCCACGCCACCCTGGGCTCGGATATCGGCGGGGACCCGTTCGAGGGCCATGACGGCAGATGCGCCGGCGTCCTCGGCGATCCTCGCCTGCTCTGGCGTGACGACGTCCATGATGACGCCGTTCTTGAGCATGTCGGCCAGTCCGCGCTTGACCCGTGTGGTTCCAATGCTATTTGTTGCAGGGTTGTGTTCACTCATGGACCCCATGAAATCCATGATCGTGGTCCATGACAAGATCCATATATGATCGCTCTCATTGGACCACTTTTCGGTTCACCGTCATGAGACCGGATCTCGTCGTCGAGCTGCCGTTACATCTGCCCGACGATCCGCGGCCGTTACCGGTCCGGATCTGCGAGGAAGTGCGTGGACTCATCATGGACGGCGTACTCGCCCCTGGGGATCATCTGCCGAGCACCCGAGTCCTATCGGCTCAGCTCAACGTGTCACGGGGAACCGTCGTCGCCTCTTATGAACAGCTTGAGGCGGAAGGCTATCTCGTGGCCGCCGCCGGTTCGGGAACCCAGGTCAATCCCGACCTGCGCGGTCTTCATCGCCGCTGTGCCGCTGCGGCATCAGTTCCCCGGCCTCGACGCCATCAGGGAATCGACCTCACCCCTGGGGCACCAGACACCGCCGGGCTGGCGAACTCGGCATGGCGCTCGGCATGGCACCGGACCTGCGTCAACCCGCCGCGCATTACCGACCCGCTGGGTTCACCGCACCTGCGCCACGAGATTGCCGAACACCTCCGTCAGATGCGCAGCTTGCTTGCCGATCCGCGTCGGGTCGTCGTCACGGGAGGCGCCCGAGCGGGGCTAGCTGAACTCATCCAAGTGCTGTGTGCCGGGTCCCGCCGCCTGACGATCGGCGTGGAGAGCCCCGGATACCCCAGCCTAAGAAGGGTGCCGACGGCCCTCGGACATCGGATCGCCGGACTGCCGACCGATGACCAAGGCTTGGACCCTGCCAGCCTTCCGACCGGTGGTGGCGAGAAGAACCTAGATGCTGTGCTCATCACACCAAGCCATCAGTACCCGTGGGGCGGGTCACTGTCAGCGAGCCGCCGGGCAGCCGTCATCGAATGGGCGGAGATGGCCTCGTGCTGGATTGTCGAGGACGACTTCGACTCTGAGCTGCGTCATGTGGGTGCTCCTCTTCCCGCCCTGGCCTCTCTAGACGAAGCGCACACCATCCTGTTAGGAACCTTCTCTTCAGTGCTTACCCCAGCGCTCGGATGTGGCTATCTTGTCGTACCTCCCGATCTCGCCCACTCCTTTGCCCGACAGCGTCGAGCCACCGGCCAACCCGTTCCAGCTATCGTCCAAGAAGCCGTGGCGGATTACCTGTCCACCGGGGCACTGCGTCGACGTACCCAACGAATGCGCCAGGTCTACCGACGTCGGCGCCGCACCGTCATCGACACCCTAGGATCGTTACCGGGGACAACCTTGCAACCGATCGACGGCGGACTGCACGCTGTCCTGGTATTCGATGGATCCGAGGACGACGTCGTCCAGCGATGCAGGCAGAAGGGAGTCGGCGTCACACCATTGTCGACATATTGGGGATCTCCCGACGCCGGGGTAGCAGGAATCGTCCTCGGTTTCGGCAGCCACGACGACGCAACGCTTGTTTCCGCGCTGCAGATCATCGCTGGTGTCGTGACCGAACATGGCCGCACATCGTCATAACCGGGTCATACACTGGCCGGCACCTCACAAGGTACCGGCCAGTCCGCGAATGTGTCCTCAGTCGAGGAGGCCCTCGAACAGAGCAGTCGACAAATAGCGCTCACCGGTGTCGGCAATGACGACGACGATCGTCTTTCCCGCAAACTCCGGACGTGCAGCTACTTGGCCGGCAGCCTGCAGAGCCCCGCCACCGGAAATACCCGTGATGATGCCCTCTTCTGCAGCAGCGCGACGGGCGAAGGCGATGGCCTCATCACCGGGGACGAGCAGGATCTCATCGACGACGGACTTGTCGAGGTTGTCCGGGACAAAGCCCGGGCCCCAGCCCTGAATCTTGTGCGGGGCCTTTTCGCCCTTAGTAATAACGGGGGACTCGGCGGGTTCGGCACCGAAGGTCTTGACCTCGGGGTTCTTCTCCTTGAGGTACTCACCAGCGCCAGAGATGGTGCCGCCGGTACCGATTCCGGCGACGATGCCGTCTACCTTGCCCTCGGTGTCGTTCCAAATCTCCTCACCGGTGCGATCATGGTGAATCGCCGGGTTAGCGGGGTTGTCGAACTGGCTGGCCAGGATGGCGCCGGGAGTGTTCTCAACGATCTCAGCAGCCTTAGCGCTGGCCCCCGGCACACCGTCGGCGCCTGGGGTGAGCACCAGCTCAGCGCCCAGCAGACGAATAATGGCGCGACGCTCCTTGGACATCGTCTCAGGCATGGTGATGATGACTTTGTAGCCGCGAGCCGCACCGACAAGAGCGAGACCAACACCGGTATTTCCGGAGGTGGACTCGACGATAGTGCCTCCCGGCTTAAGCTGACCGGAGGCTTCGGCGGCGTCAACGATCGACTTCGCAATACGGTCCTTAACGCTGGAGGCCGGGTTGTAGAACTCGAGCTTGGCCAGCACAGTGGCTCGGGAGTCCGGGAACAGCTTATTAATCTTAACCAGCGGGGTGTTACCGATAAGCTCGGTAACGTCGTTAGCGATCTTTGCCATGATGATCAGTCCTTTCGATTAGCTATCTGGTGATTGCGGTTGTTGATGTGTGGATCATGCCTTTCAACGGTGATCGTCCAGCCGGAAAACGGAAAAGCTCGATGGCTGCCGGAATGATAAGCTGGCATTCCCGAGAAGATCTTGGTCACCCACGCTAAAGAAGCGCATTAGCGACACAGCAGCCACACAGGAGAACGAATCCGTGGGCAATTTCAGTGAAACTAGTAAGGACCATGGTGAATTCGATTTAGGAAGCTACGACAGCTTCACCGTAGGGTCACCTTGACTTGAATCTATCGAAATGATGGACGCCGGTACGCACCTTGCAGGCACTAGATCGATATGCGACCACGGGGCCACTCATTACTCGAAATGTCGGTTGGATCAACAACAGCACAGGCATGTAGCACAAGCGGAGGCCACAATCGATCGATCGGCAAGATTGCTCCAAGCACGGTGCATGTTCACCATTCCGCCTTCCCATTAATTAACCATGACCACCGACCGCGCCACGACGTTTGTCTCGCTCGCGAGGTACGCCGTACAGCGTCAGTCATCAATGGCGTCAGAAAGTATGCAAGCACAGGCGTCCTAACCTTTCAAGGAAAGGGCTGATTTGTCTTAAATTGAGAGATTACGTATCACATTTCGGTACAGACGCGGTCTGCGAGGTTCTCTAGAAAGGCTGATAGCCCCGCCGTCTGATCACAGATGACATCGGCATAGTCAGCCATTGAGGGTTGCTCCCCGGAGAAACTGACCACGCGGGCACCGGGATGACCGGCATTGATCCATTCCGCCACCACCTCGAAAGCCGGGACGTCACCCAAATCATCACCGCACATGATGAGAACCTGCGGCTCGACCTCGTCAATGAGCTCGCGCAAGGCTTGAGCCTTTGTCGTGACGGCAGATTTCAACTCGATGATATTGCGGCCATCCTCACAATGCAGCTCCAATTCGGCGGCAATCTCACGCACCCTCGGCGCGGCAGTAGCTAATGCATGGGCCGGATCGACGGCTCGGCGAGTGTGCAAGGCGATGGCGCGTCCCTTGTCCTCAATCCAACAACCCTTATCTCGCGGATCCTCCCGGCCGAGTTCCTCCGCAAGCTCGTCAAGACGCCCCTTGGCGATGCGCACCGCTTCGGGAACCTCGGGATCTCGAAGAGCACCAGAAGAGGCGTCATACCTTTCCACTCCATACTGTCCGAGCACCACCAGGTGCTCCAAGCCTGGTTGCTGGTCAACAGCCGTCATACGCCGCACTGCCGCAACCTCTCGTCCGGTGATGATGGCCATCGTGGCTAGCTTGCCGTCCATGCGGGACATCGCTTCCCGGGATTCCTGCGCCATCGTCGAGGCAGCAGGATCATCAACGATGGGAGCCAAGGTGCCATCGAAGTCCAATGCAAGCAGCACGGTGACCGGGTCAGCTGTCACGGCGTCTAGAATCCCCCTTCCGGCATCAGTCAAAGCAGTCCACGACTTGTCGGCTGGTAGAAGACGGTCCGTCATGGGGCAATCGTCACACACACCAGGCTCGTCGTGGGTCAGAGCCGCCAAATAGCGAAGAACAACCTCGGACGGGGGTCAACGATTGGTAGCGTAAACAGTGGCCTTGCTGCACAGCATGACCGCCATGAGAGGTGTGATCAAAGATGTCGGAGACCGTCCAAGACAAGGTCGACTTCCTTGTCGTTGCAAACCGCCTGCCGGTAGACCGCAAGGTCGACGACGACGGCAACGTTAGTTGGAAGTCCTCCCCCGGTGGCCTCGTCACTGCACTGGAACCTGTCATGCAGCGCAAGGGCGGCGCATGGATCGGATGGCACGGCGCGCCTGACGAAGTCGTCGCACCCTTCCACCATGACGGTTACGACATCCACCCAGTGCCACTGAGCGCCCAGGAAGTCGAAGAGTATTACGAGGGGTTCGCTAACGCCACCCTGTGGCCGCTGTACCACGACTGCATCGTCGAACCAGTCTTCCACCGCGAGTGGTGGGACGCCTATCAGAAGGTCAACAAGAGATTTGCCGAGCAGGCTGCTGAGCAAGCCAGCACGGGCGCCACAGTATGGGTGCAGGACTATCAGCTCAACCTCGTGCCGAAATACCTGCGCGAGATGCGCCCAGACTTGCGCATTGGATTCTTCCTCCATATTCCGTTCCCGCCAATCGAGCTCTACAGCCGCTTGCCGTGGCGCGAGGAGCTCGTCGAGGGCTTGCTAGGGGCTGACCTCGTCGGATTCCAGACCCCCGGAGCTGCTGCCAATTTCCAACGGCTGGCGAAGCATCGTCCCGGAGTTACTGCCGCTCGTGGCCGCGCCCGCACCCCGGACGGTCGCACCGTCGTCATCCATGACTTCCCGATCTCGATCGACTCACGTGGATTCCACGAACTGGCCACCTCTGAGAAGGTCCAAGCTGAGGCTGCCAAGCTTCGCGAGGATCTGGGCAACCCGGAGACAATCATTTTCGGTGTCGACCGGCTTGACTACACCAAGGGGCTGCATCAACGGATCCGTGCCGTCGGCGAGCTTTTCAAGGAAGGCAAGCTCGATCCCCACGAGGTGGTTTTCCTGCAGCTGGCCACGCCATCGCGCGAACGTGTCGAGGAGTACAGAATTCTGCGCGACGACATCAACCTTCTCGTCGGCCAAATCAACTCGAAAGTCGGAACGATCGCCAACCGTGCAGTGGTGTACCGCAACGAATCGGTACCGCGCGAGGTGCTGGCCGCGATGTACCAGGTAGCCGACCTCATGCTTGTCACCCCGGTGCGCGACGGCATGAACCTCGTTGCCAAGGAGTACATCGCCTGCCGCTCGAACGACGACTCTGCCCTGGTGCTCTCCGAGTTCGCCGGTGCAGCCCGTGAACTCAAGCAGGCCTACATGGTGAACCCGTACGACATCGACGGTATGAAGGCCACCATTATGAAAGCGCTCGCGGAATCTCCGAAGGTCAAGGCTCGCAAGATGCGATCCATGCGTCGTCAGGTCTTCGACAAGACGATCGACGTGTGGGCCAACTCGTTCCTCGAGGAGTTGGGGGTGGCCTGACGCCGATGCGGTTGGGATATCGGTGTAGCTGCCGGAGCCGTACTAGGAGCCATGGACTCCCATGAATTCTTTGCCCCAGGCCCCGTCAGTAGAGGAAAACCTCTGCAGCACAAAGCATTCATACTGCTTCGTATGGCAGCACAATTGTGCAGGCATCGTGTTTTCGGTCACTGGAAGATTGTGACATCGATCATCCCAACACTCATCACATTTGACACCCCCCATGAATGCTATTAGTGTTTTTAGAATTGGGGCGATCTTATCGGTCCGCGATCATTGGGACATGCGCAACCAAGAGCATCCCGTGAATCTCGTCCAAGACTTCAACCGAATAAAATTTCCGTTGCCTGAAACGCTCCCCCATGATAGTTTTCTCGGCACACGTAGTCGACGTATGACTTCGCGTGGTTTTCGTAGATACTCTAGAAGAGGTGTGCTAGATGGAAACACGAACAGAAGTGGATCTCCTTGGCGAAAGAGAGGTTCCGGCAGAAAAGTATTACGGGATCCACACGCTAAGAGCCTTGGAGAACTTCCAGATGTCCCATGGCTCGATGAACGACGAGCCAAACTTCATTCGCGGCATGGTGCAGGTCAAGAAGGCCGCAGCCCTCGCGAACAAGGAACTCCGCGTCTTGCCTACTGACGTCGCTGACGCGATCGTCGCAGCATGCGACGCCATTCTCGAAGATGGTCGATGCATGGACCAGTTCCCAACCGATTCCTTCCAAGGCGGCGCAGGAACCTCGATCAACATGAATACAAACGAGGTCATCGCCAACCTCGCCCTCGAACTCATCGGTGAGGACAAGGGCAGGTACGACATCATTCATCCCAACGACGACGTCAACAAATCGCAGTCCACGAACGACTCTTACCCAACAGGCTTCCGCCTCGGCGTCTACGCCCTGCTGCAGGACCTCATTCGCGCCGTCAGCGACTTGTGCGAAAGCTTCGGCGCTAAAGGGCAGGAGTTCTCGCAAGTCCTCAAGATGGGCCGTACCCAGCTCCAGGATGCCGTGCCCATGACCCTCGGCCAGGAATTCGAATCATGGCGCACGAATATTTATCACGAAATCGAGAGGCTCCGCGCTGGTTCCGACATGCTGTTGGAGGTCAACCTCGGCGGCACGGCGATCGGCACCGGAATTAACACTCCGGAGGGGTACCCAACCATCGTCACCAAGAAACTCGCGGAGGTGACCGGCCTCGACATCCGTCCGTCTTATGACCTAGTTGAGTCCAGCTATGACAACGGCGCCTATATTGCGGTGCACTCGATCGTCAAACGATTGGCAGCCAAGTTGTCGAAGATCTGCAACGACCTGCGACTGTTGTCGTCCGGACCGCGTGCAGGTCTCAACGAGATCAACCTACCGGAGATGCAGGCAGGCTCCTCCATCATGCCCGCGAAGGTGAATCCGGTAATCCCAGAGGTCGCCAATCAGATCTGTTTCAAGGTCTTCGGAAATGACGTCACGGTCTGCTTCGCCGCCGAGGCTGGCCAGCTGGAGCTCAATGTCATGGAACCGGCGCTGAGCCAGGCCATGTTCGAATCGATCCACCTGTTGACGCACGCATGCGACACGCTTCGTACCCGCTGCATCGACGGCATCACCGCGAACGTCGACCGTTGCTACGGCTACGTGACGAACTCAATCGGTATCGTCACTTACCTCAATGACACGATTGGTCACCATGAGGGTGATCTCGTTGGGAAAGAAGCCGCCCGCACTGGAAAACCCGTTCGCGACGTCGTCCTCGAAAAGGGCTTGCTGAGCGCCGAGGAATACGACCGAATCATGACGAGGGAAAACTACTTGAAACCACGCTACACGGGACGCACGTATTCACCGAGCGAGCACGTCCTGTCGACTCACCGTTCGACGTCGATACGCAACGGAAGCTGACAACTAGACCAACCCGTGGTCCCCACCGATTGGGGCCACGGGTTCAGCATGTCCATACGCCTCGCAGTAGTGGCACCACAACTGCGAAGCCCATTGGGTTCACGACATCATTATGAGCATCAGGTAATTATAAATAATGGTATTTATTCAACTAATCGTCGTCCTGATTTTTATTCTCATCGGGGCACGCATCGGTGGTATGGGCATCGCGTATGCTGGAGCAACCGGGGTGATAGTTCTCGGCTTTCTCGGAGCGAACGTCAACCCTGCCAAGGGCATTCCTTGGGATGTCCTTGGTGTCATCATGGCAGTCATTTCTTGTGTCGCAGCGCTCGAAGCTGCTGGGGGCTTGGAACTGTTGGTCATGCACAGCGAGCGGCTGCTCCGAAAACACCCCGATAGAATTACATTCTATGCACCGCTCGTCACATTTTTCATGACCGTCTTCTGTGGCACCGGCCATGTGGCCTTTGCCACCCTCCCCGTCATCGCTGAAGTCGCTAAAGAGCAGAAGGTACGACCCTCACGCCCGCTGACCATCGCCGCTGTGGCCTCACAGATCGGCATCTGCGCATCTCCGATCTCGGCAGCAACCATAGCCATGGTCTCGATCCTCGCGCCCGATGGCATCACATATCCCGTGATCGTCGGCATTACCGTGGTCGTCTGTCTCATCGGTGTCCTGGGTGGAGCAGTCGTGGCCTCCAGAACCGGGGTTGACCTCGAAAAAGATCCCATCTACCAGGAACGCAAGGCCCAAGGACTCGTCACCCTTCGCGGCAAAGGCAAATATGAGATCGTCCCGAGGGCGGGGACATCGCTGATCATCTTCGCGTCCGCGATTGTCCTCGTCATGGTTTATGCGGCGGCGATCACGAAGGTCTCGAACCCGCCGCTACCCCGTGCCGCCGCGATCATGGCGGTCATGATGGCTGCCGGTCTGGTGATCGTCTTGTGCTGCCACGTCAAAGTAGACAAGATCGCAACTCAGGCGACTTTCCGCTCCGGAATGAACGCGGCACTGTGCGTACTCGGCGTCGCATGGCTGGGGAATACCTTCGTCGAGTCGAATATAGCCACGATCAAGGCAGCTGGATCCGGCGTCATTCAAGCTCATCCGTGGCTGCTGGCTGTCGTCCTCTTCTTCGGTTCCGCGCTGCTGTATTCGCAGGCTGCCACAGCGATCACGTTCATGCCCGTCGCCGCAGCCTTGGGGCTGCCCGGCAGCGTCCTACTCGCCTCCTACGCAGCTTGTTCGGGCCTGTTCTTCCTGCCGACCTACCCGACGACGGTTGCGGCTGTCGGGATGGATGACACAGGAACCACAAGGTTAGGCCGCTTTGTGGTCGATCACCCATTCCAGATCCCAGGTATAGCGACCATAGCGATTGCAGTAGTGGTCGCGTACGGAGTAACAGCACTCCTATTGTGAAATCCTGACCGCATGCGATGGGCACAGCGTCGCGTCTACGGCTCGGCAGCAGGAATGACATAAGTTCATTTTTGCTGCCGAGCTAACTTTCGGCGCTGCGATCTGAAAATTGTGGAGTCCCAGTTGCTCTACCTGCACCGGATGCAGAGGCATCATAACGTTTGATGGGTCGCAAGCTGACCACTGCTCTGCTGTCACGCACGGCGAGGCTTTGTTAAGCAGGCTTTGGGTGATGCTTCTTTGTCATCATCTGTTTGGTCCAGTAGGCGCACGTCAGCAACAGGATCCAGATCGGTCCCACGATCGCCGCGATGCGATAGTCAGGCATGAATGCCATGCCGATGAAAAGAGCGACGAGAAGAACAATGACGATGATGTTCGCCACGGGATACAGGGGCATTCGGAACGCGAGCTTCCGCACCTCTTCGGGGCCGATGCGGCGACGAAACTGTATCTGCGTGATGATGACCATCACCCAGTTGATAATGCCCGCTGCAAGCGCGACCGAGATGAGGATCGCGAACACCCGATTCGGAACAACGAACGCGAGCACGACTGCGACCGCCGTGACACCCGACGAGACGAGTACACCCCACATGGGCGAGCCAGAACGATTGAGCCGCCCAAGAAATTTCGGGGCATTCCCCTGGTGCGCCAACGAGTAGAGCATGCGCCCATTCGCGTACAGTCCCGAATTGTATGCCGAGATCGACGCAGTGAGGACAACAACATTCAACACATGCGCAGCGCCTGAAATGCCGATCCCATCAAAAATCGCCACGAACGGACTCATTGATCCGTCAATTTTCGTCCACGGATAGATCGACAGGATCACGAACATCGATCCGACGTAGAAGATGAGGATTCGATATACAACCTGGTTGATCGCCTTCGGGATCGTCTTCTTGGGGTTGTCTGCCTCCCCAGCCGTAATGCCGATCAGCTCGACACCGCCAAAAGAAAACAAGACCACAACGAAAGCCAGGGCAAGGCCGGTGACGCCGTTTGGCATAAAGCCGCCCCAGTCCCACAGGTGACTGACTGAGGCCGGCGTGCCGCCTAAGTCGCTACCCATGACGACCAATACGATTCCGAAAACGATCATTGCGAGGACAGCGGTAACCTTGATGATCGCCAACCAGAATTCGATTTCCCCATAGGCCTTCACGTCTACCAGATTCACCAGTGTGATAACTACCAGGAATGCCATAGCGGTAAGCCAAGTCGGAACACCGGGTAGCCAGAAATTGACGTAGGTGCCGACCACGGCGAGCTCCGCCATGGACACTAGAATATAGTTGAACCAATAGTTCCAGCCGGAAAAGAATCCCGCGAACCGTGACCAGTTCTGGTAGGCGTAGAAACTGAAGGCACCCGAAACTGGAGTGTGCACGCTCATCTCACCGAGCGCGCGCATCACCACGAATATAATGATGCCGCCGATTACGTATGCCAAGATAATCGATGGTCCGGTCAGCTGGATCCCAGTCGCTGAACCATAGAACAGTCCGGTACCGATCGCGCCACCTAACGCGATCATCTGGATGTGCCGATTCTTGAGGTTCCTACTCATCCCTTCGCCGCATGGCGGCAATGGCTTGGGAGTTCGCCCAGCCGTCCACTTCGTGCCGACGGCGGATCCACCAGAGGGACTGTCGGATACAGCAGAAGGATTGTTGCGACCAACCAGGGCGCGGCGGCCCGCCTCGTTAGAGGCAGGCCGCATATCGTCTCTCGACATGGTCATCACTGACTCCTTTGGCGTGTCCGCGCACAGTAAGACTGCGCGTATCGCGTCAGGCGATCGGCTCCAACTGAGACGTGAAGTGGCGCAGCACTTCCGGCTCCCACGTGATGCGGTAACCCGGCACCTGCTCGGCGCGCTCCTGGACGGACTTGAGCGCTTCAGCAACGACGTCAAGGTGAGCCTGGGTATAGACGCGGCGCGGAATCGCGAGTCGCGTGAACTCGGCGGTGGCCTGCTGCTCTTCGCCGGTGAAGGGGTCGCGGTCCATCAGGAAGGAGCCGATGTCGCATGAGCGGATGCCGGCTTCAAGGTAGAGCTCCATGGCGAGCGCATGGCCCGGGTACTGGTACCAAGGCAAGTGCGCAAGGAGCCGGCCAGCGTCAATGAATACAGCATGCCCGCCGACAGGGTTCTGGAAGGGGATGCCATAAGCCTCGAGGCGAGAGCCCAGATACTCCATCTGCCCGATGCGGTACGTAAGATAATTCTCGTCCAGACCTTCGTAGAGCCCAACTGCCATGGCCTCGAGGTCTCGGCCCGAGAGCCCGCCGTAAGTCAGGTACCCCTCGTAAGGAATCACCCGTGACTTCATGCGGTTAACCAGCTCGGATTGGACCTTCGCGCCAATAAGACCACCCATGTTGACGATGGCGTCCTTCTTGGCCGACATCGTGAAATAGTCACCATACGAGAACATTTCACGGGCGATGTCCTTGGGGTCGACGTCGGCGTATCCCTTTTCGCGCTGCTTGATGAAGTGGGCATTTTCGGCGTAGCGCGCAGCATCGATAACAACCGGGACCTTATGCTCCTGAGCAATGGCGTAGACCTCACGCAGGTTCGCCATCGAAACGGGCTGACCACCAACGCTGTTGTTCGTAATGGTCTGCACGATCGCGACGACCCGGTCGCCGTGTTCATCGAGCAGGTGCTGCAGCTCGGCGACGTCCATGTTCCCCTTGAAGTCGAAGGGGGTGGCCGTGTCCTTGCCCTCAGGACAAACATTGTCGATCGCACGCCCACCGGCGAGACCCACGTGTGCGCGCGTCGTGTCGAAGAAGGTGTTGGCGATGACGATCTGCCCCTTCTCCTGGATGAGGAGCGGAAAAATAACCTTCTCTGCGGCACGGCCCTGGTGCACGGGCTGGATGTACTCGTATCCGAAGATGTCGGTGCCAGCCTCGATGAGCTTGTAATAGGAGCGACCACCAGAGTATGCCTCGTCGCCGAGCATGATGCCTGCCCACTGGTTTTGACTCATCGCTCCCGTACCGGAGTCGGTCTGCAAGTCGATGTAGACCTTGGACGCTTCGAGCTGGAAGGCGTTGTAGTGGGCTTTCTGCAAGGCGGCAACGCGCTCCTCGCGCGTGGTCATCTCGAGTGGCTCGACCATCTTGATCTTGAACGGTTCAGCGATGTACTTCATCGTGCTCTCCTTCTCCGGTGTAACCCGATGGCAGTTCAACAATATGTGTATCTGAACTACTTTCTGATGAAAGTATTACACGTATTTTGGTATCGCAACACATTTTGTTGATTTTCAGCCGTCACACATCGACCGGTTACACTGATCCCGACGCAGAGAGCGTCAACCTGCGGGAGGGCCCCATGGACAGTGAGCGGGAACAGATCCTTGCGACTCTTCAGCAGATCGTCGATCCTGTATGCGACACGCTCATCGGCGATAGCGAAGTAGTCCTCCACGATCTCGCCGCCTTGCCCAACTCGATCATTGCTATCGCGGGGAATCTCACGGGGCGCAAGGTCGGTGGGCGCGCAACGGAACAGCTCCTGGAGCTGCACGCCGCTGGTCGACTCACGACCCGATCCGCCTATCGCTCGGTACTCCCGGACGGTCGCCGGATACGTTCCTCAACGATGCTCATATCGGACAGTTCGGGCGACGACGTCGCTGCGCTGTGCATCAACGTCGACGTCTCGGCATGGAACGAGCTCCACGCCATGTCTGCGCTCGTACTCGGTGAAGCTGAGTACGCCGCACCGACCGCCACTTCGCAATCTGATGCGTCGCCGGTTACGAAGGAGGCTGGAGAGCTCACTGACATTGACCAGCTAGCGGAGCTCATCCTCGCTGAGGTGATCGACCACGCCGACGCCCCGGTCGCGCTCATGCAGAAACAGCACAAAGTCGCCGTCGTCGCCGAGCTCAAAGCGCGAGGGTTCTTCGGGTTACGCGAGGCGGCCGAGCGGGCGGCCCAAGCACTTCAGGTCTCGCGATTCTCGGTGTATAACTACTTACGCGAACTCGAGGAAGGGCAAGGCGATACGGCCTCTGGCCCAGTGTCGTGACGATTGTCGCGAAAGCAACTGCTGTTACAGTCTCGCAGACTCAATACTCCCAGATGCGCAAGCCATAGCTGCGAAGCCTTGAAGCTACTTCAGAAGCTCCCCCGACTGGACTCGAACCAGTAACCCTCTGATTAACAGTCAGATGCTCTGCCAATTGAGCTACAGGGGATCAGCGCCCTAGCGCGAGATGAAACTTTAGCAGCACTACTCCAGCGATGACAAATCAAGCCAGGTAATACCTGATGCCGGGGATGTCGCGACCATCCCATCACGTAGCGTTAACTCCACTCTTTCTTGAGGGAATCAGTAGTCTTCACAACTGTTTGACGGGTCTCAGGATCGTTGAGGTCAGCAGACTCTCTGGCCATCGCCGTCCAGGTAATGGCCCCATCGGCATCAGCCAGGTGACCAGCCGGAACGCGGCCCGCAATCAGGACATCTCCACCACGCACAGGCACCGTTTTGGTCGCCACGATGGACTCAGTGACCTTGCTCCGAAAAACCTCAGGAATCTTGCCCGGACTGCTCAGCTTCACTGAAGCGCCAGATCCGTCCAAGAAGTCCCAGCTCAGCGTCGAAGTTTCACCGTTCCACCCACCATGGACGATCTCGTGCCACGCCACCGCCAAGTCGGTCTCGTCAGTCAGCACGACCAATCCCTCGGTCACGGCGATGACGGTGGCCTCTTCACCGCGCCCGTAAGCGAGAACCTTGACGTCATTGAACCCGAGAATCGCTCGCACACGGGTCATCTCGTCGACGCTCGGCCTCTTCGTCCACCACATGCCTCCATCTTGTCACGCAGCCGCAATCTGCTGCAGATGGCGCCTCAGCCGTCCAAGGGCTCGTTGCTCAATACGTCTGGCGTTCGACGCCGATAGTCCTAACTCCTTGGCAACTGCAGTGATCGTCATGGGCTCGCCCTCAAAACCGTGTCTCAGCTCCACGACACGTCTCTCCTGTCCCATGAGCAGGCTAATTAATCCGGACTCGGGATCGTCACCACTTTTCTGCCCAACTGCCACCTGCTCAAACAGACTGGTTTTTACCTCCCAACATTCAGTCCTCCTCTTCTCAACCCACATGACGTCTTTGCCCATCTGCGCGGCGATCGCATCGCTGCTGGGCACCCGTTGCCAGCGCGCCGTCAGTTCCTCTTCGACTCGAGCCACCTCTGCCGCCTCTCGCATTACCAGCCGCGATCTGGCTCCGCTCAATCTGACGACCTCTTCACCGATGCGACGACGAATCCACGTCCAGGCAACTGTAGAAAATCGTGCTCCGCGACGCTCGTCATACCTCTCGATGGCTTCCCCCAGGCCGACACAGCCCGCTTGGATGAGGTCTTCGACACTGCACCGGTAGGTCACAGCCGCCTGACGCGCCTGGGTCAAGACGATCGCCAACATTTGGCGCCACAGAGTTTTTCTGGCAGCTCTTCCATCGTCTGAGATCCTGCGCAACTCTGCTTTGCTGATCGGAACTGCCGCCAAGAAGTACCCATCAACAATGGCATCGGCGATAGCACCGGCATCGAACCTACGAAACAGATCGCGCTCCTCCGCAGGATCCAGTGCGACGACGCCGTCAATGAAATCCGTGTATCTCATAGTCCGACAATGGCGCGTATTAGACCTATGGCGGAACCTTTCGTAGACGTCTGTGGACACAGAAAAAATTGTCCACAGATGTCACATCAGGCCGAGGTAGCGCCACCCGCCACGATAAGACTCTTGCGTAGCGCTTCGAGAGTCACCAAGTCAGAGAACATGGCGTCATACAGCTTGCGATCCTGGTTCGGGTTCGTGCGCTGCAGGCGCGATTTGAGGTTAGCGATGTCGTCGGTAATTGACAGCAACCGCACCCTAGCCGCGTACGCCTCCGCATAACTTCGATCAGGCTCCTCGCGCAGCACCGGCTCCACCAACAAGGCGACCTCAAGTTGCTTCACCTGCGGATCCGGGGTCGCCTCACCGACCTTCTCCGTCCATCTCTCCTGACCACGCGGGACAGCCAGGACGGCCTCGAATACGGCCTGGTAGGCCGGGTGGCGCAAATCCTCAACTTCGACCTGGTCCCATTCCTCGTCGAACAGGCCTGGATGTTGTAAGGCGAGCTTGAGGAATCCTCGCTCGGCTGACAAGGAAACATCAGCTGGATCTGGCCACGGAATCCCCGAACCTTGCTGAGGTTCAGCAGGGGTAACGGCGGGCACCTGCGGATCACAGCGGTGCTGTCTACCGACACGCGAGACCTCTCGACGTACCAGGTCAACGTCAGCACCTACCGCCTGGGAGAGCTCACGCAGATAGCCGTCTACCAAGGACTGGTCGCGAATGCTCGTAACCAGAGGCGCCGCTGCCCTAATGGCGGCGACGCGACCGTCCGCACGGTCAAGGTCGAACTGGCCGACAGTGTTTTCCATGACGTAGCGATACAGCGGAACCCGACGCGCAACGAGCTCTCGAACAGCTTCAGGCCCACGCTGCATGAGCAGATCGCACGGGTCTAGCCCGGTGGGCTCGACGGCGACGTAGGTCTGAGAAGAGAACTGGTTGTCGTCACGGAACACCTTAAGGGCAGCCTTCTGGCCAGCAGCGTCACCGTCAAAAGTGAAGATGACCTCTCCGTTGAGGGATCCGCTGTTACCCATCAGGCGCTGAATGAGCCGAGCATGGTCATCGCCAAAGGCAGTGCCACAGGCCGCGACGGCGGTATCGATGCCGGACAAATGTGCCGCCATGACATCGGTGTAACCCTCAACGATGACGGCCTGACTCTTCTTGCCGATGTTGGCCCGGGCCATGTCTAGACCGTACAGAACATGCGACTTCTTGTAGACCGGAGTCTCAGGAGTATTGACGTACTTAGCTGGTAGGCGGTCGTCATCGTAAACCCGTCTGGCACCGAAGCCGAGCACGGACTTGCCGGAGTCCTTAATCGGCCACAACACTCGTCCTTGGAAAAAATCCCACCCCTGGGAGCGCACTAAACCCGACTCGATCAAGACTTTGGGAGTGAACCCTTTGGCCATCAGATGGTCGCGCAGCACATGGCCACCGCGCGGTGCGTAGCCCATCCCGAACTGCACGGCAGCATCAGGGGAGAAACCTCGCCCGGCGACGAACTCCCGAGCGATGCGCCCCTCGTCGGTCGACATTTGGGATTGAAAGAATTCCGCTGCGGCCTCATTAGCGGCGAGGATTTGCATCCGCAGACCTGGTTCAAGGCCAGGACGGCCATCGTCGACGATGCGTAGCTGGACGCCGACTTTGTCGGCAAGACGCTGAACAGCCTCGACGAAGGTGAGGTTGTCGATCTTCTGGATAAAGGAAATAGTGTCCCCGCCCTCACCGCAGCCGAAACAGTAGAACAGGCCGCGCGACGGTGTCACCTGGAAGCTGGGGGTCTTCTCATCGTGAAAGGGGCATAAACCTTTCAGGGAACCGCCGCCGGCATTACGCAAGGCGACATACTCACCGACGACCTCGTCGATCCGGGCCCGTTCCCGAACCAGAGCGATGTCCTCCTCGTTGATCCGGCCAGCCATATTGATGATCCTACCCATGTGTGGCCGCAGCACCCGAATGGTGCAAAACTATCGGCCGTGACCGTAAACCCTACTTGGCAACTCGGATTGGCGATGATCCTGCTCGTCGGGCTGGCCGTCGTCGCTTCCCTTCTTGGACGTCTCGGTATTGCCAAGGCCTCCGTCATCGCCGCTGTGCGCGCGGTGGTGCAGCTCGGACTGGTCTCCGTCATCCTTGTCTATGCTCTGGCCCACATGTGGGCGGCATGCCTATTCACCGTGCTCATGTTCGCTATCGCCGTACATACGACTGCGAACCGCTCTGGGGTCTCCACCGCATGGATGTGGGCGGCAATAGCCATGAGCGCGGGCGTCCTTCCAGTACTTCTCATCATCTTTGCGACTGGCTGTACCCCGTTGAGTCCGGCGTCCTTGATCCCGGTGGCGGGCATCATCATCGGCAACATCATGAGTGGTCACACCCTGGCCTGCCGTCGGTTTTTCGCCGATCTGCGTGAGGGGATCGGCATCTTCGAGGCGGGCTTAGCCGTCGGTCTCCCACGTTGTGAGGCCATAGCGCTGGTCACCGAACCCAGCGTCACTGAATCGGTACTGCCAACTGTCGACCGCACCGCGACCGTCGGTCTGGTGACCTTGCCGGGCGCCTTCGTCGGTGTGCTCCTGGGTGGTGGCTCAGCCCTGCAGGCAGGTGCTGCACAAGCCCTCGTTCTCATCGGCATTCTGGCTGGTCAAGCGGTAACCGTCGTAGTCGCCCACGAACTTGTGAAAAGAGCGAAGCTGCTGCCCGAGAATCTGGCAGACAAGCTTCACCCGTGAGCACTTCGTGCCATCGTGTCAAAATCCCCTACCCATGCCCCTGGGCAGACGACGTCGGTCCCACCCCAACAGCTCGGTGGCTTGGGAGAAAGCGAACTGATCCGTCATTCCGCCCACATACGCAATGACCTGGTGTATCCGGTCAGCGTCAGTCTCCAGAAACTCTGTAGGCACCTGGTCGATATGGCCTTGGTAATAAGCCACCAGTCCATGCAAGACCTCGACGACAGCCTCTGCCTGCCCTAGTGACTCAGGGCGGGTATAAATCCGCTCATAGTTAAACGCCCTCAGCGCTGACAAGGCTTCAGCGACGTCTGCGGTCATCCCGACTCGACCGGTAGTGCAGGTGGTGTCAATGACGCAGCGGATGAAGACCGACAGCTGGGTGCGTCGGTCTGTTCCCGCCGTCTCGGTAACAACCTGTGGCAATTCTTTGACGGTAACGATCCCCGCTTTGACAGCGTCCTCAAGATCGTGGGCACAGTAAGCAATCCGGTCAGCGAAGGAGACTATCTCTCCTTCCACCGTGCCCGGCGCGGGACGCGACCACGAATGGTTACGAATGCCATCGAGAGTTTCGGCGCAGAGGTTGAGGCTGGCCAAGCTGACGTCAGCTCCCCACGGGCCGTGGTCGAATCCTTCCGGTATGAAAGCATCAAAGGCCTGCTCGGAGGCGTGTCCTCCTGGCCCGTGACCGCAGTCGTGGCCCAGAGCCATAGCGTCGGCCAGCGTGACATTCGCCCCGATCCCTGCCGCAATCGACCGTGCGACCTGGGCCACTTCGAGGGCATGGGTGAGACGAGTGCGCTGGTGATCAGTGGGGTGGACGACAACCTGGGTCTTGCCAGCCAACCGTCGAAACGACGTGGAATGGACGATGCGATCCCGATCACGCTCAAAACAGGTGCGCTCCGGATCTGGATCCTCGGTAACGGCACGATTACCGGCACCCTTGGCCCGGGTGGCTCCTGGGCGCAGTAACAGGTTCTCGCGCTCCTCGCGGGCTTCGCGTCCAACGACCTCACCGATGTCGATCCGGGCGGTACCCGACGGATGGGCATGGACAATGTCGTCAAGGCCACGATGGCCGGCCATCGTCAGGGCCCAGGCTCGGGTGCGCTCTCCCACTTCGGACATGTCTCCATCCTGTCCTATCCAAGGTCGTGGGACCAGCCGCGGGCACAATCAGCCCCCGGAGGCGTCGACCTCGGCGGCGGACAGATCATCGTCGTCAAGGGTGCGCGAATCCAACCACCCATGCGGCATGGCGACTTTTCGCCGCGGGGCACCCTGACGGCCACGGGCCTTGCCAAGCTCCTTCACCGGAAAGGGGGCGTCGTGGTCAAGGGTGGCCAGCAGGCAATCAAGCTCGTCGAAACTGGAAATCTGGCCGAGGGCATGACGGGTTTCCCCACCTACGGGGAATCCCTTAAGGTACCAAGCCATGTGTTTGCGCATGTCTACCAGACCATGCATTCCCTGATACTTCACCAGCAGTTCAGCATGGCGACGAATCATGGCGCTCACCTCACCCAACGTCGGCAAGGTGGTGGTGTCGCGACCAGCGAAAGCATCAGCCAGGTCACGGAACAGCCACGGACGACCGAGGCAACCACGACCAACCTCGACGCCGGCACAACCCGTTTGCTCGACCATGGCCATCGCGTCGCTAGCCTCCCAGATGTCACCGTTTCCAATGACGGGGACATCGGCGGCCTTGACAAGGTCGCCGATGGCGTCCCAGTGGGAGTGCCCGGCGTAGGCCTCGGCGACAGTGCGAGCGTGCAGGCACACCGCAGCGGCGCCGGAATCCATTGCAGCCCGAGCCGAATCCAGGTAGGTGACGTGGCCTGGGTCAATGCCGATCCGAGTCTTGACGGTGACCGGAACCCCATGGGAGTCACCGGCCTGGACAGCAGCGGAAACGACGGACGCAAAACGGTCGAGCTTCCATGGCAGGACTCCCCCGCCACCCTTGCGGGTGACTTTGGGCACTGGACAGCCGAAGTTGAGGTCGACGTGATTGACCCCATATTTCTCGCACAGAATTGACGTCGCCTCGCCCACCATTCCCGGATCGACACCGTAAAGCTGGACGGATCGGACATTTTCACACTCGGCGAAGGTAAGCATGTCGTGGGTCTTATGGTCGCCGTACACCAAGCCGCGTGAGGTGATCATCTCGCAGACATATAGGCCCGCCCCCTGTTCGGCACAGAGCTGACGAAATGCGGCGTTGGTGACGCCGGCCATGGGCGCCAACACCACCGGAGTATCCACCGAAACGGTGCCACCAGAGGGCGCGATCAGGGTCAGGGGATCGGAAAGCACCAGCCCATGGTAAACGCGGCGATTCGGTTCAACAGAAACCGTCGTGCCAGTGCTAGTCGCAGCACGAGCCATCACGACCCGTATCGCCACGCCATCCCGGTGGCGGGCCGCGATGAACCGAGCACTAGCCTCATGCTGTGACCACCCCTGACGAGAACCCATCCACCAGCCAGCGCTGGAACCGTCCGATTCCCCGGATCGGAGACACCACTTCGTCCGCTGCCCGAGCTGACGACCCCACCGGATGGTCCCTAGGCGACCAGGTGCAGCAAGGGCTGGATACCGCCATCGACGCTCGGCGTGACATCCGCCGTTACCGCCACGACGACGTTCCCAACGAACTCGTCAACACCGTGCTGTGGGCCGGTCATCGTGCTCCGAGCGTTGGCCATAGCCAGCCATGGCGGTTCGTTGTGGTACGCGACGCCGACATTCGTGATCGTGCCGCCGTGATGGCCGACCGAGAGCGACTGCGTCAAGCCGATCTCCTTAGCGCCGATCGCCGTACCCGCCTTCTCGACCTCCAGCTCGAGGGGATCCGCGAGGCTCCCGTCGGCATCGTCGTCGCCTGTGACCGTCGAACGCCGGCGTCGGGGGTACTAGGACGCAACACCTTCACCGACGCTGACATGTGGAGTTGCGCCTGCGCCGTCGAGAATATGTGGCTCACCGCTCGCGCCCACGGCCTGGGGATGGGTTGGGTGACCCTTTTCCAGCCCGAGGAACTGGCAGAGCTACTTCACCTTCCGAGCGGCGTTGAGACCCTGGGTTGGCTATGCCTGGGGTGGCCCGACGAGCGTCCGCCGGCTCCTAGCCTTGAAAGGCGTGGTTGGTCGCGTCGTGTACCGCTCAGCGACGTCACCTTAGCCGACCGCTGGCCTGTTAGTGCCCAGCCCGAGGCACCCGTCTCAGCCCTACGCCAGACCGTGCGCTCCCCCGATCGCCACCAGGTTGTTGCCGCCCACGACGACGCCGATCAGCTCCTCACCCCGCCCGGATCCCTCGGTCTGCTCGACCAGACCCTCGACCGAGTTGAGGCGGCGGGTGGAGTTGAGATCACCGGCGGCACCCTAGTGCTAGCCGGAGCTGATCATCCCGTCGCTAACCTCGGCGTCACGGCCTTCGATGCCTCGGTGACCCACGACGTCATGGCTGCCTCCGTCGCCGGGACTGGGCTGGGCGTCACCACTGCTGCTGCCGCCGGGCTGTCCCATGTTGTCGTCGACGCTGGGGTGGCTCAGCCGGTCAAAGGTGCCAGGTCCGTCCGCATCTTCGGAGAGCGTGGTGACCTCTACCACGCTGACGCCATGACCCCAGCCCAGGTCGATGCACTACTACGTGATGGGCGGGCCCTGGGTATAGAGGCGTCCGAGGCGGGACTGGTATGTCTCGGCGAGGTCGGGGTCGGTAACACCACTGTCGCCACAGCTTTGGCCTGTGCTTTGACCGGGTTGGACCCCAAAGAGGCCGTCGGCTTGGGGGCTGGAAGCGACACCGCCATGGTGGAACGCAAGGCCGAGGTCATCAAGGCTGCTCTGACCCGTACCCACGCCGAAGCCGGCGACCCCGAGCATCTTCTTGCCGCTTTGGGAGGCCCCGAGTTCGCTGTCCTGGCAGGTGTGTGCCTGGGTGCAGCCGAGGCCGGCTCCCCGGTCGTTCTTGATGGTCTGGCTACCAGCGTCGCAGCCCTCATCGCGACTAAGTTCTCGCCGGGTCTCCACGGCTGGCTCGTCGCTTCGCACGCATCACGAGAACACGCCCATCAGAGTGTGCTAGCTGAATTGGGATTGGAGGCCCTCATGGAGTTGCGGATGCGCGCTGGCGAAGGCGTCGGAGCATGTCTGGGGGCTCAGATGATCCTCACCGGTCTGCAGGTTCGCCGTAGCGCAGCGCGAACCTGTTGAGCTCATTTTCTGTCAGCTTGTCCCGCCCTATCGACGTCGTTACCGAGGAAGAATCGTCATGGAGATATCGCGTCGCGCCTTCGTGGCAGCGAACGGTTTAGGTGCCATGGCCGTTCCGCTTGCCAAACCAGAGGCCGTGGCCAAGCACGGGGCCGGACATCGGCATCACCAGGTGCGCACCGGGGCTCAGCTCTGTGCCGAGGACCGATGGAGCTTCCTCAAGGGTCGCCGTGTCGGTGTCATCACAAATCCAACCGGAGTCCTTGACGACTTCTCCCACATCGTCGACCACATGCACGACCACGGGGTCAACGTAGTCGCTGTCTTCGGCCCAGAGCATGGGTTTCGTGGGTCATCCCCAGCCGGTGAAAGCGAGCAGACAGCAAAGGATGCTCGTACTGGAATCATGGTGTATGACGCCTATGGAGCCGACGATAAGGCCTTCGCCAAGCTATTCAGCAGGACGAGGGTCGACACCGTCCTGTTCGACATCCAGGACGTTGGAGTCCGCTTTTACACCTACATCTGGACGATGTACCAGGCAATGCGCGGAGCAGCTCAGATCGGCGGAATCCGCTTTATCGTCCTGGACCGCCCCAATCCGATCGGCCGTACCGCACGTGGACCCATGCTCGACATGAAGTACGCCTCGGGAGTAGGTCTTCGTCCCATCCTCATGCAGCACGGTATGACCGTCGGTGAGTTGGCCGCTTTCTTCGCCGACAAGTTCCTTCCGCACGAGAATGAGGCGGCCACTCTGCGAAACCTCAACATCGTCGAGATGAAGGAGTGGAGCGGAGGTCTGTGGAGCGAGACCGGGCTACCCTGGGTGCCTCCCTCCCCTAACATGCCCACCCCGGACACTGCGCTGATCTATCCGGGAACTGGGCTCTTCGAGGCCACTAACATGAGTGAAGGGCGCGGAACCACTCACCCGTTCGAGCTTATCGGTGCCCCGTGGGCCGATCATCACTGGGCTGATCGCCTCAACGAGAGGGGCCTCGGCGGGGTACGGTTCCGGGAAGCGTACTTTTGTCCTACCACCAGCAAGAATGTCGGCGCCATCAATGGTGGCGTTCAGGTTCATTTGACAGAACCAGAGCGTCTCAATGCGCCCGAGGTAGCCGCTCACATGCTGTGCGCAGCGCGCGATCTTTATCCAAAGTTCGCATCCCGGAAGGTCACATGGGACAAGTACCCATGGCAGTGGTTGGACCTCATCACCGGGACGACGGACTTTCGCACCCACCTAGTGGGCAATTCCTCGGCCGAGAGGATCACCAGCGGCTGGCAGCGCGACGAGTGTCAGTGGCTGCGCCAGCGTCAGCCTTACCTGCGGTACTAGGACGCCTTGCCGCGCGGTCCCGGCTTCAGCATCGCGAAGGGGTCCGCCACCTCATAGTGGCATCGGGTGAAATCCGCCAGAGGACGGCCACATTGCCGTGGCCGGGTCTCTGACGGCTGCGGCCGGCGCAGTTCGATCCCACAGGTGTGAGGTTGTCGTGGTTCAGTGCGACACCGTCAACCAAGCGCTCAGTTGTCCTTACTGCGCGCTCCCCGGAACCCGGCACGCCAACGCTCCCGGTTGACCCGGGCAACGGCCACCAGCGGAATGCTCACTGGGCAAGCCTCAACGCACTCGCCGTACAGGGAACACGGCCCGAACTCCTCATCGAGGGCGTTGATCATGCGTCGCGCCCGCTTCGAGCGCTCCTGCCGCCCCTGCGGCATCATCGCCAGGTGCGAGAGCTTCGCGCCGGCGAAAAGCATCGCCGCTCCATTCGGGCAAGCCGCCACGCACGCTCCACACCCAATACACGATGCGAAGTCGAGAGCTTGCTCAGCCTCGGCATGCGGCTGCGGCACCGAATCAGCATCCGGGGCCGTGCCCGTCATAACGTCGACCGTTCCGCCGGCCTGTACCAGGTGATCCATGCTGGTACGGTCGATGACCAGGTCACGGATAACCGGGAAGGCGGCCGAGCGGAATGGCTCGATCTTGAAGTGGGTGATGTTGGGGAACGCCCTCAGATGCTGACGACACGCCGGGGTATTCGGCAACGGACCATGAGGCTTGCCATTGACGACAAACCCACAGCACCCGCACACTCCCTCACGACAATCAGACTCGAAAACGATCGGATCACCGTCATTCTCGACGATCTGATCATTGAGCCGGTCAAGCAACTCCAGCAAGCTCCACTCGGGCTCGGCGTCCTCGACAACGTGGTGCTCAAAATATCCTTGGGCGTCGGGACCGTCCTGACGCCAGATGTCCAGTTCCACCCTCATCGGTAATCCCTCACCTGCAGATCGATCAACGAGAACGACAACGGCTCGCTATGCCGCACCTGGGTACCGTCAGGCCGTGTCTCCCACGCCGAAACCGCACACCAATCATCGTCATTGCGTTTGGCTTCACCGGCTTCGGTGGCGTACTCGCTACGGAAGTGCGCACCGGCCGATTCCCGGCGATCCAGGGCATCGAGGATCATGACCTCGCCGAGCTCAATGAAGTCGGCCACTCGACCGGCTTTCTCGAGTTCCTGATTGAGTCGGGTGCCCGATCCGACCACCTTGACGTCGCGCCAGAACTCCTCACGTAACTCGCGCACCTTCGTTAAAGCGTCAAGTAGTCCGGCTTCATCGCGGGAGACCCCGCACCCCTCGTAGAGGATGTCGCCAAGCTTGCGGTGGAACCACTCCGGACGATGCGTTCCACCGCAGTTGAGCAAGGCATCAGTACGCTCCTGCACCCTCTCAATGGCTGCGCTGACCTCGGGGGCATCCAGGGGTAGTACGGGCTTTCCGACGAATCCGGCCAGGTAGTTCGGCACCGTTAGCGGCAAGGTGAACCACCCGTCAACACTGGCCGACAGCAAAGAGTTGGCTCCCAAGCGATTCGCGCCGTGGTAGTTATTTGACGCCTCACCACCGACGAACAAACCTGGGATAGTACTCATCTGGTCATAGTCAACCCACAGACCGCCCATCGTGAAATGGGCTCCTGGGGCGATGCGCATGGGCACCTCGTAGGGGTTCTCCCCCGTCGCGTCGAGGTACATGTCGAACAAGTTGCCATAGCGTTCCGCGATGGTCTTCTTTCCTAGACGCTGAATTGCGTCGCGGAAGTCCAGATACACCGAGTTTTTGAGCGGGCCAACTCCGTGGCCGCTCTCGATCTGGGTCCGGGCGTTACGGGAGGCGACGTCGCGCGGCGTCAGGTTTCCGAAAGCCGGGTACTTGCGCTCCAGGTAGTAGTCGCGCTCTTCTTCCGGGATGTCATTAGCCGGACGGTCGTCGCCAGCTTTCTTTGGCACCCAGATTCGGCCATCGTTGCGCAACGACTCACTCATGAGGGTCGTCTTGGACTGCCAGTGCGAACTGACTGGCAGGGCGGTCGGGTGGAACTGCACGAAGCAGGGGCTGGCAAAGTATGCACCTTGACGGTGGGCGCGCCATGTCGCGGTGGCGTTAGACCCCTTGGCCAAGGTGGACCAGTGGTACACCGATCCGTATCCGCCGGTGCACAGGATGACGACGTGGGCTGTCCATGCCTTGATCTCACCGGTGAGAAGGTCGCGGGTGACGATGCCCTGAGCCTTGCCGTCGGCAACGATGAGGTCGAGCATCTCGGTGCGATTGTGCATCGTCACCGAACCGGCATCAATTTGTGCTTGCAGAGCCTGAGAGCAGGCTACTTCGAGCTGCTGACCAGTCTCACCGCGGGTGTAATAGGTGCGCGAAACCTGTACGCCGCCAAAGGATCGGGTAGCCAACTGACCGCCATATTCTCGGGCGAACGGCGCGCCGATGGCGTACATGTGGTCAATAACTCGCACCGACTCGGTGCCCAGTCGAACGACGTCGGCCTCTCGGCCCCGATAGTCACCACCTTTGACGGTGTCCTTGACGAACCTCTTAAGGGAATCGCCATCGACCTTGCGAGCACGTGCGGCGTTGATACCTCCCTGAGCAGCCACCGAGTGGGCTCGACGCGGGGAATCGTGGAAGCAAAAAGCGTCAACGTGGTAGCCGAGCTGGCCGAGAGTTGCGGCTACCCCGGAACCAGATAGGCCGGTTCCCACCACAATGACATTCATTTTGCGACGGTTCGCAGGATTGACGAGTTTGTACTCGCTTTGACGACGGGTCCACGCGGTAAGCGGGTCCCCTTCGGGAGCCTTACCGTCTAGTTCGTCACCGACGAGGTAACCGGCCTTCTTCTGTGCCGGGCCAAGGGTGTCGCGGGCTTTGGGACCCTTGACAGCTCGTCTCGCCACCGACGACGATTCGGCTCGTTTGGGCTGGTGCTGTTCGGATTTCACCAGGTCAGCGCCGAGCTCCTCGGACTTCTCGTCCTCATGGCGCCCGGTCATCATCTCGAGAGGCTTCTTGACGGCCTCGATCCAGTTATTCATGAGATCACCCCGGCAAGAATGAGCATAGGAAGTGCGCCGTTGCACACCACAATGGCCAGCGCGATGAGGAGGCCAATCGCCGTCCAAATAGCGCGCAGTCGGCGTCCTGTACCGCCGAAATCATTGATGGTATTGCGTACGCCTTGGGCGATGTGCAACCCAACGATGATCATGACGACGGTGTAAAAGATCGCCATCCACGGACGCGACAGACTGGCGACGAGGTTCTGGTATGCGGTGATGTGGATATCGGGCGTTCCCTCATTAACTGGCGCCCGGAAGGACGAGGACTGCACGCCCATACCCAAAGTTAGATCAAGGATGTGCACCACAACGAAGGCCAGAATGATGAGTCCTGACAGCACCATTGTGCGGGCTCCCCAGCCCAACGCCTTCATACTGTGCCGGGAATACTTGCCGCGTGCTCGTCGCCCCCTCACCCAGATCGTCAAGCCGGCCCACACATGCAAGACCAAGCACACGAGCAAAACAATCCGGCAGCACCACAAAACCCCACCGACGGGAAATAGCGGGTACAACACGGTGCGGAGGAACTCGGCGTAGGCGTTGTAGTCACCAGGCCCCATAAAGGCCTTCAAATTTCCGACCATATGAACGAAGACGAATAACGCAAAGATCGTCCCCGTAATAGCCATGATTAACTTCAATGTGACATTGGACGGACGTGCCGCGCTACGCGCACGAACCGCTACGGCATCCCCCCTACGTTGGAGGTCACGGCGTTCTCGAACGTCAGGCACGCTCATGGAGTCATCACCCTTTCGCTGCTACGTAGCCAGCTTAAAGGATGATGTTTTCCTCAACGACACCGGGGTCGGGGTACTCCTCGTGAGCGCCCCGACCCCGGCGTGCAGAAATGCCGTCGTGCACAAACGGGTTAGCGAATCAACAGCCGAGCAGTTTGCCGCCGAGGTATTCCTCAACCTTGTCGATGCTGACACGCTGCTGAGCCATGGTGTCGCGCTCACGCACCGTCACGGCGCCATCCTCGAGGGAGTCGAAGTCGACGGTGACACAGAACGGGGTACCGATCTCATCCTGGCGACGGTAGCGCTTGCCAATGGCCTGGGCATCGTCAAAGTCAACGTTCCAATGCTCACGAAGACGGGCAGCAAGATCACGGGCCTTAGGCGACAAGTCGGAATTGCGGCTCAGCGGTAGCACCGCAACCTTGACCGGAGAAAGACGCGGATCCAGCTTAAGCACGGTGCGCTTGTCGACCCCACCTTTGGCGTTAGGTGCCTCGTCCTCGGTGTAAGCATCCACCATGAAGGCCATAAGAGAGCGAGTCAAGCCAGCTGCTGGCTCAATGACGTAAGGCAGGTAGCGCTTGTTGTTGGCCTGGTCGTAGTACGACAGATCCTTGCCAGAGTGCCTGGAATGGGTGCCCAAATCGAAATCAGTGCGGTTAGCAATTCCCTCGAGCTCGCCCCAATCCGCCCCGGCAAACCCGAACTTGTACTCGATGTCGACGGTGCGCTTCGAATAGTGGGAGAGTTTCTCTTTAGGATGCTCGTAATGGCGCAGGTTCTCCGGGTCGATACCGAGACCGGTGTACCACGCAGTGCGGGCCTCAATCCAGTACTGGTGCCATTCCTCGTCGGTACCGGGCTCGACGAAGAACTCCATCTCCATCTGCTCGAACTCGCGGGTGCGGAAGATGAAGTTCCCAGGTGTGATCTCATTGCGGAACGATTTACCAGTCTGCGCGATGCCAAACGGCGGCTTCTTGCGGGCACTGGTAAGCACGTTCTGGAAGTTGACGAAAATCCCCTGGGCAGTCTCGGGACGCAGGTAGTGCAGACCCGACTCATCCTCAACAGGGCCGAGGTAGGTCTTAAGCATCATGTTGAAATCACGGGGCTCGGTCCACTGCCCCTTATTGCCACAGTTAGGGCAGTTGATCTCCCCTAACAGGATGGAATCCGGATCGTCGATTCCATGCTTGGCAGCATGCCCCTCCTGCAGGTGGTCGGCACGCATCCGCTTATGACACGACAGACACTCCGTCAGTGGATCGTTAAACACACCGACGTGACCAGACGCTACCCATACTTCACGGGGCAAGATAACCGAGGAGTCAAGACCAACGACGTCATCGCGACGAGTGACCATGTAGCGCCACCACTGCCTCTTGATGTTCTCCTTGAGCTCGACGCCGAATGGGCCGTAATCCCACGCAGCGCGTGTACCTCCATAGATCTCCCCACACGGGAAGACGAATCCGCGTCGTTTACAGAGATTGATGACATTGTCGAGTGTGCTAGTGGAGGCCATAGCCGTCCCTTTCTTCCAAGTCCTCATTGGAGTGGACACCCGGATGGTGTCCACGCGGGCAGCGCCGCCTACGGATTGCATATCTGGGCGGCGAGGCCGTTCACTAGCCTACCTGTAATCACACGACGCATGCCCACACCGTCAGCCAGCAGACGACAGCTGGGAAATACGCAACCCGCTGCGGTACATTTGGCCTAGTTTGACCCCCGGCAGTGAGGTGATCATGGTGGAGAATCGGCGGCGCACGACCAAACAGCGCCTTGCCATTCGTGCCCTCTTTGACGACGAGTCGTTCTTCCTCACTGCCCAGCAGGTCCATGATCAGCTGCGCGAACGCGGAGATCAGGTTGGTCTGGCAACCGTCTACCGGAACTTGCAGACCATGGCTGAGGACGGAGAGCTCGATGCCATTCGCGCTGAAGACGGCGAAATGACCTATCGCCGGTGCTCCTCAGCGCACCACCATCACCTGGTATGCCGCAATTGTGGCAAAGCCGTCGAGATTGGGCCTGAGAAAATCCTGGAGGACTGGGCTCGCGATATCGCCGCGAAGTATGGGTTTAGCGAGACCGGTCACGAGCTGGAGTTGTTCGGGATTTGTTCGGCATGCTCCGCAGTGCGCACCGGGTCAGTGTCGTAATCAGCGACGCAGTCGGGGAGTAACCAGGCCCAGCTCGCATGCTCTCACCAGAACCTCAAGGCGACTGCGCACTCCCAGTTTCTTTGCTAGATGGCGAAGGCGCTGCTTGACCGCGGACTCACTGAGACACAGCTCATCCGCGATGGCAGCATTCGGTAACCCCTGAGCGAGAAGTTTCAGAACATCGTCGTCAGCATCGGACAACTCCACCGGAGCCATATCAACCTGATGGGCCCCCGCGCCGGTGGGCCGAGCCGAAAAGGCCTCAACGACGCCGCGGGCAATCTCCGGAGACACTGTCACCTGGCCCGCCATGACCGCGCGGACTCCAGCGATGACGGCCTCCGGTTCAGAGTCCTTGAGAACATAGCCAGCAGCTCCAGCAAGGATGGCCTCGACGACGATATCCCGACGGGCGAAGGTCGTGAGGGCAACAACGCGGACGGACGGATGGCGCGAGACGATCATTCGGGTAGCTGTGAGACCGTCCATCTCAGGCATTTTGAGGTCCATAAGGACAACGTCGGGCAGTAGCTGATCAACGAGCTCGACCGCTTCACGACCGTTAGTGGCCTGACCGACGACCTCTATCTCCTCGACACGAGAGAAATAGCCGGCAAGAGCCTGCCGCATGATCGGATGATCGTCAGTAACCACGAGTCGAACTGACATCACACCTCCTTTGCATTCACGCCGAGCGCTGCTGTGCCCAAGTGAGACCTCCTCACCCAGATGATCGCGCGGCGCCAACGATCAGTCATATAACGCCTTGGATGCGAAGTATCCAGTCGCCCCCACACTGCTTCCCATCCTCGCATATCGCAGCAGCCCATATAACATCGGGTTAGCAGCATGACTACGGGCAATCAAACGTCTATAACCTGGCTGGTCATCTGGTCAAATGAACAGCCAGCCGATGCATCCAACGGCTCGTCTCTGCACGTGTCAGCCGTCTCACATCACTTTGCGCCCGATCATTGTGGATGGCCCCTCCAGGGGGATACATTGTGCCCATGAGGAAGATCATCACCGGCATCGTGGCTGCCCTGGCAGTCAGCTCCTTCTCGATCGCTGTCCCCGCTCAAGCCTCCACTGGCCCCACCCCGACCCAGAACGCTGTAAGTACACAGCCTAAGGGCCATGCTGAGGGAATCATAGACGGCCTTTGCAGCATCTACCCCGACTGGTGTTACGACTGGAACTGATTTCGTATCCATGTCTAACGTATGAGGTGTCTAGCCCGCGAGGTGCGCATCAATGAACAGTGGTTCGCCTGCACGTAACCTCGTCTTCAACGAGAGCAGTCGGGCCACTGCCATTGCGGGTGTTATCGTCACCGCGCTGGTGCTCTCCGCGCTTGACGACTTGCGCGTCGCCGTGGCAACCCACAGAAGCGGCAGTGCCATGATCTGGATGGTGGCCACTTACGTCTTCAGCGTCATTGCACTACTGTGCTGGAAACGCCCCCTGTTGCAGGAGTTATTTCTTCTCGTCGGCCTAATCAGTAGCGTCATCGCCGGAGACATAGCATTTAGCATTCCGCTGCTGGTTATACTCGCCTTTTTCGCTAGTCAGCATGGCTTGAAACGCCATTGTATTCCATTGTTCATCGGTGCCACGATCACCGTCGCTCTGGCAGCCGTTCATGCGACACGCTGGGTATCCAGCTTTTTGGTGACGTGTGTTGCATGCGCAATCGGCATCGGAGTCGGCTCCGCCTTCCGCTGGCTCGATAACCGCCGCGAACAGGCCGAGGAACAAGCGGCCGACGCCCTCCAACAAGCAGCAAATGCTCGCGAGGAGGAGCGTCAACAGCTTGCCTCCGAACTCCACGACGTCGTGGCTAAGGACCTCACCGTCATCACCATGCTGGCAGGTTCTTTGCGCCTCAACACTGCCAACGAGGGCGTAGTCGAGGCCGCCAAATCGATCGAGAGCACCTCGAGGACAGCCCTGGACGATCTCCAGCGTCTGCTCTTAGTGTTGCGTAACCATAACCTCCCTCTCGTCTCCTCCCCCACTCACGAGGACTCCGTCGAAGCTACGGTGGCCGCTATGGTCACGCGGTTAGAGACGCTCGGCTGGCATGTCGAATCGTCGATCGCGTGCGCTCCGATGCCGGTAAGCGTCTCCGATGCCGTCAACCGGATCCTTGACGAATCCACTGCTAATGCCATCAAGCACAACGGCCCGGCAATAGCCAGGCTTACCGTCACGGATGAAGGGGACGACGTCGTGGTGACCGTCTCCAACCCCGTCATCGATTCGGAGATAGAACCCGTTCGATCGACTGGAATGGGTATTGCTCGCCTCAAGGAGCGCGTCTCCCTGCTCCGTGGCGAGATCTCTATCGGTCTGCGCAATGGTTGGTGGGTGGTTAATGCCCGTATTCCACGCGCAAAGCCAGTTCGCGAAACCTGATTATTCCTGGGAACGATAACCCGCGCCACGTCGGCTGAGTAGCCGGAGCGGAGCTCGGTTTTATCGTGGCCCGAAGCGCGACTGACCTCTGATTAACGCTCCAGAAAGGGCATCGACCGCAAGCCACGGTCCATGTGCCAAGACACAAACGCTGCTACCAGCCCAGACCCCTCACGAACCCTGGGCCACATGACATCGCGGGTCGCAGCCCAGTCCCCGACCAGCAAGGCCCGCAGGTACGAAATCGTCTCCTCGTGCGGATGCGGGGTCCCGGGTGGCTGACAATTGATGCACACCACACCCCCCAAGCTCGGCGAGAATCCTGGGTGTGGACCAGGTGCCCCGCACCGGACGCAGTCGACCAGATCCGGGGCATATCCGGATGCTGAAAGAGAGCGCAGCAGGTAAGAGTCCAGCACCATCTCGGGTGGCCGTGGGCCGTCCGTCGTCCCCTGGCCGAGCACCCGCAAAGCTCCTGCCAACAATCGGTATTGTGCCGGGGCCGGTTCACGGTCCACCGGCACCAGGTGGTCGGCAGCCTCCACCATGACCTCAGCCGCGGTGAACAGAGAGTAGTCCTGACGCAGCGGCGCCGAGTAAGGATGCAAACACTCCACCTGGGCGACGACGTCGAGGTTGCGTCCTTGCACCAGCTGCAGGTCAACCAAATTGAACGGATCCAGACGAGCGCCAAACTTGCTGGAGGTGCGTCGAATCCCTCGTGCCACCGCCCGGATTTTGCCGTGCTCCCGCGACAGCATCGACACGATCCGATCAGCCTCACCTAGCTTGTGCGTGCGCAAAACGACGGCTTGATCACGGTAGGTGGGCATGACACCTATTGTCTCCCCGCAATGGCCTACCGCCGAAACATGCTCTACGCAAAATCGCTGTGAGAGGGTAGGAGATGTTCATAGCAGGTCGACTACCGTTGGAACCCCCAGGAGACGCCCATGGATTCCTTTGTCACGCTGCTCGGCAGCGTCTGGTACCTGGTGCTCGTTGCTGCTGTCAGTCCCGTTATGATCCTCAACGCGAACGCGGCAGTGCACGGTCAAAAGCAAAACCATGGCTGGGCTTTTGTCTCTGGGGCCGGTCTGGTGCTTGGCGCCATCGGCGTCACGAGTTTCGGCCTGCTGGGAAGCGCTGCCACCGACTTCGCCTCGCGACAGCTTGCCTCTCACACCGTCGACCGAATTCTAGGGGTACTGCTCTTCCTCTTCGGTTGTTATCTGGGCTGGAACCGTTGGGGCTCCCACCAAGTCAAGAATTCTCGACACAAAAAGTCGTCGGGGCCGCGATCCACCGGAGCCCACGGAATGTTCACCTGGGGCTCATTGGGGATGGCTACCAACTTCACCACCATTCCGCTATTCATTTCCTCGAGTCAGCGCATCGGTACTGCCAACCTACCCCTCATCGTGAGAATCTTCACACTTATCGTCTCCTGGTGGATCGTCCTCGTCCCGGCATGGCTTCCAGTTGCCATCGATCGACTGCGACCCAATTCCTCAGGTATTTCTGGGCGCACTCGGGAACGCATCAGCCATTGGACGAACGTTGCCTCGATCATTGCCTGTCTTGCTTCCGGAATCATCATTGTGTGGACGACCCTGTGACATCATCGAGGCCTTGAACCTCGGATAACTTACCGTTGCCACCGCCACGACGGCACCAGCCCGGCCCCACTACCATCCTCGACGCCACTACGCTGTGACCCATGGCCCGAATCACACCGCGACCCCCGAAGCGTGGCCCGCTACCGCATCCGTCTGGAGCTCGCCCACCCGAGCTGCCACCGGAACTCATCCCCCAACACGTCGCCATCGTTATGGACGGCAACGGACGTTGGGCCAAACAGCGCGGTCTTAGGCGCACTGAAGGTCACGCACGTGGCGAGGATGCTCTCTTCGATGTCATCGAGGGAGCCATCGAGATGGGTATCCCCTATTTGAGCGCTTATGCGTTTTCCACCGAAAACTGGAAACGTTCACCCGACGAAGTTCGGTGGCTTATGGGCTTCAATCGTGACGTCATCCACCGTCGTCGCGATCAGCTCAACGCCATGGGAGTGCGCATCCGATGGGCCGGACGCCGCCCCAAGCTGTGGAAGTCAGTGATCAAGGAGCTGGAGTCGGCTGAGGAGCAGTCCGCCGACAACAGCGTCCTCACGCTACAGTTCTGCGTCAACTACGGCGGACGTGCCGAGATCGTCGATGCCGTGCGCGACATCGCCCGCCTAGCCGCCGAGAGCAAGATCGATCCCGATCACATCACTGAGAAGACTTTCCGTACGCATCTTGACGAGCCCGAGATCCCCGACGTCGACCTATTTTGGCGCTCCTCCGGCGAGCAGCGCACCTCGAACTTTCTGCTATGGCAGTCGGCCTACGCCGAAATGGTATTTTCCGACGTCTTATGGCCCGACGTTGACCGCCGCGACCTCTGGGCCGCAGTGGTGGAATACGCCAAGCGGGACCGGAGGTTTGGTGGGGTCGCCCCCAATAAAGTCAGCCCCACCCCATCGTCATGAATCCCCGTCCAGGAGACGTGAGATCGACGTGCGGTTGCACTTACAGGCTCATCGCCTGACGGTAGAAACTGTCATACGCACCTCGCCATCAGCTGATGGATTTCGGGTTAATCACGAACCAATTTACAAGCGGATCTATGCCCACTCCGCCGCATGCACCAATGCAGTGAGCGTCCTCATTCAGCCAGCCCGAGCTAAGAGAACTCATTGAAAAAGAAACATCAAATTGATCGAGACCACCCGTGGTTTTGTATATTCTCATCTAAAATCAGGGCACGGACATGAAGGGATATGCAACACTCACCGCCACCACAAGTGTTCCGCCCCATTTCGCCCCCAATCGCTTCGAAGCCTAACCACGAACGAAAAACGCGAACCGCATAATTTGAAAGCACCTTCTCAGGAGAAGCATAGTTGCTGAGTCATCGACCTGTAATCAATCGATGACGAAACGAGCAACACGTCCCGACATACTCTCGGATCCTTCACCCCGAGGGAGATCCTCTGGCAGCATTTACATTGAGGTAGTCACCGCTACCGCTACGTGACACCAATCCAGAACTGGTCTACAATTTTACAGCGGTATTAGTGTGATAACACATCTTAAGCCATCGTAGAGATCTAGGCCCGTTGAAAGAGGAAAAGATGTTAACCCCAAAGAGGCCATCACCTTCTGTAGCCAGCTTTGCAGCGTTCGCGACATTAGCGGCAATGGGAATCGCTATGTCCGCAACTAACGCCGAAGCAGCCTCACACTGCAGTCTTGTGGCAAATATCCCCGTACGTGCGTCCAACACCGTTGCACATTCCGTGGCAGGACGCTCTGGGTGCAGCAATTCCGTCAGCAACGTGGCGGTGGCCATGCATCACGAAACATGGCGATGGGATGATCGCATGGCCTCAGCATCCAAATCAAATGTACGCAATGCCACGTGGACGGTCGTTGGAAATCCGAAGTCCGGATGGGATATCTACACGAGAAATAATTCATCAACAGGGGCGAAATCCGAATCCTCAGATCTGCGGTGGCTGTGACCGCACCTTCCATTCACGCTGATCACGTCAGCTATTCATACCGTCGTCGCACAGCGCTACACGATGTTACATTCACAGTTGACGGAGGAGTGATAGGTCTCGTCGGCCCAAACGGAGCCGGTAAGTCCACCCTCATCCGGCTTCTGGCAACCCTTCTCACACCATCGTCCGGTACGCTGACGGTGTGCGGCCACGACACCACACGTGAGCGCAACCTGGTGAGGCCTAGCCTTGGTTACCTTCCGCAGTCGTTCGACATCATGGAATTTTCCACGGTCCTCCGCAACGCGGAATTCGCGGCATGGGCGCATGGTCTGACCCCGAGCGAATGTCCAAGTGCTGCACGCCAGGCACTCGAGAAAGTCGGCCTGTGGTCCAGAAGAAATTCGCGAGCCCGCTCGCTCTCCGGTGGAATGCGACAGCGTCTTGGAATTGCCTGTACGATTGTCCATAAACCTCGCGTCGTCCTTTTAGATGAACCTTCAGTGGGCCTCGATCCAGTGCAGCGCATAAGACTGCATGAGCTCGTGGAGCAGATCGCCGTCGATTCGACAATCATTCTTTCCACCCACCTCATCGAAGACCTCAGCGCCATGACCTCCCAGATTCTTGTCCTAGATTAAGGTCGGCTGCGCTTCTGCGGCACGATGACCGAAATCGAGTCGATGGCTTCTATCTCATCCCCTGGGATGTCGGCAACTGAAGTCGGTTATACAAAACTCTTGGAACCGAAAGATTCAGTATGAGTGATGGCCCCCACCGTACGCGCTCGACTTCTTGGACACTGCTTCTCGTGGCAGTTGTGATCGCCGCTGCCATCTCACTATTAGCGGCACGGCCCCTCCTTGATTGGCGCCCAACGGATATTCGCAGAATTGTCGTAACGTACCGCGAGGGACTAACACCGTTTGTTCTCATCATCATGGTGATGACCGTAATACAGACTGCCCCGCACGCCCCTAACAACGTTATCATTGGCCGAGCGCCTGCACGCCCCAGGAAAACGATCGCGTGGAGGCAAATTGCCGAGACATCTGCCGCAGTAAGCATTGGCTTGGCAGTCGGTATGGCTGCACCGCTCATACGGGCCTCCGCATATAAGATTTATGGTACAGATATCGTCGCCCTTATGCGAGTTTTCTGCGGACTGTTCATGGCAACATGTGTTTCCTACGCAGCATGTCTGTTATTTCGTTTTCCATATTCAGCTTTGGGTGGTCCTCTGCTATCAGGAACACTCCTTGGAATTCCACTATTCCTCAACGATGTCGTGCTGAATAACACGGGATATTCAATCCTGGCGTCGTCACTGACCTGGGGTATGACAAGTCCGGAAGGAGCGTGGGATTTCTCTGCTTCAGTGGCGATCTACCGAGTCGCATTGTTCTGTCTAACCGGCGCGTGCATGCTGAACGTTACACTCGCGGTAACGGATTCCGGTTTGCCGCTAATCCGCCGTCTCACCACATCCGCAATAAACGTCGCAGTGCCGGTCACTCTCATCACCGCAATGACGGTGTTGTCCCCAAACATCGTCGTTCCCGGCCATCGTACCGTCACATGTACCCATCAGGACAGAGTACGAGTTTGCACTTTCCCTGGTGCGAAAAACCTTCAGACTCCGGCCTTCGAAGCGGCGAGGCAGGTACTCGCGCAAGTGCCAAAGGACCAGCGCCGTTCGCTGACAATGACCCAGGACAACAGCCCTGACGCCGTCGCAGATGTCTGGTTGCCGCCAGTTCCTAGCTCCGATTCCCAAGCTTTCCGGACCCAAGTAGCCGCAGATGTGGCACGGGTGATGACGGGATCTCCGGCGTGCCCACTCTCATCAGACTACCTCGCGTCCGCGCTCGAACTTGACGCGGTCCTCCTTCAGCGAAGCGGGTTCAGCCCCGAAAACGGAACTAGCAGCCCGTTAGCTGGTATCCCGAAGCGTGCCTTTGAAGCGTGGTGGAAAGCTCACGATACCAAGATCAAGCATTGTCAACTCACCACAGGGGATCTGGGGCAAAAGTGACAGCGCACCTCATCGCACACCCATGTACGTGGGTAGCCACGAACATGACCGGAGTGTTCATCACCATCATCTGGTGGTACGCGCGCGTCAATTTATACCTCGACCATTCGGAATGGTCCAGACCTATCCTCCTTATGGAGGTAGCCCCTGTGCTCATGATAAGTCTGAGCGTGTTTGCCGCGGTAATACCCGCAACATGGCTCATCATTACCTCACCGCGGCGGCTGGAGTTATCTTTCGCAGCCACCGCTCTCCTAGTCACCGCTCCTGCAATAGTGACACCGCTCATTATGACGAGCATTCTTAGGATGCTTCCCCTAAACCTCCTGCCCGGGGCACGCTATCTTGATCCATCCTCCCCCACCCCAGTAGCCGATCTATTCGGATGGGCAGATATGGCTGCGTTTGTACCAACCCTTATGATTTGCGCCGGAATAGCGCTCCTGACTGAGGGCATACTGGGCCGGCTCGTTAGCCTTCCTATAGCTCCCCTGACGCTTCTGTTGATCGTCATATTCCAGACACGTGGGTACTGCCGATTTCTACCCGGAGTACCGCATACCGCTACCACTTCGAACACGACAGGTTGGCTTGTGGGTATAGTCACATGGGTAATCGGAATAGCAATCTTTGGGACGACGCGCGGAGGTTCTCGCGGCCTCCTATCACGGTATTGAGGGAAGCCGCCGATTTGGTCCAACTCCGCCGCACTCACGCGCACGATTCACCGCGCTAACGACCGCGTTGAAGGAGGCCAGAGCGTCGATAAACGCCGACACCGCACCGCTGTCTTCGCCCCGGATCTGAACGTCCTCGCCATCAATCCGAAGGTTGGCGGTGAGCTGATAGGTACCGGTCTCGGTGGACGTCATGCGGCTCACCACCTTGCTGCCGGGCACCTGCAGGTACTCGCGGTTAAACAGATCCCAGATCTCGTCGTGGCTGACCTCGCGGGCTTGATCGTCAGTGTAATTCTGCACTGCACCGGAGAATTCGATCTGCAGACGACGCGGCAGGTCGACTTGGTGCTCGGTCTTCAGGAGGTAGGCCATGCCGCCCTTACCGGACTGACTGTTGACACGAATGACAGCCTCGTCGACGACCGGGACGCCACCGACGTCATGTGGGCAGACCGCGCTGATCGCTGCTTCCGGTTCGTCAACATGGTGAGAGCCGGGACCGAGTTAGCACTGGGATCAGACGCCCCAGTCTCCCCCGTCGATCCGTGGGGCGCGATCCGCGTGGCTGTCGAGAGAATCGGTGACCGGCGCCCAAGCTGGCACCCTGAGCAGGCTCTTACTTTGTCCCAGGCCATCACAGCCAGCACCCGTCACGTAACACAGGCGGTCACGGGCGGGCCAGGAGACGTCATCACTGTGGCCCACAATCCCTTCGACCTGTCCGGTGTGCATTGGCAAGCCTCACCAGCGACTTAACGGTCGTCGGTGGAGAGGTGAGGGCCGTAGCACTGTGAGACCGTCACTTCCCGCCGACCCAATATTTCAGAACCCCAATCGATTGAGATATTTCGGGTCGGACTGCCAGTTCGGCAACACCTTGACCTGAAGGTCCAAGTGGATTGGCGTTCCCAACAGGGCCGCGATATGTCGCCTGGCGTGGGTACGAACCTGCTTGATATGGGAGCCATGGTGACCGATCATGATGCCCTTCTGGGAATCACGTTCCACTATGAGGGATGCGTAGACGTCCAGTAGGGGACGATCCTCCGGCTGACCTTCGCGAGGCCTCATCTCCACAATCTCCACGGCTAGAGAGTGGGGAAGCTCCTCGCGCACACCTTCAAGCGCCGCCTCGCGGATCAGCTCGGCGACCAGGGTTTCGGTCGGTTCGTCGGTCACCTCACCATCTGGGTAGTAGGCCGGCCCTTTTGGCAGCAGGGAGGCAATGACGTCGCGGACCTCGTCAACCTGCTCACCAGAGACTGCAGAGCACGGGACAATTTCAACGAACTCGATGCCAACCTCCTCTTGCAGCTTGTCAATGGCGGCCAGATGCTCAGCCATCCGAGCTTTGGACACGAGATCGGACTTCGTTGCCACAGCGATGAGAGTGGGACGATGAGGAAGATCGGCGATTTGGGAGACGAGATAGGTGTCCCCTGGTCCAATGCGCTGGTTGGAGGGCAGGCACACCCCGATGACGTCGACCTGGGTCCAGGTGTCGAAGACGAGGTCGTTGAGCCGCTGACCCAGCAGGGAACGCGGCTTATGAAGCCCCGGAGTGTCGATGACGACGATCTGGGACTTCTCGTCAGTGACCACGCCACGGATGACGTGACGGGTGGTCTGGGGCTTCGAGGAGGCAATGGCGATTTTCGAGCCAACCAGGGCGTTAGTCAAAGTCGATTTGCCGGCGTTTGGACGCCCGACGAAGCACACGAATCCAGAGTGGAATCCGGCACGGGTGGACTCAGCCACCCTGGCAGCAACGTAATCGACGTCAGAAACCTCCTCGCCGTCACCATCCATGAGATCGGCCAGCGAAGGCATCTCGTCATCACTCATCGTCGTCCTCCTGATCGGGGGTTTCCTCGGGGGCCCGCTTCACCAGGCAAGTATCAACCTGGTGACGTCGACCGGTCGCCTTCTCGGCAGTGATCTCTAAGCCCTCCCAGATGATGACAGATCCCGGGATGGGTACCACGGACAGTTCCTTGGCCATGAGTCCACCAACCGTCTCGACGTCGTCATCATCGACCTTGAGGGCGAACAGTTCGCCCAAGTCATCGACCGGCAGACGCGAGGATATTCGGAAGACGCCGTCCTCGATCTCTTCAGTAAGGGTGGGCTCGGCGTCGTATTCGTCAACAATCTCGCCGACGATCTCCTCGACGATGTCCTCGATCGTCACCAGGCCAGCAGCGCCGCCAAACTCATCGACGACAATGACAAGGTGGTTACGATCTCGCTGCATCTCACGCAGCACCTGGTCGACGGGTTTAGAATCCGGGCAGAACGCGGCAGGCCGCATGATCGATTCGACGCTTTCGGTGGCGTAACCGTCAGGATTATCGAGCACCCGCTGGGAAAGGTCCTTGAGGTAGACGATGCCACGGATATCGTCAAACCCCTCGCCGACGACCGGAACCCGCGAAAACCCAGATCGCAGGGCCAAGGACATGGCCTGACGCAGATTCTTGGTCCGCGGAACATAGACCACGTCAGTGCGCGGAACCATGACCTCCTTAGTGAGAGTGTCCCCCAGCTCGAAGACTGAGTGGATCATCTCCCGCTCGCCAGCCTCAATGAGATCCGAAGCCTCGGCGTAGTCGACCATCTCGCGTAGTTCAGCCTCAGAAGTGAAAGGGCCATCGGCGTATCCCTTACCGGGGGTCAGGGCGTTGCCAATGAGGATAAGCAGGGCCGCGATGGGGCCAAGGACGTGGGCAAGTACTCCCCACGGACGAGACCAAAAGGTGCAGATAGCGGTGTCATGTTGGCGTCCCAAAGTGCGCGGAGCCACTCCCCACGCCAAGAAGTCAACGAGTACCATGATGGCCACGACGACGAGCACCTGCTGCCAGGGCAAGTCAAAGTGGCCGAAAATAAGCAGCGCGACAAGTGCCGTCGCCGTCACCTCGGATATGATCCTCACCAACATCGCAGTATTGATGAAGGGCGCGGGGTCGGCGACCATATCAAGTACTCGCTGATGAGCAGTCTTACCGTCGGCAGCAAGCTCCTCGGCCTTGGTGTGAGACATGTGCTGAAGGGCCGTCTCCATGGCCACATTGAGGCTTGCCAGCACTGTGAAGATGAAGGCAATCGCCAGAACGATCCATTCTTGCCGTGTCACCGCTGACCTGTCTGTTCTCGATGGTCATCCCATGCCGTGATGATCTCGTCGTTCAGTCCGAACATGACGCGCTTGTCTTCAGGTTCGGCATGGTCATGGCCGAGCAGGTGCAACAACCCGTGGATGAGGAGGTATTCCGCCTCCCCGTCGGGGGTACGGCCGTTCTCGGCAGCCTGGCGAGCGGTCACAGTCGGGCACAGCACGATGTCGCCGAGTAGCCCGGAAGGCGGGTCTTCGTCGTCGCCGGGAGCACGCATCTCGTCCATCGGGAAGCTCAAGACATCAGTCGGTCCAGGAAGGCCCATGAACTTTTCGTGGTAGGCCTCCATCGTTTGCTCGTCAACGAGAATGATCGACAGCTCCGAAGAGGGATGGATGCGCAACCAGTCAAGGGCGAATGTCGCCAGACCGATGAGCCCCTCCTCATCAGACGGGGAACCAGACTCATTAGTGATGTCGATCATCGGGTCTTCCTGTTCTTGCGCGGACTTTTGGCGCCATGCGGCTCGGTGGCGATGTCGTAACTGTCATAGGCGGCAACGATCTTGCCCACGAGGCGATGGCGAACAACGTCACGGCTGGTGAGATTACAGAAGGCAATATCGTCGATACCGTCGAGGATGCCCTGTACTACTCGTAGCCCAGACTTCATGCCACCGGGCAGATCGACCTGGGTAACATCGCCGGTGACGACGATCTTTGAGCCGAAGCCGAGACGGGTGAGGAACATCTTCATCTGCTGCGGCGAAGTGTTCTGAGCCTCGTCCAAGATGACGAAGGCATCGTTGAGAGTGCGGCCCCGCATATAGGCCAATGGTGCCACCTCAACAGTTCCGGCGTCGATAAGACGTGGCACAGTATCGGGGTCGACCATGTCGCGTAGGGCGTCGTAGAGCGGGCGCAAATAGGGATCGATTTTCTCCGACAACGTGCCGGGTAGGTATCCGATGTTCTCTCCCGCTTCAACAGCCGGGCGGGTGAGGATTATCCGGCTCACCTGCTTGGTCTGGAGAGCCTGAACCGCCTTGGCCATTGCCAGATACGTCTTGCCCGTACCGGCCGGGCCGATGCCGAAGGTGACGGTGTTAGCGTCGATGGCGTCGACGTACCGCTTCTGGTTCAGAGTCTTGGGGCGAACCGTTTTGCCACGATTACTGAGGATATCGACCGTCATGATTTCGGCCGGGCCTTCTCCGTTGCGGGTCATGGCGACGATCCGGTCGACGTCGTCAGCAGACAGGCCCTGACCGGTGCGGATGATCGTGATCATCTCCGACAGGATGTCTCCGGCGTCAGCCAGATCGGCAGGGTGCCCGGTGAGGTGAATCTCGTTACCGCGTACCAGAATGTCGGCGTCAAGAGCGTCCTCGAGACGTTTGAGAAATGCGTCGTTGGGTCCGACCAAAGTCACCATGGGAATCGACGTGGGGACCGCGACGACGCGACGCGTCGCGCCCTCTTTGCCGGTATCGGTGTTGTGGGTGTGCAAGGTCGTGGTCAGGGTTCTCTCCGGTGTGAGGGGTATGTGTACCCTCCCACTGTAGACGTAGCTAACGACGGCGTGACGTACCAGGAGGTAGCGATGGGACTGGGCTGGCTCGACGATGCCGCGTTCGCCCTGGGCACTGAGCTGTCGCTGGACAAGGTACTGCGCGAGGGGGTGCGCACCAGCACAGCCCGGTGCTGGGTAGATGGTTCGACGACGGCTACTGCAGGCGCGCGCACGGTCGTGGCAAAGTGCTTTCGATCAACATCGATGTTGCACAATTCCGGCGGGCTGGGGATTGTCCGCGAGGTTGCCGGTCTGAGGTGTCTGCCGGAGGCACCACGGCTGTATGCAGCCGACCTGGACCTGGGCGTGGTGGTCATGGAGGATATGTCAGGGGTGACCTTGGAATCGATCTTGGCCGGCAATGATCCCTCAGCCGCTCTCAGCGCCGCACAAATGTGGGGACGGGCGACGGCAACCGTTATGACGGCATCGATGCGGGAAGCATCTAATCGATCGGCACGTAACGACGCCATCTCGGCATTCCAGGATGTCATCCGTCATCTTGACCCCCGGACACGCTCGGCGGGTGGTCCAGCCTCGCCTCGTCTGCCAGGGCGAGGCCTGGAGAAAATGTGCGCAGCGCTAGAGATCGAGGTGCCCAATGATGCGGAGCTCGACCTGCTTGAGTCGCTGCGTGGCACCGAGGGGGCCGAGGTCGTCACCCAAACAGACCCCTGCCCCGCCAATGTGCTCGCAACCCAGACTCAGGCCAGATTTATCGACTTCGAGGCCGCCTCCGTGCACCACCCGGCGGTCGACGTCGTCAATCTCGTCATGCCGTGGAGCAGTTGCGACGGGCTCGTCGGAGTCCCTGCCGAGTTTCTCGACGCCGTCCGCGAAGGTTTTCTCAGTGGGTCCCCCTATGCCGCTTCCTGGCTATCCGATGAGCCGATGATTGGTTTGGCGGGCACGGCAGCCACCCTTCAACTCACCGAGCTATCTTTAGATTCTCTTCGTCGACGCCATCCGAATCAACGAGGCGACATGGCTAGGCGTGCAATGGTGCACCGCTGGACATGGGCCGCAACGCATGGCGTGCTGACGCCGGTCATCGCGGATCTGTGCGGGCGAATGGCTCATCGCGCAGTTCAAGGCTGGGGATGGTCCAAACATCTGACCGTTGCAAACTGTTTTTCACACGCGAAACTCAGGAATCAGAGATGAACAATTTAATCAAGATTATGTCTGCATGCAAGGAATTTGGTGACGTTATTACCTTCATCGTCCATCCAGATTTCATTCGGGATGGACGATTTTACCCGGTCATCCCGAAGACCATTCAAAAGGTCATCAACGAAGCTGCGGCCCGACCCGAGAAGCTGTACTTCATGGATCAGGACACGAGCACTCCTGTCAAAACTACGGACAGCGAGATGCTCGTCATGGAGGTCTCGATCTTTACCGTTGGCAGAAATCTCGACAACTTAGTGGCCATGATTAATTTAGGAAAGTACTGGGAAAGCGGACCGGACGACGTCCCCAGAGCCGTCATTCGCACCCTCAGCCGACCCTTGTCAGCAATCATGTTTGGAGAGATCCCCGAGCCACCACTAGAGAAGGATGAAGAGGGATACTACTCCTTCGTCTTAACATAGTCGGGCAAACCCACCCGTCTCTATTCACTGGCGGCGTGCTATCCCCACTCACCACGTCGAAGTCCAGTCGATTTGACCGTGAGTACTCGATCAAATCGACTGGACTTAGGCCTCGACACGCCTGAGCGACAATTCATCACTCGGCGAATTCGTCACACACCTTCACTAGTTCGGAGGCAATTAGCGGCTCAAATGCAGAGTGACCTGCCATCACGATTCGCAGATCGGCACTCGGCAGAGCTCGCGACAAATCGACGGCCGTGACGTCGGGGCAGCACATGTCGTAGCGGCCCTGGACGATAACAGTCGGGATGTCGGCCAACTTATGGGCGTCGCGCAGCAACTGCCCCTCAACCATGAACCCATGATTGACGAAGTAGTGGTTCTCGATGCGGGCGAAGGCCAGCGCGAAGTTTGGATCCGAGAACTCCTCGACGTGGGATGGATCAAAGGACAGCGACGTCGTCGCACCCTCCCACGTCGTCCAAGCCACTGCAGCAGGACCGTGAACGTCGGGGTCGTCGTCCCACAGCAGGTCGTAGTAGGCGGCAATGTTGTCGCGCGAGAAGTCATGCCCCGCGCGGCGCAGCGGCTCGCAGAATTTGTCCCACAGCTCCGGGAAAACCTCGGAGGCACCGAAGTTGTAGTACCAGTCCAACTCTTGCTCACGCAGGGTAAAGATGCCGCGCAGCACGAGTTCGGTCACCCGATCGGGATGGGTTTCGGCGTAAGCCAAGGACAGGCAGGACCCCCACGATCCGCCGAAGACCTGCCAGCGCTCAATGCCAAGCAACTCCCGGATCTTCTCAAGATCCTCGACGAGGTTCCACGTCGTATTGGTGGCCATCTCACCTGGGGTGCGGGCCTGGGCAATGTGCGGGGTAGACAAACCGCAACCCCGCTGATCTAAAACGACAATGCGGTAGGCATCAGGGTTAAAGAAGCGACGCCGCTCGGTACCGCCACCGCCACCAGGACCACCATGGAGGAAAACTACTGGCTTGCCGTCAGGGTTGCCGCACTGCTCGACGTAGAGCTGCTGGCCGTCACCCACGTCGACCATCCGGGTGTCGTAGGGCTCGATCGGCGGATAAAGATTCCGCTGCGGGGTAATGTCCAGCTCCGTCGTAGCAAGGGTCACGGAAACCTCCTGTGGTCATGGTCGTCATCTCGATGATATGCACCACGGTTACCATTTCGCCGTGACGTCAGACTCCACCAGCCTCAAATTATCTGCGACAGCTCGCCCTGCGTATGCCGATCGAGGGTCGGGACACTACGACATCCTGCTCACCCTCATGTGCGTCGTAGTCATCCTGTCTAATATCGGCGGTTCAAAGGGAGTGCAGCTAGGTCCGATCACCACCGACGGCGGCTTCTTCCTGTTCCCACTGGCCTACGTGATGGGAGACATCACCACCGAGATCTACGGGATCAAGGCCGCGCGCCGCGCGATCGTCATGGGGTTTATTTGCGCAATTCTCTCCGTGCTGTGCTTCTGGGCCATCATCGCCCTTCCTGGATTCACCGACTCCTACTCGGTGTCCCATGACGCCGCCCTCTCGATGGCCCTCGGTCCGCTGTGGCAGATGGTGCTCGCCGGAGTATGCGGATTCCTCGCGGGGCAGTTCACGAATTCGGTCATCATGGTTCGACTCAAGGCCAAGTGGCTGGAGCGCGGCCTGGTCGGCCGACTGATGGGATCCACCGGTGCTGGCGAGGCTGTCGACACCATCATCTTCTGCGCCATTGCCGCCCCGGTTGTCGGGATCAGCAGTTTCGGCCAGTGGTGCAACTACGCCTTCTTCGGGTTCCTGTGGAAGACCCTCGCTGAGTACGCCTGCATCCCCATCACGACCCGGGTGATTGCCTGGATCAAGAAGCACGAGCCGAGCTATCAGGAAAGACTGGCTCATCAAGAGGACTAGCCTTTGCCGGGTTCTGGCGGGGCCCACACGGGATGGCTGCGCAGCCACGCCGTGGTGCCCCAAGACACGCCTAGACCCCTATCGTCACGAGGGTGAGATTTGCCCCGGTCAATCGGCTCGCGTCAACCGGCCGCCATTGGCGTTCCACCGCCCCATGAACTCGGCCTCAAAAGCATCGAGGTCCCCGCTACGCATGGCGCCCCGAATCTGGTCGACCAGTCTTACCGTCCAGCGTTCGTTATGGATGGTCGCCAAGGTGTTCGCAAGCATCTCTTTGGCCTTGAAGAGATGGTGGATGTAAGCGCGAGAATAGTGGGTGCATGTATAGCAGTCGCAACCGTCCTCCAACGGGCCGAAATCTCGCCGGAACCGCGCGGTATCGACGTTGTAACGCCCATCGACGGTGTAAATGGCGGCATTGCGGGCTACCCGGGAGGGGTTCACACAATCGAAGGTGTCAGCTCCCGCGCGACAAGCCGCGAAGAGGTCATCGGGCTCCGAGATGCCCAACAGATGACGGGGACGGTCCTCGGGAAGCTCCTCGGCACACCACGTGACGATGCGTCCCAGGTTCACCTTCTCAATCGCTCCCCCCAGACCGAAGCCGTCGAAGCGCTGACCGTCAACTTCCATGCCTGCTAAATCCCGGCAAGCCCTGCGACGTAGATCCTCGTATTGGGCGCCCTGAATGACACCAAAAAGGGCCTGATAGGGCTTTTCGGGCCGGACCTCGGTGAGACGGTGATGCTCAGCCAAACAGCGCTCAGCCCAGCGTCGGGTACGCTCCAAGGCCTCCTCCTGGTAGCCACGGGTGTTCATGAGTGTGGTCAACTCGTCGAAAGCGAACATGATGTCGGCGCCGAGGTGGTGCTGGATGCCCATCGACACCTCGGGGGTAAAACGATGCAGATCTCCGTTCAAGGGACTGCGGAAGGTTACGCCGTCATCGTCGACCATCGCCTTGCGATCGGCGTCAGCGGCAATGACGTCGGCCTCGGTGAGCTGGGAGACGTCCATGGCTAGGGTCTTTTTGAAGCCGGCTCCGAGGCTGAGTACTTGAAAACCGCCAGAGTCAGTGAAGGTCGGGCCAGACCAGTTCATGAACCGTCCGAGTCCCCCCGCCTCATCGACGAGTTCCGGGCCGGGTTGCAAGAAGAGGTGGTAGGCGTTGGCCAGCACCGCCTGGGCACCTAGCTGCGCCACGGATTCGGGCAGCACGGACTTCACGGTCGCCTTAGTCCCGACGACTACGAAAGCGGGGGTCTCGATAGAACCATGCGGGGTATGAATGATCCCGGTACGCCCGCACGCATCGTCCAGACGACAGGTGACCTCGAAGCCGAATGTCATGGGGTCATTCTTGCAGGATGTCCGGATCGCGTCGTTGACGCCGGTTTGCAAGCTCGTCCGGGTGGGGACTTGGCAGCCACGGCGTTATGGTAGCGCTCGTGCGCGGAGCGATCTTGGTATTCATGGCCATTCTCTCGGTGCAGTTCGGGGGAGCCTTCGCCGCAACCCTCATCCCCCGTGTCGGAGCTTTGGGCACCGTAGCGCTACGGATGTCTTTGGCGGCCCTGGTCTTAGCTCCGATTGCCCGACCCCACGTGAGGGGCCACACCCGCGCTGACTGGAGGAAGGTGCTGGCGCTGACCATCGCCTTGGCTGGCATGAACACCGTGTTCTACTTCTCTTTGGAACGCCTGCCTCTCGGCGTCGCGGTCACCGTCGAGTTCCTGGGGCCACTGGGCATGGCAGCTCTCGGGAGCCGATCCCTACGTGACTGGCTCGCCATCCTGCTGGCTCTGTGCGGGGTGGTGGGGGTCTCAGGTGCGCTTAGCGCCGACTGGGTCCACCTTGACCTCCTCGGTCTGGTGCTCGCCCTCGTCGCAGGTATCTTCTGGGCCCTCTATGCCAAGTCGGCCCAGTTAGTGGGGATGAACTGGTCGAAACTGGAGGGGCTGTGGTGGGCCATCCTGCTCAGTTCGGTTGTGTTGGCGCCGACTGGCTTCATCACTGCGGGTATACGTCTCGTCGAGCCGTACCATCTCCTCACCGGAGCGGTTGTAGCAGTGATGTCGTCGGCACTGCCCTACAGCCTGGAAATGTACGCGCTGCGCCACATCGACACCACGGTCTACGGCATCCTGACTGGTGTCGAGCCGGCCGTCGCCGCAGCCGCAGGATTCCTCATCCTTGGCCAGAACCTCACCGGGCCGCAACTGCTCGGGATGGCATTCGTCGTCACCGCGGCCTGGCTCGTCATGGCCCGCGGCCGTCAACGGGAGTGACTAGGCTGATGGCAACGGATCACGACCTCGAAAGGATCATCGATGGACGTCAACTCCCGTGTGCTCGAACCACGCGGCCTGGAGAAGGTGGCCAAGCTCATCGACAAGGGGGTACGCATCCCGAATCCGCTGACCGTCGACATTGATGAGGCAGTCGACATCAACAACATCAGTAGTGATGGCGTGGTCATCGGGCCCGGATGCCGAATCCGTGGCCGTCGGACTGTCATCTCAGCTGGATGTGTACTCGGAGATGAAGCTCCCATGACGATCCAGGATTGCCAACTTGGCACCAAGGTCAAGCTCAAGGGTGGGTTCGCCCAGGATACCGTCTTCCTTGACGGGGCGAACATGGGCTCGGGTGCCCACGTTCGCGGGGGCACTATCCTCGAAGAACAGGCCAATGGAGCCCATACCGTCGGTCTCAAGCAAACTATTCTCATGCCTTTTGTCACCTTGGGAAGCCTCATCAACTTCTGTGATGTCCTCCTGGCCGGCGGTACCTCAAGGACGAACCATTCTGAAGTCGGTTCTTCCTACATTCACTTCAACTTCACTCCTGACGGCGACAAGACGACAGCCTCCCTTTTCGGCGATGTGCCGCACGGGGTGCTGCTCAACCGTCATCCAATTTTCCTAGGTGGTCAAGGCGGCACCGTCGGGCCAGTAGCCACCGGATTTGGCACCGTAGTCGGGGCAGGCTCGATCTTACGTGACGACGTTACGGAGGATGATCAGCTCGTGCTGTCCGCTCCCCCTGCGGGACGTCAACGCCCTGTGACCCCGAACAGCTACTCCAAGCTCAATCGCATCGTCGCCCATAACGTCACGTATCTGGGCAATTTGTCTGCTCTACAGGCCTGGTACTGCCAGATTCGCCGCCTCTTCATGTCTCGTGATCGCCTCTCCGGATTGGTCTGGCAAGGCGCGCTCGACAACCTCGTCTCAGCACGTAACGAACGGGTCAAGAGACTGAGTTCCCTCATCGGCAAGGTCCAGCCGACTGATGCCGGACGCGCTCAATTGATCGAGAACCGTGATGCTTTCCTGTCCTGCCTCGAGGCAGCCGATTCCCCCGCGCCGGCCGAGGTCATGCGTCTATGCAGTGCGGCCGCCACCTCTGGGGCCGAATACCTCGACGTTGTCCAGTCCTTTGACGAGGCCGCCCAAAATCAGGTCGTCGAGTGGCTGGGGGGTATCGTCTCCGCCCAGCAGGGTCGAGCGCAAAAGGTAGTTGACCGGTTGTCATTGCCGTTCTGACTAGGGTGTTCTTCCTTCGCGCCGAAGTCTCGCCACGAAACTGTCACTAGCCCCAGGAAGGATGACAGCGCAAGGAGGGACCATGACGACAACTAGCGACGCAATACCGGAAGTGGATGATTTACGCGCCCACGGGTTGGAGATCCTTCGCCGTCTCGTCGGTCGCAACGATGCCGATTTTCACCCCGGCCAGTGGGAAGCTATAGAGGCTTTGGTTGCCCATCACCGTCGAGCGCTCGTAGTCCAGCGCACCGGTTGGGGAAAGTCAGCGGTCTATTTCGTCGCCGCCTTGTTACAGCGTGCTATCGGCTCGGGGCCAACTCTCATCGTATCGCCACTCATCGCCCTCATGCGTGACCAGGTCGCTGCCGCAAAGCGGGCTGGAGTGCGCGCGGCGGCAATCTCATCGGCCAATGCCACCGAGTGGCCCGAGATAGCCCAACGCCTCGACGCCGACGAACTCGACGTCCTATTGGTCTCCCCCGAGCGCCTCGTCAATCCCACATTCGCCAGCCGGCAGCTGCCCGAGCTGGTGAGGCGAATGGGCATGTTGGTTATCGATGAAGCTCATTGCATCTCTGACTGGGGGCACGATTTTCGCCCCGATTATCGACGCATCCGTAACCTGGTCTCCGCCCTACCAGTCACGGTCCCAGTACTTGCAACAACGGCGACCGCGAACTCACGTGTAGTCCAGGACGTGGCCGAGCAGATTGCCTCCAGCACTGACGATGTGTTCATTCTTCGTGGGCCGTTAGCCCGGAAATCACTGCGACTCGGTGTACTCAACCTGCCTAATCCTTCCGACCGGCTCGGTTGGCTCGTCCAGCACCTCAGCGAACTTCCAGGGTCGGGAATCATCTACTGCCTGACGGTTTCGACGGCCGAGGACACCGCACGTGCTCTAACCATGGCTGGCCACAGTGTGCGGGCTTATACCGGACGCACCGATGCTGAAGCAAGAACCGAACTCGAAAAAGCCCTGCGCGATAACCAGGTCAAGGCCTTAGTGGCGACCAGCGCCCTAGGGATGGGGTTCGACAAACCGGACCTCGGTTTCGTCGTGCACCTGGGAGCGCCGAGCTCCCCGGTCGCGTACTACCAGCAGGTAGGCCGCGCCGGTCGTGCCACCGACAATGCCGATATCTTGCTGCTTCCGGGCCCGGAGGATCCTGATATCTGGACGTACTTCGCCGACGCCTCTATGCCGACCCAGGAACGAGCCGACGCCGTGCTCAGAGCACTAGCTGGCGGCCAGGCACTGTCTATTCCAGCACTGGAGACGCGGGTCGACATCAGGCGTAGTCAGTTGGGGCTCTTACTCAAGGTGATGGCCGTTGACGGCTCGGTCGTGAAGGTCCGAGATGGGTGGCAAGCCACCGGTAAGCCGTGGATACACGACACCGAACGGTACGAACGTATCTCCCAGGCACGTCATGAGGAGCAGCAGGCCATGCTCAGCTACGAGCACTCAAAAACCTGTCGAATGACCTTCCTTACCGGGCAACTTGATGACCCCTCCACGGCTCCTTGCGGGCATTGCGACGTCTGTGCTGGGCCGTGGTACCCATCCGAAGTCGATCAGTCCGCCTCCTCGACGGCCGTTCAATACCTCAATCGGGTGGGAGTCCCGGTGGAGCCACGCACCATCTGGCCCTCGGGGATGGACACCCTCGGTGTTGCGCTTAAGGGACGCATCGGTGCCGAGGAAACCGTTGACGAGGGGCGCGTCATCGCCAGACTCTCGGACTTAGGCTGGGGAGGTCCACTGCGCGCCCTACTTCGCTCCGACGCCAATGGTGTCCCCGTAGACACCGAGATCACCCCGGCTTTGGCCAAAGCGTGCTTGCGGGTTCTGGCCGAGTGGGACTGGCAGCAGCGTCCGGCCGCGGTAGTGCGGGTGCCATCGGTTACCCGACCGCACCTCATTGATTCCCTGGCCTCGGGAATCGCACGAGTTGGTCAGCTGCAAGACCTTGGGTGGTTGGACCTAGCGGATGGATCTGCCCCACTACAGTCCTCCACGAACTCGGCCTACCGGCTCCGTGACGTCCACGATCGGTTCAGCGTCGGGCCGGGACTGATGTCTCGGTTATCCCATCTTGGTGGAGCGTCAGTCCTGCTTGTCGACGACGTCATCTCTAGCCGATGGACGATGACTGTCGCTGCACGGTTGTTGAGACGAGCTGGGGCCGGGCATGTTCTTCCGCTGGCCCTCGCTCTCACGGCCTGATCTCCGGCGGGGCAAGACTACGGCGAGGGTCGAGATCAGCACCTCAACAGAAGCGGACTCATCGCCTAAACGCGAACGTTGCCACACCGACGAGCCGTCATGGGGGCACGATAGGACTAGCATCAAATCAGTCAGGAGGATTTTATGTCCCTTGCGAAGTTCACCGCGCGTTCCCTGCTGTCAACCATCTTCATCACCGGAGGCCTCGGCGAAGTTCAGAAAGCCGACCAGCTTTCTGACGCTGTTGACGGGCTCCTTGAGAAACTTCCAGAACTGGTCCGCTCCCAGATCTCTGATGTCGATTCGACCTTGCTGGTCAAGGTCAACGGAGCCACCATGCTGGCCGCTGGCTCCCTGCTAGCCCTTGGCATCAAGCCGCGCCTGGCCGCCACCGTCCTGGCCACCCAGCTCGTTCCAGTAACCGCTGCTGGACACGCCTTCTGGGAGAAGGAGGGCGCGGACAAGCAAGGAGATCAAATCCAGTTCTGCAAAAATCTCGGCCTGATCGGTGGCCTGCTCACCGTAGCCCTTAATGGCGCTAAGTGATGTCTCGCCCTGAGAGGCGAGACATCAGCGGGGTCGGACGGATGGCATCCGTCCGACCCCATTGTTCATATCCGCTATAAAAACAACAAAACACAACTCCTTGACAACACAAACTGACAGATCCAGAATTGTTCACAGATCGATGGGGATCCTGCCAATGATCGGCAGCTGAGCACACTGGAGCTCCGATGTCACTACCTGACGCGACGGTTAACAAGAACCTGCAGGGACACGGCGTACGTGCCTCCGTCCAACAGTTCGGAAGATTCCTGGCCGGCATGATCATGCCGAATATCGGAGCCTTCATCGCCTGGGGCCTGTTGACGGCTCTCTTCATCGAAACGGGGTGGACGCCCAATGCAACCCTCGCCAAGCTCGTCGACCCGACCCTGACCTATCTACTTCCCGTCCTCATCGGCTACACCGGTGGAAAGATCGTCAACGGGACACGTGGTGGCGTCATTGGCGCGATCGCCACGATGGGCGTCGTCGTCGGTGCCGACATCACGATGTTCCTTGGCGCGATGGTGATGGGTCCCTTTGCCGCGTGGCTCCTCAAACGGGCCGACAAGCTCCTTGAAGGCCGGATCCATTCTGGGTTCGAGATGCTTGTCGACAATTTCGAGATCGGCATCCTCGGCATGACCCTGGCCATCATCGGGCACCTGGGCGTCGAACCGATCGTCTCGACCCTCATGGACTGGTTGGCGAGTGGGGTCGGATTCCTCGTCCACCACGGCTTGCTCCCGCTCGCGTCTGTCCTCGTTGAGCCGGCGAAGGTCTTATTCCTTAACAACGCCGTTAACCATGGCATCTTCACTCCGTTGGGCACTCAAGAGGCCCACACCACCGGACGCTCGATTCTGTTCATGGTTGAGTCGAATCCTGGCCCCGGCCTCGGCTTACTCGTTGCCTACCAGTTTTTCGGTTCTCGTCAGATCCGTCAGTCGACTCCGGGCGCCATTATCATCCATCTCTTCGGCGGCATCCACGAAATCTTCTTCCCGTACGTACTCATGAAGCCCAAGACCATTCTCGCTACCATTGCCGGGGGCATGAGTGGTCTGGCTGTCGGCGTCGCGTTCCATGCCGGCCTCGTCGCCCCGGCCTCCCCGGGCTCGATCATCGCATGGTTCCTCATGTGCCAACCCGGGCACTACCTGGCCATGATTGCCGACTTCCTCGTCGCGACTGTCGTCTCCTTTGTGGTCGCCATGCTGCTCATCCGCACAGATCGCGCTAAGGATGACGTATCGGGTGAGGACAAAAACCCCACTGCCACCGCCGCAACCCGCCCTCAAGCCCCGCTTACCAACATCTCCAAAGTCGTCATCGCCTGCGACGCAGGTATGGGTTCCTCGGCCATGGTCGCCTCTACCATGAAGAAGAGACTGTCCCAGTATGGGGTTGAGGTCGACCACAAGGCCGTCGACCAGATTCCCTCAGACGCATCCCTCATCCTCACTCAAGAGGGCCTGGTCAGCCGCGCCCACAAGCGCGTCCCGAGCGCCCGTGTCGTTCCCTTTACTAACTACATCGACGATCCTGCTTTCGACCGCGTCGAGGCGGAGGTTCGCGCAGCACGTGGTGAGGCCGCCGAACCTGCCAATGACGGAGAACTTTCCCAGGCGTCTACTGCGAACGGCCCTACCCACGTCGCCGCCAGTGTGCTGCCCCGCGATGCCATCCGGCTCAAGCAGCACGCTGCGAGCAAGGAGGAGGCCATCACCATGGCTGGCCAGGTGCTCATTGATGAAGGCGCCGCAGATGATGCCTACGTCAAGGGCATGCTCGCCCGGGAGGAGCAGATCTCCACCTACATGGGTGAGGGAGTCGCGATCCCCCACGGCGTCAATGAGGTCCGCGACCACATCAGCAAGGCCACCCTAGGCTTTCTCCAGTTCCCCGACGGCGTTGAATGGGACGGGAACACCTGCACCGTCGTCATTCCTATCGCTTCGTCCAGCAACGAGCATTTCGAGATCATGGCAGCTCTCGCGGGACTCTTGTCTCACCGCGAAACCGCCCGGCACCTTCGTGAGGCGACATCCGCCGACGAAGTCCTTCATCTTCTCGATTCCCAGCAAACATAATCAGCGGATTATAGAAAGGCACACATCATGAAGGCATTGAGGTTCCACGCACCCGAAGACGTTCGTCTCGAGGACGTCCCCGAGCCGGAGTGCAAACCCGACGAAATCAAGATCAAGGTTCGCAACTGCTCCACCTGTGGCACCGACGTCAAGATCCTCCACAATGGCCACCAGAACATCACCAGAGTCACGACCATGGGCCATGAAGTTGCCGGAGAGATCATCGAGATCGGCTCCAAGGTAGCTGGCGACTGGCAGGTCGGCGATCGAGTCCAGTCGATTGCCGCTGTCCCGTGCGGCCAGTGCCACGAGTGTCGCAAGGGGTGGATGCAGGTTTGCCAAAACCAGACCAGCGTCGGTTATCAGTATGACGGTGGATTCGCGGAATATATGATCGTCCCGCCGCAAGTGCTCAGGGTTGACGGCCTCAATCGCATCCCCGACGGCGTCGACTTTGACGAGGCCAGTGCCGCCGAGCCCTTCGCCTGCGCCATCAACGCCCAGGAGCAACTCGGCATCGAAGAAGGCGACTTCGTCGTCATCTTCGGTGCCGGCCCGATCGGGTGCATGCACACCCGCATCGCGCGGGGTGTACACAACGTCGGCACTATCGTCATGATCGACATCAACGCGGAACGCCTCGCAATGTCGGCTACTGCTGTCAAGCCCGACATCACCATCGACGGTTCACAGCACGATGTCGTCGCCAAGATCATGGAGCTCACTAACGGTCGCGGTGCCGACGTCATCATCACCGCGACCCCGGCCAACATCACTCAGGAGCAGGCCTTGGCCATGGCGGCGCGCAATGGCCGTATCTCCTTCTTCGGCGGACTACCGAAGACAAACCCAACAATTACCTGTGACTCGAACCTGATCCACTACCGTCAGCTCCACATCCATGGCGCCAACGGTTCAGCCCCCGAGCACAACAAACGTGCCTTGCAGTACATCGCTTCGGGGCAGGTTCCAGTCAAGGATCTCATGACCCGTCACGTGAAACTCGACGACGTCATGACGGTCTTCGACATCGTTGCCAACGGCGAGGCCATCAAAGTGACCGTCGAACCCTGAACACGACCCGCCAGATCCTCAACCGCAGGCGGTGAGGTTGGCCATGGCCCGCAATTGGGCTAAGCCAACCACGCCGGCTGTCGAGGTTCTCAATACTCCGTCCGATATCGTCACAGGACGTGCACCGGCCGCGACGAAGGCCTCCACCTCACGGTCAGTGATGCCACCCTCTGGCCCGACGATGAAGATCACCTCACCGGATACCGGCAACTTCTGACGCACCAGCGGCTCGGTGGCCGACTCATGCAGAACGTAGGCGGCCTCGGCATTGCGAATCCGCTCCACAACCTCGCGAGTCGCCGCCAGTTCTACCTGCGGCACAAGAAAACGGCGAGACTGTTTGGTGGCCTCACGAGCAGCCGCTTGCCACCTCGCGACACCTTTGGCTTGCTTGTCACCCTTCCATCGCACGATGCTCCGATCAGCCTGCCATGCGAGGATCTCGTGAACCCCCATCTCGGTGAGGGTCGCCACGGCCAGCTCAGCTCTATCGGACTTCGGCAACGCTTGGACGCCCACCCACCGATGCGCGGTCGCGGGAGTTTCGAGAATTTCAACGACCTCGACACTAACCGACCCCTTTGTCACCTCAATGGCAGGGCCACGAACGGCATGACCCTGACCATCGGTAACGAGAACAGACTCACCCACCCGGATGCGTCGAACCGAGCCGGCATGATGGCCTTCTGCGCCGGTGATCTCCATCACCGATCCGGGCGTGGTTGCGGCGACCTCACCAAGGAAGCAAGGGTCACTCATCCGCCAAAAGCTTCCTTGATACGGGAAAACATGCCCCGACCGCCCGACTTCTCCACCGAGGCCGAGGCCTTGGTCTCATCGCGTGCCTCAGCCAGCTGACGCATCAGCTCCTTCTGGTGGGAGTCGAGCTTCGTCGGTGTCTGGACGATGAACGTGACACCAAGGTCACCGCGCCCGTTGCGGCGAAGCCTCGGCACACCTCGTTCGGTAACGACAATCCGGGTGCCGGATTGGGTGCCGGCCGGCACCTCCACGGTGACGGTCTTGGTGTCCTCGGGGAAGTCCTCGCGATCTGCCTCCAAAGTGTGCACCGGGACCTTCGTTCCTAGCGCTGCCGCCGTCATCGGGATGGTGACAACCATCTCGAGGTCGTCACCGTGACGGGTAAAGACATCATGGGGGCTGACCATCATCTCGATATACAGGTCACCGGCCGGGCCACCTCCGGGGCCAACCTCCCCCTGGGAATCAAGGTGAATGCGGTTACCATCAGCCACTCCGGCGGGAATCTTGACGTTGATAGTACGGGTGGTGCGCACCCGCCCTTCACCGGAGCATTCCTGGCACGGATCAGGGATGACCGTGCCGTAACCATGGCAGGTCGGGCAAGGCTGACTGGTGCGGATATCGCCTAGGAAGGAGCGCTGCACGGTAATGACCTCACCGCGCCCCTGACAGGTATCGCAGGTTACCGGCTCGGAACCAGACTGTGCGCCTTTGCCCTGGCATTTTGGACACACCACTGCGGTGTCGACTTCCAACGGCTTGGTGACGCCAAAGACGGCCTCGGCGAGACTGAGGCGCATCCGGACCAGGGCGTCCTGGCCACGGCGGGTGCGCGAGCGCGGACCACGGCCACCACCAGAACCAAAAGGAGAGCCGCCACCAAACATCGCGTCAACAAGATTGGTGAAATCGAATCCAGCGCTGCTGAAGCCGCTTTCCCCGAATCCTCCCATCCGAGCATTGGGGTCGCCGCCGCGATCAAAAACGGCGCGTTTCTGCGGATCCTGGAGGACCTCGTAAGCCTCTTGGACCTGCTTGAACTCCTCTTCCGATCCAGGCCCAGCAACATCGGGGTGGAGTTTCATAGCCTTACGGCGATACGCCTTCTTGATATCGTCGGCACTCGCATCACGGGAAACGCCAAGAATCTCGTAGTAGTCGTTACTCAAGAATCATCCTTCTGCCAGGAACCGGCCCACATAGCGGGCCACGGCTCGCACAGCTGCCATGGTTGAGGGGTAGTCCATTCTGGTGGGCCCGACGACACCCAAGCTCGACAAGGCATCTTCGGGACCATAGGGGCTGGCCACCACTGAGGTCGATTGGAAGGGCACATCGGTGTTCTCAGCGCCGATGCGAACCGTAACCTCGCCGGCCTCCCCTGCGGTTGCCTCGCCCAGCAGTCGCATGAGGACGACCTGCTCTTCAAGGGCCTCAAGGACGGGACGCACCGCTGTTTCCCACTGTGCACCGAATGCGGTGAGATTGGGAACTCCGGCAACCACAACCCGAGCAGATGGGTCGCCGGCGAGGATCTCGAGAACGGTAGCGATGACCGACGCCGCTCGCGGCCCTTCGGCTGGCCCTAGATCGTCAAGGAGGCGGTTGAGGGCGTCAATCGCCTCAGCGACTGTCAATCCGACGAGGGCCTCATTCAGCCGGGTGCGAAGCGCGGCGAGATTCTGCTCATCATGGCTCGGAAGCTCGACGATCTGCTGCTCTACCGATCCCGACGACATGATGAGCACGATGAGGATGCGGTCAGTCGACAAACTCACTAATTCGAGGTGTCGAATCGTCCCCGTCGTCGCCACTGGGTACCGCATAATCGCGACCTGGTGGGTAATTTGAGCAAGCAGGCGCACAGTGCGGCGCACGATGTCGTCGAGGTCCACTGCCCCAGTCATAAACGCCTGAATAGCCCGACGCTCGGGCCCCGACAACGGCTTGAGAGTGGCAATGCGATCGACGAAGAGGCGATACCCCTTGTCTGTGGGGATGCGCCCGGCGCTGGTGTGGGGGTGGGTGATGTACCCTTCCTCCTCTAGTACGGCCATGTCGTTACGGACGGTGGCCGGGGACACGCGCAACCCGTGGCGTTCCACCAGAGCTTTTGAACCCACCGGCTCCTTGCTGGAGACATAATCGGTGACGATGGCTTTGAGCACGTCGAGCTTGCGGTCGTCGAGCACAACTCCTCCTCACACGATTCGGCTGGATACACATCCCACTTTGGCACTCTCGAGTGCCGAGTGCCACCTTATCGCGTTCGTTCTCGGTCCTCTGCCCCTCTCGCCGGCAGCACATTCTTGCGAACGTGCCAGACTGGTGGCCATGTCAGCACATCCCGAGACTCCCCAATGGTCCTGCCTCACACCTCGAGTGTGGACAACCATTGTTGAACCGGAGAGTGTCTCCTGCGGGCTCGTAGCTGGTGAAGACCATGTCCTCCTCATCGATACCGGATCAGTTCCCGAGCAGGGGCGCGCCCTGGCGATGTCGGCAGCGTGCATGCTGGGCCGTCCTGTAGATCGAATCGTCATCACCCATCACCACTATGACCACAGCGGTGGCCTACCGGGGATCGACAATGCCGAAGTGTGGATGCACGAGGCCGCTCTAGCTCACTGTCCCGACCTCCAGGTCGACCACCCCGTATCTCTCATGGCGTATGTGAACTTGGGCGGATTGGGCGCCGAGATTATCCATCCCGGCCCGGCCCACACCGACGGCGACCTCATTGTCATTGTGCGTGACGAGAAGATCACCTTCGTCGGGGACCTCGTGGAGACCGCAGGAGAGCCACAATCTGACGAGACAACCGACGTCCGTGGTTGGCCGCGGGCGATCGATTCGGTCATTACGGGCACCGACGGAGCCGGCCTCTATGTTCCTGGGCACGGTCATCCCGTAGATGCCACCGCCGTCATGACTCAGCGTGCCCAGCTTGCCGAGCGAATACCCATGAACATCCCGCTCACTCGCCGGCACATCCCTCCTCAGCTATCCTGAGGCCCAGCCGGGACGACTCAGCGCAGCAATCTGGCAACCCTCTCGTAAGCCCCCTCATCGGCAGCGACAACGAGCTTTCCTGAAGTCTCTCGCGGTCCGTATTCCGCGCCATCGACAGTACGCACTACCCCACCGATCTCTCGTACCATGAGTGCACCAGGAAGGTGATCCCACAAGTAAGAGTGCTGATAGACGGTGACGTCGGTCTCGCCCAGGCACACCAGCGGATAGTCCACCGCACAGCACCATTTCGCCATCCGCCATTCCACCCCAGGCGAGGCAATTTTGTAGGCCTCATGAGTGGTAGCGGCACGAATCGGACAGTGGGCATCCCCACGTGTCACCTCGTCACCGTCGCACGTGACTCCGGCGCCATGCTCAGCGAACCACATATGTCCGTATTGCGGCTGCCAGATCCATCCTCTGACTGTTTCACCACGGCTGAGCTGAGCAAGCATGATGCCGTGATCAACAGACCCGTGCACGAAGTTCTTGGTGCCGTCAATAGGGTCAATGACCCAGGCCAGGTCAGCATCGGGGACGGCATCGAGGATGGCTGGGTCAGCGAAAGCTGATTCCTCCCCCACGACGACACCGCCGGCATACTTAGTCACGGCAGCGCCCAGCTCGCGCTCGGCCTGACGATCAGCGTCAGTAACGAAGTCCCCGGGCTTTTTCTGGTGGATTTGATGATCGTGAAGGGCCCGGAATCGGGGATCAATGACCCTGGCACTCACGTCCCGGATGAGATCAGACACCGTGTCGACGTCAATACTCATGTCATCTCCTCATTGTCCAGCTCCTCGACGTGGTCGCACGTGACGAAATCGATGAGTTTCTCCATTTCCGTGTTAAACCGGGGATCCAAATCGCGCCAGTCGCGTACTCGTGCCAGCATGGCTTGCCAGGCCTGACCAATGTCAGCTTGGGTCGAGTGAGGTAGACCGAGACGTTTCAGGGTGCCGAATTTGAAGTCTTCGTCCATCGGGACCTCAGGCCATTCTTGGCGGCCAATCCGCTGAGGTTTGATGGCCTGCCAGATGTCGATAAAGCGATGACCGGTAATCATGACGTACTCACCGTACCCACCACGGCGCACCTCATCTGCTACCCGTGACTCCTTGGTGCCGGCAACGAGGTGGTCGACCAGAACGCCAAGGCGATGCCCCGGGCCAGGTTTAAACTCGGCGACGATCCCGACGAGGTCATCCATGCCACCCATGTATTCCACAACGACCCCGACATGACGCAGATCGTCTCCCCATATTTTTTCGACGAGTTCGGCGTCATGACGTCCCTCAACGTATATCCGGCTGGGTAGGGCAACTCGGGCCGGTTCAGCCCCACCGGCGATAGAGCCAGAAGCAGTGTGTTTGATGCTCGCACTTCCCTGACGAGAGGGAATACACAGGTTCACGGGTTGTCCGTCCACCCAGAACCCCGGGCCGACAGGAAACGATTTGCGCTTACCCTTGCGGTCCTCAAGCACAACCAAGCCGTTTTGCCATCCGATGACGGCCCCCACGAATCCGCTGGAAGGATCCTCAACGACCATGTCGAGTTCCAGCGGCATATCAGCGCTCTTCTTCATGTGGGAGGTGCGCCAGCCGCGTGCAAGGACGTCGTGAGAGTAGCGATCAATCACGATAGCCACTGTATTGCCACACCTAGGCATAACGACAAGCCATGCTGGCGGCCAATATGACGATCTGTTGGACGAAATGGAGGAATACCGCTAGACAAGGAGATCGGTAATGATTCGGTCAGCCACCATCCGGCCTGACAAGTTGAGTACCAGCCGCTCCTCCTCCATCGTCGCGAGCCCCTGCTCAACGACCTCGGCAGCCCGCATACATTCGGCCTCGGACAGATCCGCCATCGGCAATCCATCAGCCAAACGCAACCGAAGAAGCACCGTCTCTTCATGGCGCTGCACATCGTCGAGAACTTCATAGTCGTCAACGGGCAGCGTCCTGTCACCCAGCAGGGTCCGGTAGGTGGCGGGGTGTTTGACATTCCACCACCGCGTGCCAGCAACGTGAGAATGGGCCCCCGGGCCAATTCCCCACCAGTCACGCCCCAGCCAGTACGCCATGTTGTGCCGACATTGGTGGTCCCGGCCGCTACGAGGACGAGCCCAGTTCGACACCTCGTAGTTGACGTACCCGGCCTCAGTGAGAATCTTTTCGGCGAGCAAGTATTTGTCGGCGAGATCGTCCTCGTCGGTCATCGGCAGCTCTCCCCGACGGATTCTGGCCGCTAGTCGAGTTCCTTCTTCAACGATGAGAGAGTATGCCGAAATATGGTCTGGTGCGGCCGTCAACGCGGCGTCGAGGCTGTGTCGCCACGAGTCAAGGTTCTCCCCGGGGGCGCCGAAGATGAGATCCAAGCTGACGTCGTCGAATCCCACCTGGCGCGCCAGCTGTGCCATCTCGACGGCGCGTCCTGGCCGATGACGACGATCTAAAACCGCCAAGACGTACTCGTCGGCGGACTGCATTCCCATCGACAACCGATTAATCCCGGCTTTCAACAGACCGGCTAAGACCTCTTCGCTGAGGGTTTCCGGATTGGCCTCAGTAGTGATCTCGGCGTCGGGGTCAATCCCCCATAATGTACGGACGTGATTGACGAGCTCCGCTAGCTGCACCGGGGAGAGCATCGTCGGAGTGCCACCCCCAAAGAAGATCGTCGAAACCGGGGGTTGTGCATCCCCCAGCGCGTCGGCAGCCAGCTCGAGCTCCCGGTGGGCGGCGTCGAGATACCTCGCCACCGCGTCATCTCCCATCGCTGACAGCACATAGGTGTTGAAGTCGCAGTACCCGCACCGCGATGCACAGAAGGGAACGTGGAGGTAGATGCTCCACGGCCCGTCAGCTGGATGAAGTTCTGGCAGGCTATTGCCGGCGTGCGTCATGGTCCTCCTCGTCATGCGGGGGTACGGGGTGCACTCTTGCATGATGCCACCTGACGCCCGCCACAGCAGTCGCCAAAGACATCTGCTACGCGCCGTAGCTGGTCGATTCATTCCGCGCATCATCGCGACACGGCAGCGAGGTGACGATTCAGACAGCTTTATAAACACCTCATAGATACCCACACTTCCGAATCAGCGTGTGAATATTCAACAGCTTGAGGATTTAACTGCCGAGAAAGGGGGTTCTCGCCCACATTTTCTTAACGCAGCCTCGGGTCTTGCTACCACTATCGCCGTGACCGGAGGTGGATTGAACGACCACTGCTTCTCAACTGGTACGAATTCTAGCGCCATGTCCGGTAGCTTTAGAAAGACAGAAAAGCGTACAACAGACCGTCAATCGCTGTACCAAAGAATCTAGCAACGATGTTGAGGCTGCAAAGAATTTTTCCCAATGGCTATAGATCACACCAAGCAGATAAACAGGTCGATTTTGCCAACTCCTACGGCACGCACATGCTGTCGCAGCCTGATCTCACCGACACGTGCTCACAGATCAATAGCGGGCCCGGCAAGGACACCGCTGACATGGTCGACAAGCACGAGGCGGCGAGGAGATAACATCACCCGCCCTTCCCGTAATAGCCTCAGTTCTCCAGGGTTGACAGGTCTCCCTCGTCTTCACCTAGAGCGCGAGCCTTGAGGACGCGACGCATAATCTTTCCGGAGCGGGTCCTCGACATCCACCTGAACGGTCTGACACTTACTTTTTTACGATCGGCAGTTTGCACAACTCGTGGAACCAGTGATCACGAGTCGAGTCCATCGAAATCTCGGACTTGGTGTTGCGCACCACGATGACGCTCTCGACCGGTGGGGAAAATTTCACTGCATCGTCGATGATCTGCTTCATCGGGAAGATTGTGCCGTTAATCCGCGATCCGTCAGCAGTGATAATAACCTTCGACTCCGAGCCGTCAATACGCGCGTTAAGAGCTTCCGAGGAGTAGCCCGCGAACACTACCGAGTGCACCGCACCGATCTTGGCGCAAGCCAACATCGCGAAGAAAATCTCCGGAATGCGGGCAGATAAATGGTGACGACATCACCCTTGCGCACGCCCATGGCCTTAAGAACATTGGCCATCTGCTCGGATTCGAAGGCGTCTTGCTGGTCCGCCATACGGTCCTCCTCGACCTTCCGCCGCTGTTGCGGCATCCGACATGCTGGAATAGGTAGAACCACACCAACAGGCCTTATGTGACGAAATTCACAGATTTTTCTTGATTCTTCTTTGCCACACTGGGTACATGGCTTCATATCTGCCTCCGTCGTCCGCCCCAGTCCGCCGGCGTCAGGCCCAACCTCCGACCCGCACCAATTCCATTGCCAGCAGCGCAGGCGTGATGGCCGTCGTCGTCGCGATCATGTGGATCCTCGAGGTCATCGACACCATGCTTGGCAACACTCTTGACCACTTCGGCATCCACTCCTGGACCATGCAGGGGCTATGGGAGATTTTCACTGCCCCATGGCTGCACTACGGCTGGCCACATCTGGTCGGCAACTCCGTGCCGCTGTTTATCCTCGGAATGCTCGTGTACCTGGAATCGACGCGAACCTGGATCTTCTCAGGGCTGATGATCATGGTGTGCTCGGGGCTTTTCGCGTGGTGTTTCAGCGCCCCCGGGACGATCACGCTAGGCGCGTCTGGAATCGTCTTCGGCTGGTTGACCTATCTACTAGTCCGCGGCCTCTTCACCAAGAGACTGCGTGACATCCTGGTAGCGATCGCCGTGTTCTTCATCTACGGATCAGTGCTGTGGGGAGTGCTGCCGGGCGCAGCAGGGGTCTCCTGGCAGGCTCACCTCGGCGGAGCGATCGGCGGCGTCATCTCGGCGTCGCGGCTAGCTCGTCATCCCAGGTAAGCCAGCAGTGGTAGCTTCCACGGGGTGAGCACCCTTCCGTTCGTTTCTGACACTTTTGACGCAGCTCGCTGGCGCGATGTTGACCTTCCTGGTGACCCGCTGACCGACATGACCTTCCATCGCCTCGTGTCTCGGGGCGAGTCTGACCATGCCCCGACTGGGGAGGATCTGCCAGTGGTGCGCATTGCCTTCGACCGCCCGACGATCCGCAACGCCTTCCGCCCGCACACCGTTGACGAGTTGTACCGCTGCATCGACGCCGCCCGTTGCACCCCAGACGTCGCGGCAATCATCCTCACTGGCAACGGCCCCTCCCCTCGAGATGGCGGGTACTCCTTCTGCTCAGGTGGCGACCAGCGGATCCGCGGGGCCGCCGGATACCAGTACGAGTCGCAGGAAGCCTCCGGGGACGAGGACCTGGCCACCGACGCCAGACGCGAACGCATCGAGAAGGGACGGCTGGGACGTCTCCACATCCTTGAGGTACAACGCCTCATGCGTGCCACCCCCAAACCGATCATCGCCGCCATCCCTGGATGGACGACCGGCGGGGGCCACTCCCTCATGGTGGTAGCTGATATGGCCGTAGCCAGCCGCGAGCACGCCAAATTTAAACAGGTCGACGCCAACGTCGGTTCCTTTGATGCCGGGTACGGTTCGGCCTTACTGGCACGCCAGATCGGTGACAAGCGAGCCCGCGAGATCTTCTTCCTCGCTGAAACATATGACGCCGAGCAGGCCGAAAGCTGGGGCGTCATCAACCGGGCCGTTGCTCACGCCGAACTGGAGAACACCGCCATCAACTGGGGGCTGACGATCGCTGGCAAGTCCCCGCAAGCCATCCGAATGCTGAAGTACGCCTTCAACATGGTTGACGACGGCATTGCCGGTCAGCAGGCCTTCGCTGGTGAGGCGACCCGGATGGCATACATGACCGAGGAGGCCCAGGAAGGACGCGACGCATTCCTCGAACGTCGCCAGCCCGACTGGTCGTCTTACCCGTACTACTTTTGATATCGGCTGGGATCACGGAAAGGACCGTCATGTCGATCGTCGAGACGTCGCGGGTGCGTGTCGTGCGGGTGGAGCGCACCACCACCGACGTCACTTGGCTGATGGGAAGGTTGGCACGCTTTCTCGAGGGTGAAACTTCGGTGCTCGTACCTGTCGGGGACGAAGACCTGCCCCCGGCTGTGTTGCAGGACGTTGAGAATCGGAGCGTATGGCTGCCTGAAGAAGTCGGGTTAGTTGTAAGAACCTCAGGGTCGACGACGGGAACCGGTCGCCTCGTCGGATTGTCTGCGGACCAAATACGGGCATCGGGAGCGGCGACGCGGCACCGTCTAGGGGGTCCGTGTACATGGGTGCTGGGCCTTCCCCCACACCACATCGCTGGGTTGCAGGTCGTAGCCCGCGCTGTCGGCGACGGGCGTGACGTCGTAACGATCCAGGGTCATGTTGACCCACCCTCGGTGATTGCGGCGATCGAACAGGCCGAGCAGCGCCACCCTGACGGTCGCGTGGCGATCTCACTAGTACCCACCCAACTGACCCATCTCGTCGATGATCCCCGATGCGCTGCTGCGCTGGCCCGGTGTGCAGCCGTGTTAGTAGGAGGAGCACCCCCCACAGCCGCCCTATTAGAACGGGCCCGCGACCGCGGTATTGCAGCGACCGTCACCTACGGCATGAGTGAAACCTGTGGAGGGTGCGTCTACGACGGGGTGCCGCTGGAAGGAGCACTGGTCGACCTGGCTGACGACGGTCGGGTGCGCATCGCCGGGCCGATGGTCATGAGCGGTTACCTCGACGAGGGGCCGGTAGGAGCTTGGCTGCACACCCAGGACCTGGGTCATTGGGAGGATGGGCGACTCATCATTGACGGCCGCATCGACGACGTCATCAACTCCGGGGGGCTGAAAATCTCAGCGAATGAGGTGCTCGATCAAATCCGAGCCAGTCATACGGTGCTTGATGGTGTGGTCGTCGGGATGGATGACGACACGTGGGGGCAAGTTGTAGCAGCTCTGGTTGTACCGAGTCCGCAATGGCAGGAAGGACAGGCTCTGCGCGACGCGGTGGCAGCCCGGCTGGGGCGCACTCACGCGCCGCGAATTGTCGTGGCGACGTCTGCGCTGCCCCTGCTGGCCTCGGGCAAGGTGGACCGCATGATGGCGCGTCACCTCATCGCTGAGGCACTCTCGAACGGGAGCGCGTGGCAGCGGTGAGCGAAGTAAGGCCAGGCTGCGAAGCCGATCACCTCTCGTCACATATCTCGCCAATTCTCAATCTGGTATTCGCAGTGCGACACTGTGCCGTTCTTGACTACGGCTAGAGTCAGGCCTTGTGCCCACGATTTCATGTTCTGCCACCATCTCCACCCTTCCCGGCGCGGAGTGGCTAGCCGAGGTCCTGCACTGGGTGCCCAATGGCATCGATCCGTGGATCTGGCTCGCTCCCGACTCCGACGATGCACCAGCCATGGTGGGCTGGGGGGTCCAACGGCGGTTCGTCGCCTCGGGGCATCGAGCCGTGGAATGTGCGTGGCATCGCATGGCGTCATGGGCCGACGACCACGTCGTCGCGTTCGGGTCCTTTCCCTTCTCCAAGGCGCAGGAAGGTTTCCTCGTCGTTCCGCAGGTACTCATCGCACGCCAGCACCTGGGTTCGCCAACGACCGTCACCGGAGACGTCTCGTCGCTAGTACGTCGCGATGTCCACCTGCAGCCTCCTCACATCCACACCGGTATCCCGGCCATCTCCGAAGCGCAGTGGACCGCCTCAGTCCAAGCAGCCACCCGCCATCTGCGAGAGGATCCCGAACTTGAGAAGGTCGTCCTAGCTCGATCAGTTGATGTCGAGGCCGACTCGCCAGTGAGCCGAAGCCTCGTGGCGTCACACCTCGCCTCACGATTTCCCGGGTGCTGGACATACAGCCATGACGGCCTTGTAGGAGCTACGCCGGAGCTACTAGTCGACTGCCGGGACGGGCTATTCCGTGCCCGCGTCTTGGCCGGCACCCGCAAGCCCGAATGGGCCGACGAACTGCTGTCGAATCCGAAGGAACGCCGCGAGCACGAACTGGCCGTAGCGTCGGTCACTGGCAAGCTCGCGGAGGCTGGTCTGAGCGACGCTACCGTTCGGGGTCCGTTCCGCCTCGAACTGCCCAATGTCGTGCACCTAGCAACCGATGTCACCGCTCGAGTGAACGGATCCAACGCAGCGCGGATCGTTGACGCCATGCATCCCACCGCCGCCGTGTGCGGCACCCCCCGAGAAAGCGCTTATCGGCTCATCACTGAGGTGGAGGGCCTGGACCGCGGACGGTTCGCTGGCCCGATTGGCTGGATGAGCTCAGATGGGTCGGGGCAGTGGGCGCTCGCGTTGCGCTGCGGGCAGTTCAGCGACGACTCACGACGCGTACGCCTGTATGCGGGAGCCGGAATTATGCCAACCTCCGATCCGGCCAAGGAATGGCTCGAGGTCGGTGCCAAAATGGAGGCCTTCAATGACTGTTTGAGACAGCCCACGGACTCGTGATGGCAACGGCCTCGAGACCGGTCATTCCTCACTTGTTTCGAGCGTTAATCCAGTCGAGGGTCTTGTCGATGACCTGATCGCGGACAGTCTCGTTGAGGATCTCGTGCATAAGACCCTTCCAGAAGATGGCAGTCTTGTCTTTCGAACTAATCGCGTTGTACCAGTTGACATCAGCGAACGACGGCGCCAATCCATCGGCTTCACCATGCATGATGAGGGTGGGAGTGGTGAAATCGCGGGCATTGAAGGTGGTGTACAGCTGACCAACCGCCATCTGGGTCAGAAGCCCTGCCGTCATGTACCTGTCGTTAAGCGGATCGTTAGCAAAGCTCTCGTAAGACCGCGGATCCGTGTTCACCCCATTGAAGGCGGACTTGGGGAAGATGACCAAGGTGTTCGGAATCTTAGTCCTGGCCGAAGCCGAGAACGGTGACGAGGTCAGGCGGAAATTTTTCGGATCCTTCTTGTACTGCGGCATCAGGGAGTTCCTGATACTCGTCAGCTGGTCGAGGGGCAGAAGCTGCGAAACCGTCGGTTTGGCGTTCTTCTCAGCCTCGGTGAGGTTCTTAGCCGTGATCTCCTCGGGCTTGAGGGTGTCTTTACCGTAAAGATTCATGGCAATGCCACCCGCTGTGGAGATGATGCCGTCGACGTCGTTGGGGTAGGCGATGCCATAGCCCTGCACAGCCTGAGCACCCATCGAGTGTCCGAGCAGGAAGGTCTTCTTGCCTGGTGTATCTTTCTTGGCAATTCCCACCAGCTGATGAATGTCGGCAAGGATTGAATTCCAGTCATCGATGTGGCCGCGCGGCACGACGTTGTTTACGTAGGGAGCGGCGCTCATGCCGTGGCCGCGATGATCTAGCCGGAACACGTTGTAGCCAGCCTCGGCGAACCGCTTGGCGACGTAGTCATAACGCCCCTGGTGCTCGCCAGCACCAGGGATGACGACGATACTGCCCTTGGGATGTGCCACCAGGTCCTTCTTGGTGAAAATCTTCGTGTGCCACTGATCCGTGGAGCTCATATACCCGGTGACCGTCTTAATGTGCGGTGCCGCGGTTTGGCTGGCACCAACGGGCGCCTTAGCTTCCCGTGCCGGCGCAGCCTGGGCAGAGATGCCTAGCCCGGCGAAAGCGGTGACTCCGGCGACGAGGCCGGCGGTCACCCGCGTCCGCAAGCTGTGCACCCCTCCGCATTGCATCTTCTGTTGTGACATCGGTGAGCCTCCTTTGGCTTCCATGGATCTCGACTTCGAGATCCATCTAGTGACCCTCACCTTAGGAGCCCAAAGTCTCACTCGCCCACAATAAGTGAGACTTTGTGCATTATGCACAACCGTTCGTTAGCCATGATTTCTATATGCTCATATGCGCGCCGATCGCATTGCGTCACACCTCACCCCCACTAGCCACGATGGGTTATACGGCAGGGAGGGAAATCTCGACGACGCTCCTGCCCTGGACCGGCTCGGCCAACAACCGGTGCATCTGGTCAGCCATAGGTTGGGAATTACTTGTCTCTACCGTGCAGTGGTGTGCACCGAGCCCGGCAGCCAGGGCCGCCAAATCCAAACCTTGTGGGGTAAGAAACATCCTCTCGAGGACAGGACGAGGCGCCGCAGAATGCTCCAGCCCACCAAAGATTGCGCCACCGTGGTCATCTACGACAATGACCTGCACGTCAGGTTCAGGCTCGGTCTCTCCCAGCAGCAGCGACGTCGCGTCGTGGGCAAAGGTGAGGTCGCCGACGACGACACGCACTGGCCGGCCGGTGCCCAGCCCCACACCGATCGCGGTTGCGATGGTGCCGTCAATGCCCGCCAGCCCTCGGTTAGCCAGTGCCTTCGGAGCAACGTCGCCGGGCACGGCAAACCGATCGAAACAGCGGATGACGTCGGAAGCGCCGATGACAAGCACAGGGGCGTCGGGCGCTGCGCAGGACCGCCAAATATCGCGGCAGAACCGCTGCTTGGCGGTCGGTGCAACGGGTCGGTCAGCGTCCTTCCAGCGGCCGAGCCATGCTGAGTCAATCTCGATCCCGGTCAGTTCGACCGGTCCTGTGACGACCCGGGCGACCCCGGCGACGTCGGTCCATCGACTGCGATCGGTTACGACGGTGACGCCAGGACGCGCCAGCAGCCGCGACACCGGGCGCGACAAAGTGGGGTGGCCCAAGACGAGGACAGCCTCGACGTCATCGACCAACTCGCTGCGCAGGACCGTCTGATAGTCGGTGAGGGCGTTGTCCCCGGCCCGAGAGCCCGACGTGGGTTCGGCCAACAGAGGCCATCCACCCTGCTGTGCCAAGTCACGGGCGACTGATCCGGCACCGTCCCCGGCCACGACGACCGTCCGGGCAGGCATTTTCAGCGGCGTCGGTGCAGTCGAGAAGGACCTCACCCGACGGGACACCAACGCCTGCGGCTGCGGCGACCACGGCCCGTCGGGCACAAGCGGATCACGGAAGCTCACGTTGAGGTGCACCGGACCCGGGTCGGCGCTCAGCACCCCGGTCGCGGCTGTCACGGCCCGCGCGACAAGAGCGTCGAGGCGCTCGTCGGCAGGAAACCCGGCCGGCACGTCAGTGCTGAGACGTGGCGCAGCCCCGAAAATCCCGGTTTGGACAGTCGTCTGGTTGGCCCCCGTATGCCACATCTCAGCAGGACGATCGGCCGAGACGACGACGAGCGGCACCCCGGCTGCGTCGGCCTCCAGAACGGCCGGGTACACGTTAGCCACCGCGGTACCCGAGGTTGTGACTACCGCAGCCGGGCGACCCGCGCGGCCCAGCCCAAGGGCCACGAAACCGGCCGACCTCTCGTCCAAACGCACGTACACCCGCAACCATCCAGCAGCTTCAGCATCAGCCAACGCGTACCCAATAGGGGCATCCCGGGATCCTGGGCAATACACGACGTGTCCGACCCCAGCCCCGACGAGAGCGCTCACCAGACGTCGGGCCACTGCAGTAGAAGGGTTCAACTCAACTCCGTTCTAACTCTGCCAGGGCGGCCACAGTGAGGCCCAGACGCTGTGACCACCTTGGGCACAGATCCGTATCCGGCTCCTCAACCTCAACGTCAACCTCCCCGCGTCGCGGTCTTAGGTAGCCGTTGATCGGAAGGAGTGGCGAGGCACTGACATCCCCCTGAAAAAGACGAATCGTCCCCAGCCCGCAGGCGTGATCAAGGCTAGGCAGGGCCGCCGCCAGATGAGTAGCCAAGCCGATCCCGATACTGGTGTCCAAGGCCGAGGAGACAACAGCCGGTAGCCCGGCAGCATCGATGACTTCAAGGGCCCGGGCAACCCCAGCCAGTGGTTGTGCCTTGACGATGATGAGATCGGCAGCGCCGGCCCGTGCCACCGCTAGTGGGTCTTCAGCTCTACGCACTGACTCGTCAGCTGCCACCGGAACGTTCACCTTGCGCCTCACCTGGGCCAGGTCCGCCACGCTTGCACAGGGTTGCTCGACATATTCCAGCCCTTCGGCTGCTGCGTCGAGCTCGGTGATCGCGCGGACCGCGGTCTCAACATCCCAGGCGGTATTGGCGTCCACCCGGATGCGTCCGTCTGGCATAGCCTCGCGCACTGCGGCGACCCGTCGGCAATCCTCGCGCAGATCGCTACGGGGGTCAGCAACCTTAACCTTGGCCGTCAGGCAGGCCGACTCGGCAGCCATCCGCCGGGCACGATCCGCATCGACGACGGGAATGGTGACGTTGATCGGTACCTGATCTCGTCGCGCCACGGGTAGGCACCGGGTGGCACCCTCGATTCCCGCGCGCAGCCAGGACGCCGCCTCGACCGGGCCGTAGTCCCAAAACGGCGACCACTCTCCCCAGCCTTCTGGACCGTGGAGCAGGGCCCCCTCTCGCACCTCGATGCCACGGAACCTCACTGTCAGGGGCACGGCAAATGCGAGCATCCGATCAATACCACGATCGGCCAACATCGGCGGAACGTCTAATCGGTACGCCTTCAGGCCCTTCACTTTTTCTCCGTAGACTCTCCGGTACGCAGAGCGGCCACAAAGGCTTCCTGAGGCACCTCCACCGAGCCGACGACCTTCATGCGTTTCTTTCCGGCCTTCTGCTTCTCGAGCAGCTTGCGCTTACGGGAAATGTCACCGCCATAGCATTTGGACAGCACATCCTTACGGACGGCGCGGATGGTCTCGCGAGCGATAACCCGCGCGCCAATGGCGGCCTGGATCGGCACCTCGAACTGTTGACGGGGAATGAGTTCCTTGAGTTTGGCGGCCATCGCGACGCCATATGAATAAGATTTGTCGCGGTGGACGATCGAGCTCAGAGCGTCCACTGGGTCTCCGTTGAGTAAAATGTCGACTTTGACGAGGTCAGCGGCCTCCTGGCCGGCTTCGTGGTAGTCCAGCGAGGCATACCCCTTGGTCCGCGACTTGAGCTGGTCGAAGAAGTCGAAAACGATCTCTGAGAGCGGCAAGCGGTACCGAATCTCCACCCGATCAGAGGACAAATAGTCCAGGCCCTGTTGCACACCACGACGCTGCTGGCATAACTCAAGGATGGTGCCGATGTACTCGGCCGGGCTGAGAATAGTGGCGTCAACGATGGGCTCACGCACCTCGGCTATCCGCCCGACAGTCGGGTATTCCGACGGGTTTGTGACGGTGACAGTGGACCCGTCCTCCATGAGAACGTGGTGAACCACCGAGGGAGCCGTGGAGATGAGGTCGAGGTCAAATTCGCGCTCCAAACGCTCACGCACGATCTCCATATGCAGCAGACCGAGGAATCCGACCCGAAAACCAAAGCCCAGGGCCGTCGAGGCTTCAGGCTCGTAGACCAGGGCAGCGTCGTTGAGCTGCAACTTGTCAAGGGCGTCACGCAGCTCAGGAAAATCCTTGGCATCGATCGGGAAGAGCCCCGAATACACCATTGGCTTGGGATGCCGATAGCCGCCAAGATCCTTCTCAGAGGGCTTGGAAGCATTGGTAACAGTGTCGCCAACCCGGGATTGACGAACGTCCTTGACGCCGGTGATGAGGTATCCAACCTCCCCCACCGACAGCCCTTCAGCAGGCACCATTTCTGGGGATATGACGCCGATCTCAAGCACCTCGTGGGCTGCACCGGTGCTCATCATAAGAATCTTCTCACGGTGACGCAGGGCACCGTCGACCACACGGACATACGTGACGACACCTCGGTAAGTGTCGTAAACCGAGTCGAAAATGAGGGCCCGAGCAGGCGCGGCAGCCACCCCCTCGGGGGCTGGCACCTTAGCGACGATGGTGTTGAGCAGATCGCTGACACCATCACCAGTCTTCGCCGAGACTCGCAGCACCTCCGACTCGTCGCAGCCAATGATTCCGGCAATCTCGGCGGCATGGCGATCCGGCTCGGCCCCAGGCAAGTCGATCTTGTTGAGCACTGGAATGATCTCCAGATCAGCCTCCAGAGCCAAATACAGGTTGGCTAACGTCTGGGCCTCGATGCCCTGGGCCGCATCGACGAGCAAAATCGCTCCCTCACAGGCCTGCAGGGACCTGGATACCTCATACGAGAAGTCAACATGCCCAGGAGTGTCGATCATATTGAGAAGGTGAGTAACACCGTCGACCTCCCATGGCATCCACACTGCCTGGGACTTGATGGTAATCCCGCGCTCCCGCTCAATATCCATGCGGTCCAAGTACTGGGCGCGAGCGCTGCGCTCGTCAAGAACTCCAGTGATTTGCAACATCCGGTCGGCCAGGGTCGACTTGCCGTGGTCAATGTGCGCAATGATGCAGAAGTTCCGAATGATGGCCGGATCTGTACTGCCAGGCTGGGGCGCGGACATCTGCTCCCTCATATATCGACGATGGTGCCGGGGATGCCCGGCTCAAGATGTAGTCTCTCACGCACCAACGACACTGTGCTCTCGGCTACTATCGCCGCCAATCTCTTCAGCGCGCACGCAACCCGGCTAGGCTCAAACTATGGTCGCCGACGACAGCCTCGGATACGTGAGCCTTGATCCGCCTACCCAGCAATCCTTCAACCTCCGCTGGGAGCACTATCTGCCTGATCTATGGATCGGGCTGAACAGGGTTTACGGTGACCGCGCCGATGAAACCTTGCAACGAATCCGCGCCATCCTGCTACGACGGTCTGCCGAACGCCCTGACGACCTCAAACGCCTTGACGAAGCCCGGCTCCTGGAACCCGACTGGCTGCAACAGCCGACGATGATCGGTTACGCAACCTATACCGACCACTTCTCCGGCACTCTCAAAGGTGTAAATGACCACCTTGATCATCTCTGCGACATGGGCGTGCGCTATCTGCATCTCATGCCGCTGCTGCAACCTCGCCAAGGCGCTAACGATGGTGGCTATGCGGTTGCAGACCATCACACTATCCGCGCGGATCTGGGCACCATGGATGACCTAGCCGATCTCACGGCTACCCTGCGCGCCCATGGCATATCCCTCGCCATCGACCTCATCGTCAACCACGTGGCGGCCGAGCATAAATGGGCTCAACTGGCTCGCGCCGGCCAGCAAAAGTACCGCGACTACTTTCACATTTTGTCGACTCAAGACGAGGTTGACGCTTGGGAGAAGAACCTTCCGGAAATTTTCCCGGACTTCGCGCATGGCAATTTCACCTGGGACGACGACTGTCAGGGGTGGGTGTGGGCGACTTTCAACAAGTTCCAGTGGGATCTCAACTGGGCTAATCCTGACATTTTCTGCGAATTCCTCGACCTGATGTGTGTGCTAGCCAATCGCGGCGTCGAGGTGTTCCGCCTCGACGCGATCGCCTTCATCTGGAAGAAACTCGGCACCAACTGCCAGAACCTTCCCGAAGTCCACGACATCACCCAGTCACTACGCCAGGCGATGCGGATCATCGCACCCGCCGTCGCTTTCAAAGCCACGGCCATCGCCGGCCCCAACGATCTCACGGGTTATTTCGGATGCGGGCGTCATTGGGGAAAAGTCTGTGACATGGCCTACCACAACAGCCTCATGGTGCAGCTGTGGAGTGCTCTAGCTACCCGCGACGTCAGCCTCATGGAAACAGCCTTGAGCCGGATCCCTGACAAGCCCTCGACGACAACCTGGGTCACCTACGCCAGATGCCACGACGACATAGGGTGGACCGTTGACGACGCCGACGCTCGTGAAGCTAGCCTCGACCCCGTCGCCCACCGGCGGTTCCTTTCCGACTTCTATTCCGGAAAGTTCCCTGGGTCCTTCTCCCGCGGTCTGGTCTTCCAAGACAACCCGGTTACCGGCGACCGTCGAATCAGTGGCTCCTTAGCGAGCCTGGCCGGGCTGGAGTCTGCCTTGGAGACCGACGACCCAGCTGATATCGACGCTGCCATCGCCCGGATCATCATGCTGCACACCGCGATCCTCGGGTATGGCGGAGTACCGCTGATCTGGATGGGCGATGAGGTCGGGATGCTCAACGACGACTGGCAACGCGATCCCAACCATGCCGACGACAACCGCTGGGTCCATCGACCTGTGATGGACTGGTCGGTAGTCGAGCAGGCCCACGCCGAACCGCATAGCGTCCCTGGCCGTATCTGGAACGGGGTGCGACGGGCCATCAATGCCCGACGTCGCAGCCCCGAATTCCATGCCTCCATCGAGACGGTGGTCCTGCCCTCCCCCCACCGCAAGGTCATCATGTGGGGGCGTCCGCATCCCGAAGGCCGCATGATCGAGCTATACAACGTCAGTGAGCACGAGGTGTGGTTCCCGATGGAAAACCTGCGCTCTGAGCTCGCCGACGTCGTCACCGAGTTGCTGAGCGGGTTCGATTATGACCTGACCCCTATGAATCTGCGCCTCGCTCCCTATGAGTGCCTTTGGCTAAGCGATCGCTGCCAGGCCTAGCATCGCCACGCACAACTCACAGCGGTCGGCTGATTTGGGTGCAGCCGCATTGATTTGGTAACGTGTCCTGTCGCGCCTGTCTGGCGCGTTCCACGTACATCGACCAAAGAATCAGAGGCTGCCCAGTGCCGAACATTAAGTCGCAGATGAAGCGCGTCAAGACCAATGAGAAGTCGCGCCAGCGCAACAAGGCTGTCAAGTCCGCCCTGCGCACCTATGTGCGCAATTTCCGTCGCGCTGCTGAGGCCGGCGACGTCGAGGCCGCCGCTAAGGCTGCCAGGGTCGCTAACCGTCAGCTCGATAAGGCCGCGTCAAAGGGCGTCATTCACAAGAACCAGGCCGCCAACCGCAAGTCGGCCATTTCTAAGAAGCTCAACTCGCTGGCCGCCTGATTTTCCTCCCTCCTGAGTTTGTGGAGGATGCACATAGCGCCTCGATCCACTGGGTGGTCGGGGCGCTTGGCGTGCATCCCATAGCAACGGGAGATGCTAGTCTGCCTAGCTGATGGGCGGCTCCGATCAGGCTTGGCGGGCCTCCTCGATGGCGATAAGCATTGATTCCAGGGCATAATCGGCGTCAACAGCAGCCCCCTTGACGGCAGCATCGCAGGTATTGACGAGCCGGATGGCCCTCGCAACGCCAGCCTTGTTCCACGACCGAGCCTGCTTGTTGAGGGACTTAAGTTTCCATGGCGATACGCCAATAGTCTGGGCGAGTTGCTTGTCCCCCATCCGTTGGCTTCGCAAATCCAAGTAGAGGCCCAGGGACCGTAGTCCACGTGCCATCGCAGCCGTCACTGCGGCCGGTTGCACCCCTATTGACAACGCCCAGCGCAAGGTCTCCAACGCATCGGGGAGTCGTCCTTCCAAGCTGGCGTCAGAAACATTAAAAGACGAGATCTCCGCCCTTCCACCGAAGTAGGTCGTGACAGCCTCAGCTCCAACTCGCCCATTCGGGGAATCGCTCGCAAGCTGGCCGACGGCTGCTGCTAATGTGCGCAAATCGTTGCCGAGGGCCTGGTGCAGAGCATTGATGGCGTCGTGATCCATATCAAGATGGCTCCGACGTGCCTCTTTCGCAATGAAGTCCGGGATCGCCCATGGTTTGGGAACATCGGCTTTGACGATCTCCACCTTGGCCTTCGTGAGCCTAGTTAGCAGCCCTTTACCCTTGACCCCGCCCGGATGAACCAAGATGAGACACAGCGTGTCAGGAGGATTGGCTGCGGTGGTGGCAACAAGGTCAAACAAATCCTTGTCGAGCTCAGATACAGCATTGACGACGACGATCGCCGCCTGGCTAAACAGCGATCCCCCGGTGGCCTCAACGAACCGCCCAGCGTCGACTTTCCGGCCTTCCAGCTCGATGAGCTCGGCTTCCGGAAGCTCCCGGCGAGCAGCCTTAACCCGGGCTTCAACAGCCCTATCCGACAACAGGGTCTCCGCGCCCTGGATCAACAAAGCCGTGCCGTAGACCGAGTTCACTTGTCTAAGGATGCCTCAGGATTGCTGGCCACGCCAGTGGCCGAGTGAAGTCTGCGTGCAACAAAAGTCACTTTGCCACGAGACCGACCCAAAATTAGAGGTTTCGCTCCAGGGCTCGATTCCATTGGTTCAGTGAGAATGCAGCCACTCCAACCGAGTACGCAGCAGGTCCATCGAGGCCGATTCGTTCTTTGGACCAGGAACTTCTCGGTATAGCTGGCCCCAACCGGCCTGCGGAGTTAGATCATGGTGGCGGGAATAATCAAGTAAGGCGCGATGTATTTCGCGTCGCATCTCACGCGGATCACTAATGGTGTCAATAACGGACCCACCGCGACGCTGTAAGGCAACCATCTCGTCTCGCCGAGCTTGCCTCTCCTCGGCTTCCTTCGATGCCTTAGACGCGCGGCGGGCCGAGGCAACGCGACGAGCCTGCTCGGCGCGAATCTTCTCGTCGCGGGCTAGTAGAGCCCGCTCCTGCTCAGGGCTGAGCAGGCCGTCGAGGGCGAAAAGGCCGCCATCCGAGGGGGTATAAGTGTCGATAACCTCGCCGAGAATGGCGTCGGAGGCGACGGCCTGCCAGCTACCGGCGTCAGAATCCGGCTCGGACCGCTCACGAGTGTCAACCTCCTCAATGAGGTCGGCCTCGGCGGGCGGGCCGATGACGTGGTCACGCACCTCCTCCATCTGGGAGGCGAGGTCAAGGAGCCGTCCCACTGCCGGCAGGAAGACCGTGGCCCGTTCACGACGGTTACGTGCTCGGACTACACGTCCCACCATCTGGGCGAAAAACAGCGGAGTAGACGCCGTCGTCGAGTAGATGAGAACAGCTGCATCCGGGACGTCGACGCCCTCGGTGATGAGGCGCACACACACCGCGCAGATCTTGTCCGGATCATCACGGTAGGCAGCAAGTTTCTTAGCCGAGGCCGCGTCCTCCGAGAGGATCACGGACGGCTCATTGCCGGTGACATCTCGCCAGACTTCGGCATATTCCTTAGCAACCTTCTGATTAGAGGCCGGGATAAGCACCTTGGCATGCGGAATCGTCCCCGAATCGCGTAGCTGGTTCACTCGTGCCCACGCTGCCGCCATGACATGGGCAATCCACTCGCCGTCAGAATCCAAGGCGGTGCGCCAAGCCATCTCCTCATGAGCCTTGGTGAGTTCGGAATCACCGAGGATCGCCGTGTGGGTCTCGCCTACGGCATCAGTCCAGGTGGAGCGCCCGGTGTACGTAGCGAAGGTAACGGGACGCACCACCCCATCACGGAGGGCGTCGCCGTACCCATAGGTGTAGTCAGCTACCGACTCGAAAGCTCCGTCACCGACCTCCTCATACCGAACGTGGGCGATCCTAGCCTCGTCAGACCGGAAGGGGGTTCCTGTCACGCCAAGTCGCCGCACCGCTCCCGAGAACGCCTCAATGACACCGGATCCCCAGCTCATGACGTCGCCGGCGTGGTGGATCTCGTCAAAGATGACCATGGTGCGCATATTGGTGGTCCGGGCTGCGTGTAGAGCCGGTTTTTGGGCGACCTGGGCATAAGTAACAACGCACCCGTGGCAATCGGATGGGAGCGCCTCAGCATTAGTCGTGTCGCGCAAGTCCAGCCCAAGTCCACGGGCCGCAGCAATCCACTGGGAACGCAGATGGTCAGTCGGACACACTACGATGACGCGGTTGATGACATGGTCCTGCCACAGGTGTGCAGCAACGGCCAAGGTGAACGTCGTCTTACCGGCTCCCGGGGTGGCACAAACCAGCCAGTCGCGTGGGCTAGTAGCCAGGTACGAATCCAGCGCTTCTCGCTGCCAGGTGCGCAAACGCATCGGCATACGCGGCCCTTGAGCCGTGAACCGTGACGCCACCTGTTCTCCTTCCCGCGACAACTTCACTTCGAACCGACCGCTCAGGTTAGCGCGACCTGCCGACATCTATCGACGACCCTCCTAACGACGCGGAACGTCACGACCGCGTCTGGACTAGTACTGACCCACCGTTGCGCGCCAACAGCACCGTCCCCTCAAGATCAGTGCGATGCAGCTGCATCCCCATTCGTTTAGCCAGAGACATTGCCTTGTACGAAGGATGTCCGAAGGGATTGCCTTGGCCAGCGGATGCCACCGCCACGCTGGCACCGGTTGCCGCCCAGAAGCCCTCGTCCTGATGAGCCGATCCGTGATGAGGCAGGACAAGAACATCACTTGACAGGTCCATGCGTCCGGCCAGAATGTGGCGCTGTTCCTCAGGCTCGGCATCCCCAGGCAACACAACTGTCAACCCGTTAACCGTCGCCTTGAGCACAACTGAGGAATTGTTCTCGACAGCAGACTCCTCCCCCGGCTCATCTGTACCGGCATCGGAAAGCTGGATCCCTCCCCATAGCTCAAGCTTCGCGGTTCCGGCCGTCATCACATGACCCGGGTGAGCCACGAGAACTTTGGCGCCCAGCTGCGCAGCAGTTTGCGCCACTCGCTTTGCTGACCACGGCGGGGATGCCAGTTGGGACACGACGATGGCCCTCGTCAGACCATGATCACGGACGGCGTTAAGGCCGTCGACATGATCGGCGTGGAAATGGCTGAGGATTACTACCGGCACCTGGGCAACGCCGAGGTCGTCCAGGCAATGACTCAATCTGTGCGGATCTGGCCCGGTATCGACGACGACGGCCTCATGCGGACCAGCACGCACCAAGGCGGCGCTGCCCTGACCGACGTCACAGATCGCCACCTGCCACTGCCCCGGCCAACCCGGAACAGGAGGACGCACGACCGTCGCCACTACGACTGCTAGTCCCGCGAGCGCGGTCAGCCAAGGCCTCGCCAAGACCGTTGGAGTGATCAAAGCCAATCCCACACATAGCCCGGCCAGCACCCCGAGAGCCCATCCACCTGCTGGCCACCTAAGCAGACCAGACGGTGCCTTGGCACCGAAGTGAGCTATCCAGATAATCGGTTGGACGCTCCATCCGGCAAGCCGTCCGAACGGCATCCCCAACGGTGGCCAGATGAACGCGAGCAACCCGGTCGCCATCCCCAGCGCCGATGCTGGCGGCACAAAGGGGGCTGCCGCGAGGTTGGCGACAAGGCCAATAGTCGATACCGTGCCGGCCATCCAGGTAACGACGGGCTGAGTTGCCAGCTGGGCCGCCCATGGCACTGTGACGGCTACTGCTAGCCAAGCTGGCGCCCACTCCATCACGGCCGACCACGGTTGGGCCCACCACAAGATGCCAGCCGTGGCACAGGCTGACAACCAGAAACCTACTGACCTCACTAGCCACGGATCTATGAGCATCAGCCCGGTCACCGCGACAGCTAAGGTTCTGATTCCACCGCGTCGGTCGAATGCGATCCCCGTCGCGGCCATGGCGACCACCCCCATCGCGGCCGCTCTCACCACCGAGGCTTCGGCTCGACACACCACCACAAATACGACGACACCAGCTACCGACATCATCCTCAGCCCTCGCCGCTTCAGACCGCACCACGCACCTATCCACCACAGCAGGGCCGTCGTGGAGGCAAGGTTGGCCCCAGACACGGCCATGAGGTGAGTCAACGCCGTCACCCGGAAGTCCTCGGACATCTCCTCAGAAACCGCTGCGGTATCCCCTACAACGAGCGAAGGTACGATAGCCCGTTGATTCTCTGGACATCCCGCAACAGCGCTGACCAGGCTGGCACGAAAACGATTAACCCCACGGTCAAAGGGCCCCGGTGGTGCAACGATCCTCGGCGGGGTCCGCAGCTTCAGGACCCCGGCTTCAGCCCGCCCTTCCCGTGGTGGAGTCAGCAAGCCTTGCACCTGAATCTGCTGCCCAACGGCCACCTTCGCCGCTGGGCTCGATGCAGATCCCGACGCCATGACGACGACCCTCACCGACTGCTCGATAGCCTGGCCCTCTGCAACGATGCGATGGGCTGCCAGGGTGATCATGACGGTGCGCCCACCTGAACCACTCACTTCGAAGATCCGCGGATCGACGGTGACCCGACCTGTCACCGTCACCAAGGCTCCTTCCTGAGCCAGCTCAGCAACGCCAGTGTGGTGGACAACGTGGTCGCGCATTCCGGCGCTCGCGAGAACTGTTAACCCCACCGCGGCGGCTACAACAACCAGCCAGGCCTGACGCCTTACCGCGATCGTGCCTGCCATGAGGCACCCAATCCCGGCACTAAGAGTCATCCAGTAATGGCCGCCGGTGCCAACGGTGGCCATCCCACATGCGGTGATGGCCACCGGAGCCATGCGCACATCGGGGGTCACAACGACCTGGTGGCCGTCATGACGAGGTTTAGACAGTGACATGCGGCTTGATCTTCTCGAACGTCTTCGCCCCGATCCCAGAAATCTCCCGTAACTGGTCAACCGAGGCGAACTGTCCGTGTTCCTGACGCCAAGCCATGATCTTGCCCGCCATCACTGGACCGACCCCGTCAATCGTCTCAAGCTCGCTCTGATTTGCGGTGTTGAGATTGACCGAGGCTTTACCGGTATCCGAACCCGTTGCTGAGCTACCGCCACTCCCTGACCCGCTAGCAGCCCTCGGCGAACCGCCAGCACTATGGTCGGGTGGCGTCACCGTCCCGTCTCCACTGGCGGGGATCCATACCTGGCACCCGTCACACACTGGAGCAGCAAGATTGAGACGACCGGGGTGAGCGCCCGCCGTCATCCCTCCCGCGGCTTGGATGGCATCAGCGACACGGGCATTGGGATTAACCGTGTACACACCAGGGTGCTTCACCTGCCCAGCCACGTGAATCTGGATGGGTACACCTGCGGCGGGCGTCGTCGATGTGACCGGGAGTGCGGCTGGCGTGGTGCCTTCAGGCGACGTCCCTGCCTCGGCTGCCTCCCGACCGGGCATAGTCGTACCCTCAGGCACCGTTGACACCATCACAGCTCCCGCCGGCACTTCGGTAGGTTTCGAGCGCATCAGTATGACAGCAACGACAGACAGCACCACAACAAGCAGAATCCCCACAGCTGAGGCGTGACCTCGGGTCACTGCCCGTCGAGGAGGTGGAGTCTCCTCCTGCGTCGGTTCCTCCGCGGGGGTCGCTGACCGCCGAGGGCCCAGGTTTCGGGCAGGCAGCCGCGCCATGAGGTCCTCAAGACGTTCTCGGTAGTCGTCACTCATACCTTCAGTTGTCGTCGGGGCAACTGAATTTCGCCAGGCAATTCCAAATTTGTGGATAACACGATCTGGCGGCGAGCCTGCTATCCACAGACTCGCCGCAGCTCCATCACGGCGTGACGGAATTGATCAAATCGTCACTTCGCGACGATTGAAATCATCTTCGGCAGCCTGGCAATGACCTTGACGATCTCCTTGCCTTCAGTGAACCGCTGCACATTGGCGTCGGCCAAAGCCACCTCGAGAGCCTCGTCCTCGGTGATACCGGGGCTCACTTGAACTTTGGCGCGTACCTTACCCGTCACCTGGACGACCATGGTCACCTCCTCGGCGACCAGCAACTTCTCGTCAGCAGTGGGCCAATGAGAGTTGGCAACGGAGGGTTCCAAGCCGAGCATCTCCCACATCTCCTCAGCCAGGTACGGAGCCACTAGGGACAGCGCCTGGGCAGTAAAGGTGACAGCCTCGCGCACGGCAGGATCAGCGGGACCGCACCCCGAATCAATGGCCTTACGGGTGGCATTGACCAGTTCCATGATCCGCGCCACAACGACGTTGTACCGCCCACCCTCCAGCAACATGGTGATGTCGGCGATACTGCGATGGGTAACCCGACGCAAGATAGCGTCACCCTTCGTCAAATCGACGCCGGGGTCGCTCGTGACCTCGGAGGCCACGCGCCAGGCACGCTGCAAGAACTTTAGAGTCGAAGCCGGGGAGACGTCGGCCCAATCGATGTCCTCGTCTGGCGGGCCGGCGAAGATGACAGTGGTCCGCACTGCGTCGACGCCGAACTCGTCGATCTGCTTGCCGAGGTCCACACCGTTGCCCAGCGACTTCGACATTGCTCGGCCCTCATTGATGACCTGGCCTTGGTTCATGAGCCGTTCGAAAGGCTCGGTGAAGTCGACCATACCGAGGTCATACAGCACCTTGGTGAAGAACCGGGAGTACAGCAGGTGCATGGTGGCATGCTCGACGCCACCGATGTATTGGGCCACCGGCATCCAACGACGAACTGCCTCCACGTCAAATGGGCCTTCTTCATAGTGCGGAGAGCAGTAGCGCATGAAGTACCACGACGAGTCCACGAAGGTGTCCATAGTGTCGGTGTCGCGCTGGGCAGCTCCCCCACACGACGGGCAAGCAACCGCACGCCATTCACTGGCCTCTTCGCCGGCCAGCGGTGACGTTCCCTTGGGGGCGAGTTCGGCACCACGCAGATCAGGCAGTTTGACCGGCAGCTGATCGTCAGGGACCGGGACGTCGCCGCAGGAGTCACAGTGAATAATCGGGATAGGGCACCCCCAGAAGCGCTGACGGCTCAGCAACCAGTCGCGCAGCCGGTAGGTGATTGTCGGCTCACCGATCTCCTTCTCACTAAGGAACTCACACATCTTCGCGATGGCCTCAGCCTTAGTGGTGATGCCATCGAGGAATCCAGAATTCTGGTAAGCGCCATCACCGGTCGTGGCGATCCCAGACTCGCGAGGATCGGCCTCGCCAGTGTCGATGACCGGGATGACATCAATGCCATATGCGCGGGCGAAGTCGAGGTCGCGCTGGTCGTGGGCGGGCACAGCCATGACAGCACCCGTCCCGTAGTCCGCCAGCACATAGTCACCAGCCCACACCGGAACCTTGGCTCCATTGACAGGGTTAGTGGCCTCAACCCCAAGGGGCACACCGGTCTTCTCGTGATCTGTGGCCTGTCGCTCAATCTCGGTCTTCTTCTTGACCTCATCAAGGTAGGTTTCGAAGGCTGGTCGTGCCGCATCGGAGACGATCTCCTGAGCCAGGGCCGAGTCAGGAGCCACGACCATGAAGGTGGCTCCGTACAAGGTGTCCGGACGGGTGGTGAAAACCCTCACTGGCTCGTTACGGCCGTCAATCGTGAAATCCACATAGGCGCCCTCAGAACGACCGATCCAGTTGCGCTGCATCGATAGCACGCGCTCGGGCCATTTGCCCTCGATCTGGTCCATATCGTCGAGCAGGCGCTGAGCGTAGTCAGTGATGCCGAAATACCACTGGTTGAGCTGACGCTTGGTGACCACAGCACCACAGCGCTCGCAGCACCCATCTTTGACCTGCTCGTTGGCGAGCACCGTCTGGTCGTTGGGACACCAATTAGCCCAGGAGTCTTTGCGGTAGGCCAATCCTTTTTCAAAGAAACGGTTAAACAGCCACTGGGTCCAGCGGTAGTACTCCTCGTCGGAGGTGTGCAGCCTCATCGACCAGTCAAAGGAGACCGCATATCGCTTAAAAGAGGCCGCCTGCGTGTCGATATTGCGGTAGGTCCATTCCGCAGGATGGGTCCCATGCTTGATTGCGGCGTTCTCAGCCGGCAGACCGAAGGAGTCCCAACCCACCGGGTGCAGGACATCGAAACCACGCAGTCGCCAGTAGCGGGCCAGCACATCGCCAATGGCGAACGCCTCAGCATGCCCCATGTGAAGGTCGCCGGAGGGGTAGGCGAACATGTCAAGCACGTAGCGACGCTCTTGGGAGCCGTCGTCGTGGGAGGCGAAGGTGCGGTGCTCCTCCCAATACTTGGACCACTTCTCTTGGGCTGCGACTGCGTCGTAGCCCGTCGTCTCACGCACTTGGTCGCTCACGTCATACCTCTCGGATCCACTACGGGTCTAGCCAGACCCGCGACACATACGGGCTTGAGTCTAGCGAAGCCGCCCCACACCTAACGTCAGAGCTCCCAGTGCCCCTCGTGGACAGTCGTTGGACAAGAGCACGGTAAGGGCACGAGCACCGCTTTCGCCTCCCAACCGCCGGCGCCCTGGGACCGCTGCCGATGCGTTCTCGACGACGACCCGGGTCTACATCACCATTGCCGCAACGATCATTTCTCGCTGGCTCAGACTCGCCCATCTGTCTCCTCCGCCGCCTCGTCGGTACCCGAGGGTAGCTGCCGTCGCTACGCCGATAAATTGAGCTTCTCACCCATCTGCTCCTCCAGAAGTGGGTGAGCGATCACTGTTGGGTCATGCTCCATAACGTCCCACAACTTGGGCGGCACGAAAGCGTCGACGATGGCTGCCAGCGCAGCTGGCAGATCGGCTGTTCCCACCATGAATTCGCATCGGCGAGCGCACACCGCAGCCACGGCCCCGTCACCGTTCAACCATCCCGCCAGCCCACAAAGAGACAGCGGGGCTGGCGCCATCCGATCTGGGATGATCTCGACTGCTCGGCTCCATATCGTGAGCCAGCGCGACGCGTCAGCCCGTTCCATTGACACCCACAGCCTGCGCGCTACGTCGGGACGCTGGACGGCAACCGCTAGCTCCGTCACAACCGCATCGTTGATCTCATCGTCAGACTCGAACAGGACGCGACACCTCGCGGCCACGGCGTCGTCATCCTTGCGGGAAAGCCGCCGTCGGGAATTGGCTAGGAATCTGCGGGTATCTGGATCACACACCCGCCCAGGACCGGAGAGCGTCTTAACGAGACTGGTGCGACTGGGCAGAACGGTCAGCCCGCGGTAGACCGCTTCGGCTGCAATAGTCGGATCTGGAGCAAAGTGGTGGTTCTCGCCACAACCCTGTTCATCACAGAAGATGCTGCGCCAATACTCACCGTCAGTCCACGCAGCGTCACCAATATTCATGCCTTTCATCGCTTGGATGGCCGATGCTAGAGCCGCCATGCCGCGATCTTGATCTTCACTGAACGCTAAGACAACCGTTCGACCCCGCCCTGCCAAGGGGCCGACTCGTGAGGCGAAGGCATCCATTGCCAGAGCGGATTTGAGGTCGTCAAGATCGACTCGGGCAACGAAACCCTGACATGCAGCACCGTCGTCGGCGACGATAATGAGCAGGCTCTCAGTAGGCTGGAACCCCAAGAGGTACGGTGCCAAGGTCACCGCTTCTTCGACGGTCCTGACGGTCAACGGGTCACGGTCACCAGTGGTGGAGGAATGTAGTGCTGTCATACCTCCAGTTGTCGTCTCGACCCCGCCAAATTCGCCAAGCAATTTCGAATCTGTGGACAACACCCATTTGCGCCATCTCGTATCGACGCCAAGCTGTGGACAACATCAGCCGCCCGCAACAACGTACAGTGGAGCCACCATGAGCCAACCGCCTGACATTAACCAGTACCAGCCGCCGAAGCGCCACGGCGGCTGGATCGCCGTCATCATTGTGACAGCGGTCGTCGTCGCACTGGTCATCGTTGCACGCCGAATCACCAGCGAGCCCGCGAGCCCCGCCGCGCCGACACCATCTTCCGTCGCGACGTCCGCGTCTTCTACCCCGACGCCCATCCCCGCATCGGCCACTGCAGTCGCCTCTTCACTGCCCTTCTCCTCGAAGGATGACGACACCCAGGGAAGGTGGTCGATCGACCATGTGAAATGGGGGCCTAGCACCGTCACCCTGACAGTGACCATTGAGGTCACCAAAGGTTCTCTGACCGATTACACCTTCTTCATCATGGAGAACGAGTCAACCGATATCCATCAGGCGAACCGACCTGCCACAGGCTCTCTCGGCAGCGGCGTAACCCAAGGCCACAAGGTCCACGGCACGATCACCATTGATTGCCCACGAACTGATGCCACCGTCATGCTCACTCACGGATCGGGGATGTCCTCCCCCATTTCGGCATTAACGATCAGGGCGTAGCTCGCGCCTCATACGAGGCATGCGCATGAGGCGCGAGCATGGCATCAGCCGAACCCCTTCGTCAACGCATCAGACAACCGCGATGCGCGGGTAACGCGGTTGCCACATTGCCGAGAACACCTTCTCAACTGGATTGTCCGTGACCTCGGCTGCCACACCCTCCTCCATCGCCTGTTGAGCAACAGCAATGGCCACAGATGCCGACAGGGGCCTCAGGCTCTTGATCGACGGCAGCAGCGAGGCCCCCACAACGGGGGTATCGATATGCAACGCCACCGCCTCAGCAGCAGCTGCGATCATGCCACTAGTAACCCGGGACGCCCGAACAGCGATAGTCCCCAAACCGATTCCTGGGAAGACCAGCGCGTTATTAGCCTGCGCAATCTGATACGTCACGCCATTGACCATGACTGGCTTGAACGGCGAACCGGTAGCAACTAAAGCGCGTCCGTCAGTCCACGCGAGAATGTCGGATGGCAGGGCTTCGGCCTTACGAGTTGGGTTCGACAGCGGCATGATCACCGGGCGCTCACACTGGGCAGCCATCATCTTGACGATGTCCTCAGTGAACGAACCAGGCTGGGCAGAGCAGCCGATAAGGATCGTCGGGTAAACGTTTCGTACCACGTCACTGAGCGTGTACTGGTCGGGGGTGTCAAGGGTCCACCCTTCCAACTCTTCTTTATTACGAGCGAAAGGTTGCTGAAAGTCCCGCAGCCGTAAACCTTCGCGCAACAGTCCATGTGATCCAAGCCCCCAGAAATGAGAGCGAGCCATCTTTTCGTCAGCACCCTGGCTCACCATAAGCTGTACCAGCAAGTTGGCAATTCCGGTACCAGCCGAACCCGCCCCATGGATGACAATGCGATGCTCGTTCAGCGGGATTCCCGATGATTTGACGGCACTCAGCACCGCCGCGACGACGACAGCTGCGGTGCCCTGGATGTCGTCATTAAACGTGCAGTAGTCGTCGCGGTATTTGTTGAGAATCCGGGTGGCATTGCCGGCCGCAAAATCCTCCCAGTGCAGTAGAGCGTGAGGGAACATCCGGTGAGCGGTCTCGACATATTGCTGGACGAACTCGTCGTAACGTTCGCCGCGCACGCGGGGGTGGCGCACCCCAAGATAACCATCGTCGTTAAGGCGTTCCATATTGTCGGTACCGACGTCGAGAATGACCGGGAGTACGCGGTGGGGGTGAATCCCTGCGGCCGCGGTGTATACGGCTAGCTTTCCTACCGTGATCGCGACGCCACCGACGCCTTGGTCGCCGATACCCAGAATGCCCTCCGCATCGGTGGCTACGATGAGGTCGACATCGTCAGGACCATGACCCAGTTGCGCGAGGGCCTGCTCCATGTCTTCCGGATCGTCGATAGACAGGTAGATACCACGCGGACGGTCGTACCAGTGGCTGTACTCCTCAATCGCCTTGCCGATGGTTGGCGTGTAGACGATCGGAAGCATCTCCTCAATATGCTCGGCAAGGAGTCGGAAATACAACACCTCATTGCGGTCATGCATGTGGTTGAGGTACAGGTACTTGGCCAAGTCATCAGGCTGTGCCGAATACTGCGCATAGACCCGCTTAAGCTGATCGGTGATCGTCATGACACCCGACGGCAGCAAGCCGGTGAGACCAAGCGCCTTCCGCTGCTCGATGGTGAAGGCAGTGCCCCGATTGGCCAGGGGGTTCGTCAACACCTCCTGGCCACGGGCCGCAATCCTTAGAAGGCCTCCATCGTCATCGTGCGCGTACTGAAAGGGAACTGACATACTCCTAGCTTATGCGGTCAGCAGCACAGATGTTCATCAGGTTATGCGATCGATGACAAAGTGTCGCGCAGTCGTTCTGCTGAAGCCCTGAGAGAAGCGATCTCCTCGGTATCCATGGCGACAGGGACAACCCCCTCAATGCCATCACGGGAGACGATGCAGGGCATCGATAAGGCCACCCCCGAAATTCCGTGCATGTCCGTCATGACACTCGACAACGGCAAGACGGAACGGCCGGGGCGAAGCAAAGCCTCAGCCAGACGTGCGCCGGTCAAGCCAATGGCGTAGTTCGTAGCGCCCTTGCCCTCAATGATCTTGTAGGCCGCGAAAGCCGCCTCGTGGGCCAAGTCAGCCAGCACTTCCTCGGTGAACACCCGGCTACCGTCGACCGTCCAGTCGCGGATGGGCACACCGGAGATATTGGCCGTCGACCACAGCGGGAACTCCGAGTCGCCATGCTCGCCCACAATGGTGGCGTGAACGTGACGCTGCTCAACATTGGCCCATTGACGAATGAGCCAGCGCAGCCGAGAGGTATCGAGCATCGTGCCCGTGGAGAAGACACGGTTGGCGGGCAGCCCGGTGGCCTGCTGGGCAACGACGGTGAGAACGTCGCACGGATTGGTCACCAGCACGAACAGGGCGTTCGGTGATTGCTCAACGAGCTGCGGCATAAGGGAGCGCAAAATGCTGGCGTTGACGCCAGCGAGGTCCAGACGAGTCTGGCCCGGCTTCTGCCTGGCCCCAGCAGTGATGAAGACGACGTCAGAGTCAGCAGTATCGTGGACGTCAGCACCGCCCATAACCGAAGCCGGGGTGAACTGAGTGCCGTGGGCGAGATCCGCCACCTCGGCCTCGACCTTGTCCTTGGCAATGTCATAGAGGGATACCAGGCCAGCCGATCCACGGATGAGGCAAGCGTAGGCCAGTGAAGAACCGACTGAACCAGCACCAACAACGGATATTTTGGAGGCGCGACGAGTGGCGTCAAAAGTGCTCATAGCGGTCATCCTAGGGTGCTCACGCCCCTGATTCAGAACGCTGCGCACCAGGGCCGCTCATCTGAACAAGATGCCAGCGACTATGGCCGTTTGTGCACATCCCGATGTCAGGACCCGGTCATCATTTCTTCGCTGCGCGCCATGCCTCCGCGAGTTCCCGTGCTCTGGACTGGGGGTCGGTGCTCCGGCAAATCGCCGAGACGACACTGAGGCCATCACATCCCACCCGGGCTATGTCTTGAGCATCGGATGCGCTCACGCCACCGATGACACATACCGGCCATGGGCTGGCATCGACGACATCGCGTATCCCAACCAAGCCAAGCTCTCCAGCCTCAGGCTTAGTTCCACTGCCGTGCAGGGCACCAACTCCCAGATAGTCGACGATGTCACGACCATGGGACAGGGCGGCCTCCACATGGGCGGGGGTTTGCGCAGACAAGCCGATGAGCAGATCGTCGCCCAGAATCGCACGGGCCTGGTCGACCGGCATGTCAGATTGCCCGATATGGGCGCCATCGGCCCCGATTTCGGTAACGAGGTGCACCCGGTCATCAATGATGAGGGGCACCCCGCCAGACACGCAGATCTCTCTGACGCGTCGCCCCAACGTGACGAACTCGTCATCGGGCAAGTCGTGGTCACGAAACTGAACCAGGGTCACCCCACCAGCGATGGCGCGGCGCACCGTCTCGACGACCTCGTCAGGCCCGCCGCACTGGGCGGTATCGGTGACGAGGTAGACCGACAGATCAAATTTCGGCCGTGACATCGCGAAGCCCTCCCCGCTCGCCGACCTCGTCGGGTGACACCAGAAAGAGTTCGTCCACGAGAGCTTGAGCGAAAGCACCCGGACCAACACTGCGCTTGGCTGCCCGTTCGGCAGCTACGCACAAGAGGGCGGTCGCGGACGTGGCCGCGATCAGATAGTCATTCTGGACGCCGGCGAAGGCCGCTGTGAGGGCTCCCAGTGAACATCCAACTCCGGTAACCCGCGTCATCCACTCATGCCCCGATGACACGGTCACATGCCGATCCGCGTCGAGGATGTGATCGACGGGGCCGCTAATGGCCACCACGCAGCCGTGAGTGCGCACGAGCTGAGCTGCAGACGTCAAGGCATCCTCGACAGCATCTCCGGCCTCCGGGCCTCGAGCGGAGGCATCAGTACCCGCCAATGTCAACACTTCGGAAGCGTTTGCCCGAATGACGGCTGGAGTGGCGACGTGTAAGGCCGCAAGGGCCACTTGAGTGCGCCATGGCATACCCGCCCCTACCGGGTCGAGTACCCACGGCGTGTTGCTATTTGCGGCACCGCGCGCAGCAGCAACCATGGCCTCGGCGGTCTCCCGGTAGGGAGTTCCGGTGTTGACGAGCACGGCATCGGCAACGGAGGCGAATCCCTCAGATTCCTCGGGATTGTCGACCATGGCGGGAACCGCGCCTGCGGACAACAAGACATTGGCGGTGAAATTGGCAACCACAATATTCGTCAGGCACTGCACCAGCGGCTTGTCCCGGCGCAGTCGCTCCACAGATTCAGCCACCAGATTCGATAATTCGGTCATTCCAACCACTCCCTTCGCCGGCATGATCCGGACAGGTTCAGGCGGTCGGCACCTTCGCAGCACCCTCTCAGCCCACGGCGATCAGTGGGCTCCCGCGTCGTTACCCTCCAACTTACCGCCATGGCGTGTTAGTGGTCTCATGTGCACGGTTGAAGACGTCAAGCCGGTTCATCACGGTATGGACTCACGGACGCCGTCAAAACCACCGGGAAGTCTTCAGAAGGCCGCTGTCATCATCGTCTAAGTGACTCCGTAGCGTTCGATCTGGCGTGTCGAGGGCCCTAGCCACCCGCAAGGTGGCGACTTCGGTCAACCTTCGGGCAAGGTGCAGGCCCTCGACATCAGGATCATCTGAGTGGTCAGATCGTATCGAGCGAGGTGCCACGAGTCTCGCGGGCAAACATGTACGTCACACCGCCAATGACCAGCAGCACAGTGAATAGGACGAACGCCGGGAATACTGCGTCCAGGGTGACATTCTGCTTGACGGCTGATCCGCCCACCATGAGCCCCATGAGCGCCGGACCGATGATCTTGGCGGTGGCACCGATGCCATAGCCCAGCCCCAGGCCAGTCGAGCGAGCCTCGTTGGGGAACTGTTCGGCACCAAAAGCATTGAGGATGCCGAAGGCGCCGTCGGCGAAGGCCATCGCAATGAGGACACCGACGAAGAAGACTTGCCAACCCCAACCTAGGCGAGCCGAAAGGGCGATGATGAGAGTCCCGCCAGCACCGATGAGGCCGAACGACAACATGGTGGCCCTTCGACCAATGCGGTCTGCCAGCCATGCTGACAAGAAACGCCCGAGGAGATCGGCAAGGGAGACGAACATGAACAGGGTCCCGACTTGCTCAGGAGACTTACCAAAGCCGGTCTTGAGCAAGGTCTGGCCCCACGACTGAATCGTGAACGAGCCCAGAATGAAACAAAACGATCCCAAGCTGACCACCAGGAGGCTCTTGCGGTACTTGCCAAAGACGAGCGAGTAGGAGGCGTCCTCGACGTGCTCGACGACAGGCAGGTCTCCAATTTCGTCAGCGGACATATCGAGCGCCCAGGCCAGGGCCTCGCGAGCTTCCTTCTCACGTCCATGACTCTGTAGAAACCGTGGCGATTCGGGCACGAAACGGATCCACACCAACAGGAAGACAGGAATGGCTCCCAAGGCGATGAGGGCGCGCCAATTATCACCCAACGCATTTTGTGCTAGAGATCCCAGGAACAAGCCGAGGGGGATGAATACCGACGCCAGACCAGCGAGAAGGCCGCGCTGCTTGGCGGGTACGAACTCCTGAACGTAGGGAATCGAGGTGATGTTCAGCCCGCCGACTCCGATCCCCACACCAATACGCAAAATGGCGAGCATGATCCAGCCACGGTCCGGGGTGAACACGGACACTACGGTGAACACGACGAACAGAAGGACGCACCAGAAGAACGAGGAGCGGCGTCCGATCTTGTCAGCGAGGCGTCCCCACATGATGGCGCCGATGACCGTACCCAGACCGGAACAGGCGAGGATGACGCCTGCCTCGGTGCCAGTCAGGTTCCATGGCTTAGTCAGCACGGATACGACGAACCCGATAAGGAAGATGTCAAAGAACTCGGAGATATTTCCGACGATGGCTAGGGCAACAAGATTCTTCTGATTGCGCGTTAAAGGACGCGAATCGATGAGATCTAGAGCTGATTGTTTGGTTGCTGTTGAGGTGGACATGTGAGTGTGTCTCCTGTCTGCGCTGTGATCGGGTCAGCGCAGAATGTCGGTATTCGGGGGAATGTTGAGCTCGCTAGGACTCACACGAGTCAGGTCACCATAATGGGTCAGAGCGTACGCGGAGGTTCGCTGCCCATAATGGATTCCCTGCACGACGTCACCTCCGAGGTACCCGTGAAGGGTTCCCGCGACGAAGGAGTCTCCCGCGCCCGGACGGTCGACGACCGGCATCTGGACTACCGGGAAGGTGCGCTCTCCGCGCTCGGCGTCCGAGAGGTACACACCATTGATCTGATCAGTAGACACGACCGTGGGGACCCCGAACAGTTCGCGCAATTCGCGGCATGCCTGCTCCCCATCGGATTCGATATCGAAGACGGCCTTGCCGTCACGCACCGAGCAGAAGACAATGTTCGACATCCTCGCAATTGGTTCCAGCACCTCACGAGCGCGCTCCGGGCCCCACAGCAGAGACCGGTAGTTGACGTCGAGAGCGACGGTAATGCCACGGCAGTGGGCTTGGTCAACAAAGTGTCGCACCACGGCCGCGGTGTTCTCGGTCAGGGCAGCGGTGATGCCGGTGACGAAGACCAGACGGGTGTCGAGCAGGGCCTCCCAATCGAGGTCCTCGATGGTGACGTCGCGGAACGGGGTGTGCTCGCGGTCGTAGAGCACGCGGGCGGGCATCGGATATTCACCGGGCTCCATGAAGTACAGCGCGACGCGCCCCTCGGGCTTCATACAGATGTGTGAAACATCGACCCCGACGCTGCGGAACTCGTTGACGACCCGATCAGTGAGATCACCCTTCGGCATGACGGAGGCCCAGCAGGTGCTGCGCCCAAGTTGGGACAACAGGCCGGACACATTGGCCTCGGAGCAAGCTGCGGTGGCACGCAGCTGCTGAGCATTGATGAGCCGTTCACCTTTGTAGCAGGTGAGTCGGATCTGCCCTTCCCCGATAGTCGAGATGTCGTAGGTCATGCCGTCACCCCCGTGGATGCTGCCGCGGTGCCGTAGCGATTGGTGTATCGGTCGTGATTGGAATCGATCTCCGACTGTGGCAGCGCAGAGATCTCGCCAATGAGCTTGGCGTAGGTGAGGGTTTTGGCAACATCCTCGACCATGACGGCTGCCTTGATGGCCTTCTCGATAGATGCACCAACAGTGAAGACACCGTGCTGTTTGAGCAGCACCGCCGGGGACTGGTCGATAAACCGCATGATCTGCTCACCAATCTGTTCGGTGCCGATCTGGGCGTACTCGCCGCATGGCACCGGCCCCCCAAACTCGTCGGCAATGGCCGTCACGGCACAGGGGATGTCTTGGCCGGTGGCCGCCCACGCAGTGGCGAAGGTGGAATGGGTGTGGATGATGCTACGAATGTCGTCGCGACGCCGGTAGACGTACAAGTGCGAGGCAGTGTCCGAGGACGGTCCTCGATGTCCTTCTACGACCTTGCCGTCAAGGTCGACGACGACCATATCGTCGGGGGTCATGGCGTCGTACAGCATCCCGGACGGCTTGATGACGACCAGGCCGGTTTCAGGGTCGCGAGCCGAGAGGTTACCCGAAGTCCACGTCACGAGGCCGTGGCGGGGCAGTTCCAGGTTGCCCCGGCAGACGTCTGTCTTGAGCTTTTCAAGCATGAAGGGTTCTCCTTTGAACAGTAATGAAAGTTTTGTTGGGGTGCGGAGCCGGTCAGCCCGGGTTTCATGCCGAGCCGACCGACCGATGGTCAAGCGAGGGCGCGACGAACCGGGATTCCAGCAGTCCGAAGGTGATCCTCGATGAACTCGCGTGCCGACGAGCTGCGCGCGTTGGAATCGGGAGCGTCGTCGTTCCACATCTCGATCATCATCCGACCGCGCCAGTTCTGTTCGGCCAGGATGGCGAAGGACTCGTCCCAGTCGACAGTTCCTTCCCCCATCGGCACTCGACGAGGCTCGCCCGGCCGAACATCTTTGACGTGGATCGCGACCATGTGGCCTCGCCCGGCCTCGAGCTCAGTCACGGCGTCAAGCTGTTGCTCGGCAATGTTGCCGAGGTCTGGGTACACCTGCAGGTAGGGCGAGTCGGCAAGCTTGACGAACTCCATCGCCTTACGGATAGAGGTGACGTCGGTGCCGTCAACGTTCTCGATGCCCATGACAACTCCCAGTCGTGCGGCCATCGGGAGGGCGTCCAGCAGGAGGTCGGTGTACCACTGCTCAGCATGGTCGTTCATCTGCTCGTAATAGCAGTAGTACCCCGCGACCTGAAGCACGGGCGCGCCGAGGTCGTGACACAGCCGTAATCCTTCGGCCATCACGTCTCGAGCCCGCTGCCGCACGGCAGGGTCGGCACTACCAGGACCAATACGCCGATGCACCGATAGGCAGACGCCACCAATCACGGTTTCTGCAGCCTCGGCGCAATGGCGCACCATGCGACGCCGGTTCTGCTCCCATCCCAGCCGTGCCATCCTCTCATCGGACTCATCGACGGACAGGTCGACGAAGCTGAACCCTGCTTCGGGTACCTGGTTCAGAAAGCGTCGCCAGTCGTCGTCGGTGGCCAGCCGGTTGCCGACGAGGGCTTTCTCATAGATACCGAGGGTCACCCCGTCGGTCAGCGATTCGGTCATTGCGGCCACACCTCGTCCAGGGCTGAGCGCAGTTGTTGGGCGGCAACCCTGGGATCATCAGCAGCAACGATGGAACGACCGGCAATAACGATCCCGACCGGACGCCCGGCGAAAACCGGGAGGTCCTCGGGGGTGATTCCTCCGGTGACGGTGACGGTAAATCCCATCTCAGCCAGTTCGTCGACCCGCCCCAGGTCTTCGGGCTTCCAGGAGAGGTCTCCGGCAGCCTCACGGTCGCGGGAACGCTTGACGATGACGTGTTGGACACCAAGTTTGCGCCATGCGCGGGCACGGTCGGCGTCGTACCATTCGTCGGCGAGCTCGACTTGCACTTCACCGCCAAACTCCCCCGCCACTTTGCATACTTGGTCGATGGTTGTCAGGGATGCCCCGGCGACGCAGGAGACGAGGTCGGCGCCTGCTTCGAAGCACATCCGGGCGATCTTGGCCCCGGCTTCGGCGATGCGAACGTCGGCAAGAATCGTTTTGTCAGGATAGGCAGCCCGGATAGCCCGCACCGCACTCATTCCCTCGGCAAGGACGAGGATGGTACCGCACTCGATGATGTCGATCTGGTCGACGGCGGTGGCCAACGGAGCGAGGGCCGATGGCAGATCGTACGTGTCGAGAGCAATCTGAAGTCGTGGCATCGTCGTCACCCGGCTAGCGGCTCGAAGCCGAAGAAGGTGGCTGCGTTGTTGATGAGGAGATCGTCGACGTAGCCGCGGTCGACGCCTTCGTCCTCGACGAGACGCGGGCAGAAGACGGCCGGATCGTAGTCGATACCTGAGACCGAACCGTAAACCTTCTGGTAGGAGGCCTTACCGGAGTCAGTGCCCAGCAGGATCTGCTTACCGTAGCCCTTCTCGCCGAGGGTTTTCACCAGATTGACGCGGGTGTTATCCGGGACGTACTTGATGCGGTTAGTGCCGTCAAGCTCGACGTAGCAGCCGAGCTTGCAGATCTGCTCGTGAACCCACGGATCCCAGTTGCGCTGCATATGGCCGATGGCGATTTTGGCGGGATCAACACCTTGGTCAACGAGGAATCGCGCCTGCTCTGGGCCACAGGTTCCGGCTGTGACGTGGGTATTAATGGGGCAGCCGGTCTCTTTGGAGGCGATAGCGACGGCCTTACCGGACTTCTTCTCCCACTCGGTGATCTTGCCGTAGGCGGTGGCCCACTTGATGACGCCCGCCTTAACGTTGGTGCGCTCGACGATGGGGCCCATGTAGTCGAAGCGGTCGATACCCTCAACGATGTCGGCGATGAGCAAATCGGCGATCTGGTTGACGGTGTACTGGTTGACCCAGCTCTGGCGCCACTCGAGGTAGACCTTCTGCTGGTGGAAACCAGTGGCTTGGACAACCTGCAGGCCCGGGACTTTCTCGACGACCTCGAGGGTCTTGAGCACGCCACGGCCCGAGGAGGCGGGGCACATGTCGATAATGGTGCCGCCGTCGGCCCAGTTCTTAGAGGCCTCAACGAAGTATGTGGCTTCCTGGGCGGCCTTGTCGACATCGTCGAGCAAGTGGTCGGGGTCGATGTAGACCTCCCCGGCTCCGACGCGGATGAGGTGATCGTGGGCGTTGACGACGCCGAGGGTGTCGGGTGAAACGTCGCCATTGATGGTGCGAACGACGGCCATTGGAGTGATTCCTCTCTCACGACTGTGTGACGGGAACCATTGAGCCGCCGCCACGGCAACCTCGCAAGGCCACGTGCTCACACATGTGAATTCTTCCTAAGCAGAACGACTAGTAGAGTGGCTCTACTCCGCGCTTCAGCGGACAAACTACGACAAAGATTCACATCTGTGAGATTCCTATGACTGATCGCGAACACATCCAGACCCTGCTGACGGTCGCGAGGCGGTACTGGTTGGAGCAGGCAACTCAGGCCGAGATCGCCGCCGAGATCGGCTACTCCCGCTCGATGGTGTCCAGGCTGCTCGACGAGGCGAGGCGCCGCGGGATCATCACTTTCACAGTGCAGCACCCCTTGGAGCGGGCCATCGAGTTGGAGGACGCCCTAACACGCACCTTCGGGCTGACCTGTGCCCGGGTTGCCATGTCCAACGACAATGCCACAGCCGACGAGGTGGCGCGGATGGCGGCCGACTTGGTGACGACGTACATGCATCCCGATTCGGTGATCGCATTGTCGAACGGACGTGGGGTGGCGTCGGTGGTGCATGCCATGACGCCGATGCGTCGTCCGGGGGCAACAGTGGTGCAAGCAATCGGCGGGACGGCCAAGGGAAATTTGTTATTGGACTCCCCCGAGCTATGCCGCCAGCTGGCAGAACGAATCGGGTGTGCGTACCGAGTGATGCCAGCTCCGGTGCTGGTATCGAACCCACAGGCGGCGGCCGCGCTGAAGGCCGAGGAGTCTGTGGGTATGACGATCGCGATGGCCTCCCACGCGGACATCCTAGTAACCGGCGTGGGAGCGGTTGGAATGCATTCGGTAGCGCCGATCTTCGACCACGTGATGTCGGAGCGCGCACACGCAGAATTGTTATCACGCGGGGCAATAGGCCACATCTGCGGGCATCATGTCGATTCCCGGGGTCGTCACATCGACGCAGACTTTTGTCAAGGGCTGATGGCAGTTCCGCTGGACCGAGTTCCGTCAATCACCCACGTCATCGTCAGCGCCTTCGGAGTCGAGAAAGTACCGGCCCTGGCAGCAATCCTGCGAGGCAACTGGGTGACGGATCTGGTGACCGACATAGCGACGGCGAGGGCGGTACTAGGCCATCTTGACTGAGATTCCAGTGGCTCGCCGGCTGCTAAAGCCACGGCATCCTGGTCGGGGACGATTACCGTGACCGCTGACGCCACACGGACGAGTTCGTTGAGATGGCTGCTGCGGGCCAAGATGAGATCACATCTCGACCCGCAACAGGTAGCTCAGGAGCGACAGGGCGACGAAGAATAGAGCTTCGGTGACCGAAGAGACCGCCGAGCTGTTAAAGAGGTGCGGCTCAATCTCCTAGATCCTCACCGAGCCCGAGTCCGCGGAATCGATCAAAGTGGGCACGGAGCGCCTTGATGACTCTGGCCTTTTTCTCGGCGTGATTGTTTTCAGCACCAAACCTAGATATCGGTTTCATGACCTTGGTGATCGCGATTCCAGTAGTCTGCAGTTCACCGTCACGAAACACATTGTCCATGTATTCGTGAGTCTTGTCGGAGTACAGGTTTTCTCGCTCGATGATCTTGTCGAGTTCCTGGTCTCGCTTGTTATTGATGAACTGCTCCCATTGAGGATTGACGGCTTTGTCAACTGACATCGTCGCCACGAACTGCTCGATGAGATCCTTCTTGCTGCGCAGGCTGGGGTTGGCGTCAATAGCTCGGGAGATTGCCGGGGTCAGTTTGGCGTTCCTGCCATCACGATGCTCCTCGCAGTGCTTCTTGCGGTGCTCCTCAACGAGCATGAGGATGTAGTCGACATTGATGGCGACCTGCTTGATGAGTTCGATCTCGAAGACGACGTCCTCATGGTCGATCTTCTCCTTGTCGCTTTCCTCTTCCCGCACTCTTCGGAATTCATCCCACAGGTCTAAGTAGATACTGCGATAGTCCTGCTTCTGGCGCTCAGTGAGCGTGTCGTCGTCAGCGAATTCATCGAAGGAGGTAAGGATGTTTTCCAGCCTGATGATCGCACCAAAGAGTTTGACGAACTTCTTTTTTGCTACTTCGCCTACGATGGGATCTCCGAGCGGGTACTGGACGAGCAGATCGTTAACCTTCGCGGTGTAATCCTTCAGGTAATGCTGGTATGGCTTGAGCAGCACTATGCCTCCGGCATCCTTATTTCCGAAGAGCTCGAGCGCCTTGTTGGTGGCGTCCTCAAGGTCCCGGAAGCAAACGATGTTGCCGTAGGTCTTGACGGAGTTGAGGATGCGATTGGTACGCGAGAAGGCTTGCAGCAACCCGTGAGCCTTTAATGGCTTGTCGACGAACAGCGTGTTGAGGGTGGTGGCGTCGAATCCGGTGAGGAACATGTTGACGACGATGACCAGATCGACCTCACGGTTCTTGAGCCGTTGCGAGAGGTCCTTATAGTAATTCTGAAACTTTTCAGCAGTGGTGTCGTAACTGGTTCCAAACAGATCGTTGTAATCCTGGATGGCATTCTCAAGAAAAGCGCGCGAGTCCTCGGAAAGGGACTCGGTATCGAAGGCCTCGTCGTCGAGAGTGTCGTCATCGGTGGCCTCGTTGGCTCCGTAGGAGTAGATGATGGCGATCTTGAGCCTTTTGTCCGGTGCGAGATCCTCCTGCTGGCGCTGAAACTCGTTGTAGTAACGGCGGGCAGCATCAATAGATGCCGTGGCGAAAATGGCGTTGAAGCCGTGAACCCTCTTGCGCTCGCGGAGGGCTTCTGCGGCGCGACGGCCGCGGGTGGACTCGCTGACGTTCGTGACGACAGAGTGCTCGTAGCTACTCGTACGCTTGGTCTTCTGATCGAAATGCTCCAAGGTGTACTGAACGATCTGCCTGATGCGTTCGGGCGCCATGAGGGCCATTTCGGTATCGATGCCAGCAACCTGACGGTCTTCCGGGCTTCCGACTCTCATGGTGTTGTTGTAGTCCACACGGAAAGGCAGCACGTTCTTGTCGTTGATAGCGTCGATGATGGTGTAGGTGTGCAGCTTGTCTCCGAAGGTCTGCTCGGTAGTACGCAACTTCGGATTGCCCGAGCTTCTACTGTTGGCCGCGAAGATGGGCGTACCGGTGAAGCCGAAGAGGTGGTAACGCTTGAAAGCGCGGGTGATGTCGGTGTGCATGTCACCGAACTGGGAGCGGTGACACTCGTCGAAGACGATGACGACGTGCTTGTTGTAGACGTCGTGGTGGTTGTTGTTGCGAATGAAAATACTGAGCTTCTGGATCGTCGTGATGATGATCTTGGCACTCGGATCCTCAAGCTGGGCCTTTAGGATTGCCGTTGAGGCGTTCGAGTTGGCAGCGCCTTTTTCGAAGCGGTCGTATTCGCGCATGGTCTGGTAGTCCAGATCCTTGCGGTCGACGACGAAAAGCACCTTGTCAATGCCGGGCATCCTGGTGGCGAGCTGGGCCGTCTTGAACGAGGTGAGCGTTTTACCCGATCCGGTGGTGTGCCAGATGTATCCACCAGCGGCGACAGTGCCGAGCTGGCGGTAATTGGTCGAAGTGGCGATGCGCTGCAGAATCCGCTCAGTGGCGACGATCTGGTAAGGGCGCATGACCAGGAGCATGCGGTCAACGGTGAGCACACAATACTTGGTGAGAATGTTGAGCAGGGTGTGCTTGGCGAAGAAGGTTCTCGCGAATGCCTCGAGATCCTGAATGGGTTTATTTTGGGCATCAGCCCACCACGAGGTGAATTCGAAGCTGTTGGAAGTCTTCTTAGCCGAGCGCTTGCGCTGATCTTTGAGGTGCTGGCTACGGGTCGTGTTCGAGTAATATTTGGTGTGAGTACCGTTTGAAATGACGAAGAGCTGTACGTACTCAAACAATCCCGAACCCGCCCAGAAGCTGTCGCGCTGATAGCGCCGGATCTGGTTGAAGGCTTCGCGGATTGCGACTCCCCTGCGCTTGAGCTCTACGTGGACCATAGGCAGACCATTGACGAGGATGGTGACGTCGTAACGATTGTCATACCGGGACCCATCACGCTCGGTACCCACCTGGTACTGGTTGATGACCTGGAGACGGTTGTTGTGGATATTGCTCTTGTCAATGAGCTTGACGTTCTTCGTAGTACCGTCATCACGACGCAGTAACTGGACCTCGTCTTCCTGGAGACGGACGGTCTTGTCCTCAATGCTGTCGTTGGCCGAGGCAACGCACGTCGAATAGAAGGATGACCACTCGTTCTCACTGAAGGTGAACCCATTGAGGTCCTCAAGTTGACGTCGCAAATTGACGACGAGATCCCTCTCGCAGTGAATCGGAAGGTGCTCGTAGGCCTGTGATTCCAAAATCCTGATGAATTCACGCTCTAGCGCCGCCTCAGATTGGTACTCCTCACAGCGAGAATCAGTCGGAGCATATTCGGCGACGACGGTGCTCTGGTCGGACATCACGATGGGGTCATAAACGTGAGGTGATGATTCACTCATTACGACAACTCCTTGAAGGTCAGCAGTTTGTCTCGGTAGTACTCGTACTGCTTACGGCGAGCAGAGATTTCGGCAGGAAGACCAGACGACAAGTCCATCGTCAGCGTTTGAAAAGAATCCAAAGTTCGCGCGATTTCAACTTGACGACCCATTTCTGGAATCGGTATAGGAAAACTCTTAATCAGATTAGAATTGAGGTCACCCCGCACACCTCGACCCATGGCCTTTAGATTCGTATAATTACTGGCAACCCAATGATAAACATAACGAAAATACGCCTTTTTTCATCAACCTCAATATTGCAGCAATGTTGATTTGTTGTCACTGGAATCGCATTCACCGCAGATCTGCCGGCCGATGCGCCAGAGATAGCAACAATCACGCAGTTTCCTGGTATCCACTTTGCCGAGGAATTTTTTACTGCCGATTCCGTAATATAAACCGCAGTGTCATGGATGTCCTGGAAACGGACTTCATTAGTGCGCAGCCACGGAATAGTTCCACCATCATAGAAATCTGGATTACGCGCCGACGGCGTTCCCCCAGAACTAACCCTTTTGGCGACGTCCGAAATTGACAACCATTCACACTCCCCCTCTTCAGGAAAGATCATGTGACCATACCAGGAAAACTGAGCCTTCCTCGCCTCCAGCTCCGCCTCCAGCTCCGCCTCCAGCTGGGTGAACCGATCCAATACCTTCACAATTTCGCTCTGCACCTCAAGCGGTGGTACAGGGACCATTACCGTGGCCAGTTTCCTAGCTGCCACATCTATGACTTTGACACCTCCAGCAATTGCCCTCTTCTGCCTCTGAAAGGCTTGACTTCCGAGCCAATAAACCAAATACTTGGGATCAAGACGATGACGAATCGTAACCGTGTGGCCACCTGTCACGATCGGCTCTTCTCCCAGCCACGCAAGCGGTGTGCAGACATCTTCCATGTTCTCGCTCGTACACGCAACGATGACATCACCAGGATTTACTACGACGAGCTTGTCGGCAATGTCCCGATCCACACGCGAAATCGTCGTGGTCGTGAAACGGCTGTACTTCGTGTATATCTGACCATAATGGATAGCGCCAACGTCCGATCCAATCAATTGCTTCTTCGAGAGACCATTTCCTCTCACCAACGTCGCAATATCACCAAGGCGCTGGAATCTGACCCCGTTTGGACACTTGTGCTCGATGAAGGCACGAAGATCACTCACCACTATCCTCCAACATAGCAATAGTTTCATCTAACTGGGTACGAATTTGTGATTGACGCTCTACAATACGAGCGATCTCGGAGTTCAATTCAACAATGTCGGTCTCTTCATGGGTATCCTCAGGCTCAACATAGGATAATACCGTCAAGTTATACTCATTCCCGGCGATGTCTTCATTGTGAACCAGCGTGCACACATGCGGCTCCTCAGATCGCGCCGAGACTAGTTCAACGATTCGGTCCTGGTTGGCCGACAGGAGCTTATTCTTGTTTCCAACCCGCGAGAACTCCGCCGATGCGTCCACGAACAACACCGAATTGTCCTTCTTTGACTTCTTGAGAACGATGACACAGGTGGCGATCGTCGTCCCGAAGAAAAGATCCGGCGGAAGCTGAATTACGACATCAATGTAGTTGTTATCGATGAGGTACTTGCGGATTTTCCGCTCTGCTCCCCCTCGGTACAGCACACCTGGGAACTCGACGACGGCAGCCGTCCCGTTCGTCGCCAACGACGACAAGATGTGCATCGTAAAGGCGAGATCCGCCTTGGACTTGGGAGCCAACACTCCCGCAGGCGCGTACCGATCATCGTTAATGAGGAGCGGGTTGTCGCTGCCCTCCCACTTGGTCGAGTACGGCGGGTTGGAGACTATCGCTTCGAACGGCTCTTCATCCCTGTGCATTGGATTGGTGAGGGTATCCCCCAGCACAATGTCGAACTGCTCGTAATTGATCCCGTGCAGGAACATATTAATGCGGGCCAGGTTGTAAGTAGTCAGGTTGATCTCCTGGCCGTAGAAACCCTTCACGTTCTCGGGTCCCAGCAGTTTGGCGAACTTCAGTAGGAGAGAACCCGAGCCCACAGCCGGGTCGTACACCTTGCCAATCCTCTTCTTATCCCCCACAGCGATCCGAGCCAGAACCTCGGACACTTCCTGAGGCGTGAAGTACTCACCACCGGATTTGCCCGCCTGGGAGGCATACATCTGCATGAGGTACTCGTAGGCGTCACCAAACAGGTCGATGGCGTTATCCTCGAAACTTCCCAACGGCAAATCGCCCACCGCGTCAAGAACCTTGACCAGTTTCTGATTTCGCTGCGCGACCGTCGCCCCCAAACGGGGACTGTTGACGTCCAAGTCCGCAAAAAGACCCTTAAGATCGCGCTCACTAGGAGTACCCGCGGCCGATCCCTCAATGTTACGGAACACGCCTTCCAAGGTTTCGTTGAGGTTCTCGTCCTGCGCCGCACGAGCCCGCACGTTGACGAAGAGGTTCGACGGGAGGATGAAGAACCCTTTCTCGGCCACCATCTCCTTAAAGATGCCCCTGGCGTCGGCATCGCCTAAGTTACAGTAATCAAAGTCGGTGTTGCCGGCCTTCCACTCGCCCTCATTGATGTAGTCAGTGAGGTTCTCGGAGATGAACCGATAGAACATCATCCCCAACACGTAGGTCTTGAAGTCCCAGCCGTCGACACTGCCGCGAAGATCATTGGCAATCCGCCAGATCGTCTTGTGCAACTCTGCCCGCTGCATCTCCTTGGTGGTAGGAACCATCGCCAGCCTCCTGCGCCCATCGCGCCCTTGATACGTTTCGAACGTGAGCGAGTGTATTCCCAACGACCACCAGTTTTGATCGCATTCATGTTCCGCTCGTGCGAACAACGAACGTCGTAACTCTTCCGACCGCCGCAGCGCCGCAGGCGCACCCGAATCATTCGGCGTCATCACCTATCAGAGATGGCTCGTCGCAGCGCTCCCAATGCTTTCTCGAGCGACTCCGGTTCATAACAGACCGAAAGACGCAACATTGTCCGCTGCCCGTCATAAGCCAACTATCCCGGCCCCGGAGACAGTCGAGCCCCCACTCGTTTCGCCGCCTCGGCCGAAGCTGATCGACCCACACGCCAGTACCACTCTGTGATGCGGCCCACACCCATGCCGGAAACACCTCACTGTCGCCTCCCAGCCGACTTGTAGCAACGCTCGTCGCTCTTGACACGCTTCCGCCACATGCGTCATCAGGTTGGCGGCAACCACCCGGGTTGGTATGGGGCTGGCAAGGTCCTTCGCCTTGCGACGCTCGATCTGGGGGTGCATCGGCAGCGTCTTTCATATCGTCGTCACGATCTAGCAATGATCCAGCTACCGCAACCAACCCGAACATGGAGCATCTACGACGCCAGCCATATCCAGTTCACCCAAACGGCGCCGCCAGGTTGACACCGTGTTCTTTGAGATCCTGAGCTGCCCGGCGATCCTGTCACCGACAGCTGGACACCAGACTGTCATGCACGTCCACGCCGAAATCTTCATCGTCGAAGCATACAACCCTGGGTTCACCGTCTAGGACGTTGGCGCGCTGATGTTCACCATGCCCCACTGAGCGGCTGGGCTCCCGTTAAATGCCGACGGTTACGAGTGCGCCGACTACCCAAAGACTGATCAGATTCAGAGACTGTCAGGTAGTCCAAGCGCTGAACGGGTTACCAGTGGGTTGGCTAAAAACTCATCCTTGATGAGCGTGCGCACCTTATCCGGCCACGTCGTGCGAGGAGATGCGACGTGTAGAATTTGAACCATCACCAACAGCGCACCAAATACTCGTTCGCTTTGCGATTCAGGAAGTTGACTAAATTGCGATTGCGTTCTTAAGGCCGCCGTGGGGGCTGGAGCAAAGGACTTATTCCATAACCGACCGTGATGAGCGCAGGTATTACGGATAATTGTTAACTGCTCAAGCCATCGCACCAATGGGGACTGTTTTTTAGCATTACGCTGTTGATTCTTCGAAAGCGCGTCTAGGTTGACGATAAAGGCGAGATCCTCAGCGATCATGCGCTGATCGTTAGTGGCGAGCCCTTCAAACGCTCTGGAAATATCAGAAAAATCGAGGACTTCTGCAAGTACCCAGAAGGGATAACGGCCATCGTAGTTGTCGCGGTAGTGCCTGATTGCTTCATTGTTCCTGCCAGCGCGTGCGATACGCTTCTGCGCCGTTTTCATCCATTGGGAATGATCAAACGACGGACGAAATTTACTTGGATCTGTATACGCAAGAGGATCCGATTTACACAACAGTTCCCCGATGCGAGTTCGCAATGTAACCTCTACACGCTCCATGCCGTCATGAACGAGCGTTCGTAACTTACGGTCAGCTTCATACAGGGCGACGACGTCAGTAAATGATGTGCTGGGGATGAAACTGTCGATGCGCTGGCCTGCGGCGTTGAATTCTCTGGCTGGATAGCAGTAAGCCGAGAGCCGATAGTAGGAGACGTTCGCTAACCACTGACATGCGAGGCCTTCATCGACATCCAAACCGCGTGAACGCAATAGCGCGATCTGCTGGGCGACCGTTGTAGCCGCCTTGAGCGGCTTGGGCATTGCACGGCTCCTCGGGCTAAAAGAGATCCAGCCCACTCTCGACCGAAGTCGAGGCAGGCTGAACGATTGCTTACAGTTTAGCAGCATCCACGCCTGAACTCCAGTGGGCGACAGAGCAGGAATCCTGATTCATCGCACGGCCTCTCGTGGAGACTCCCACCGCCAAGAGACATACGGAGTCCTCCTTCAAGACCGTCCGGTCTTGGTTCTTGCCGTGCCTGACTACTGAGAGCCGCGCGGCACCCCCCTGCTCCACCATGTCGTTCCCCGTTCTCAGAAAGGAGCCGGTCATGGCTATCGAGCTACAAACATTCACCAATCACAAGTTGGGCACGCTCCGAACCATCAACGATGACAGGGATGTCCTATTGGAGGCGACACCGAAGCTCTTGTACTACGACATCGTGTTGCAGCCCGATTCGCTACTCACCATCACCGAGATCGCCAAGGGCTACGGCCTTTCTGCGAAGAAGCTCAACCGAATCCTATGCCACGAGGGCATCCAGTTTCACCAGTCAAGTAGCTGGTTACTTTGCGCCAAGTTCGCAGAGCAGGGCTACACCCAGTCCAAGACGCACAAGTACGACGGCGGCAAGACCCGCACCCACATGCACTGGACGCAGAAGGGGCGGATATTCATCTACGCCCCACTGAAAAACAGTTGGGCATCCTGCCGGTCATCGAGCAGGACGGCCAGCAGCGATCAGCACCACGGCACTGCTTAATCTGGAGATTCCGCCCTGCAACACCGATAGGTTACCCCGACCCCACGAATTACCTGACACTGAAGGAGAACTAACGTGCCGAGATCGAGAAGACACACCAGCTGGAGATCCCATGCGCTACTTCGACGCCACGTTCCAAGAGGTCCACCCGTGGCACCGTTTACCTTGTGTGCCGCGACCGCCAGCGGCAACCAGCACAACAACCATTACTCGCACCACCAGGTCACTGATGCCGCCGACCTTCAAGCGGTCGCTGAGCATGATCATGTAGCCGCGATATACGTTCAGGTCCTGCGCTCGATCGCCAGCTTTACGGACTTCAACTACGTGGTCATGGGCATCAACAACGACCACACCGATATTCCAGCTAAGTAGGTCATGTCCAATGAGTTGGCTGAACCCATGAGTGGAGTGGCATTTATAACTGCCAGCTCCCCAAACCACCAGCGGCCTAAATGAATTCCGATACCGGGGTTCTCTTGATTACCTCACGCCTGATACCGCCATCCTAATTTCTGATGATATTCCAACCAGTTGCCTTGTTGTAGTACCGCAATGTTCCTTTGCACTTGGGACGTTCCCCACCGCAACGACGCCCTTCAGCATCTGTAGACCCATGCCACTATCCGTGTGCATCTTCCGCCTGTGCGAAACGAAAACCACCACTCCGCAGATGAAGGCAGCCACGACAGTGACGATCACCACAATGATCACTCCCGAACGAGACCATTCAGCTACCCGCATTAGGGGCGCCAGCTGAGCAGCGAGCATGACTAGCACCCACGCGGCGCAGGAAGTATGCGAGCCCACCAGACCTAGAGCCTGAAATTCGATCAACCGGTTGTCTCGCTTGGCGTTGATGAACGGCATCACCAGCATTACGAGGACAATTAATACTGCGAGGACTACGAGGGTGCGGCTTGCTTCCACGTGCAGCTGGACAAGGAACGCGCGACAACCACAGACATTCCCGAGCGCTCGGGCCACCTCTCATAAGCGAACACCGCTGCTACGAACAGGGGCTGTGAAATGTCGACGTTCGACGATCGGGCTGCTAATGCTATTGAGGCCCATGAGATCTGGAGCTCATCGACCTAGATGGCGGGACGAGGACCGCGCATCCGGTGCAGTAGAGAGATCACCAGTCCGACGCCCTGACCGATATCACGTCAAAAACAAAACTGCCCCGTCGGTAGACGGGGCAGTTCCACTGCTTTTCTGTGGAGCTCAAGGGTCCAAGCCTCTGCCCTACCCCACGTCATAGGAACGTAATCACTAGCCACAGGTTCACAGCGAGACCTGGAGAAAGCCGATCATCACGTCGTCCGCGGCTCGGCATCGGTCAGCGGAGAGTCAAAATCCTGCATAGACATTGAACGTCATGCACCACAGTGCCCGTCCCGCTTCTTCAGCCGACCATGACGGTCGTGCCCCCCAGACCGATGATAGCTGCGCTTACTTGAGATGACTGACGGCGTAGTCCGCCTCAGCACCGGTGAACTTGTCACCCGAATCACTCACCAACTGGTCACGTATTTCCTTTGGCGACATTTTCATCTGCTTCTGGTAGCTCCGCGCTATCTTGAGTGCATTTGCCTTGTAATCGGCCTTGACATGGGCAAGGGCATACGTCGCCGCTTTGGCACTGAACTTGTCACCCGAATCGCTGGTGAGCTGATCGTAGAGACCCTTCTTCGACATGTGTACCGTGTCTACGTACTGCTGCGCAGTGTCCAGGGCCGAGGTGTACTCCTCCGGGAGATCGGAATCCTTGGAGGCCTGCTGCGACGCCTCTTCCTTGGTCTGGGCCATAGCTGATACGGATGCGCTACCAGACGCTGCTGACTTGTCGCCGCCGCAGCCCGACAGGACGGCAGCTATGACGGCTACAAGCACCCCGAGAGTTATCAGGATGACCTTGTTCTTCGTGTGCCACGTGGTGACCTGCTCGGCGGCAAGGGCCTTGGCCATTACTGTTCCTTCCATTCGTGCCGCAATGACGCGGCTGTCGACGTACAAGCGCCCCAAAACCTACAGGCTCACGGCACTTACAGGTTTATGACCCAAAACGACAAGCAGGATTCACCCGTCGATCACGGCGCCTCTAGATGATCTCACAGCTTACGGACCGGCCCCGTTCAGCCTTCCTTGAACCCCCTGTACGAGCTATCGCAGTTCCAGCGGCTTCGAGGAACAGTGCGCGAATCTCCCTGGACCGTCTCGCCTGCAACACATACGTCACCCACCTCGACGACTTGGCACCCCATGACTTGCAACAGTTGGAGACTTATACCTGGCCGCGAGATCGTTGGACCTCAAGGACACCGGGCAGTCCCGGGCCACGTACCATTCACTGGGCACTCAAGCTGGCTCAGTGATCCGGGTAACATACGAGGCACTCATATCGGGAACGTGATTGGGTCAGATACCGCGGTGCTGATGGTAGTTCACGAAGTTGGACAGAGTCTTTTCGATGAGTTCCCGCAGCGCAAAGCTTGATGGGAACTCTGGTGAGTCCGGCCAGGCGAGCACCGTCTCAGTGATGGCCCCCACCAGGATCCGGGCGTAGATTCGCGAGTCCAATCCAGGCCCTAGCACCTCGCTGATGGCATGGGTCCAGGAGGTGGAACGCTGCCATAGGGCATTCACTAAAGTCTGGTTGGCCCGAACTAAGACAACGCGCTCGGCCAGTTCCGCTTCCCAAGATGCTGCGTCTGCGAAGAAATCATCGAGAACATCTGGGATTTCGCCTGGGATACGAATTCGATCTAGCGCACCAATAGCATAATTCATGTGGTCAGTAGTGGCGGCGCTGATGACGACGGCTTCCTTGCTGCCAAAGTGCCGGTAAAAAGTCATGGCGGAGACGTCAGCGGCCTCGGTAATCTGTTCCACGGTCACGCTGTCAAAACCGTCCCGGGCAAACAACGTCAGGGGTGCTTCTCTAATAGCGCGACGAGTGGCGAGGAGCGTGGAGGATGCCCGGGCGGCTCGGTGAGCGAAGCTTGACGAGCTGCATGACCGGCTGATTGGTGCGGTCGAGCAATTAGCCTCGGGGAAGGATTGGGCTCGGTCGTTCCCGAACACAATTCTGATTTTCACCCAGTACCAAGAGACTCATGCGTTAGGTCTTGGTGCCGCCCCCGGTCCCGGCGTCCGGGCGGGTCGTGTTCCCGCTACCCCAAGGAACCCGGGTCGCCGCCTCACCATTCAGGATGCGCGTCGACCCCATCACCGGAGTAACCAAACTCCACCCCAGCGCTGACGACGGCGCCCCGACCGCACCCCCCTCCTTGCCGCCGCCGACGGCATCGTCACCGTCGGACAACGCATCGGCAACGTCGACTCCGCCGACTACTCCCCTGGCGGGCGCTACGGCTACGCCCACATCACCGTCGAGCAAGGCAACCAGCCATGGATATCTTCCCCGACGTCAGCACCCTCGACGACCAGATCTAACCACATCAACGCGCACGCCGGCGCATGGGGCGACAAAGAGCGATGGCAGCCTGTGAGCTAGTAAAAGGTCAGGCGGGTTGCGTCAGCGAGGGTGCAGTCGCACCGCCGGCGCGGGGACGGTACGTCACTGCTCGGCGGGATAACCTGATTTGGTGCAAACTGATCCGTTCGCCGTCCTGCCGCTCGACAAGTGGAAGTGGCATCCCTCACCCCTTGCCGGACAGATCGTCTACGTGCTCACATGCTCCGCATCGGGTGAACTCGACCTTGCACCCAAAAGCTGGATCCAGATGGCAGGCTTCAACGGGCCGTTACTGAGCTTGGGATGCTCCAAGCACCATTGGACACACAGACACACAACAACATCATGGCCACGGGCCACTACACGGTGAGCTTCCCCATGATCGAGCAGACGCGCCGCGCTGGGGCAACTGCACGGACTCCACGTGCCGAACGGGTCGCGGCGAGCGATCTAACGCCAGTGCCGTCCTCCACAACCGGAATCCCGCATCTGCGCGAATGCCCGGCTTACTGCGAATGCGAGCTGTACCGCGAAGTCGCGCTCGAGGGCGATGAGGTGTTGATCCTCGGCCAGATCCGTCACTTAGCCGTGCACACCGATGCGATCGGTCTCGGACCAAGCAAGATGCACTCCCGCCTGGCTCCCAGATTTTTGCTGGAACTCGGAGCTACGGGAACCCTGACTCTAGAGGATTGACCACTTCTCTCGACAACGAAAAGCGCGGTAATTCGGCAGTTAAACATGCCCCGCATCACAAGCGGAGGCCAAGGGGCACCCGATTAGCAGACCTTCCTGATGTCCTGCCAGTCCAGGGCTTCTAACAGCAAGACTTCTGCTCATGAGGAGCGTGCTGTGATTAATCATGTTATTGCTGTGGTGCCGGACCTGCCGTTGTTGCTCCGCTAGACGTGGGCATCACCCCGAAGTTCCCGTTCCGCAATCCTCGCCAAACGAGCTCAAGCCGAGATCGAACGCCCTACCAGCGCAACCCCTGAGCCAAATCCAAGCTGCGCGCCAACTGCGCCGGAGTCTACGAGCACTGCGACGCCACCAACACTCTCACCTGGACGCAAGAAAGCAACAAGGCCCGAACCAAAATCACCGGCGATAGCCAAGGTTCGAGCCTTATGCGTGGGCAGAGCTGAGGCGGTACGTGTCGAACTCATCGCTGTGCGTGGACACTTGCTCCTGCAATACCTACTTCATCGGCCTTGCCGTCGTATCACCCACAACGTACTGTTTTCCGTACAGGAGGGAGAGCCATGAAGACGCTCAGCTACACCGAGTCCCGCGCCAGCTACGCCCAGGTGCTCGACGACGTCGTCAACAATCGCGAAGAGACCATCATCACCCGCGCCGGCCACGAGCCAGTCGTGATCGTCTCACTGGCCGACTACGAGTCGCTGCGCGAGACTGCCTATCTACTCCGCTCCCCCGCCAACGCCCGTCGCCTGCTTGATTCCATCGACAACCTGGAGCACGGCCACGGAACACGACACGACCTCGTCAAGGATTGAGACATGATCCTCGTCTGGGATGAGGCCGCCTGGGAAGACTACCTGTGGTGGCAGACCGAGGATCGCCGCACGCTCAAGCGCATCAACCAGCTCATCAAAGACATCGCCCGCAACGGTAACGACGGCATCGGAAAGCCCGAAGCCCTAAAGCAAGGCTTGTCTGGCTACTGGTCAAGGCGGATCACCGATGAACACCGACTGGTCTACAAGGTTATCGACGACCAGGTCCGCATCGCCGCTTGTCGCTACCACTACGGACGATAGGGACCAAGCCTACATTTCACCCACCGACGCGCGCCCCTGGCCGAACCGCTCACTGATGCCGTGAGCAAAATGCAGCAATGGCGATCCCTCAGAAGCCGCCATCGTCATCAACAAGACGCATCGGATGTCCGTAGAGGCGGACATGGTGGAGCATAGGGGATTCGAACCCCTGACCTCTTCCATGCCATGGAAGCGCGCTACCAACTGCGCCAATGCCCCGCGGGCGACCTTGTCAGGCCTTTTACACGATCCTCCACTGTAGCTTCTGCCACACCGAAAAACCCTGCCTTGTGGAGCATAGGGGATTCGAACCCCTGACCTCTTCCATGCCATGGAAGCGCGCTACCAACTGCGCCAATGCCCCGAAAACATCCCCCGAAGGAGACATCTTCTTCGTTCCCCGATTGCCCGGGCGACCCGCCAAACATTACCGGATCTCACCCGTCCTCACCAAATCGGCTCCATCACCGCACCCCATCACCGCCGGATTCACAGCACGGTCGCGTTATACGTCCGCAACCGCCACCGATCGTCCATCCCGCGCCGGCCTGCCTCATTCGGCCCAATCCGATCCAGCACAGTCCACGAGCAATTACTCAGCCCGCCAAACCTCAGGAACTCCGGATACCCACCGCCGAGCAGCCACACCACGACCGCCCGCAACGCAAATCCGTGCGCGACCAAACACACAGTTTCCCCCTCATGCGCGCGCACAGCATCCTGAACGGCTGAGGTGACCCGCCCGGCAACCTCAGCGGTCGTCTCACCGCTAGATCGCCGAAAATCTTTCCCCGAAGCCATCAGACGCGCGTAATCGGGATCATTGCGATGCAGATCAAGCACAGTCTGGCCCGCCCACTGGCCAACGTCGACCTCCTTAAGTCGCTCGTCGACACCGACCTCGACCCCAGCGACCCGTCCAATCGTCTCCGCTGTGACACGGGCACGCATCAACGGTGACGACACTATTGCCACCGGGCTCATCCCGGCGATCACAGGCCCAACAGCTTCAGCCTGGGCAATTCCCACCGCAGACAGCGGAATGTCCGTTTGCCCCTGCAACCGTCCTTCGGCGTTGAACTCGGTTTCACCGTGCCGAACCAGGACGATCCGCGTCGTCACATCTGGTCCCAGTCAAGCTGTTCTTCCGGCAGCTGCAGGTCAACCGTAGGGCAGTCCTTCCACAGCCTCTCCAGGGAGTACAACTCGCGCTCCTCCTGATGCTGCACGTGCACCACGATGTCGATGTAGTCGAGCAGCACCCAACGGTTCTCCCGCTCCCCCTCGCGACGTGCACGATGGGCTTTGTGCTCGTGCATGGCTTTGTCAACAGCATCTACGACCGCCGACACCTGACGCTCATTGGCCGCCGAAATGACAACGAAGATATCGGTAATGGCGAGGTGCTCTGAGACGTCGAGGGCAACGATGTCGAAGCCCTTCTTATCAAGGGCGGCGTGGGCCGCTATGCGGGCCAGCTCGATGGCTTGTTCAGTGGCGCTCAATGATCCTCCGAAATGGTCTTGTCGTTGTCACGGTAAAGACCGCGCTTGTTGATGTACTGCACGATGCCGTCCGGCACGAGGTACCAGATTGGCATATCTTCCCCAACTCGCTGACGGCAATCGGTGGATGAGATAGCCATAGCCGGCACTTCGAGAAGAGTGACCTTCTCTGCTGGTAGGTGAGAAATGTCCTTGGCCCCCAGCGGTACTCCGGGGCGCGACACGCCGATAAAATGAGCCAGATAGAATAACTCTTCAGCCCCGCGCCACGTGAGGATGTGGCTCAACGCATCGGCACCTGTGATGAAGAACAAGTCGACGTCGCCGCCCCGCTCCCGGCGCAAATCCTTGAGGGTATCGACGGTATAGGTGTCTCCCGGACGATCAATATCGACCCGCGACACCGAAAAAGACGGGTTCGACGCCGTCGCAATAACGGTCATGAGGTAGCGATCCTCGGCCTGCGAAACCTTGCGTCCCTTTTTCTGCCAGGGCACGCCGGTGGGCACGAAGACGACCTCGTCGAGGTCGAACCTAGCCGCAACCTCCGAGGCTGCGACGAGATGGCCATGATGAATGGGGTCGAAGGTGCCACCCATCACCCCAAGCCGGTAGCGGCGTCCGTTGTGGACCCGCGCCAGCCCCAGCTCAACACTTGGCATCAGGAATGCGGCCGGCCCTTGCCGATACCACGGACGACAGCCAACGCGATCAGCAGCACCAGCAGCGTCAAGATGCCGACGACAAGAGCCGACGACTCCATCAGGAGAGGAATGATACCCATGGCGCCACAGCCTATCCCACAGCGACCCCACGACAACCATTAAGAGGTCACAGGCGGGTCTGACCATCCCCTTGCAGGACGTAGGTCGTCGTCGTCATCTCCCGCAGGCCCATTGGTCCGCGCGCATGGAGCTTCTGGGTAGAAATACCGATCTCGGCGCCGAATCCAAACTCGCCGCCGTCAACAAATCGGCTGGAGCAATTCACCAGCACCGCCGCAGCATCGACGCTGGAAGTAAAGAACTCCTGCGAGGACATCGACCTAGTGATGATGGTTTCCGAATGCCCTGAACCATGCTTGGCGATGTGATCAACCGCTTCTTCCAAATCATCCACAATGCGCAACGCAAGATCCAGCGATAGGTACTCGTTGTCGTATTCATCAGGGGTGGCTGGAACGATCCTCGGATCCAGTCGGATGCTCTCTTCATCACCGTGTACCGTCACTCCGCGGTCACTCATGGCATCAACCAACGGGGGCACTGCCGAGTTCGCAATTTCTCGATGTACCAGGACCGTCTCGATAGCATTGCACACGCTGGGACGCTGAGTTTTGGCATTAACAGCAATATCGACTGCCATTTCCACATCGGCGCTGGCGTCAATAACGAGGTGGCAGTTGCCGGTCCCGGTCTGGATGACGGGAACCTTGGACCCGGTCACGACGGCGTTGATGAGCCCGGCACCACCGCGCGGAATGAGCAGGTCGACGTATTCGCGGGCAGCCATGAGCTCATCGGTGACCTCGTGGCCACCCTCGACGAGCTGCACCGCATCGCGAATCTGCTCGGGCAGCCGGGAGCGCATCGCCGCAATAACTGCCCGGTTGGACTCCAGAGCCGACGAGGATCCTCTCAGCAAACACGCATTTCCAGACTTCAAGCAAATGCCCGCCGCATCGGAGGTGACATTAGGGCGAGCCTCGTAAATGATCCCGATGACACCAATCGGCACCCGGACCTGTTCAACCCTGACCCCCAGCGGAGTGTGCCAGCCGCGCACCACCTCGCCGACGGGATCGTCGAGACGAGCAATTCCCTCCAAGCCGACGGCCATTCCTTCAATCCGCTCCGGGGTGAGGGCCAGACGGTCGAGGAGAGCTTCGTCCATCCCGGCGTCACGACCACGATCAACGTCAGCACGGTTGGCAGCAAGGATCTCCTCGACGCCCTTGCGCAACCCGGCCGCCATTGCCGTTAAGAGGTCGTCCTTGTCGATGCGGCGCAGCCGACGCAACACCGTGGCGGCAGATCGGGCAGCTATAGCCTGTTCGATGACTCGCGAGCTCATGACCATATGGTATTCGTCAGCCGGGTATATCAGGGCGTCACCCTTGACCCGCCACGTTCCGGCTCCTCGACGACGACCCCGCTTTACGACGGCGGCTCAGCACCATGGCATCGCGGTGGATGATCTCACGAGACGCCGCCGCACCCATTTCTGCCGCCAGCCAAGCACTCGAACGTCCCCTCATGACCCGCACCTCATCATGGGAGAACTGGGCGATCCCACGACCAACAACCCGACCGTCAGGGGCCAGGATTGTCACTGGGTCGCCCGCTTGGAAATCTCCGTGTACCCGAGTGACACCCACCGCCAATAACGAGGAATGGCGCTTAGTCAGGGCCTCGACAGCTCCGTCGTCGATAACGATCTGCCCCTGCGGGGCGGCAGCGTCAGCCAGCCACAGCAACCGTCGGGACCGACGCGTCGCCGTTGGGCGGAAATAGGTGCCCACGGGGGCACCAGCCAAAACGTCACGGGCATCCGTAGCCGCCGCCAGTACCACCGGTACCCCGGCACAAGTAGCGATTCGGGCGGCTTCGAGCTTCGTCGTCATGCCGCCGGTTCCCACCCCCGAACCAGCCTTATGGGTATCGACATCCAGTGCCTCGATGTCCTCAACAACCTCCACGCGCCGGGCGTCCGGCGAATCCGGATGGGCGGTGTACAAGGCGTCAACGTCAGAGAGCAGGACGAGGGCTTGTGCGCGCACCAGCTCGGCCACCAGGGCCGCAAGCCGATCGTTGTCGCCGAAGCGAATCTCCCCGGTGGCGACCGTGTCATTCTCATTGACGATCGGCACGACTCCCAGCCTCAGTAGGGTGTCGAGGGTTGACCAGGCGTTGCGGTATGAGGTGGGCCGCACCAGGTCATTGACGGTGAGTAGCACCTGCCCCACCCGCAGCCCGTGGCTGGCAAACCTCGACGTGTAGTGAGCCAGTAAAATGCCTTGCCCCACCGACGCGGCCGCCTGCTTGCTAGCCAACGTGCGCGGACGATGAGTCATACCCATAGCAGGAAATCCGGTGGCAATCGCCCCAGAGCTCACCAGGACGACGCGCCGGCCGAGGGCAACGACCTCGCTTAGCGCATCGACCAGGTCGTCAACACGGCGAACGTCGATCCCGCCGCCAGGAAGAGTCAAGGAGGACGATCCAACCTTGACCACCACGGTGGCGGCCTCGCACATGACTCCGCGCTGATCAGCCACGGCCCTCGAGCCACTCTTCTTCAGCAACGCGGGCGCGCCACGACTCTCCGCGCGGATCACGACCGACCTGGCCGTACTCCTCTCGAGCACGATGGTATTCCCGGTCCATCTCCCGACGCCGAGTAGCCGAGGGACGCTCGGTCTCCAAACGCTGGTCCTCACCTCGACGAGACAGCAACTCAGCGCCCGACTCGATCTGCGGGGCAAAGTCAAAGATGACGGCGTCCTCGCCGCCGACTGCGACGGCATCCCCAGCAATCGCACCCATAGCCAGCAACTCCTCCTCGACGCCCAAGCGGTTCAGGCGATCCGACAGGTATCCGACGGCCTCTGGGTTGTTGAAGTCAGTCTGGGCAACCCAGCGGGTCGGTTTGTCGCCGGTCACACGCCACAAGAATCCGCCTTCGCTGTCACCCTGGCGCGTGATGGAGAAGGCTTGACCCTCGTCCTTAGGTTTGGGTCGAATAACGATGCGCTCCGGCTGGGGTTCAGGCTCGTTTTCGCGGGCCTTCTCCACCAACTCGGCCATAGCGAATTTGAGCGAGTTGAGTCCCTCCCCCGACTTCGTCGAGATGCGGAATACCGGCCAACCGCGCTCAGCGATGTCATCAAAAACGATATCGGCTAGGTCAGCAGCATCAGGGACGTCAACCTTGTTGAGCACTACCAGGCGCGGACGATCCTCAAGGCCACCGTGGGCAATAAGCTCCCCCTCGATGACATCGAGGTCACTCACTGGGTCGCGGCCAGGCTCGTAGGTGGCGCAGTCAATGACGTGGACGATGGCCCGGCAACGCTCAATGTGACGCAAGAAATCGAATCCCAGGCCCTTTCCCAAAGAGGCTCCCGGGATGAGGCCGGGGACGTCAGCAACGGTATATGTCGTCTCCCCCGCGACGACCACACCCAGGTTCGGTACCAGCGTGGTGAATGGGTAGTCAGCAATCTTCGGCTTAGCACGCGAGATCGCCGCGATGAGGCTGGACTTTCCCCCCGAGGGAAATCCCACCAGGCCGATGTCAGCGACCACCTTAAGTTCGAGCAGAATCTTACGTTCCTCCCCGGCCTCACCGAGGAGGGCGAAACCAGGAGCTTTGCGAGCCGAGTTTGCGAGGGCTGCGTTACCGAGGCCACCGCGACCACCAGCCGCGACGACAAGTTCGGAACCCGACCCGACGAGGTCCCCAAGCAGCTCGCCCGTGTCAGCGTCGGAGACGACCGTGCCTTCTGGGACGCCCAAGATGATGTCGGATCCGTTCGCCCCAGCCTGGTTATCCCCACGTCCGGGCTCACCGTTCGTAGCCTTACGGGTGGACTGCCAGTGATAGTCCACGAGAGTCGTCACCTGAGGATCGACGCGCAGGATCACGGATCCGCCATGGCCGCCGTTGCCACCGTCTGGGCCTCCCAATGGCTTGAACTTTTCACGCTTAACGGAGGCGCAGCCGTGTCCCCCTTTGCCGGCCACAGCGGTCAGCGTCACGCGGTCCACGAAGGACGGGATGGCCATATTCTCTCCTCAGAAGATGGAATCGGGCCTTCCGACCCAGGGCGGATAACAAGTCTAGACGCCGTGACGCCTCACCCCGTCCTGGTGAGGCGTCACCACCCCTCAGACCTGTGCGGGTTGGTCCGATGCGGCGGGGCCGCTTCGACCTTCATAACATCTGTCGCGCGACGAGCCGACGCCCCGGTCAGGCCGTCGGAAAGATCGCCTCGCGCGTCGTCTGACAGGTTTTCTTGATCATCGCTGGCGGCTGCCAAAGACTCCTGGGAGGCTCCGACCTTAGCCTCGGACGCGGCGCGCATCTGCAACCCGGTGTGGTGGGACAGCGGCACATCCTTGAGCAGGAAGGCGAGCAAACCTGCAGCCGCAACCATCGGAGCCATCCACAAGAACAGCGGGGTCAAAGAGTTGACGTATGCCTCGACAATGCCACTACGAATGGGATCGGGCATCTGGTTGACAGCCCCCGGAGTCAGCGAGGCCGCAGCGTGGCTGTGCGAGCTCATGGCCCCTGGCATTTTGAGGGCCACGGGGTCCTTACTCGTGGCCAAGGATGCGAACAGATCGCTGACGCGGTTGGTCAGGCGAGTGGTGAAGGCCACACCGACAAGGGAGGAGCCCAGGCACACACCAATCTGGCGGAAGAAGTTGTTATGACTGGTGGCGGTGCCAAGCAGGGTTGGACGAACATCGTTTTGCACCGCCATGACGAGCAGCTGGAAGAACATGCCCATGCCCAAACCAAGGACGAAGGTATCGCCCATGATGCGCCACACTGGCGAGTTCTCACTGAGAGTGGACATCAACACCATGCCACCTGCCGCGACTATCGGGCCGGTGATGATGAAGATTCGGTACCGGCCGATACGAGAGGTGAGCAGACCAGTCACTGTCGAGGTCAACAGGATCCCGATTGTCATTGGGATGAGTAGCAAGCCAGACACGGTAGCCGAGTAGCCGTAGGTCATTTGCATGTAGGTCGGCAGGTAGGCAAGCACGCCGAACATGGCTCCCATGGCCAGCATCCCGATGATCGTCGAGACGACGAACGTTCGATTGTGGAACAGTTCCAGCGGTAGAACGGGATCTTTGACACGACGCTCCACGAAGGGCAGCAGGCCCCATACCACAACCGTGACGACGCCCAGACCGATGATCTGCCACGACAGCCAGTCGTATTGGGAACCACCCCAGGTGGCAGCCAACACGATCGCCACGGCACCGACGTCCATGAAGGTAAGTCCAAGCCAGTCGATCTTCGTCGCCAGCTCGTGCTTGGGGAGCTTAAGGGCGAAGAGACACGCGACCCAGGCCACCACACCGAGCGGCAGATTGATCCAGAACACCCAGCGCCAGGAGATCGAATCGGTAAACCAACCGCCCAGCAGCGGCCCGAGCACGGAGGAGACACCGAACATCGCACCCATTGGCGCCATATAAGCAGCACGGACGCGCGGTGGGATGAGGTCGCCGGTGATCGCCTGAGACAAGATCATGAGACCACCACCGCCCAGCCCCTGGACGAAGCGGTAGAAAATGAACGTGCCCATGGTGTCGGCGGTACCGCAGAGGGCAGACCCCAACAAAAATAGACCAATAGCGATGAGATAGAGCGTCTTGCGGCCAATGAGGTCGGACAACCGACCGTATAGCGGCATGCCTACCGTGATAGCGAGCGTATAAGCGGTAATAACCCATGCCATGTGCTCGACGCCGGACAAGTCACCGACGATGGTCGGAAGAGCCGTGGCGACGATCGTCTGGTCCAAGGAGGACAAGAACATCACCATCATGAGGCACAGATAAACAACCCAAAACCGACGGTCCGGTTTAAATTTGACAGGGGAAGCAGTCGCGGTCATATAAGAATCTTTCGTAACGATCTGGGACGGACGGTATGGCGCGGTCGAACCCGCGCACACAGGCGGCCATCAGGTCTAGACGGCCAGAATTCAACTCAAGGCTTGGTCGACGAGATGCCTGCGATGAGCTCGGCGGACAGCCTGGCCCAGACGTCGATGACGCGGTCCACGGTGTCGGCCATCTCGGCCGAACTTCCCCCAGGTCGCGCCACGACCGACTGGAAAGCAGCGCGTTCCATCGCCTGGACAGTACCGACCAGGACCAGCACCTCTAAAGAGTCTTCCGGCTTTCCCGTGCGCCGAGCGGAAGCCGTCACTAACGCCGCTCGTTGGCCTTCGACGGCCTCCTTGAGGGCCATTCGGAGTTCCGAGCTTTCCCGTCCGATTTTCATGAGGATACAAAGATCATCGAAGTCGACGTTCGCCTCGCGCCAGCGCGCCTCTAGCAGGTCCTGAATGAGCGTGGTGAGAGGAGTCTCGGCATCCGTCGCGAAGGCCTCCAGGGCTTCTTGGGAATAAGGGACGAGGGGCGGAAGGTAGACGTCATACTTGGACGGGAAATGGTTGAACACGGTACGTCGGGAGACCCCGGCGCGCTCCGCAATGTCATCGACGGTGACGTCGTCAACCGGCTTTTCGATCGCCAGCTCGATGGCGGCACGACGAATGACGCCTTGAGTTCGAATTGCTGTTGGTGAGGTCACAACAACAATTATGCACTGAGTGCAGATTCTGCATCAAGTGCAGAAGGTGCACTCAGTGCACATACTGTCATGCCCATGGTGAACAAGAGCATCAGCGTCGTCATCGGAACGCGTTCCACGCAGCCCGTAAATATGGCCACGCTCGCTGAGCCGACTCCTTCCATTGCTCAAGTGAGCCAGTGGATCGGTGCACCCACGACCCAGCTTCCTCGCCAACCGACGGCGCCAACCACAGCACCCCGACAACGACGGTCAACACGCTCACGACAAGGGCCACCGCGACCATACGGGCCCACATCCCACGACGCTGGCGAACTCCGGAAACGCTGCGGTGAGTCCGGGAAAACCACCTCGTAAACAACGCACCGCTGAGGGCAATGACCAGGCTCGTGACGGCAGCTCCAACCATCGTTCCGCCGATCCCGAGGCCTCCAACTACCCCAGTAGCACAAGCAGAAGCACAGGCGCCGGCAGCCACCTCGTACAGGCGTGGCCACCGATGACGAGCATGGGGCTGCGGCACAGCAGCACGATGATCTTGAACCGCGCAAGCTCGCGAGGTGGTTGGCCAGTTGCGGCGAACCGGTGCCAGCGGCATAGTGATCCTGGGCAATGTCCTCGTGAGCCTCGGCGCATCCGACCCCGGCTCAATCCGGTACAGCCATCGCTCGTCCTCGCTGAATTCCCGGTTGCCCACGATTCTCTGATCTCCCCTCATCATGCCGTTGATAACGACCAAGTCTTGAGAGTAGGTCGACATTTCGTCACTTCCAGTCATGACGCCCCAGTGACGACCACAGTCGTGCCGAAGATCCGACGACAGTCGCAAGCACCGGCGAAATTCTCAGCTAGCGCGGAGGCCATAGCTCACATGCGCTCAGCTTGCCTCACACACAGATTGACCCCCGCCGTGATGGCGGGGGTCAATCACATCTATGCCGTGAGACTCAGGCTTCGACCGTGGCCTTCACGGGGTTCACGTTGACAACCTTGCGACCGCGACGAGTACCAAACTCGACATTGCCGCCGCGCAGAGCGAAGAGGGTATCGTCGCCACCGCGGCCAACCCCATCACCAGGGTGGAAGTGAGTGCCACGCTGACGAACGATGATCTCGCCGGCGTTGACGAGCTGACCGCCGAAACGCTTCACGCCGAGGCGCTGGGCGTTGGAGTCACGACCGTTGCGCGAGGAGGACGCGCCCTTCTTATGTGCCATGTCTGTCTACCTCAGCCTTCGATTCCGGTGACCTTGACCTGGGTGTACTTCTGACGGTGCCCCTGGCGCTTCTTATAGCCGGTCTTGTTCTTGTACTTAAGGATGCGGATCTTCGGGCCCTTGGTCTCGCCGAGAACCTCGGCGGTCACCTTGACCTTCCCGAGCGCGTCCTTATCGGAGGTGACGGACTCGCCATTAACCACGAGGAGCGGGGTCAGCTCGATGCTGCTGCCCGCCTCGTCGGCGACCTTGTCGATCTCGACGACGTCACCCACTGCCACCTTGTGCTGGCGGCCGCCACTACGCACGATCGCGTACACGCCTGACCTACTCTCGTTCTTGTCGTACATTTCCGGGGACCGGAACCAATGGCCCCGGACAAACCTGACCGACGATTCGCGTCGGACCGGCTGCTCATTTTACATTCCCTGCGCTGGACGGTCAAAACGACCATCCACCAGCCTGCTGTGGGCCTAACCTCACTTGGAGTGGGACTTGCCCGCCGAGCCCTTGTGAGCGCGACCACGGCCCTTCGAACGCTCGCCACCGTCGGCCGGAGCCTGAGAATCGACCGGCTCATCGAAGCGGTGGTAGCCACGACCGCCACAGGCCTCGCACTCTTCAGTGAAGGCCTCAGCCAGCCCGGTACCGATCTTTTTTCGAGTCATTTGAACCAAGCCCAGCGATGTCACCTCGGCAACCTGGTGTCGGGTACGATCCCGCCCCAGACACTCAGTGAGGCGACGCACCAGAAGTTCACGGTTGGTCGGCAACACCATATCGATGAAGTCAACGACGATAATCCCGCCAATATCGCGCAGTCGTAGCTGACGCACGATCTCCTCAGCCGCCTCCAAGTTGTTAGCGGTAACGGTAGCCTCGAGGTTACCCGCCGATCCGGTGAACTTTCCGGTATTGACGTCGATCACCGTCATGGCCTCGGTGCGATCAATGACAAGGGATCCCCCCGAAGGGAGGTAAACCTTGCGCTCCAGGGCCTTCGCAATCTGCTCGTCGATACGGTACTCGGCAAAGGGATCCTTGTCGGGGTCCTCCCAATGGGTCAACCGCGACGTCATCTCCGGGGCCACGTGATCGACGTAGGCCTTAATGGTGTCGTAGGCGTCGTCGGGGCCACCGTTACCAGCGATAACGAGCTCGGAGAAGTCCGCGGTGAACAGATCCCGGATGATACGTACCGTCAGATCGGGCTCGGTGTACAGCATCAGTGGAACCTTGCTGTTGCTGGTCTTGCGCTCAATAACCTCCCACTGAGCCTTGAGGCGGTTGATATCGCGGACCAGGTCCTCCTCGGTGGCCCCCTCCGCGGCAGTGCGCACAATGACGGAGGCATCCGACGGGATGTTATTCTCCACGATCTTCTTGAGGCGTTTGCGCTCCGAATCAGCCAACTTGCGGGAGATCCCGGAAAGATGCCCGCCGGGCGAATAAACAACAAAACGTCCGGGCACCGAGATATGACTAGTCAAGCGGGCACCCTTAGCTCCCACCGGATCCTTGGTGACCTGCACCAGAACCTGGTCACCGGACTTCAGCGCCTGCTCGATGCGCTTGTCCTCACCTTCCTTGCCATACTTAGCCCAATCGACCTCACCGGCATAGAGCACAGCGTTGCGACCACGGCCGATGTCAATAAAAGCGGCCTCCATCGACGGCAGGACGTTCTGCACCTTGCCCAGGTAGATATTGCCGATCGAGGAGGTGGCAGAGGCACGATCAACGTAATGCTCCACGAGCACCCCGTCTTCCAGCACCGCTAGCTGGGAATAGCCGTCGGACTGACGCACAACCATCTTCCGGTCGACCGACTCGCGACGGGCCAGAAACTCCGCGTCGGTGATGACAGCACTGCGACGACGTCCAGCGGCACGCCCCTCCCGACGACGCTGCTTCTTGGCCTCAATGCGGGTCGACCCCTCGATGCCGGTGACCTCGTCAGCCACCGACTGACGCGACCGCGGCTCGCGCACCTTGATGACGACGTTGCTGGGATCATCGTCAGAACCGCTGATGTCCTCACCGCGGCGACGACGACGGCGACGACGGCGGTGGGTAGTGTCCGAGGTACTGGACTCGGAATCATTGTCAGAGCTGGTCTGGGAGTCGTCATTATCGCCCGACTCGTCCTCGGAGGTGCTGTCCTCAGAGTCTTCGCTGCGCCGGCGACGACGCCCACCGCGACGACGGCGACGCCGGTTCTGGCCGTCCTCGTCGGCGGTCTCCTCGGCGTCAGCCGTGGTCTCCTCCTCTACCGCATCCGTAGTGCCGTGAGCGGATTTCTCGCTCTTTTTATCGGAGCTATGGCGATTCTTAGCCTCGTCCTTGTCCTCCTCAGCCAGGGTCACCTCGTCGGCGGTTTCGGAAGTATCTACAGCGTGATTTCCGGCCTCGGAAGGACGAGTGGCACGACGGCGACGGCGCTTCGGCATAGCGGCCTCTCCCCCGCCGATCTCGGCGGCCAGAGAGTCGAGGATAGCGCTCGTTGAGCGCTCCTCACCTTCCCTAAGTCCAAAGGGATTAGCCAGGGCACCCTCAACCTTGTGGCTACGAGACCGAGCCTTGGCCTTAGTCAGCGCAGCATTGATGGGATTGTCGTCCGCACCATCACCCTTATTCGTCGCGGACTTCACCTCGGTCGTTTCCTCGACATTCTCTGCGGTCCGAGAAGAGCGACGGCGAGTGGCGCGACGACGCTGCGAGGTTCCCCGCTCAGCCTCGGTGGACGGCGCGGTTTCAGCAGCACCACGACGAGTACGACGCGACTTCTCCTCGCCCTTCGTGTCTGCGGACTTGGACTCCTCTGATTTCGGCTGCGGAGTGTCGACCTTGGGAACGTCACTACTAACGTCCGGTGAGGCGCTCGCCGCCTTACGACGACGTCCCACCGGGGGGCGAGGCAGATCAGACGCCTCCGAATCCGAGCTAATAATCGAACCGCCTGATCCGGCGGCGGTGATAGCTACGGGAGTCCCCGTCGTCTCGACGGGGGCCGGGGCCCCAGCGGGGCGTGATGCGGCCCGACGGCGTCGAGGAGCGGAAATCCCAGCGGTGGAATTCTCGCCAGAATTCAGTGTGGTGTTGTCAGTTTCGTCGAGCACTGTGCTCTCCTTAGCCTTTCGGCATGGTCAGTGCCCACCCGGGTCACGGCCCGGCAGGAATCCTCCCACGGGCGTATGCACACGCCGCTACTGGCGGCGTCGTTCCCCGGCATGGGGCAAAAGCTTGCGGTGAGCCCCTCGAGTCCCCCGCGGTCGCCTCTCGGCGTCGCGGTATGAACCGTCGAGTGGGGTGGCACCCCGTTCACCTGGGCTCTAGTATGTCACGTCCCCTACGTCGATGCCAGATTTCGCACACTTGTTGGCTGCTCACCACACAGTCACGGCAGCACCGGTGAACGGGTCTATCAGCGCGGTCGAAACCCCGCTGGCATTCTCATCACAAGCCCCTTGGGCCAGCCGCGTCACCCGTGCCACCTCGACGGCCGGACACTTCTTGGCTAAGGCACGCAGCACATCGTCAGGCCGAACCAGCGGCGTGGCATGGCGCAGCATGAGACGCACATGTCCGTTGGCGACATCCAGGCCGATCAGCGCGGCGCGGACATCGAACGTACGCATACCTGATTTCGTCATCCGCTGCACATCGACGGTTTCAGCTGCCATAACAGACTCCACCGCCTCCGTTAGCCCCGGCGCGTCGCCAGGGGGCTCAATCAGCCAGGCAGACGCCGTCAACAGCTCAGTGAAAGGAGTGCGATCAGTCGTGACGACCTCCAACACTTCCATTCCCGGTGGCATCTCACGACCCGAAACCGTCAAAACCTTCTTCGGATCACATACTTCAGCCAAGGCCACTTCGAGGTACTCCGCCTCAGAAGCTGCCCCGGTAGCTGCCGCGTTGGCATAGGAGATACGCGGGTGCGGGTTAAATCCTGACGAATACGCCATCGGGATATGTGCCCGGTTGAGGGCCCGCTCAAAGGCACGCGCGAAGTCACGATGGGAGGCGAATCTAGCGGTACCACGCTTGGCGTACCGCATCCTTAGCCGCTGCTGCGGCGGGGCCTGTTGTTCCGGCTGTTGCTGCGCGCGCTTCGACATCGTCACGCCTCCTTCGACGGTGCGAGATCAGGCACCACTGGCGTCAGCGGGATCAGCGGATGGCCCGACGGTCCCACCTGAATCTCGGTGCCCATCTGCGGACACACCCCGCAGTCATAACAGGGGTTCCAGCGGCAATCGTTGACGGCCTCGCCGTCCAAAGCATCCTGCCAGTCGTCCCACAGCCAATCACGGTCCAGCCCAGAATCTAAGTGATCCCAAGCCAGTACCTCCTCGTAGTCGCGCTCACGGGTGGTGAACCAATCCAGCGAGACGCCCAGCGGCTCAAGTTCCTGCTCGCAGCAGGCCATCCAGCGATCGTAGGAGAAGTACTCATTCCAGCCGTCGAAAACTCCCCCGTCGCGCCACACAGCCTCAATAACGTTGCCGACACGGCGGTCACCGCGCGAAAGCAGCCCCTCGATGATTCCTGGGCGGCCGTCGTGATAACGCATTCCTATCGACCGGCCAAACTGGCGATCGGCGCGGATAGAATCCCGCAGCACTGAAAGACGATGATCGACCTCCTCAGCGGAAGCTTGAGCAGCCCACTGAAACGGAGTGTGAGGCTTGGGTATGAACCCACCAATAGAGATCGTGCAGCGAATATCTTTACGCCCGGCAGCGGCTCGACCAGCCTCAATAACGTGGGAGGCCATCTGGTGGATTCCCAACACATCCTCATCAGTCTCCGTGGGCAGACCGCACATGAAGTACAGCTTGACCTGGCGCCACCCGTTTCCGAACGCCGTGGCAACCGTACGAATGAGATCTTCCTCGGTCACCTTCTTATTGATGACTTGACGCATTCGCTCTGACCCACCTTCCGGGGCGAAAGTCAGACCGGAACGACGACCGTTACGGCTCAACTCGTCTGCCAGATCGATATTAAAAGCGTCAACTCGGGTGCTCGGCAGGGACAAGGAAACGTTCGTGCCCTCGTACCGATCAGCTAGCCCCTTGGTGATGTCGGAAATCTCCGAGTGATCGGCGCTAGACAGACTCAATAGCCCGACCTCTTCCAGACCGGTGGCCTGAAGACCGTCATCAACCATCCGAGCGATGGTGTCGATAGACCGCTCGCGCACCGGGCGGGTTATCATCCCTGCCTGGCAGAACCGGCACCCACGAGTACAACCTCGGAAGATTTCCACCGAGTAGCGCTCGTGGACAGTTTCAGCGACTAGCACGATGGGACGTTTCGGGTACTGCCACTCGTCGAGGTCCATGACGGTGTGCTTGGAAACGGTGAAGGGGGCCTCCGGACGATTCGGGGCAACCCTGCCAATAGTCCCGTCATCGACATACTCGACGTCATAGAAGGACGGCACGTAAACCCCACCGGTCTCGGCAAGGCTCACAAGCAGGCCTTCACGACCACCGGGGCGGCCGGCCTTCTTCCAGTCCCGAATAATCCCGGAAATCTCCAGGCATGCCTCTTCACCATCCCCGAGGACAGCAGCATCGATGAAGTCAGCTACCGGCTCAGGGTTAAACGCGGCATGGCCGCCGATAAGGACGATGGGGTCGTCGTCCGTGCGGTCTGCCTGATGAATGGGGACACCGGCCAGGTCAATGGCGTTGAGCATGTTGGTGTAGCCCAACTCCGTCGACAGCGAGATCGACATGATGTCGAAGTCGCGAACTGGCCGGTGCCCGTCGAGGGTGAACTGAGGGATCCCGGCCGCCCTCATCTGTTTTTCCATGTCCGGCCACACCGAATAGGTGCGCTCCGCCAGGATCCAATCACGCTCATTAAGCACTTCGTAGAGGATGGCTACGCCTTGGTTAGGCTGGCCAACCTCATACGCGTCGGGGTACATCAGGACCCAACGGACGTCAGCGTCCTGCCACCCCTTGACGATGCTGTTGTGTTCCCCGCCCACGTACTGGATGGGCTTATTGACTCGAGCCAGCAGCGGTTCAATCCGACCGAGGAGATCCGTGGTATCCACGAACGGCCATGCTAGGCGGTCCGAGCCGGATCATGGAATCACATATCACACCAGGTTAGGGAACCAGAGGCTAATCTCGCGCTCAGCGGACTCTGGGGAATCGGAGGCATGAACAAGGTTATGGTTCTTCTCCGTGCCGAAGTCGCCGCGGATCGTTCCAGGCAGAGCCTCAGCGCAATCCGTTTTCCCGTTCATAGCACGGACAACCGAGATAGCTTTGCGTCCCTCGAGCACCATGGCGACCAGCGGCCCCGAGGTGATGAACTCCTCCAACAGCACGTAGTAATCCCGGCCAACGTGCTCGGCATAGTGCTTACGGGCAGTCTTAGCGTCAATTGTGCTCAGCTCCATCGCCCGCACAGTCAAACCCTTGGCCTCATACCTACCGATGATCTCTCCCATGAGATGGCGCCTCACGGCGTCCGGCTTCAACAGCACCAAGGTGCGTTCCTCGTCACTCATGGGCTCTAACATATCGCAGCCCGAATCGACGCCTCATCGCACCTCAGGGTTTCCGTCAATACGCCGTCCCAGCACCATGATTGACACCCAGATGGCCGCGAACATGATCCCGACGACGTACATCATCGGGGTGGCCAGTCCGAGCAGGATACCGAAGACTTGGAGAACCCAAGACAGTAGGTATCCCCACGAGCGGGGCACACCAATGGCACACACAATCGAGGCAGCCATGCCGACACATCCCAGGATGACCGACATGACCACACTGATCCCAGATACAAGGATCATCCCCGGGATGGCTAGACCGAAGACAATGACCTCACATGCCAGGAAGCTCACCACAACCTTCGTCATCGGGTTACCGGCAGGAAGGGTGAGGATTCCACCCTTGTCAGCCTCGGGCTGTGCGGCCAACGTCACCAATCTCCATCGTCGTCGCTCATGTCATCGTCAGGCAGTGGCTCGAGCTGATGCCCCTCCATGGCTTTGACCTGATCCTCGGATAGGTCCGGGGTCTCGACGATGGCGGTCTGTGGGGCATCCAGCATGGTGCCGTCCGGGCGAAGAATGGCACGAGCCCGACCCGCCAGAACCACCGATCCGGCAATGAGGACCCCAGCTCCCGGAGCGTAGGAATCCGCGATTCGGAAAGCCTCCTCGAGCGCTTCAGGGACGTCGGCGACACAGGTCACATGATCAGAATCCCAATGGCTTGACGCCTTCTCAGCTAGCTCGTCAACGCTCAGAGCGCGCGAAAGATCCGGCATTGAGGTGACGACGAGGTGGCTCACCGTATCCGAAAGCACCGCCAGCACGCCGTCGATATCCTTGTCAGCCATCGCGGCCACGACTGCGATCAAGGGCTCAACCTCGAAGGACTCGCGCACCCCAGCCATTGCGGAGGCGGCACCGTGCGGATTATGGAAGGTATCGAGGATGACCAGCGGGGAACGTCGCACTACCTCGAGGCGAGCCGGAGCCTCCACAGCTGTCAATCCCTGCTCAATAATTGCGGGTTGAAGCGGCCCAGTGAGAGCTTCTACAGCCGCCACAGCTTGCGCAGCATTGTGAGCCATATGCTCGCCAAAAACCGGCAGAAACAACTCTCCTAATGGACCCGATGCCGTCTGAACGCGAAGAACCTGACCCCCGACGGCACTGCGTCGGTTCAACAAACCCCAGTCTGGGCCTTCCAACAAGGGCTTGACGCCGGCATCGGCGCATTGAGCCAACAACACCGGAGCAGCTTCTGACTCTTGACCAGCAATCACGGGAGCGCACCCAGGCTTAATAATCCCGGCCTTCTCGGCAGCGATCTTATCGATGCTATTGCCGAGAATATGCATGTGGTCCATGGCGACGGGGGTAACGACAGCGACGTTCGCATGAGCGACGTTGGTCGCGTCCCAGCGTCCGCCCAGACCCACCTCGACGACGGCAACGTCCACTGGTGCATCAGCAAAGGCGGCGAAAGCCATCGCCGTCATCACCTCAAAGAAGGTCATCTCGATACCGTCGATGCGCTGGGCGTCAACCAGATCCACCATGGGTTCAATCTGACGCCACGTCTCGTCAAAAAGATCGTGGCTGATGGGGCGGCCATCGATGCAGATGCGCTCAGTGACGTCCGCCAGGTGCGGAGAGCAGTAACGACCCACCCGCAGACCAGCCGACCGCAGCAAAGAGTCAATCATAATCGCCGTCGACCCCTTGCCGTTCGTACCGGCAATCTGGATGACGGGACAGGCCTGCTGCGGGTTACCGAGCAGGTCTAGAACGGCTTGTTCCCGACCCAGCCCGGGGCCGATGCGATGCTCGGGCCAGCGAGCGCTCAGCTCGGCGACGAGCTGGTCATGGCTGCTCAATAGATGACCTCACCATCACGGCGGCGCTGGCGCAGGTTCTCTAGCGCTTCCGCAAGAATCGCAGCGGCCTCGGCCTCGCTGCGGCGCTCCTTCACGTAGGCCAGATGAGTTTTGTAAGGCATGATCTTGGGCGGGGCGGGCGGATTCTCCTGGTCGCGGTTAGCCGGCAGACCGCACCTGGGGCAGTCCCATGTGTCGGGAATCTCGGCCTCGGCCGCGAAGGCCGGACGAATCACATGGTGGTTGGCGCAAAAGTACGAAACATACTCGCGAGGGGCGGCCTCGCCGCGCTCTGCCTCTCCCATGGGGCCGGCACCGACACGACTTCCACGGATGGCACTTCCACCGGACATTCGTTCACTCTCCTCGAGGGGTCACAAAGCTGCCTGAGGGCAGCACTTTTGGGGGTTGGGAAGGTCACCGCCTTCCCCTTGCGCTCCGGCGCGGCAGACGGCCGCCCGATTCCGGCTCAGGAATGGCTGTAGAGCACCAGCAGGACGATAATGGAGGCCAGCCACAGCAGGCCCATAACAACCGTCAGGCGGTCTAGATTTCGTTCAGCCATGGAGGTTCCGCCCATGGAGGTCGAAACGCCTCCACCGAAGAGGTCCGACAGGCCGCCGCCCTTGCTCTTATGGAGGAGGACGAAGAGGGTAAGAATGACGCTGAGCACACACAGGATGATGGACATCGTCAGTACAGGCCAGGTCATAAGGGGAGCCGAAATCACGTCGTACAGGGTAACCCACACATCGCCACTTCCCCACATTGGATCCCCGAAATATGCGCGAACTGGGTCCCTGGACCAGAGGTTGGACGAAAACGGCCCCCGCACCGCTAGGTGCAGGGGCCGTCTCAAATCTGACTAATCAGGCCTCGTAGAAGGTGACGATCTTGGAGAAATCGCCAGCCTTGAGCGAAGCTCCGCCAACGAGAGCGCCATCGACGTCCGGCTTAGCCATGATCTCAGCGACGTTGGCCGGCTTAACCGAGCCACCGTACTGAATGCGCACAGCTTCGGCAGTCGGGGCGTCGTAAAGCTCCTTGACAGCCTCGCGGATGGCCTGGCAGACCTCCTGGGCATCGTCAGCGGTAGCGGTCTCGCCGGTGCCGATAGCCCAGATGGGCTCATAGGCGATAACGAGCTTGGCGACCTGCTCGGCGGGGATACCGTCAAGGTCGGCTTTAATCTGGCCGACGGTGTGCTCGACATGCTTGCCAGCCTTGCGGATCTCGAGAGCCTCGCCGCAGCAGATGATCGGGGTCATTCCGTTATCGATGGCCTTCTTAGCCTTGGCGTTGACCAGCTCGTCGGACTCGTTGTGGTACTCGCGACGCTCGGAGTGACCAACGACGACGTAGCTGCAGCCCAGCTTCGACAGCATGGTGCCGGACACCTCTCCGGTGTAGGCGCCATCGTCGTGAGCCGAAATATCCTGGGCGCCGAAACCGATCGGCAGCTTGTCGCCATCGATGATGGTGGCCACGGTGCGGATATCAGTGAACGGCGGGATGACGACGGCTTCCGACTTGGAGGAGTCGTATCCAGCGGCCTTGAGGGCCTCGCCGAGATCCTGGACGAGAGAGGTAGCGGCAACGTGGTCGAGGTTCATCTTCCAGTTGCCGGCCATGATCGGGGTACGCGACATCAGTTGTTCTCCTTGAGTACTGCGATTCCGGGCAGTTCCTTGCCCTCCATGAGCTCGAGGGAGGCGCCACCACCAGTGGAAATGTGACCGAACTGGTCATCCGCAAAGCCGAGGGCACGCACGGCAGAGGCAGAGTCTCCACCGCCGACCACCGAGAGGCCATTGACCTCGGTCAGAGCCTGGGCGACAGCCTTGGTGCCGAGCTCGAGGCCCTTGATCTCGAAGACGCCCATCGGGCCGTTCCAGAACACCGACTTGGCACCCTTGATCGCGTCAGCGTAAGCCTTCTCGGTCTCCGGGCCAATGTCGAGGCCCATCTTGTCAGCCGGGATGGCGTCAACGGGCACGACGTCGACCTTGCCGACGGTGTGAGCGTCGAAGTCAACGTCGGAGGCGACGCGCACGTCGGTCGGCAGCAGGATCTGCTTGCCGGCGGACTTGGCGGCCTCAAGGTACTTCTTGCAAGCATCAATCGACTCGTCGTCGACCAACGACTTACCAACCTCCAAGCCCTGAGCCTTGAGGAAAGTGAAGAGCATGCCTCCACCGACCACGAGGGTGTCAGCAACCTTGAGCAGGTTATCGATGACCGCGAGTTTGTCGGCGACCTTGGCGCCGCCGAGCACGACGACGAACGGACGTTTCGGATCGGCGGTTAGGCCCTCGAGGACCTCAACCTCTTTGCCAACGAGGGAGCCGGCAGCACTCGGCAACAGCTTGGCAACGTCGTAGACGGAAGCCTGCTTGCGGTGCACGACACCGAAGCCGTTAGAGACGTAAAGTTCACCAAACGAGGCGTACTTCTTAGCAAGCTCAGTGCGCTCGGCCTCGTCCTTGCTGGTCTCGCCCTTCTCGAAGCGGACGTTTTCGACCAAGGCGATCTCGCCGTCAGCCAACGACTCAGAGGTCTTGGTGGCGGAGGGGCCGACGACGTCCTCAGCAAGCTTGATATCAAGGTTCATAAGCTCACCGAGGCGCTTGGCGACTGGAGCCAGCGAGTACTTGGGATCGACGGCGCCCTTGGGGCGACCGAGGTGAGCGAGCACAGTGGTGCGAGCACCAGCTTCATGCAGCTGGGTCAGGGTAGGCAGGGCGGCCTTGATGCGGCCGTCGTCGGTGATCTTGTCTCCGTCGAGCGGAACATTGAAGTCGCAACGGATGACGACGCGCTTACCGCGCAGGTCTCCGAGATCCTCAACAGATTTCATGTAGAAGCCCTTTCTTGAAGTGGTAGTCGTGAACGATGTTTCGCGGGCGTCGCGGCCCGGGTACAGGTGACGGCCCCGCGCCCGCATGGGCACGGGGCCGTCATCAGCTCACGATGGTGAGATCAGGCAAGCTTGCTGGCGACGAGCTTGGTGAGGTCAACCAGACGGTTGGAGTAGCCCCACTCGTTGTCGTACCAGGAGAGAACCTTAACGAGGTTCCCGATGACCTTGGTCTCGGTGGCGTCGAAGATCGAGGAGTGCGGGTCACCCTCAATGTCCTTCGACACAATCGGATCCTCGGTGTAGGCCAGGATGCCCTTGAGCGGACCCTCGGCAGCCTTCTTGACGGCAGCCTGGACCTCCTCAATGGTGGTCTCCTTGGAGGTCTGGAAGGTCAGATCGGTCAGGGAGCCGGTCGGAGTCGGAACGCGGACAGCGAGGCCGTCGAACTTGCCCTTGAGCTCCGGGAGGACCAGGGCCACAGCCTGGGCAGCACCGGTCTTGGTGGGGATCATGTTGAGGGCAGCAGCACGGGCACGACGCAGATCCTTGTGAGGAGCGTCCTGCAGGCGCTGGTCACCGGTGTAAGCGTGGACGGTGGTCATGATGCCGCGCTCGATACCGAAAGCGTCATTGAGGACCTTAGCCAGCGGGGCCAGGCAGTTGGTGGTGCAAGAAGCGTTCGAGATGATGTTGTGCTTCTCGGTGTCGTAGTCACCATCGTTGACACCCATGACGAAGGTGCCGTCGACGTTCTTGCCGGGGGCGGAGATGATGACCTTCTTGGCGCCGGCCTCACAGTGAGCCTTAGCCTTCTCGCCATCAGTGAAGAGTCCCGTGGACTCGACGACGATCTCGGCGCCAAGTTCTTTCCAGGGCAGGTCAGCGGGGTTGCGCTCGGCAAGAACCTTGATGGTCTTGCCGTCAACGGTGATGGAGTCATCGTCGTAACTGACCTCACCGGAGAAACGACCCATGATGGAGTCGTACTTCAGGAGGTGGGCCAGGGTCTTGGTGTCGGTGAGGTCGTTGACGGCGACGACCTCGAGGTCAGCACCCTGCTCAGTGAGGGCGCGGAAAAAGTTGCGGCCAATGCGGCCAAAACCGTTGATACCAACCTTAACGGTCATTAAGGGATCTCCTCCAGATGAGGTTTGTGCGTTCAGCACTCGGACATCTCTAAGCATAGCGACCAAGAACAATGAACGAACCCGAGGGTCCGCATTAAGGCAATGCCACGGGCGAACGATCACCAGCGCCGCTCAGATCGGCGCACAAATGACCACCAGGTTGCGCGAATGCCTCCCCACGTGGGAACGGAATCCAGCCTACGGTTTACCCTGCAACAGCGCTGTAGCGACCGTTAGCCGCGATCCTCACGCATCTCGGGAGGAAGGCTCTCCACAGTGGTGGGCTCTCCGTTGCTTCGGGCCGTCTTGTCGGCAAGAGCCAACAGGCGACGAATCCGACCGGCAATGGCGTCCTTCGTCAACGGAGGCTCATGCGCCTTGCCTAATTCCTCCAAGCTGGCATTTCGATGTTCGAGTCGAAGTCGACCAGCCGCTCGCAGATGGTCTGGAACAGAATCTCCGAGAATCTCTAAGGCGCGTTCCACCCGGGCACTCGCAGTAACAGCGGCTCGCGCAGAGCGACGCAGGTTAGCATCGTCGAAATTAGCCAGCCGGTTGGCAGATGCTCGCACCTCTCTACGCAACCGACGATCTTCCCAAGCCAGCACGGATTCATGGGCTCCCATGCGGGTGAGCATCGCCGAGATCGCGTCACCATCACGGATCGTCACCCGGTAGACATGACGAGACTCACGTTGCTTCGCAACGATGTCTAGGCGCCGGGCAGCGCCGACAAGGGCCATGGCAGCACCCTCGCCGGGAGCGGTAATTTCCATCGCCATGGAGCGCCCAGGCTCAGTTAGCGACCCGCGGGCGAGGAAGGCCCCACGCCACGCTGCGGCCTGGCAGCATCGTCCCCCACCAACAATGGGAACCGGAAGTCCCTTCACCGGATGCCCACGACGATCAAGCAGTCCGGTCAGACGAGCCAGATCGGCACCCCCACGCACCATCCTCACCAAGTAGCGGGTGCTGCTGTGCAGCCCGGTGCCATTGACGACCACGAGGTCGGTGTCAAAACCGAAAACTTCCTGAATGGACTGACGCAGTCGTCGCGCTGCTCCTCCCGTGTCAACCTCTGCCTCGATCGTAAGGTGGCGATGCTGCACCAGATGTATGCCACCTGCGAATCGCAGGGTAGCCGCGATCTCGGATCGGCGGCAGCACAGTTTCTGCACCGGCACCGTCGCGAGTTCGTTCTTCACCTGCAGGGTGAGCGCCATGTGGGTCTAGCCTCCGGAAAGGGTAACGGGGATAACAATGTGATCTTAGGCGACAATCAGCGGGGCTGAACGCCCATGATGTTGGCATAAGCTGACGCCAACCTCAGCGGATCGTGCCGGGCCGAGCCATCACGCATAGCCAGATCATCAACGACGATTTCCGCACCGAGGTTGCGCGCAAACGGTTCCAAATGGGGATCCTGGCCGGCAAACCCGCGATCAACAAGAATAACGTCAAACCGCATCCGCGGCTCATGCTCAGCGATGACCTCCAGATGTCGCGCTGGGCTAAACCCGTCAGTTTCATCAGCACCGGAGACATTAAGCGTGAGGACCTTTCGCGCCTTCGACTCCAAGATCGCGTCGACGATCTGGGGCACCAGCAAGTGGGGCATGACGGAAGTGAACCACGACCCGGGACCAAGCACGAGGTTGTCAGACGCACGGATCGCCTCCAGCACCTGGGGACACGCGTCTGGCTCGGAAGGCTCGAGACCCACCTTGAGGACCTCTGCCCGAGTCTTCGCGACGGTAGCCTGGCCCGTGAGGGTGTACTCCTCATCCGGCCGATTGGGGTCAAGACCAACAACTTGAGCACTGATGTCTAGTGGGGTTAGGGACATCGGCAGGACGCGTCCGCGAACGTCAAGAAGCTGACCCACCATGTCAAGACCAGAGACCGCGTCACCAAGTTCTTGCCATAGGCCGGCGATCAGAAGATTGCCGATAGCGTGGCCGGCGAGCTCACCAGCGCCATTAAATCGCGCCTGCAAAACCTCGGCCCAGGTGCGACCTAGACGGTCGTCGGCACATAGCGCGGCCAGGGCACGGCGGAGATCACCAGGGGGCAGAATGTCGAACTCGTCACGCAACCGACCGGAGGACCCGCCGTTATCAGCGACAGTGACGACGGCGGTCAGACGATCAGTAAGACGGCGCAGCGCTCTCAGAGAGACCGCTAACCCGTGGCCGCCGCCAAAGGCCGTGACGACCGGCAGCTTGGAGGGGGTCGACACCATCGTCATTCCTTCCCGAGGTCTCGGTGCAGGACGGCGGTGCGGTGCCCCCGAGCTGCTAACCGAGCGGACAGCTCCTCAGAGATGGCGGTACTGCGATGCTTCCCGCCCGTGCAACCAACGGCCACCGTGACCTGCTTCTTGCCCTCCCGAAGATACCCCGGAGCCATGCCAACCAGAAGGTCCTCGACACGGTCAATAAATTCTTTAGCACCAGCTTGGGCCATGACATAGGCAGCGACGTCAGAAGACAAACCGGTCTTGGGACGCAGCTCAGGAACCCAATATGGATTTGGCAAGAAGCGGACATCAAAGACGAGATCAGCGTCGATCGGAACCCCGCGCTTGAACCCGAAGGACATCACCTGGAATGCCAGCCCTTCATCAATCCCCTCGGCGAAGGCATGGTCAACACGTTGGGCTAGTTGGCGAGCAGTGATCGAAGTGGTGTCGATGACGAGATCAGCCTCGGCTCGCAGATCAGACAGCATCCGCCGCTCGAGGGCAACGGCGTCGAGCAGATGACCACCTTGTTGTAGCGGCAGCGGGCGACGGCTGGATTCCTGACGGCGCACGATCGTCTCATCCGACGCTTCCAAGAAGACGATGGCAGGATCAATGCCGCGCTCATCGAGCGCATTGACGGCCACCCCCAGAGTGTCAAACATGATGCGGCTACGCACATCGAGGACTACCGCTAGACGATCAATGTCGTTGGCGGCAATTTCGTCAACGAGAGCCCCCAACATGGCGGGCGGAAGATTGTCGACGACGTACCAGCCGAGGTCCTCCATAGCGTGAGCTGCGGTACGACGCCCAGCACCGGAAACGCCGGTGATGATGACAACTCGTGGGGTCTTCGCTGTCTGCTCGCTGCTCACATCTCAAGGGTAGTGCCGTCACCTCCCTTCGTCCGGAACATCGGCGTCAACAACCTCACCGGTGGCGGTGTTGATGGCCTCGGCTGGTTTATCCTGGGACAAAGCCGCAACGACTTCGCCAGCGAGTTTCGGACCAAAACCTGGCACCTGAGCAATGTCGTCAACGGTGGCCTTGCGCAGCGACCGCAGCGATCCGAAGTGGGAAACGAGGGCTTTGCGCCGGACCTCCCCCAGCCCTGGCACACCGTCGAGGACGGACTCCACCATGGCTTTGGAACGCTTCGATCGGTGAAAGGTAATAGCGAAACGGTGAGCCTCGTCACGCAGACGCTGAAGAAGATAGAGCCCCTCAGAAGTTCGCGGCAAAATAACCGGCCATTCCTCGTCGGGCAGCCACACCTCTTCCAGACGCTTGGCAAGGCCACACAACGCGATCTCGTCCTCAAGATCGAACTCCTCAAGCACCTGCTGAGCGGCATGTACCTGAGGCGCGCCACCGTCGACGACGATGAGATGCGGGGCGTAGGCGAACTTCCGAGGGGCACCGGTAGTTGGGTCGATAAGGGAGCCGACGTCACCGTCTGGAGTTTGGGCAGCGGCCATGGCGTCACGGTCTTCAACGAGGCGACGCAGCCGACGAGAAAGCACCTCGTGCATAGCGGCGAAGTCGTCGGACCCCTCAAATCCCTTGATAATGAAGCGACGATACTCAGCCTTGCGGGGCATGCCGTCTTCGAAGACCACCATCGACCCGACGACATTGGTGCCCTGGATATGAGAGATGTCGTAGGACTCCATCCGTAGTGGGGCGCGGTCCAGGCCCAGTGACTCCTGAATTTCCTCCAGAGCGCGAGTGCGAGTGGCGAGGTCAGAGGCCCGCTTGAGCTTGTGTTGGGCAAGAGTTTCCTGGGCATTGCGAGTAACGGTGTCCATGAGGGTCGCTTTGTCACCACGACGCGGGACACGAATCTCGACGTGCGAGCCGCGTTCGGAGCTGAGGATCGTCGACATGACGTCGGGGTTCGTAGGATTAGCGGAGACCAGCACCAGCGGCGGGACGGCATTGCCGTGCCCATCGTCGCGGACCTGGCCGTCACCGGCATTGACGCCGTACAACTGCGTCAGGAACGTCTCCATGAGCTCGGCTTCGTCCGCATCGTCAGCACGGTCAGCGACCCAACCGCGTTCACCACGGATGCGGCCACCTCGGACATGGAAAATCTTGACGCCGGCCTCTAGCGGGTCGAGAGCCATGGATATGACGTCAGCGTCAGTACCATCACCAAGCACGACAGCGTTGCGCTCCAAAGTTTTAGACAAGGCACCCAGAGAATCCCGAATCACCGCAGCACGTTCGAATTCAAGGTTCTCAGAAGCCTCCGCCATCTCAGATTCGAGCCGCTTGACGACTCTCGTCGTTCGTCCGGCCATGAAATCACAGAACTCGTCAGCAATCGCGCGATGGGCCTCGGGGGTGATCCGCCCAACGCAGGGGGCCGAACACTTACCGATATATCCGAGTAGGCAGGGGCGCCCTTGGTTCTTCGCGCGATTGAAAACCCCAGTCGAGCAGGACCGCATAGGGAACACACGCAACAGGGTCTCAACGGTGTCGCGAATCGCCCAGGCCTGGCCAAAGGGTCCGTAATAGCGCCATCTTTTATGGTGCGCACCGCGTCCGACGAAGACGCGTGGGTACTCGTCGGTCCAGGTAAAGCACAGCCACGGGTAAGACTTGTCGTCGCGGTACATGACGTTGAACCGCGGGTCGAACTCCTTGATCCAGGTGTATTCAAGCTGCAGGGATTCGACCTCGTTCTGAACCACCGTCCACTGCACGTGCGCCGCCGTCGTCACCATCCGCTGGGTGCGCGGGTGGAGAGCCGAGATGTCCTGGAAGTAGGAGTTCAGCCGATTGCGCAAGTTCTTAGCCTTGCCGACGTAGATGACTTGGCCATGCTCATCGCTGAATCGATAGACACCTGGCTGGGTAGGAATCGTACCCGGGGATGGACGGTAACTCGACGGATCGGCCATGGGGTGAACTCTATGCGCGAGTCGGGAAATATCGCTCCCCGCTCGCACCACGGGTGTCCGCTGCGGAGGCCGGCACTGCAAGTGCACTTCGGCGGCTCAACCGTCCCTCAACGATGTCAACGCATCACAAACTCGCGCGGCTCTCCTTCTTTCGTGTCCTGCGCCATCCGCTTCGACAAGCGTTTGACGCGAATACCACCTATGACAGCGACGACCCCTGTTAATACGAGACCGGCCACGAAGAGACCAAAACTTGGGTCCGATACGAGGGCCAGAAGTGCCAACATCGTCGACATGACAGTCAGAACGAAGACGATGATCTCCAGACGCTTTTCTGCTGTCTATCACATCCTAACCGCTCCCCATACCCTCTCGGAACAATAGTATCTACGGGGTTTGCATCCTTGGTTTCGGGAAGATCGCAGGAGATTGTCACCGAATCATCAGCTACTGCGGTCGCCATCGAATACAACCTCCAACGCTCACCAATTCTCGTCACCTCCGGCCACAACGGGGTGCCTTCTCACCTGACGCAGTTTGAAATAGTGGTGGGCACGGGTCGACCGCCGCCGGCCTCGGGCCCCGAGGTAACGCCGATGTCAGAGTGCCGCCTTTCGGTGGGACTCGTCGGTAGGCTGGAATCGTGCATCTTCTCCTCATCCGCCACGGCCAGTCCGAGAACAATGCCTTTGCTGCGCAGTCCGTCGAGACTTACCAGCACAGTCGCAAGCCTGACCCGGAGCTCACCGAGCTAGGACAACGTCAAGCTCAGGCCCTAGGAAGGTGGATCGGATCGGTTTCCCCCCGACCAACGAAACTGTATTCCTCCCCCATGATGCGTACCATCCAGACGGCTGACCCGGTCGCTGAGGCCCTTGATCTTCCTATCATCATCAATGACCTCATCTTCGAGCGTCCCGGCCCAGTTCAGATCGTTGACGGCGTCGAGACTGGCCATCCAGGATCGCCGAGATCGGTTCTGTCGGCCATCACAGACCGGGCCGTCTTCCCCGAATCCATCACTGAGGAAGGGTGGCGCGAGGCTCGCATCGAGACCGCTTCCGAAGCTGCTGAGCGCGCCGGCCGAATTGCCCAGTGGATCCGCGACGATCATGACGATGACGAGTGCATCGCGATTGTCGCCCACGGCGCTATCGGATCCATGGTGTTACTGCACCTCATCGCCCCACAACTTGCCGCTGATCTGCGCAAGTGCTCCATCGGCAGCGAACCGCACTGGATCGGGCTTCAGAACACCGCCACCTCGATGATCGAGTTGCACCCTGACGGGTACGAAGTTCATTGGATCAATCGCGTGGATCACCTCATCGAAGCCGGTATGGTTCACGGCGCCGTCGCCGCCTCCACCGGCAATCCTGGCACCCGCTGACTACGAAGGAGAGAAATGTCCCCCACCCGACGTGAGATTCTGCGCACCGTTGGAAGTGTTACAGCCTTGGCTACTACCAGCGCGGTCACCGGATGCAACACCTTTCAGAACTCTAACGACGTTCATACCGGCCCTGCCACCGTCAAGGCGGCTGATGTCCCAGTCGGTGGAGGCACCGTCATCGACGGCACGAACTTCGTCATTACCCAGCCCACCAAAGGAACCTTTAAAGGATTTGTGCGGGTGTGTCCGCACGCTGGCTGTCAGGTCGATAAGGTCCACGACGGTGCGATCCTGTGCCCGTGCCACGGATCGAAGTTCGCTATTACTGACGGTCACGTCACCCAGGGCCCGGCTACCTCCGGTTTGGGCAAGGCCACGGTCACGCAGAAAGGCGAAACTCTCACCATCAGCGGTTCCTGACGCCTGACTTTTTCTCAACGCGACCTCTTGCGTGAGGTCGTGGTCCTCTTTGCCTTCCTCCTGGCGGTGGTTTTCTTCTTCCCAGCGTCCGCCGGCGCCTCGACGAGCGCCGGTTCATCTCCGACTGGTACCTCGTGCCCGGCCAGAATTTCCGAAAGGTACTGACCGGTGTAGGACCCCTCGACGGTGGCAACCTGCTCCGGGGTGCCCTCGGCGACAACGGTTCCGCCGCCATTTCCTCCCTCAGGCCCCATGTCGATGATCCAATCGGCGGTTTTGATGACATCCAGATTGTGCTCGATGACGAAGACCGAGTTGCCTTGGTCGACGAGACGCTGCAGCACCAGCAGCAACTTGCGAATGTCCTCGAAGTGCAGGCCGGTGGTGGGTTCGTCAAGGACATACAGCGTCCTACCCGTGGAACGTTTCTGCAACTCGGAGGCCAACTTGATGCGCTGCGCCTCGCCACCGGACAGAGTCGTCGCGGGCTGGCCGAGCCTGACGTATCCCAGACCGACCTCGACGAGGGTTTGGAAGTGGCGATGGATCGACGAAATCGGTTCGAAGAAGGTGCAGGCCTCCTCGATAGGCATGTCCAGGACCTCAGCGATCGTTTTACCTTTGTAATGGACCTCTAAGGTCTCGCGGTTGTATCGGGCGCCGTGACACACCTCACAAGGCACGTAGACGTCAGGGAGGAAGTTCATCTCGATCTTGATGGTGCCGTCACCCTGACAGTTCTCGCAGCGTCCACCCTTAATGTTGAAGGAGAACCGGCCCGGCTGATAGCCGCGCATCTTAGCCTCGGGAGTCTGGGCAAAAAGAGCACGGATCTTGTCGAAGACACCGGTGTAGGTGGCCGGATTCGATCTTGGTGTGCGCCCGATCGGCGATTGGTCGACGTGAATCACTTTGTCAATTTCCTCGACACCGGTGATCGTCTCGTGTTTACCTGGTACCGCCCTGGCGCCGTGGATACGGTGCGCCAGCGATGTGTAGAGGATCTGGTTGACCAGGCTGGACTTACCCGAGCCACTCACTCCGGTGACGACGACGAGTTGCCCTAGTGGGAAGGTGACATCCACCCCTTTGAGGTTGTTCTCACGGGCACCCCTGACGACGAGCTCACGTCCCGTACGTGGGCGTCGAGTCGCCGGCAGTGGGATCGACCTCTTGCCCGACAAGTACGCACCGGTCACGGATCTCTCGCTGGCCAGCAGTTCATCAACGGCTCCTGACACGACGACCTCGCCGCCGTGCTCACCGGCCCCTGGGCCGACGTCAACGACCCAGTCCGCTGTCCGAATGGTGTCCTCATCATGCTCGACGACGATGAGGGTATTACCGAGATCTCGTAATCTCACCAAGGTGTCGATGAGGCGTCGGTTGTCACGCTGGTGCAAACCGATGGAGGGTTCGTCAAGGACATAGAGAACCCCGACCAGACCCGAACCAATCTGGGTAGCGAGCCGGATACGCTGAGCCTCACCACCTGACAAGGACCCTGCCGACCGTGACAAGGTGAGGTAATCGAGGCCGACATCGACAAGGAAACGCAGCCGGGCGCGAACCTCCTTGATAACCCGCTCTGCGATAGTGGCTTCCCGCTCGGTCAACGTCAACGCGTTGAGGAATTCTGAGGCCTCCCCAATGGACATATCTGAGACCTCGGCGATATTTCGCCCACCGACCGTCACAGCCAGGCTCGTCGGCTTGAGACGCTTGCCGTGACAGTCACGGCAAGGTACCTCGCGCAGGTACTGGCCCCACCGGGAGCGTGCAGAGTCCGTCTCGGCCTCGTCGTAGCGTCGCCGCACATAGTGCAGCACTCCCTCGTAATTCTGCGAGTAAGTACGCACCCGCCCGAATCGGTTGCGATACGAGACCATGACCGGATCACCATCACCATGCAAGACCAGCTTGCGGGCCTTGGCCGGCAACTCAGACCACGGAAGAGCCGCGTCAAACCCGTGGTTCTCCGCCAGTCCGGCAAAAACGTGCTGATAGTGGTTCGATACTCGTGGCCCGGACCAGGGCGCAATGGCTCCCTCCAGCAGGCTCAACCCGGAATCAGGAACGACTAATTCCGGGTCAACCTCGAGGGTCGCACCCAGACCAGAACAGGTCGGGCAGGCACCCCACGGCCCATTAAAGGAGAACTGACGCGGCTCCAGCTCCTCAATGTCGATGTCATGCTGGTTAGGGCAAGCCATCGTCTCGGAGAACCGACGTTCCCGGTGCGGATCAGACGGATCTCGGTCGACGAAATCGATCCCGACGATGCCGTGGGCCAGCCCCAACGCCGCCTCCACCGACTCGGTGAGACGCTGCTTAGCCGATGGCTTGACTGCAATCCGATCAACGACGACGTCGATGTCGTGCTTGCGCTTCTTGTCCAGCGGCGGCACTTGACCGAGCCGATGAACGTCTCCGTCGACTCGTACCCGAGTGAAGCCGTCGGTCGTTAATTGTCGGAACAGCTCGACGTACTCACCTTTGCGTCCGCGGATCACCGGCGCGAGGACCTGGAACTTGGTGCCCTCGTCGAGGGCCATCAGGCGGTCGACGATCTGCTGCGGAGTCTGACGGCTGATGAGCTCGCCACACACTGGACAGTGGGGCTTGCCAACGCGGGCCCAGAGCAGTCGCAGATAATCATGAATCTCGGTGATAGTGCCAACGGTCGACCGAGGGTTGCGGGAGGTGGACTTCTGATCGATGGACACTGCCGGACTGAGGCCCTCAATGAAGTCGACGTCAGGCTTGTCCATCTGGCCCAAGAACTGGCGGGCGTAGGAGGATAGGGACTCCACATACCGGCGCTGCCCCTCGGCGAAGATCGTGTCGAAAGCAAGGGAAGACTTGCCCGATCCCGACAGGCCGGTGAACACAATCATGGCGTCTCTGGGAAGGTCCAGATTGACATTGCGCAGATTGTGCTCCCGGGCACCTCGGACGACGATGTGGTCACTCACAAATGTCATCGTAGAGGCCGGCCAGGACAGTCCCGCGGTTCTGCGCGGTTGGCACAACGGAACACGATGAACCCCCTCATACTGCTGTGAAACTGGCTGCCATGCCTTCGCTCATCTGGCATGTTCCATCCCGTGGCATTAGGTTGGACGACATGAGCGCTGCCGAACGACCACCAGGTCTATGTCCCAGCGCTCCCCTGCACGAGATCCGGGCTGCCAAGCGAGAGGCTACTCAGCGCCTTCTTGGCGCAACTATGGGGCTATCGGACGACGAATGGCAGGCACCAAGCCGCCTGGCCGGATGGACCCGCGCCCATATCGCCACCCATATAGCCCGTAACGCCGATGCCTTTGAAGCCATCACGAAAGCAGTCGTCACCGATCAAGAAGTCCCCCACCTCTATCCCTCCGACGAACTCCGCGACCGCGACATCGAACGCGGTTCGGAACGCACCGGGCTGCAGCTGCAAATCGATCTCGACACCACTGCAGGCTCCCTGAACGCCACTTTTGACGCGCTCGACGACATGGAACGTGGCACTGCGGTGTGGCTGACCAACGACATCCGCGTCGACGTCACTGACCTGCCAGCACTACGACTTGCGGAGATCGCCCTTCACCACGTCGATCTTGATCTCGGGATGACCGTCGATGACCTCCCTGAGGTTCCCGCACGTACCCTCCTGGAATGGGTCTGCTTCCGCCTGCGGGACCGTCCTGAGGTGCCCGCCATGCGTATCGTCTCTGATTCGGGTCTGACCGACCGCGTTGGCGGGGTCGGATTCGCGACCACAGTCCATGGGCCCGACGGCGCACTGGCAGGATGGCTATCGGGCAGAGGGGGAACTGAGCGTCTCGCCGGAGCTGACCAGCTCGCCGTCCCTATGCTCATCTAACGGGACAGCTGGCAGAGTACCTGCTCGTCCCAGGAAGGAATCGTCATGCCGCTCTACCATGTAGATCCGGGCTCAGAGGCCGCCCTCGTCAGGGTTAACGATGACGTCGACCTCATCAAAATCTCGGTAGGCACCATGGACAATAATGCCTACCTCATCCATCCCGGAGCCGGCCCCGCCATCCTCGTAGACGCAGCTGCCGAACCCGGTCGGCTCAAAGCCCTCATCGGCGATTACGACGTTGGAGCCGTTATTACGACCCATCGTCATCAGGACCATACTGGGGCTCTCGCGGAGATCATTACCATGACGGGAGCCCAGCCGTGGTGCGGAGAACCCGATGCCGAAGCCATTCAGGCCACCACCGGAGTAACCTGCCGCACCATATGGGACGGTGATCTGTTCCGTCTCGGAAATGTAGAACTCGACGTCATTGGGCTGATAGGCCATACCCGCGGATCCATCGCCTTGTGGTTACACGGTAGCCCCAACGACCACGTTCTCACTGGCGATTCTCTGTTCCCGGGTGGGGTCGGCAAAACTAGCGGAAGCCGAGAGTTCGAGAGTCTCTACAACGACGTCTGTATGAAGATCTTCGCGCCCATGTCAGACACGACGGTTATTCATCCCGGGCATGGCGACGCCACAACTGTCGGGGAGGAACGTCCCAACCTTCCACTGTGGCGCGCCCGGGGCTGGTAAGCGTCAAATCAGGCCTGGGCGCGGTCTTTACGACTTTTGATGAGACTCGCGACGGTGGTAAGAATGAGGGTCACGACGATCACGCCCAGCGAAACTCCAATCGAGACCTCAGTACTGAAACCAAACCAGGCTTGGTCCAAACCGTAGTGGTGCATCGCATGGCCGATGAGCTTGACAGCGATAAAGCCCAAGATCACGGCCAGACCCAGCGACAGGTACACCAGGCGTTCCAACAGGCTTCCGATGAGGAAGTACAACTGACGCAAGCCCATGAGGGCAAAGACGTTAGCGGTAAAGATGAGGTATCCCTCACTGGTGAGCCCATAGGACGCCGGAATCGAGTCGAGGGCGAAAAGCAGGTCCGTGACGCCCAGAGCAACACAAACCATGAACATCGAGGTTGCGAGGGTTTTACCGTTCTCTCGAACAAAGAATTTCGCGCCACGGTAATACCCAGTAGTCGGAACCGTGTGCTTGAACCACGTCATGAAGCGACCCCCCTCACCAGGACCCTTATCCTCGTCCTCATCGTCACGGTGACGGTACTCACGCACCTGGTCAACAGCCGAATACAGCAGGAAAATCCCGAAGATAAAGAACACCCACGCCCAGGCCTCAAGAATCGCCTGCCCCAGGGCGATGAAGACACCACGGAAAACGAGAGCAACGATGATGCCCACCAGCAGCGCGAACTGCTGCAGTTTCCGTGGGACGTTGAACTTCTCCATGAGAATGAGGAACATAAACAGGTTGTCGATCGACAAGCTGTACTCGGTCAACCACACCGCGAAGAACTGTCCACCTGCGGCATGGCCCTGCAAGATCCAGACACCTAGGCCGAAAAGCACCGCCAGGCCGACGAAGACGCCGACAAAGGTGGCGCATTCCTTAGTGGAGGGAACATGGGGTTTGCGCCCCAAAACGAGAACGTCGGAGAAGAGCAAGGCCCCCATCACGAGGATGGTAATAATCCAGACATAGGCATGAACGTGCAAATCCGGGCCTCCAAGGGGATAGCGGAAGAAGGTCCAGAGGTCTCGTCCACCCCGGTGCGCTACCGCTTCACCGAGGCTGTGCAGCCGGACCGTGACGGCACGATCGTGATGACGACCACACTTCTCTCAGGAGTACTCCCCTCCAACAAGTTCCATACTTGCATACCAATGGCGTCGACTGCGACTCCCGGTCCCCCTTACCGGTTGGCCTCCACCATCTGGCGCAGTTCCTTCTTGAGATCGGCAATTTCATCACGCAGGCGGGCAGCGACCTCAAACTTGAGCTCGCCAGCGGCAGACCGCATTTCGTTGGTGAGGTCCACGATGAGGTTGCCCAGATCCTCTTCAGCCATCTTCGAAGCGTCGAGCCGCCTGCCTTGAGCCGCTCGCTGCTCGTCGGTGATCATCGAGTTGTAACCGCGGTGGCCCTTCCCATAGTTGAACTTCTCGACGAGCTCATCAGTATCGGCACCTTCGCGAGCCAGCATCTCGGTGATGTCGCCGATCTTCTTGCGTAGCGGCTGCGGATCGATCCCGTGTTCCTTGTTGTAGGCGATCTGGATATCGCGACGACGATTCGTCTCGTCAATAGCGACCCGCATGGAGTCAGTGATCTGGTCGGCGTACATGATGACCTGGCCGTTGACATTACGGGCAGCCCGACCCACAGTTTGGATAAGGGACCGCTCAGAACGCAGAAAGCCCTCCTTGTCCGCGTCGAGGATTGCCACCAGGGAGACCTCCGGGAGGTCGAGTCCCTCTCGTAGCAGGTTAATACCGACGAGTACATCGAACTCGCCCATGCGTAATTCCTTGAGCAGCTCGATGCGTTTGAGGGTGTCGATTTCCGAGTGCAGGTAACGGGTGCGAATCCCGTGTTCCATGAGATAGTCGGTGAGGTCTTCGGCCATCTTCTTCGTCAGGGTCGTCACCAAGACGCGGTCGCCACGATCCACTCGGGTGCGGATCTCACCCATGAGGTCGTCGATCTGGCCACGAGTGGCCTTGACGATGATCTCCGGATCTACCAGCCCGGTCGGACGGATGATTTGTTCGACGACGCCGTGAGCTCGCTCCGTCTCATAGGAACCGGGCGTAGCGGATAGGTAGATAGTCTGTCCGATCCGCTGTGTGAACTCGTCGAATTTGAGCGGACGGTTGTCCATCGCGCTAGGTAGTCGGAAACCATGCTCCACTAGTGTCCGCTTGCGGCTCATATCCCCCTCATACATGCCGCCAATCTGCGGGACGGTCACGTGAGACTCATCAATGACGAGGACGAAGTCTTCCGGAAAGTAGTCGAGTAGACAGTTCGGGGCAGAGCCGGGAGCGCGTCCGTCGATGTGCCGCGAGTAGTTTTCGATGCCAGCGCACGCACCAACCTGCTGCATCATCTCGATGTCGTAGGTAGTGCGCATGCGCAGCCGCTGGGCCTCCAACAGTTTTCCATCGCTTTCTAGGACGGCCAGGTGCTTCTCGAGCTCCTGCTGGATGGACGCGATGGCCCGCTCCATACGTTCCGGGCCGGCAACGTAGTGGGTGGCCGGGAAAACGTAAACCTGCTCATCCTCGCTGATGACCTCCCCAGTGAGCGGATGCATCGTCGTGAGGGCCTCAATCTCGTCACCGAAGAACTCGACACGCAGCGCGTTCTCCTCATAAACCGGGAAAATCTCCAAAGTATCCCCGCGTACTCGAAAGGTGCCGCGTTCCCCCGATATGTCGTTACGGGCGTATTGGTTGGTGACGAGGTCGCGCAGCAACTCATCACGATCCCATTCCTGCCCAACCCGAAGTGGGATCATCCGGTCGACGTATTCTTGTGGGGTACCCAGACCGTAAATGGCCGAAACAGTCGACACCACGATGACGTCGCGACGGGTGAGTAGGGAGTTCGTCGCGGAGTGACGCAACCTCTCAACTTCCTCGTTGAGGCTTGAATCCTTTTCGATGTAAGTATCCGTCTGCGGAATGTATGCCTCGGGTTGGTAGTAGTCGTAGTACGAGACAAAGTACTCGACGGCATTGTCAGGAAAGAAGGTACGTAACTCCTGAGCGAACTGGGCTGCCAAAGTCTTGTTGGGCTGCATGACAAGCATCGGGCGCTGCAGCTTCTCCGCCAGCCACGCCACGGTGGCCGTCTTGCCAGTACCGGTGGCGCCGAGCAGAACGACGTCCTGTTCGCCACTGTTGACCCTCTTCTCCAACTCCGCGATGGCCTGTGGCTGGTCACCAGAAGGCTGAAACTCACTGACGACGTGGAAGGGCGCAACGCGGCGAGTGATGTCGGTGACTGGACGCATGATTCCACCCTAGTTCAAGGCACCCGCGATGAGATCCGCTGAAAGCATGCGACCGGGGCCGGGACGTCAGATCCGGAAGCCTGCATGCCCAGTCTCGATGAGCCTCACCGGTATCCCCCTCGCTCCCAATGCATCCACCGTCACCGGAACCGTACCTGCATCACTGTCCTCAGTGGGCTCCCGCACAAACGCGTCCGCCGTGAGACCATCAGCTACCTCTTCCAGGATTACGCTCTGTTCGAGAGCGCTACGGTACGCGAAAACTTAGACATCGCGGCGCGTCCAGGATCCTTATTGCCCAAGCCCTCCTTCGCATCCGTCTTGGAACGCGTTGGGCTACCCGGGCAGGAACGAACCCCCGTACACACCCTCAGCGGAGGCGAACAGCAGCGTGTCGCCTCGGCTCGATTGCTCCTCAAGCCAAGCCGGATCATCCTGGCTGACGAACCCACGGCGTCACTTGACCGGGACAACGAGGACCTGGTGCTGAATCTTCTACAAGATCTCGCCAAGTGACGGCAAAGTGATACTCCCGCCACCCACAGCGACCGAGTCGCGGATCGTTGTTCGCGGGTGCTGTCACTGCACCACCACTGACCGGCTGAACACCTCACACCGAGAAACAGGAAGACTCGCTCTCAATAATTTTCGACCACACCCGATCGACCTGCTCGGACAGATCCTCCAGCGGAGCGCTGGTATCGATGACGACATCGGCAACCGCCAGACGCTCCTCGCGAGAAGCCTGAGCGCGAATCCTCGCCCATGCATCGGCCTGGTTACACCCATCTCTGTCGACAACCCGACGTACCTGTTCAGCCGGATCAACGTCGGTCACCATCACCACATCAAATTCGTCGGCGCGCCCAGTTTCGACGAGCAGCGGAATGTCATGGACGACGACCACGAGGTCGTCAGTGGCGCGGGCCTCCTCGTCAACCCGCTGGGCGGCTTCTTCGACCAGTGGATGGATAATCGCTTCAAGGCGGCGACGCGCTCGTGAATCAGCAAACACAATCGACCCCAAGGCCGACCGATCGAGGGAACCATCGGCAGCAAGAACCCCACGCCCAAAAGCCTCAACAACCCCGGCGAGCCCCTGCGTCCCTACCGCAACAACATCTCGGCACAGCTGGTCATAATCAATAACGACAGCCCCACGCTCGGCCAACAGTCCAGACACCGTCGATTTACCACTGGCAATACCACCGGTCAGACCCACGCGAACAACACCACCTGACCCGCAACTCGGAGCAACTCGCAGCCAGTCCCGCGTCATCGTCTCGTCACCTACCACCGTGCGCCTCACATCCCGACTCCCCCGACACCCCGCTAGCTATCAGTACAGATGCTTCACAATCCTGCCACGATCCATAACAACGGTCTCACCAACACGATCGCATTCATGACTGATCTCCACCACAGTGACCTCCGGCAGACACCGCGCCAAATTCACACGAATCTCAGCTGCCAAGCCAGGATCCAAAGACGCAGTGAACTCATCAAGGATAAGAACCCTCGGCTGCTGCAAAATCGCCCTGGCCACTGTCAACCGCTGAGCCTGGCCCCCCGAAAGCCTCGTACCACCCGAGCCCACAATGGTACGCAACCCAGCCTCCATGCCCCGCACCTCATCAGCCAGATCAACCTCACCAAGGACACGCCACAACTCCCCATCACCAGCATCAGGAGCTACCAGCCTCAAATTGTCAGCGACAGAAGCATTCAACAACTCCACCCGCTGCGAAACCACCGCAACCGACCTACGCAAAGAATCCAGAGTAAACAAAGACACCGGCTCACCATCCACAAGAACCTGCCCAGCATCCGGATCATGATGACGCAACAACAAATTCACCAACGTCGTCTTACCCGAACCCGACGCCCCCGCCACAACAACACGGCCCCCAGCAGGAACACTCAACGTAACATCGCGAAGCACCGCAGGTAACGGTGAACCATCCACGTCACGGTAACAAAACGTGACCCCGCGCCACTCCAACCGCGGAGCATGATCTAGACACAACTCCTCCGACCCATCAACAACCTCGACCGGAGCATGACTCAAACACCACAAACGCCTCGCAGCCGCCAACGAATGATCCAAATACCCAACAGCATCCTCAATACCCCGCGGCCCCTCCACAATCCTCAAACCCGCAGCCACCAAAACACACACACCAACAACGCTCGCACCAGCGCCCACACCCACAATGGAGACCGAAGCGACGATCCCCATCGTGGCTGCCACGCAGAAAGCCCGGCGCATAGCGGTATAACGACGGGCTTTAGCGGACCCAGCGGCGATGTCCGCGTCGAGACGAGCCATCTGCATGGCCCGGTCGCACTGGCGGCCATACCCGACGATCTCCGCGGCACCGAAAACCGAGTCGGTGATGTGAGCAGCCAATTCGCGTCTCACCCCGAGCATCTCGTGGGTGGCACAAAGACTGGCGCGTGTCCCAATGACTAGTAAGGCCGCGATGAGGACGGCGACGATGACGGCTGGAACGGCCACCACAAACCACCCGTAAAGGACTCCCCCCGTGACCACCGCGACGAGCGGGGCCACGATAGCTGCCACCACGGGAGCGAAGGTGTGGGCATAGACCACCTCGATGCGATCGACATCGCGAGTAAGACTGGCCAGCACATCGCCAGTGCGCGAGTGCGAAACAACTGCCGGAGCCTTGGGCCACAGCTGGGAGAAGGCGTAGGTGCGCAATATCTCCAGAGCCTTGAAAGCCACATAGTGCCCGCTCAACTGCTCCAGGTAGTAGGCGAGGGCCTGTACAGCTGCGAGTCCGACGACCCATCCCAACCACGCCCACGCCGACCAACCAGAAGTAACGACAGCGACCATTCCCCCGGCGGCCATCGCGAACAGACCGATGTCGGCTAGCAGGTGAACAACCCTCATGAGGGCAGAAAAGTACAGTGGCGGATGCACCGGACGGGTGATACCGGTGAGCCACCTTACGACTTGCCAGGTCGATGGTTCGGTCATGCCCAGTCCTCCGTCTTAGCTCGGTCACCCTCGACAGAATCGGCGCAATCAACCGGTGACAGCGTGCCTCCACCGACCCGCTGTACGTCGTGGGCTAGTTCCAACAATCGGTGACGATGAGTCACCACGACGACGGTGGTGTCTTCACCAATCTGCGAGATAGCGTCGATAATGCGCCGCTCAGAATCCATGTCGACGTGAGAAGTCGGCTCATCGAGAAGCAGAATGTTACGTCCCGATAGGAAGGCTCTGGCTAACGAGATTCGTTGAGCTTGCCCACCCGACACTAACCTTCCCTGCTCCCCCACATCGGAGTCCAAACCCTTCGGCATCGCCTCAACGTCGTCGGCCACGCCAGCTCGCCGCAATGCATCCCACATTTGTTCCCGCGTGGCGCCCGGGTTCGCTACCGCAAGGTTGTCTGCCACGGTGCCTGCGAAAAGCCAGGTGCGCTGGTTGACTGAGGCACTGACGCTCCTGATCGCCCCCGGCGCAGCTGTTGAGGCGTCGAGACCATCGACATGGACTTCTCCACTCTGAGGGGGCAGGGTCCCGCTCAGGACCGAAAGCAATGTCGACTTGCCAGCCCCAGAACGGCCGATGATAGCGGTCCGGCCACCGCGCGCAATGGCGAGGCTAACCCCGTGCAGGACCTCGGTTTCGCCGTACCCGACGCTGACGTTACGCAGCTGGATAGTTCCATCCCCCGGAACAGGGGCGGGGGATGGCGGCTCCAGTGTCGGCAACGAGGGTGCAGCGTCCAGGGTCGTGGGCACTGACGGAGCCGCGTCGAACCACCTCTTCAACGCCTTCTGGGAGGCAATGCCCCCCATACCGATGTAGAAGAATGCAGCGACCTGGTGCAGCGGTTCCAATAACAGCACCGACAGCAGCACGATGGTCATCGCCGAGGTGGCCGAGATATCGCCACCCTGCCACCTCATCATGGCCAACCCAGCAGCCATAACGATGAAGAGCAGCGAGAACAGACCATCGACGACAACGATGACGATCTGGTTGCCAGCCAACAGCTTCATGATGGCACCGCGATTAGTCTCACCGCGCCGGCGCAGATCATCCTCCACCCGTTGCCCCGCACCCAATATTCGAATGAGAACGAGGTTGGACAGAGCGTCCAAGTAGCGAGCAGTGAGACGAGCGCGCTCACGACGAGAGTCCGATGATCGCTTGCGAAATAGCCTGACGAATCCGCTAATCAGCGTAGGGATGAGAGGGCAGGCCAGCAGCAACGCTAGACCCGTGAGCCAGTCCAAGGCGACGAGGATACCCAGACACACCAGCACCGGAGTGGCCAGAGCTGCAATGATATCGGGAAGAAAGACCTGACGGTACTCGCTGACCCGCTCAGCATTGTCGGTGGCTAAGGTGATGACCCGTTCTCCCTCGTCTGTGGCAGGCGGGCCGGTGAGGGACCGACGGTAGAGAACATCGAGGATCCGTGGGTGCAGGGCGGCCTCCTCGGCACGGGCATGACGGCCCGACATCGACATCGCAGCCCCGCCCGCAACAGCTGCCACTACTCCACCAGCGCCCATCGCCCAGTACCAGCCAGGCGCCGGGGTGAAACCCTCGAAACGACCACCGATAGTGTGACCTACTGCGACGAGGAACAAGCAGGTAGCAGCAACCTCCACAACATGAACGGCAGCCACACGTCGGGCCCGAATACCCGACTGTGGTGACATCACCGATACTGAACTCGACATGGCTTCCTTCGTTCATCGTGGCTGGCGGTTCGCACGCGTCTGGGCAAGATGACGAGCTCCCCTCCGGGCAGGGTGACGACCTCGATGGGCCACCGATACACCGTGGTCAGGTTATCCTCCGTGAGCACCTCTTCAGCTGGGCCCATGGCCAGTATCTTTCCCCCAGACAGCAAAGCGATCCGGTCGCAGCACGCTGCCGCCAACGCCACGTCGTGCATGACGGCAACGACCGCGCATCCAGCATGAGCTAACTCGTGGCAGATCGCCATAGTGCGTTCCTGATGGCAGATATCGAGGGCAGCAGTCGGCTCGTCAAGGAAAACACAGGGTGTCTGCTGGGCCAGCACCCTGGCCAACGTCACCCGGGCACGTTCACCACCTGACAGACTCGTCACCTCCCGGTCGACGAGGTCAGTGATCTCGGTTCGTTTCATCGCAGCATCGACGATGACGGCATCGTCAGGGCCGCGTGGATGTGGGGACCGTCCCATCATGACGATGTCGTGGACGAGGTAGGAGAAGGGGAATTCGCTGAGCTGGGGCATTACCGAGCGCCGCAGCGCCAGCTCGGGTCGGGAGAGCCCTTGAAGGGACACCCCGTCGAGCTCAACCGTCCCCTTCCAACCCTCAAGATCACCACAAAGCACACTCAGTAGGGTGGATTTACCGGCACCATTCGGGCCTAGCAAGCCAACGAATTCGCCTGCTTGAACGTCGAGGTTGATCCCGTCGAGGATGGTTGTCTCCCCATAACAAAAAGTCACGTCTCGCGCACGGATCATCACAGGGCTCTCTCACCGCCCATGCCTCGTCTCAGCAGTATGAAGAAAGTAGGACCGCCGACGATGGCAGTAAAGATGCCAATGGGTAGATCGGCGTACGGCACCACAGTTCGGGCGGCTACGTCAGACAGCGTGACCAGGAGGCAACCTCCCAGCAAGGCAGACGGGATGAGCCACTTGTTGGCTGGCCCGATGAGCAGCCTCAAAACATGCGGCACTATGAGCCCCACAAATGTGATAACTCCGGCATAAGCCACCGCTGCCGAAGTGAGCAATGCCGTCAAAGCTATCGACGACAACCGTAACCGATTGACGTTGACTCCTAAGTGCCCTGCAGCCCTCTCGCCCAAGGCCAGGGTATCGAGCTTGCCGGCTATGAGAATGGCCCAGACAATCCCGAAAGCGGATACTGTTCCGACCGTTGCCACGTGATCCCAAGTTGTCCCGCTCAGGGAGCCCATCTGCCAGAAGACGATCTGGTCCCGAGCAGTCGTCGGCGCAACATAGGTGGATATTGAGGTAATAGCCGAGCACACGGCCGTCACTGCGATGCCGGTAAGCACCAGGGTCGTCGACTCAGCTCGCCGACCGGATCGCGCCATGAGGTAAACCGAACTGGCTGCGAGTAGTCCCGATACAAATGCTGCCGCCGGCACACCAAACCCGGACAGAAAGTTGGGCGCAACGACGATCATGATCGATGCCCCCACAGCGGCCCCCGATGACACACCGATGACACCGGGTTCAGCGAGCGGATTGGAAAACAACGCCTGCATGACGGCTCCGGCCACAGCGAGACTTGCCCCCACCAGCAGACCAAGCACGGTGCGCGGAAATCGGATCTGCCACAGCACTGACTCGGCCATAGTGTCGGTGGCCGATCCCCCGAAGACGATTCTGATAACGTCAGCGGCTGCTACGCGGTACTGGCCAACCATCGCCGACAGCAGCACTAGGCCACACACAATGATGATGAGGCAGATGGTAGAGATAACCCGGATCCGAGTTCTTCGCTCAATCCCAGAACGCTGGACGACCGGTTGTGACAAGGCGCTCATTTGACTCCGTATAAAGCTTTGGCCACCGCGGTCAGGATCTCGCCGGTTTGGGGCCCGAACGACAGCGAAATTCCGTCAGGAATAGCAATAACCCGCTGCTTGCGCCCGGCAGTAGTGTTTGCGACCCCAGCTCTAGCCAACAGACCCTTCATCCCCCCGGTGGAGGACAGCCCATCCCTCATGACAAAGATCGCATCCGGGTTGATGGAGACCAGAGATTCGGCATTGGCAGGTACCAGGGTCTTTATGCCTTTGTCGGAGGCAACGTCATCGGCACCCACTCCCTGGATGAGCTCGCTGGCTCCGTTCTCAGAACCGAGGATGAAGAAAACACCAGCGTTTCCGCGAACGTAGAGGAACGCGACTCGCATCGGCTTGGCAGGCTTCCATGCTGCGATCTGTTTTTTGGCCTGGCTGATCTGCTCTTGGGTGCGTTTCACCAGGGCTTCGCCGGCAGCGGGTTTCCCGACGGCATTGGCAATAGTGCGAATAAGCTCGGGAGTGGAGCTGACGCTGCGGTGCGGATCGACGAGCACCACCGGGATCCCGGACTTGCGGAGCTGGTCAAGGGCCTCCTTCGGGCCGACGCTGCGGTCGGCAATGATGACCGACGGCTTCAAACCTGCGATTGCCTCAACGTTAAGAACGTGTCCGTTTTCCGTAACTACGGGGCGGTGGTGCAACTGCTTCTCGGTGGAGGAAACAGTGCGCCCGACGATATTGTCGCCCAACCCAAGTCCGATGAGGGTGCGTGACAGGGTGCCGTAGAGGTCAAGGGCGAGAATTCTCGAAGTGCTCGTGATCGTCACTTTGTTCCCCTCGACGTCAGTGACGGTCACAGGAAGCTTTTGGGCAGACGATCCTTCGACTGGTTTCGGATCGGATGGTTCCGGCACTTCCGTGAGACCGCGAAGAGAGTGTGGGTTGGGCAGGGCCCGCGCCGCCTGTGAGGTGGCCGATGTCAGACTCGTCGACGTTGCCGCGACGGAGGGGACTTGTGGGGAGGATGTAGCAGGACCTTGGGACGCCGAGGAGGAGTGACCACAACCGGCCACCAGCATGGTCAGAGCCAAACCGACTCCGGCAATTCGACGGTACCGGATCATGATTCGCAACCTTTCGAAACTTGTTTTCGGAAATGTGGCAGGGATGGGAACGAGTTCTCCATCCCTGCCAATGCTTCGCCTGCCTAGAAAGCGACGAAGTCCGATGAGCGGATCAGATCCGGGCAGCGTGACGACGGCAGACGACCACCGTCGACACCACGACGGTGAGGGCGAGCCCTCCGGCGATGGCAAGATCGATGTCGTCAGTTGCCGGACCCTCAGCACCGGTAGCGGGCAGCCCCCGTCCCGCTCCCTTGCCGGAGTCGCCACCGATCACCTTGCCGGTGACGGCGTCGACAGTGACGTTGTGACAGACCTTGTCCGCTGACGAAGTGAGGTTCGTCGACAGCGGGTTCATCGGCTCACCGGCCTTGTAAAAGCCGGCAAAAGCCTTGGCACCAGTCGCGGTCAGCTTGACCGACGAGCCCTTAATGGCAGAGTTACCAGAGGTCGATACCTGGAAGGTTGCAAAATCGACACGACCATAGTTGGTCTTCTTTCCATCCATCGAAGAGGACTTCACGTCAAGGTACAGGTGGCCAGTCGAACCCTTAATCTCTAGGGAGGGTTCGGCCAGCGTCATGTCCAAGATGCCGTGATGGCCAGTCATGTGCACCGAGCCGGAGTACTTAACAGACCCAGACTTAGTAGCGGGATCGTATGAGCCGCTGGTAAGGGGGAAGGTGAAAGCCGAACCATTCCAGTTGGCACCGCCCGAAAGCTGCCACGAGCCCTTGGCAATAGGACCACGCAGGTAACTGGTGAAAGATGTTCGGATACCCCAAGTCAGTGAACCGGAGGTCACTTTGGACGCGCCGGTTGTGCAGACCCGCTTGGTAATGGTGTGATGAGCGGCTCGAGACTGTGGCTTTTCGCCTGCCTTCATTCTCGTTGCAGGGTTCTGCTCGTTCGGGCCAGTCTGCTTGGTCGGCTGCTTCCTCGGCTCAGCCTGCTTGCTGGGCTGCTTGGTCGGCTCAGCCTGCTTGCTGGGCTGCTTGGTCGGCTGCTTCTCCGGCTCAGCCTGCTTGCTGGGCTGCTTCGCCGGGACAGTCGGGGTCGTCGGCCCGGCCGGAGTCTGTCCAGCCTCCCGATAGGTCACCGGAGTCCGGGTGTCGTCGGACTTATCCTTCTTACCGACCCCATGGGCCTTCGTGGTGAGGACGACGTAATCCTTGCCTTGCTGGAAGGCCGGGGCTTTCATCGTGATGGTGAACGACCCATCGCTCGTCATCGGCTTACCTTGGGCGAACTTGGAGCCAATGGCCTCTTGACTCGGGGTATAGACCCAGACCGTCGATGGAGACTCGGTCGCGTCCTTAGTCGGGTCATAGCCATAGAACTTGTCCGAGTTGCCGTAGAACTCGTTCACCGAGGCCGGTGCCACAGCAACGTAGACACCGAAGCCGGTAGTCGAGAATCCCTTCCCCTTGATGGTGATATCACCTCCCTCTCGACCTACTGGTGTAACGGTTACCGTCGGACCAGCTGCCCATGCCGCCGGGGCGATTAGCACCCCGGCAAGGGCCAAGACGGCCCCGAGCATACTGGCGACGAATTTACGCATGGCCGATGTGGTCATGAGACGTCCCCTTTGATTGTCGATGCGGCCCACCGTGGGCCATCCATAAGGTTAGCCTTGCCTAATCCTTGTGCGCAAGGATGGGCGTGGTCTCGCATCGGGGCGCTGGGGTCAAGAAACATCGAGCCGACAAGGATCATCCATCCCTCAACACAAAACGAGGGGCCCCACCACAGTGGCGGAGCCCCTCGAAGTTTCGAAGAGTCGAAAGACTAATCAGTTATGAGTCAACTTGTCACGAAGCGCCTGCAAGGCCTCATCAGACGCCAGCGAGCCCTCGGCCGGACCACTGGTGTAGGACGACTGGGCGCCACCATCGGAGAGGGCGGCTTCCTGATCGGCCTGCTCAGCCTCAATGACCTGCTTACGGTGAGCCTCCCAGCGAGCCTGGGCCTCGGCATACTGCTGTTCCCAAGCGATGCGCTGCTCGTCGTAGCCTGGCTTCCACTCGTTGGTCTCCGGATCGAAGCCCTCGGGGTAGATGTAATTGCCGTCCTCATCATAGGAGGCAGCCATGCCGTATAGCGACGGATCGAACTCATCAGACTCAACGTCAATACCCTCGTTGGCCTGCTTGAGGGAGAGCGAGATGCGACGACGGTCAAGATCGATGTCGATGATTTTGACCATGGCATCGTCGTTGACGCTGACGACCTGCTCGGGGATCTCGACGTGGCGCTCAGCCAGTTCGGAGACGTGGACCAGACCCTCAATGCCATCTTCGACGCGGACGAAGGCGCCGAACGGAACGAGCTTGGTGACCTTGCCGGGAACAATCTGACCAATCTGGTGCAGACGGGCGAACGCCTGCCACGGATCTTCCTGGGTCGCCTTGAGGGAGAGCGAGACGCGCTCACGATCCATGTCGACGTCCAGCACCTCGACCGTGACGGGCTGACCAACCTCAACGACCTCGCTCGGGTGGTCAATGTGCTTCCAAGACAACTCGGAAACGTGGACAAGGCCGTCCACGCCACCCAGGTCGACGAACGCACCGAAGTTGACGATCGAGGAGACGACACCCTTGCGGATCTGGCCCTTCTGCAGCTGGTGCAGGAAATTCTGTCGAACCTCAGACTGCGTCTGCTCAAGCCAGGCGCGACGCGACAGCACAACGTTGTTGCGGTTCTTGTCAAGCTCGATGATCTTGGCCTCGATCTCCTGGCCCACGTAGGGCTGGAGGTCGCGGACACGGCGCATCTCAACAAGAGAGGCAGGAAGGAAGCCACGCAGGCCGATATCGACGATAAGTCCGCCCTTAACGACCTCGATGACGGTACCGGTGACGACGCCGTCCTCTTCCTTGATCTGCTCAATCGTGCCCCAGGCGCGCTCGTACTGAGCACGCTTCTTGGACAGGATCAGACGACCCTCCTTGTCCTCCTTCTGCTGGACGAGGGCCTCGATCTCATCACCGACGTTGACGACCTCGAAGGGGTCCACGTCATGCTTGATCGACAGCTCCTTGGACGGGATAACACCCTCGGTCTTGTAACCAATGTCAAGGAGAACCTCGTCGCGGTCCACCTTGACGACGGTGCCAGAGACGATGTCGCCGTCGTTGAAGTACTTGATGGTGGCATCCACAGCGGCCAAAAAGGCCTCCGGGCTGCCAAGGTCGTCAACCGCCACGGATCCATCGGCGGTGTTGGCGGCATTCTGCTGGTCGATGTCGACCGGGTTCGAGGTGGAGGCCTCAGTGGAGGAGGTCATGTAGATAGGACTCCGATTGATGTCATGTGATTTGAAACGCGCCGCAGCCACGATCCTAAGGATCGAACACGATCTACTCCCGTCCGAGATCGCACAAACCACAACGCAGGAACCAGCATAATATTCGAACCCTGGAGGGTCAACCAGCCCTCCTACTGGCAACCTTGGCCATGCACACCGTCAACACGACTGTTAAGTTATGTTTGGGAGGTCTGTCGCACAAGAGGGTAACCTGCATCAGGATCCGATCCCTCGGACACCGCTTATTCGGGAAACCCATCCCGAGACTGAACCCCTCACAAAACCCTGGAGGACACCACAGTCATGAATGACCAGTCTCCCCGACCCGACGAAACTTCCACCGGGTCAACCTCGTCGAGCAGCTCGACAGCTCACGCCGGCAACAGCGCACGATCGGGCAATCCGAAGTGGCGAACCGTCGCATTCGTGGTGGTCATTGTTCTCATCATTGCCGCTATCGCCGCTATCTTCGTCCAGCGCAAGGGAGACGGTGACTCTGCTGGCGGACCGGTCTCATCAGCCTCTGCGGGCGACATATCCGGCACGTCGGCCGCTCCAGCCAAGAAGGAGGGTCCGGTTCCGGCTGGCTGCATGAAGAAACCCAAGCCGATCGTACCTGTGAAGTACTCCATCGACGGGATGGAACTGTCCGCAAAGGTACTATCCCGTGGCGTCGACGAGACGGGAGCCGCCGGAGCACCGCCGAAGAATGACCCCTCGTCAATGGCCTGGTTCAACAAAGGCCCGAAGATCGGTTCTAGCGAGGGTCGCGCCGTACTGACCGCGCACACCTTCCACAAGGGTGGCGCCATTGGTAACCACCTGTACGACAAGAACAGCGGTATCAAGAAGGGCGATATCATCCGCCTGACTGATAAGTTGGGACAGACCGTCTGTTACCGCTACGACCATGACACCAAGATCATGGTCAAGGACTACAACCCCAACTCAAATGTCCTTTACGACAACAATGGTCCAGCCCAAGCAGCCATTGTGATCTGCTGGGACTACGCCAAGAAGACTGGGGAATTCGACTCCCGAATCATCTTCTACGCATACCCCGTCGCCTGATTTCAACATTCACCATAATTTAATCTACGGTCACCCTGAGACGAGCGTGCACGTTTCGTCACTTCTAATGTGGAGTCATGAATCGTGGTGCACGCTCGTCCATTCCGTCCTCCCTGGTCACGGACCTTCTGGAGGCCCTTGGAGGGGGAAAGGTCAGTCAAGACCCGCTCGACCTCGCCGCAGTGGCCCCTGACGCTTCCCACTACTTACTCACTCCCGGCGTCCTAGTCCGCGCAAGATCCACTTCTGACGTGGCAGCAGCAATGGCGGCTGCCACACGTCACAAGATGGCGATCAATTTCCGTTCTGGCGGAACAAGCCTGTCCGGCCAGGGGCTAACGAATGGGGTCATGGTCGACACTCGGCGATCCTTTCGTGGCGTCGAGGTTCTCGACGGCGGCCGCAAAGTGCGCGTCCAGCCTGGGGCGACGATCGTCGCCGTCAACTCCGTCCTTGCCCGGTACGGACGCAAACTCGGCCCAGATCCAGCGTCGTCAGTCGCATGCACCCTCGGAGGGGTGCTGGCCGACAACTCTTCGGGTATGAGTTGTGGCACCGTCGCCAACTCTTACCGCACCCTCGACTCCATGGTCTTTGTGTTGGCATCAGGCACCGTCATTGACACCGCTGACCCACAATGTGAGGACAAACTGGCCCATGACGAGCCCGAACTCGTCGAGACGCTCATGGCACTACGAGACCAATGCCGAGAGCAGGCCCGTGCCGACGAAATCGCTTTCCAATTCTCGCGCAAGAACACGATGGGTTATGGGCTCAACGCCTTCCTCGACTACGACACTCCAGCGCAAATCCTCTCCCACCTCATGATCGGTTCGGAGGGGACCCTTGGATTCATCTCCTCGGCCGTTATGAACACCGTGAAGATCATGCCAAACCTGGCCACTGCCTTGCTCCACTTCCCCACTCTCGATGCTGCCACAAAGGCACTACCAGCTTTAGTGAAATCCGGGGTGACCGTCACTGAGCTGATGGATTCCTCGTCCCTCCAGTTGTGTCGTGATGACCCAGCTAACGGTCACATCATCCCGCCGGCTCCCGGAAACGGAGATGCTGCTCTTCTCGTCGAGTACCACTGCCCAGATCAAAAATCCCGAGACGAAGCCGTCGAAGCTGGCAATTCCGTCATCTCCGGCCTGGACTTGGTCAATGAGCCGACGTTCACCGATGACCCTGCTGTGCGTGGCCCAATCTGGACCCTGCGCAATGGCCTTTATGCCAAGGTCGCTGGCACGCGACAATCGGGCCAGACAGCCCTGCTGGAGGACATCGCCGTACCCGTCGAGACTCTTGCCGGGGTGTGCGGAGACCTGCAGCAACTTTTCAGTGAACACAATTACCCAGAGTCGATCATCTTCGGTCATGCCAAGGACGGGAACATTCACTTCCTCGTCGTCGAAGACTTCCGCAACAAAGCGGGCTTGGATCGTTACGAGAAATTCACCGAGGACATGGTGACCCTCGTCCTTAATGCTCACGGCACTCTCTAGGCCGAGCATGGCACCGGACGCATCATGGCCCCCTTCGTCGCACGCCAGTATGGGCCTGATCTCTACCGGATCATGTGCCAGATCAAAGAATCGCTGGACCCGGCAGGAGTGCTCAACCGCGGCACCATCATCACCGATGACCCGAGGCTGCACCTGAAGGAGGTCAAGCTCACCCCAACTGTCCAGGAGGAGGTCGATCGGTGCGTCGAATGTGGGTACTGCGAACCGGTCTGCCCGTCACGGGATCTCACATTGACACCTCGCCAGCGGATCGTCATGCAACGCGCCATCGCTCAGGCACGAATCGACGGCAATGAAAAACTCGCTACCGATCTTGAGGAACGTGCCACCTACCCAGTAGTACAGACCTGTGCCGTTGACGGCATGTGCCAGACCAACTGCCCTATGCATATCAATACCGGCGACCTAGTACGGCGGCTCCGGGCTGAACATAACCCAGCGGTCGGGCAGACCGCCTGGGATCTAGCCGCTAACGGGTGGGGACCCTTCATCACGGCTGCAAGTGCCGGAATGTCAGCAATCAAACCTGTCCCCGCGGCAGCAACCAATGTCCTCACCGGGGCTGCTCGCGCCGTCCTAGGATCCGACCGCATACCGCAGGTTTCCGACGAATTGCCTCGCGGTGGTAAACGCCGCAGGTCCGGTCGCCGCAGCGCCCCACGTGGACGCCCCGAGGTCGTGTACCTACCGGCCTGTGTCAACACCATGTTTGGTGGCGCCATACCGGGCGAGAAGACGACCGAGTTTGCGATGATCTCCTTGCTCACCGCAGCTGGGATCGGGGTAACTGTTCCTGCGGGGATTGATTCGCTGTGCTGCGGGACCCCGTGGAAGTCAAAAGGAATGACGAAGGGATACGCGACGATGCGTCGTCGTGTCGTTGACATCATGCGTCGAGCTACCCGGGACGGCGAGCTGACTGTAATCTCCGACGCGGTGAGTTGCTCGGAGGGCTTCGTCCACGAACTCGAGTATGAGGGCGCCGAGGGAATCCGAGTAGTTGATGCTGTCCAGTACGTCGCCGACGCGGTTTTGCCCGTCATGCCGGCGCTACCCAAAGTCGCATCGGCGGCACTGCATCCGACGTGCTCGTCGACCCGAATGGGCTGGAACGACTCGTTGCAGCGCTGTGCCGAAGCGGTGGCAGACGAGGTCGTCGTCGCCGACGCCTGGGGCTGCTGCGGGTTCGCCGGGGACCGCGGCATGTTGCATCCAGAGCTCACTGAATCAGCCACTCGCCATGAGGCAACGGAGCTAGCAGAACGAGAGTTCGACCTCTATCTGTCAGCCAACCGCACCTGCGAGCTCGGCATGGAACGAGCTACAGGCAAGCCCTGGCGCCACGTACTCTCAGTACTCGCCGAGCGCATGGTGGAGTACGCCCCAGCATGATCAATCCAGTCCAAATGTTCCGGCCCAGTCCCCTTCGGTTGGGCCGGGCTTTTTCGCTGTCCTACCAGCGCCCCTAGTCAACCGGGGTGGTGTCCGCATCGAATCACAAACCACCCCGCCACCCGAAACGCGCTGTGCCCATAAGTTACGCGTTCACAATGGTCGTGTCGATCCCGCGCGGTTCGACACGACGTAGGGGTCGAAGGTGCGAGGGGTAACACGGGTACCCCGTGCCCCCTCGTAACTGGTACTGGTTATCGTCGCCAATCAGTGCGCAGCATCGAACCAGGACCGTCCTACCCCTATCGATACCGTCAACGGAACCGATAGCTCCATGGCGTGCTCCATAGCGTCGGTAACGATCTCGCGAACCTTCTCCTCTTCACCCTTGGCAATCTCAAGGATTAATTCATCATGCACCTGCAACAGCACCCGGCTCTTCAAAGCTGCCTCAGCGAGTTTCTGATCGGTGGCGAGCATAGCCAGCTTGATGAGGTCAGCTGCCGATCCCTGGATGGGAGCGTTGAGGGCGGCGCGCTCGGCCATGTCTCGGCGCTGACGGTTCGTTGAAGTGAGATCCGGCAGGTAGCGACGACGTCCTAGGAGGGTCTCGGTGTATCCCTGACGACGCGCCTGATCGACGACCTCCTCTAGGTACTCATGTACTTTTCCAAACCGGCTGGAGTAGTCGGCCATGAGTTCCTTAGCCTCACCCACGCTGACCTTAAGCTGATTAGATAGCCCATAGGCGCTCAGTCCGTAGGCGAGCCCGTAGTTCATGGCCTTGATCTTGGAGCGTTGAGCCATGCTGACATCCTCGGGAGCAACGCCGAATACGTGAGATGCCGTCACGGTGTGGAAGTCCTGCCCCGATCGGAAGGCGTCAATGAGTGACTGGTCCCCAGACACGTGTGCCATAATCCGCATCTCAATCTGGGAGTAATCAGCGCTCAGGAGAGACTCATACCCCTCGCCGACGATAAATCCTTCGCGGATGCGTCGTCCCTCTTCGGTACGCATCGGAATGTTCTGGAGGTTCGGGTCCTTGCTCGACAATCTCCCAGTCGCGGCAATCGTCTGCATATATGTGGTGTGGACTCGGCCGTCATCACGGATCTCCTTGAGCAACCCATCGACGGTCTGACGCAACTTGATGGCGTCTCGATGCTCAAGGAGATGAGCTAGGAAAGGATGCCCGGTCTTTTCGTACAATCCCGCCAGAGCGTCCGCGTCAGTGGTGTACCCGGACTTGGTACGCCGAGTCTTCGGCATGTCTAGCTTATCGAAGAGCACTCCCTGCAGCTGCTTAGGCGAGGACAGATTAATCTTCTCTCCAGCCGCTTCCCATGCGGCTTCCTGGGCTCGTGTCACCCGTTCGTCGAACTCGAAGCGCAACCCCTCAAGGGTGTCCGTATCGACGGCGATGCCGGCACGCTCCATCGAGATGAGGCACCTTTGTACCTTCATCTCGACGTCATGCAGCAGCTCGGACCCGCCGTGCGCCCCGACCTCCTTCTCCACGACGTCGGCCAGCTTGGTGACGGCCACTGCTCTCTCCATTGACTCAACAGAGTGGTCATCCTCAAAATCAAGCATGGCCTGATCAGAGTCTTCTTCCGCCTCACCCAGCGTGACGTTAAGGTGAGTGCGCACTGCATCGTCGAACTTGTAGGCACGACGATCCGGATGGAGCAAGTAAGAGGCCAGCTCGGTGTCGCAGGTCAGGCCCGCGACCTCCCAGCCGCGTTCGGCGAGGGCCTCCACCGGACCCTTGGCCGAATGCATGGCCTTAGGACGTCCCTTGTCGGCTAGCCAGGCAGCAAAGGATTTCTCATCCTCAGGGCCCAACTCGGCAGCATCGAACCACACCGCATTACCGTCACCGCATCCCAGCGCGACGGCTTCCACATCTCCCGTTCCGCTTCCCCACCTACCTGTGATGTCGAGGCCGACGCGGCCTTCGGCTGCGGACAGCCATGTACTCAATGTCCCCGGTTCCACAACGGCCCCTGAGATCTCGAGGGTGTCGCCAGCTGCAACCACTTCATCGGAATCAGATTCAGAGGCCAAGGCACGAACCCGGTCCCACAAGGTATGAAATTCCAGGGTGTCAAAGACCGCGCGGGTGGCCTTGGGATCCCAAGGTTGACGGACCAGCTCGGCCAGGGTGACGTCAAGGTCAAGATCGCGAACCAAGGCATTGAGCTTGCGGTTACGGATGACGTCATCGAGGTGATCACGGAAGGACTGTCCCACCTTTCCCCTAACGGTGTCAGCCTGACGGATAAGGTTCTCCAGCCCGTCATAAGCCGTCAGCCACTTCACCGCCGTCTTGGGGCCAACCCCTGGGACCCCGGGCAGGTGGTCGGCGCTCTCCCCCACCAAAGCTGCCAGTTCCGGATACCGTGCTGGCGGCACCAGGTATTTCTCCTCGACGGTCTCCGGTGTCATGCGAGCGAGGTCAGAAACACCTTTGCGTGGGTACAGCACCGTCACCTGGTCATTGACCAGCTGCATGGCGTCACGGTCTCCAGAAACCAGTAAGGACTTGAATCCTTCTGCAGTCGCCCGGGTCGACAGAGTCGCGAGGATGTCGTCAGCCTCGTAGTTCTCCTTAGACAGGTGAACGATGTGAAGAGCATCGAGAACCTCTTTAATGAGGTCGATCTGACCGGGGAATTCCGGCGGGGTGGCGGCACGACCAGCTTTATACTCGGAATACTCGGTGGTGCGGAAGGTGCCTCCGGCAAGATCCCATGCCACCGCAACGTGGGTGGGCTTCTCATTACGCAGCAGACTGATAAGCATCGCGACGAAGCCGTGTACCGCATTGGTGTGCTGCCCCGTCGAGGTAGTGAAGTTCTCGACCGGCAGGGCATAAAAGGCTCGAAAGGCCATCGAGTGCCCGTCAAGGACCATGAGGATGGGCTGCGTCGTCTCGCTCATATCGTTGACTTTAGAGGACGCCTCAGACAACGCGATACGATCAAGGTGGCACACAGTGGCATGCTTCACTTGTGACGTATTCGATCCCTGAACATCCGCTTCCCGACTGGCTGGCAGAACTCGTCAGCCCCCTTGACGACAAGCTCGGCGTCAAAGTCCGCGAAATTTCGCCTAACCGCTGCGTCGTCGCGGCGCCGCTCGTCGGCAACACCCAGCCTATGGGCCTGTGGCACGGGGGCGGTTCCGGTGTTCTGGTGGAGACGGCCGGGTCGCTAGCAGCCATAGCCCACGCACGAACCTTTGAGCATTCAGCGGTCGGAATCGAGCTGTCGGTCTCACACCTACGCCCACCCCACGGCCATCAGGTCATCGCTACCGCGACAGCCGCGCATCTCGGTAAACGCACAACGACCCACACCGTCGAGATCGTCGACGACGAGGGCCGCATCTGTGCTATTGGAAGGATGACCTGTCAGGTCGTCTGAGAAGAGGACCACATAGCTCTGCGATCACTTCTCGTTCTCGGCGTGATCGATAACTCCCTGAGCCACCTCTCGCATTGACTTACGCAGATCCATGGCGGTCTTCTGGATCCACCGGAAGGCCTCCGGCTCAGTGAGATCGAGGCTGGTCTGCAAAATACCCTTGGCTTGGTCGACAACCTTGCGTGACTCGAGGCGCTCCTCCAGGTCCATGACCTCGTCCTCAACGCCGCGGATCTCGGCAAATCGCGCCATAGCAATCTCGATAGCCGGAATGACATCCGAAGCATCGAAAGGCTTGACGACGTAGGCCATCGCGCCCGCTTCCTTGGCACGTTTGATGAGGTCGCGCTGTGAGAAAGCAGTCAGCATGACGACAGCGCAGATACGGTCCTCGGCAATCTTGTCGGCCGCAGTGATGCCATCCATCTTGGGCATCTTGACATCCATGACGATCAGATCGGGCTCGAGTTCGTTGGCCAGACGGACAGCCTCCTCGCCGTCACTAGCTTGACCGACGATCTCGTAACCGTGCTCCTCGAGCAACTCGACGAGATCGAGACGGATAAGAGCCTCGTCCTCGGCGACTACAACACGTGGATGTTCCGCCTCTGCCCCCGAATCAGAGGTCGACCGAGTGGGGTCCTGTGGCTTACTCACGGTGATTCCTTGCATGTCGAACGTTGACAACTCGATTCAATCTTAGTGGTTGTGAGGTCTCGCCGCACATGCACATGTCCCCGACCAGCAAATCTTCTCGTCTAGAGCACCCGCCCAACCGGTCCTCGTGAACGACGAATCGGCATCTGGGCGCAACTATGGCATAATAAGCGAGCCGGCCCGAGTGGCGGAATGGTAGACGCGGCGCACTCAAAATGCGTTGTCCTTGCGGGCGTAGGGGTTCGACTCCCCTCTCGGGCACCGTCGGCTTATACTCGTGATCCCAGGAACAATCCCAAGATCGCCGCCAGTACTCCCCCAATCGCCATTCCAAGGCAGTGCAGTACTCCGATGCGCATTCCCCGGTCAGATGCGATACGCGCTGTTTCGACAGAGGCTGTGCTGAAGGTCGTAAAACCGCCACAAAAGCCCGTGCCCAATGGACCCTTGAGGCTCTGTGAAAACCCAAGATGGTTGAGAGCCACCGCAGTGGTAAAGCCCAGCACCCATGATCCCGCCATATTGATCACCAGAGTCCCTATCGGAACCGGCGCCGAGAATCGTGAGTTAATGCGCGAGTCAAGCAGGAAGCGCAGCACCGCGCCAAGACCACCAGCCAGGCATACCCACAGCATCGTCATGATGACCTCTTGCTCATCACAAGCCGCACCGCAGCGATCAAGACCCCAGCCAACAATGCACCTGCCAGAACGCTCATCAAGAGGTAGATAACACCCAAGAACCACTGCCCTGACATGACACGTTGGCCACTCTCCACCGCGAGGGTGGAATAAGTCGTAAACCCACCCAACAGTCCGGTACCAACGCATAGCCGCACCGCCCGAAAAACCCCTTCGTCAGGGCCAACATGGACGAGCACCTCGAGCAAAGTTGCCAGCGCGAACGTCCCGACAAGATTGGTAGCCAACGTCTCCCACGGAACACCGTCTGCCCGGGACGGCCAGGTATGGGCAATTCCGACGCGCATAAGAGTACCTAGGCATCCACCTAGGAACACCAATCCCACCGGCACAAGACGACGACGTCCCTCACCCTGTGGGATGAGGGACGTCACGACGATCGAGGTCTACCCGTGATCAGTCATCTTCCTTGATACGAAGGATGCGCAGATCGTTGGTCTTGCCCGGAATGTCCATCGGGGAACCAGAAAGCACGACGACGCGCTCGCCAACCGGCACAAAGCCCTTATCACGCAGATAAGCATTAACCCAGCGGTACAGTTCCTCGGAGTTCTTGAACACCGGGGTGCCGACGGCGTGAGCGCCCCAGACCCACGCGAGGGTCTTGGTGGTCGTCTCGTCAGGGGTAAAGACGATGAGAGGGGTGCTCGGACGCAGACGAGCGATACGTCGGGCGGTATCACCAGACTTGGTGAAGGCCACAATGAACTTAGCCTCGGCACGCTCGGCAATCTCGGCAGCCGCCTTCGACATGATGCCGCTGGTGGTGTGCGGATCCCAGTCAATCTTGGCGATCTTGTCCAGACCATGAGCCTCAGTGGACTCGACGATCTTAGCCATGGTGCGCACCGTCTCACCCGGGAAGTCACCAACGCTGGTCTCAGCGGAGGTCATGACGCCGTCAGCGCCGTCGAGGATGGCGTTGGCTACGTCGGCGGCCTCAGCGCGGGTCGGACGAGGAGCGTGGATCATCGACTCCAGCATCTGGGTGGCCACGATGACAGGCTTAGCCTGCAACCGAGCCTTCTCGATGATCTGCTTCTGGATCAGCGGAACTTCCTCGAGCGGGCACTCGACAGCCATATCGCCACGGGCAACCATGACGGCGTCAAAGGCGTCAATAATCTCGTCCAGGTTCTCAATAGCCTGCGGCTTTTCGAGCTTGGCGATGACGGGAACAGTACGCCCTTCCTCGTCCATGATCTCGTGGACACGGTCGATATCAGAACCGTGACGAACGAAAGACAGAGCAACAAGGTCGATGCCGACCTTGAGAGCCCAGCGCAGGTTCTCCTCATCCTTCTCGGTCAGAGCCGGAATGGACACGGCAACACCAGGAAGGTTAATGCCCTTATGATCGCCGACCGGGCCAGCGACGGTGCAGTGACAATTAACGTCATTGCCGCTCACAGAGTCAACTTGGAGGACGGTCTTGCCGTCGTCGATGAGGATGACGTCGCCAGGCTTGCAATCCTGAGGCAGGCCCTTGAAGGTAGTGGAGACGCGCTCCTGATTACCCAGGATGTCATCAGTGGTGATAGTGAATTTGTCACCAATCTTGAGGTCGATCTTGCCGTTCGACTCTCCTTCAGCCTTCTCGAACAGGCCGGTACGGATCTTCGGGCCCTGAAGGTCGGCCAGGGCTGCCACGTTGAGACCAAGCTCCTTCGAGACCGAGCGAACCAGGTCGAGACGCTCCTGATGCTCGGAGTAGTCGCCGTGACTCATGTTGAGACGGGCGATGTTCATGCCAGCCTCCATGAGCTCCTTCATGGCGTCGTGGCTGGCCACAGCAGGCCCAAGTGTATTCACAATCTTAGCTCTACGCACACGTACACGATACCGCCCAAGACAACGCGGACCCGAGCCAGAACGCCACTCACCGCCGGATGTACACAAGATGTTCACCCAGAGTGCACAGATGACCACCGCTCACCGAGCGATTACTCAGGCTTGCCTCACCATATCGAGAGCATGCTGGAGATCCGTTGGAAGATCAGCATGAAACGTCACCCACTCACCGCTGCCCGGATGAGTGAAGGACAACTCCGCAGCATGCAACCACTGCCTCTGCAAACCCAGTTCCTGCGCAAGCACTGGATCACAGCCGTAGAGCGAGTCCCCACAGCAGGGGTGATTGACCGCCGCCATGTGCACGCGAATCTGATGAGTTCGACCAGTTTCAAGGTGCACTCTCAGCAAAGTCGCGTGCCGAAACGCCTCCACCGTGTCGTAGTGGGTCACCGAGTGGCGGCCCCCATCGACGACAGCCATCTTCCAATCATGATGGTGATCGCGGCCGATCGGAGCGTCAATAGTACCCGCGAACGGGTCCGGATGGCCCTGCACAAGGGCCAGATAAACCTTGTCAACAGTGCGATCCCGAAAAGCCTGCTTCAACAAGGTATAAGCGTGCTCGCTCTTGGCCACCACCATGAGCCCAGATGTACCGACGTCAAGACGCTGAACGATCCCTTGACGCTCCGGTGCCCCACTAGTAGAAATTGCGAATCCGGCTGCCGCGAGATGCTCGACAACACTTGGCCCCTCCCATCCCAGGGAGGGATGGGCGGCAACCCCGGCAGGTTTATCGACGACGACAATGTCCGAGTCGTCGTGGATAATCCGCATATTCTCAACGATCTGCGGGGTAATGGACGGCGTCGCGACAGGATCAGAGAGATCAATGTCAAGCATCTGACCGCTGGCTACTCGCAGTGATGCTCGGGATACCCGTTGGCCGTCCACAAAGACTCCGCCCTCTTCAATGAGGTTGCCGATCCGGGATCGGGATACCCCACTCATGCGAGCGGCGGCGACATCGACCCTTTCCCCGTCAAGGCCATCGGGTATTAACAGGATGCTCACATCTCCTCCTTCTCCTCGCGGCCCCTTACATTGTCATCCATCTCATGAGCGGTCATCTACCGCGCGAGAACCTGCATCGCCCTCGTGATGCCCGAAAACAGTCACCAGCACGACGAGTATGGCAGTGCAGGTGATGAATATGTCGGCAACATTGAACACGGCGAAGTGGGGCATGCTGATGAAGTCGACGACATGGCCGCGCAATGGCCCAGGGGCTCGAAAAATCCGATCGGTCAAGTTGCCGCAGATCCCGGCAATGAGCATGCCACAAGCAATAAGAGACCAGCGCTTGCGAGCGCGAGGCACCCCCCATACACATACGGCAACGAGCATAGCGACCGCAAAGAGACTGATCAGCACAGTGGCCGTCGAGCCCATCGAAAAAGCCGCCCCGGGATTGCGGATCAGACGCAAGGTGAGGAACCCACCGAGCCAGCTTGGTGGAGCGTAAGGGTCGAGATGGGCAACTGCCTCAGCTTTCGTCCACTGATCGAGTCCGTAGCCGAGCACAGCTATGGCGGCCATGACGAGACGCCAACGCCTCAGCTGCCCTCCTACCAATACGGTCGGGTTAAAACTCACCGACGCTCTTGGCGCTGCTTGCACTTCACGCACATGGTGGCTCGCGGGAACGCTTGCAGCCGAGCCTTTCCAATTGGCTCTCCACAGGATTCGCAGGTCCCCCAGGTGCCCTCGTCGAGAAGCTGGAGGGCCAGCTTCGACTGGTCGTACACAGCGCGAGCATTGCGGGTAACGGAGATCTCTTGGTCGCGCTCAAACTGCGAGGAACCGACGTCGATGGTGTCCATTCCAGCACCGTCGTTCCCCTGCTTCATCAGGTCAGCAAGGTCATTCTCGGCTTTGGCAAGGGCCGTCCCCATCCTCTGAACATCGGATTCAAGGGTGTCGATGATTTCGCTAACCTCGTCGGCCGTCCACGGCTCATCGCCGTCACGCACCCGCAGGGATGCGGCAATCGCCTCGACATCGTGGTCTGACATGGAACTCTCCATCGTCATGCGGGGATCATCCCCGGTTTCGTGGTGTGTGCCGTTCATATCATCACCTACATGGGGGTGTCATGAACTGTGGGCCGACATTACACCCATGGCACTCACTCGTCATCCTCGTGGGTCTTCTCCACGTAAACACCGTATGACAATAGCTCCGTGCCCCCGATCCTTCGACCGAGAGCACGGAGCCCTACGACGTGAGCGCCGGGTCAGTTCTGGTGCTGGCCGCGTCCGATAAGGGCATCCAGACGCGGGGTGGAGGAACCACCGGGAGCAACACGGTTCTCAGACCTGAGAAGTTCAGGCAGCTCAGCGGGCTCAAAGACACCCTTGTCAAGGTTGTCGGCCTGGGCACGCAGGTGAGAGGTGAGGGCTTCGCGGTAGCTGGCCTCGAAGGAACGCAGGTGGTCAACATGTCCGGCAAGGTTGTCACGCTCAGCTTCAAGCTCACGGAACAGCTCCGTGCGGCGAGTCTGGGCGTCAGCATTAACCCTGTCGGCGTTGCTCTTAGCGTCGGAGGTCAACTTCTCAGCATTAACACGGGCGCTGGACTCGATGCGCTCAGCGCGAGTCTGGGCGTCAATGGTGAGCTCATGGGCCTTGGCTTCAGCGAAATGGACCTTACGGCCGGCCTCATCCTCAGCCTCACGAACGACGCGCTCGGCATCCGCAAGGGCAAGCTCAACCATCCGGACGACGGCCGGGGAAGCCTCAGCACTGGTGGTGACGACGAGCTTCTTGACTCCGTCCTCGGTGGTAGCAGGCTGGTGCGCGACAGAGGAAGTTCGACTACGAGCAGCGAGGGTCTGGGCGTCACGAAGCTGCGCGCCGAGACGCTCATTCTCACTGCGTAGGCGGGCGACCTCAGCAGGGTCAATATTCTGACCAGGACGCCGTGCAGCCTGCCGCAGTTCCTCGATCTGGGACTGCAGGGAAGCCTTCTCATGCTCCAACTGGCGGGCGCGGTTCTCGGCTTCCCGCTGAGCAGCCTTGGCACGGCTAGCCTCGCCGGAATCAGCCGCGCGACCACTCTGCCGGGAGCGAAGTTCCTCAACTTGAGCACGCAGGTGCTCGTTCTCGTTGAGGAGATCCTGATCGGGCTTCTGCTCTCCCGGCTCACCCGACTTGAGAGCCTCGACCTGAGCCTTGAGACGCTCATTCTCATCAGTGAGGGTCATGAACGCCGCTTCAACCTTGTCGACGAAGTCGTCGACCTCAATGGCGCGGTAGCCCTCGCCGGGGCGTTTGACCATCGGGAAACGAACCTTACGCACCTCTTCGAGGGTCAGCGTCATTGTACACTCCAAGATGTCGGGAACAGTCAAGACCCGTGAGGCGGACCTAAATGGTCCGGGGTGGACACGAGATGCAGTCCAGGCTACTCCACCAAAACGCTCACGTCACTTAAGAGGCTCAACCTCACCTTTGGAGTATGAAGTCGCCTCATGCCCAGAAGATGGCAGCAACAACTCGCTGGAGCACCGCCAATAGTACGAAGACGATGATGAATCCCACCGAGAACCCGACGTTGCCGAATCGCACCGGAGGTACGAGACGATCGAAGAACTTGATCGGCGGATCGGTCACAGTATAGACCGCTTCAAACACCGCAGCAAGGGCACCGCTCGGCTCGAAATCCCGCAATAGGAGCGGCAGCCAGGACATCAGCATCCGCACGATGAGCAACACCGTGTAAATCTCGATGATCCAGGTGAGGATGGTGCCGGTCAGGATCATAGCTACCCCCTCAGGACTGGTTGAAGAACCCGCCGCTAGCGATGCGGGCCTTGTCTTCTGGAGTGACATTGACGTTGCGCGGGCACAGCAAAAAGACCTTGCTGGTGACCCTCTCGATGGTTCCGCGCAAGCCAAAAATAAGGCCAGCGGCGAAATCGACGAGACGCTTAGCGTCCGCATCGTCCATCTCGGTGAGGTTCATGATGACCGGAATGCCTTCGCGGAACTGCTCACCGATAGTCCGCGCCTCGTTGTAGTTGCGCGGATGGACAGTCAGAATGCGGTTAATGTCAGCGATGCTCGGCTCCTCGAGTTCTGGATGGCGACGGTGCTGAACCGCCTTGTGCCCCCGAGCGGGCTGCTCATTGGAATCGTGATGATGCAACTGGGTCACCTCCGAAGATGGCTCATATCCGTCGTCGGAGTAAACCTCCGTGGTGAGCTCCTCGTCGGGAAGATCCTCCTCATCGTACCGACGATCATCAACGATCCCGACGTACGAGGCAATCTTCCTGCCGATTCCTGCCATCTGGAGCTCCTTCTCGTGGGCTTGTCCCCGAACGGGGGTTCTCACCATTCAAGCCTGCCACTGATATTGCCACGGTTCGACCGGACACGCGAACGGCTGACACATCATGGGCCAGACACATCCTTTATCACAGGCAGTCGCGGGCTCTCCAGACCAGGCCAGCTAGCCGGCCAGCGCCATGATCTCGACGATGGGAAAAGAAGTCATCTCCCTCAAATGTGCAAGGGTCCAGCCCCACAGCCGCTACACCAAGTGACTCGAGTTGGGCTAGCGCGCCAGCACCTAAGTCAAGAGCCGCAGTGCCCTGTCGGGTGAGCGCACGAGTAGCTGGATGCTCGGCCCAAACTTGCTCGGCCATCTCTGCGGGAACCTCATAACATTCGCCACAAATATGGGGGCCCAACCACGCGAGCAACTCCGTGGCCCCCATGTCGCGCATGACCTTGACAGTGGCCGGCAACACACCCGCTAAGAAACCCACCCTTCCAGCGTGAGCGGCACCAACCACTCCAGCCTTTGGGTCTGCCAGCATAACCGGCACGCAGTCTGCCACCCGAATAGCCAGTGCGACTCCAGGTAGATCAGTGACCATCGCGTCAGCAATGGGAAGCTTCGGCTGTCCCTCGACGCGATCCCCGAGGTATCGCTGTGGGGTCCATCCCTCAACGTCTCCAGGGCCGACCCGCCAAACGTCATTGCCATGAACTTGATGACAGACCATCACAGGCCCCAGGCCAAGCCGAGAACGAAGAGACTCGACATGCTCGAGGACAGTAGGATCCTCATCGACTCGACCGAGGTTAAACCCCTCGAAACCAACACCTCCGAGTCCTCGCCCGGAAGCATCGACACGATCGGTGAAGGCGACCCCGACACCATGATTGGCACCGGGGTCGATAACGAATCTCAGCACGTCACTTCAGGAAATCAGGGATGTCGAGGTCGTCTTCGGGCTCCTCAGGAGGATTAACAGGCTCAGCGGGCTGACTCGGCTGCTGCGACTGAGCCTCTCCGAACGGGCTGCCCTGGGTCTGTGGACGGATCGGCGTCGGCCGCTGACTATCAGCGCTCTGACGACTTGCAGGCGAACTCGACCCAGCTGAGGTTGATCCAGCAGAACCCGCTCCAGCTCCAAAAACTCCCGCCGAAGACCGGTTGCTCACGGCCGGACGGGAAGCAGGACGCTGACTGATTCCAGGCTGCTTAGTGCTGGTGAGCTGGCCGTTCTCAAACCCAGCCGCGATGACCGTAACGCGCACCTCGTCACCGAGGGCATCGTCGATGATCGTGCCGAAGATGATGTTGGCCTCGTCATGAGCCGCAGCTTCAATCAGGTTGGCCGCGCTCGCGACCTCGAACAGGCCAAGGTCGGAGCCACCAGCGATGGACAGCAGGACACCGCGAGCACCGTCGATGGAAACCTCGAGCAGCGGGGACGAGATAGCCATCTCTGCGGCCGCCCGCGCACGGTCCTCTCCAGATGCACGACCAATACCCATGAGTGCGGATCCGGCGTTCGACATAACCGATTTGACGTCGGCGAAGTCCAGGTTGATCTGACCAGGGGTGGTGATGAGATCAGTAATACCCGAAACACCTTGCATCAGCACCTGATCAGCCTGCTTGAAAGCGTCAAGAATGGCGATCTGCTGATCGGTCATGTCCAGCAACTTGTCGTTCGGGATGACGATGAGAGTATCAACCTCGTCACGCAGGTTACCGATGCCCTGCTCAGCCTGGGAGAACCGACGGCGGCCCTCAAAGGAGAACGGGCGGGTGACAACACCAATCGTCAAAGCACCAAGAGATCGAGCGATCTTGGCAACAACGGGAGCAGCACCGGTACCGGTCCCGCCACCCTCACCAGCGGTGACGAAAACCATGTCGGCACCCTTGAGGGATTCCTCGATCTCGTCAGCATGGTCCTCGGCAGCCTGACGTCCCTTATCCGGGTCAGCGCCGGCCCCCAACCCTCGAGTGAGATCCCTGCCGATGTCGAGTTTAACGTCGGCGTCGCTCGTGAGGAGGGCCTGGGCATCGGTGTTAACGGCGAGGAACTCGACTCCCTTGAGCCCCGCCTCGATCATGCGGTTCACGGCATTGCAACCGCCACCGCCTACCCCCACGACCTTGATCACGGCGAGGTAGTTCTGGGATGGAATAGCCACTGGAGTTCTGCCTCACTCTTGTCTGACGGACCGGTCTAGATGAAAGGCTATGAGCACGTCACAAGGGTGTCCAACGCTGCAGCCAACCTTTGCCCCGACCCTCAACCGCAGCTTGAGGCTGCTCAGCGAGAGGTCGGATGTTCAGGAGACGAGACATCATAACGAGTCGCCTTGATGTGAAGCATCGCCGTAGTGACCTTGGCCTTGAGAGCAGATTGATCCGCCGATCCCCACACCACCGTCCGCTTGTCTGACAGCGCCACAACGATGGCATCGCGAGATTTGGCTTCGATGTGGTCAACATAGCGTCTGAGCTGGGAAGGAAAGGAATCAGAGACGGTTGCAACGTCTCGCAATAAGCCACGGTTTCCAGATGCGGTCGTCGCCCACACCACGCGCGGAATAGGTTTTGCGGTTCGGTTGAAGATCCTCCCGGACGGATCGATCCAGAGGTACCCCCCGGGGGTCTTCACCTGATACGAAATCTTCAACTCAGTGACGTCAATAACGACAGTGTGCGGCCACTTCCGGTGTACCTCAGCCTGTTGGACGATATCCATGGCCATCACGCGCGCAGCTACGTCGTCGGTGTTCACCCTGGCCAGCGGCTGGCCCTTCACGACCTTGGCCGCCTGCTCAACTTGAGACGCCGTCAGAAGGTGAGTGCCGTGTACTTCGATGGTGTCGACGCACAGTAACGACGAGCTGCGGACGATCCAGATCGCCACGAGGATGAGCACCACCAGCGCGGCAACAACCTCCGCAATGATCCGGTTACGCTTCCTACGGCGTCGACGTCGTAGCTCCATCGCGACGCTGATGTCGGAAACCGGCATCAGGCCTTGCCCCCCAGTAAGCCCACCAAAACTGGGCCAACCGAGGTGACGTCTCCTGCGCCGAGAGTGATGACAAGGTCCCCGGGACGCACCTCTTCGGCGAGGGCCTCCGGAAGATCCTGCTTATCGGGCACATACCGGGAGTCCCCCCCTGCAGCAAGAACGGCATCGTGCACCATCTCGCCAGTCACACCGGGAATCGGATCCTCGCGAGCCGGATATATGTCGGAGACGATAACCCGATCTGCAAGGGTAAGTGCCGATCCGAATTCTGCGGCGAAGTCTCTGGTACGGGAAAACAGGTGGGGCTGGTAACAGGCAATGACCCTCCCCTGCCCTGTCACGGCACGCCGTGCTGCACCAAGGGTGGCGCGCAATTCGGTCGGGTGGTGGGCGTAATCGTCAAAGACTGATACGCCATCAACACGTCCAACCAGTTGGAAGCGTCGCAACGTGCCCGCGAATGATGCGATTCCTGTCAACAGATCCTGGTGGCTAATCCCCAACAACGAGCCCACGCAGTAGGCGGCTGCCGCATTAGACAAGTTATAGCGACCGGGCACCTGAAGTTCCAAGCGTCCCTGAGTAGGACCATGAACGAGAGTCGCCGAGGCCGTCGTACCATCCAGGTCAAGATCAACGAGCCTGAGCTCAGCTTGCTCAGACTCTCCGTAGGTCACGACTCGCACTGTGCCGGTACTTTCCAGTCGGCACGCTAACTCGGCTGCCCCTGGGTCGTCGGCATTAGCCACGACGTAGCGCACCTCGGGGCGGGTTGCCATCGACACGAAACCGTCGAAATACGCCTGCGGGGTACCCCAATTGTCTAAATGATCGGCTTCCACATTGGTGACGACGACGATCTGGCTTGGGTACTGCAGGAAAGACCCATCGGATTCGTCAGCCTCCACCACGAAAGCTTCTCCCACACCAAGGTGGGACGACTTACCGGTAGCCGCCAGCGGAGAGCCAATGACATAAGACGGATCGGCCCCGGCATGGTCGAGCATGGTGGCAACCATGCCAGTTGTCGTTGTTTTACCGTGCGTACCAGCAATCGAAATGCCTTCCCGGCCCAGCATGAGTGCCGCCAATGCGGCCGAGCGATGCCAGATCCGCAAACCCAGCCGGTGTGCCTCGACCAGCTCAGGGTTATCAGGCCGAATAGCCGAGGAGACAACGACGGTACGAGCCCCCGACAGATGCGACGAGTCATGACCTACCCACGTTTGAACGCCCAGCTTTGCAAGATCACGCAAATTAACCGAGTCGACCTGATCGGAGCCGTGCACCTCAACTCCCATGTCGTGGTAGATCCGTGCCACCCCGCTCATTCCGGCTCCGCCGATGGCGATGAAGTGGACCGGCCCCACGGTGCTGGGATCGAGCAGTTCGACAGGTTCCCGCAATGACATGAGATATCTCCTCAAACAATCGTCGGGTCGATCGACGTCGCGGCCGAGATCACCCGGGCCGCCATCTCTTGAGCAGCGTGAGCGGGCATGAGCCCCCGTCCCGCCGCTGACATCCGGGCAAGAGCATCAGCATCATGGATGCGGGCAGTCTCGGCAAGGAGACGCTCAGCGTCCAGGTCGGCATTGGCGACGACAACACCAACTCCGGCGTCAACCGCCGAGGTGGCATTGCGTGCTTGCTCACCATTACCGTGCGGCAACGGCACATAGATCGTCGGTAAACCGACGGTCGCCGTTTCCACCACTGTTCCAGCGCCAGAGCGGGCCACCATGAGGTCGGCAGCCGCATAAGCACTCGCCATGTCGTCAACGTATCCCACTGGCAGCCATGAGGCCCCAGTCGACTCGTGAGTAATCCTCGTAGCACCTTGAACGTTCTTCGGGCCGAGCACGTGAAGGATCTGCACGCCGTCTGCCAGTAAGCGTGTCCGCGCACCGACAACGGCGTCATTGACGGCGACCGCCCCCTGAGACCCTCCCGATACCAACAAAGTTGGACGGTTGGCGTCAAGACCGAAACCAGCGCGGGCACGAGCACGACGCTCGGCTCGAGCCTCCCCACTAGCGTCAGCCAAATCGGTGATCTGGAAGCGCAACGGCATGCCAACAAATCGCGCCTTGGGCAAGGGCGTGTCGGGGAAAGCGGTACCGACGAAGACGGCGAAGCGCGCGGCAATCTTGTTCGCCAGCCCCGGCACAGCATTCTGCTCGTGGATTACAACCGGGATTTTGGCTCGTTTGGCCGCTAAGTACACAGGTAGCGACACGTAACCACCAAAACCGACGACGACGTCGGCCTGGCGACGTTTGAGGACCTCGCCAGCTTTACGCACCGCCCCGGCTAGCCGAGCGGGGACCTTAAATAGATCTGCGTTGACGCTACGAGGCAACGGCACCGGCGGAATCATATCGAGTTGTAGCCCGGCTTCTGGGATGACCCGTCCTTCGAGGCCCTTTGGAGTACCGACGCATGAAACCGTCGCCCCACGTTCGTGCAGCGCCATCGCGGTCGCGATCAGCGGCGATGTGTGGCCAGCCGTTCCTCCGCCAGCCAAGACAACGTTCACCATGAGTACTCCTCGGGGGAAGAAAGACGGGAGATGAGGTTCAGATCAGTCATGGTTACCACCATCGACGACGCTCGTCACTCGGGCCGGCTCAGTGCGTTGTGAGGCCGCAGTGCTTCGTCGAGCATCAGGCTCGGTGCGAGCACATGCCAACAAAAGCCCCACTGCCAACAGCGCCGACACCAGTGCGGAACCACCGATAGAAATGAACGGAAGTGGAACGCCCACGACCGGTAAGAGGTTCAACGATACGGACATGTTAATGAGGGCCTGAGCGGCGATCCACGCGGCGGCCGTCGCCGCAGCTGAACGGCGAAATAGCGAATCCTGCCGCATGGCAGTGCGCACGCCGGCCCATATCAGCAAGGTAAACAGCAAGATGACGCCCAGGGTGCCCAGCAAGCCCATTTCCTCACCGAGAACAGCAAAGACAAAGTCGTTCTGAGCGCCGTCATAAAGACCGCCCCATTTCTGCCGGGAGGCACCGATGCCAACACCCCACCAGCCACCGGTCGCTAGCGCGTAGATCGCCGAAAGAGGCTGCTGAGAGGTGCTGGCGCCATTGTCTGGGTGTAGGAAGGACAACACGCGCTCAGCGCGATAGGGAGTGATAGCAATGAGTAGCAGCACCGCCAGCAGACCCGCACCAATGAGGGCGCCCAAGTAACGCTTAGGCACTCCAAAACTCCACATCTGGGTCAGCATGATCAGGCCAATAATCATCGTTGTGCCGAGATCTCCCTGAGCCACAACAAGCAGACCGACAACCCCGTATAGACCAAGGTAAATCCCCACACCCTTCGGAGTCGCCATTTCGTCACGTCGAGAAGACATGTAACTCGCCCCGATGAGCACCAGGGCGAACTTTGCGAACTCTGAGGGCTGCAAGCTGACCGGCCCGAGAGACAGCCATGATTGGTTTCCTTTTCCAGCGTCCGAGCCCAAAAAGGTCAGCACCAAAACCAGCATGAGACACACGGCGGCATAAGCGAACCCACCGAGTTGCCTCAGATGGGTCTCCGATAGCCGCGACACCACGGCTGCCGCAATAGCGCCCGCTATTAAGAACAAGATCTGACGAATGGCAAAATGGTAAGGCCCATGCCCCAGCGACTGGGAGTACACCGACGAGGATGACAACCCCATCAACGCTCCGATACCGCATAGCAGAACGGTAGTAGCGAGGATGACGTAGTAATCCAGGAAAGGCTGAGCCAGCGATCGTCGCGAGGGACCGTCACCACCGTCGAGCCGTAGCAGGTGCGTCAGCCAGCTGCCGGGAGCCTGGCGTCGGGCGGTACGGGGAGCCCGGGAACCTACCGATTTCTCAGCCATCGGCATCCGGCCCGTCAACCTGTCGAGCGGCATTAGCGAAGTCCTCGCCGCGTGCGGCATAACCGGGCCAGATGTCCAAGCTGGCGCAACCAGGTGCCATTAGCACAGTGTCTCCAGGGCAGGCCATCTTGGCCGCCTCGTGGACCGCACGTGCCATCGCTTCGCGCGACATGTCGTCAATGACGACGACCGGAATCTGGGGGGCATGTTCGGCCAACGACTTCGCGACGATGCCGCGGTCAGTTCCCAGCACCACTGCGCCACGCAGCTTGTCAGCATGAGTAGTCACCAGAGCGTCGAAATTCGTGCCTTTAGCCTGCCCGCCAGCGATCCATACGATGTGCTCAAAGGCCCGCATCGAGGAATTCGCAGCGTGGGGATTCGTTGCCTTGGAATCGTCGACCCAGGTAATGCCACCGGCCTGATGCACCGTCTCGATGCGGTGCCCACCGAGATGCAAGTCACGCAACCCCTGTCCGACGGCAGGCGCAGGAACGCCAAAGGAGCGGGTCAGCGCGGCGGCAGCCAGCGCGTTTTCGACGTTGTGCGGGGCGAAGGGGCGCACGTCCTCAAGGCGAGCTAGCTCCATCGCCGAGGTGGCACGCTGTTCAACGAAGGCGCGATCCACAATGAGGTCGTCCACAACTCCAATCATGGACGGCCCTGGGGTTCCGGTGGTGAACCCGATAGCGCGAGCCCCCTCAACGACGTCGGCTCTCTCCACCATGCGCTCGGTGGCAGGATCGGCAACGTTGTAGACGCAGGAATTGGTCACCTGGTCGTAGATGCGAGCTTTGTCGGCGGCATATGAACCGAACGGATCCGACTCGTGGGCGTACCACTCCAGGTGGTCTTGCTGAAGGTTGAGCACTGCCGCGGAGTGAAGGGACAGTGAGTTTGACCAGTGCAGCTGGAAGCTGGACAGCTCCACCGCAAAGACGTCGTAGTCGACCTCGTCAGCCATGGCTTCAAGGATGGGCCGGCCAATATTACCGACAGCACATGCCCTCAGACCTGCCGCTTGAAGAATCGACTCGGTCATCTGGGTGGTTGTCGTCTTGCCATTGGTGCCGGTAATCGCCAGCCACGGAATAACACGGTCGGGGTGCATGAGGCGCCAGGCCAGTTCCGGCTCGCCCCAGACGGGGATCCCTTGAGCAAGGGCATGAGCTACCAGCGGTTGAGTAGGACGCCAGCCCGGAGAGACGACGACAAGGTCGGTCTCCTCCGGCAAAACGGATGCTGATCTGGGACCCAGCCGTACCTCGGCCCCGAGGACCTCCAGTAGGCCACCTTTATCGCGATGGGAGTCGTCATCGGAATCGTCAAGGACCAGGACCTTGGCGTCAAGCTCAAGTAACGCGTCAGCAGCGGCATAGCCAGATGTACCTAAACCAGCGACGACAACATGCACACCAGACCAGTCGAACAGCCGGTCGGCCGCGCTGAGATCAACCTTCCCAGACAACGTCACTGCCCTGCCACCCATTCTGCATAGAAGATTCCTAAACCGGCTGAAACGGCGAGACCACAAATAATCCAGAGCCTGATAACCACCGTCACCTCAGCCCACCCCTTCAGCTCAAAGTGGTGGTGCAACGGAGCCATCTTAAAGACACGTTTTCCACCAGTGATCTTAAATACACTGACCTGCACCATGACCGAGACCGTCTCGATAACGAAGAGCGCGCCAATAATGACCAGCAGCAGCTCAGTGCGGCTGACGACAGCCATGCCGGCAACAGCACCACCGAGAGCCAATGATCCCGTGTCGCCAAGAAAAATTTGGGCAGGCTTAGCATTCCACCACAGAAACCCAAAACACGCGCCGGCAATAGCGATAGCGACCACGGCAATATCGTGCGGATCACGCACTGCATAGCAGTGGTTTCCCGCGGTGGCCGGACGAGAGCACCACTGGTTGAACTGCCAAATGCTCAGCACGGTGTATGCCCCAAACACCATCGTCGACGCACCAGTGGCTAAGCCGTCAAGTCCGTCGGTGAGGTTAACAGCGTTGGAACTGCCTGCGATGAGCAGAATCACCCAGATGACGCCGAGCCAGACAGGTAGATGAAGCCACGAAATATCGCGCAGGAAAGAGATCGCTCGCGACCCCGGCGTCACGCCGTGGACATCGGGGACGCACATCACCCCAATAGCGAAAGTAATGGCGACAAAAGCCTGTCCGAGAAGCTTTCCCTTAGGTTTGAGACCCAGGGAGCGCTGCTTGGAAATCTTTGTCCAGTCGTCAAGAAAACCAATGAATCCCAATCCTGCAAACAGCCACAACACCAGCAGGGCCGAGATGGACGGATGGGTCCATGTCACCAGGTGTGCTACAAGGTATGCCAGCAGCACGGAGATAATAATGACAGCACCCCCCATGGTCGGGGTGCCCTTCTTAGTCTTGTGGGTCGTCGGACCGTCGTCACGAATGAACTGACCATAGCCTCTCACAGCAAGCCAGTGGATGAACCATCGCGTGCCGACGAGAGTGCCGATCATTGACACCGCGCCGGCGAGCAGAATGTTCTTCACGCCTGGTCCTCCCTTTCCTCAAACACGTCGCGCCCTACTCGTTCCAAGGCCAGACCTCTGGAAGCTTTGAGTAAAACGACATCGTGCGAGGTCCAACCTAGTGACCCAGCAGCCTCCTCCACGGTGGAGGCGATCACATGTGCGCCTCCGGCCCGGGCGCCTTCGGCAATGTTCTCGGCTTCATCGCCAACAGCGATAACGACGTCGAATCCAGCCTGGGCTGCGCGCCGACCGGATTGTGCATTGAGACGGGCAGAGTCCCGTCCGAGCTCGAGCATGTCACCCAACACTGCAACGCCCCTCGTCTGGGGGTCTCGAGCCCGGCGGGTTTCCAACACATGCCCCATCGTCGCCAACGAAGCGGCCATCGAGTCGGGGTTAGCGTTGTAGCAATCCTCGACCAGCACCAGACCGTCGACGCGTTCGCGCAGCTGCATCCTCATAGCTGACCGGGACACGGCGTTGCTGAGCGCCTCGGCAATCCGAGGGACCGTCTGGTCGTCGATCTCATCACTCATGGCCAGGGCGCCCAGCGCTGCAGCAGTAGCAGCCGCGGCATTTGCGACCTGATGGGCGCCCATGGTCGTCAACCGGACAGGGCTACGCCAGGTGGACTCCCCCCGACGGACGGCAAGGATAAAGGAATGACGATCGAGATCATCGGCGTGAATCGATTCAGCCCACACCTCGATCTCGGCATCTGGGCGGCGATGGCTAGCGTCAGGACTGAACCATGCGATATGCCCTCTGGTACGCGGCGACATCCCGGCGACGAGATCATCGGCGGCGTTGAGCACAGCCCAGCCGTCAGCGCTGAGGGATTCAACGATCTCGCCCTTAGCTTGAGCAATGGCCTTGCGCGAACCAAATTCGCCCAAATGGGCAGTCCCGACGTTGAGGACCATGGCCACGTCGGGAGTAACGATGGAGGTGAGCCAGGCGATATGGCCCAGCCCGCGAGCCCCCATCTCCGACACCAAGAAAGCGGTGTCCTCGCGACTGCGACACGCCGTCAGAGGAACTCCGATTTCATTGTTGAACGACCCCACCGGAGCCACCACCGGACCAAAAATCTCAAGTATCTGGGCCAGCATGTCCTTGGTGCTTGTCTTACCGCTGGAACCAGTCAAGGCGATAGTACGCATGCCGCGCTCTCGTTCCGTCGCCACGACGTGACGTGCCAGTCGAGAGAGGCCGGCTTGGCCGTCGTCAACAATGAGGTGGGGCAACTGCGCCTCAGTGTTGCGAGTGGTCAGGACGGCGGCAGCGCCAGCGTCCTGAGCAGCTTGGGTGAAGTCATGGCCGTCTACCCGAGTGCCAGGAAGAGCAATAAACAGAGCACCCGGAGTCACTTTCCGGGTATCAATGACGATATCCGGGCCCACCTGAGCAGAATCATTGACCGGTGTTGCCTCGACCCACTGCGCGAGGGTGGCAATGTCGAGAACTCTCATCGTGCCTGATCCTCCTCGGTCTGACGGACCATGGTTTTCCATTCAGCCCGGATAACCTCACGGTCGTCGAAAGGCAGCACCTCGCCGCCAATGTGTTGCCCCGTCTCGTGTCCCTTGCCGAGTACGCAGATGACGTCGCCAGCCTCCGCCACCCGCAGAGCTTCGTTAATTGCCTCACGGCGACGTCCCCCATCGACCACCATGACCCCCTCACCAGCGACATCATGGGCCCCCTCCAGCACGGCTGCACGGATCACCGCAGGCTCTTCAGTACGCGGGTTGTCGTCAGTAACGATGACGATATCGGCACGCTCAGCAGCAATCTGGCCCATTGGGCCACGTTTAGCCACGTCACGGTCTCCCCCAGCACCGAGCACGGCGATGAGACGGCCACCATCGACTGATGACCGAGCGGCGTCAAGAGCTGATGCAATCGCTTGCGGGGTGTGCGCAAAATCCACGAGGGCCGTTGGGGCGTCATCTCCAAGGTCGACCCGCTCCATGCGGCCTGGCACCTGAGCAGAACACAAACCCGCCGCAACATCGTCGAAAGTGAGCCCGGCCGCCTCGAGCATCGCCAGAGCCATGGCCGCGTTGCGAACATTGAACTCTCCAGGCAGGGACAACTCAAGGGTGCGCTCCCCCGACGGAGTGTTCACCCCGAAAACCGCTCCGGCGGGCGCGGCATGCCACGACGTCACCTGATAGTCAGAGGGCTGGTGGATGGAGGTCGTCACCGCCTTGACCCCGTTGGCCTGCATCCGCTCAACTAGCTGACGCCCACGCGGGTCATCGACATTAATGACGCCAACACGAGCCAGGCCAGGGGTGAACAAACGAGCTTTAGCCTCGAAGTAATCATCGAGAGTCTTATGGAAGTCGAGATGGTCACGGCCCAGGTTAGTGAAGGCCACAACATCGAAACACGTTCCATCCACCCGCTGCAAGGCCAGAGCGTGCGAGGACACCTCCATCACAACGTCAGAAGCACCCCGCTCAGCCATCGCCGCAAATAGCCCTTGCAGATCTGGAGACTCCGGTGTTGTGACCGTGGTGCGGGCGCTCGGCAACTCCTCACCGTCGAGCCGGAACCCAATTGTCCCAATCGTCCCGACACAATGACCAGCCGCGCGTAATCCAGCCTCCACGAGGAAAGCCGTTGTGGTTTTACCGTTAGTCCCAGTGATACCAAACATCGTCATGGTATCCGAGGGGTGTCCAAAGATTCTGGCGGCCGCGACAGCCATGGCAGCGCGCGGATCATCGACGACGATGATCGGCACGTGCGCCTCCGCTGCCAGCTTGGCGCCGTCACTGTCGGTGAGCACTGCCACCGCACCCGCCTCAGTAGCAGAGACAGCAAACTTCGCCCCGTGAGCGTGCAGGCCGCGCAGACCGACATAGAGATCACCCGGACGGACCTGGCGGGAATCCAATGTGATCCCAGTGACCGCAGGGCCGTTGCGATCAGCTCGGCAACCGTCAAGGGAGGCCACGAGATCGGTCCACCCAACAGGTTCTGCCTGCGATGGCCGGAGTGCGGCACCAGCAGGTGGGGCGGGGGTGGCAGTAGGTTCAGGGCTCACGGCTGGTACTCCAAGGGTTCCTTGCGCGCTTTGTCAGTGGACGGTTGCACACCGTATCGCGGCAGGGCGACGGACATAAGTTGCCGCGCCGCTGGCTGTGCCACCGCCGTGCCAGTATGCCCATTGGTGGGCTGATTGATGGCAACGTACGTGAGAATACGTGGCTTCTCGATGGGAGCGACGGCGATAAACGACGAGATGTACCCGCGGTAGCAGTGGCACTGCGGGTCAATCCGCTGGGCAGTACCCGTCTTGCCACCCATCCGGTAGCCCGGAATGGGGCGACCCTTGGCGGTAGAGACCACGTTCTCCATCATGTCTCGAACCTGCTCAGAAGCTTGTTGCGAGATCACCCTGCGGGTGGTTGTTTCAGGGATCTCGACAGGATCCCCGTGGCCGTCAACAGCCGACTTGATGATCGTCGGCGAGTGGTAGACCCCGCCATCGACGATTCCGGCAACGGCAGCGGCTTCCTGAAGAGCCGTCACCGATAGTCCCTGACCGAAGGCAGCCTGGTCACGGGTGTAGTCCGGCATATTGGGCTTCGGTATCTGGCCACTCGCCTCACCAGGCAGACCGATTCCGGTAGGAACCCCGAGCCCGAATGCCTTGAGGTAGGACACCATGGTCGACTTGCGTAACTTTCGGGCAAATAATGCCGTCCCGATATTTGACGAGTGTACTAGCACACCTCGAGCGGTGAGGTGCTCAGTGCCGTGAGGCTCTGCGTCAGTGATTTTGCCGCCACCAGATGACAAAGCGCTCGGGACGACGACGTGGCTATCGGGGGTAATGATCCCCTGATCAGTCAGCGCGGCCATCGTCAGGACCTTTTGCACCGATCCCGGCTCGTAGGCATCTTGGATGACCCGGTTGCGGGTCTGGTTCGCATCGGCTTTACCGGGCTTATTAGAGTCAAAAGTGGGCATTGACGCCATCGCCAGAACCTCACCATTAGTCACATCCATCATGACGATCTCGCCGCTCTTCGCCTTGGCGTTTTTAAGCGCCGTACCGAGGGCTTGCTGGGCCATGAGCTGAAGCTGGGCGTCGAGAGTCAGGGTGTAACTCGTACCGTTGATCGCAGGCACCAAAGTGTTAGAACCCAGCGGAATACGTCCCCAAGTCGAGGCCTCATACGATTCTTTACCGGGCACACCGGCAAGCTGCTTGTTATGGGTGTACTCGAAACCGCCAGCTCCCTTTCCCCCAGCATCGACGAACCCCACGACGTTGGAAGCGACCTGCCCCGACGGATAGGTACGGATCGGGTCATTTGAACTAAATACCCCGTACCAGCCTCCCTTCTTCATGTCCTTCTTAATGAGGTCGAAGGTGTAGCTGTCAACGTGGTGGCGCACGACTGAGTAGCGGCTCAGTTTTCCCTTAGAATCAGTGGGCGTTACCGCCTTGCGATAATCCTCCGGCCGTCCACCGAGCCGCGCGGCAAGGATCTTTGCGACGGTTTTAGGGGCAGCAGCTGCCATTTCTCGCTGGTCGCGAGTCATCGTCACCCGCTCGTCAACACCGTTGCGGGAGATCATCCGCGGGTCCACAAAAACCAATACCGCAGGCTGGGTTTGCGCCATCACAGTGCCATTGCGATCGGCAATCTGGCCTCGGTTGGGCTGAAGATCGTAGGTGTACTTCATCCTCGCCGCTGCCGACGCGGCATAGGCCGGCGCCTCGATGGCCTGCAGTTGCAAAGCACGGCTAGCTAAGCCCACCGCAAGGACGAGGAATACGGCCATGACGATCGTCAAACGGCTCCGCTGGGAAGCCATTTCGGGGACGGGCCTGCTACTTGGCTCCTGCCTACCCGAGCGGGAGCCAGGTCGCGCTCGCCCAGGGCCACGGCTGGATGCGGGCGGCCTGGCGGAACCGGGCCGTGGGTTCGGACCCGCGGGATGCCGGGAGCCACTCACCGCTGGCCCACCTCAGGCTTCGCCGTCTCACCAATGACTCCTGGCACCTCCTTGCCGTCGACCTTAGTCTGGGTTCCAATAACCTTGCCGTTGCGCAGATCAATATAGGCACCGTAAGGATTCGGTCTCATGCCAAGCTTCTTGGCCTGCTCCTGGAGGTTCTGCGGGCCATGCAGGTAATCGACCTCAGCCGCCAGCACAGCCTGCTGGTGCTGCAAGACGTTGAGCTCGCGCGATTCCTGGGCAATCTGCATGGACTGCGCTTGGATGGTGGTGTTGAGCACCAGCAGCCCAGCCAACCCCGCAGCCAGCATGACGACGATGAGGATGGCGAAGCCAAGTCGCCCCATTCGCTGCTGACGAGCCCGTTGCGGCAGTGCGTGCAGCACTGGACGCAACGAGGTCGAACGTGCAGCGGCAGTCTTGGCCTGCGGTGGACGCGGTGCTAGTTCGGCGCTCATCGGCTCTCCTTGGTCGCATGCTGACGGTTCACGGGTCCAGGTCGAACCCGCTCAATGACCCGCAACCGTGCCGAGGCGGATCGCGGATTGGTGGACATCTCATCGGCGTCGGGACGCTCGGCTCCGCGAGTAACAGGGACGAACTTCGCTGCCATTGACTCAGGAACCATCGGCAATCCGGCTGGGGCTGTGTCAGCGCACGCGTCGCGGAAGACCTCCTTGACGGGACGGTCTTCTAAGGAGTGATAGGCCAACACGGCGATTCGGCCGCCGACGTCAAGACGGTCGAGAGCGTGCGGCAGCACTGCGGGCAAGGTCTCCATCTCACGGTTGACAGCAATCCGCAGCCCCTGGAAAGTGCGCTTGGCGGGATGGCCGGAACGCTTACGACGCACTGCGACAGGGATAGCCTCGGTGATGATCTCAACGAGGCGCCCCGAAGTCTCGATGGGCTGACGGTCACGTTCGGTGACGATGGCGGGAACAATGCGGTCAGCGAACTTTTCTTCACCGTACTCGCGAAGAATCCGCACCAAGTCACCAGGATCAGACTCATTAAGGATCTGGGCAGCAGTTCGACCACTGGACTGATCCATCCGCATATCCAACGGGGAATCAACCGAATACGAGAACCCGCGTTCGACCTCGTCAATTTGCAAAGAGGACAGTCCAAGGTCAAGCAACACGGAATCGACATAATCCAGGCCGAGATCGTCAAGCACCTCAGGGAGTTCGTCATGAACAGCATGGACGAGGTGAACACGGTCTCCGAAAGGCTCAAGCCGAGCGCTGGCCATTGCAAGGGCCTGCTGATCTCGATCGATACCGATGAGCTGAACGTCAGGGAATCGCGTCAAGACAGCCTCGGCATGACCTCCCATACCGAGGGTGCCATCAACATGGACGTGTTTACCGCCTGTTAGAGCTGCGGCGAGGAGGTCGAGGATGCGGGCACGCATAACCGGGATGTGGACAGCATCGCTGCCGATGGCATCGGCCGCCATGAGCATCCCCTCCTCGCCATGGTCTGCCAGCAACGTCTTCGACCGGTGTCGATGACCCGTGATCCGAGGTTCCGTTCCGGCTGAACCACCTGGCACAGGGGAAGTTGTGTCAGGGGGCCCGGTCGGCCCGGACCCACGGACCGCGAGATCACTGTTCGGCGAAGACCTCCTCGTTCATATCGGCGAAGGCCTCCTCCTGAGCTTCGGAGTACTTCTCCCACTCGGTGGCGTCCCACACTTCGACTCGAGTAATTGCCCCCACCACGACGATCTCCTTGTCAAGACCGGCGTAGCGCCTCAGCATCGGCGGAATCATGACCCGCCCCTGCTTGTCAGGAGCGGTGTCGCTAGCCCCGGCTGCCAGCATGCGCTGGTAGTCGCGAACCTTCTTGACACTCACCGATCCTTTGGCAATTTCCCGGGTCATCTCCACGAAGGTTTCAGTCGGGTAGATCGCCAGACACCTGTCCTGGCCTCTGGTGATGACCAACCCATCGTCCAACTCGTCGCGGAACTTCGCCGGTAGGAAGAAGCGGCCCTTCTCGTCGAGCTTGGGAGTGTGCGTACCCAGAAACACCGGGCACCTCCTTGCTCCACGATCGAGGTGATCTCCTCCACTTACCTCCACCATACTCCACAACGCTCCACCCAGTCACCTCCCTGATAGCCCATTCGCCACTTATCCCCACCTGCGCCGCGCCATAAGGCCGTCAAGTGACGACAAGGAAAATCGACACGAAGTTGAGCAGATCATTCGGACCTGCTCCACAGCTCCCGCCGCGACGGAGTTATCAGCGGCATCAGGTCCGGATAGCATGGGCTCCGGTCATTGCCGTGCACGCCAGGAGGATTCCGTTGAGCTACCGAGAAACACGGCCGGTCATTCCGGCACACGCCCAGCCTCGTGACGATGTCGAGCCGCACGCCGCATCAATCGATGACGTGGTAGCCATCACTAACGCGATTCGATCGGCCGTCGCAGGAGCGATTGAGGGAAAAAGCGAACGCATCGACACCGCACTTGTTGTCCTTCTCGCCCAGGGACATCTACTGGTCGAAGACATCCCTGGTGTCGGTAAGACGACACTCGCTCGAGCGCTAGGGCACGCCATTGACTGCACCGTTCACCGTATTCAATTCACTCCGGACCTGCTTCCCTCAGACATCACCGGCGTCAGCGTCTACGACCAAGAGAAGCGCGAATTCGTCTTCAAGCCCGGTGGAATCTTCGCCAACATCGTGGTCGGTGACGAAATCAACCGCGCCTCTCCTAAAACCCAGTCAGCTCTGCTTGAAGCCATGGGAGAGCGTCAGGTCTCAGCAGATGGCCAGACTCATCCCCTTGAAGCCCCGTTCATGGTGATGGCCACCCAAAACCCCATTGAGATGGAAGGCACGTACCGGCTGCCAGAGGCCCAACGTGACCGCTTTATGGCTCGTATCACTATGGGTTACCCGACGCGGTCGGCAGAGCTTGCCATACTCAAGCACCATGGCGCCGCCTCACCGCTTGACGAGATCAGACCAGTTACCGACACTCAGACGATCCGATGGATCATGTCGACCGTACTCGGGGTGCATGTAGCCACCGAGATTCACGAGTACATTCTCGATATCATCGGCGCCACCCGTTCACACGAGAGCATCCGGTTGGGAGCCTCTCCCCGCGCAGCCCTCCACTTGGTCCGTGCGTGTCGAGCTCGTGCAGCCATGAGCGGACGCGGCTACGTCATCCCCGACGACGTCCAGGCTCTCGCTGCCCCGATCCTGGCCCACCGACTGGTCTTTTCTGGGCGCAGTGGAGTCGCCGGCCACGAGACTGCCCGGGCAGCTGAGTCGGTCATTAAGTCGATTCTGCGTCAGGTTCCCCTGCCTGAGCGGCCACGTCAACACCGATGAGCGCCGCCTCAACGTCCAGCGCCCGTCGCTATCGAGGGTTGCTCACGCTACGCGGACGCACGGTCGAAATCGTCGGGATCGTCCTCACGACCATCGGCCTCAGCATTGACCAGCGTGACCTAGCAAGAATTGGGTTTCTCCTCATCCTGCTGCCGCTGATGGCCATAGCTGTCGTCGCATGGCTTCGACCACGCGTGCAGGCCTCCCGGAGTCTCGCCCCGGTGCGGATGCCGTTAGGCTCCCAAGCCTGTGAAATCGTCACGGTGGAGCGTCGTGGCGGGCTACCACTCGGAGCAGCCCGATTCACCGATACCATCCCTGCCCCGCTTGGCCAGCCGCGATGGTCAACGGCCACCATCCAGACCCCAGTCATACCTACTACACGTGGGCGATTCGCGATCGGTCCCGTCATGATGCGCACCGTCGACCCATTTGGCATGGCCTGCCGTCACACCCAACTCGGTGAGATTGCCGAGGTCGTTGTCACGCCAAGGATCGTCGATCTGGGCACCTCCGGAGACCTCGGTAGTCAGGGATTCGACACCAGACCCTCAGCGGCCAATGCCGGACGACGTGGCCCCGACGACGCCATGGTGCGCGATTGGCATACCGGAGATTCCGTGCGACGTATTCATTGGCGCTCTACCGCTCACCGCGGGGAGCTCATGGTCCGACGAGAAGAGCAGGCCTGGAATCCATCCGTCGTCGTCGTATTGGATTCTCGGGCTCGACATCATGCCGGCACTGGCCCCGACGCTTCCTTTGAATGGGCCGTCAATGCAGTGGCATCCATCTCGACACGTCTGACTTCCGATGGATACGTCACCCAGGTGTGTGACTCATCCGGCGTGCTCGAGGGCGATGTTCTCGATGCCCTCGTAGACGAGCCGCTGCGCCCCGACACCACCCTGACCAAGGCTGTGGAATCATGCCAAGGAATTGACGGCCCAGCTATTGCCATCCTCGGCCGGTTAGACGCATCCGATATTGATCCCCTCGTCGACTTGAGACGAGATCGGGTCGCTGGTCTCGCTCTTGCCCTAGATCCCGATACCTTCACCGCTCGACGGTTCCGCAGCTCCCTTAAACAAGCCGAGGCTCACGAGCGCGCCGTTGCCGAGTTGGCTGATGCCGGGTGGACGGTCGTTCCTGTCGATTCTCGCACCTCCATCGATTCGGCATGGCAAAGCTTGCTGCAGACCGCAAGGACGGTAACTCTATGAGGAACCCACGTCGCGCCGCTCAACCCCCTACCCACCTGCCCGAGCGCCTCGCTCCAGCTGAGGCGCCTGAGCACTCCCACTACCCGGCGATTCACGTCGCGGTAGCCATGGCCATGGTCTTGGTCACCTTCTCGCTGGCCGGGCTCACCACCGATCCGTCCTTCTGGATCGGGCCGGTTGCCATCACCATCCTCCTCGAGGCTCTCGGCCTGCTGTGCCGACGCCACCACTGGGACCACGCCGAGGTACAAAGCGCGCAAGCCATCCTCGTCATCATCATCGTCGTGATGATGGGAAGCATCAGTGCATCTGCGGTCGACTCCTCCGGCTCATTCCCCTTTAATACCCTCCATCTGTATCGCGACACCCTCACTCTGATCCAGACGACCGGTGGGCCTCTTCCGCCGTCAGTCGGGGTCATCTGGTTGACGACAACCGTGATTGGGGTTCTGACTGTTGTGGCAGACCTGCTGACCATCACTCTCGACAGCCCAGGATGGTCTCTCGCCCCACTGCTAGCTATCCATCTTGCGGCTGTTCTCGTCATCAGACACGACACACCGTGGTGGAGCGCCGCCCTGGTCGCGACGGGCTGGCTCATCATCCTCACCGTCGACCATGCGCTTCGAGGAGGTGGCCCTCTGACATGGCTGGCCGCAGCCATTTTCAGCGCTATCGCGATCACAATCGCTACGGTTCTCGCCGCAATCGCACCGATCTGGGGACACCTTGACCTCACTCGCCCGGCAGCGGCCCCGTCGAGCCCGGTACAGATGAGTGATCCAACCATGGATCTGCGTCGCAATCTCCACAACACATCGACGGCATCAGTCATCGACTACACCACTAATAGCCCCGACGGCGAATACCTGCGCATGACCTCCCTGCCGAAGATGACTGACCGGGGCTGGGGCCTTATGCCAGTTGATCTGCGACACTCTGCCCCCGGGTCTGTACCGGGATTGTCCGGCCCGTCACAGACTCACACCGTCGACGTCAGTATCACCAAGTTTTCTTCCCAATATTTGCCCGCGCCATACGGACCAATTGCTGCGGACGTCGATCAGACCTGGGCGTGGGACCCGCAGAGCCTGGCGATTGTCTCAACCTCTGCTGATCACGACCACGCGGCCGCAGATATGCAATACAGCATCTCGGCGCAGGAGCCCGATCCCGACCCGGTAACCTTCGATACCGCGAAGGTCAGCACCCCAGGTAACGCGGTGTACACCGAAGTTCCCGCCAATGTTTCATCCGACATAAGGGAGTTGACTAACCGAATTATCAAGGGAAAATCTACCCCCGTAGCCAAGGCCATCGCGATTCAAAACTGGCTTCGTGACAGCGCTCAATTCCACTACGACATCAACGCACCCGAAGGTGACGGCTATCAGATACTGGAAAACTTCCTGCTGCACACCCGCCGCGGTTATTGCATTCACTTCGCGGCGTCGATGGCACTCATGGCACGGCTTGAAGGTATTCCGTCACGGGTATCCATTGGGTTCCTTCCGGGCAACCACGCAGGACACACCTGGAAAGTGCGTACCAACCAGATGCACGCCTGGCCCGAATTGTACTTCCAAAACTACGGATGGGTCAGGTTCGAGCCAACCGCAGCGGTAGCGCCGGCTCCAGCCTGGACCAACAAGAAAACCACGGCTCCTTCCCCATCCCACGCCCCATCGTCATCCCCGACTCCTTCGGCACAGACCTCCACCCCAGCTTCACCTGAACCATCTCCATCGGCTGCAGACACTCCAACACCCACCAGTAGCCCCGCGCCGATCAGCGCCACCGACCAGGAACGCTTCAATTGGGCACCTCTCATCGCGGTCCTCGTCGTCCTCGTCATACTCGTGCTACCAATGCTCATCCGTATGCTTATCTCCCGACGCAGAATTACCCGTGGCTCAATAGCCGACATCTGGCGAGAAGCCCACGACCTGTGGATCGACCATGGTCTGGCCTGGCCCGACGGCACCCCGCGTCGTCAGGCCATCGCCTTGACCACGGACATGGATCCGAACACTGCCGAGGCCGTCAACAAGCTGACCTTGGCAGAGGAGAGGGACCGCTGGTCGGGCAAAGCTGGTCATTACGACTCCAGCATCGATGACCTCGGGACAGTCAGGGACTGGCTGGCACAGACTCACACCCCCAGACCACACTGGTTGGCGATCTGGTTGCCGACATCCCTTGTCAAGAAGTGAGAGTCACCGCGACTGACGACAGAACATCACCGCGACTGACGTCGACGCCAACGCTCTTCCATTCGAGCGGTGAAAGATTCGAAGTTGGGCTCGCGTTGTCCCCCACGTAGCCCAACTCTGCTGCTCCGTGGCATCAAACCGTCACCAGTTGAAAGCAATACCCCGACGGCGGCGGCCATAATAGCGAAACCGACGACCGCAAGAACACCGCTTTTGAGGACCACCCCACCGACAACGCCCATCAGGCCCAACAGCATCATGACAGACCCGATAAGAATCTGACGGCGTTGGGCCCGACGACGCCGCATGCGCCGTTGCTCCAAAACATTGTCATTGGCGTGGGGACGACGAGTCGCACAAGCACGCCGAGAGAAGGATCGGGCGAAGTCAGGATCGTCGGTGGACAGCGCCTCCTCAAGCTCGGCGAGCCGCCGCTGCTCCTCTGCTGACAAGGGCATCTCGAACTCCTACCTGACCTGCCGCTGAGTTCGCCGGAATGAACTCCATCGTACGTCGCAAAGTCTACTTCCTCAGTTCTCCCGACCGGCAAGCACACGGTCTCTGCTCATGCCATACTTCGAAGCATGACCACGCTTCGACGTACACCACTGGCGGCCGTACACGAAAGCCTCGGAGCATCCTTCACCGATTTCGCGGGCTGGGACATGCCCGTGCGGTACTCCTCCGACCTGGCTGAACACCACGCCGTCCGCAAGAATGCCGGCATCTTCGATCTATCCCACATGGGCGAGATCAGGATCTCTGGCCCTGATGCTGGAGCTGCCCTCGATTATGCCTTGGCCGGCAAGCTCTCCGCTGTGGCGGAAGGCCGCGCGAAGTATTCCCTCCTACTCACTGACGAGGGGGGTGTCGTTGATGATCTAGTGACCTACCACCTGCCCGACGGTGACTATCTCGTCGTTGCCAATGCTGCCAATACCGAAACCGACCTCGCCGAGTTCACCAAGCGCTGCGCACGATTCGACGTCACCGTTACAGACGAGTCAGCCCAAACCGCCCTGGTCGCCGTGCAAGGCCCCGACGCCGTGAAGATCGTGCTGGCGGCCCTTCAGAAGGCTAATACCACCCTCAGTCCCGACGAAGTCCGCGACGTCAAGTACTACCGGTGTCTCACTGGAGAGCTGGACGGGTCACCTATCCTCGTCGCTCGCACCGGTTACACCGGGGAGGATGGCTACGAGCTGTACGTGCCGGCCGAGGCCGCCGAGCATCTGTGGCAGCTCCTCATGGACGCTGGCGGCGAGGACCTCACCCCGTGCGGTCTCGCCTGCCGTGACACCCTGCGTCTGGAAGCCGGGATGCCTCTCAACGGACACGAGTTGGGCACCGACATCCATCCCTCTCAAGCCGGCCTTGGACGAGTCGTCAGCTTCAAGAAGGAGGGCACCTTCGTCGGTCGCTGCGCCCTCGAAAACCGCGATACCACCACCGATCGCGTGCTAGTCGGGCTGGTCGGGGAAGGGCGCCGCGCCGGGCGGGCAGGATACGCTGTCATGAATGAAGACAAGGCAGTCGGAGCCATCACCTCCGGCATCCTCTCCCCCACTCTGGGTCACCCCATCGCAATGGCTTTCGTTGATCCTGACGTTGCCGAGGTCGGCACCGTGCTTAGCGTCGATGTGCGAGGCAAAACCCTCAGCGTTACTGTCGTTGAACTGCCGTTCTACCAGCGATCCTGACCCCAACCACAATCCCCGCACAGATACCGAGGAGCAGACATGGAACTGTCCGATCTCAAGTACTCGACCGAACACGAGTGGGTCGCCGTTGATGGTGACACCGTGACCGTAGGCATCACCGACTACGCCGCAGAAGCCCTGGGAGACGTCGTCTTTGTCGACGTCCCCGAGGTCGGCAGCGATGTCTCTGCCGGATCCGCCATTGGCGAGGTTGAGTCGACTAAGTCGGTCTCGGACCTCTTCAGCCCCGTGACAGGCACCGTCTCGGAGGTCAACGAGGCCATTACCGAGTCCCCCGAGCTCGTCAACTCCGATCCGTTCGGGCAGGGATGGTTGTTCAAAGTCGCCGGCGGCCAGTTGGATGACGAGCTCATGGACCGTGACGCCTACCTCAAGCTCACCGCCGAGTGATGATGATGGCTGACCACACTGAGGATCGGCGCGGCCTCGAAAGGCCGCGCCCCTTCTCGAGCCGCCACGTCGGATCCGTCGACGAGGACCTGCGATACATCGCCCAGACCGTCGGAGTTACGAGTCGCGAACAGATCGTTCGCGATGCCATCCCAGCCTCCGTCCTCGGCTACGAAGAGGGTTCCTCCGTTCGCGCCCCGAGCTTGCCTCCCGCCGCCGACGAGACAACGGCCCACGCTGAGCTCGTCGAGATTGCCTCGGGAAACCGTGTTACTCGCGCCCTCATTGGGCGTGGCTACTACGGCACGCTTACCCCACCGGTGATTCGTCGCAACATCCTGGAAAACCCCTCCTGGTACACCGCCTATACCCCGTACCAGCCGGAAATTTCCCAAGGCCGTCTGGAGATGTTGACGATCTACCAGCAGGTCATCACCGACCTCACCGGGCTCGCCCTAGCGAACTCGTCCCTCCTCGATGAGGCGACCGCAGCTTCCGAGGGGATGTTGCTAGCCCGTCGTGCTACCCGCAAGGTCAAGTCCAATCGCTTCTTGGTGCACACTCACCTCTTCGACCAGGTGCGAGACGTCATCCTAGGCCACGCTGAGGCAGCTGGCATCGAAGTTGTCGAGGTTGACCTTCGCGACCCGCAATCATGGCGCCCCGAAGTTGAGGCAGGCTGTTTCGGCGTCCTCGCTCCTTATCCTGACAGCACCGGCGCGCTGTGGAACCCTTCCGAAGTATTCGATGCTGTCCACGAAATTGGCGGTATCACCATCGCCGAGTGTGACCTGCTGTCACTAACTCTGCTGACTGAGCCCGGCGAACTGGGTGCTGACGTCACCGTCGGCTCGTCGCAACGCTTCGGCGTACCGATGGGTAATGGCGGACCGCACGCGGCGTACATGTCGGTTCGCGCTGGGCTGGAGCGACAAATCCCAGGACGACTCGTCGGTGTGTCTACTGATTTCGACGGGAACCCCGCTTACCGTCTGGCCCTGCAGACCCGTGAGCAGCATATCCGCCGCGACAAGGCCACGAGCAATATCTGCACCGCCCAAGTGCTCCTCGCTGTAGTCGCCGCTGCCTATGCCGTGTGGCACGGACCGAAGGGGCTAACACGTATCGCCACCCAGGTCACAGATCGTGCTCATCAGCTTGCCAGCGCCTTACGCGCCGGGGGTCTTGACGTCGCCGATCAGCAGTTTTTCGACACCATTCGGATACGCGCGCAGGGCAAAGCGAAGGGACTGTGGAATCGAGCCCGCGAAGGTGGGTACACCCTCAATCTCATTGACGATGACACCCTCCAGGTGTCGGTTGATGAAACCGTTACCGCCGACGAGCTTCGAGAACTCACCCAACTCCTGGGTGGCAATACTGAAGAGATTCGTGGCCAGGCTGACGAGGGGTGGCCGGAGGATCTGCGCCGCACCTCCTCCTTCCTGACGCATCCGGTTTTTTCCAGCTACCACACCGAGACCGCCATGATGCGCTACCTCAAGCGTTTGGCGGACCGCGACTATGGCCTGGACCGCGGCATGATCCCGCTTGGTTCGTGCACGATGAAGCTCAATGCCGCTGCCGAGATGGAGGCCATGACCTGGCCGGCATTTTCGCAGATGCACCCCTTCGCCCCGGTTGAGGACCAGGCCGGTAGTCTGCGCCTCATCCGCGACCTCGAGATCTGGTTAGCTGAACTCACCGGCTATGACACTGTCTCCCTACAGCCCAATGCAGGCTCCCAGGGGGAGTACACCGGTCTGGCAGCCATCCGTAGCTATCACGTCTCTCGCGGTGATACCGCACGTAATGTGTGTCTAGTTCCGGCCTCCGCACATGGCACTAATGCCGCCTCAGCCGCTTCGGCAGGTCTCAAGGTAGTCGTCGTCAAGTCCAATGATGATGGCACTATCGACCGCGACGATCTGGCTGCCAAGATTGCTGCCAACGAGGGACGTATCGCTGCGATCATGACCACGTACCCGTCAACTCACGGCGTCTATGAAGACGGCGTGCGACAGGTCTGCGACATGGTCCACGAGGCAGGCGGACAGGTCTACATTGACGGAGCAAACTTCAACGCCCTCGTCGGGTGGGGACAGTTCGGCCACATCGGCGGTGACGTCAGCCACCTCAACCTGCACAAGACCTTCGCCATCCCGCACGGAGGCGGAGGTCCTGGTGTTGGCCCGGTCGCGGCCAAGGCTCATTTGGCTCCCTTCCTGCCCGGCCATCCTCTCAACCCGCGCAACGAGCATCCGCTCAATAACGGTGGGACGGTTACCCACGACGGGCATGCCGTATCTGCTGCGCCATTTGGGTCAGTGTCTGTGCTTCCCATTTCCTGGGCATACCTGCGACTCATGGGCTTAGAAGGACTGCAGTTCGCGACTGAGGTGGCGGTTCTCAATGCCAACTACATCGCCCACCGACTTCATGACAAGATCCCGATCCTCTATACCGGGCAGACCGGCTACGTGGCCCACGAGTGCATTCTTGATCTACGTCCGTTGACTGCTGAGACGGGGATCACCGTCGACGACGTTGCCAAGCGCCTCATCGACTACGGATTCCATGCTCCGACTATGAGCTTCCCGGTAGCCGGGACCCTCATGGTCGAGCCCACCGAATCGGAGGATCTCGCCGAGCTGGACCGCTTCTGTGACGCCATGCTGGCGATCGTTGCAGAGGCCCGAATGGTGCAGTCAGGACACTGGCCGCCCGATGACAACCCGCTGGTTAATGCCCCGCATCCAGCAGCTCGTCTGGTAGTCGACGAGTGGACTCACCCATACTCCCGCGAGTTGGGCTGCTTCCCCGGCATGCGTCTGGGCGTCCAGCGTGACCAGGAACGTGGCCTGGACGTCAACACTGTCACCCGTATCCAAGCCAAGTACTGGCCTCCGGTGGGTCGCGTCGACAACACCTACGGTGATCGCCACCTGGTGTGCTCTTGCCCCCCTCCGGAGGCATTTGAGGACTGATGCACAGCTGGCCGGGTCTGTTCCAGAACGGACCCGGCCAGCGTGACGTATTACACGGGTTGTTTTACTACTCGGACGGGGCTGCTCGCCAGGGTGACGGTTGTGTTGACGCCCGTCCCAATCCCAGGACGAGGGCTCGGGTGGACTGCTCAGCCGCATCCGGATCATTCATCGTGATGGCGTCAAGGATGTCACGGTAGTGCACGAGGTTGGCCCCGTTTTCGCTTGTGAGGCTAAAGTCACCATACTGTTCGGCAAGGTAGCCGAGCAGCATCGGGACATGGGCGACGTACAGCGGATTGCGGGTAGCGGCCAAAAGGCTTCGGTGAAAAGCGTGGTCATGATGGGCGAAACCAGTCGAGTCACCGTTTCGGATCGCCGCCGTCATGCCGGAGACGGCGTCCTGTAATCCCTTGAGATCTGCGCCGTCGGCACGCTCAGCTGCAAGTCGAGCAGCTGTGGGCTCCAACGCTATCCGCAGTTCATTCGTCCAGCTCATCTGCTGCTCACGCTTGTTGCCAGACATGTGCCAGTGCACCACCTTGGGTGACAACACGTCCCATTGGTTGGAAGGCAGGACCGTCACGCCCACATGGCGCCGGGAACGCACCAGGTTTAGGGACTCGAGGATCTTGACTGCTTCACGGCAGACAGAACGGGAAGCTGCCGATTCCTGCTCGATGTCCTCCAACCGCAGCACGTCACCGGCTTGTAGATCACCGTCAACAATGCGAGCGCCCAGACGACTGGCCACTGATGAAGCGAGGAATTCCTGAGGCATGACAGGAACGATAACGCATGCCGACGAATATGAGGCGATACGCTTAGGGGATGCACGCCAAGGGACATCGCTAGTGCCGCTAAATAGTAGCGCTAGCAGCACTAATGGCCTACCCACAGAGTACAAAAGTCTGATTTTTTATTATTTTTTCAGCCCGCCCCACTCCCATCGCTCTCGCTGCCGCGAACGCCCTTGACAAGGCGTCCTGTCACGACAGCTAACCTATGAGTTGAACCGCCAAATTCCTGTACAAATCCGATCCCAGAACCTACGCTGGGCTAGGTCAGCGAGGACCCCGACTGCTGGGAGACCGCCATGCGCGTTAACCACTCACACCACCACGTGCCACCTATCGTCATCATGGGAGTGGCCGGAGCTGGGAAGACGGACGTTGGCTCCATGCTTGCCGACCGCCTTGGTGTGGACTTCATGGACGGCGACGACCTTCATCCCCAGGCCAACATCGACAAGATGACATCCGGTCATCCTCTCAACGACAAGGACCGACGCCCTTGGCTAACCAATATCGCTGCTTGGCTAGCCGAACATGCTGACAACGGAGCAGTCGTCGCATGTTCTGCCCTCAAACGCATTTACCGCGACCAGCTACGACAGGTCTGTCCCGATCTGGTCTTCATCCATCTCGCTGGCGACCGCAAGGTTGTCGCCGCCCGGGTCGAGGCTCGCGCCGGCCACTTCATGCCGGCCAGCCTCATCGACTCCCAATACGCCACCCTCGAACCACTAGCCGCCAACGAGGTAGGCATCACTGTCGACTTCGACGCTCCTCGCGAGGAACTCACCACTAAGGCGGCCGCCTGGTTGGCCGACGCCGACTGACACCGCATCCCGAGCTCAAGGAGGAGTCAATGCCAGCCATCCTCGAAACCGCGGCCAGCACCGGTCCATTGATTGTGGCGGCCATCATTGGCTTCGCCACCATTGTCACCCTTATTACCGCATTTAAGCTCCACCCTTTTCTCTCCTTAACGATCGGTTCTTTTATTGTCGGAGCTATCGCGAAAATGTCCCTGTCGGAGATGCTGGCGGCCTATTCCAACGGAGTCGGATCGACTGTCGCTTCCGTTGGTGCTCTCATCGCGCTGGGAGCAATCATCGGTAAATTGCTGGCCGATTCCGGGGGCGCAGATGAGATCGTCGACACCCTGGTCCGCAAGGCTCCTCCCGCCGCTCTGCCATGGGCGATGGCCCTCATTGGCGCTGTCATTGGGCTGCCAATGTTCTTCGAGATCGGCCTCGTGCTACTCGTCCCGGTCATCCTGCTGGTGACCCGCCGTTCCAAGCTGCCTCTCATGAGAGTAGCCATCCCGGCCCTAGCTGGTCTATCGACAATGCATGCCTTCGTCCCACCGCATCCGGGCCCGCTGGCCGCCATCGGTCTCCTCCAGGCTGACCTCGGCACCACCCTCGGATTCGGCGTCCTTATTGCCATACCGACCGTTGTTGTTGCTGGTCCGCTGTTCTCGCGGCTCGCAGCCCGGTGGGTACCTGTTGATGCGCCTGACCTCTTCCTTAATGCTGACGAGGATGGCCGTTCTGGTACTGCCCCCGGCCACCCGAAATTCTCCGTCACCTTAATGACCGTCCTGCTGCCTGTCATCCTCATGATGAGCAAGGCCCTCGCCGATATTTTCGCGGTCAAGGGCACCACCATCCGCAACATCTGGGATTTCCTTGGCGAGCCAATGTTTGCCTTGCTGCTGACGACCCTGCTGGCGATCGTCACCTTGGGTAAGACCTCCGGCATGGACAGGGACGCGATAAGCGACAGTGTGGGCGCGTCGCTGCCACCAATCGCCGGCATCCTGCTCATCGTCGCCGCCGGCGGTGGGTTTAAGCAGATCCTTGTCGACACTGGTATTGCCAAGCTGTTAGCCAACGGCATTACCCAGTCTTCGATCTCCCCGCTACTCATGGCCTGGCTTGTCGCTGTCGTCGTCCGATTGGCGACCGGCTCAGCCACAGTGGCAACCCTCACTGCGGCCGCCATCCTGGAGCCGGTGGCAGCCAGCCTGCCACCCACCCACGTGGCATTGCTGGTGCTGGCGATCGGCTGCGGTTCGGTGTTCTTCTCGCACGTCAATGACGCCGGCTTCTGGCTTATCAAGGAGTACTTCGGTATCTCGGTAGGAGAGAACATTAAGACTTGGTCTCTGATGGAATCGGTGTTATCGGTCTGCGGACTGATCCTGGTGCTGTCGGTCTCTGTCACCGTCTAGCCTCACCGATGCCTGACGCACGACGGCCGGCCCCCTAGCGAGGGGCCGGCCGTCGTGGGCCAGTCTTAGATCACTGCTCCTGATTCTCGCCTGAGCCGACCTGAGCCTGATCAGCCACGGCGTCGATAGTGGTCGAGCCGTGCCGGACCTCTACCTTGCGAGGCTTAGCAGTCTCAGCGACGGGGATCGTCAGGGTCAGCACGCCGTCGGTGTACTCGGCGGTAATGCGATCGGTCGCCAGACCGTGACCGAGGGTGAGTTGACGAGCGAAGGTACCCATGGCTCGCTCGCGGGACAACCACTGCACCTCCTCAGCCACCTTGGTGGCGCGCTCGGCGCGAATCGTCAAAGTGCGATCGTCGACGTCGATATCGATGGATGCTGGATCAGCTCCTGGCAGGTCCACCGCAACGATGTAGTCGTCGCCTTCGCGGTAGAGATCCATGGGAACGGCGACAGCCGCCGGCGTCCTGGTGACGTCGGAGAGTAGCCGGTCCATTTCACGGAACGGGTCAAAGGTACGAGCCATGTCAACACTCCTACAGGGTTAAGCAGATTCCTGCATCGACTCGGTTTGAGTCGTTATGACTCAAGTTTAACCATGAGCGCCCCCGACTCAACAACCGAGTTGAGTACAGTTCGCTCAAGGCTCACATGTCTTGGATCCCGTTATGCCGGCGATTGACGTACTTCCCATTCGTCAGGAATGGCACCGCGACGTCGCAGAACTCGTCACCCTTGGTGATGTGAGTGCGATGCCCGCCGTCAATGGTGACGATCCGGGCATCAGGCAGGGCATGTACCACGTCACGCAACCGATCCTGGCGCAGGTACGATGCCTTGCCTCCCCCGATAGCAAGGACCGGCATGGTCATCCGAGACAGCCCGTCCCACCACTGGGGATGGGGTTTCAGTAACTCACGACTGACCTTCCACACCATCTTCGGGTCGAACCTCTTACGTCCAGCAAACGCCGCAACCTCCATAAGCATGACGTCGGCGTATGTCCGCATCGGAGGCGGATCCTGACGGTCTCGACGCAATACGGGCATGTCCTCTAGCAGAACGCGGTCAATGCGATCCGGCTGACGTTGCGCAACCATGGACGAAACCAGAGCTCCGAGGGAATGGCCTACTAAAGCGCACCTGTCGACCTTCAGGGCATCCATCTGCTCGACAACGTCATGTGTAAAAGCGTCAAGAGAATAATCAGTCCCCACTCCCCGGCGGGTGTCAATCGGGCCGTGCCCAAGCAAAGAGAGCTGATGGACGACGACGCCTTCAATATTGAATGCCAATACGAGCCCACCCCAGGTGGTTGGCGAGCTGGTGATTCCATGGAGGGCGACGACAGGAAGATCCGTGTTCACCTCTGGCACGATACCGTCGGTTATTAACCCGGTCGGATCACCACAGGAGGCGCAGACACGATGGGAGCGGTCCATATCATCGGAGACGAACTCGTCGCTCTGGCCGCCGCCCTACGACTAGCTCGGGCCGGGCATAAGGTCACCATCATCTCCCCTTCCCCGCGTTGGCGCGCGAGCGCGGCGCGTCCTGTTGCACCTGAACTTGGCGCCACCATCGAACTTCCCTCCGCGTGGCGCGACCTTTTCGCTAAGTCCGGCCGGGCAATGGAAGCTGAATTGGCAAGCATCGGACTCGACCTCGTCACCGAGCCCGATACTCAAATCAGTTCATGTACGGCAGATATCTCCATGCCGACAGACAGAGGGGCACAAATCCACACCGTCCGCGACCGATACGGACACCGCACTGCCGATAGATGGCGTGATGTCCTCGATCACGCAGACGGCATGTGGCAAGCCCGGCGCCGGTGCGGGGTAGAACATGCGGTCACCTCCCGGCCCGCTCCACTCCCCGGGCCGATCCACGTTGATCTTCCCTCTCCGCTGGCCGAACTATCGGCTCACGAAACAAGGCTGGCAGTCACCAGAATCTTTGGCTGTTGGAATCTCGTCGGCCCGGATGGCCCAACTGATCTGCAACCCCTGCTGACCCTACTGGATAAGCGACTCGCTCGACGCGGCGTCGTAGTCGATCCCTCTCCGAGTGATCCTCCGAACGCTGTCATCGACACGACGGCACCGGCCCCCCGACGCTCCCGGTGGCGTCGCCCAGCTCGACCATGGAGTTCTCCCACCGTCACTGTCAGCTCCTCAGACGAGCTTCCTGCTCATCATGGCATGAGCCACCGGCTGGACTGGCGGCCCGAAGGGCTAATCGAAACGTGGACTTGGTGCGATGGCGCACAGAGCCACCGGATCTGTCACGACCACACTCGCCCCGTCTCGACTCCCGAACTGGGCACCGCGTGGTCGGCTTGGCGGGATCGTCCCCCCATGGTTTGGCACCAGGGCGGATCAGCCCCAGTACTCACAGCCTCCCCCGCTTCACACGGAGGCCCAGAACCTTGGGCTCGGCTACTTACCGGGGCACTAGCTGCGTATCTCACCCACGAAAGGCTCACCGGGGAAGATATCCGCCCGAGCAATAAAACCATCGGTGCGGCCGGGCGTCCCAGAAGAAGCCACGGTTCCACTGATGAGGTCTCGGAGCGTAGACTTGACCGTTAGCCCCAGAGCACCGCGTCTAGGGACAGACATCTCGTGAAGGACGACTTTGACCGCACACGATAGTTCGAGCAGCGACCCCCGCGTTGTGGAATCCGAGATTGCCAAAGAGCAGGCCCACGTCGACCGCGTCCGCGCTCAATTGGAGATCGACGAGAATAAAGCCCGCATGCTGGCGAAGGCTGGCCAAGACATGTACCGCTCGGACCGCACTAGTTGGGTTCGTGAAGAGGACGGTACGGCGATGTTTGAACGCGACGCCTTCTCTTATAACGCAGCAAAGAGGCTAGCGGTCCTCGACGCTGAGCATGAGGGTCTGGTCTTCGGTCGACTTGATCTGACTGACGACGAGGTGCGTCACATCGGCCGCATCGGGGTACGGAATGCGGACTATGAGCCTCTCGTCATCGACTGGCGTGCCCGCGCCGCCGAACCCTTCTACCGAGCCACCCCGTCGGATCCGATGGGTGTTGTTCGTCGCCGTATCTTGCGCTGTCGCGATGACAAGGTTCTTGGCATCGAGGATGATCTGCTGGATTCCACCTCGCAGGCAAATCTGCCGATCATCGGCGAGGGGGCTCTCATGGCAGCGCTCTCTCGTGCCCGCGACACTCGAATGCATTCGATCGTCTCGACAATCCAGGCTGAACAGGATGAGGCCATTCGTGCCCCTTACCAAGGCGTAACGACGATCATGGGTGGCCCCGGCACCGGCAAAACGGTCGTCGCTTTACACCGCGCAGCATTCCTGCTCTACTCTCACCGCACTCGGCTGGAGAATGGCGGAGTGCTCGTTATCGGGCCGTCATCGGTCTTCATGAGCTACATCGAACGGGTGCTACCCAGCCTTGGTGAGGACTCCGTAACGCTGCGCTCAGTGGGCCAGGTGCCGTCGGATATTCTGCCCTTCTCCTCTGACCGTCTCGATGAGCCGCGTACTGCCAATATCAAGGGCAGCCTCGAAATGGTTGGCGTCCTCACCCGACTGGTCAATCTGCCAATGCCGGCGGACTCCGATTCCTTGCAGCTGCGAGTGACGGTTAAAGGCGAGGTTCTCACCCTCGATGCCTCCACCCTAGCGATGACCCGCCAGCGCATCCTCAAGCGCAACCGCTACAACGACGGCCGAGAAGCCGTTGAGGTCTCGCTGCGCGACCAGTTGTGGGCAAGGGTCCCGGCCGACGTCCTCGCTGCCCATGACCTCACCAGGGACGATTTCGACGAGCTGGTGTCCTCCCAGGCCTCCTGGCGGATGCTCCTCAACGCCTGGTGGCCCACCCTGTCGGCCCCCGACGTCCTCGCCCGGTTGGCCGATCCCGCAGTCGCCGAAGCAGTGACTCCCGACTGGGACGAAGAAAGCCGTCAGCTTCTCGTCAGTTCTATCCCGACCGAGGCGGATCGACGTGGACGGCGCAACTGGTCGATAGCCGATATGGCCCTGCTCGACGAGTTGGCGGCTCTGCTGGGCCCAGTTCCCCCCGAGCCTGATGCCGACGCTCCGGTCTTTATCGAGGGAGGCGACGCCGAGGAGCTCGTCACCCTCAGCGATCGTCTCCACGACGCCCGGCAGATTGACCAGAACGAGCCCCGCGACACCTTCGCTCACGTCCTTGTCGACGAGGCCCAGGA
>NZ_LWHO01000003.1:0-39268 GCF_001642025.1 Cutibacterium namnetense | reverse complement strand
TCTTTATCGAGGGAGGCGACGCCGAGGAGCTCGTCACCCTCAGCGATCGTCTCCACGACGCCCGGCAGATTGACCAGAACGAGCCCCGCGACACCTTCGCTCACGTCCTTGTCGACGAGGCCCAGGGCATCTCCCCCATGCAGTGGCGGATGATCGGACGTCGAGGTCGGCAGGCCTCCTGGACAATCGTCGGGGATCCCGCCCAGTCGGCCTTTCCCCACCCCGACCAGACCAAGGCGGCCCTGGACGAGTTGGTCGGTAACTCACCATCACGTACCTTCACTCTGACCAAGAACTATCGTTCCCCAGCCGAGGTCTTTAATCTCGCCGCCGATGTGGTCGTTAGCGTCCAGCCCGACGCTGATCTTCCGCAGCCAGTGCGGTCGGTTGGGGTCAATCCCACGGTGGTGCGTACCGACGACCTATGGGCACAGGTACGCTCGCAGCTCGACGAGATGCTCAAGTCAGTGGACGGGACGATCGGTTTGCTCTGCCCGGCCGGCCTCGTCGAGCAGGCACGCGAGTTTGCCGACGATCCGCGCATCATCACGGTGACGACCATGCAGGCCAAAGGACTCGAGTATGACGGTGCCGTAGTCGTCGATCCCGAGCGCATTGTTGCCGAGACCGGCAATCTCGCCGGTGGCGTCCGGGTCCTCTACGTCGCTCTGACCCGCCCGACTCAGCGGCTAGCGGTCGTAGGGCTCAGGAAGCAGAACTCATCTCAGCTGTCCGAGGAACACCAGCCCGTTCGGGACGCCGGTGCATCAGCATGGTCCGAAGCTCTGTGGTCACACGAGGCCTGCTGAGGATGTGGTAGTGGTCTGTCCATGCCAGAGCCGACGAGTCTGTTCACGTGATCTGCATAGTTCCTCCGACGCTGCGCCCAGGCCAGCAGGTCGGCAACGGCCGGCTCCTGGGGCTGCATAAGCGCGAGACTGGGCATCAGGCACCTCTATGCTGGCGGTATGTACCCCTTTGATCCGTCATCTCCGGTCAGCGCTGACTTTCGTGACTCCGTGAGCGCAAGGATCTTGTCCTTTCTCGACGACGAACAGCGGGTCCTAGACACGATCGGCGCCGAGCTGTCCCCCATTCTCGATGCCGCTCGCGATTACACCGGCGGCGGCAAGCGGCTACGCCCGGCCTTCTGCTACTGGGGTCATGTGGCTGCGGCAGGCCAACCCGTTGAGCCCCGTGGTCTGTTACAGGCTGCGGCGAGCCTCGAGTTTCTGCACGTTTCCGCCCTGGTCCACGACGACCTCATGGACCATTCCGACACTCGACGTGGGTTACGTTCGGCACACCGTCGCTTCGAGGCGGCCCATATCACTGCCCACGGAGACGGGCCCGCGGAGCAGTTCGGGTTCGACATCGCGATCTTGCTCGGTGACCTGCTGCTCATGTGGTCATCGCAGATGTTCACGTCCGCCCCGATACACGCTGACAAACTGGCAGCAGCTATTCCACTGCTTGACGCCATGCGCACTGAGGTCACCTGCGGCCAGGTCCTCGACGTCACCTCACAGTCAGGGATGGCGGGATCCGATTCCGAATCCGCTCTCGACCTGGTCGGCCGAGTCGTGGAGTACAAGTGCGCCTCCTACACAGTCGTTCGCCCGTGTCAGATTGGTGTAGCCCTGGCTGGCGGCTCCGACCGTCTGCAACAGACAATGGCAGACTTCGGCTCCCCCATCGGACGGGCGTTCCAGTACCGCGACGATCTTCTCGGCGTCTTCGGCGACGCCGAATTGACTGGCAAGCCCGCTGGCGACGACCTGAGGGAAGGCAAGCGGACTGTGCTCGTCGCCCATGCGCTCAATCGGGCCGACTCCGACGACGCCGCTCGCTTGAAATCGTTGCTGGGTCGTCCCGATCTCGACGACGACGACGTCGCCACCGCCCGCCACATTATCGAGACGAGTGGGGCGCGAGAGGCTGTCGAGGCAACAATTGTGCAGTGCCACGATCGCGCCGTCGCAGCTCTCGAGAACGTCGAGATGACCGAGGACGGCCGAGTCGCCCTGCGGGAATTAGCTCGCCAATGCGTCGAACGTCATTTCTGATACCGCTACCCTGCAGCCTGAGCTTCACACCAGGAGGACAGCGAAACCGTTAGCCTCATCCTCGTCTAGATGCTGACCAATGACCTCAACTAGCCGACCCCAGTCCTGCGGATTGTCGCGCTGGAAGGGCTGCCAGCCGGTCCACATCACCGCCGTGTCTGCCTCCAGGTCGGCTAAGCAGTCACGCAGTGCGTCAAGGTTGTGCCCGTACCAGCTAGGAAATGAAAGGGCGTGCCCAAACCCGGCAAGAACAGAATCCAAGTCGGCTCCCCCACTCATATGGAAGATGCGCCACCCAGCCTCGCGCCACGCCGTCGCTACCTTGCCAGGGTCGAAACTATGCGCCGGATCAACAAGAAGGATGCCCGAGCCGATGGGGCCGCCGGCTTCGGGGTCGGAACCTGACTGCATGTCGGCCATCATCGCATGATCCTCTTAAACGTTGAGTAGTGGTCCGGCGTCCAGAAGCAGGCGGAGTCTGAACCGCACACGATGCGACGTGGTCCTCGACCGTGGATTCCAGGAGTAGCAACGGTGTACTCGTGGTACCAGCCGTCCTTGTGATGAGGTAGCGCATCACTGTTGTTATGGTAAACAATTCCATCTCGACTGAACGGGAAGGGCCCGCCGGCGTCAATGAGTTTGAGAGTCTGCCGAGCCTGGGTAGGCAGCTCGTCTTCCGCAATGGTGGACAACCCATCAGATGGCTGTGTGGTAGTCATGACGGGTGCCGGTGTCATAGTCGCGTTCGAGCTTGCCGAAGCTGAATGCTCGGGCGCTGAACAACCCACGACTACAGCCGACAGCAGGGCCATAATCCAGATAGACCACCGGCGAGAACGAAACCAGGGGGCAACGGTCATGACCTCAGCCTATGGACTCGCCGGTTCATCTTCCGGTGCCTTCCGAAGGACTACGCATACACTCTGAAGTGGGTCGCACCCCCTCCTTCCCCAACCGTGCGTGAGGCGTAATCGTGAGCATGACCATGAGCACTGACCCTTTAGTGGGTCATATCCTCGAGGGTCGTTACGAGATCGTGTCCAAGATCGCTCGTGGCGGGATGGCTACCGTCTACCGGGCCCAAGACCTATGTCTTCCTCGCATAGTCGCGGTCAAGGTGATGCATGAGGGGCTCGACGCAGAACTCGCTGAGCGATTCGATTCTGAGGCGAAGGCCGCGGCCCGGCTCGTCAATCCCCATGTGGTGTCAGTTTTCGACCAAGGTATGGAGGGGGATCGTCCCTTCATCGTCATGGAGTACGTACCCGGGTGCACCCTGCGTCACGTCATCACCCAGGAGGCGCCACTCACCCCGGTGCGCGCTTTGGATCTCCTCGAGCCAGTTATCTCGGCCCTCGCTAGCGCCCACGAGGATGGCCTGGTACATCGTGACGTCAAACCCGAAAACGTCCTCATCTCTGATCGTGGTCAGATCAAGGTGGCTGATTTTGGTTTGGCCCGAGCCGTTGGCAACCGCACGATGTCAGCAACATCTGGGCAGCTCATTGGAACGGTGTCCTACATTCCACCCGAGCGGGTGACACACGGTAGCTCCGACGAGCGTTCGGACATCTACTCGGCCGGCATCGTGCTTTTTGAGATGCTCACTGGACACAAGCCCCATACTGGCGACTCTCCAATTCAGGTGGCGTGGGCCCACGTCAACAAGGATGTTCCTGCGCCCTCGCAGTACTTGGCCAATGGCACCCGAGTTGAGCGCGATATCGCCTGGCTTATTCCAGGATATCTTGACGGCTTGGTACGTGCCTGCACTTCCCGCGACCCTGTGAAGCGCCCCGCGAATGGGAGGGCCCTGCTCGACCTCCTTCGCCGCGTCCGTCATGCACTGGCAACCGGCCGCACGGACGATCCAGCCCTGGCCACCCTCCAGAGCAGAGCACCCCAGCCGAATACTGTCATCGCCAATCCGATAGCTCATGCACCCGAGGGGGATCGATCCACCCGACGACGGAACGAAGCGGTACGACCGGGCACGGCGTCAGTTCCGCCGTGGTCTCGCACGGGTACTCCGATGTCACCACCTACACCGGTCTCAATTCCGGATTCTCCGCTGTCTCCCATGGACCGTCCGCACCCACCGACGCGACCCGCCAACCACTCTCGGCCGCGTCCACAGCCTGTACATCGGCGTGCTACCCACCCGGCATCCCGTTCCAGGCTGGCTCAGGACGCCGTTCATCGCCGTCGTCGTGGCGCCATCGCCGCTGTCTTCATCGTTGTAGTAACGGTGTTGTGCGCTTACCTCGTCTTCCACTTCACCTCTTCTCGATACTCCGCAAGCGAGTTGCACGGTACAAATTCAGTCGAACGAATATCCGTTCACGGAGAATCATCCCGCATGAACAGCGTCTCACGAAATATTTGATGTCGATTAGGGTTGCGAAGCGAAGATTCTCCCGCGTATCATTCGATTCGTGGTTGGTTTTCGTTCTTCGCGCCTGGCTGTGCCCGCTCTTCTTCTCATGGCTGCCCTGTGGGGATCGACCCTCGTCGTCATGAAGGGTGCGTATGCCCACATGAGCCCCGAGAACCTGCTGGCGTGCCGTTTTGCCATGGCAGCCGCCGCATTCGGAATCCTCTTCCCGAAGGCCTGGCGTACCAATATGCGCACCATGGCCAAGGGGGTTGTGCTCGGCGTGCTCTTTGCCTCCGGGCAGCTACTTCAAGCCATTGGGCTCGGAACCACCCAGGCCGCCATGAACGGGTTCATCACCAGTCTCTATGTGGTCTTCACACCACTATTGGCCGCTGTGATCTTCCGCAAGAAGATTTCCACCGCCATCTGGGGAGCAGTGGCACTGGCAACTGTCGGCATGGGGGTGCTGGCTGTGGATCCCTCTACCCTCGGTAGCGGATTCGGTATCGGTCAGCTACTGACTCTGGCCTCCGCTGTGGCCTACGCCGGCCACATCGTCGCGACTGGACGCTTCGCCAACCCAGCCAACGTCACATCCCTTGGGCTGTATCAAACCATCACCGTCGCCGTCGTCTGCACCATTGCAGCCCTGCCCGGCGGTCTGAGTGCCCCCACCCATATGGAGGACTGGCTCGCCCTGGCCTACTTGGCCATCATCTGCGGCACCCTTACGACTTTCATGCAGAGCTGGGGACAGGCCCGGGTGGAATCTACCCGCGCCGCCGTCATCATGTGCACCGAGCCGCTGTGGGGCGCCATCTTCGCTATTGGTCTCGGCGGTGAGACCCTCACCGGACGCATCACTATCGGCGGCATCGCCATTCTTGCCGCCATGGTCTTAGTCGTGCGTCCACCTCGTCGTCGCCGCGGCGCACCGCAGCACCACACCGAGCCCCCAGTAGTCCAGGTCGATCCGGCCTGGACTCCGAGGTTAGGCATGGACCACACGCTCTAATCCCCCGCTACTCGGATCAGTCCTGCGGCACTTCCCATGGCTGGCCGTCACGCAGATCGTGGAAAGTGGTCGGTACCATCTCCTGATGTCGATCAAACGACAGCTGCCAGCCTCGCTCATTGAGCAGCCCTTCGTGGATGAGAAAACCGTGACGCGCTCCCACCGACCTCGCGAAGTCCACAGTTTCATGCATCGCAGCCCACGGGGCGTGAGCCGGGCAAGCCAGTACGTCAACGCCACGCGGGGTCTCGTCTAGTTCGTCACCAGGGTGGTAGAGGATCGTCCCAAGACCCTCGCCAATGAGGTATCCGACGTTGCCGATCGGTTCCAGATCACGATGGATGACGGCATGATGGCCCCCTACCGCCTCAATTTTCACCTCCCCGATCTGCAGCACATCCCCCGGGGCAATGGGGTCGGCGTCAAGGGCCGGAATCTCGCGGCAAGCCCCCTCTTCAGCGCGCACCACCGCACCTGAGTTCGCGTCAACCAAGGCACCGATGTGCTCCGGATCGACGTGATCGGGATGGCGATGGGTAACAAGGATGGCGTCCAGGTCAGTGAGTCCGCGCCAGGACTGGCTGAGGTTACCGGGGTCAACGAGGACTCGCTGCCCGGCTGCTTCAACGAGGATGCAGGAGTGTCCTAGATGCGTAATTCTCATACCTTCAGTCTTCCGCCGGCATCAAGTGGCGGCAACCAGTTCAGTCATATTCACGACCGAACCGATCCGTCACCACCGAGCGCCTCAGGGACGTCTCGGTTCGGTCACAGATCAATACTGCGGAACCTCGCCAGGGGGCTGACGGCATTGCGCTTGATGCGGCCGTCAGCCAACCTCTCAGCGACCATGAAGGCCAATTCCAACGACTGATTGCGGTTCAGACGGGGGTCACAGGCCGTTTCATAGCGGTTTGTCAGATCAGCTTCCGCTAGCTTGTCGATACCGCCCAGACACTCCGTGACATCGTCTCCGGTCAACTCGATATGCACACCGCCAGGCCAGGTACCCAACTCCTCATGAACGTCGAAGAACCCGTTGACCTCGTCGCACACGTCAGCAAACGACCGCGTCTTGTAGCCGTTATCCGCTTCGAACGTGTTGCCATGCATGGGGTCACAGCTCCATACCACTTTACGTCCAGTGGCCTCCACCGCCTCGATGACTCTTGGCAGGTTAGTACGTACCGCCTTACTCCCCATTCGGGTGATGAAGGTCAGACGGCCAGGCTCGTGGTCAGGATCCAGGGCATCAGCAATAGCGACGGCTTCTTCCCCGGTCGTCGTCGGGCCAAGCTTGACACCCAGCGGATTGCGCACGTGACGCAAAAACTCCACGTGGGCACCATCAATCTGACGGGTTCGCTCACCAATCCATAGCAAATGGCCCGAACAGTCGTAGAGCAGCTGGGAGCGCGAGTCGACCCGCGTCATCGCGTGCTCGTAATCGAGGAGGAGGGCTTCGTGGCTGGCGTAGAAGTCGACGGTGGAGAGCTGATCGTCTTCGACTCCGCACGCCATCATGAACACCAGTGCCCGTTCGATCTCCGAAGCCAGCGCCTCGTAACGAGCCTCCACATTGGAGTTACGCACAAAGTCAGCGTTCCATGCGTGAATGCCGCGAAGATCTGCAAAGCCGCCGGTAGCAAAGGCTCGTACCAGGTTGAGAGTAGCTGCCGAAGCGTTGTACACCCCGACCAAGCGCTTGGGATCGTGCTCCCGAGCTTCCGCAGTGAACTCGAAGCCATTGACGGCGTCACCTCGGTAACTGGGCAGAGTGAGGCCGCGACGAGTCTCGGTGTCTTTAGATCTCGGCTTGGCGTACTGGCCAGCAATGCGGCCCACCTTGACTACCGGTAGCTGACCTGCGTAGGTCATGACAACCGCCATCGACAGCAACACTCGCAGCTTGCCCTTAATGTTCGCCGCGTTGACCCCTGCAAAAGTCTCGGCACAATCGCCGCCTTGCAACAAAAACGCCTCACGGTTAGCGACTGCCCCAAGATGGGCCCGAAGATCGTCGCATTCTCCGGCAAAGACTAACGGGGGCAAGCGACGCAGCTGGTTGATGACCTCGGCGGTGACCTGAGGATCGGGATACGACGGTTGTTGCACCCGTGGCAGGGCGTTAAGGGCCTCAAGACTGGGAAGGCTCTGGGACATGGCCGGGAGTCTACTTCCCGTCACGACTTTCATCAGTTCCGTTCCATCCTCTGACGGGGCTAAAGCCGCCGCGGATGAAACAACAGCTGGATTTCACCTACCTGGGTGAATATCGCGCTCTGCAAGCCGATCAGCCAAAGAAGCTTGTCGAGCTTGGAGCTGAGCAGCATGACGGGCGCTTTCCTCTTCTCGAGCCAACTCCTCGGCTTCGCGAGCGCTCTCCTCTCGCGATCGCTCCTCGGCATCCTGGCGATACCTCTTACGGTCACGGCGCAACTTTCGCACCTGTGTCAGCCAGATGATCGGGTGAGGACGTCGATCTGCCTGCGCTGCCGGATAGTCCTGGTACGCCAAGCCGGTGAGCTCGCATAAGGCAAGCGCGACATCGTCAGCTGCAGCCCGTAGGACAGCGTGAGAATGGGGTGTCGCCGCGTGACGCGACATATCAACCGATGTTCCCAGGTGAAGCTGTCCCCCAACGACCTGAGCTGGCACAACGAGGGCGCCAGCATCGAGGGCCAACCGCGCCACCTCAACGTCAAGACGATGAACCTGGCCAGCCCAGCTATGTGTCCCCTCGGGAGCCATGAGGACCACATCGCCTTCTGATAAGTGGTGTAGAGCTTCAGCGTGGGGCTGAGCTTTCTTCGTCCGACGCTCAGACATGACGTACACCTTGTTGGCGAGTCTCGACAGGCAGTGTTCGGCCGCAGCAAGATCGCCGCGCCGATGCAGATGGACGGCGACGATAGCTGGTTGAGCAGGCAAAGAATGACCCGTCACCCCACCATGGGATGGACGCAACCAGTTCATGACATCAGGCCTTCGCCACGCGAGGGGGTGGCAGAGGATTACCTCCAGGCCTTGCTTTCACAAATTTTGAGACATCTTTGCCTTTGAGGTTGCCGTGCTTGACCCGGAACCCATAGACATCAACGTAGCTCTGCCCGGTGAGATCGCTAATAGCACCCATGATCTCATCAGTAACCCACCGCAGGACGGCTGTTTCCTCAGCGCGGTCTGCCAGCACGTCGAAGTGCATCGGTTCGCCGAAGATGAGGGTCGGATGGTCAAGAAGCGGAATGCCCACCACCTTGCGTCTCACTGTCGTTCCGCTGATACCGACTGGCACCACAGGAGCCCCAGTAGCCAGAGTCATCCGGGCGACGCCGGTCTTACCCTTGTAAAGACGGCCATCTGGCGAACGGGTTCCCTCCGGAAAGATTCCGACGAGGCCCCCCTCAGCAAGTCGGTTTTCGACCGAGTCCAGGGCATTGACGCTAGTACGGCCACCCGAACGATCCAGCGGCACCTGCTCGACTGCGCGCAAGAACCACGCGACGACCTTCGACCAGAAGCCTCGGTCCCCAGCGAACAGCTCTTTCTTCGCCGGATAGGTGAGCTTTCTGTCGATCATGGACGCCACGATGATGGGATCCAGGGCTGCAATGTGGTTGCATGCCAAGATCACCCCACCTTCGGTGGGAATGTTCTCCGCACCGATGACGCGGGGATGCCACAAGGCTCGCACTCCTGGTCCTAAGAGCGCATACTTGAAGAACTCGTACCACATGGGGCCTCCTCGGCGACTAAGCCTAGCGGCACCTCGAGTTCCCTGATGGGCGGAGGGATGATGGAACACGACGGAAACGATGTCGACGCCGCCTTCGAAGCGCTCATCGCTCGCGAATTCGGGGAGGTCGTCACCGCCCCAGGTCGCCCTCGCCCCAGTGACATACCGGTCCGACGGGCACCGGCTCATATTCCGCCAGCGCCACCCTATGACGCCGACGAGCTGGATGAGCTGCCACCCATGGAACCAACGACACCGCCCAGTCCGGCGACGAAGGTGGGACTAGTTCTGGTGGCGATATGTATCGTTGCCGTCCTGCTATCCATAGGCGGAGTCGATGTGCCCCAGACCGCACTCATGCTGGCCGTCACGTCCGGAGGAGCAGGGATTAGCCTGCTCATCTGGCGGGCCATCACTCGCCGAGACCGCGATGATGAGGGTCCGTGGGGAAACCACTCACACTTGTAGCAAGTTACTTGTCCCGAACGACCGGGCCGGCGAGAGTTTCGCTCAGGCTCTGACGCAGAGTACGGCGTGGTTTACGAATAGCGGTACGACGACGTGGCCAGAACCCGCGAGCCATGCCGGGCGGTTCATTGATCGAGTGACGAGCCAGGTCAGCGGCACCGATGAGCCCGGCGTCGTTACCAAAATGCGCCTTCTGGATGTCGGCCATCGGACGGAACCCACGGCCTGTCAGCGTGCGGGCATATACCGTGCGCGCGGGCTCGAGTAAGAGGTCTCCGGCGGCGCTCACCCCTCCACCAATGACAAAGAGATCGGGGTCTAAGGCTGCTGCCAAGTTCGCCATTCCGCGACCCAGCCAGATGCCAATGTCTGCGATGAGCTCAATCGCAAGGCGATCGCCATCGACCGCAGCGCGGGTGACGTCGGGACCGACGAGGTTGTCGGGATTACGATCAGCTATATAAGCCAACAAGTCCTGAGCGCCAGGAGCTCCCTCGGCAAGCAGCGCTCGAGCATCCCGCACGAGGGAGTTTCCGGAGGCGTATTGCTCCCAGCAACCACGGTTGCCACATGGGCACCAGTGACCGTCGGGAACCACCGACATATGCCCAAATTCTCCGGCCATGCCGTAGCGGCCGCGGAACATCCGCCCATTAATGACTAGTGCACCACCGATACCCGTGCCCAACGTAAGGCACACCATGACTCGTGATCCTTGTCCGGCTCCGAACCGGAATTCAGCCCACGCAGCTGCATTGGCGTCATTATCGACGAGGACAGGCACGGTGATGCGCTCAGAGAGGCGGTCGCGCAGCGGCTCATTGCGCCATGCCAAATGCGGGGAAAATCGCACCAGGGCCTGCTCGGTATCTATCCAACCGGCCGCCCCAATTCCTACGGCACAGATGGGGAGGTTATGAGCCAGTTCACGAACCGACTCAACGATAGCGTCCTCAACAGCCTCGGGGCTGCGCGAAGGGGTCAGACGCTGAATACGCCGAACGATCTGGCCACTTTCATCTACAACACCAGCGGCAACCTTTGTGCCGCCGATGTCTATACCGACGCTAAGCAAGGAAGATCAGCCAAAGCGACGTGCGCCCTGGTACGAGGTCTGTTGCGCCAGGACGGAAACTTTGATGCCAGTACGTGGACTGGAAGCGTGAACAAATTTGCCACCGCCGATGTACATACCGACATGGGTAATGCCCGGGTAGAAGAAAACCAAATCACCCGGCTGCAAATCGGAGAGTGATACCGGGGTACCTGCCTCGTACTGAGCAGCCGCGGTGCGTGGAAGGCTAACCCCAGCCTGCCCCCAGGACGCCATCATGAGGCCCGAGCAGTCATAACCGGCAGGGCCGGTGCCACCCCAGATGTAAGGCTTACCGAGTTGAGCCAACGCGAAGCTGAGGGCACTCTGAGCGCGCGATGAGACCCCCTGGCCAGGAGTCGGCGTTTGACTCCCACCGGAGGTCTGGGGAGACCGACCGGAGTTGCCCGGCGCAGTACCGTTAGCCGACTGTCCTTGGGTACCGTTCTGCTGGTTGGTGGGACGTCCGGAAGACTGGGATGCCGCTTTTGCAGCAGCGGCCCGGGCTTCGGCAGCTTGTCGACGCTCGAGTTCAGCGCGCTGTTGGGCGGTTAGACGGTCGACAACCTGTTTGGCCTCCTGCTCCTTCTTTTTGGCGTCTGCCAGCAATTTGGCCTGGTGATCGCGCTGAGCTTTGATCGTCGCGCGATCAGCCTCAGCCTGAGACTTCATGGAGTTCAGGCTGGCCTGCTCAGCCTGAAAATTCTGGAACTGCCCGGTCGTGCGCTCGGTGACGTTTTGAACGGTCGCCAACTTGGAAAGGAACTGCCCGGAATCTCCACTAGTCACGAGCCGAGTAGTCGTTGAGACGCCACCCCCGCTCTGGTAGTCACTCAGCGCGAGGCGACCAAGAGCCTTTCGCATGGTGGCAACCTTGTTCGACTGGGCCTTGAGATCCTTTTGGGAACGGTCGAGATCTTTCTGCGCCTTGTCGAGGGCAGCTTGGGCTTCGGTGTAATCTTCCTCCACCTTTGCGGTCTGCTCGTCGAGCTGAGATAGGCGAACCTTCGCCTGGTCAATAGGGTCCGGAGCGGCCTGAGCCCCAGGGTCAACCGATGCCACTGTGCCGAGAAGGATTGCCCCCGTGATGGCAGCAAGTGCGACGCCGCGTCCGCGGCGAGGAGCGCTACCGCTCACCTGAGAAGCTCCATACCTGTGCTCCACTGTCTACCCTTCACCATCACCTAAATCGCCCCATTCCGCGTCATCACGCGGTGCGAGCCGAGTCATCCGTCCAGTTGTGATTTAGCTGTCGGGCCAGGACAATCCTTACCGACTGAGAGAATCTTATGCGGTCCTCAGGAGTGGAGCAACCTGTTACGGAAAACCGCTCACCGCAACGATCACTCGCCCACACCATCCACGCACAACACGGTGCCGACTAGGCTGTTCTCCGTGTTCGGCATGTGGTCACGGTAATCCTGTCGCCACCTCTACCTACCGTGCTCACTATGAGTGCCGCACCCCTTCAACCGTCTTTCGACGACCTAGGCACTCCCCTGCCCGAGACCACGTTCTGCGTCGTCGACCTCGAAACTACCGGTACCGGCGAGGACGCCCAGATTACCGAGATCGGGGCCGTGAAAGTGCGTGGGGGCCGCATCGACGGGGAATTTCAAACCCTCGTCTGCCCAACCAGACCTATCCCAGCTTCGGTGCAAGTGCTCACCGGCATCACAGATACCATGGTGCGCTCGGCCCCACCGCTGAGAGCCGTACTGCCCAGCTGGTCTGAATTCAGTCGCAACACGGTGCTCGTAGCGCACAATGCTCGTTTCGATATTGGTTTCCTTAAACGGGCCTATGTCCAGCAAGACTACCCTTGGGAGAACCCCGCCGTCGTCGACACCCTCGCATTGGCCCGGTCAGTGCTTCCCCGAGAAGAAGTCCGAAACTACCAACTCAGCACGCTGTCTCAGCTTTTTCACACCACGACGACGCCTTCGCACCGTGCCCTTGCCGATGCGAGGGCTACCGTCGATGTTCTCCACGGACTCATCGAGAGAGTCGGTCATCTCGGCGTGACGACGCTTGAAGACCTCTTGGAAATGACCCATCGGGTACCCCAAGCTCGGCGTCGCCGACGAGTGTGGGCTAAAAATCTTCCAGAGGGGCCCGGAGTCTATTGGTTTTGCCTGGACAAACCTGCACCAGCACAACCAGAGGTCCTCTACGTCGGTAAATCAGTCAACATCCGACGTCGGGTATCCCAATACTTCACGGCATCAGAAACGCGACGCCGCATGGACGAAATGGTGCGAATAGCTACCGGTGTCAAAGCACGCGAGTGTTCGACTCGGCTAGAAGCGGGGGTGCGAGAACTACGCCTTATTGACGCTCACCAACCACGGTACAACCGTCGTTCTCGTCGGCAAGGATCGGTGTGGTGGGTCACTCTCACCCATGAGACGCACCCGAAACTCGCCGTCGTGCGGAAAGCCCACGGCAGTTCTCAACCGCCGTGGGGTCCTTTCACCAGCCGCCGAGCAGCGACCCGCGCGGCCGTGGTATTGGCCGAGGCCTTCGGCCTGCGACAATGCAGTGGAGCTCTGTCACGGCATCCTGATGGTTGTCCTCTAGCGGAGATGGGCCGTTGCTCAGCCCCATGCCTGGACTCCGATGTCGACTACTCCACCATCGTCAACGTCGCCCGTCTCGCCATGACAGACGACGTTCGCGACCTCACTGATCGACTTGCACAACGCATCGTAGGGTTGTCCGCCGCAGAACGTTTCGAAGAAGCTGCAGAGTTCACCGCCGACGCCAAAGAGGTGCTACGCGCCACTCGACGTCGGTGCCGACTAGCCTCCCTGGCGTCCTGCCCAGAACTTGTCGCAGCGCAGCAGGATGGTGCGTTCTGGGAGATACACGTCGTTCGTCATGGCCGCTTAGCGGGAGCTAGACGATGCCGGCTGGGCACTAATCCGATGCCCGTTATTGACGCCGTGTGTGCCACCGCAGAAACCGTTTCTCCTCCGCTGTCCGGACTACCAGCCTGCACCATCGAGGAGGCCGAGCTGGTGGCGTCCTGGTTTGAAGAACCCGGGGTGCGGCTAGTTCACGTCACCGGAGAATGGTCTTGGCCCGCCCACTGCTGGATGGACACCAATGACCTCGCTGCCCGGGTGGCCGCCTTACATCACCCAGGTCACGACGAGTGCGACGAGACAGACAGCCAGGATTGCCACACCAGCCCCCAACTGGCGCCGGTGTGACGACCACCGAGTCTGCAACCATGCCCAGCCAGAAACGGCTCCCACGATGACGGCACCGATATCAGCAATCCACGTATTGGAACCGACGACAATTGCCCAGATGATGAACATCGTGAGCAACACGATGTCAGCACGAATGTCCTGCTTCTGAACATATTTGACGACGGCCGATGCCGCCATCAACCCAAAGAGTCCGCACATCGACCCCTCGAAGGTGTACGGCACCCCAGCCAGGCTGATAGCCGTCGATCCACCTACGCCACACAGCAGGTATAAGAAGCCAAACTGCACTGAGCCGATCATGGGCTCAATCTGATGGCCGATGAGAACGAGGAGCAGACCGGTCAGGACTGCACTGATAACCGAGGAGGCCGTCAAGGAGAACACGAGTGGCCGCCAGACCTGGAAGTCAAAGACTTTGGCAGCCCCTGACGCCAACAGCGCCGGCAGCGGCGTCAATCGTGCCGCGATCGCGATGAGTAGGGTCACAACGGCCATAGCTACCGACGCCGGGCACCTCACAGGAACCGGACGGACGGGATGTTCACTCCAGCGGTCAGACATGAATCTCCTCTGATTACACGGCCGTCGATCGCGGTGAAATCAGAATATCGGAAAGGCCCCGAGGCACGACCACCTCGGGGCGGATACCCATTCCTACCAGGCTGGCCACTCAGGCCAGCTCGACGCTCTCGATGACAACTGGCTCGACCGGACGGTCCATTCGGCCAGTGCGAACCTGAGCGATCTCGTCAACAACCTTTCGGGATTCCTCGTCAGCGACTTCACCAAAAATGGTGTGCCGACGGTTGAGGTGCGGCGTTGGGGCCACAGTGATGAAGAACTGGGAACCATTGGTACCTGGCCCAGCATTGGCCATAGCCAGCAGGTAGGGCTTCGAGAAGGTGAGCTCCGGATGGAACTCGTCGGCGAATTGATATCCGGGACCGCCGGTGCCGGTGCCGAGCGGGCAGCCGCCCTGAATCATGAATCCGTCGATGACACGGTGAAAGGTTAAGCCGTCGTAGAACTTGCCAGTGGTCGACTGACCAGTGTGCGGATCGACGTATTCCTTCGTACCACCAGCCAGACCGACAAAGTTGTCGACAGTCTTGGGGGCTTGATCAGCGAAGAGGTTGAGGACGATGTCGCCGTGGTTGGTGTGCAGAATCGCGGTAGAGGCCACCTGCCTGCCTTCCTGTGAGAAACGATGTGATCTCCTCCAGAATACTGTCTCTCGCGTCAACCCAATCGGAATTACTCCGCCAGCCGCCCCCTGGAACCTCGAAATCTCTGGTCTGTGGGCCGTTTGGTCGATACCGTGGGAGGTGCTCGATCACGAGCCATATCCCATACGAATTGGAGGAACCGTGTCCTGCAAGAAGAAAGCTTCCAGCAAGACCGCCGCCACAAGCAGCTCCAGCACGCTCATGGAGCAGCGTGCTCAGGCGCTGGAGACCGCCGCCGCGTACCTCGCCGCCGCCCAGGACAAGGCTGCTCCGTTGGCCGCGCAGGTCAATGACAAGATCGGTCCGCTGACTGACCAGATCTCGGACAAGATTAGCCCCTTCTCCGATCAGGCTGTCGAAGCTGGCAAGAAGGCCCTTGACGCCTCGAAGGAGTACACCCAGGAGAAGGTCGTTCCAGCCCTTCATCAGGCTTATGACACCTTTCAGAAAGATGTCCTGCCTGATCTTGAGGAGCGTGCCGAAAAGGTCGCTTCTCACCCAGCTGTTGAGGAAGCTACCCGCCGTGGACAGGCTGCCTTCTCAGCTCTCAAGGGCGAGTCGACCGAGCTGGCTGCCAAGGCCGGCATCGAGACGAAATCGGTCAAGAAGGTCAAGCGTCGCGGCAAGCTCGGCAAGGTGCTCTGCACTCTCGCCGTCCTCGGCGGTATTTCTGCTGCGGCAATTGTGGCCAGCCGCCGCTTTCTGAGTTCTTCCGACGACGGTTGGACAGCCCACGAGCCCAAGGTCACCTACTCCTGGACCCCTGGTGACAAGGACAAGGCCGACGACCTCGCCCCGAAGGGTGACGAGATGCCCAAGGAGACGCCAGCCCCCAAGCCCGAGACCAGCCACGGTTCGAGGCCCGTTGCCAAACCGGTAAATAAGCCCAAGCCGAGGAAGGAGGACAAGTCGGTTCCGGCTGACCCGGTCGCCGCTATGGCCGATGAGGGTGGTCCGGCTGCTGCCGCACCGGAGACTACTGCCGAGACGACTGTTTTCGTTGACGAGGGTGCGCGCTCCGAAACCACGACCAAGGATGGTGCCGTCAAGGCTCCTGCAGCGGGCGTAACGGGCGAGGGGAATAAGGCCACCTCATACGTCGGGGATAACCCGCCCGAGGGCTACGTCATTAAGGGCAACGACCGCTCGATGAAGTACCACGTCCCGGGCTCGGGTGGCTATGACCGCACCATCGCTGATGTGTGGTTCGCCACCGAGGAAGCCGCTCAGGCCGCCGGGTTCACCAAGGCCCAGCGCTAAGAGACACTCCCCTATCTCGACGGGGCTCACCACTGCAGTGGTGAGCCCCGTCGTCGTATGTTCGGTCCCAGCTCACGTTGCAGAGGCGAAATGACAACGTTCGGATACCGAAACAACCCGAACAAACCAAGCGCTAACTGTGATATGAATCACTTCAAGTGTCACAGTGCGTAACAGTTCTATAACAACGTATTTTCGATGTCACGATAAGCGTCTGTGATGGTACTTATGCCGGTTAGAAGAATGTTCCGCTCACTTTGTGCGGGCACAAACCGCCGACAGAAAGGCCTGTCACATGATCACTATGGATTTCGAGTCCTCGAAGACGTCGACGGCATGGGTCGACGCCCGCTTTTTCTCTCTCCACGTCCGTTCCCTCGTCCATGAATGCCGCGTTCCGTGGCGCGTCATCGCCCTGCTCGCGCATGTCCCCAGTCGTATCGTCCAGCGACTCGCTGGCCAGGGAGACCGCCCAATTCACCGGATCCGCGTCATCGACGCCATGCGCATCCTGCGCATCAGTACCGACGACATCGCCGCGACACGTGAACGCATCGTGCCCGCAGGAAGTACGCGTACTCGGCTCCTCGCCCTCCACAAGGCGGGCTGTGGCATTGACGAGATCGCCGCCATGCTGGACGTGACGATATCCCACGCTGCGAACCTCATGAGCGGAGAAGAATACATGTGCACTGAGATGACGCGACTGCGCGGTCGAGCCGCATGTGAAGCTCGCGGCCTGCTCTCCACCGCCGAATCCATGACGTCCATGTGAGTTGAGTTCATGTGGATCATCCTTGGCTCCGTGGTGGCGTGCGGCCTGGCGCTGTGGCATCTGCACGTGACGGTCCCCGATCTCGTTGAGCCAGCCGTCGAGGAGGTGGGACAGGCGGTACTGGCAATCAAGCCCACATACGACTCCCTCGCCACACCCATGCGCACTTTCGTCGTCGCCGTGACAGCGGCCGCCTGCGGGGCCCTGTCGATTGTCGCGCCACCATGGGCATGGGGTGTGTGGTGGGTCTGGTCGGGGTCCGTGACCACTCTGGTCGTTGTCGACCATGCGACGACCTTCCTACCACTGAAGCTATGGCGTCGCTGCCTGGCCGAGGCTGGAATAGCACTCCTGGCCGGAATCGTCGTGACGTGGCCACCACATCCGCGGTGGCTCATTGCGTGCGCTCTGATCGCGGCAGTCTCAACAGGGTTCTTTTGGCTCATGTGGCGACTCAGTTCATCCCTCGGATACGGCGACGTTAGGCTTGCGGCAGGCACCGGGTTCCTGGGAGCGACGACGGCCGCAATCGCCCCCTACCCGGATTTCATCAGTGCCGGGATGACGACTCTGCTCTGCGCTACCCTCCTGGGAGCTGTTATGGCCATCACCGTCGCCCTCGTTCGCAAACATCGCCCCTCGCCATGGGGAACGGCGTTCGCATATGGCCCAGCCCTATGGGCAGGCCCTTGGGCGGCGTTAGCAATCAACTTGTAGCTGCAATCCAGAGACGGTCGTATGGCACGCCTAAGCCAATCGATTGAGCGGCACGCTCCAGCGTTGCGGGCGAGATCACCGGCCCAAGCGCCCGCAACGAGACAGGCCATGGCCAGCTGCACCGAAGGTTGCCACGTGGAGACGTTGACAGTGTTGGCCCAGCCACCACCAAGACCGACGCTGTCGACCGCGGACACGAGGCACCTCCGAGCCCACAGGGTATTCAACGGGGGCTTGAGACCTCAGGCTTCTCAGTGGTGCCCGACAGGCTCACTCTGTTCAGCGGCCTCGCCACGAACACTACGAATCACCGAGGCCACCGTCTGAGGCAACGCCACCGGATCGACGGGATGGGTAGCGATGGCGTCGGCATGGGACCAGGACGCCAACCAGGCATCGGCAATGCGGGCCACCAGCAAGACGACCGGCGGACAATTCTCAACCTCGTCCTTGAGCTGATGGCACACCCCCATCCCACCGTAAGGAGCAGATTCGCCGTCAGCGATCAGGACGTCGTAGTGGCCACTACTCACGGCGTCGATCACCGAGGCCCGAGTAGCTGTCTCAACGACCTCGGTGCGCGGAAGGTCCGGGGCAATCATCCCGGTCAAAGCGAGCTTCACCTGCTCGCGGACAGTGTGATCGTCAGAATAGACGAGAACCTTGAGAGTGCCCGACGGCTCCCCGTGTCTGTCGCCCATGAACGGCCCTTTCCCTCGACGGCGTGGGACTGACTGGCATCTCGGTCATAACCGGATGCAACACGGCAGATGCTACAGCCTGAGGACTACTCCTTCGCCCAGTACCGCCCTGCCTCCTGAGAACAAGCGGTACTACGAAAGTGGCAGGTCGCCGCATTCTGCCTCCTGAACCCTTCACGCTCACTCCGAATCGAACTGGAATGGCCAAACAACATGACCAATGACACATTTCCGACCATAATGAAGTAGTGGCCACTTCAGCGCAGACTTCACAACGACCGACGGGCGCCATACATCCGATCGCGCCGACGCGGCTTAACGCGCCGGCCGGTCGTCCTGATGCCCTACCTATGGGCGTCTGGGTGTGGCTCGCAAGCGAGCTCATGTTCTTCGCTGCACTGTTCGCGGCGTACTTCATGATTCGCCAAACAACCAGCGACATGGCCACAGCGGGCCAGCAAACCCTGTGGCACAGCGAATCCTCTCACCTCGCAGTGGGGGCGGCTGCCATCAACACCCTGATCCTCGTGTTGTCTTCGGTCACGTGTCAGATGGGCGTTCATGCCGCTGAACACGGCCAAGTCAAGCGCACCAAAGGCCTGGGAGCGATCACATCATGGGGCATGCGCGAGTGGTACACCCTCACCTTCATCATGGGTGCGGTATTCATCGCTGGACAGGTCGCGGAATACATCACCCTCATCGGCGAGGGCCACACCATCTCCTCGAGCGTCTACTTCTCGGCGTTTTTCCTCGCTACTGGTTTCCATGGCTTGCACGTAACCGGCGGCCTGGTTCTGTTCTTGTTCACCCTTGCCCACACCTATATGGCTCGGCGGTTCACCCACGAGCAAGCAGTCACGGCAATGGTCGTTTCCTATTACTGGCACTTCGTTGACGTTGTGTGGATCATCCTGTTCTCGGTGATCTACATCGTGCGCTGAGGCCCTTAGTCCGAGAAAGGTGACTGTGGTGATGAGATTCCTCTCCACGAAACGGCACAGCCGGGCAGCCAAACCCGTGTTGTTGCTGCTGGCCTTGGTTCTAGTGGGGTGCGTGTACGCCTTCGTTAGCCCTTCTGCCTCCGGCCAGGCGGATACGAATGCCTCGACCCAGGTGGCCCAGGGCAAGGAAATCTTCCAGCAGAACTGTTCCTCTTGCCACGGCTTAAACGGCGAGGGCACAACTCAGGGTCCGTCTTTGGCCGGCGTCGGCGCGGCGGCAGTTGACTTCCAAATGGGTACCGGCCGTATGCCGATGGCTCGCCCCGAGGCTCAAGCCCCGTCGAAGAAGACGAAGTTCACTGGCGAGGAGATTGCTTCGGTTGGCGCATACGTCGCGTCCCTCGCTCCCGGACCGAAGGTTCCCTCCTCGCAGAACCTCAATACCTCAAACTTGAACGCTGAGGAGCTAGCCCGCGGTGCTGAGCTGTTCAAGACCAACTGCTCGGCCTGCCACAACATCGAGGGTCGCGGTGGCGCTCTCCCCGAGGGTGCTTATGCCCCCTCTCTCATGAAGACCTCCGACAAGCACATTTACGAGGCTATGCGCACTGGCCCGCAACAGATGCCGGTGTTCTCCAAATCCGTCATAACCGACCAGGATGCCCGTGAAATCATCGGCTACCTACAGACCACTCATGCCGACCCCAATAATGGTGGCTTTGCCCTTGGCGGTATCGGCCCGGTCACCGAAGGCCTGTTCGGTTGGATCATCGGCATCGGCAGCCTAGTTCTGATCGCTGGGTGGCTGGCACGGAAGGGGGCTCGCGCGAAGTGAGCAACAAATACACCGAACGCAACGACTTACCGGTCGAGAACCCGGGAGTCGAACCCCACATTGAGCGCTACACCGACGCTGATCCGAAGGCCGGAAACCGCGCTTACCGGCAGATATTAACTCTTCTCGGCCTGGTCCCAATTCTCGCCATCACCTTCGTCGTCATGTACTTCGCGGTACCTCGCGACGCGACCGTCGAAATCGGGCCGTTGTACATGAACGCTTCTACCTTCGCACTGGGGCTGTGCGCAGGGCTCGCTGTGCTATTCATCGGCATCGCGTGCATCCACTGGGCCAAACAGATTATGGGTGACGAAGAGATCATCCAGGAGCGGCATCCGGTCAATTCTGATGCCGCTGATCGTGAGGAATTCGCCAAGCAGTGGCGTATCGGCGCGGAGCAGTCCAGACTTTCCCGGCGCAAGCTCATCGGTGGAGCTCTTGGTGGCGCCATCGGGATCATGGCCGTACCGGCTATCGTCACCCTCGCTGACCTAGGTCCCAAGCCTGGACCGGGAACCCGTCGCGCAACGATTGAACGGACTATCTGGGCCGAGGGCGTACGGCTAGTCAACGACATCACCTTCCAGCCCATCAAAGCCTCCGATCTAGAAATCGGCCAGCTCGTCAACGCTGAGCCTGAGAACCTCAAGGATCTTGAGGGGGCTGAGTTCCAGCGCGCAAAAGCTAAGGCTGCCATCCTCATCGTCCGGATGGATCCTGAATCCATCAAGATCCCTGAGTCCCGTAAAGACTGGCAGGTCGGAGGCATCCTGTCGTATTCCAAGATCTGCACCCATGTCGGTTGCCCCGTCAACCTCTGGGAGCAGCAGACCCACCATCTGCTGTGCCCCTGTCACCAGTCAACCTTCGACCTAGGCGACTCCGGTGTTGTCGTCTTCGGCCCTGCCGGACGCTCACTACCGCAGCTACCCATCGCCGTTGACGACAAAGGATATCTGGTCGCTCGAAGCGACTTCACCGTTGCGGTGGGCCCGTCCTATTTCGAACGAGATTCTCGTCACGATTACAAGAAGGGTGACAACTGATGACCCGGCCAACTGGAATCGCCGAGGAATCACCCGCCCTGCGCACCGCAACGGCTGGAGACAAACCACCGGGTCGCGGGATGCGGATCGTCAACTGGCACGACGACCGTCTAGGTCTGGCCAAGATAGGCAAGGAGAACCTGCGCAAGGTCTTCCCTGACCACTGGTCCTTCCTCCTGGGCGAGATCGCCTTGTACTCCTTCGTTGTTCTGCTGCTCACGGGTGTATTCCTGACCATCTGGTTCAAGCCATCAATGGCCGAGGTCGACTACACCGGCCCATACCAGCTACTCAAAGGAACACCCATGTCGGAGGCCTTCGCCTCCACTTTGGACCTCTCCTTCGAGGTGCGTGGCGGCCTGTTAATTCGTCAGATCCATCACTGGGCCGCCATTCTCTTCGTAGCAGCGGCCACCGTGCACATGCTGCGCATCTTCTTCACAGGCGCTTTCCGTAAGCCTCGTGAGATCAACTGGTTGATCGGCCTGGGCTTGTTCATGCTGGCCATGGTCGAGGGCTTCGCCGGCTACTCGCTGCCCGATGACCTGCTGTCCGGCACCGGTCTCCGGTTTGCCGACGGCCTGATGCGTGCCATTCCGCTGGTAGGCACTTGGGTTGAGTTCTTCGTCTTTAACGGCGAGTTCCCGGGCACCGCAATTGTCCCCCGCCTGTACATGGTCCACATCCTGCTCATCCCAGCCCTGCTCCTAGGGCTAGTGGCCGCTCACCTCGCGCTGGTCGTCTACCACAAGCACACCCAGTACCCGGGGCCCGGACGCACCGAGAAAAATGTCGTCGGTTACCCGCTGTTTCCGGTATACGCTGCCAAGGCCGGTGGTTTCTTCTTCGTGGTCTTCGGCGTGTTGACCCTCATGGGCACGTTCCTTCAGATCAACCCGGTCTGGAAGTTCGGCCCCTATAACCCGGGTGAGGTAACGGCCGGATCCCAACCTGACTGGTACATGGGCTGGCTTGAGGGCGCTGTGCGTATCACCCCGAACTGGGAGTGGCACATCGGTCACACCACCTGGAGCTGGAACATCTTCCTTCCCGGCGTGTGCCTCATGGGCGTATTGTTCACCTTGCTGGTGGCGTGGCCCTTCGTTGAGAGGTGGATCACGGGTGACGAGTCCGAGCACCACCTGCTCGACCGTCCACGCAACGTCCCGACTCGTACCGCGCTCGGCGTCGCCGCCATGAGTTGCTACGCCATGTTCTGGCTCTCAGGGGCCAACGACATCATCGCTACCCACTTCCATCTGTCGCTGAATTCGATCACGTACTTCATGCGTGGTGCAATCTTCGTCGTCCCGATCATCGCCTACCAGATCACCAAGCGCATCTGTGTAGCTCTACAGCGGGCTGACCGTCAGCGGCTACTCCACGGGTCACCCTCCGGCGAAATCATTCGCGAGCCTAATGGCGCATTCCACGAGGCTCACGTGCCGATCAGCGACGATGAGGCCTGGACACTCACCCAGCAGAAGACTTACCCCGTCCTCGCTGCCGGCTCTATCGACGATCGTGGTCGCAAGGTCAGCAAGAAGCGTGCCCGCTGGATGAAGTGGTTCCTTGGTGACAACGTTCCTAAAGTAACCCGTGAAGAGCTGGAAGCAGCTCGCCACCACGCCGAAATCGGCTCTAGTCGCTCCGCCACCCAGGCAGAGATCACCGACTGATCCCGGGTTCACCGAGCGCGGCGGCCCCTCTCACTGAGAGGGGCCGCCGTCATGTGCGGACACGTAACTGCTGCCAGTTGTGCTCCCACTCGACAAGGTCCGGCGCATGGTCGCGAAGCATCGTCGCTCCCCCGCCAAGATCTTCCTGCTCCCAATGCTGACGAGCGTCAGCCATGAGGTGTTCGGGGAGAGTCCCTCGGACAGTCGTCACCCGCCACCAGTCCACTTCCTGGCCTTCACGCGCCATGATCGTGCCGACCCGACGCGGGGACGTGCCCACTAGCTCGGCAACATCGGAATAGGACACCACGGCACCGGCGGGCAAGGCTTCTACCGCCGCAAGGACGTCGTCTACCGTCGAGGTCATGGCTGCAGTTTGCCGTATCACGGCATGACCCGACAATAGTGACGTGGGACAATAGCCACGTGCGTTTTCTCAACGAGCAGCCAAACTACGACCTGACATATAACGACGTCTTCATGGCACCAAACCGCTCCTCGGTAGGGTCCCGGATGAACGTCGATCTGACGTCGACCGATGGCTTGCACACCCCTCTACCACTCGTGGTGGCCAACATGACCGCGATCTCCGGCCGACGGATGGCTGAGACGATCGCCCGTCGTGGCGGCATCGCTATCCTTCCCCAGGACATCCCGGCAGACTTCGTCGCCCGATCAATCCGCAGGGTGAAGAATGCACACACCCGTTTCGACACTCCAGTGACGGTTGACCCTACGACAACCGTCGGGGAGGCCATGAGCCTGCTCAACAAGCGCGCCCACGGGGTCGTCCTCGTCGTTGAGGATCATCATCCCGTCGGTTTAGTCTCCCCCGCTGAGGCTGAGGGCGTGGACCGATTCGCTCAATGCCATGAGGTCATGACAACCGATCTCACCCTGGTAGGTCCGCAGGCAAGTCCAGACGACGTTTTCCAAGCCCTGGCCGAACGTCACCAGAAGGTCGCTGTAGCTGTTGACGAGGACGGGGTTCTTGTCGGCATCATGACGTCACGGGGTGCCCTACGCACCGAAATCTATCGTCCTGCTGTTGATCCTGACGGCCACCTTATGATCGGCACTGCGATTGGCATTAACGGCAACGTCGCCGAACGTGCCCGCAATGCCCTGGAATCCGGTTCGGACGTGCTCGTCATGGACACCGCCCATGGTCACCAGGACCAGATGATCCGCGCTATCGGGGTCGCAGACGAGGTCCGCGCAGCTTTTGAGACGAAAACTGGCCGACGGGTTTCTATCGTCGCCGGCAACATCGTTACCCGACGCGGCACTCTAGACCTGCTGGAGGCTGGTGCGGACATCATCAAGGTCGGCGTCGGACCAGGCGCCATGTGCACCACTCGGATGCAGACCGGTGTGGGGCGTCCGCAGTTCTCGGCAGTGTTGGAGTGCGCTGAGGCTGCTGCTGAGGTTGATGGCGCAATCTGGGCTGACGGTGGTGTGCGTCACCCCCGTGATGTTGCTCTTGCCCTTGCTGCGGGGGCCGGATCGGTCATGATTGGCTCGTGGTTCGCGGGCACCCACGAATCGACCGGAGCCATGCTCATCGATCACGACGGCCGGATGTACAAGGAGTCCTTCGGCATGGCCTCGGCTCGTGCTGTGCGCCACCGCACTCGGCAACGTAGCGCCTTCGAGCGAGCCCGTGCTGCCCTCTTTGAGGAGGGTATTTCCCAGTCCAAGATGTACCTGGACCCACAACGTCCCGGGGTCGAAGACCTCGTCGATTTCATCACCTCCGGGGTGCGCTCCTCGTGCACCTATGCCGGGGCCGCCAACCTCACTGAGTTTCGCGAGAAAGCCGTGATTGGTGTGCAGTCTCCCTCTGGGTACGAGGAGGGCCGCCCACTGCAACGCAGCTGGACGTGAGCCCTTGGCGAACGTGCCTAGGTGTGACGTTCCGCCCGAACCATCCGGTCCTAATGTGGCCCCTATGACAGCAAATCGGATCCTCGTGATTGGAGGCCACGGACACGTGGCCAAGCACTTCACCCAACTCGCCACCTCGCAGGGACACCAGGTCGACTCGGTCATCCGCCGAGACGACCAGGCACACGACGTCACGTCGTGGGGAGGTAACCCGGTGGTGGCCGACGTAACGACGTTGCGCCCCGCACAGTGGGACGACCTCATCAATAGCCATGACGCCGTGGTGTGGTCAGCGGGAGCCGGCGGTAAGGGTACGCCAGAAGACACCTACGCTGTTGACCGCGACGCGTGTACCGCGCTCGTCGACGCTCTCGGACGGTCCCCTCACCGTCCGCGTTTTGTGCTGGTGTCCTGGTGCGGTAGCCCGGACCATGGCGTGCCTTCCGACAACTCCTTCTTCCCCTACGCCGACGCCAAAGCAGCTGCTGACCGTCACACCATGAACTCATCGATTCGGTGGACCATCCTTGGGCCGGTAACGCTGAGTCATGATCCGGCCTCGGGCGTGCGAATCCTCACCGAGGGCGAGGAACACGCTGACACCACGGTCTCGCGTGAAACGGTCGCCAAGGCTGCTCTAGCATGCCTTGACGACGACGCCACAGCGGGCAAATTCATTCGGTTCTGTGACGGGCCAACGCCCATTGCCGAGGCTTTCTGACCCGGCTCGAGCCACCGTGGAGGTTCCATACGGGCATCGCTCGCTGATCAATTTCCGATACTTGCTTGATCAGGAACCCGAGCTCGGGGAGAGGTCACGACGCGCTGAGGTATGCATCAGCGCGTCATGTTCTTGTCGGGTTCAGCCGATATTCAGGTCCTAAGGCGCCTGCAGAAGTACCCGGATACGTGTCAACCTCACCGCCGGGAAAGCCTCCGACGGCAATGTCGGTGACAAACCTCCAGCTCGACCCAGCTAGCGCAATCTTAACCTCGGTTGGAAGGGTGGTTGTCATATCGACGGACATGCTTGCCTCGCCATCGTTCCAGACAACGAGCACATCGCCTGCCAGTGAAACGACCATTAGCAGTGAGCTTGGCGTGTTTCCACGCATCTTTGGCAGCCCACACTGATGTTGGGCCCGTCGGTGCTGGCTTGGCCGGCGCGTTGTTATTGACGGCATCGCGGAACAACTGCATTGTCAGCCCATCGACGATGGGGGCAAAAGATTCCTCATCGGTGTAACCACCGCCATTCTTTCCCCCAGTTACCCCGATGAGTTGTCCGGTATGGGTTCGGGCATCATAATGAGTAATCCACGGACCACCCGAAACTCCTCCACTAAATTCGTGACAATCCATAATCATCTGGTTGTACCCTGACAACCTCCGGGTCTCCACCACGCATTTGCGCGCAATATCATCAGTCCTAGGATAGCCAAACACGGTGACGCCCTTATTGTGGTAGTGAGAAGGACGAGTGAGAGTAAAACCGCCGACACGATCCTGAACTTGCCTGCCATCACATGGTTTTACTCTGGCAAACATGTAATCGAGATTACTTTCAGCCGTCTCTCCACTTCCCGAATTTGAATATTTGAAGAAACGCTCGACCGGATATGCACCAAATGGTTGTATCCTGGCGCCGCGTCGCCGTATAAATCCAGGAATGAAGAGCGGATGACTACCCTTATCACAGTGGCTCGCGGTCATGATGATATTCCGGGTTGCGCTCCGAACGACGCTGGCCGTGCAGTAGCTCGCCCCCTTCGCGGCATTGACTGTGAACAATGTTCCCACGACCCGATCCGTCTGACCTCGCGTCGGAGTCGAACCACCCGGGCTGGCCTGCAGCGGTTGCCTACGATTCCCATCAGCGATGTGGGGTCGAGGGGTATCAAGCGGCCGAGCGGCATCCAGTCGGGCAACCGTCCAATAGTGCATGGTCTCCTCTGGTGTCTCGGAGACAAACCCATCACCGCTGACCGATGAAGCCCGGCCTGGATTAGGCAGATCAGCGTGGGCCACACCGCTTGGCATGATCCACGCCGCCATCATGACCAAAGCTACGAGGAGCCACCGATTCACCCGCATCTGCGCCCTCAACGGCAGCACCACCCAGGCCCCCGGCGACGGTTCACCAGATCCAACGCTCCAGCACACCCGGCCACTTCACAACCTCCAGCTCTCAATAACAATCACGTGGAAACTTACCCACGCCGGCAATCTCTCGAGAAAGTAGGTTACTCCGTAGGTTCCCTCATCTAGAAGGTGGCACAGATCAGTCATCGACCTCATACCTGACAACGCCAACCATCCTCCACAAAGGCCAGCGACGCCGGACGGCATCCACACCTTCCCTCTCGGCCCGCTACAGCTGCCTCATGTATCGTTTCTTATCGCGTTACGCACTGCCGCACAGCTAGTCGGACGATAGGCCCAGTCTCGTACCACACGAAAGGACGAATAATGACATTAAAGAAGGTCGCGGCCATCGTCGCAAGATTGGCCACAGCGATCCCGTAGACTTGGCAACCTAAGTGACCGACGAGAGCAGTATTTGGCCATCTGCACAGGCTTATCCCCACAAGGACAACGATGTCGTTAGCCTCATGGAATAGCGACGCGCTGACCTCAGCATCATGCATATAGGCGGCAATAGGAGGCAGGGCATGTGCATGCGCACCACCACAAGAATCCCAATCACACGAAGGCGAAGAACCATATGAACCCCACAATCAGCGGGGAATCGCTGTCCAAAACGTTCACATCGGGCAGTACTCGAGTCCGTGCGATCAACAACGTCAGCGTATCTTTCACCCATTCTGGAGTACACCTCCTCATGGGAGAAAGCGGATCGGGAAAAAGCACCCTCATCAATCTCCTAGCTGGTCTGGATATCCCAGATTCGGGGTCCGTCTACGCAGAAGGCGTCACCGTATCTGATCAGAGCGAGGCAGGTAGAGCCCAATTTCGATTACGCCACATCGCCGTCATCTTTCAGGACGACAACCTCATCGCTGAGTTGACCAATACCGAGAATATTGCGCTACCTCTGTGGGCGCAAGGCAAATCGAAGTCCGATGCCACCGAAATAGCCCACGAAGCCATGCGAAAACTAGGAATCGAGTCATTGGGCAGACGCCACCCCGGCGAGGTCTCGGGTGGCCAACGGCAACGCGTCGGAGTTGCGCGAGCACTGGCCAGCGGGCAACACATCCTCCTTGCCGACGAACCAACTGGGGCGCTCGACTCCACGACGTCCGAAGGGCTCTTCGAGCTGCTGGGAGACCTCGCACACGACAACCAGATGTGCGTCATCGTGGCCACACACGATCCACTCGCCACGAAGCACTGCGACTCCGTCACCACCCTCCTGGACGGGCAAATCGTCGCATGAACAGAAGACTAACGGCCCAGACGTTCCGCATCTGGACGCGAAGTAAGCACCGTATGAGTTTGTCATGTCCATTCGCAGTGGTGATTGCTTGCTTCATCGCCCTGTACCTGACGCTGTCATCCTTCGCCCTCACTGGTTCACAGAAAAGAATTAGTTACCTGGATGGTCATGACGCATCCATCACCATCAGCCAGGCACAAACAACTCTGCACCCTGCCCAGGGCACGGTAATCGATCGACTGAGAAAATCCGGGGCACGGAACATATCCGTCATCACCACTGGTTCCAGCTTCCAAGTTGACGGCCTTCGTACCACCGGATTGTCGACAGGTTTCCACGATCGAATTCAATACATGGAATGGGCCTCGGGCTCACCCGCATCGCGATATCACCTGACCGCTGGCCATTGGCCCTCCAGTCCGGGAGAAGTTGCCCTGTCCGAGCCTTTGGCCGCACGTCTCCACGACCCCAGTCGCATCCACGTCTTCTCCGACACCTCACGATTGCAGGTCGTGGGGACATTTCACGATGCCTACGCCACAGACGCTTTGGTGGCCATCGGCGCCGCGAGCGGCTGGAAATCCATGTCTGCCGCAGCATCCAAAGGATACCCGTCACTGTCGCCCATCGTGGAATACGTCTGGGATGGCCTGCCGCTCAGCACCGCCATACCCTTATTCAGCACGCTGTACGGGACTCCGACTGACTCACTTGTCACATCCAGCCGTGATGGAGCAAAGATCTCCGCAAGCCCCCAAGTATCGTTGGCCTCTCGAAGCCCCTATCTCGTGATGATCCCTTGCCTTTTGCTCACAGGTGCCGTCCAACTCACCGTGATGGCTAGGATCGCCACATCCATCCGCGCACAGCGGCAATCAATGCTGAAATTGGGGATCCCGCTATCGGCAACGCTCGCGTCCGCACTCGGCTCGGTCCTCGCCATCTGTCTGGCGGCATGGTCGGTAGGTGTATGTGGAGGCTGGATACTCGGAATGGCCCTTCGCAGATTCCTGGTGCCTCACCTACTCACACAACCCATCAGCCCACCGGTGTCGATCGCCCCATTAGCCATGACACTCCTGGCGCTCACTGTCGCCATAAGTATCGCGGCCATTCCACTGACCGGCCCGCGGGCTGGTGGGCGAAACAGGACAACACCGCACCATGCCCGGGCGGCAACAACGCTACGGTGGGTCAGACGAGTGGCTGGTGTCCTTCTCATTATCGGCGGACTACTCGCACTCCAAAGCCGGACCCAACTCGACGACGTCATGCATGGTGCCATCTTCGTCTCATCCGGAGCCGTCCTCCTCATGCCCGATCTCATTTCCGGAATCATCTCGGTCGTCAAGCTTCCAACACCCGCTGGTCTGCTGGCCGTAAAGACGCTGCACTTCAACGATGCACGAATTCGGATCATGGGGTCAGCGTTGTGTCTATGCCTGGTGATCCCTGCCAGTGTCAACGTCATCATGACCTCATACCAGCAGTCAACGGCGGCGCTGAGCATGGCCCCACCGGACACCTTGATCCTGCAATCGCCAGATAGCAACCCCGTACCAAAAGACCTTCCCCGAAGCGTGCAGGCTGCGACCGGCATGAAGCGTGCCGTCAAGGTCGACATGCTCAGTGGCGAGATCACGTCGAACCATCACCCCGGAACCGCGCGGGCCGTCATGGTCGTATCATCCCCGCAAGACGCTGAACGAGTACTGAATATGAAGCTCACGGCCGAGGAGCGAGCACATCTCAATAACAGTTTCATGCTGTCATTTTCAGATGGCCCAGCAAAGACAATCCTCGCCCTAGACGATGGCCGCCAGGCCGCAATCCCATCCAGCCGGGTCGAGGTCAACCCGACATGGGCATACATCTATGGCGGCGTCATTGTGAAAGCGGCCCTAGAACGAATCCGTGCCCAATCGATACCACACCAGTGGGTATATACGGGGGTCCAGAAAAGCGACATCGCTCAAGCCGTCAACTATGTCCACCGCCAAGGCCTCGATCCACAGCTACTCACCTACCACGTGGAACCGGAACCTCCTCAGATGCCGTTCTCTTGGTGGACGGTGTGCCTCACCCTCGTCATCATCGCAGCGGGTATCACCGCCAGCGTTTCCGCGTCATTGGGACACATTGCACGAAATCAGAGCCGGCAGCTACTCGCCATAGGACTCCCGAAACGGCTGGGGGCAATGATCCCTATCCTCGAGAGCATGCTTCTGGTCGGATTGTGCTCCGTCATCGCGAGCGTCCTGGCCATCGTTCCGGTCGTGGTCGGGCAAAGCCTGTCTGAGTCCTTCACATTATGGGTGCCGAAAGATTGGGTCATCCTGTGGTGTGCCGGGCTTGGACTACTGATTGTGTTGTCCCCTTTAGCGGGACTCCGCGCGATCAGGGCACGAGAGCGTACCGCCGATGCCCTGATCTAGCCCAACCACGGACATCGCCGCCGCGGTCTGATCCGTGGCGGCGATGGTCGGTCAGTGAGCGTAATCCCCGCGGTAGTACTCAAAAGCCCAACCCGAGGCAGCCCAAATCCCAATGCCCAGCCCGAGCAGAGAGATCCACCAACCGAAGATCGGGCCGAGGCACATGATGGCGACAACGAGCGCACACCAGAACGGCCAGATACTCTGTGGTGGGAAGAAGCCGACCGGTCCGGCACCATCGACAACCTCGGCGTCCTTCTCGTCGGAGGGACGGGGATTGATCTTCTTCGCAATGACCTGGACGTAGAAAAACACCATCAGGGCCATCGCCGCTGACAGCCCGAGCACCCAGGTGCCGGCCACTTCATGGGCCGAGAACCAGTACACCGGGGTCATGACGCAATAGAACAGGCCGAGCCCGCCGAAGACCCAACGTTCCGGTTTCATCAGGCATCCTCCTTACCGGAGTGCACGAGTTCACGCGGATTAGCTTCCCCGACCTCCGGAGCCAAAGCAGCCTCCGGATGATTGATGTCGAAGGCCGGTGAGGTGGAGCGCACGCGGATCATCTTCGTGAAGTTGTGGGTAGGCGGCGGGCACGAAGTAGCCCACTCAAGAGTACGACCCCAGCCCCACGGGTCATCGACTTCGATGTTCGGATCGTGACGGGTAATCCAGACGTTCCACGCAAACGGCAGCATCGAGATGGCCAGCAAGAAGGCGCCAAAGGTCGACACCTGGTTGAGCAAGGTAAAGCCTTCCCAGGCACCGTAATCGGCAATACGGCGCTGCATACCCTCGACACCAAGCCAGTGCTGGACGAGGAAGGTGGTGTGGAAACCGACGAACAGAGTCCAGAAATGGATCTTGCCCCAGGTCTCGTTAAGCATGTGCCCAGTAATCTTCGGCCACCAATAGTAGAACCCGGCGAACATCGCGAAGACCACGGTACCGAACAACACATAGTGGAAATGGGCTACCACGAAGTACGTGTCGGAGACGTTGAAGTCCATTGGCGGACTGGCAAGCATGACGCCGGTCAACCCACCAAACAAGAAAGTCGTCAGGAAGCCAATGGCAAACAACATTGGTGTGTCGAAACTCAATGAGCCGCCCCACATGGTGCCAATCCAGTTGAAGAACTTCACACCAGTCGGAACAGCGATAGTGAAGGTCATGAAGGAGAAGAATGGCAGGGAGACCGCACCGGTCACGAACATGTGGTGGGCCCACACGGACACCGAGAGGCCACCAATGGCCAGGGTGGCAAACACCAGGCCGACGTAGCCGAACACCGGCTTGCGGCTGAACACCGGGAGCACCTCGGTAACGATCCCGAAGAATGGCAGAGCAATGATGTAAACCTCAGGATGCCCGAAGAACCAGAAGAGATGCTGCCACAGGATCGGGCCACCGTTCGCGGCATCAAAGATATGGGCACCCAGAGCTCGGTCGGCCTCGAGGACGAGCAAACCAGCTGACAGGACCGGGAAGACAACCAGGATCATGATCGAGGTAATGAGGATGTTCCAGGAGAAAATGGGCATCCGGAACATCGTCATGCCCGGGGTGCGCATGAGAATGATCGTCGTCACGAAGTTGACGGCACCGAGGATGGACGACAGACCCAAGAGGTACAGGCCCATCACCCACAAGTCCCCGCCGGCCCCCGGGGAGTTGATGGCGTCGGATAGCGGGGCGTAAGCGAACCAACCGAAGCTGGCGGCACCACCAGGGGTAAGGAAACCACCACAGGCCATCAGGGAACCGAAAAGATACAGCCAGTACGCAAACTGGTTGATACGTGGAAATGCGACATCGGGGGCACCGATCTGAAGCGGCATGAAGAAGTTCGCGAACCCCGAGAATAGCGGGGTAGCGAACATTAGCAGCATGATCGTTCCGTGCATCGTGAAGAGCTGATTGAAAGTCTCCTGGTGCATGAACTGCATGCCTGGATATGCCAACTCGGCTCGAATGAGGAGGGCGAGGATGCCTCCGAAGGCGAAGAAGAACAACGACGTGCCAAAGTAAAGTTGGCCAATCTTCTTGTGGTCGGTGGTCGTCATGTAATCCCAGACGAGAGCCCCGAAACTGGCCTTGCGCCGCTCTTGCCGAGTAGCCGCAAAAGGTGCGCCAGTCTGCTGAGCGATGGATGCGCTAGTCACTTGTTCTCCCCCTCCTTCGATCCGGCGGTAGTGAGGACAGCAACCGAGTTCGCAGGCTTGATCTCACCGGTATTGCCCTGGGTCTTGAGCTGTTGGAGGTGTTTGTTGTAATCCTCAACCGACACCACATGCACCTTAAAGATCATATTTGCGTGGTAGGTGCCACACAGCTCGGCGCACTTGCCGTCGTAGACACCGATCTTCGTCGGGGTGAGGTCGAACTGGTTGGGGTGACCCGGGATGACATCCATCTTAAAGTAGAAGGCCGGCACCCAAAACGAGTGAATAACGTCGGCGGACTTGAGGTGGAAGCGCACCGACTGGCTCACTGGAAGATATAGATCGGGAATTTTCTCAATAGTGCCGACCTCATGGGTAACAACGCCGCCAGCATCGGCGTTGTTGGCCTCCATGTAATTGAAAGTCCACGACCATTTCTGGCCGACAACGTTAACAACGTGCTGAGGCTCAGAGTTCTTGTCGAGCACCTTATTCTCGGTACGTACGGTGTAGAAAAACAGCACACCGATCACGAGGAACGGAACGATGGTGTAGAGCACTTCAAGCGGAAGGTGATATCGCGACTGGCGCGGGATCGCCGGATCGCCGTCCTTACGACGGAATTTGAAAGCGGCGAATCCGATGAGCCCCCATACGAATACGCCGATGACAAGCGCTGCCACCCAGGCGCCGATCCACATATTGCCCATATGCACGGCACGATCAGACGCGGGATCCACCAGACCGAGACGAGCTGCACGCCCGGGTCCGGTATTACCGCAGCCGCTGAGGGCCACCACTGCGGCACAGGCACCACCGACTTTTCCGACAACACGGCTGCCACTTCGGGGCACGTCCCGGTCGAGGTCGTGCCGCCAGCTGAGTCTGCGTCCCACGGCTCACCCTTCCCCACTGCAAGCCCGCCCCCGACCCGACGGTGGGAACAGGTGACTGTTATGTCTGTCACATCGAACAATAGCGAAAATAAGGCGCTCCGTCCGCCCAGTAGGACTGACGAAACGCCTCAGTGACTCCAACGAGCCGGACCAGGGAGTGCCCCAGTTCTCACAGCCAACTCAGTGGAAAGAGTCTCCACACGCACAGGTGCTAGTCGCGTTGGGGTTGTCAATAGTGAACCCCTGCTTCTCGATGGTGTCCATAAAGTCGATCGTGGCACCAGCCAGGTATGGGGCGCTCATATGGTCGGTGACCACATTGACCCCGCCGTACGTCTTGACGACATCCCCTTCAAGGTGACGCTCGTCGAAGAACAGCTGGTACCGCAGCCCCGAGCAGCCGCCAGGCTGCACAGCCAAACGCAACGCGAGGTCGTCACGGCCCTCCTGATCGAGCAAGGACTTCACCTTCGCAGCAGCCGCGTCAGTAAGGATGATTCCGTCAGTGGTGGAAGGGGTAACGGTGTCGGTCATATCGGCTCCAAGAACGTGTGATGGACAGTCCCGGGGAGATGGCCCGGGTAATCGATCCTGACGGATCGGGCGGGGCCGCCCCGTCGCTTTGCCCACTGTATCCGCAGCAGGCCGTTCACACCGAACGGTATCCGTTCAGCGCGCAGCGGAACACAGGCATTCGGGGAGCACGATCAGCCGGGGATAAGGCCGTCTCCGGTCGGGTTCTCCGACAGCCAAACCGAGACTTCCTCAATCGTCGCGGAAACGTCGGGAACAATGAGGTTTGAGTCGACGATGTTGTCGTCAGCAACCGGAGTGCCAACAGTCCGCACCGTCGTCACCAACTCAGTCAAGGCCTCGGTGAGCTCATTCTGAGAGGCTGCCTCGATAGCGTGCTCAACGCGAGCGTCGATGCGGTTGAGATGACCCATTTCAGTGTCGGGCACCTGCCACTGGCCCTCACCAACGATGCGAATGATCATGACTGATCCTCCTGACGTCGCACTGATCGTGATCCCGGGTGCGTGTTTGTTCCGTTCTCGGCGCCGGACTCAAGCTCCGGGGTGGAATCACCACGGCCGGCCCCCAGCTGGGCCTTCATAGCCGACAGCTCCGCGTCAATTGCGTGATCGTTGGCCAGACCGTCGAGCTCCCGGGTGATGTCGTCGCCGTAGCTGCGGATGGGATCCTCGATAGCGCCACTAGCCATGAGTTCGTCAACAGCTCCCGCTCGTGCCTGCAATTCCATGGTCTTGTCTTCGGCTCGGGTGATTGCCATGCCGATGTCGCCCATCTCCTCATTGAGACCCGTGAAGGCCTCGTTAATGCGAGTCTGGGCTTCAGCTGCGGAGTAGGTGGCTTTGATGGTCTCCTTCTTAGTGCGGAAAGCATCCACTCGGGCCTGAAGACGCTGGGAGCCGCGGATGAGTTTTTCCTCCTCAGCCTGCAGGGTGGAGTGCTGAGTCTGCAGATCATTAAGCTGAGCCTGCAAAGTTGCCTTGCGGGTCAAAGCCTCACGGGCAAGGTCCTCGCGCCCCTGCTCGAGGGCGCGACTAGCAGCGTTCTGCATCTTGTCGACATCGGCCTGCAGTTGATTCATCTGTAGTTCGACGCGCTTACGGCTCGTAGCGACGTCAGCGACGCCTCTACGTACCTTCTGCAACATGTCGAGCTGACGCTGGTAGGAGTAGTCGAGGGTCTCGCGCGGATCCTCGGCCTTGTCAAGGGCCTTGTTCGCCTTAGAGCGGAAGACCGTCGAGAGTCGTGCAAATATGCCAGCCATAGGTGGAGTCGAATCCTTCCCCTTCGGTGCTTGAGGACTCCGGGAAGTCGTCAGCGTTGCGGTTGCCTGATCATTAGGGTACGGGACTGCGCAACATCGACAACAGGAATACCCGTACAATCTTCTCAGCCCAGATAGGGCCGCCCCGGCTGGAACAAGCCACCGGGCGCGCGAGGACGACACACAAAAAGGATGGATCGTGGGACTTTTCCGCCCCTACGAGCAGGGAGCCAGCAAGAAGGCCGAGCCGACGGAGGAGACCGTCGTGGCAGAGCCGGGATCCAGCACTGAGTCCTCCCCCTCCTCAGCCACCGTAGCCCCCAGGCGTACCGCAAAAACCTCGTCATCTGACAAGGAACAACGGACCACCAAGGGGATTCGCGCCGACAAGGGGCGTCAACCGGCTGCGCCCGCTGCACAACCGAAGACCCCTTCCCGACACACCGTCAAAAAGGGGCCGACGCCAACCCGCGCCGAGGCCGAGGCTGCCCGCCGACACCGTCTCAACCCGACGCTGAGCAAGAAGGAGTCCCGCAAGCGCGAGCGTCTGGCCAAACGTGAGCGCCAGGCCGCAGCCATGGAAGCAGCCGAGCGACGCCCAGAGCGGGGCTACTTGCGCGATTACATTGACTCGCGTTGGACCTTCAGCGAATTCATCATGCCGATCTTCCTGGCCGTCATGGTGATCTGGTTGGGGATGCTCTTCATCGCTCCGACTGCTGTTGGTGCCATCAACGCCATGTCCCTGGGCATGCTGATTGTGATGATCCTCTGGCTCGTTGATTCCTGGCGCCTGTGGCATGGGGCAAAGAAGGGCATCCGAGCCCGTTACCCCAACGCTCCCCTGCGTGGACTGTGGGCTTACCTCAATAACCGCGCTATGACGGTACGTCGCTGGCGCAACCCGGCACCGCGCGTCGAGCGTGGCGAACGGGTTGATTAATAGCCTTGTGGTACGTAGACGTGATTGTCTTATAGGTATGAGTTACTCATGGGTTTTCAAACAGTCTCGCGTCACCGTCAAAGGCGCCGAACACCTCGGTGAGCTCGGAGCTGGGCAGCAGTTTGAGTCTCAGGAAGAGGCCGAAGCTTGGCTCTCCGAAACCTGGCCCGAACTGCAAGAGGCTGGAATCGACGAAGTGACCCTCATGGAAGACGACGATGTCGTCTATGGCCCGATGGGGCTATCGGAGCAGTGATCGCGAGTCCGCACAGTCTGCCAGCTCATCACCGCACCAAAAACTGTCAAGGCAATTCCCAGCCCAATAACAGTCGGACGGGACTGGGCGATGGAACGACGCCGTTGCTCGTACGTCTGCACAGTATCCGTACGCGTTGCGGTGTACGTGGCCTTGTGACAGGTGTCCCCTGGGTGCATCTCGACACCTCGACAAGAGATTGTGGGCGAGGCCATCACAACAATTCCCCACAACAGCAAGGCAACTCCAGCCGAAACGACGACGACGTCGAAAACCAACCGCAGCTTGTAGTGACTCGCGCGACCCAGCGGTACGCTGCTGTGCCGTTCCGGCGTTGTAAAGCTCACAAACTCACCATACTGGCGACTCATTGCGACCGCGCTGCCACGCATTTGACATCCCTCGACTAGGCTTCACGGCGAGGTGTCGCCCCGGGGAATGACCCGGCCCATCCCGAATTATCTACCGAATGGAACCGTCCACCGAATGAGAGGAATCCTCGTGGCCAACAGCACCCAGTTGCCCATCCGTCCGCGTCCCGACCTCAAGGTCTCGCGAAACGCCAACGGCGCCGACGTCGTGATTGCCGGTCTGGTCGAGGGTTCCCACGGCCCCGTCGTCCAGGGTCTGGCGCCGCGCGCTGTCAAGGAAGCTGAAGAGACCTTCGGCGCCCCGCTAGCCGAAGTGGCCATTCGGGCCGGTGGATCAACCAAGGTTGGTTCCACCGTGGTGCTGCCATGGTCAAGAAACAGCCTCGTTCTGGTCGGCTGCGGAGCGGAGGGTTTCGATGGTGAGGTCCTGCGCAAGGCGGCCGGTTCGGGGGCCCGTGCCGCCGCTAACCTGTCACACGGCAGCAGCCTCAAGGTGGCCGTTGACATGGGGATAACGTCGGCCGAGCAGGTTCGAATCGCCGCCGAGGGAGCCCTGCTCGGTTGCTACAAAGTGCCGACCATTACTGCAGTCTCGAATGATCCCGAGATCTCGACCGTCACGATCGTGTCCAACGCCCGCGGCGCTAAGCCCGAACTCGACAAAGCCCGCATCCTTGCTGATGCCGTCTACACCGCCCGGGACTGGGTAGACGCTCCAGCTAACCTGCTCTACCCGAAAACCTTCGCCGCCTCGGTGCAATCCTGGTGCAAGAACCTCTCAGACGTCACCGTCGAGGTGCTCGACGAGAAAGCCCTGTTACGCGGTGGCTTTGGCGGCATCCTCGCTGTAGGCGGAGGTTCGGCCCACTCCCCGCGTCTGGTCCGCGTGGAATATGCCCCAGAGGGAGCCACCACCACCCTGGCCCTGGTGGGTAAAGGCATTACCTTCGACTCCGGTGGCCTCAACATCAAGACTGCTGACGGCATGTACACCATGAAGTGCGATATGGGCGGCGCTGCTGCCGTACTCGCTGCTGTCGGCGCGATTGCCTGCCTCGGGCTCAACGTCCGTGTGGTCGCCTACGGCTGTATGGCAGAGAATATGCCGTCTGGATCGGCGTGGCGCCCCTCCGACATCGTCACTACATACGGCGGAACGACCGTCGAGAATGGCAACTCTGACGCCGAGGGGCGCATCGTGATGGCCGACGGCCTGGCTCGCGCATGTGAGGACGACCCCGATTTCATCGTCGACATTTCTACCCTGACTGGTGCCTGCATGGTCGCGCTGGGTAACCACACCGCAGGTGTCATGACTTCGGGAGCCCAGGCGGCAGACACCCTGCTGGACGCTTCCGAGGCTGCTGGCGAGGACTTCTGGGAGCTTCCCATTACCGACGAAGTTCGTGAACGTTTGCATTCCGACATCGCCGACATCAAGTCCTCCGGCGCCCGTGAGGGAGGCGCGATGCTCGCTGCAGCTTTCTTGCAACGGTTTGTGACCCCAGGCACCGACTGGGCCCATCTCGACATCGCCGGGCCGGCATACAACGAGGCCTCAGCCCATGGCTACACCCCGATCCAAGGAACCGGATTCGGAGTGCGCACCCTGGTCCAGCTCGCCGCACATTTGGCTGAATGATCACACATATCGCCGCTGGGGCAGGAGCTGCGGCCCCTGCCCCTCGTCGTATTCACACGACACCCCCGAATCCAAAAATGGGACCAACTGCACATTTGGCCATAGCCAAGCTAGGCTTGCCACGAATCCGTCGCGGCTTGCAAAGGAGCTCCAACACATGTCGACCGAAGTCACTCTTCCCGCACTGGGTGAGTCCGTCACCGAAGGCACCGTGTCCCGCTGGCTCAAGGCAGTCGGAGACACCGTCGAGGCCGACGAACCCCTACTTGAGGTGTCCACCGACAAAGTTGATACCGAAGTGCCCTCCCCC
>NZ_LWHO01000002.1 GCF_001642025.1 Cutibacterium namnetense | reverse complement strand
CTCCGGCACCCTCCTTGAGATCAAAGTCCCCGAAGACGAAGACGCCGAAGTCGGCGCCGTCCTGGCCATCATCGGCGACCCCGCTGCCGCCGAGTCAGCTCCGGAGCCTGCCAAGCCGTCGGCTGAGCCCGCAGAGAAAGCCGAACCTGAGCCGGTGAAGAGCGCAGCCGAGGAGGCTCCGGCGCCAGCGACGCCAAAGCCCACCGAGGTTCCCAAGCCCGCTGGCACCAACGAAGTCGCCCCACGCGCCACCAATCCGTCGTCGGACGTCTATGTCACCCCGCTAGTCCGCAAACTCGCTCGGGAAAATAACGTCGATCTGTCGACGATTACCGGAACCGGTGTCGGTGGCCGTATTCGTAAGCAGGACGTGCTAGCTGCAGCCGGTAAACCTGAAGAGGCTCCCGCCGCTGCGCCAGCACCGACTGCTCCGAAACCAGCTGGTTCGGCCCGTAAGGCCTCTCAGGAAGTCTCTCCGGAGGCCGCCGCTATGCGCGGCACCACCGAGAAGATGAGCCGCCTACGCAAGGTCATCGCCTCGCGGATGGTTGAGTCCCTACAAGTTTCTGCTCAGTTGACCGCCACCGTTGAGGTGGACATGACCGCCATCTCCCGCATTCGCAAGGCTGAGAAGGCTGCCTTCAAGGCTCGCGAGGGAGTTGGCCTGTCCTACCTGCCTTTCATTACCAAGGCCGTCGTTGAGGCCCTCAAGGCCAATCCGACTTTCAATGCGAGTATCGACACCGAGGCCGGGACGATCACCTACGGGCCTTCTGAGAACATCGGCATCGCCGTTGATACCCCGCGCGGGCTGCTAGTTCCGGTCATTAAGAACGCCGGTGATCTCAATATCGCTGGGCTGGCCCACCAGATTGGCGACCTCGCCGCTCGCACCCGCGACAACAAGGTAACCCCCGACGAGCTGTCCGGTGGCACATTCACTATCACCAATTACGGCTCGGCTGGTGCCCTCTTCGACACCCCGATCGTCAACCAGCCCGAAGTTGCCATCCTCGGCACCGGTGCCCTGGTGAAGCGCCCGGTCGTTGTCACCAACGAGTTCGGGGAGGACACCATCGCCATCCGCGACATGATGTACCTCTCGCTGTCCTACGATCACCGTCTCATCGACGGCGCCGTGGCGGCTCGCTTCCTATCGGGCATCAAGGCCCGTCTGGAGGAGGGTGACTTCGCCGGGGAGTTCTGACCCTCAACGGCCACGAAGAACGCGGGCCCGAAAATCTGGGCAAACCCGAGGCGGTGGGACCGATCCCACCGCCTCGCCCTCTACACCCGTCCATTGCGGACATCGCTCAGACACGACGAGTACACCACGCCTATTGCAAGGTCGACACTATGATCGCAAGATGTGATGCAGCAGGATCCTCCCACACCCCAGCCCCACACCCCGCAGATAGTTGACGGGGTGAAACCCCACGGCTGGGTTGATCATCCCGTCGGACTACAGTTCGAATACCTGGGGATCGCAAATACCCCTCCCACCCGCACTGAATACAACGAGTGCTGGGCCCATCAGCGCGAGGTACACGCTGAGGTGTCCACCCACCAGCGCCCTAACACGGTTATCTACGTCGAACATGATCCCGTCTACACGGCCGGACGACGCACCCGTAAAGAGGCTTATCCTTTCGACGGTACCCCGGTCGTTCCGGTGGATCGTGGCGGTGAAATCACCTGGCATGGTCCTGGTCAGCTAGTCGGCTACCCGATTGTCTTCTTGCAGCGCGGTATCGGCGTCGTCGATTATGTGCGCCGAGTGGAAGAAGCCATTATCCAGCTCGTTGCCCAATATGGCTTGCGTGCCGGGCGTGTCCCCGGACGAACCGGAGTCTGGTTCCCCTCCGACGGGGTGGGACCAGAGCGAAAAGTATGCGCCATCGGCATTCGCGTCTCACGCCAGACGGCGATGCACGGTTTCGCCCTCAACATCGACCCCGACACTGCCGGCTTCGACAACATCATTCCGTGTGGCATCTCCGACGCCGACGTCACCAGCATGGCGCGGGAACTGCGGCGTCTGCACGGACCCGACGCCGAGATTCCCTCAATGCTCGAAGTAGCCAACAACCTCGAGCCCATCCTCACTGAGATGATGTCGTTTCAGCCGTATGAGATGAGCCCAGATATTCCACGTCGGGAGCACCCGGCGTTCCTGCACCCCATGTCGTGATCTTGTCCGTCCCCTGAACTACAGTTCCCTTCACCCCGCCCCAAAGGAGATGCCCGTGACGTATCTCAGCCACACCCGCACCACTGGACCGCTGTTAGCGGCCACGGGTGTCATCATGGCCATCGTCGCCGCGATAATTGGACGACTCCGTCCTCTGGAACCTCGCTTACTAGGCAGGGAGAATCCGGATGCTCTCACCAGCGTTCTGCATGCCGTTGTTGGAACCCTGTTCTGGGCAGCTCTGGTGTGGACGTTGGCAGAGCTCATTCGCGCTACTCTGTGTTCGCCGCGCCGCGATGTTGTCGATTCCACACACACTCGCGGACGCCGAGCATGGCTAGCCGCACAGATGTGGGCCGTACTGGCCCTACTCATAGTCCCTCTGGAATCCGCTGATTCCGCTGGCTTGACCTTCGAGCAGGCCGTTGTTGATCTCCCGACCTACATCTCCTCGACCCCCTCTGTCGCGGCTTGGCTCGTCGTCGCAGTGTTGGGGCTACTGGTCGGCCTGCTCGCTCTGCTGAGCACTCATCTTGGCGGCCTCGTCATGGCGAGCTTTGTGACGGTTCTCGCCGCACTCCCCGTTCCCGTTACCGGGGGGATTTCGGTGGGCCTCAACCACGATTTCGCCACCGACTCCGGGGCTATGGCCGCCGTAGGCATGACCATTGCCGCCGCTTGTGTTCTGATCGAGGCCCTCGACGGCGCCCGCCCTGCCTTCACCGCCCGCCTTATCTGGATGCAGCGTACTGGTGCCGTCATAGCCCTCGCAGGAGGCATCGTCGTCACCTGGCAAGGTCAGGCTGGGCATTCCTGGGTCTCTGATCGATGGGGCGTGGCCCGCATTGTCGTGCTCGTCGCCATAGCAATCTGGGTCATCACTGCCTGGCTGCCACGTACCAGGGTACTGAGCTGGCTTGGGGTAACGGTGGTAGCCGTCGTGCTGAGCGTGACGGGCGCAGCAAATCAGCTCGTGCCGCCGCGCTATGTCATTGGTCAAACCCCGGCAGTCAATTACCTCGGCTATGAGCTACCGCCGGCCCTCACTGCCGCCATTCTGCTAGCTCCTGGCCGTCCCAACCTCGGTTTCTGGACCCTCTCGATCCTTGGAATCTTCGGCTATTACGTTGCCGTTAGGGCCCTCAAACGCCGTGGGGAAACCTGGTCTGGAGCACGTAGCGGCTCTTGGATCGGGGCTTGGGTCGTGGTGATATTCCTAGCCAGCACCGGGCTGTGGGAATACTCCTCGATGCAGTTCAGCTGGCACATGCTGGTTCACATGACCTTCAACATGCTGGTTCCGGCCTTACTGGTGCTCGGAGCTCCAGTAACCCTCTTGAGACAGGTATTGCGCACCGCAGACCAGATCAACGATGGATTCAACGGACCCCACGACTGCCTCATGGCGGCGCTGGAATGGCGTCCCACGAAGATCCTATTCGGCCCCTTTGCTGCTTGGATCGTCTTTATTGCCAGCTTCTACGTCGTCTATTTCACCCCAATATTTGACTACCTCATGCGTTACCATTGGGGACACCAGTGGATGCTGCTGCACTTCCTCATGGCTGGCTTCATGCTCTTTGAATATGTCATTGGCTTGGATGATCTGCCAGCATCGCTGCCCCACATTGGCCGACTGGGATTCGTCATTACCGCGATGCCTTTCCATTCATTCTTCGCCGTTATCACGATGAATGCCCATCAGATCATCGGCAAGAATTTTTACGAGGCATTGTCTATTCCGTGGATTGTCAATCTGCATGATGATCAGAATCTCGGTGGCCAGATCACCTGGGCCACCGGCGAGATCCCGATGGCGCTGGTCCTCATCGCGCTGTGCGTGCAGTGGTTCATCTCGGACCGCCGTGACCAACGGCGGGTTGACGCTTCTGAAGATGCCAGCCTTAATGAGTCCCTAACCGCCTATAATGACATGCTCGCCCGAATGGCTGGCCAGGAGATCAAGCCGCACGATCCGGGGAACAAGTTATGAGCACGACCACGGTAGATCCCCCAGATGAGGAGCAACCCGTCCTGCATCCTCCGGTGCAATTGCAGATCGGCGGGATGACCTGCGCAGCATGCGCCACAATGATCGAGAAGACACTGTCCCGTATTGACGGGGTACACGCTAGCGTCAATTTCGCTTCCGAACGGGCAACAGTAACCGGTATGGACGTCGCAGATGCGATCGCCGCCGTCAAGGATGTCGGCTATACCGCAGCCCTGCTCTCCGACATCGATCTAGCAGCTGAGGCGCAGCGCCGCATCACTATGCTGCGACGCCGCCTCATCGTGGCCGTACTCCTGACCTTGCCCCTGATGGACATCGGCCTGGTCTTAGCTCTGGAACCGCAACTACGTTTCCCAGCATGGGACTGGCTACTCGTCGCCCTCTCCCTGCCAGTAGTTTTCTGGTCGGCGTGGCCATTCCACAAAGCGACGTGGACGAATTTGCGCCACGGCATAACGTCCATGGATACCTTGGTTTCACTAGGTGTCTTGTCTTCCTTCGGGTGGTCGTTCATCTCCATCCTCATCGGTGCCCAGGACCGAGAGGGGTATTGGCTGGGCTATGGCATCACCCCGGCCGGGGCTGACACCCTTTACCTTGACGTCGCTGCCGGGGTGACCTGCTTTCTGCTCGCTGGCCGCTATTTTGAAGCCCGCGCCAAGAGGTCGGCGCGGTCTGCGCTGACCGCCTTAGGGCAGCTGGCGGTCAGGAATGCCCGGGTGCTGCGCGATGGAGTCGAGACCGTCGTTCCCGTTGAGCAGCTACACAACGGTGACCTCTTCGTCACCTTGGCCGGGGAGGCTCTGGCAGCCGATGGCGAAGTCGTCGAGGGATCTTCCAGTATCGATGCGTCGATGATGACCGGCGAGCCAATGCCCACCGACGTAACCGTAGGATCGACGGTGCTCGGCGGAACCATGAACTTGACCGGGCGGGTCGTGACCAGAGCTACCGGAGTCGGTGACCATAGCCAGCTCGCCCAGATGGCGGTGCTGGCTGAGGAAGCCCAAGCTCGCAAAGCCAACGTCCAGCGTCTGGTGGACAAGGTCGTCGAGATCTTTGTGCCAGCAGTTCTTGGCATCGTCGTCTTGACCTTCTTCGGCTGGTGGATCGCCGGCGCTGGGACCCGACATGCCCTCTCGGCGTCCCTCTCAGTGCTCGTAATAGCTTGCCCGTGCGCCCTCGGTTTAGCGACACCAACTGCCCTCATGGTTGGAGTCGGACGCGGCGGTCAGCTGGGTATCCTGATTAAAGGACCAGAAGCTCTGGAGGCGTCCGGTCGCATCGACACTGTGATCCTCGATAAAACCGGTACTGTCACCAGTGGGGAAATGACTCTCATCGCGAGGCTTCCTGCCAACAAGCAAGACGTCGATCGCGCCCACCGCTACGCGGCCGCCCTAGACCAACACTCCACTCATCCAGTAGCCAAGGCTGTGGTAGCTGCTGCCACAGGCAGCATCCCAACGTGTCCCAGTCCGCGCACCGTTGCCGGACGAGGCATTAGTGGCGAAGTCGAGGGACACCATGTCATGGTTGGCAACCCCGCTTTCCTCGCGGGGGCAGGTATCGAGATTCCCGCCGAGCTGAGGCACGCCGTTACGCAAGCAGCCCGGACAGGGCGTTCCGCCTTCGGGGTGGCGATCGACGGCCAGGCCGCAGCTGCCTTTGTCGTCGCCGACACCGTCAAACCTGAGGCGTCGGAAGTCATCGCCCAGCTCAAGGATATGGGGCTACGAACTGTCCTACTCACTGGTGATTCACAAGCCGCCGCAGCATCCGTGGGAGCGCAGCTTGGCACCGACGAGGTGCTGGCCGAGGTTCTTCCCACCGACAAGGCCGGGGTCGTCGAGAAACTTCGCTCTGAAGGCCACGTGGTAGCCATGGTAGGCGATGGCATCAACGACGCCGCAGCCCTCGCAAGCTCCGACCTTGGCATGGCGCTGGTCACCGGCACTGATATCGCGATGCGCAGCGCCGACATCATCTGTGTGCGCCACCACCTCGGGGTCGTCCCTGACGCCATTGGGTTGTCGAGACGGACTCTGAGGACCATCCGCGGCAACCTCGCATGGGCTTTCATCTACAACATTGCAGCGATCCCGATCGCGACCGCCGGTCTACTGAACCCGCTGATATCCGGGCTTGCCATGAGCCTTTCGAGCCTCGTCGTCGTCACCCATTCGCTGAGACTTCGCAACTTCGGTACACGCAGTTAAACTGGCCCGCGTGAGTGTCGAAGCAGACGGCAGGAAGCTCCTCCGAGTCGAGGTCAAGAATTCCCAGACGCCCATCGAGGACAAACCCCGCTGGATCAAGACTCGGGCCACGATGGGTCCGGAGTACCGCGACATGCGACGCCGGATGGTCGATGGAGATCTCCACACCGTGTGCCAAGAGGCCGGTTGCCCCAACATCTTCGAGTGCTGGGAGGACCGCGAGGCCACTTTCCTCATCGGCGGCGACCATTGCACCCGCCGTTGTGACTTCTGCCAGATCGAGTCGGCCAAACCGGAGGGTTACGACAAGGACGAGCCGCGTCGTGTCGCAGAGTCCGTCAAGCACATGGGATTGCGTTACGCCACCGTCACTTCGGTGTGCCGAGATGATCTCGAGGACGAGGGCGCCTGGCTGTGTGCCGAGACAATCCGTCAAATCCACCAAGTAAATCCCGGCGTCGGCGTCGAGATGCTAGCCCAAGACTTTTCCGGCAAACAGGACCTGCTTGACGTCGTCTTCGAGGCACGTCCGGAGGTCTTCGGCCACAACCTTGAGACAGTCCCCCGGATTTTCAAGCGTATTCGGCCCGGATTCCGCTACGACCGTTCCCTGGCCGTCCTGAGCTCAGCCCATGATGCCGGTCTGATCACCAAGTCGAATCTCATTCTTGGTATGGGCGAGACCCGTGAAGAAATCTCACAGGCCATGCAGGCGCTCCATGACGCCAACACCGACCTGCTGACGATCACCCAATACTTGCGTCCGAATACCTATCTGCACCCCATCGACCGCTGGGTAACCCCGCAGGAGTTCGAGGAATTGGCCGAGGAGGCCCGTGAGATCGGGTTCGTCGGTGTGATGAGCGGACCTCTGGTGCGATCCTCGTATCGGGCCGGTCGGCTTTATCGGCAGGCCATGGAAGCTCGCGGCGAGCGTCCGGTGACGATCGTGACCGGGTACCACGATGGTGCGAAACCTGCACCGTTCGCAGCCAAAGAGTAACAGGGATACCCCTTGGGCTGGGGGCACGTATCTATCAACCGTGGAGAAGTCCATCTTCTGCTTCGAGTCGAGCCACTGGCCCGCCGGGCACCGATGCATCACTGTCAACAGCCCCGATCGTCCTCTTTTCGACCAGGACCGCCACATCCATGAAAATATCCACGGCACCAACGGAACTGAGACACATTCTCAATTCGTTGATATCGTCGACACACCCGATGCCATCACAGTGAAGATGAACGGTGATGGCAATGAATATGAATTCTCTGGTAATTTTCTCACTGATTCCGCCACAGGCCTTCATCGCCACGGATAACACGACGCCGGCTCATCCGGTGAATTGACCCGATCGAGAGTGTCAATCATCCTTGCAATACCAACACCAACTTAGAGATGAAAATGATTTTCGTGACACTTTACTGACGCGGCTGCCCCTCCGCCACACCCACTTTGGAAGACATGCGCATCCGGGCCTAACCCCGACCTCATCATCCCCTCACCTTGCCCACAACCAGAGAGGAACCCTGGCCCTACAACCCTCGATGGAGTTCAAGTCTCACCATCCGTGGAGATCCACAGCACCAGAGTGACTATGTCAATGATGCGGCTTATCCACCTCCAAAACGAAGACGGCCGCATATCTCGTTGTCTCTCCATGCACCCCGCCATGAGTTGAAGGCACGCCCCCTGACGTGGGGCACCCCCGAGCAGCCCCTTCACAGCGACGCGTGTGCATACCCCTGACACCCGGCATGAACGACCCTTTAAGCATGATTACAACTCCCCCACGCACTCAAAAGTGATGCACGTTCCTCTACCTAGAACGTGCGCATTGTCAGATAACCGATATCTTTCGGTATACTGCAGCCGTCTCGATCGAGGCATAGATAACTAGTAGAACTGAGAACCCCTCATGAAGAAGACCTGTCTTGTGACTCCTCTCCTTGTCGGCGCGCTGCTCACGCCAGCGGCGCTGTCGGCCCCCAGCGCACATGCTGTCGAGCCGACCGCGGCCGTCTCGACGACCCGCGCCCATGCCCTCTCGGCCAGCGAGGCCCGCAGCACACTGAAGACTCTGGATGCGCACATTGCGTCCCTCCAGTCGATGCAGAAGGCCGTCCCTGGCTCCGACTACTCTGACCAGATTCGTGACCTTCTCAAGACCGCTTTCGACCTGCGTGGCCTCATCGACACCATTGCCCATGGCGGGATTCCGCACTATGACCCGGCAACCTTCCAGGCACGGATCAAGCTGGTCAGCACCACGGTTGACACCATCCGTACCGCTGTGACCACCCTCCAGAACAAGGTGCGCCCCGCCCACGTCGAGCTCGGTCTCGAGGTCACCAAGGCCGTCCTGCTCACCATTAACCCTGGGGTCACCGCTAAGGAGCTCGACGCCGAGTGCGACGCCCTCAAGGCTCGTCTGACCAAGGTCTCGCAGTACCCGGATCTCACCGCGAATGACGTTGCCACTGTGTACGTGCGCGCCAACTTCGGTAAGACGATCTGGCAGGTGCGCGTCAACCGCGACCAGCACATCCTTGGCCACAAGAGCGCCGAGGTGTACAAGACCCTCAACCGCGCCATCACCAAGGCCGTCGGTGTCAAGCTGGATCCGAACGCAACCGTCGGGAAGATCCAGGCTGCACGCACCGAACTCCTTGCGGCCTACCAGACGGCACTTCACTCCCCTGATGTCAAGAAGAAGACCGCTTGATCTAGAACGTACTCGTTAGTCGACACTCAGTGCCTTGTCCGCCTATGTACGGGCAAGGCACTGTTTTCTACCCTGCGGAAAGTGATTGTTTTCACGCGGACACGCTGGCAAATTCGCAGCGATGACCACGTCTAATGCCGGCATCGCTTGGACGAAATCGAATTGATCAACGCGAGACATCAACTCGCCAGCAAAGCCGCTGCATCAGCGTACATATGCCACTCATCGGATGGTCGTAAGCCAACTCACCTTGCCCGGAAACTCCATCGAAGCTACCTCGCAACCTCCGGAGCGACGTCGGACCGCTGACCCCCGCGAGCAGTGGGGTACGACCCGCTCACCGTCGACCGACTAACCGACCCTGCATACCGGCAGCCTCGCCCCGAAGCAATATCAACCGCATGCCATGCGCCATGGCGTACTACTCGAGCCTTTACGTGGTCCATCCACACACACCACAGTGCGCGCCACCATGACTATGGCGGCGCGCACTGTTCGTTCAGATCAGAAACGGTCTACCGGAATCAGGCAGCGGGAGCACAGACAGCCGGGGATGCCGGCGCATCAGGCTTGTTAGGAGCCTTAAGTGCCTCCCGGTATGCCGCCTTGACATCCTTGATGGCCTTATCAACGTCGGAAACACGCACGAGCGGGTCGAGCCGAACACCGACAGCCTTGAGGATTGCGCGATTGAGCAACCGGATGGTTTCGCCGTCCTTGTAGCGCACTACGCAGGTACCGCGATCGAAACGAATCTCGTGAAGTACGCGGACAAGCTTGGCCTTGGTGTAGAAGGTAGCCACATCGTTCGGCTTAAGATTTGGCATCCGCTCGGCATCAGCAAGAGCCTTCTTCACAGCCCCCACTTCGTCCTTCAGCTGGTCACTCGTGGCATCAAAAGAGACCAACAGCGCACCAGCGTGGACGAGCTCAAGGAACACCCGAGAGTGCGCCGGCTGAACCTTATCCTGCAACATATGGGCGGCACCGTTAATTGTGTCAACCATAGTCAGCAGCAACTCAACACGAGTCGGGATCGACTTAAGGAAAGCAATCCCACCCTTCACAATTCTCTCAAGCGCTCCCTTGATTTGTTGAGCTGCCTTGATAAGCCGACCAATGGTGCCAATGACATCACTGGGAGCGAAAGACGCCCTAGCTTCTCCTTGAGCAACCTTGAGGGCCGCGATACGCGCATTAACCGCGTTCAGTTCCTTCTGCGCGTCAGCAGCGGAAAGCGCCTTTCCAGGCTGAACAGCGCCCAAGGCAGCAGCAGGGACGACTGGGGTCTCAGCACGGGCCGCGGGAGCTGACAACGCCATCGGAACCATCATGGCACCGACAACCAACGGCGCCGCAATGAACTTGATCTTCATGGGGGCTTCTCCTATTCGGAACTATTGCTCGCGACTGCGAGCAGTCATCAGTATGCCAGGTAGAGGGTCAGCTATTTCAATCCTGAAACAAAAATTTTTTGCCCCCAGGTCATGCCCCTGGAAATTACCATGAGAACGACGGACGACTTCACAAAATAACGAAGATACCCCAACTAAACGCTAACACGATTAGAATTGCGTGAAAATGATACATAATAGATACTTTACCATCATATGGCATACTAATTAACCGGCATTGGTAAAACATATTAATTGAACATCAGGAACAGCCTAGTAGACCTGACTCTTGTACTAGCTCCCGAGGCCGCGCCCGCCTCTTGGCAGCCCGCCATCGTCAGGCATCTGGAATCAGGCTCGACGCAGCCAAGCGCCCGCTTCGACACGACACGAGATGACACCAGCCCCCGCCCAGGCGCGCACATCCCGGGCGATGTACCTCCCGCCACGAGCGGGCGCTACGATATCTTCTGAAACATAGGACGTCTAATGTTTTGCTCGGATCAACGGAGAACGGGGAACTTGTGTCCAATTCCAGCAACGTCGTCACCATCAAGGAGATGGGTGACAAGAGACCATGGTGGCAGTACTTGGACGCCACCAAATGGAAGCTCTTCATTGCAGCCCTTATTGGTGTCACGCTTGACGGCTACGACTTCGTGCTCATCACCTTGGCACTGCCACAGATCAAGGCGGCCTTTGGTCTCACCCTGACGCAAAGCGCGGCCCTGGTGTCAGCAGCCTTCATCACACGGTGGCTGGGCGGACTAATCCTGGGCGGAGTTGGCGACCGGTTCGGACGCAAGCCAGCCATGATTATCGCAACCGTGCTGTTCGCGATCGGCTCGCTCCTCATGGGATTCTCGCCGAACTTCATGTTCCTGTTCGTGATGCGCATGGTCGTCGGCTTCGCGATGGCCGGAGAGTATGGGTCATCAGCAACATACGTCATCGAATCGTGGCATCCGCGAATCCGCGGCAAGGCATCATCGTTCCTGCTGTCAGGCTATGCGATAGGCGCCATCCTGGCCGTTCAGGTCGACAAATACTTGGTTCCATGGGTCGACGGTTGGCATGCCGGATGGGGCTGGCGAGCCCTGTTCATCACCGGGGTCGTGCCCATCGCAGTGGCACTGTACATGCGACGTCGCCTCCCCGAAGCCAGCGACTGGAAGACGGCAAAGTCACGCGAACGCGAAACGTCATCCGAGTCGCGCGATGCGTTCCAAGTGCTGTTCAGCGGAAGACGCATGTCCCTGAACATCCCACTCGTCATCGCGGCAATGGCGGGGCTGCTGGCCATCTTCGCCCTCAACATTCTCACTTTCTGGGGTGTCGTCGTCGTGGCCGCAGCCTGTGGCGCCATCTTTGTGTGTCTCATCGTACAATTCGATCCTCGCCGCTGGGTGATTGGTATCGGAATCATGATCGTCATCCTTTCTGCCTTCATGTACGGATGGCCCATCCTCGGACTCCTACCTACGTATCTCACAGGCGCTGGATATGCGGCATCCACCGTCGCAAATATGCTGACCGTCGCACAATTCGGCAACATGATCGGTTACTTTGTCGCTGGTTTCATGGGAGACTGGATAGGAATGCGAAAGTGGTACTTTACAAGTATTCTCATAGCACAGATCATCGTCTTTCCTTTGTTCTTTGCTGGAATCAAGTCGGCATGGCTCATCGGACTTTTACTGTTCTTCAATCAGCTATTCGGTCAAGGAATTTCAGGGTTAGCTCCTCGGTGGGTATCGAGCTATTTCCCCGTTGAGCAGCGAGCCGCAGGAGTGGGGTTCATCTACAATGTCGGAGCTCTCGGCGGCGCCATCGGACCAGTCGTGGGCGCCTCACTGGCCAAGAGTTTCGGCCTGGGATCAGCGCTGGGGGTGCTATCCGTAGGCTTCGGCCTGATCGTCGTCCTTGGCGTCGGGCTGAACCTTCCACGCAAGCTCCAGGCCCTCGTCAACCCAAAGGTCGTCCGCCTCGAAGACGGAGATGACCGCTACATCAACAGCGGCGACCTTTCACACGAGTTTGTGTCCAGCGAGCGTTGAATTGACAGCCAAAACACATATTCACAATCTCCAGCCAAGATGGGGCATGGAAGCCACGAGGAGACTTCAGCCATGACTGTTACTGATAGTTATACCGAGGAATTAGCGATTGACCTCGCTGGAAGCGCCCTGCTAGCGGCGCGCAACGGCGTGAACGTACATCGAATCGACGGCGAGGACGGCTCACTTCTCATCGAGTTCACGGCGACGTCCTCCGGGTGTCTGTTCGAGCTTGTTGGAAAGAACGGGCGGCTATCGGTCGATGTGAATGCAGACCGTTTGCTCGGCCGCATTGATCTAGACGGAGAATCTCGAAGTCTCGACGCCGAAGATGCACTGGGCATGGCAGATGGCACGATTCACTCCGTCGGACTAACCGCTGATGAAACTGGCACGCACCTGTTTGCAGACGGCTACGAAACATTCTCCGCAACATTGCGGGCATGGTGCCAGAACCTGGGAGCAACCCATATCATCATCAACCCGTCGGGTATTCTCGAGGTACGGCGATTCCGGATGTGGAACTCAGCCTTGTCTTTACCAGCCATGATGGCCAAGGCACCGGCGGCAATGCCGCTCATCGAATTCGCTAGTTCTGAGCTATCGGCCCGCGATGCACGCCGTACTGGAGAACTCGCTCATGGTGCGCTCCGGGCAAGTGGGACGACGGGAACTGGCATGACCTGGTTGCAGTCAGTGGCCGTGGTGCCATTGATCTCTACGTTGACGGTTTCCTCGTGGCCCACGAACCCGGTGAGGCGTTCTTTGCCGATCTTGGCACGGTAGAAAAGGTCACCGTCGGGAAGGATCTCGAAGGAGCCCGGCTGTTTGGGGAAACACAGACGGCATCCATCTTCAGCACTGCGCTGACCGACGCCCAGGTCAAACGCCTCGCCAGTGTGCCTCCGCTACGGACCCAAGCTCTCTTCGACACCGGATATCTAGGCTCGAAGAGTTACCAAATCCCATCACTCATCAGACTTGACTCTGGAACCTTCATCGCAGGGGCAGATCAACGTGTGAGCATTGCCAACGATAGCCCCAACGACATTAACTTCGTCATCCGTCGCAGCCAAGACGGTCGCCTGTGGGACGAGGCCCAGATAGTCCTCGAGTATCCCGGCGAGGGCGCCCTAGGAGCATCGGTCATCGACTCGGCTCTGTTTCAGGATCACAACTCAGGACGCGTGTTCTGCTTGATCGACCAGTTCCCGGGTGGTGTGGGGCAGCCCAACGCCAAACCGGGATCGGGCTTCGATGAGCAAGGTCGGCAACTTCTGTTCGACCGCGACATGGCGGCCTACATCCTCAATGCAGAAGGCATCGTGACAACCGAGTCGGGCGAGCTCACGGACTACACCGTTGACGAAGCCGGAAACGTCTTCGACGCCGGTACCCCCGCCGGCAACATCCACCTGGCCACCGGAGTGGACACTCACGAGTCTCTGCTGGCCCCACGAACCTGCAACCTCATCCTCATCCACAGCGATGACGATGGCCGGACGTGGTCACGGCCCATCAATCTAAACCCGACTCTCAAGCAGCCTTGGATGCGGTTCTTTGGTACTTCACCGGGCAACGGGATCCAGTTGGAACACGGGACACATCGAGGTCGGCTCCTGGCACCGGTCTACTACAACCACGAGAGGGGGAAGACTTTTTCATGTGCCGCGGTATACAGCGATGACGGTGGCAAGACATGGCATCTCGGTAAGTCACCAAACGACGACCGTGAACTGTTCGGAAAGATCGTCAGTTCTCGAAACCTCGAGGACGATCGCGGTTCAACCCATGAGTCGGCGTTAGTGGAGACCCCTGACGGTGTCGTGCACTCCTTCATGCGCAACCAGCATCCCTCCGGACGGGTAGCGCATGCAGCCAGCGTCGATGGCGGCGAGACATGGGGCGACGTGACGTTCGTCGAGCAGCTGACCGAAATCTTCTCTCAACCTAATGCCATCTCCGTCCGGGACGAATTTGGAACCGAATCAGTGGTATTTGCGAATGCGTCAATGATGCTGCCGTTCCGGGGTTGTGGAGTGTTGCGTCAGAGTTTTGACGGAGGTAAAACCTGGCCGCACAACCGCGTGCTCAACTCCCGCCATCATGTGTACCAATGTATGGCCCAGCGAGACGAACGGACTCTGCTCGTCCTGTGGGAACGGGAGTGGCAAGGCCTATTCCTGACAGAGGTGCCGCTGTCATGGCTCACCAATTCCCGCAGCACACTGGAGTAATTCGCACAGCGACGCCAGATATCGCCCATTCAATGTATCCATAAGATGGAAGTCTTGACGTTTAGGGGTTCACCATGCACCAACAGATTTCACGACGATCCGCATTGATCTCTGGCGGGGCAGCCTTGTTCTGGGGTATAGCAGGCCAGATCTCTGAGCGCGCTCCTGCACTCGCGACACCGAAAACCGACGATTTCGAGGTGTTCAACGCAGAGAACTCGCCATCACGTTTCTTCCGCATCCCATTCATGGTGCCCACAGTCAATGACACATTGGTCGCGGGCTGCGATGCAAATCGCGCGACAACCGGCGACTCTGCAGACAACATCGACGCTTTGATTCGCAGAAAACCCAATGCTTCCCGCTACTCGATTACTGACGGATGGAAAACCCCGTCATTGATCAAGCCATTGGAAATGCGAGATTATTCGAAGGCGTATGGGTACGCCCCCGCATCATCTTCGGTCATCGACGGTGCCGTCGTCGAAGACGCCGTTCGAAATCGACTGATGCTCGTCATTGACCTCTGGGCCTGGAACGGCGGCGTATTCGAGCATCTCAATGTCGCGCCGGACGGCTCCGTCAAAGGTGGACGCCCTCGAAAGTTCCCCCTGGGAGATGGCTTCGCCACCGTTTCCGGACGTGACATGCTTCTGCTCTCGACGCACAACGCCACAGGGGACGCCGACGGGCTGAGAGGAAACATCAATCTGAACATCGACCGTTCACAATTTGACCTCGTAGCTGACCTCGACGGTCCCCGCGACGCGTGCGGCCACATTCAGATTTACGAATTGATCGGCACACCTCGTCCATACACCGCCACTGGAGTCGATGACTCAAATCTCATACTCGGACGACGATCAAGATACTCCTTGGACGAAGATTTTAACCTCTTCGAGCTAGGAATTCCGCTGTATGTGTTCCAGCACGGTTCAGCTCGCATCGCTCCAATGCGCGTATTTTACCAAGATTCAATCCTCCAGATCTTCAACACTAATCACATTATAGAGATCTACTCATACGAGTAGATGGCCGGACATGGAGCATGGGAAAATTGGTGACGCGACAGTTCAGGCCTATCGATTCACGATGCACTCTCATTGCACCAGGTCGGGCCATTCAGATCCGCGCCGGAGAACACGCTGGACGCATCGTCATTCCGACCTACATGATGCTTCCGGGAGGAATTTCCTGCACTACTGTGTATACTGACGATGGTGGAGAAACTTGGCAACGAGGAATCCCGATGCCAGCCGCCATCGACCTCCACGAAAGTGCGATCACAGAGGTTTTACCCGGCGTATTGCGCAGCTTCAACCGACACTCTGCCTCTTCGGGCGGGAAGGTGCTGACCGCCGAGAGCCTGGATGGCGGCCATTCCTGGAGCACGCTGGCATCCGCGTTCGGCGACGACGACCAAGGCGTCGCATGTCAGGTCTCCGCGCTCATGCTGCAGCAAACCATCGCATCGCCTGCCACCGGGGAGCAACTCCCTGCTCTCATGGTCGTTTCAGCAGATGACCGCAGGCGTCGACATGGCGTTGCCCATCTGGCGGTTATCCACCGGTCCGCAACAGCATCTGGGCCACGCTCCGAACTTGAATGGGTGAGTCACACCGACATCACAAGTCCACAAACCCTCTTCGGTTATTCCTCGATCGCCCAGTTATCCGACGGACGTGTTTTCCTGCTCTTCGAATCATCACCTACGGATTCATGGGCAGACGGGCTTCAACGTATGTATCTGCGCGAACTGACACCTTGAGCACATAGCGGCGAGCACCACAGTCGTCCTGTCGCAGCACGACGGCCACGCCCCATCTCGAGACTGCAGTTCTTCCTCGCCCTGCCCCTGAGAGGACGACGGAAAAGGCCCGGCAGGGTAGAGTTTACGGGTCACGGGAAGACCTGCGCCTCAGGAGTCTGCCCCGCACCTGTCCATCAACCCCGAGGAGCCGCGCACCATGCCCAAGAGCCAGGCAGCCAAGGAACTCGCCGCGAAGCAGAAAGCCCAGGCCAAGGCCGAGAAGGAGCGTCGCAAGCACTCTGACAACCCCAAGGACTGGGGCACCGGAAGACAGCTCGTCGAAACGTTCAAGCTGACCCGCCAGGTTGACCCTCAGCTCCTCTGGTGGGTCATCGGCTCCTTCGTGGCAGGCGTTGTGGTGTTCACGGTCCTTGGACTGATCCTCACCGACCTATGGTGGGCGTGGCTCATCGTTGGCCTCTTTGCTGGCGCTGCTGCCGCTATGTGGGCTTTCCAGTGGCGCGCTAAGCGTTCCATGTATGCCCGGTTCAAAGGCCAGACAGGGTCAGCCGAAGTTGCCCTGTCCCTGCTCGACAAGAAGAAGTGGACTTCCACCCCCGCGATCGCGTTTACCCGTCAGCAGGATGTCGTTCACCGCGCTGTCGGTCCGGGCGGAATTGTTCTCATCGGCGAGGGGCACGGCGCCGGCCTGCGTAACCTGCTGGCCACCGAGACTAAGCGCCACGAGCAGGTCGCCTACGGCACTCCGGTGACGTCGATCATCATGGGCGACGGCAAGGGACAGGTGCCGCTAGAGAACCTCGACAAACACATCAAGAAACTCCCCAAGGCTCTCAACACCAGCCAGGTGGACGAGGTCGTCAATCGACTCAAAGCCCTTGACGCCATGCGCCCCAAGGTGCCGCTTCCAAAGGGTCCGATGCCAAGTTCAATGAAGGGCGCCCGCGCCGCCATGCGGGGACGCTGAGCCTCCGTTGGCCGGCACAAATATCGTCAACGCTGATCGCATCTCGAAGTCCTGGGGCACCCGGACGATCCTGTCAGAGGTATCCCTGGGGCTATCGACCGGGGATGTCATCGGCGTCGTGGGACGAAACGGAGACGGTAAATCCACCCTCTTAGCCCTTCTTACTGGTTCCCTGGAGCCTGACTCCGGAACTGTGACGCGCACCAACGGCATCTCCATAGGAGTGCTTGCCCAGGCTGAGGCTCCCAAGGATCAGACCGTCCGCGACCTCGTCGTCGGAGGTCAGCCCGACCACGTTTGGGCAGCCGACCGCAAGGCCCGTCCCATCGTCGAAGACATGCTTTCCGACATTGACCTTGACCGCCCTATGACGGATCTTTCCGGTGGGGAACGACGACGGGCCGCACTGGTCTCGATCATGCTTGCAGACCACGACTTGCTCGTCCTTGACGAGCCCACCAACCACCTCGACGTCGAGGCTGTGGCCTGGCTGGCTAGCCATCTGCGCCGCCTGCAGGAACACGGCGTGGCAATGCTCGTCGTCTCACACGACCGTTGGTTCCTCGACGAAATCTGCACTGACATCTGGGAAGTCCACGACGCCACCGTCGAGGCTTACCAAGGTGGATATTCGGCCTACACCCTGGCACGGGTAGAACGAGCGCGCATCGCCGCCAGTAACGAGGCCAAGCGTCAAAATCTGGCGCGTAAAGAATTGGCGTGGTTGCGACGGGGAGCCCCTGCCCGTAGCTCCAAACCGCGTTACCGAGTCGAGGCGGCCAACGCCCTCATCGCCGATGTCCCCGAGCCCCGCGACAAGCTACAGCTAGCACGCTTTTCCGCGACGCGGCTGGGTAAAGATGTGCTGGACCTCAACGATGTCACCGTCACCGTGCCCTCCGACGAGCTTGGCGAGCGCACCCTGCTTGACAAAGTGACCTGGTCGATCGGCCCGGGCGACCGGATCGGCCTGGTCGGCGTCAATGGAGCTGGTAAGACCACCTTGCTTAACCTCTTTGACGGCTCTCGTAAGCCCGACTCAGGCCGGGTCAAACAGGGGAAGACCCTGCGACTGGCCCACCTGCGTCAGGAAGTTGATGACCTCGACTCAACAATGACCGTCCTAAAATCCGTCAACGACGTCAAAGCGAGAACGAAGCTAGCCACCGGCCGTGATGCCTCCGCCACTGATCTCCTCGAAGGATTCGGGTTTACCGGGCAGAAACTCGTTACCCGTATCGGCGATCTTTCAGGTGGCGAACGGCGTCGTCTTCAACTGCTGCGCCTCCTCATGGACGAGCCCAATGTGCTCCTCCTCGACGAGCCGACCAACGACCTCGACATTGACACCCTGCGCCTACTCGAGGACTACCTCGATTCCTGGCCCGGCACACTGATCGTCGTTTCCCATGACAGATGGTTCCTGGAACGGGTCTGCGACGTAGTTTGGGCTCTCATGGGAGATGGCACGGTAGCGCTCCTGCCCGGGGGGATTTCCCAATATCTAGAGCACCGCCGCGACCGTAAAACCGGCCCGTCGAAATCAAGCCGGGTAGGCAGTACGTCCCGGGCCGACGAGCCAAAGATAAGCGCCGCCGAGCTACGCCAGGCCCGCAAGGACATGGACAGGCTCGATCGTCAGATGGGAAAGGTCCGCGATGAGCTGGCTGCCCTGCATGAGGAAATGGCCACCAAAGCCGACGACTACCAAGCCTTGGTACATCTCCAGACGAAGGCCAACGAACTCGACGCGCGGATGACTTCCCTTGAGGAACAGTGGCTCGAGACCGCCGACATTGTGGAGGATCAGTGACCCTTCAAGACGATAGCCCCATCTCCGGGAAGCGACCGGCCTCATCCCTCATCTGGCCAGCAATCGCGGTCATCATGACGACGGTGACGTGGACGTTGGCCATGCCGCGCCCAACCGACCTAAAGATATACCGCGACTGCGTACGCGCTATGTTGAATGATCCGAAAGCGCTATACACTGCGTCATCGGTCAGTGGTCTGGGGTTTACCTACCCACCATTCGCGGCGATCGCCCTCACCCCATTAGCTCTGATTCCGTCTCTGCCGGTAACGATCCTCCACTATGGCGTCAGTGCAATCGCTCTTGCCATCATGATTGATCTCATCTGGCGCCGTTGCGGGCACAAGCCTCAGCCATTGCTGACGGCCATCTTCGTCGCAGTCTTGAACTTTAGCGAACCCATTGGGAAAACTTTTGTTTATGGACAGGTCAACCTGCAATTAGCCGCCCTCGTCGTTATTGACGTATTCCTGCTGCCTCGGAGGTGGCGCGGGGTGGGGGTCGGAGTGGCCACCGGATTCAAGCTCACTCCGGGCATCTTCGCCCTCTGGTATCTCGTCACGGGTCAATTCAAGGCAGCGCTTCGAGCCGCCGCGGCTGGTCTAGTCACGATCGCCATCGGGCTCGCGGTGATGCCCACAGCATCTTGGGAGTACTGGACCCATTACATGCTCACGCCGAACCGTCTGGGTGGGCTCACCTGGGCGGGCAATCAATCACTTTCGGGCATGTTGCTGCGCCTAGGCCATGGCAACCTCACACTCGTGTGGCTAGTTCTAGTCGCGCTGTGCTGCGCACTTGCCGGTGTTGCATCTCGGCGGTTGTGGCAAGAAGGTGGGGCTGACCAGGTGTGGTCCCTGTTATGCGCCGGGCTGTGCGGATGCTTGGTGAGTCCCGTGTCATGGTCGCACCACTGGGTATGGGGGTCCTTAGTCATCGTCGCCGGACTAGCCGACCGTCGTCGTTGCCAGCAGGTTCTAGCCATCATTTGGGCTTTAGCCACACTGACATGGATGGTCTGGTGGTTTCCTGCCGGTCGTAACCGAGAACTCACCGCAGCATGGTGGCAGAAGATCCTGACCGACGCCTACGAATTCGTCGGCGTCGCTACCCTCATCGTCCTGCTGTCATCGATGGCTCAACCCACGGATCGGGCTCGCCAGTGATGCGGCTACGCAGGTCACGGCGCACGACCTCGATGCTCCACATCCAGACGATGTGACCCAACAACTCACTGAGGTGTTCCTGCCACGGCTGGTGCCACGGCGCCGGAACGGTACCCAATCCCGGCATCGCGATGACGTGAAAGACGACGTAGACGACGACACCAAACGCAACGCCCTGCCATAGTGTGATTTTCGGGAACCGTTCAGCGCCAACGCAATACGCGACGCCGAAGAAGATGGCAAATCCGAAGTGAATGATGAAGCTCATAACCGGCAAGCCATTGCCGTTGAAATACACCAGTGTGTGGGCAAAGTGATCGCTGAATCCCAGCTGCTCCAACAATTGCTGGGGCGGATTCGTTGCGTTTCGCTCAGGGGTGCGCGGTGGGAAAGGCACTTCCCACCCAAACTTGACGATCGCCGAGAAAATTCCGGCGACAACCCCTACCAGAGCCGCTGCCTCAGGGCGACGACGGGCCCGATCAGTCGTGCTGGGCACAGACATTGGCATCCTGCTCAGGAACGTCCAACCACTGGAATAACCGATCGCCGCAGGCAATCCGCTCCCCGGTAACAGCGGCGTCACCGATCCTTCCGCTGGAAGCGTCGAGGACGACGATCGGGCAGACCGCACTGCGGCCACCCGCAACGACCCCGGCCGGATTCCAGGTGATGAGTGGGTCTCCCACGACGACCTCGTGACCCTCCTCAGCATGAAGGGTGAACCCCTCCCCATCGAGCTGGACGGTGTCAATGCCAAGGTGTACGAGTACCCCGAATCCCTCTGCCTGGATGACGAAAGCGTGCGGGTGCAGCTTGACAATGCGTCCTGCCACCGGAGCCACTACAGTGACGTCGCCCTCACCCGTGGGTTCGAGGGCAACACCGGGCCCCGCGAGACCCTGCGCAAAGACCGGATCAGGAACCTCGGACAACGGCATCAGGGTGCCGTCGAGAGGAGATGCGATAGCGGTCATCAGCGCAGATCCTCAATGTCCTCGGCCAGAGTGTCGGCCTCGGGGCCAACAACGACCTGAATGGACGTACCCTGCTGGACAACGCCGAAGGCACCAGCAGCCTTGAGCGCAGGCTCATCAACGAGGCTCGGATCGTCGACCTCGACGCGCAGTCGGGTGATGCAAGCCTCGAGGTCGTCGATGTTGTCGTCGCCGCCAAGGGCTGCCAGGATCTGTTCTGCCTTGCTCATGATGTCTCCTTGTTCTGGTTCGAGATGAACTCCGCCATGGAGGATCTTCGAACGAATACTGGCCCATCTCCTAAGTGGTCCAGACAACTAACACTGAACTCCATCAGGCGTCCGAATGTCAAAATTCGGTCAAGACTCGCGCTCTTCTCCCCACAAGTCCTCTAGGTCTGAAGCCAGCAGATCAGCGTCCGGGCCGACGATGACCTGAACGCTATGTCCTTGCATCGTGACTCCATGCGCTCCAGCCCGACGCAGAGCTTGCTCATCAACCTGCTCACCATGACGAACCTGGCACCGTAGCCGGGTTACGCATGGCTCGATCGACACAACATTGTCGACTCCGCCCAAGGCAGCCAAGATGTGCTCGACACGCTTCATCGAGAACCTCCTCGAGGTGGGTACAGGGTTCTGCGTGGACCAGAGATCGGAACCCACAGTTTGTAGCGATCTCCCCGGTACCAGGACCGGGAATAAGAGATCGCAGTGTCGTCGACGTAAGTACGACGGTTGATAGCCAATACAGCCGATCCGACGGGGATCTGCAGTTGCTCGCAAATTAGCGCGTCACCGCTGACAGCCTCGATGGTGTCCTCTCCCCAAGTGGGAGCTAGCCCAGCGACCGTCATCGCCCCATAAAGACTTGCCGGGACGCCATCGGTCAACAGATCTGGCATCACTCGGGCAGCGATCCAGGTCCTTTCAACGGCCATCGGAACACCGTCAGCAAGCCGCACGCGGTAGATGTAATGGACTGGCTCCCCCGGCTCAATCCCTAGCCACACAGCCACATCAGGAGCGGCGGAGATCTCCTCACCGCGCAGCACTCGGGTGTCTGGGATCATGCCGCGCTGGCGCATCTCCTCGCTAAAAGACGAGATGCGCGACTGCACATGCACTTTGGGAGCTCTGACATAGGTACCGCTGCCGCGACGACGCTCCAGCATTCCGCTACTCACCAGCGAATCAACCGCCTGGCGGACCGTCATGCGCGAGATGCCGAACCGCTCAGCAAGCTCCCGCTCGCTAGGCACGACATCCCCGACCGATAAGCGGGTGTCGATGAGCTCGACAAGGTAATCCCGCACGGTCACGTACTTCATGGGTGAATTATGCCTCGGGCACAGTGCCACCAGCACCGATCACCGCGAAAGCCCCACCACGATGACGTTCACAAACTCTGCACACTGCCTTGACACGACCGCCCCCATAGTCTGTACTTCGGAAAGTGGTCCATACCACCCCTTGGACATGAGCACTCACTGTGGAGGAACTCCTATGGCGAAAGACACTGTTGCTACCAGCACCAAGAAGAAACGGCAGATACCCGGGTTCTCCCAGATGCAGCGCATTGGACGCTCTCTCATGCTCCCGATCGCGTCCTTACCGGTCGCCGCCCTGCTCATGCGATTCGGATCTGCTGACGTCCTCGGGGCCGACGGACTCGCCAAGCACGCATCATGGATGCAGCCGGTCGCCGATGTACTAGCCGGTGCAGGTGGCGCAATCTTCGACAACCTACCCCTCATTTTTGCCCTGGGTGTGGCCGTCGGCTACGCGAAGAAGGCTGACGGCTCTACTGCCCTAGCCGCCCTCATCGGCTACCTCACTTTTACTGGTGCAGGTACCTCCGATAAAACTCAGGGAGGCGTCCTCCACGCCCTCGCTCCGTACTTCTCGCAGAAGACCGGAGTCATCAATTACGGTGTCCTCGGCGGTATCGTCATCGGCCTCATCGCGGCCAAGATGTATGAGAAATACCGGCGTACCAAGCTGCCAACCTACCTAGCCTTCTTTGGCGGTCGCCGCTTCGTGCCGATCGTCACTGCCGCCGCCTCCGTCGTCGCAGGCGTCATCATGGCGATGATCTACCCGGCCTTCGACTGGCTGTTCAATAAGCAAGTCGGCGGTTTCATCATGACCCACGGATCCAATCCCGGAACGGGATTCGTATTCGGCACCATCAATCGGCTGCTCATCCCCTTTGGTCTGCATCATCTGTTGAACTCGCTGCCGTGGTTCCAGCTCGGCAACTGCACCAATACTGCTGGTGAGACCCTCCATGGCGACATCACCTGTTTCTTCAGCGGTGCCGCTGGCAGCAACACCTGGACTGGTTCCTTCATGACTGGCTTCTTCCCGATCATGATGTTCGCCCTGCCCGGCGCCGCCCTAGCGATTTACCACACCGCCAAACCGGAGCGTAAGAAGGTCACCGGCGGCGTCATGATGTCAGTAGCCTTGACGGCCTTTCTCACCGGTATCACCGAGCCCCTCGAGTACGCCTTCGCTTACGTCGCCTTCCCGCTGTACCTGGTGCATGCTCTGCTCACCGGCTCCTCCCTGGCCCTGTGCAATGCCCTGGGCATCAAGGACGGATTCGGTTTCTCGGCAGGTCTGACCGACTACATCATCAACTTCGGACGAGCCACGGAGCTTTCCGGCGGGCCCGGAAAAGTACTCCTACTCATCCTCATCGGCGTGGTGTACGCCGTCATCTATTACGTCGTCTTCCGCTTCGCCATCACCAAGTGGAACCTGCGCACCCCTGGCCGTGAAGATGAGGGCGACGACGCCGCCGGCGGTGCCAGCGTCTTCGATGAGGCTCAGCTAGCCGCCAGTCAGTCCACCGGGAAGGCAGACGCCCAAAAGGAGGGACGAGTCTGATCCCGCCGAGTCCTCTACTCTCGTGATGGCGCCCCTGATGAATTGGGGGCGCCATCATGACGCGTCACGAACCGCTCAATCACTCGACGGCGCTGGCATCAATCGCCGCAGTATTTGATCGAGGACGACACCAATGACAATTGCCCCAATAATCCCCACGGCAGCAGCAAGAATGTGATTGTTACCCAAGAAACTAGCTGCCCCAGCACCAATAGCGGTGGCATAACCTGCCCACAACACTCCAGCCAGGGCATCAATAGGCAGAAAAACCCGGTACGAGAATCGAGTTGCCCCAGCCATCGCATTGACGACGACACGGCCCCCAGGGATGTAGCGGGCCACCAAGATGCACAGCGGGCCTCGAACCCTCAGTTGATGGGTCGCCCATGTAACCGTCTTCTGTCGCTTCGGCCCACCGGTAAAGAATTTAGTGTGACCAAGCTGGCGTCCTACCCAATATGCAATATTGTCTCCGCAGATTGCACCCACGGCAGCTACCGGGATAACGAGCCACCACGGCGGATGACCAACTGCTGCTAAGGCAACGACGAGGGACTCGCTTGGAACCGGCGGGAAAAACCCGTCAAGGACGCACAACCCCCACAATGCCCCGATCACCCAGGGATGAGAGGCATTAGCCGCGATGACGCTATTGATACTCGCCATCCATGCGGTCAGATTCATGCCTGTTAGTCTTCCACCTCGGCTCGATCAGCCCCCATCGTGGTTGGCGATCGCCTTTCGGTAAACCGCCTCCAACTGATCAACGACCGGGCCGGCCGCGAACTGGGAGCGGGCGCGCCCAGCGATCTGGTCACGATCCCACGACCTAGCCAGCACCCGGTCCAGCCCTTCGGTCAAGGCGTCAACATCACCGACTGGAACCACCACGCCGTTGGAATCGTCAATGAATTCTTGAGGTCCGCCGCAAGCCGTCGTCAAGACCGGCAAGCCCGATGCGAGGGCCTCGGCACAAGCGACGCCGAAAGTCTCAGCATGGGAAGCCAGAGCAAAGGCGTCAGCCCCGGCGAGCTCCTCAGCGATGCGGTCACGCGGTTGGGAGCCCAGCATGACGATGCGGGGATTATTAGCGGCAATGACCTCCAGCTGGCGCCGCTGAGGTCCATCTCCGATGATTCTCAACTGAACCTCGGGCAGACGCTCGACAGCCTGAACCAACTCGATCATGCCCTTTGCGGGGTTGAGGGTGGCGACGCTGACGACGACCGTCCCCTCATGACATCGATCAGGGCGATCGAATAGCTCGACGTCGACGATGTTGGGGACCACCGTTGAGGTCACCCCATGCCCAGCCAGCCTGTCACAGAGTCCTTGAGACACGCTGATCACCGCGTCTGCCCGGTTGCCTGCAGCGGTGACGTCCTCGTTGAGGCGCCGATCCGGATGAGCTAAGTGAGAATCGTGCTCGGTCCACACCAGTGGTTCGGGAAAGCCGGCCCTGGCGGCAGCAGCAGCGAATCTGGCGAAGTGGGCGTGGCTGACGTCAGGGATGCCCCATTGCGAAGTCACGATGCGATGCAGGTGCCGGGCCGCAACGGCGTGAACTCGGTGATCTATACGCGCACAGGCCGCCCCCAACGGCACGTCCAATCTCACTACCGTAATACCGTCATTGCGATCTACGGCATGCTCTATTCGCGTCCCAAACTTTCGCCAGTGGCGAGCCGAACGGGCATCAAGGACGGCCAGAACGACTTCGTGGCCTTGCTGACGCAGTGCTACAGCCTGGTCGTACTCGAAGATGCCCCGCAGCGGAGCCTCGGGGCTCGGAATACCCCGAGACAAAACCATGACGCGCATATATCTCACTTGCGATTGACGACGACAGTACCGAGCACGAGATCATCCAGTCCGCGACGTTCGGCACCAATAACTAGAGCGGGAATGACAAGGCATTTCATGGCGGTCCGGGCAACTGTGCACCACCACCCCACCGGGCCGAGATCGCCGAGGCGGACGACTGCCACCCGGGCCACGACCTGACCGAAGGAACCACCTGTCATGGCGGTGAACAGAACAGATTCGACGAAGAACACCGCCATCGGCATCCACATCGCCCAGCCACCGCCCCGAATGACTGCTGGGCCAAATATGGCGCGGGCTAGCACCATGCAGGCCCCCCAGTCAATGATGAGAGCACCAATGCGTTTGCCCCAACTGGCTAGCGAACCGCGCCCCTCAGCGGGCAGCCCGATTGAGACTCCTGGGGCTGCCTCGGTTCCACTCACCTGGTGAATCCTACGACACGACCTGTTACACGCTCGAAACATAACGGTGACGGGCGAGCAACCCGCGCGAACTACCGTGAATACATCACCAGCCATGTTGATGGAGGAAAGATGTTCGAAGGTCCCGACGACCTGCTTGCCTATGTCAAGAAGGAGGGTATCGAGATGATCGATGTCCGCTTCTGTGACCTCATCGGTATCATGCAGCACTTCACCGTGCCCGCCCGAGAGTTCGACAAGGACCAGTACGAGAATGGTCTGGCCTTCGATGGATCCTCAATTCGGGGCTTCCAGAAGATTAACGAGTCGGACATGGCCCTACTGCCCGATCCGACGACCGCCTGGGTCGATCCTTTCCGCGAACGCAAGACCCTCATCGTGAACTTCAACGTCCACGACCCCATCACGAAGGAGGCCTACAGCCGCGATCCGCGCAACATCGCACGTAAGGCCGAGGCCTACCTCGCATCTACCGGGATCGGCGATACTGCCTTCTTCGCACCCGAAGCTGAGTTTTACGTTTTCGACGACATTCGCTTCGACACCCGTCAGAACACCTCGTACTACTCCATCGACTCCGAGGCTGGAGCGTGGAACACCGGACGTACCGAGGATGGCGGCAACCGCGGATACAAAGTGAAGTACAAAGGTGGGTATTTCCCAGTCGCCCCGACCGACCACTTTGGTGATCTGCGTGACGAAATCGTCACCATCATGGAGGGCCTTGGCATGAAGGTCGAGCGCGCCCACCATGAGGTCGGTACAGCAGGTCAGGCCGAGATCAACTGGCGTTTTGACACCCTGTCGCGCAGCGCCGATGACGTCATGAAATTTAAGTACATCGTCAAAAACGTCGCCTGGCAACACGGCAAGACGGCCACTTTCATGCCGAAGCCAATCTTCGGAGACAACGGCTCAGGTATGCACGTTCACTCTTCGATCTGGAAGGGCGGCGAGCCGCTGTTCTTCGACGAGTCCGGGTACGCCCAGCTCTCTGACATGGCCCGCTACTACATCGGCGGTATCCTCAAGCACGCACCGTCGCTGCTGGCCTTCACCAACCCTTCCACCAACTCATACCACCGCCTGGTGCCGGGCTTTGAGGCCCCAGTCAATCTGGTGTACTCCCAGCGCAACCGTTCCGCCTGCATGCGTATTCCCATCACTGGCCCGAACCCGAAAGCTAAGCGCGTCGAGTTCCGTTGCCCGGATCCGTCAGCCAACCCCTACATGGCCTTTGCAGCCCTACTGCTGGCCGGTCTGGACGGCATCCAAAACAAGATCGAGCCGCCGGCCCCGGTCGACAAGGACATTTACGAGCTCCCGCCCGAGGAGCATGCCGCTATGGATCATGTGCCAGGCAGCCTCGGCGCCGTTCTCGACAGCCTCGAGGCCGACCACGAGTTCCTCCTCGCCGGTGATGTGTTCACCCCGGACCTCATCGAGACGTGGATTGAGCTCAAGCGTGGCGATCTGGCTGCCCTGCAGCAGCGTCCGCATCCTTACGAGTTCGATCTGTACTACGACATCTGAGTCGATCCACTTACAAGGGGCGCAGCTACGGTTGCGCCCCTTGTGGGCCTACTCTTCATCGAAGCGTCAGCACGCTACCGTGAAGCCATGGCAGACCATTCCTCTCACCTATCTACTCCGCAATCCGGCATGATCACCGTCGGTCAGGTGCGCAGCATTCTGGATCGGTGGTATCCCCCGTCCCTGGCCGAGTCGTGGGACGCGCCCGGTCTGGTGTGCGGGGATCCCGACGAGGCCGTCGGGCGGATCGCTTGCGCTCTGGAGGCCACTGACGCCGTCGTTGATGCTGCCATCGAGGCCCACGCCGATATGCTCGTGGTCCACCATCCTCTTCTGATGCGTGGCACCACGTCGGTAGCGGCGGATACGCCCAAGGGACGCATCGTTCATCGGCTTATTCGTCACCGCATCGCCCTCATGAGCGCCCACACCAACGCCGACGCCGCAGTCGGCGGTGTCAACGATGTACTCGCTCAGGTGCTGGGGGTGGTCGTCGAGTGTCCCCTGGAACCCGTCGCGCAACCGGTCGATCTATGGGGAATTCAAGTACCGGTCGACTCCGTCGAGGCAGTGCGCAATGCTCTGTTCAAGGCGGGGGCAGGCCAGTTCGACGGCTATGACCAGTGCAGTTTCGAAACATTGGGGCGTGGCCAGTTTCGACCCCTTACCGGATCTCATCCCGTTGTCGGTACCACCAACCAGATTGAAACCGTCGAGGAAGTGCGCATTCACGTCGTCGCGCCGACTTTAGCGCGCTCCACGGTACGCAAGGCCCTCGTTGATGCTCACCCCTATGAAGTGCCTGCCTACGACGTGAAGACCATCGACTCTGGTTCCCGGCCTGGTCCCGTCACGCCGGGAATCGGACGCGTAGGCCACCTCGACGAGCCCATGACCCTCCGCAGCTTTACCCAACGCGTGTCCGAGCGGCTCCCCCAGACTGTGTGGGGAGTGCGAGCTGCAGGTAACCCGGACCAGCCCATCACCACAGTCGCTCTCTGCTCTGGTGCCGGAGACTCTCTCCTTGACGCCGCAGCAGCCAGCGGTGCTGACGTCTACCTCACCAGTGACCTGCGACACCACCCTGCTGACGAGCATCTTCGTGCTGGCGGACCTGCCCTCATCGACACCGCCCATTGGGCATCTGAGTCTGTTTGGTGCGCTGACGTTGCGCGTCGCCTCCATGACGAGCTAGGGCTGCCCTGCCAGGATCTAGGTATCCGAACTGATCCATGGACCATTGGAGCGGCAGTGGCACAATAGAGGGACGTGACATGCACTGATCACCAAGATTACCGAGATGACATCCGTCATGACCGCGAATTCGTTAATGACACCGAAGCGGTCATTCGGCTGGGATCAATGCTGCTGTCGTCTGGCACCGGCTCCTATCGAGTGAAAAGGGCCATGTCTGATGCCGGACTTGCCCTGGGCATTGACCGACTCGATGCCACTGTCAGCCTCACCGAGATCACTGCAACTGCCCACCGTGGGGACAACTTCCGCACTGTTGCACGTGAGGTCTACCGGGCCCGCGTCGATTCCTCGCGTATCGCCGCCCTTGAAGACCTTGCCCATAACCTGCCGGCTGGCACGACCGGGCGCGAGCTGGAATCACAATTGGATTACATTTCACGAACAGTGCGCCCCCAGTGGGCGGAATGGCAGACAGTTCTCGCCGGCGGCGTCGCGTGCGCTGGATTCGCCATCCTCAATAAGTTCTCGCTGGCTGACTCCCTCGTAGTACTCACGGCGGCGTCCATCGGCCAGTTTGTACGCGGCCGTCTCAACCGTCGCTGGCTCAATCAATTTGGAGTCGCAGCGCTGGCCTCGGCCGCAGCCTGTTTGGTCTACCTCATGCTGGCAGATTTGCTGACCAACACGGGTCTGCACACCATCCACGGCCCCGGCTACGTCGCCTCTCTGCTGTTCCTTGTACCAGGCTTCCCCATGATCACTTCGATCCTTGACATGGTTCGCATGGACTTCACCGCGGGTTTAAGTCGAGCGACCTATTCCCTCGGTCTCATCCTTGCCGCCACTATGTCTGCCTGGGTGTTTTCAGCAGCTACCGGCCTGCAACCGCTGCCTGCTCAGACGGTCTTCCCGTACCCCTGGGCGTGGTTTGCCTATGCGATAGCAACAGCATGCGGAGTTGCCGGGTTCGCCACCATCTTCAATTCCTCACCGCGCACGGTCGCATGGGCTGCAGCTCTGGGAGCTTGTGGGAATCTGTGCCGCCTTGCCCTGATTAACGTCAACCTTCCGGCCCAGTTGGCAGCTGGGGTCGGTGGCATCGTCATTGGGTTTCTCGCCGGTCCGCTATCTGCCCGAACCAAGTTGCCACGCATCACATTGACAGTTCCGGCCTGCGTCATCATGGTCCCTGGCGCCTCGATGTACCGCACTGTTTACTGGCTCAATGCACAGGACATGACGAAGGCACTGACCTTCGGCGTCGATGCAGTCCTCACCGTCATCCTCATCGCATGCGGATTGGCGATAGCACGAATGTGTACGGATCCGGCATGGGCCCGAAACCTACCAGTCCCCAGCCCCCACGCGTTCAAATTCTCCGAGGAGGATCACTGATTCCAACACACCTCGTCGACAACCCTTGATGTGCGTCGACCATGCCGCAAATGATCCTCGACGAGGCGCTCAGATGCTCCTCGACCCATTCCCAGGGTCCTAGCGATGACGTCGAGATCCGTTGAGTCCGAAGGAATAACGTCGCTCGGACGGCCCCGCACCACCATGATCGCGTTACGCAATCGACTCGCCGCCAACCAGGAATCACACAGTTCGGCATGCTGGCCCTCGTCAATGTGACCAGCCGCCAACGCGGCGTCGAGGGCCTCAACCGTCGAGGTGGTGCGTAGCGCCGGCTCGTGGCCGGCATGCTGCAATTGAATAACTTGGGCTGTCCACTCGATATCGGATAGTCCTCCGGGCCCCAGCTTGAGGTGCCGCTTGGGGTCCACTCCGCGAGGAATCCGCTCCGATTCCATCCGCGCCTTGAGCTTGCGAATTTCAGCCAGCTGGCTTCCCGTCAGACCGTCAGCTGGGTAACGCACGTGATCGACGCATTCCAGCAGTTCGGTCGTCAGCCCCCGGTCCCCGGCACCATGGCTAGCCCGCAGCAAAGCCTGGGATTCCCAGGTACTTGACCACTGTCCGTAGTATTTCCGATAGCTTTCCAGGCTCCGTACCATCGGACCGGACCGTCCTTCCGGGCGCAGATTAGCGTCCAAAACCACAGCGGGATCCGCCCCGTGCTTGGCGAGTAAGTTGCGTAATTTGGTGACGATTTTCAGCGCCTTCTCATTGGCTCCCGGCCCATCCCCGACGACGAACAGACAATCAGCATCGGAACCATAGGACAGTTCTCCACCACCCCAGCGGCCCATCGCGACGATTCCGATCGGTGGGGCGTCCTCGATTCCCCGCGACACTGCGGTCAAGGCCGCATCGATGGTCGCTCCGGTGAGGTCGGTCAAGGCTTGGCCTATACGCAGAATGTCTGTGGCGTCGAGGATATCGGCGACAAGGATCCGGAAAAGCTCACGACGCCGCATTGCCCGGATCGCCCCGACTGCCTCCTCGACGTCATGGTGACGGCGCGCCACAGCATTCATTTGTCGGGTGAGGTCCTCCCGGCTCAGCGGAGTGAGATCCTCATCGACGAGCACCTGGACGGTCTCCGGCGCGCGGGTCAACACATCGACGGCATACCTCGACGTCGACAACACCACCGCTAGCCGCTGAGCCATCGCTCCTTCGTCACGCAGGGCTCTGAGGTACCACGGGGACTCCCCCAGCGCCTCAGATACTTGGCGAAAAGCCAGCAACCCATGGTCTGGGCTGGGGCCGTCAGCCAGCCACGCGAGCATGGCCGGCATGAGCGCGGTCTGAATACGTACCGCCCGGCTGGTGCCAGTGGTGAGCGCCTCGATATGACGCAGGCCAGCGTCCTCGTCGTGGAATCCCAGCGCGTTTAGACGCACCCTCGCAGCCTCCGCGCTCATCCGCAGATCCTGGGTGGGAATGCGCGCTACTGCCTCGACCACCGGCGAGTAGAACACCTGGCCGTGGGCTCGCAGTACTTCCTTCGACGTCGCCGTCCAAACCCCGCAGACCTCGTCTGCGGTGTGCAGACCGACCGCACGTGCTAGACGACGTAAACCGTCCTCGTCGTCTGGGAGCAGATGGGTGCGTCGCAGCCGGAACATCTGCACGCGATGTTCCATGACGCGCTCTAACCGGTATGCCTCCTTAAGACGTTCAGCTGCGCCTCGCGAGATGTACCCGCCCGCAGCAAGAGCTCGCAAGGCCGGCAAGGTAGCACGCACCCTCAGCGACTCGTCTTGGCGCCCGTGCACCAACTGCAATAGTTGCGCGGTGAATTCGACGTCCCTCAATCCCCCGGCACCAAGCTTGATTTCGCGGCCTTTGTCCTTGGCCGCGATCAGACTGACGACTCTGGTGCGCATCGCGCGGGTCTCTGGTACGAATCCCTCGGCCTCTCCCACCTGCCACACCATCGGGGAGACCATCTCAACAAATCGCTGACCCAAGTCGATATCGCCAGCCATCGGACGGGCCTTAAGCAGGGCTTGAAACTCCCAGTTCTTCGCCCATTTCTCGTAGTAGGTACGCATTGAATCCATGGTCCGCACCAACGGCCCGGCATGGCCCTCCGGACGCAGCGCAGCGTCTACCTGCCAGATTGATCCAGCCCCCGAATGGGCCGAGCATATTCTCGCCACCAAGGCAGCCAGCTTCGTCGCAATACTCACCGCGCTGGCGCTTGAGACACCGTCCTTGGCCGGTTCAGCAACATAGATGACGTCGACGTCAGAAATGTAGTTGAGTTCCTGAGCCCCGCACTTTCCCATCGCGATAATGGCCAATCGCGCATCGGCGTGATCCGGGCAGTCGGCCCGGGCCAAAGCCAGGGCCGCAGTGATAATGGCGTCAGCCAAATCGGCTAGTTCAGCAGCAATATCTTCAATGATCTCGGTTGGGTCGTCAGCGCTAACATCTCGCGAGGCAATCCGCACCAAGTGACGCCGATTCGCCAGCCTCAGCCGGTCTGATGCTGGGCCGATCGGCGCTTCGGCGACCATAAACTCACCTTCTCGATGGGCACCTACGACCTCAAGCAGATCGTCACAGATCTCGTCACGGCTGAGGCGGACCGGATCACGGGTGATCTCCTCAAGCACATCGGCGTGGGTAATGAGGTGGCGACCCAGTTCGCTCGATGCGCCTAAGAGTCGAACCAACCGACAGGCGGAAGCGTCATGACTAAGCAATTCACCGACGCGCTGCGCGGCTTCCTGTGCAAGATCGGCAAGGGCGGTGAGGGCTAGGTCAGGATCACAACAAGTCTCGAGGTGATGCTCCCATTCCGCCAGTCGGCTTGGGTCAGCCCCTATAGCCTCCGCGATTCGGTGATGGTCAGCCAAGGCCGCATCAGTATCCATCACTCCCAAACGCAGTAGGTCCATCATGACGCTCGGCTTGCGATTCACCGCGACCACCCCCTCAGGGCACATTAGCTGACGGGGCACTGACGTGTTGCCCAGTCGTCACGTCAGCGTCGAATGGGTGTACCGTCCGTGCAACCCGGTACTCCTAGTCTTGCTGAGGTGACGATCATGACAGCACGCGCGGAACGCGGCGTAAGGCGATTGGCGACCACGTGGGTAGCGACTGCCCGGTGTCTGCTGCCTCAACCTGAGACGGGCGGCCTCGGCGAAACTCAGTTGTGGGGCCGTCACCATATCGCCCACCTCATGGTGATTTTCACCGACACCCTGCAGACGGTGACGACGCCGACGACCATCAGACCGATGACCCTGGCACGGGTGATCGACGAGCGTCGCAAAGCCACCGATACCTTGGCAACCATCGGCGATGAGGTGATTGCCGACGACACGGCTAGCCGACTTGTCGGACAGGCTCGGCGTCTTCTAGACGAAGTGGAGTCGGTGTTGCTCGCCACCCCCGGACCGTCCACAACAGTGGATTCTTTGGTGGGACCAGTGCGCGTGACCGACCATCTGCGGGCCACTCTCCTCGCCATGGCCGCTATGGGCTTGTACGATGGCATCGATATTCCGTCCGTGGCGATTATTGAAAATTGCCGCACCGTGTCGACGGTTCTCGATGAGACCCACGGTGGTCGCACGATTGAGCTTCGGGTACCGCCTGCGTGCGCAGTTCAATTGGCGGCGAGCGAGTCGGGTCCCTGCCACCACCGGGGCACCCCACCCAACGTGGCCGAGACCGACCCTATGACCTTCCTGCGATTGGCCACCGGCTTCTCACACTGGGCAGAAGTGCGCTCAGCAAGACGGGTTCAGGCGTCTGGGTCCCACGTCGACGACGTTGCTAGGGTGTTCCCAGTCGTTGATATGGCCGGGATTTTCCGTGACATTCTTGCTGGCGACTAGACGTCAGCTCCTAGCCGTTCACAGGTGTGGCAGGTAACGATCAAGCTCGAACTGGCTGACTTGTCGGTTGTATTCCTCAAATTCCGCCCTCTTATTGCGTAGGAAGTAGTCGTAGACATGTTCGCCGAGGGTCTCAGCCACGAGTTCGGACTCCTCCATGCAGCGGATCGCAGCACCCAGACTTTGTGGCAGCTGCTTGATACCCAGTGCGTGACGCTCTCGGGCTGACAACTGCCAAACGTCGTCGGATGCCTCCTGTGGAAGTGGCAATTCCTTCTCGATGCCGTCCAAACCGGCAGCAAGTACCAAGGAATAGGCCAGATAGGGGTTGGCAGCAGAATCGATGGAACGCAACTCCACCCGAGCCGAGGAAGCCTTGTCGGGCTTATACATCGGAATACGAACTAAAGCCGACCGGTTATTGCGACCCCAACAAATATAGTTGGGCGCTTCTCCTCCGCCGGAGAGCCGCCGATAGGAATTAACCCACTGATTCGTCACGGCGGTGATCTCCGGGGCATGGTGCAAAAGACCGGCGACGAAATACTTAGCGACTGGCGACATGCGGGCCTCATCAGCTGCGTCATAGAAGGCATTGGTGTCCCCCTCGAAGAGGGAGACGTGGGAGTGCATTCCCGACCCGGCATAATTAGTAAAGGGCTTAGGCATGAAGGTGGCTTTGATCCCTTTGAGGGAGGCGATCTCCCGGATGACCACCCGAAAGGTCATGATGTTGTCTGCCATCGTCAACGCATCAGCGTAGCGAAGGTCAATTTCGTGCTGTCCGGGAGCGGCCTCGTGGTGGCTGAACTCTACCGAGATACCCATCTGCTCCAGGACGTTGATGGCGTCGCGACGGAAATCGGTGCCCGCCCCCAGGGTGGTGTGGTCGAAGTAGCCACCGTTGTCCAGTGCCACCGGGGATTCCCCTGGATGGTGCTCATCATTGAGCAGATAGAACTCGATCTCTGGATGGACATAGAAGGTAAAGCCCATTCCCCCGGCACGACCCATCGTCCGCTTGAGGACGTGCCGGGGGTCGGCCGCTGAGGCAGTTCCGTCAGGATTGGTGATATCGCAGAACATCCTGGCGGTACTGGTGCCCGAACGCCATGGCAGAACTTGGAAGGTGGCCGGATCGGGGTGGGCCACCATGTCCGCCTCGTAGACGCGGGCGTACCCCTCGATAGCTGAGCCATCGAAACCCACACCCTCAACGAAAGCTCCCTCAACTTCAGCCGGGGCGATGGCAACGGATTTCAGGGATCCCAGCACGTCGGTGAACCACAGCCTCACGAAGCGGGTGTTGCGTTCCTCCATGGAACGCAGGACGAATTCAGTCTGCCTGCTCACCGTTCCAGTGTGCCCGTCGCATGTTTCGAGCGGGTAACAAGGTTGGAATGGCTTCGGTAGACTGCGGACATGGCTTCGGGTCCGCAGGCAGGGTGGTATCGAGATCCTGATGGCACCCCGGATCGCTATCGTTGGTTTGATGGTGAGCGGTGGACCGACCGCACTACAACATCCCCCGATCCTGCCCTGCAGCACGGCGGACAGGGACGCCGGGGACATGACAGCGGTCGCAGCTCTGGTTGGCTCTGGGTAATCATCATCGTCATTCTCATCATCGCTGTCGTCGCTGCATTCGCCTTGCATCGCGGCACATCTTCAGATCACACCGCCCAGCCTGATCTCAACTCGTCATCTCCGACGGTCTCAGCCTGGAATGAGAAGTCGACCACCCCGTCTGCCAGTTCCTCTGCCGTCACCTGCCCGCAAGGCCAACATCTGGGAAATCAGGATTCCAATGACGACCGTTTGCATGGCGGTGGCGTATCAGTGGAGTCCATACCGAATTGGCGGCAGGAAAACCTCACCCTGCCATGGGTCATCGGACAGTCAGCACAGATCGACGACGTCTATCCCGGGTGGATGAGTGTGTCAGGGGTCGGTGGCCTGCCGGTTGCCGAAGGATTCTCTGATCCTCAGACGGCTGCATCGATGATGATGGATTGCTTCGCCAGCTCCGACTACTACATGGGGTACACGGGAGAGAAGGAAATTCACTCGGCGGCCCTCACTATCAATGGTCATCCCGCGTGGTGGAAGCGCAGCGAGATCTACGTTTCGCTGCCCAACCTGCCCCAAGTGCGCGGCGATGTCGTTGACGTTGTGGTGGTGAACACAGGCCAAACTGACTTCCTCGGGGTGTACTTCAACTCCGCCACGATCAATGACTCAGCCCGTCAGGCCCTGGTAGATCACGCCCGGGAATCCCTCAAAGTAGATTGACGGTTCAATCCTCGTCGTTGAAGCGTGGATCATGGTGGTGACGTTGGACATTGCCCTCCTGGTCGCCCTGCCTACCTGGGGGAATGACGCCCCGCAAACACTATCGAGCCCGACCCCAGGTGCCGTTCACTGGCGAACCCACCGGGCGCAGCGATAAGGCGCTGGACCACCCGACGTCAGCAGAAATTTTTGATGCCCTGCACCGCCCCTGATATCTACGTGGCATTTGTAGACGAACAAGACAGGCACGGACCGTGGCAGATTCACACGACCTAGACTGGGCCGACGTGAGTGCCATCAAGTCGTATCCCCAGAGTCCTCGTCGTCACGTCCCCGGCAACATTGCCCGTCCCCCCTACGTCGGACTGGGCGACGTCCCGGAAACCTATGACGGCTCCCACGTGCAGTCAGCCGAGACGATCGCAGCCATGGAAGAGGCCGGCCGAATCGCTTGTGGTGCCATGCACGAGGCCGGAAAAGCCGTAGCCCCCGGAGTCACCACCGACGAACTCGACCGCATCGCTCACGAATACATGTGCGACCACGGCGCCTACCCATCGACCCTCGACTACCGCAATTACCCAAAGTCGTGTTGCACCAGTGTCAACGAAGTGATCTGCCACGGCATTCCTGACTCCCGCCCGCTGGAGGACGGCGATATCGTCAAGATCGACGTCACCGCTTACAAGAACGGTGTGCACGGCGACAACTGCTACACCTTCGGCTGCGGCGACGTCGACCAAGCATCCCTGGACCTCATCGAACATACCCAGCAGGCCATGAACCGGGCCATCAAGGCCGTTAAACCCGGCCGCTCGATCTCCATCATCGGACGGATCATCGAGAACTATGCCAAGCGTTTCGGCCACGGCGTCGTACGTGACTACACCGGCCACGGCGTCCACAGCGCCTTCCACTCCGGTCTCATCGTCTTCCACTATGACGAGCCGCGCTATGACGTCACCCTTGAGGAGGGCATGACACTGACCATCGAGCCAATGCTCACCCTGGGAGACCAGTCCAACCATCAATGGGACGACGGCTGGACAGTCCTTACCAATGACGGTTCGCGGTGCGCCCAGTTCGAGCAAACCCTCGTCGTCGAGAAAGATCGAGCGCGGATCCTCACCACCTTGGACTGACAATCCTCAAGGTCTGACAGCTGCCCGGCGTCAACAAACTCGCTGTATCGCCGGGGCAGGGAATGGGGAGCGGCGACACTGATCCTGGCGACCAACAGAAGATGACGACCTAGCGATACCCGAGAGATCTCGATGGCGTAGCCTTTTCATCGGATTTGTCGAACTCAAGGATGGGCGACACCATCCTCATTCCCACCGCACGGTCGCGTCACATGGTCCCGCCACACGATGGGGACTGAATGACAACTGGAGGTCGCCATGGGCACCGTCCCACCTCATAGGTATAAGCACTCAGACATTCCCGAAGGTATGCCCCCTGTCAGCCTGTCGGACGAGGAGCGAGCCCGTCAGCAACGATGGACACCACTGCGCGTGACCATCTGGATCCTCATCTCCGCGGTCGCCGGGCTGGGCTGGTGGATGCTCGCCATACGACGCGGCGAAACGGTTAACGGCATCTGGTTCGTCTTCGCGGCCGTCGGTTCGTACTTCATCGGCTACCGGTTCTACGCCAAGTACATCCAGGACAAGCTCGTCCATCCCGACGATAGCCGAGCCACCCCAGCGGAGTACGACTACAATGGCCGGGATTTCGTCCCCACGGATCGCCGCATCCTCTATGGCCGCCATTTCGCCGCCATCGCTGGCGCCGGTCCCCTCGTCGGCCCGGTGCTCTCAGCCCAGATGGGCTATCTCCCAAGCACGATCTGGATCATCGTCGGCGTCATCCTTGCAGGCGCCGTCCAGGACTACCTCGTTCTCGTCATCTCGATGAGACGCGGCGGACGGTCCCTCGGCCAGCCGGCCAAGGACGAGTTAGGTCGCTTCGGGGGGATCGCAGCACTCATCGCCACCCTGACAATCATGCTCATCATCGTGGCCATCCTGGCCATGGTCGTTGTCAACTCCCTGGCCGCTTCCTCGTGGGGCGTATGGAGCGTCGGCCTGACCATCCCGATCGCCTTACTCATGGGCTTCTACCTGCGTTATCTGCGCCCCGGCAAAGTACTTGAAGTCTCGATCATCGGCATCGTCCTACTAGTGCTAGCCATCGCCTCGGGGGCCTGGATCGAAAACACTGCCGTTGCCAGTGCTCTGCACTTGAGCAAGCCGTTTTTGGCCTGGGCCATCATCATCTACGGGTTCATCGCCGCAGTGCTCCCCGTCTGGATGCTGCTGGCACCTCGCGACTACCTGTCCACCTTCATGAAGGTCGGCGTCATCGCGATGTTGGCGGTCTCGATCGTCATCGTCCGCCCGATCATCCATGTGCCAGCCATGACGGTGTATGCCACCACCGGAGCGGGCCCGGTGTTCTCTGGCAAGCTCTTCCCGTTCCTTTTCGTAACGATCGCGTGTGGAGCGTTATCAGGATTCCACGCCACGATCTCCTCTGGAACCACCCCGAAACTCATCGAGAAAGAGTCCCAGGCGCGTCTCATCGGCTACGGCGGCATGCTCATGGAGTCTTTCGTAGCGATTATGGCTCTAGTGGCTGCCCTGTCGGTGGATCGTGGCATCTATTTCGCCATGAACTCCCCAGCCGGCGCTACCGGGAATACCGTCCAGTCTGCCGTGGCTTACGTCAACTCCCTCGGCCTATCGGGCGTGCACGCTGACGCCAACGCGCTGACGACGACGGCTAAACTCGTCGGCGAAACGTCGATCGTCAGCCGGACTGGCGGGGCCCCCACCCTGGCCGTTGGTCTAGCGACGATCATGCACAAGATCTTTGGTGGCGAAGCCATGATGAGCTTCTGGTACCACTTCGCGATCATGTTCGAAGCCTTGTTCATCCTCACCTCGGTCGACGCAGGTACCCGTGTCGCCAGGTTCATGCTCTCCGATGCGCTGGGAAACTTCTGGCCACGTCTCCAGGATCACTCGTGGAAGATTGGCTCCTGGCTGACCACCGCGATCATGGTTGCTGGCTGGGGCTCGATCCTCCTCATGGGCGTCACTGACCCGCTGGGTGGCATCAACACTCTCTTCCCGCTCTTCGGCATCGCTAACCAGCTGTTGGCAGCTGTCGCCTTGTCGATCTGCTTGGTGGTCTTCGCCCGGGCTGGTCACAAGTGGCGGCTGCTCATCATCTTCGTACCGATGCTCTTCACCGCCATTATTACGGTTTACGGATCCTGGTTGAAGATCTTCTCCCCAGACCCGAAAATCGGTTACTGGGCCAATCACATGACTTACAAGCGAGCCATCGCCGCCGGCCAAGCCTCGCTGGGGCAGGCCAAAAACATTGACCAGATGCACACCGTCGTCGGCAATACCGCCATTCAGGGAACGATGTCGATCATCTTCGTCGTCTGTACCCTCATCGTCATGATCGTGGCTTGTAGTCGAACCGTCCAGGCGCTACGAGGCCGCAACATCATCGACACCGAGGATCCGGCCAAGGCTTCGACGATCTTTGCTCCCAGTGGTCTCATCCACCAAGGCTGAGAGGGATCTTCAGGCTGAGTGGGACGCCTTCTACGAGAAGCACCCTGACCTTGATCTGGAAAGTGTCCACAAGGACAAGGAGCACGCGTGACCGCCGCGCCCCGACATCAACCCGCCGATTCATTGTGGCGACGATGCTGGTTGTCCCTGAGACGGTGGGTGCGCGGCGTCACCGGCGCCGACGCCTACGACAACTACCTGCAGTGGTGCCGACGCACCGGACACACCCCGATGCCAGAGAAGACGTTCTGGCGCGACCAGTGCGATCGCCAGGACCGTAATCCACCGGCGCAGTGTTGCTGACCCGGCGTAGTGACACCTTGCCTATCGGGCACATCCGTCACTGACGGGAGGACCCGATGAGTTCAGCGACGATACGGTCGAGGTTGTCATCGGTCAGCTGGATGCACCTGCCGTCTGGCCACACGACGACCAGCGGGGCATGGTTACAAGGGAACATGCACCCAGTCACCGTAATGAGGACCTCCGTGTCGAGGGCATGAGCACGAGCTAGCTTGTCCTCCAGCCGGGCGTGCAGATCGGCTGCTCCGGCCGCATTGCAGCGGGGCCCACGGCATGCCAGCAGGTGGTGCCGGAAGGGCGGGAACTCCTGCCAGGCCGGATTGCGCAATGGAGCCTCGGAGCCGGTGACGGTTCGCCACTCATCCGATACCGCCTGCCCAGGCCGCACCGTCCCAGCATGGACGACGACGCTCGGCCCGCCCGCATGGTCACGAACCCACTGCCCTGCCACCCGGCGCAACCAGGACAGCGGCACAGGCCCGTCCTCGCTACTCCACCCGACGACCTCGATTCGGGTGTCATCGATCGAGTCGAGGACATCAATGAGCGCCGGACCGGGGCCCTGCAGGTGAGCGGTGTAATCAGCTAGCACCTGCTGGGCCATGACTTCGTCCATGCCGATGGCGTCGTCCCACCGTAGGGATACTGCGATACGTGTTGTCATGAGTGCAGTCCGCTCCAGGTGAAACCGCGTCTCGAGGAGGACCAGACCTCGCCCTCAACACCGAAGTGGTCACGGACGAGGCCAGGGGTCAGCACCTCGCTCGCCGGCCCGTTAGCAACCATGCGACCCGAGTCGAGCACGATGAGATCGTCAGCATACGCGGCAGCCAGGTCGAGGTCGTGGATAACGGTGATCGTCGTCAAGCCGAGCCCTCGGACCCGCTGCAGGAGATCGATTTGGTGGGGTAGATCAAGATGGTTCGTCGGCTCGTCGAGGAACAAGATCTCGGGCTCCTGGGCCAGGGCACGAGCCAGCTGTACCCGTTGTCTCTCCCCTCCCGACAAGGACGACCATGCCCTATCAGTGAGTTCACTAACCCCGGTCGTTACCATCGCTTTGTCGACAACGTCATCGTCATGTCCCTGTCTGCGGGTGAGATTGCCCATCCGCCATCGACCTAGATGCGGGATGCGGCCAAGCTGGACGACGTCGCGCACCGTCAGCTCGACATGGGCCGACGGATTCTGTTCCAACAGCGCCATCATTGCGGAGCGCTCCTTGCCACCGATCCGGGCGAGGTCACGCTCCCCCAACCACACTCGTCCCTTGCCGGGCTTGCGCAGCCCCGCAAGCAGGTGAAGCAGGGTGGTCTTGCCCGATCCGTTGAGGCCGATAATCATCGTCATCATCTGGGGCCGAACTTCCATGCTGACCCCTGACAGGATCGTCTTTCCGTCCACGCCCCAGCCAAGATTATCGGCCCTCAACACCGCTGACGTCGTCACCGCTGTCATGATTTCGAGGCCTGTCGACGCAAAAGCACAACAAGCACCGGCGCCCCGACGATTGCGGTGATGACGCCCACTGGGATCTCGGTGTCAGGACGCAGACACCGTGCGGCGGTGTCTGACCACGCCATAAGCAGCGCTCCGGCCAGGGCAGATGCCGGCAGAAGACGGGCGTGACGCGGCCCGGTCCAGAACCTCACAATATGGGGAACCGTGAGCCCGACGAAGCCGATGGGCCCGGCGAAGGCCACGCTGAGGGCGGTCAACAGGGCGGTGCTGACCATGATTGCCCAGCGGACAGTGTTCACCGGGACCCCCAACGACATCGCACTGACGTCTCCAAATGCGAAAGCGTCAAGGACGTGGCACAAAGCTATCCCGAAGATCAGCGCCGGCACGGTTGCGACAACCAGTGTGATCGTCGATCCCCACCTCAGCCCTGCGAATGATCCGAGGGTCCAGGACAGAGCCGAACGAGCCGCATTCGACTCCCCGAAGACCATGATCATGACCGAGACTGCTGCTCCGCACAACTGGCCGACGGCCACACCGGCCAAGATCGTCCGGCCGGCAGGCAACTCCCCTGATCTGCCCGTGGCCATCGTCAGCACCATGACCAAGGCCCCAACGGCACCGACGAAAGAGGCTAGAGCCATGAGGACCGACTGCCCGAGGGTGCTGGAAATCCCGACAACCAGGACGAATACCGCTCCCACCGACGCACCACTGGAGATACCGAGTAGATACGGATCAGCCAGGTCGTTGCCAGTGAGGGTCTGCAGTACCGCGCCACACATCGCCAACAAGGCACCGACAGCCATCGATCCGATGACGCGCGGGGCCCTCATCTGCCAGACGATCTGGTCGTTGAGGACCGTAACGTCAGCCCCTTCAATAAGCCGGAAGCGTCGCGCCACTACCCGCGCGACGTCGGAGACCGGAACCCGAACCGCCCCGATCCCCAAGACCACCAGGACACTGCCAATCAGGGCAGCAACGACGATGCCGAGCACGAACCAACTGCGCCAGCGGCTCACTTCCCGGTGACCTTGGCCAGTCCCTCGTTGAGGGTTTTCGCTCCATCAATCAGCTCAGCCCCAGGGGTGCTCTGCGAAAACGGCACGGTGACGAACTTGTTTTCCTTGACCGCCTTCATCTGGCTGAGAACGGGATCCTTCTTCAGATAAGCGATCTTGTCCTTGGCCGTCGACCAGTCGGCGTCTGCAACGACGATGACATCGGGGTTAGAACCAACGATCTTCTCCCATGAACCGTCAGCCCAGCCTCCATCGAGGCTGGCAAAAAGATTCCTGGCCCCAACGGCATCCATGAGCAGCTGCGGGCCGCCATGGCCAGCACCGATGAACGGAACCTTGTCACCCGAGTCGAACCACACGATCGAGGTTCCACTGCCATGCTTGTTACTGGTGATCTCCTTGAGGGACTTGCGCTGTTCAGCGATGACCTTATCGGCGGCATCCTTACTCCCGATGAGGGTCCCGACCTCTGCCATTTCTTTCCACACGTTCTCCCAAGTGGCCTCGGCTGAGGGAGTCCCCTTGGGACATCCAAAGGGGCTGATATACGTGGCGATTCCCTGCTTCTTTAACTCTTCGCGTGTTCCCACCGCTTTGTCGGTGAAAGCGCTCGAATACGAGGACACGGCCAGATCGGGCTTAGCAGACAGAAAGATCTCCTTAGGCGGGTACTTTTTGGACAGCACCTTGACCGAGTTGTAAGCCTTCTTCCATTTCTCCGGGATCTCGCTGTCAAGATACGCAGTCCCGGCGAGTTTGGATTCACCACCGATAGCCAGCACATCTTCGGTAGCCCCCTGGTTGAGAGTCACAGCCCGGGTGGCTGGCTTGTTGAGGGCGACCTTCTGGCCACAGTTGGTGATGGTGATGGGTCCAGCGTCGGACTGGGATGTCGACGTCGACGACGACGGAGCCGATGAATCCTTGGGGGCACCGGCACATCCGGCCAGCATGACGGCGGGGAGCATCGATACCACGACGGCTCGACGAAGGGGCATCGGGGTGGCATGCATGGCGAAACCAGCTTTCTGTGATCGGCGTGCGCGGCCGGGCAACAACAGGACGTCGTCAGGTGGTCTTCGGGCTCGACTTCGTCTCCATTCCCGGCACCTTCCCAGTGCGCGTGGCACCAGTGGTTCGAGTCGGGGCGGATCAGTCACACCGCTGCGCGTCAGCTCCGGCCTTTCACCGGATTCCAGCGCTGGTGTGGTCACCAGCAACCTGACGCGAGGATCCTAGCACCACCTTCGTATACCGGCGGTGGAACGCCACCATGAATGTTGTGGGCAGGAACGGACACCGTCAACAGCACAGTTGCGGCGACCTACCCGAACTCGACCTAGAAAACAACACCTACGACGGCGTTGGCACAAACCCACTTAGCCCGGCCAAACTCACTGTTACAGCTAGAAGTATGGGGACGAGCCATCCTATAAGCCGGGTTCTGTAGCCCTGTCGGGCCGGTGACCATCCATCTGTGAACACCATTGCTGGTGTCCTTCAGCCTCTTGGCTGCGCGACCTACCCGAACGCTCGAGCGAGCAGCCCTCAAACACGTCCGCGACCTCACGGTCTTCTTGGCCTTGCTCCAGGTGGGGTTTGCCATGCCGTCACCGTCACCGATGACGCGGTGGGCTCTTACCCCGCCGTTTCACCCTCACCGGCTCGAAACCGGCAGTCTGTTCTCTGTGGCACTTTCCCGCGGGTCACCCCGGGTGGGCGTTACCCACCACCCTGCTCTATGGAGCCCGGACTTTCCTCGACAACTTAGCGCTGCCGCGATCACCCGGATGGCTCGTCCGGGCGCCAATTCTACGGATATCTCGGTACTACCGCCACACGGTGCCACAGAAACCTCAGATGGACTCCCCGGTACGCACTAAGATGCGATCGCATTCCTCGCATCGCACCACTTCATCGTCGCCAGCCGCCGCATAACTGCGCAGGTCAGCGGCAGTGGCGGCGATGCCGCATCCTTCACAAACTCCGTGCACGAGCTTTGCGCATCCCATGCCGGTACGCTCGCGCAGCAGTTCGTACAGCTTCAAGAGGTCAGCCGGAACACCACCAGCCTGAGTCTGACGAACCCGTCGCAGTTCGCTCAATCCCTCGTCAATCTCTTTGAGACCAGCGTCGCGGGAAACCAGCACGGTGCGGATGTGCCCGTCGAGCTCGATGCGGCGTCGATCAGCGTCGGCGTGGGCCCTCTCGGCATCCTCGACGGCCTGCATAGCCTCAAGCTCGGCGTCCTCCAGTCGAGAGATGCGCCGCCCTAGGTGCTCGATTTCCTCGGTCAGGCCGCGCAACGCTTTATGGTCGGTGATGGTGCCCGCATCCACGGTTTTCTGGTTACGCTCCATTCGGGCGCGAGCTGGTTCGAGGTCGCCCTCGATACGTTCCTGCTCCATTTTGGCGTCCGATAGAGCGGTGGACTTAGCGACGACCTCCTCCGCAAGCGTTCGCCGCTGCACTGCAAGGTCCTTGAGTTCGGCCAACTCGGGCAGAGTCCGACGACGATGCTCTGCTTGAGCGATCCGCCGATCAGTCTGAGCAAGGTCCAGAAGCTTCCACTGATCCTGTGCCGCAGCTTTCACGCTTGCCTCCTGCGTTCCGTGGCCCTGTTGACATGTGAGGCTCAGCCTACCTCCAGTCGGTATAGCGCTGAGCATATGTGCGATGACCTGCCCTAGCGCGAGTTCAGGCCCCCTCACACCCAGCGTGAGCTTCTGGCGGTAGCTATCCCCCCCTGATGCCGTCTATACGGCAACTAACTTTCGGACAATCCTGCCGCAACTCCTTATGGACATGGACATCAGCAGGTCTACGCTCTTTTTATTGCATGCCTCCGCACCTCTAAGAAAGGCTGATCAGTAATGGCACCCCTTCGCCCTAGCATTGCCATAGCAGCAGTCGCGCTTTCTTTACTAGCAGTGACGACCCCTGCAGCATCTGCCTAAGAAAACAAGGGATCTGCCGGAATGGATTACGACGGCGGAACTAGCGGCTCCTGAAGGCATTTGATCCTTCGCAGACCACAATCTCTTGCGGACTCAGATGAAAGTCTTGAAACTCGCTGCATTGACGCTGGCTGCCATATTTTCTTCGACCGCTAGCGCCTGTACAAAGACGCCCCATAAGTCATCTCCTGAAAATACTTCCTTAGCGATATCTGATCTTCCCGGGAGGCCGATAAGTGACGTCGGAGCAAGGATCAAGAAGGATACTTCTCTCTACATACAAGACGCTTCTCCGATCGTCGGAATGAAACCTTCATATAACGTATCTCAGCAGCCTTCGGATCAATGGACCATCCTAGCTGCCTGTGCAGATGATACATCCGTTGAAACATCTCACAAAATTCAGGTTTCAGTGATACCAACAACGAAAATATCCCCCTCCATAAGAAAGTCAATTTCTAGTCATAAATTTAACAATACAGTCGATTGCTCTGAGTAGAAAAATTCCTTCTGAATTCTAACCGTCACCCAACGCGACGCCCTCACTGATCGGCCTGTTTGTCCGCAACCACCACGGCGAAGCCGTAATTCGATACCTGCCCTGTGGAGGTCACGTTGGTCCGATGGGCAACGGGTACCTAACTAACCTGGGTGTAGAGGACCGGACTGGCCTGGGCAGAGGACCGGCATTGCGGCTGTGCGGCCCCATAAAAGCCCTCTGGGCCCCAAGACTTCCGTGTCACCGAGACCTACACTAGAGGGGATACTCAACAATCAGCGGAGGTCCGAATATGACCGAGACGAGGTCCACAGAGCTCAACGAACAACTGAGGCAAGCCGAAGAGCAGCAGGTCCCCAAGCGTCAGACCCCGTTCTCAAAAGCCTTCGTCGAGTTCATCCCTACCGACTGGGCCCCTTATCCCGACGAGCTGCCCGAACCGCTCAGCTCGGTACCTTCGGCTACCGCACACCGTGATGCCTTAGCCGCCCGCTTCGATAGCGATCGCCTGGTCATCCCCGCTGGCCATCTCATGCGTCGCAACAACGACTGCGATTACCCTTTTCGCCCCAACACCGCCTTCGCCTACTACTCGGGCTTAGGCACCGACAGGGAGCCCAACGCGGTCCTCGTCGTCGATACCACCGCGGAAACTCGCGACGTGCTGTACTTCAAGCCGCGTGCGCCCCGCACCGACCGCGAGTTCTATGCTGATCCGACCTACGGCGAGATGTGGGTTGGCCAGCGAGAGTCCCTTGAGGAAATGGCGGCCATGACGGGACTTGTCTGCCGGGACATCTCACAACTCGACGACGCTCTGTCTACCGGTGACGCCACAGTGCGCGTTATTCGCGACGCCGACGAGACTGTCACCGCCACCGTCGACTCATTGCGTCCTCGGGGATCTGAGGACGCCGACGACGAGTTCTACGAGTTTTCCTCAGCCGCCCGCTTATGCAAAGACAGCTGGGAGGTCGAGCAGCTGCGAGATGCCTGCCGCAAGTCCAAGGTGGGTTTTGAATCCATGATCGCCGAGATCCCGGAGGCCGTCCGCAAGGGCCGAGGCGAGCGTTGGGTGGAGGGCACTTTCGGACGTGTCGCCCGTCATCTCGGCAATGAGGTGGGCTACGGCTCGATCTGCGCGGCCGGCGACCACGCCAACACGCTGCACTGGGTACGCAACGACGGCGACCTGCGCCCCGGCGAACTCATCCTGATCGACGCTGGGATCGAGGTCGACTCCCTCTACACCGCCGATATCACTCGCACCCTACCAATCTCGGGAACCTTCTCCCCCGCCCAGCGTCGCGTCTACCAGGCCGTCCTTGAGGCCCAGGACGCGGCAGCTGCCGTCGCGAAAGTTGGCCACGACCATGCCGAGATCCATCAGGCCGCCATTCGCGTCATCTGCGAGTACCTGCACGAGTGGGGCATCCTCCCGGTCAGCGTCGAGGAATCGCTGTCCCCCGAGGGCGGCCAGCACCGCCGGTGGATGGTTCACGGCACGTCGCACCACCTCGGCCTGGACGTTCACGACTGCAACCAGGCGCGTCGCCAGGATTACTCCGGACCGCTCAAGAAAGGTATGTGCGTCTCCGACGAGCCAGGTATCTACTTCAAACAGACCGACCTGCTGGTTCCCGAGGAGTTCCGCGGCATCGGTGTACGCATTGAGGACGACCTGTGCATCACTGACGGTGAGCCCGAGTGGTTGTCCAAGGATTGTCCGCGTCAGATCGACGAGGTCGAGGCCTGGATGCAAGAGATCTGGGAACGTTGAGAAACACTTTCAGCTCGACATTAGACAGCCATGAAGTCCACGACCTAGGCCAGGGCTGTCCTCCGCACATTGCACGCTTGGCATCCACCACGTATTGCGTAGAGGAAGGACAGTCAGCAGCCTGCTGTCGGGGTGCCGACACGACGCATCGCCGCGAGTGATCCCAATGCCGGGCCTACTACAGTTTCGGTCATGGATTCATCTCTGCCAGCGACCGTGATCACCTGCTCGGATCGAGCGTTCCGCGATGTGTACGAAGACCGCTCTGGTCCTGTGCTACGCGACGGGTTGGCCGCTGTTGGATTCAAGGTCGATGCGCCGGTCATCGTTCCCGATGACATCGAGGCCATTCGTGCGGCAGTTCTAAAGGCCGTGGCTGCCGGCGCACGGGTAGTTCTGACTACCGGAGGCACGGGTGTCGGCCCACGGGACGTCACCGTCGAGGCCTGCGCTCCACTCCTGCATTTTCAGATTCCCGGAATCACCGAGGCCATTCGTGCGGCAGGCATGGCCAAGACGCCCAAGGCTGTGTTGTCACGTGGGTTGTCCGGAGTTATCGATTATGAGGGGACGCGGGCCGTTCTGGTGAATGTTCCCGGTTCCCGCGGCGGTGCCCGGGACGCCATGGCTGTCCTGAAAGAGCTTTTGCTGCACATCATCGATCAGCTCGATGGCGCCGACCATCCCATGGACTAACCCAACCCACGTTCGGCCGTTGGGCACCAGAAACTCGGCGCATTGGATGCCGTTACTCCGGGCGACGCCACAGTCCTGATCGTCCACCGCTCTTGGTCAGTACCCGCGCCGAGGTGATCTCGACCATCTTGTCGACGCCCTTGACCATGTCGATCAGAGCCAGACCAGCCACGGTTGCAGCCGTCAACGCCTCCATCTCGACACCGGTACGATCAGCCGCTCGAACCGTTGCCGTGATACGTACGCCGTCGTCAGTCACGTCCACATCAACGATCGCTCCATGAATACCGATCACATGTGCCAGGGGCAGCAGCTCAGGCACCTTCTTGGCGGCGTTAATGCCGCTGATACGCGCCACAGCAAACACATCCCCCTTCGGGGTGGTTCCGTCCCGTAACGCTCTCAGCACGGGTGCCGAACAATGCACGACGGTTTCAGCGGTAGCCTCTCGGATCGTGACTTCCTTGCCGGTCACATCGACCATGCGTGCAGCGCCTGTCTGGCTGACGTGGGTGAAGGGAGTGTTGCTCATGTGATCAGTCAATCAGAATGACGTCGAGGCTATCTCCGGCGCGAACATCGTCTTGTCCTGCAGGTACGACGGCCAACGCCGTGGTCGCCGCGAGCGAGGCAACCAGATGCGACCCGCCCGCCTGCACGTGGGTAGGTATCACGGCTCCATCAATGATCATCGCCGGCACGAACTGCGTCCGCCCCAGAGGGCTGCGCCAATTGGAACCCGCTGGTATTTGCACGACGGTGTGATTCGTATCAGCACCGGCCATCCGTCGCAGCAGCGGACGCAGGAACAGCTGGGCGGAAACATAACAGCTCACCGGATTGCCTGGGAAACCGAGGAACACCGTATCCTTGAAACGTCCGAAGCCTTGAGGTTTGCCCGGTTGCATCGCGACCTTCGTGAAAGTCATGTCGTCGAGCGATTCCTTGACCACGTCGAACGCACCCGCTGAGACTCCCCCAGATGTGACCAGAACGTCAGACTGCTGTGCCAAGTCGGTGCATGTCGCGCGAAAAATGTCCGGACTGTCTGGAACATGCATGCACCCGACGACGTCGGCACCCCACGCGGTCGCCAAAGCTGCGGTCATGTGCAAGTTGGAGTCTGGGATCTGACCAACCCCCAGTGACGCACCAACTTCGACGAGCTCGGTGCCGGTCGTCATGATGCCCACGCGCGGACGGATTCGAACCGCCACGTCAGCCACCCCAAGGGACGCCAAGGAGGCGATGACGGCTGGAGTAATGCGCAACCCTGCTCCCAATGCCCTAGCCCCGGCGGAAATGTCCTCCCCCGCGCTACGAATATTTTGGCCCGACGCAACTCGATGAACGATTTTCACCGTGGCGGGCAACGCGCCCGGCCCCGGATCCTGGTCGGTGTCCTCCACCTTCACCACAGCGTCAGCACCAGGGGGCACCGGAGCACCCGTCATGATGCGAACGGCAGTACCGGGCTTCACAGCAGGAACGCAGGTGGCCCCAGCGGGGGCATCACCAATGACCCGAAGTCTGGCCCCCGCTACGGCATCGCCCGCGCGAACGGCGTATCCGTCCATTGCCGAGTTGTCGAAGTTAGGCACCGGCCATGGCGCGATCACGTCCTCGGCTAGAAATCGCCCGAGCGCCCGGCACAACGGTACCGTTTCGGACTCCACCGGCCGTGCCAGCTCAAGTATCCGTGCCAAGTACTGTTCAGGGGTGTCCGTCACGATGCCTTCACCATCCCGTGCCGCGTAACTCGTCCAACCCCTGGGCGCAGGGGCAACTCGAAGCTGCGCGCGCGCATGGCATCCAGGAACCACACGCGCCCGACAAGAAGGTCTCCTAAGCCGGCAAGAAGCTTGATCGTCTCGGTGGCCTGCACAGAAGCCACCTGTGCCACCACAGCGCCAAGAACCCCGACATCCTTGGCTAACGGAAGATCGGAGTCTGGGGGCAGTTCACGGTGCAAGTCGCGTAGCCACAGCAGATTCCCCTCCGCATCCGGTACGCCGAATACTGAGCACTGCCCTTGCATCGACACCACAGTGGCCCATACCAGTGGGCGCCTCCGCTGTCGGCACGCATCTGAAATAGCGAGCTTCATTCCGAAGGTGTCGACGCAATCAACAACCACATCGTGGGTTGCCACTAGCTTGTCGAGATCATCGCGGTCAAGCATGTGGGGAATTGCAGCCACGGTAACATCGCCGTTTAGCCCCTGCACTTGCGCCGCCGCCGATTCGGCCTTGTTGCGTCCCACTGTGCGATGCAGTATTTGCCGTTGAAGGTTTCCCACTTCGACCGTGTCACCGTCGGTGACGGTCACATGACCAACCCCGGCACCGACAAGCAGTGGTATTACCGTCGAACCAAGGCCCCCCGCCCCGACGACCAGCACCTTGCTGTCCAGCAAGGCACGCTGTCCGCGTTCACCGAATCCAGGAATATCGATATTTCGTCGGTAACGCTCAAGTTGTGAGGCGCTCAAGGTCCGTACATTCTGGTTCTGAGTCATGGCAACCCGCCCCACTCATAACCGCCCTCGAGCAGAAACTGCTGCTTCCATATTGGGACCTCCGCCTTCACTGCGTCAATAATCTCCATCGCACACGTGAAGGCCTCCCTTCGATGCTCACCTGCCACCGCCAACGCCAAGGCAACGTCGCCCACTATCAGTTGCCCCACGCGATGCTCAACCGCGATGGCGCGTATACCTTCACACTCGGCGAAGTGAGCCACCACCCGTGCCAACGTGTCGGTCGCCGAGGGGTGGGCACTGTACGTGATGCCGGTGACACCGACTCCGTGGTCATGATCACGCACCACCCCTTCGAACGTCACCACCGCACCCGCAGCCGGATCGCCAACCCACTGTCGAATCGCAGTCAGGTTAAGCGGGCTGGAGGTGATCTCCGTGTGGATCTGCACTGAGCTCATTCAGCTCGGCCTCGGGGCGCCCGGGCGCGCGTAGCGAACCCACGTGATGACCGCACAACCAATGGCCCAGACCACACCGATGATGTAGAAGGTGGTAGGGGCCATCAAGGTCAGAGCAATACCGAACAAGAACGGACCGAAGGCCGCGATGGCCGCAGTCCAGCCAATCACTCCACCGGCCTGACGCTTCTCGAAAATCATCGGCATCTGCTTGAAGGTCGACGCGTTTCCGATGCCAGTCGTGAAGAAGATCACCAGCATTCCCGTGACGAACATCTTGAAATCATGCGATAACGTGGCGGCGCTGGAAACGTCGGGGGTCAGATACGGAATCGTAAACGCCACTGCAATGGCGGTTGTGATAGCGGAGATGAACGTCCAGACCGCACCACCCATTCGATCCGTCAGGGGCGAGAAGATCACACGAGTGGCAGCACCAATGAGCGGTCCCCAGAAAACTATGCTCACCGGGTCCGGTAGCTTATACCGGGAAATCAATACTTTACCTGACGCATTGATAATCGCCGAGTTTCCCGTGCCGTACAAATTAGCCATGAGCAGCCCAAACTGGGCGGATAACCCCGAAAAGGTACCGAAAGTCATGATGTAGAGCACGGTCATCCACCATGTATCTTGGTTGCCAAATATATCGAACTGCTGACGAATATTAGCCTTGATAGGGACGGAGCGCAGCATGAACCATGCCAGGATCAGGCCAATGATGATGACAGGAACATAGATGAATGCAGCGGTCTGGTAGTGCACCAGCCGCGTGTTTCCGGACGGAGTCTTGAAATTTTGGGCCGCACCAAACATTCCAAACATGCCGAAACCGATGAGCCAGGGAGTCAGCAGCTGCACCAGCGAAACTCCGAAGTTTCCGATGCCGGCCTGGATACCCAACGCGGTTCCTTGCAGGCGCTTGGGAAAGAAATACGAGGTCGAAGGCATGAAGCCGGAGAAACATCCGCCGCCGATGCCAGCGAGAAATCCCAGAATCATCAATACCGCGAAGGGCGTGGAGTTGTCTTGAATGGCGATGCCCCAACCAACCATAGGCACAAGAATCAGTGCCATGGTAGAGGTGACCATCTTGCGCGTACCAAGGATGGGGGGGAAGAACCATCCACACTAAGCGCATGATTCCACCAGACAAGCCCGGGATCGATGCCAGCCAGTACAGCTGAGTCTTGCTGAACCCAAAACCGAGCCCGTTGAGCTTGGGGACCATGGCGCTGGGAAGGAACCACGCCACAAAACAGAACGTCATGTTAAACGTAGTGATGACCAGAGTTTTCCAAGCGAGGCTCTTGTCCCAGAGTTTGGGGTCCTCAGCGTCCCAGGCGACCAACCAGTCACCTTCACTGTGCACTGCCATCAAAGTCCTTTCCATATGGCGGTGGTAAGAAAATAGAGTTCACCGACTACGAACGTTGTCCTGGGTTCCGACAGCATCCCAGCCGCGGCCAGCTGCAGTGCGCGTGTGAGCATCGATCATGTCCCGCGAGCGGTAAACGACGTACGGGCGGAACAGATAGTGCAGCGGCGCTGCGAAAGCGTGCACCAGACGTGTGAAGGGGATTGCCGCGATAAGGATCATTGCCATGACCACGTGTACTTGGAACTGCCATGCCGCATCAGCCATGGCGCGAACATTCGGCTGCAAGGTGAACAAGGATCGGAACCAGACCGACACGGTCTCCCGATAGTTGTGCTCACTACCGTTGAGGTAGTGTCCCCCGGTACAGGTCGCAGCTAAGCCCATCAGTACCACTGCACCGAGCACAACGAACATGACCTTGTCATTGGCGGTAGTAGCCCGAAATACCGAACGGTTACGTCGTCTACGGATGATCAAACCCCCGAGGGCGATGATCATAATGCCCCCGATCGGCCCTCCGATGAGGACGGCGAACTCGTGATAGGTATGGTTGCTGATCCCGATTGAATCCGTGAACGATATGGGCACCGCCAGCCCCACCACATGCCCCAGGAGCACAGCAAGCAAGGCGTAGTGAAACACCGGCGAGGCAATCTTGAGAACCTTGGACTCGTACAGCGATGACGACCGAGAAGTCCACCCAAACTGATCGTAACGACGACGCCAGATCAGGCCACCAACGAGCACGACAAAACATACATAAGGCGATGCCGCCCAGAGAACATACTTCATCATCAAACCTCGGTACGGTGCGTGTCCCCAGCCTGGCGACGGAAACTCGGATACGGCAGCATGACCGTTCTCATGCCAACGGTCTCGGAGGGTGGCCCAGCCACCAATGACTTCACCTGCTCGACCGTCTGCGGCGATGGACCGCCAAGCTCGACGCAGACCGCCTCGACCGCGCATTCATGGGGTAGCTGGTCACGTTTCAGCGCTAGCCTCAACAGCTCGAGGGAAGCACGGTGAGCATGAAGCAACTGGCAACCACGCTTCAGGTCAGCGACAGCCGCATACTCCAGCATCAACGGCAGATAGTCAGGAAGCTCTCCGTTCAAGCTCACCTGAAAACCCGATTCCCGGTACACCTGCTTGATGTGCGCGAGTTCCTCTCCTCGCCGGCGCGTGTCACCGGATGTCCAGTACGTCAGGTGCAGTACGTGACGACGCGACAGATCGAATTCTTGAGAATGAAAAGCCTGCAGATCCATCAGGGATTTGCCGCGCAGATGCTGCAACAGAGGGCCGAACCGACTGGTCGCGCCGACCTCGGTAAGGGCAGCCTCGATGAGGTTCAACCGGTCGAGGAGGCGCTCGTCGGGGTATTCCAGCAACAGCGAAGCCGACTGGAGAACAATGTTGATCCGGCTCATGTGGCGTGTTCTCCCCCGTCACGTCTGGCCTGGCTCGCCGCGAAACTCTCTATCGACACCGGCACCGGATATCTGCGGTTCGAGCCGCAGAACCCTGCATTCTGCATCCCCGGACCGCCATCGACGTCCAGGGAACAGCCCATGCCATGAGGCTCGTCGCACCCCTCCCGGTGGGCCTTGGGAATCACGTAACGCTCGTCGTACTTAGCGATAGCGAGCAACCGGTACATCTGCTCAACCGCAGCAGGCTCCATGCCCACTGCACGCGCTATGTCGGGCTGCCGCTCGTTGCCCAACGTGACGTCACGCATGTATGACCGCATCGCAGCCAGACGCTGCAGCGTCGCTGTCACCGCGTCGACATTCCCCGCTGTGAACAGTTCAGCCAAGTAGTCCACCGGGATGCGCAATGCGTCGATGGCGCCAAACAGGTTGCCCGCTGCTTCACCATCGTGACCCTGCTCACTGAGCAGCTCCACAACCGGGGATAGGGGCGGGATATACCAAACCATCGGCATCGTGCGATATTCAGGATGGAGAGGCAGCGCCACCCTGAAATGCTTGATCAGCGCATACACCGGCGATTTCACAGCTGCTTCGAGCCAGTCTTGTGGAATCCCACTGGCGCGCGCATCCTGGATGACGTCAGGGTCCGTGGGATCAAGTAGCAAATCCAGTTGAGCCGGATAGAGATCCTGCTCGCTCTCAACAGCCGCAGCGGCACCGACCTGATCGGGATCATAAAGCACCACACCCAGGTATCGCAGACGCCCGACACAGGTCTCAGCACATACGGTCGGAATTCCTTCTTCCAGGCGCGGATAACAGAGGGTGCATTTCTCCGCTTTACCGGTGCGGTGGTTGAAGTAGATTTTCTTGTATGGGCAGCCCGTGATGCATTGACGCCACCCGCGGCAGCGATCCTGATCGACGAGAACAATTCCGTCCTCTGAACGCTTGTAAATAGCGCCGGACGGGCAGGAAGCCATGCACGACGGGTTGAGGCAATGCTCACATATACGAGGCAGGAAAAACATGAAGTTACGCTCAAAACTCAGTTTGATACGTTTATTTGCCTGCTCGCGCAGCTTCACCAAGATCGGATCATTAGCCTCAGTCGCTGCACTACCTCCCAAGGCATCATCCCAGTTGGACGATGCCTTGATGTCGATGTCCTCGCCCGTAATCAGTGATTTTGGGCGCGCCACAGGAAAATCATCTCCCAATGGCGCACGGGTCAGATTCTCATAGTCGTAGGTCCACGGCTCATAGTAATCGTCAATGCCGGGCTGTCGCGGCGAGGCGAAGATGCCGAGCAGCTTCTGAATTCGGTTCCCCGAACGGAGCTTCAACTTCCCCGATGGCGTACGCACCCATCCTCCACGCCAGCGATCCTGGTCTTCGTACGCACGCGGATACCCCTGCCCCGGTCGGGTCTCGACATTGTTGAACCACACGTATTCAGTGCCCGCCCGGTTGGTCCACGCCTGCTTGCAGGTCACCGAACAGGTGTGGCATCCAATGCACTTGTCAAGGTTCATGACCATGGTCATCTGCGCCATCACTCGGCGCCGTCTCTTATGGGGCGTCACGGTGGCCATCAGTACTGCACCTCCTGTGAACGGCGTCGGACGGTCGAGATGATGTCTCGCTGCACACCGGTCGGACCAAGGTAGTTAAATGCATAGGACAGCTGGGCATAGCCGCCGATCAAGTGTGTCGGTTTCAGCAGTATTCGAGTGACCGAGTTGTGAATCCCACCGCGTTTGCCAGTCGCTTCGGACTTCGGAACGCCGACTGTACGTTCCTGAGCGTGCTGCACGTAAGCCACTCCGTCCGGTAACTTCGAGGTGACCACCGCACGGGCAACAAACACACCGTTGGCATTGGTGAACTCGACCCAATCGTTGTCGGCAACCCCAATACTGCGAGCGTCATTCTCGCTGAGCCACGCTTGCGGACCACCTCGTCCAAGACTGAGCATGAACAGATTATCCTGGTACTCGGAATGGATTGACCATTTATTGTGCACCGTCAAATACCTTAGCGCGATGGCCTTCTCGCCATCCGGGCCTAGCGCCGGCTCACCATATGCGGCCCGCATATCAAGGGGTGGACGATATATAGGTAATTGCTCGCCCGCATCAATCATCCAGTCATGGTCAAGGAAAAAATGCATTCGCCCGCTGAGCGTGTGCCATGGTTTTCCACGCTCAGTATTAATAGTAAAAGCAGAGTATCTCCGCCCGCCCGTCTCTGAGCCGGACCACTCCGGTGACGTGATCACTGGCACTGGAGATTGCTGGGTCATTCGGAAACTAACACGCTTTTCCTCCGACCCCTCAGCCAGATCTGCCAGATGACATCCCGTCTTAGATTCAAGATCCCGGAATCCCGACACCGCAAGCTTGCCGTTCGTGGTACCCGAGAACGACAAGATCGCCTCGGCCATACGTTGGTCGGTGTCCACCGCTGGCCGTCCGGCAGCTGGACCAGAGGGGAAGACGCCGTGCGAAGCAGCCAGCTGCTGCACCTGTTCCCTGACGTCGTAATGCACGTTCTTAACCGTGAAGCCCAGTTCGTCGGCAAGCGGTCCGACAGTCGCCAGCTTGTCGGCGATGGCACCATAATCCCGCTCAACCACAGCCAGCGCCGGCATGTTGACCCCCGGGCTCGCTGGCACCCCTTCACGTTTCCAGTCAACAGCATGTCCCCCGGGCTGCTTGACCTCGCCGAGTGTGTCGTGCTGGAGCGGCACCGCGACCACATCGCGACGCTTTCCTAGGTGCGTGGCACCCAACTGTGAAATCGCGCGAGCCAGGTCGTTGAACAGCTGGAAGTCAGTACGCGCCTCCCACGGTGGGTCGATCGCTGCGCTGAAAGCATGCACATAGGGATGCATGTCGGTGGTGTTGATATCGTGTTTCTCGTACCACGTGGCCGCCGGGAATACCACATCACTGAGCAACGTGGAGGACGTCATGCGGAAATCAGCTGTGATCAGCAGGTCGAGTTTGCCCTCCGGCGCCCGGTCATGCCATGCAATCTCATCGGGGCGTCGTTCGCCGGGCTGCTCCATACCCAAGACATTGTTATGGGTACCAAGAAGGTATTTCTGGAAGTACTCACCGCCCTTAGCTGAAGAGCCGAAGAAATTCGACCGCCATAAGATCATTGTCCGCGGCCAGTTTTGGGAAGCATCCACGTCTTCAATCGCTGAATGCAATTCCCCTGACTCAAGCTTGGCTGTGACGTAACTGGTCACATCCGGGAACTCGCCACGATCAACCGCCGCCTGAGCCTCATCGGCTACGTCGAGAGGGTTGCGGTCGAACTGCGGGTAGAACGGCATCCACCCCATCCGCGCCGACTGGGCGAGGGCGTCAGCGGTGTGCTGCGGACGCATGCCACCGACGGCCAGAGGCGACTTCACTAGCTCCGTCGAGTTCCCGTCCGTACGCCATTGGTCAGTGTGCATGTACCAGTATGATGTGCCGTTGACGGTACGTGCCGGACGCGCCCAGTCCATGGCATTGGCCATACTGAACCATCCGGTCATCGGTCGGCATTTCTCCTGGCCGACGTAATGGGCCCAGCCACCACCGTTGCGCCCAATGCAGCCAGTCATCATGAGCAGGGCGATGATCGACCGGTAGGTGACATCGGCGTGGTACCAATGACAAATACCGGCACCAATGATGATCATCGACCGCCCCTTGGACTCCGCGGAATTCTTCGCGAACTCACGTGCGGTCTTGATGCACTGGGCGGGAGGGACAGAGGTGATCTCAGCTTGCCATGCGGGTGTGTAGGGAGCTCGCGGATCGTCGTAGGATTCGGGCCACTGCCCGGGAAGGCCATCCCGTCCGACACCGTACTGGGCCAGCATGAGGTCGAACACGGTGGTAACCAGTTGCCCATTGATCTGGCGGGCAGGTACGCCGCGATGAATGATCGAACCGGCGCCGCACGGATCTTCGAAGCATGGCAGCGCCACTTCGACCCCGTACGAATCTTCGGTTTCCATCATTGACAGCGCCGGTTCAACGTCGCCTAGCTCGAGGTTCCAGCGACGTCCGGCCTGGTCGCCATACCGGAAGCCCATTGAGCCATTCGGGACAACGGGACTTGCAGTGGCCGTGTCCCACATCACGGTTTTGAACCTCGCGGCGTCGTCGCCATTGCCGGCAGATGCACCCTCGCCCAGATCCGCCTCCGTGACGAACTTGCCGGCGGTCAGGCCATGGCCATCAGGATGCTCAACGAGGGTCACCAACATAGCCAGGTCGGTGTTCCTCTTGACGTAGGAGTCGAAGTATTCAGTCTTCCTGTCGACGAAGTTCTCCTTGAGGATCACGTGTCCCATCGCCATCGCTAAGGCTGCGTCCGTACCCGCCTGTGCCGGGAGCCAGTCATCGGCAAATTTAACGTTGTCGGCATAGTCCGGACTCACGGTGACGACCTTGGTGCCGCGATAGCGAACCTCCGACATCCAATGTGCATCAGGAGTTCGGGTTACCGGCACATTCGAGCCCCACATCATGAGATAGGTGGCGTCCCACCAGTCCCCCGATTCGGGCACGTCGGTCTGGTCACCGAAGACTTGCGGACTGGCAACGGGTAAGTCCGCGTACCAGTCGTAGAAGCTAGCCATCGCTCCGCCGATGAGGTGGTTGAACCGGGTGCCGATCGCGTGCGACACGATACTCATCGCTGGGATCGGCGAGAACGACACACAACGGTCGGGGCCGTAGTACTTGATGGTGTTCACATAGCTGGCGGCGGCTATCTCCAAAGCCTCGTCCCAACTGACCCGCACCAGCCCACCCTTGCCACGAGCCTGCTGATAGCGACGACGCTTCTCCGGCGTAGTCGAAATCTCATGAAACGCCTCGACCGGATCGCCCAACCGTGCCTTGGCGTCGCGATACATCTCGAGGAGCACACTACGAACGTAGGGATAGCGGACACGGGTCGGTGAGTACGTGTACCACGAAAATGCTGCCCCTCTGGGGCACCCCCGCGGCTCGTATTCGGGACGATCAGGACCCGTCGTCGGGTAATCGGTTGCTTGAGATTCCCACGTGATCAGACCGTCGCGCACGTAGACCTGCCACGAACACGAACCTGTGCAGTTCACGCCATGTGTGGATCGGACGACCTTGTCATGGCTCCAACGATTCCGGTAGAAGGCATCTCCGGCGCGTCCGCCCTCACGAAAAACTGCACGGTTGTCATCGGTGGTTTGCCAGCGGGTGAAGTGCTTCCCCAACTTGAGCAACGCGTCAGACGCCTTCCCGTCCGTGACCGGCTCACCCATGACAGGCCTCCCCATTAGCTCACAGTATGTTTTGGGACCCAAGGGGCAAGTGACAATCCGGGCCGCCCGTACTGCCTACAGCCGTCTAGGGTAGGGCGCTAACCCTATCACTTCTCAGGTTGGCCCGACCGTGATGCCGAAAGCTTGTGCCTGAGCCGGGGAGTCGATATCTGTTGTCGCCTCGGCAACAGGCACAAGTTCGACGTCGACGCTGTCGAACAGGCTTCGCACCGACATATCTGCCCAGCTCGATTGCGCGCCGACACACCCTCGGATGACCGGGAATGGAAGGACCGAGGCGAGCCACTGGGTATACCCGTCGATGTCAACTAATGCCCGACCGGACAGGACCGTGACCGAGCTGGTCAACAGATCGACGACGCGCCAGGGGTAGGCCAAGTCTCCTGCCAGTACCATCACCTCATCGGGATGGATCAGACTGTCGGCAAGTAGGTCGACTCCGGCAGCTATTGCCGCCGCCGGGCCGCTGCCAGCGGGGTTTTCCTGGACGAAGTGCACCCTGTCGTCGCTCCACCATGCTGGACGCGATCCGACAACGATGACACGGTCACACACCGATGCCACTGCCTGCACCGTACGTTCCAGAAGGGGAATGCCATCGAGCAGTAGACCACGCTTGTCGACACCCATGCGCACGGACCGCCCACCTGCAATCACAAGACCGGCACGCATCATCCACCTGCGAAGGGCGGCAGGACGTCGAGTTGAGTAACCCCCGCCAACGGGCCTTCCTCAATACGCATCCCATCTGCCAGACAACTGCATCGCGCAACGACTCGCGCCAAATCCTCGTTCTCGGCCCCGAGTTGGTGTATCAGCCCAGCCAAGTCAAGATCGGCTGCGTTAACTTCCATCGAGTCAGTACCAGCTGCCTCAGCGGCCCCGGCAAAGAATCTGACGAGCATCCTCATCCTCCGATTGCACTCATTGTCCGACTGGGCACGGCGAATCCGTTACCGTCAAAGCCGTGGCCGCCGGCCTTGGCCGCGTGGGCTCCCATCCAGGCCTGGGCTAGTGCACGGTCATCGGCCCCAGATCGCAATAGCTCTCGCAGATCAGTTTCCTGCCGGGCAAACAAACAATTGCGAACTTGACCGTCTGCGGTGAGCCTCGTTCGACTGCAGTCAGCACAAAACGGTGACGTCACCGACGCGATGATCCCGATGCGTCCCCCCGGTTGAGTGGCATCAGCCTTCACACCCCACCTCACAGCCGGAGCTGAACCACGCGGCTCGACATCCGGAAAGAGTTCGAACTCCTTGCCCAGAGAGGCAAGGATCTCAGCAGCAGGAACCATACTTCCGCGCCGCCACGACTGGGGTGGGCCGATGGGCATCTGCTCGATGTAGCGGAGCTCTAGCCCGCGTACAAGCGCGAACCTCGCCAACGGCACGATGTCGACCTCATTCACGCCCCGCATGATGACAGTGTTCAACTTCACCGGCTGCAGCCCGCTCGCCGCAGCCAGGTCGACGGCCACCAGCACATCATCCAGACGATCGCGGCGGGCCAGCTGGGCGTACCGGTCACGATCCAGCGTGTCGAGGGAAATGTTGACCCGGTCAAGGCCAGCTTCGACCAGTGCATCGAGATATCTAGGCAGCAGCAGACCATTGGTGGTCAGGGCCACCTCGACCGGCCTTCCCGATGCGGTGCGCAGCCGCTTGACGCCACTGACGATGCGCACGATCTCTGGGCGCACAAGGGGCTCACCACCAGTAAATCGCACCTTACTAATGCCGAGTTGGCTGACAGCTACCTGAACCAGTCGAATGATCTCGTCCGCGCTCAACACGTCGCTACGAGCCAGCCAGTCCATGCCCTCGGCCGGCATGCAATATGTGCAATGCAAGTTGCACCGATCAGTCACCGAGACGCGCAAGTCCGTCGCGGTGCGCCCGAACGGATCGACCAACTGCATCATGCTCACCAGTATCGCACCGGCATCTCACTGCGCGACTGCGAAGAACCCTGTCACTAACCGTGCTCTCGCGGCACCCACGTCTTGGTAGGGGCCCCAGTCAACGTCGCCAGGAATGCGCTGGACGGGTGCCTCAACATTTCGGCAGTCCTCCCCGAATCGACGACATGGCCCTTCTCCATGACGATCAACACATCAGCCAAAGCACTAATGTCCTTGCAGTCGTGAGTAACAATGACGCACGTACGCCCCCTCATCTGCCTGGACAGCACATCCCGGATGACGCCGGCCGACTCGACGTCCAACCAAGCGAGAGGCTCGTCCAAGGCCACCACTTTCGGTTCGACGGCTAAAGTGCGCGCTAGAGCGACTCGCTGCGCCTGACCGCCTGAAAGCTCTCGCGGGCGATGCTGCCCCAGTCCCCCCAAGCCCACCTCCTCCAGCCATTCGTCGGCGCGAGCTCGGGCTCGTCGAACAGACCAACCTTGTGCTCTCAACCCGTAGGCAACGTTGTCAACGACGCTCAGATGCTCGAACAACAACGCCTTCTGACCCAGCAGTCCGATACCACGGTGCCACGGAGGCACCACGGCGGACTTATGGCCACCATCAACGGCGGTCAGCACCCGTCCATCAAGAACGATTCGGCATCGGTCGGGCTGCAGGAGACCACACATCGCGTCGAGCACTGTGGACTTTCCGGCGCCATTGGGGCCGACCAACGCTACCGTCGTTCCGCTTGGGACCGTCATGGCGAACTGCACTCCCCGGTCCTTCACGCGGACCTCAACTTCCAGCCCACTCATCGATGTCTGCCATGAACGCCAACAACCACCGCAACGGCAATCACCATGAGCAGCAGCGACAATGCCATGGAAACCTGCGGATTCACTTCACGCTGCAGATAGATCTCCAACGGAAGGGTACGGGTCACCCCGGGCAATGACCCAGCAAAGGTCAAGGTGGCTCCGAACTCGCCCAAGGCCCGAGCGAACGCCAGCACGGCACCAGCGGCCACTGCTCGCCGCACCGACGGTAAGGTGACGGTCCACCAGACTCTCGAGGGTGGTGCGCCCAAAGTCATGGCGACCTGCTCAACTCGCGGGTCCATCGACTCCAGTGCACTGGTCACGGTGAGCACGAAAAACGGCAACGACACGAACGTCATGGCAATGACAACCGCGACAGTACTGAACGCAACGTCAATACCAATCGCCGCCAATGGTCGTCCCACCAGACCGTGCCTCCCGAAGGCTTCGAGCAGGGCCAAGCCACTGACGACCGGCGGCAGAACCAGAGGTAACAGCACCAGCGTCCTCAATACGACTATGCCCCGGAACTTTCCCTTGGCCAGCAGGGTCGTCAGGGGAAGCCCTAGAGATATACTAAGTATCGTCGCCGCAGCAGCGGTCCGTATGCTCAGCCACAAGGCGATCAGTGACGAATCACTGAAGAGCAATCGCCCCAACGACATCCACGGCACGCTGGAGCACAGCCCGAGAATCGGCAGGAAGAGCAGGATAACCACCAGTCCAGCAACTACCGCCAACCATGGTGGCAGCGGCATCCCAACGTGCTCATGGCTTGACAAAGCCGTACTCCCTGAGCACTTTCTGCCCTTCAGGTCCGGTCACCTCTGCCACGAAAAGATCAGACCCCTTCTTGTTTCCAGAATCGTTCATCACCGCAATCGAATAGCGGTTGACCACGGCATCGGATTCTGGGAAGTCGACTCGAGCCACTGCCGACCCAGCGACCTGCGCGTCGGTGCGGTAAACCAATCCAGCATCAGCCTGACCTGACGTGACCTTGCCCAGCACGCTTGTCACCGAGTTCTCCTCGCTGACCGGGTTGAGGCCAACCCCAGCTTTCTTGAGGACCCTCTTGGTCGCCCCGCCACAGGGAACTTGTTCCGCACAGACAACTACTGACACGTTCGGCTTTACTAAATCCGATAAGGATGAGATCCCATGAGGGTTTCCCGGGGCAGTAACGATGGCTAAATGGTTCGCTGCAAACAACTTCGGTTTTTCTGCACCCACCAACCCAGCTCTGAGGACCTTATCCATATTGGCCTCATCTGCGGAGGCGAAAACATCACCCTTCGCACCAGCAGACAGCTGGCTCACCAATTCCGAAGAGCCCGCGAAGACAAGCACCACTTTGAGGCCCGGATGCGTGGATTCCAGTTGCTTGCCAATCCTGGTGAACGGAGAAGTCAGTGACGCTGCCGCGTACACGTTAATCTGGCCTGTGGGGCCTGACGACCCCGACATCGTGCCGGGAGCGCCTGGCTTTGCTGACTGCTGGCCTACGGAGGCACACCCGGTCATGATAAGTGCGCCAACAGCGACAGCACACGTCACGATCCTGCCTCGACCAGATCGATTCCTCATAACGCTGCTCATGAATGAGTCTTGCCGGTGTGGCCGGCGGTCTCGATCACGACGTTGGTGGATTTCACCACTGTCACAGCACGACTTCCTATTTCCAAACCCAGGTCGTTGCGAGGCAGCCAGAGCGACCTTTATGGGCAGGTAGGACGTCAGCCGCCACGAGCCTCCGCGCTGAGTCTTCGCTGACACCGATGGGGGCAGCAACTTCACTGATCCGATACGTGACCACAAACGTATTGAAGCACGCAACTGCGGCGTTTCCCGCCAGAGAACCACGCAATTGCAAATCCAGGCAGCACGGATCCTGCTACTGGCGGTGTCCCCCGGGTTCAGCCCCTGGCACTACGCATCGTTGCCGTCATAGTCAGGCAGAGGATGAGCACGGCGGGGACCGCGTGCAAGGTTCCCAGGCCGTGGCTAGATCCATTGACGGCAATAAGCACCCCGGAGACGAGCTCAATGATGACAAGCACAGCGCAGAGAATGTCCCAGCCGCTACGACGTCCCCAGCGAACCACCAGGAAGACAATCGCGAGCACCATTCCGATTCCCATAATGGCCTGCTGAGCAACCCAGCCAGCGAGAGGTCCATCCCCGGCACCGCGCACGAACATCGCCCAGCCCATACAACGGGTCAGAGACCCGGAACCGGCCACCTGCACAGCGAAGAAGTGGCCAACAATGAGGAAAGCAACAGCTCCGATCCCAAGCTTGGTCCGCCCACTCCAGATCCACGGCGACCGAGGCTTACACGCGACAAAGTAAGCCCGCCACATGGCTCCCATCGAGATAATCGCGGCAAGCAGGTCGAAAGAGGCTTCAACCGAGTTAATCCCCCACTTGATAGTCATCATGCCGAACACGCCAGACGTCAACGCCCCCAACAGAGCCACGATGGGGAGGGCAACCAGCAGCTTGTCGGCATGTCGGTACACCATGCCGACGATGATGCTGGCAACCGCAAGCAGACCTATCGAGGCCGAAATGACGCGATGGATGAACTCGACCCACGGCTGGGTGGCGTCCAACGGGGTGAGACGACCGACATAACAGCCGGGCCAGTTTGGGCACGATGCCGAGGCATCAGTGGCACACACCGTCGATCCCAGCGCCAAGGTGACAGTGATGACAACGGCAGTGACAGCGAAGAGAACCACGCCTCCTTTTGGTACGGCATTCCTGGTTGCGACGGTGCTAGTCATGACATTCCTCGATGGTGGTGGTCGCCGTTAGTCGGCCCCAATTGCCGACGGCTTGGACTGTCCGATACTGCCACCACCGTCAGGTGTACCCGACGGTAGGCCCCTCAAAACAGATCAGACCTCGAAAGCCTTCGCCCTCATGAACGGCATATCGGACACCATTTCACGGGCTTGCGCGGCCACCTTGTGCTCAGCGAGCACCTCATAGTGGGTAGCCACGACTTGTTGGACAGAGTTGAAGTCCCGCTCTCCACCACTCATCGAGTACGTAATAGCGGCAGTGATCATGCCGATAACCACACCGACGATGAGCCCAGTCAACAACAGAGAGAAAACAGCCTCACCCGTAGTGAAAAACATCATCATGAGGCCAACCAGAAGACCCATCCCGATTCCTGACACCGCTCCCTGGCTGAGCACCGACCCCCAAGTGCGACGTCCGGTAACGCGCTCCATCGTCTTGAGGTCAGTCCCGACGATGCAGAGGTTTTCAACCGGGAATTCTTTATCGGACAGGTGGTCGACAACCTTCTGGGCGGTCGCGTAGTCATCAACCACGACGACTGACTGCGGGTACTCCAGATTGAACATGGCACTCGCCCTGCCCGGAATTACACCTAGCGTCATGGCTTCCTCCTTGATATGGCCATCAGTCTACGGGTAGACGCCGACAACTGCCTGCTCTCGTACTGCAGCGTCAATGTTTGTCGTCCGGGTAGATTGTGCGGGGTGAACAGGTCCCAATCGATATTCATCTCTCGGATCCGCGGCCTTCCCGTCATGGATGCCAGCGGCGACCAGGTCGGCAAGGTCAGAGATGTCGTCGTCCAGATGCGCACTCCAGGGCGTGCCCCGCTGGTGCGTGGGCTCGTCGTCGAGCTATTCGCCCGTCGACGGATCTTCATCCCAATGGTCCGAGTGCACGCTATTGACGCGCTCCAGATCATGATCTCGGGAACTGTCAACACCCGGGTGTTCTCCCGCAGAGTCTCCGAGACCCTCGTCATCGAGGACCTCTTCGACCGCACCTTCAGCCGCAATGGCACGCAAGTATGGGTCATGGACGTCTCGATGGCCCCCGTACGCAGCCGCGAGTGGGAAATTAACGAGGTGGCCCTCGCTGAATCTGGGCACAGCCGGTTCATTCGCAAGGCTCCCAGTAACCCGACCATCGTCGACTGGCGCGAAGTCCCTTCCCTCGTACTCGCCTCCCGCCAGTCCACCGAGCGAACTATCGCCGAGATGCATGAGATGAAGCCGGCGGACATGGCCCGGGAACTTCATGACATGAACCCGCATCGCCGTGCGGAAGTCGCCATGGCCCTGGACGACGACCAGCTCGCCAACGCCATCGAGGAGCTTCCCGAGGACGAGCAGGTATCCCTCATCACTATCCTCGATCCCGACCGCGCCGCCGACATCCTCGAAGAGATGGATCCCGACGACGCCGCCGACCTCATCAAGGAACTCCCGGACACTACCGCCCACCAGTTGCTGGCACGCATGGAGCCCGACGACGCCGACGACGTCCGCTCTTTGATGGCCTATGCCGAGTTCACTTCGGGAGCCATGATGACCCCTGAACCCGTCATCGTTGCAGCCGACGCCACCGTCGCTGACGCCCTGGCCTTGGTACGTAACGAAGACATCACACCTGCCGAGGCATCCATGGTCTTCGTGTGCCGTCCCCCCACCGAAACCCCCACCGGCCGTTACCTGGGAGCAGTGCACGTACAACGACTGCTGCGCGAGCCTCCTTCGACGATGGTCTCGGCAATCATCGACTCTGATCTTGAACCTATCCACACCGATGCCCCGGTGGGGGCGGTGAGCCGCTACTTCGCTACCTATAACCTGGTCGTCGTTCCCGTCGTCAACGACGCGAACCAGCTGGTTGGGGCAGTAGCCGTTGACGACCTTCTCGACCATCTGCTGCCTACCGACTGGCGGGGAAACCAGATGGATGGCGAACTTGTGGAGGTGAACCATGGCTGACAGCGATCAGCGGCTGCATGACGCCAACCGCCTCGACATTCCGGGACCACGCAAAGTCAAACGCCCTCGAGTACAGCTGGACTCCGAGAAATTCGGACAGTTCGCTGAGGCCACTGCGCGATTCATGGGTACGGCAAAGTTCCTCGTCTATATGACGATCATTGTGTGCAGCTGGGTCATCTGGAATCTCGTAGCGATTTATAAATTGCGGTTTGACCCATACCCGTTCATCTTGCTCAACCTGTTCTTCTCTACTCAGGCTTCTTACTCAGCCCCCCTTATTTTGCTGGCACAGAACCGTCAAGAGGACCGGGATCGGGTATCGATGGCTGAGGATCGTCGGGTCGCCGCCCAGTCCCGTGCCGACATGGAGTTCCTGGCTCGGGAGGTAGCATCCATCCGAATGCAGATAGGCGAGTTGGCCACCCGCGACTATTTGCGCTCGGAGCTACGCGACGAGTTGCGCTCCCTGTTCGAAGAGATCGAAGCCGCCCCGGTTCGCGATGGGCGAGTTGTCGCATCGGGCCAACGGTGTGTAGACAAGTCAGCATGAGCACCGAGAACCCACTGGTTGGGGCCATTACTGACGCGTTGTCGCACGTCAATGACCCCGAGATCAAACGCCCCATCACCGATCTCGATATGGTCGATGAGATTACCGTCGACGAGCAGGGACGCGCTTTCGTTCGTGTTCTGCTGACCGTCGCCGGGTGTCCCCTCAAGACCGAGCTGCGTGAGCAGGTCACTGAGGCTGTGCGCGGCGTTGACGGGGTCACCAGTGTTTCCGTCGAACTCGGCACGATGACCGACGAGCAGCGCGACGCGCTGAAGGTCCAGCTGCGTGGCGGTGTCCCCGAGCGCGTCATTCCCTTTGCCCAGCCGGGAAACACCACCAAGGTCATCGCGGTTTCCTCGGGCAAGGGTGGCGTCGGCAAGTCCTCTGTCACCGTCAACCTGGCTTTGGGCCTAGCTCAGCTCGGTCGCGAGGTTGGTCTGTTGGACGCCGACATCTACGGCCACTCGATCCCCGACATGCTCGGCCTAGGTGAGGCTCGCCCCACTCCTCTCGATGACATGCTGCTTCCGGTGCCTGGACTTGGCATCAAGTCGATCAGCATCGGCATGATGAAGCCCAACAAGTCCGACGTCATCGCTTGGCGCGGACCGATCCTCGACCGGGCACTCACCCAGCTGCTGGCAGATGTTCACTGGGGCGATCTTGACTACCTCCTCATCGACCTTCCCCCTGGCACCGGTGACATCGCCATGAGCCTGGGACAGAAGCTGCCCAACGCGGAAGTTCTCGTCGTCACCACCCCACAGCAAGCTGCATCCGAAGTGGCCGAGCGTGCCGGCACGATGGCTGGAATCATGCAGCAGCGGGTGATGGGCGTGGTAGAGAACATGTCATGGCTGGAGGTCACCGCGCCAAAATCCCGCGAGACCTTCCGCGTCGATCTGTTCGGGACCGGTGGCGGCCAACAGGCTGCCGACGCGCTGTCGGAACGTTTGGGCACCACAATCCCGCTGCTCGGCCAGATCCCACTCGACGTCGAGCTACGCAGCGGCGGTGATAACGGCGACCCGATCGTCATCGCCCACCCAGACTCGCCCGCGGCCGCGGCCATCACCGAACTCGCCAGGACTATCGACGCGCGCCCTCGTGGTCTGGCCGGCATGAATCTGGGGGTTCAACCCGTCAGTCACTGATTGAATTGTAGTTACCGGCCCGCTGGGGCGACCCTCGTGTGCTGTATCTTTAGGCCATGTATCAGCATTCATGGCATTCTCCGGATGCACGACGACGAGGCGTCACCCGGTGGGCAGCCGCCCTCACTGCCGCTCTTACCGCCGCCTGCGTGGCACAGATGCCTGCGCAGGCCTCGCCCCATACCGGGGACGCCACTATCCACATCGCAACATCGAAGGCCATCACCGACGCCGGCCCCATTGGGCAGTCCGGCCGTTGGTACACCGACGGCCAGGGTCGCGCTGTTCTCACTGCCGGCGTCAACATGGTCTCTAAACGTCACCCATACCGCCCCGAAACTGACGGATTTGATGACGCTGACGCCGCTTGGCTGCAGAAGAACGGCTTTGACTCGGTGCGCCTGGGAGTTATCTGGAAGGGGGTCGAGCCCAAGCCTGGAGAGTACGATGACGCCTACCTGGCCAGTATCACCCGCACGGTCAGGACACTCCGCGCTCACGGCATAATGACCCTCTTGGACGCTCACCAGGACATGTACAACGAGAAGTTCCAGGGCGAGGGAGCCCCCGACTGGGCCGTCATCGACAAGGGGGCACCGAATCTGCTTAAGGTTGGCTTCCCCGCAAACCAGGTCTTCAATCTCGGACTCATCAAGGCTTACGACAGTTTCCTGGACAATGCCAAGGGCCCCGGCGGGGTGGGCCTGCAGGACCGTTACGCAGCCATGTGGAAGCACGTCGCGCAGGTCGTCGGGAAAGAACCCGGCGTCATGGGATACGACATCATCAACGAACCTTGGCCGGGCCATCACTACCCCGTCTGCTACGTTGCCCTCGGCTGGTGCGGCCTGGCGATGGTGTCCTTGGACACCTTGTACGAGAAGGTTGGCAGGGCCATCACCTCGGTCGACCCCAACGGCATCGTCACCTACGAGCCCTACTCAACATGGAACACGGGGCTCGACAGCCGCCCAGCCCGCCCATCTTCACCGAAGGCTGCCATTTCTTGGCACGTCTACTGCCCCATGAACGCAATCTTCGGCTCCTACGTCGGATGCAATCGCCCCGACACCCGCACCTTCCGCAACGCTGACCAGGCAGCCCAGTTCAACAACTCGGCCTCCTTGCTCAGTGAATTCGGGGCCACCAAAGACGCCGGCACCCTCATGGGGGTCACCTCCAAGGCCCGCGCCCACCTAGTCGGCTGGCTGTACTGGACTTACGGCGGAAACTCCGACCCGACAACCCAGAATGCTGCGGACCAGGAACTCGTCCGTGACATCAACCGTCCGGGACCCGTAACTGACGAACAGGTGGACTGCACCAAGCTCGCCATTCTGGCGGTACCGCACCTGCGCGCCGCGGCGGGAACCCCGACCTCGACGACCTGGGATCAGTCCACCCGGACGTACCAGGCCACGTGGACAGCTAAACGTGTCGCCGGCGACGGGGACTTCGCAGCAGGATCCGTCTCCGAGATCGCCGTCCCGACTGTCCACTACCCCCATGGTTACAAGGTCGAGGTGAAAGGTGGCAAGGTCATCTCCAAGGCCGGGGACACACGCCTGCAGATCAGCTCCACCGGAGAAGGCTCGGTGAGCGTCACCATCACCCCTGCCGGTCAGGCCTGAGCCATTTGCGAGCCCATGACTGACGCTCCTTGATAAAACGTGACGGCGGTGGGCCACCCAGCATTGGGTGGCCCACCGCCGTCACAGACAGGTCATCATGCCAGGAATCGCATCAGGTGGCCTCGGGATCAAAGGGGACGGGGGCGGCCTCGTCATGAACAACTGGGGAGGACGTCGAAGCGGGGGTTTCCGGAAGTCCCTCGGAGTTACGAATGTCGGCCAAGCCCAAGTCAAGATCGGAGCGGACGTCGGACAAGTCCGCCTTAATCTCGTCAATGTCGTCTTGCAGGCTGTCCAGGACGTACTTGCGCACAAAGTTCTGCGGCTTGAGATCCTGGTAATCCAGATCAGCGAACTGCGGACCCAGCTCACTGCGGAGCTGATCGCGCGTGTTGTTCGCGATGTTCTTGAGGTAGTGGTAAATGCGCGCCGCTTTGCGGGCCATCTCGGGCAGCTTGTCCGGCCCAAACATGAGCACAGCAATGATGATGAGTACCGCGATTTCCGCTGGACCTGCTGTGGACATGGCCTTTACCCTACCCCTGACTTCGACCTCCCAATGTCACACCGGGATTGTCACAGCTGAGTGCGATCCAATACATCGAAGAAGGTTTCGGCCTGCTCAGGAGTCGGCATCGTCTGGGGGGGACGCACCTTGCCGACGTCAAACCCCTGGTGGGCCAACCCCGCCTTAACCATGGTGGCTCCCTGGGCTGCAAAAACACCGGTGAGCACTGGCATGATCTCCCGGTAGGTCGACAACGCCTCGTCAATTCGACCGTCACTATATGCGTCGATAACCTCGTGCATACGTCGCCCGGTGAAATGGGTTGACGTCCCGACCAGGCCAACTCCACCCACTGACAGCAAAGCTGGAGTGATGGCATCGTCACCGGAGTAATAGGCCAAGGTAGTGTTCGCCATCACCGTCGCTGACTCGACGACCAGCCCCTTGGCGTCTTTGACAGCCACAATACGTGGGTGATCGGCCAGTTCAATGAGAGTCTTCGTCTCAATCGGAGTACCGGTGCGTCCCGGAATGTCGTAGAGCATAATCGGCAGGTCGGTGGCATCCGCGACAGCGGTGAAGTGCTCAATAATCCCAGCCTGGGAGGGTTTGGAGTAGTAGGGGGTGACGACAAGTAGACCATCAGCCCCAGCTTCAGCAGCCTGGTGAGCTAGTTCAATGGTGCGAGCGGTGTCATTGGTTCCGACTCCGGCAACAACCGCAGCATCCGATCCAACAGCCTCGACGACGGCCTGAACAATGTGAGCCTTCTCAACATCAGTGGTGGTCGGCGATTCCCCCGTCGTGCCGTTGACAACGATGCCGTCATTGTCCTGCTCCGCAACGAGCTTATGCGCCAACTCGCCAACCCGACGCAGATCCACCGCCCCTTCGGACGTCATCGGAGTCACCATGGCTGTTAGCAGACGGCCAAAAACGGGAGCGGACATGCGGGACCTCCTGGTATAGCTGCTGCCCATGGTAGCCAAAACAAGAGAGCTGGACGACGATGACGTGAACCACGGCTGGTCGTCGTTCTTCCACAACTGGGCGTGACGTCGAGCCGACGCACCAATTCGACAGCAGCTAGGCTGTGAGTGTGAGTCCAGCCCAGCCCAGACATCAAGTTCCCGACGACCGGTCGTGGGAGTACGCCGACGGCTTCATCGCACCCTCCCCGGCCCTACAAGCGGCCCGCGAAGCAGCCCGCGCTGATCAGTGGAAGGTGCTCGGCAATGGCACCACCGCCTTGCTGACCTTCTTGGCACGCACCATGCAGGCCGGTAGCGCCGTCACTATCGGCACTGACGCCGGTGTCTCAGCGCTGGCCCTCCTGGAGGGGATGACCGATCACGGTGTCTTGACCGGCATCGACCCTGACGCCGAGCGTCAGGCTGCCGCCCGTAAGGTTCTGAGCCTGGCCCGTATCCGCTCTAACCAGGTGCGCCTCATCACCGGGACTCCGTTGGATGTGCTGCCTAAGCTGCGCGACGGCGCCTACGACATCGTACTCATCAATGGCGACCGACTTGAGTACGTCGAATACGTTTCCCAAGCCCTGCGTTTGCTGCGCGTCGGGGGCGTTGTCGTCGTTAATGACGCGTTGGCCAATAACCACATCGCTGACCCGGACAATGAGGACGACGACACCCTCATCATCCGCGAGACCCTCGACTCGGTGCTGGAGACCGAGGAATTCACCCCGGTGCTGCTACCCGTTGGTGAAGGCTTGCTGCTGGCTACGAAGGGTTGAGTCTGCCCCTTCTGACGCACGACGAAACAAAGCGGCTCCCCCGGAAACGAGGAGCCGCTTTGCGCGCCCTAGGGGGATCGCCCGATCAGTAAGGAACCGTGATTCCCTTTCCGACCACCGTTACACCAGCTGGAGAGACGGTAAATCCCCGAGCACGGTCGTGATCATGGTCGACCCCCACTTGAGCCCCATCAGGAACAATGACGTTCTTGTCAAGAATGGCTCGATGAACCGTCGCGTTAGAACCAATCGTCACATTATTCATCACGATTGACTCATCAACACGGGCCCACCTTTCAATGCGGGCCCGGGGGCCCAAAACCGTGCGGTAGATGTCGGTGCCGGAGATGATGCACCCGGCAGAGACCAGGCTGTCATCACAGGACCCGCGCATCACGAACTTGGCACCAGGTGCCTGCTCTTGCATAGTCCAGATGGGCCAGTCATGGCTATACAGGTTGAACTCCGGCTCAACCGAGACCAGATCCATGTGCGCGTCGTGGTAGGCGTCGATGGTACCCACGTCCCGCCAATAGTCGGCATCTTTCTCGGTGTTGCCGGGAACCTCGTTGTCGCGGAAGTCGTACACCTGCGCGTCAGCAGCCTTGACGAACCTCGGAATAATGTCGCCACCCATGTCGTGCCGCGAGTCGATGCTGTGGGCGTCGTCGTGCAGGGCCTGCACCAGGGCCTCACGGCTGAAGATGTAGTTCCCCATTGAGGCGAATGACTCGTCGGGAGCATCCGGCAGGCCAGGCGGATCAGTCGGTTTTTCAAGGAACTCGGTGATCATATGGTTCTGGTCAGCATCGATAATTCCGAAGGCAGAAGCATCCTTGCGAGGTACTCGGATACCGGCGACCGTGCATCCCAACCCGGAGTCGATGTGGTACTGCAACATGGCGTCGACGTCCATCCGGTAGATGTTGTCAGCACCGAAGACCACGACATAGTCAGGGTTCTGGTCGTTGATGAGGTTGAGAGACTGGTAGATGGCATCAGCACTTCCCTGGTACCACCGCGGTCCAAGACGCTGCTGAGCCGGAACCGGGGTCACATAGGAACCGAGCATGGTCGACATCCGCCAGGTGATGGAGATGTGGCGGTCGAGCGAGTGGGACTTGTATTGCGTTAGCACAGCGATCTGGGTAAGTCCGGAGTTCGCCAGGTTGGACAGCACAAAGTCAATAAGCCGGTAGGTACCACCGAAGGGAACGGCTGGTTTGGCTCGGTCCATTGTGAGGGGCATGAGGCGTTTGCCTTCGCCGCCGGCGAGGACGATGGATAGAACCTTGGGGCGCGTCTTTGCCATGGCCCTCAATCTACCGTCACCGACCGCCCACGTGGGCAATCACCATAAGGTCAGCCACACAATGTCGACGAGAGTTCTTGGTCTGTTGACGACAACGCAACGCTGCTGCCCCATCGCGGCCGTCTTTGTGGGACGATCAGGCCATGTACGTGTCCGTCTTGACCCGCGAATACCCTCCTACTATCTATGGCGGCGCCGGCGTCCACGTCGCGCAACTCGTCCCCCAACTTCGCACTCTCATTGACGTCGATGTGCAGTGCATGGGACAGCCGCGTGAAGGGGCCACCGCCCACGCCGAGAACTACCCGGATGGTGCCAACGGGGCGCTGCGGGCCTTCGGTGCAGACCTATCCATAGTCGATGCCATTCCAGAAGATGTCGACCTCGTCCATTCCCATACGTGGTATGCCAATCTCGCTGGTTTGCTAGCCGGTGTCTTTCATGACATCCCGCACGTCATCAGCGCTCACTCGCTGGAGCCTGACCGTCCGTGGAAGGCAGAGCAGCTCGGCGGCGGTTACCGACTGTCGTCCTGGGCGGAGAAAACCGCCTACGACGCCGCAGACGCCATCATCGCGGTTTCTGAAGGCATGCGGACCGACGTGCTGCGGACCTATCCCGAATTAGATCCTGGCAAGGTGCATGTGGTGCGCAATGGGGTCGACACCGATGAGTTCCACCCCGTCACCGAGACCGATGTGTGCCGTGACATCGGGATGGACCCTGACCGACCCTCGGTGGTCTTCGTCGGGCGCATCACACGCCAGAAAGGATTGGTCCACCTGGTGCATGCGGCTGCTGAACTTGACCCTGAGACCCAGCTCGTTCTACTAGCCGGTGCCCCAGATACCCCAGAGATCGGAGAAGAGTTCACATCCGCTTTCGAGGAGGTTTGTTCCAGTCGCCGAGCACCGGTTATCTGGGTGCCGCAGATGCTCCCCCGCCCATCGGTTCGCCAGGTGCTCTCTGCTGCTACGGTCTTTGCCTGCCCTTCGGTCTATGAGCCGCTGGGCATTGTGAATCTGGAGGCCATGGCCTGCGCTACGCCGGTAGTGGCATCTCGGGTTGGCGGTATTCCGGAGGTTGTCGTCGACGGATCTACCGGGCATCTCGTTGCCGGGGTCCCAACCGAGTCGTCAACCCCGGAAGATGTCGCAGCCTTCGAATCTGCTTTCGCAGCTGCTATCAATGACCTCACCCGAGACCCAGAACGCGCCAAGGCCCTCGGGACCGCTGGTCGTCAGCGCTGCATTGACGAGTTCTCCTGGGCTCGAATCGCCGAGCAAACCGTCAAGGTTTACAAGGACGCGATTGAGTGTCACGGCTGACAGCTCACTTTGCACAGCCGTGCCCGGCTCATTCGAGCCGGGCACGATCGTCAGTCATCTGCGTCAGCCGACGACGTCCTTGAGGCACGCGAACAGTTCTTGGGCTTCGTCTGGGTTGAGTTCAACAACCAGCCGACCGCCACCTTCGACTGGAACGCGCATGATGATGCCACGGCCCTCCTTCGCGACCTCCATGGGACCGTCACCGGTACGGGGCTTCATAGCTGCCATGTCACTCTTCCTCAATCACTGGGCAGTGGTGCATCTTCTATTATTCCGTATCTGGGTCGTTAGCGTCAGGGATGGGCTGGCCGGTCCTCGTGAGATTGGGCCCCTGGCCGGCCTCCATCTGGGCAGCCAGACGCTCGAGGAGCTGATCCACCTGACACATTGAGTAACCCCGTGGCACCACTGCGAAGCGAGCCGAACGCAGGCTCTCCGCATCCAGGTCGCCCTCAGGCAGATCTGGGACCGGGCGGTCATCTACGACCGCCGGGACCTGTCCAAATTTCCCGGCCCCCGCCATAACGGCGAGCCCGATGACGATGATGACGACAGCAGCAAGCAACCATGCCATGTCAGATCTCCCAACAACAGAATTGGACGACGACCTCGGTCAGGTCATCGGTGATGCGGACACGACCGAGATTCGCCTGGTTGTCACACCCTCCAGCGAATTGCCGTGCGCTCACCGGGACCCACCTTCCGATGTCAACCACGTGTGCAGCGCCCGGTGACACTCGTCTAGTGAACCGAGCCGACAGCACTCATCCGCCTGGTGTGCGCACAGCGCATTTCCTGGCCCGAAATTGACCGCAGGTATTCCAAGTTGTCCGAAACGGGCGACGTCCGTCCAGCCATACTTAGGACCCGGTTCCCCGCCCACCGCGGCAACGAAAGACTTCGCCAACGGGCGGTCGAGTCCTGGTCTGGCGGGAGCTGACAAGTCCAGAATGGTCATCGGCCATTCATCGAACAGGTCCTCCATGTACTGCCGGGCTTGTTCGGTCGTCTTGTCGGGGGCGTACCGATAATTGATCTGAATGGTGGCGTTAGGTGGGATGACGTTACCCGCCACACCGGCTTCTACCATCGTCGCGTTGAGGCCTTCATGGAAGGTCAGCCCGTCGACCTCGACGAACGGATCCCGTTCTTGCCAGCGGTTGAGGCGTTCCAGGACGGCCCCCAGATCGTGGATCGCATTGTGCCCGACCCACGAACGAGCTGAATGGGCTGCCCGCCCCGCCACCTCAAGAGTGAAACGCATAGTTCCCTGACAACCGCCCTCCACCCGGCTATCTGTGGGCTCCATAAGAATGGCGAAGTCCCCATCGAGGAGGTCAGGACGCTGAGAGGCGATTCTCTCTAAGCCGTTGTACTCGGCCGCGATCTCCTCACACTCATAGAATGCCCATGTAACGTCCCTGGCCGGCCTCTCAAGACTCGCAGCCAAGGCGAGCGCGACAGCGATACCACCTTTCATGTCGCACGTGCCCCGGCCCACGAGATAGTCCCCGTCAGAGCGCCGCTCAACGCGAGACGGCAGGTTCTCAACGACCGGAACGGTGTCGAGGTGGCCAGCAATGACGACCCGCTCGGAACGCCCAAGGTGAGTACGGGCAACGACGGAGTTGCCGAGTCTTGTCACCTCAAGATGTTTATACGGCGCCAACGCCTCCTCCACTGCATCGGCAATAGGTGCCTCGTGCATAGATACCGACTCGATGTCGACGAGCCGACGAAAGAGCTCGTGCAGGTCGCCCGTGGGCTTCAAGTCCATGGCAGACACCTTACCAGCGCCGCTACGGAGCAGTCTGCGGAAGATGCGCGAACAACGGCCCAAAGATTGATATGATAAATACATGTGACACATTGCAGATTGCAACATCACAAGGTGACAAAATGGCTCAACAAATGACGGCAAAAGGTCATCACCGACGCCAAAAACTCATCCAATCAGCGGCTTCACTGTTAAGCAGTGGCGGCCCCAGAGCTGTCACTATGAGAGCTGCAGCACGTCTGGCAGATCTCTCACCTTCTTCCACCGTATATTATTTCGATGACCGCGAAGAGCTCCTGGCCGAAGCCGCCAAACTCAATATCCGAGCGTGGGCTCACATCGCTGAAGCGATTGCGGACGAGGCTGAAAATCATCACCCCGAAACGGGGACCGACGAAGTGATCGAATATCTGATTCGAGCAATGATCTCACGCCCAGCTCCTCTTCTGGGGCACTATCTCGAGCTCATCTCAGCAGGGGACAACGAAACCATCTCCACCGCTTATCGCGCCGGACGCGGACGGCTGGACAATGCAATATCACGCATTCTCGCCGTCGCTAAAATCCCCTATCCAGCAGAACTCGTGATCGCCGTTATCGACGGCGGAATCGTCACAGCGCTATCCGAGGGACGCGATCCCCATGCAACCGTCGAAACCCTCCTTCGCCAGCTGATCAGTCTGCCGGCATACGAGCCTGGCCCCGATTCCATAGGTCCAGCTCCGCCTCATTCGACCGAAGAGGAGTCCACTAAGCGCTAGGCGACCTCGCTGAGGTCACGGCCCGTGTGTTCGTGCGATGCGACCATGGCACACAGCGAAAGGAGCGAGACTGCCGCGAGGTACCACGCCGGTGCCAGGCGCGAACCAGACACCCCGATAACCCAAGTGCAGACGGCGGATGCCGTACCCCCGAACACGGCGTTCGCCAGATTCTGGCTCACCGCAAAACCGGTGTATCGAAGTTCCGTGGGAAAAGACTCAGCCAAGTAACTGGCCATCGTGCCGTCGTTGGCAGTGAGGAACAGGCACAGCGCCCCTTCTGCAAGGCATGCCTTCCACAGCTGCCCAGTCCCCATGACCATGAACAGGGGAACAGAAAAGAGGACGAAGCCCACACTAGCCGCAACTAACATGCGCTTTCGCCCAATACGGTCAGAAAGCCATCCCATCGCAAAGATCGCCAGCAGGTAGAACAAAAGGCTGATATTCACCGAGAGGAAGGACTCGCGAGAATTGAAACCTAGTTCATTCGACAAATACGTCGGCAGGTAGGTGAGAACGAGATAGAAACCCACCGCATTGAGCGATGCAACTCCAATGCTCACCACTAAAGACCGCTGGTGACCACACAAGAGCATCTTCAATGGCCTGAGTCCGACGGATGTCCCCGTTTCGGCCTCACTAAGCTCCTGGTACACCGGAGAATCCTCAAGCTCGAGCCACACGTGACGAGCCCATAGCCCCAATGGCCCGGCCGCCAGGAAAGGCAACCGCCATCCCCATGCCTCCACCGCGCCCTGTGGCAAACAACCTTCGATCATCGCAGCGCTAAGGGATCCCATGAGCAGACCCGCCGCCGTCGAGGCCGGGACGATAGATACGTAGCACCCTCGACGACCGGCAGGTGCGTACTCGGCCAAGAACGTGGCCGCCCCGGCATACTCCCCCGATGCAGAAAATCCTTGGACCATCCGGCATACCAGCAGCCCGATAGGCGCGAACGCTCCCGCCACAGCGAACGACGGCAAACAACCAATGAGGAAAGAAGCTACAGCCATCATGAGGATGGAGACTGAAAGAGACCACCTACGACCGTATTTGTCCCCCCAACACCCCCATAGCACCGCTCCTATCGGACGAAGAAGGAAAGACAGGGCAAATATGGCGAAGGTCTGGATAAGAGCACCCCTACTTGTCCCCTGAGGGAAGAACACTCTGGAGATTGTCACTGCCAAATATGAGTACGTGGCATAGTCGAACCATTCCACGAAATTCCCCAGAAACGAGGCAACAACGACCTTCCTGACGACTCCAGAGTGGTCCTCCGACATCAGCACTGCCCCACTTCAGCCACAGTCAGGGACACTTCGCTCGCCCTCCGGCAGCCGCTCACGACCGAACAACTCGAAGACAACAGGACCCGCTCCTCCTAGCAGGATCAAGGCCCCGCCAATCGAACTGGTCAAGGTAAGCGACTCGCCCCACACGAGCCACCCCAGCAGGAGTGCTATCACACATTCCCAGTAGGCGGTCGTGGCGAGCTCCACCGCTTTCAGGTTCTTTCCCGCAACAACCAACAGACCGATGGCACCCAGGCCACATACGACAAATAAGACGATCGCCCACAACCAATTTCTTCCGGTCATGACAGTCACTGGATTCGTCTGGTCCAAGAACATAATCCTCAGCGCTAACACTACGGACGCACCTACCGTACCAAAAACGAAATTCCAAAATCCTCGCACTTCCGAAGAAACGTCGCCTCTGTAGCGATAGAAAAATAGCGCCAGGCCGTAAAAAACACCCGAGCCCAATCCGAACAGATCCCCAAGAGGTTTTCTAGGGAGACCCTCTACAGCACCAAGTTGCAGCCCGAAAGATACCACTGAGCCACCGCCCAGCCGCACCAAGCCGACAGTAAAGAGCATGCCCGTGAAGACCAGCGAGAAGAAAATACCGTTTCGAAGCCCGACTCTCTCCTTCAGAAAAATCCTTGCCAGAATCGTCGCAAACAGCGGTCCAGTATAAATAAGAAAAACTGCGTTAGCGATCGTGGTCATAAGGGTGGCCGAAACATACAAGGCCAAAGATGCCCCTATCGCCAGCCCACCTCCGATGATGGCCGGTGAGATTCGAACGCGACGAAGCTCAGACCATTTTTCAAGCGCCACGATGATGAGGAGGAATCCCAGAACCCCGACCATCATCCTACCGGCGGCCAAAAAATCACCGATGATGTACTTACTTCCCGTCGCGGGATCCACCGGAGTACTCAAACGCCCGAAGGCACCCACCAGCCCCATGCCCGTTGCAGATAAAATCATGGACACGAATCCTAATTTCTGGTTCATCGTGCCGATAGCTGGAATTTCCTGTTCAACATTGATGATGCCCGGCTCCATGCTCATGACATACTCCTCTTTCTAGGGGTGATGCTGCCATATCAGGGCCGGCGGCCCGGTAACGAACAACGCAAGTTCCATACCGAGCCGCCGAGACCCATCAGTCATGGCATGACCACGGGTTCCTCACACCAAGGTCGGATCATCGACCTGCTTCGGGAAGTAATCCTCACAGGTACCTTCGCGATACACATCAGCCGTGGCGCAGTGGAGGCCTCCACCAAATGGGTACGCGTCACGGAACGCAACCGGAATCACGTTCATGCCCAGCTTGTCCATCTGCTCCATCTGATGAACTTCCGAAGCCTCACAGATGACCGTCTTCGGATCGAGTACCAAGCAGTTCATCGACAGCCACACAGACGAGTAGCACAATTCCGGAGGCGTGTCGTGCGCCGGCTGAGCAGCCTCAACGATCTGCCAGTCGTTGGCCTCGAAAATCTTCCTCTGCTCCTGCGGCAGCGGACGATGTGGGTTGTTAATGATGAGCCCCGGACGAAGCGGCACAAAGGTCGCGTCGATATGGATGGGGTACGGATCTCCAGGGAAATTCACCGCATGGACGCGGAAATCGGGGTAGTAACGCTTAAACCATTCCATTGACTTCCGGTTTGTCGTAAGACCGTGCTGGATGAAGAGATCCTTGCCCATTCGCATGACGTCGGCCGCATCCCACATAGGCTCGACCTCGGTCGTCACGAAATCCTTAGCCGCAGTGCGCTCCAGACGCTCCTCAAGCGAAACCTGCTCGTCATAGTAGTTGTGCTTGTAGCTCTTGTCGGTAAGGCGCGGGCGTGGAGCCTGTGTCCACTTGAATTCCGGATCGTCCTCAAAATAGGAGTTCATGAGAGGCCAGTAAGCCAAGTATTCGAAATACCGGCAGCGGAAGGAATTGGCCGAAGCCATAATCTCGCTGCCAATTGTGAGAAGAATATCCCGAGGAGGCATACACGTCATCATCGAGTCGTTGCGGAAATCGGGAGTTCCAATAGCTTGATTCCACTGGAGCGGAGTCGGACGATCAACCTGCACTCCATGCTTCTCGAGAACATCGACGAGGTTGTCGAGCTGGGCATTTGCCTTCTCAACGGTCTCGAGCGGACGCAGCCCCCACATCCCCCGCATGGCAGAATCCACCGGAACCTTCTCAGAGGTTGCCGGTTCCTCTGGCGGGATGACGGAGTTATCTGCACGTCCGACAATGACTCGTTTCAACGGATCCCAGTCGTTCCATGAATTGACAATCTTGGTCATCATTGATCCTTTCCTTGTTTTCCCATTGGTCGGCGCGATCATCTTGAGGGCGCACTCACCGCCGTCTTTGTCGGGTCGCCTATGCGTCGCGCAAACCTCTCGAGACCACGTTGGTCACTCACTGATGAAAGAACGGAACTGCCAATACCTACGCTCGTTGGCGCCGGAGACACCTCAGTAAGCCGGGCACGTACCGGCCAGTCACAATCGGGAACTGCGGACTGCTGCATGTTCATCGATCTCTCCTGCCTCACCGTTGAGGAACCATCCCGACGATCTCAACGGTAGCGCAAAGTAATACATGCGTACAAGACCTAGGCACAGATGTCCTAGCCCCGTTTCGCCCCACCGTCTTGTCGGCGCGGCTGGTTAGACTCAGTGCCATGACGCAGACGACGACTTCGCAGACCGCCTCGGCTGACCGGCAGGCCTGGGGATGGGGCTTGGCCACCGTCCACGAGGACGGAGACGTGCTGGATACCTGGTATCCCGCGCCTCAGCTGGGCTCCCCCGACGGCTCCCCCGCCCCGGTTGATCTGCACCGGGTAACTGAAGCTGGTCGTGACGCTATCCGCAATGTGCACACTGAGGTAGTGCGCACCGTCGTCAATCTGGATGACGCTCCTGCCAACGTGCCCGACGCATATCTGCGCCTGCATCTACTGTCGTCCCGGTTAGCTGCTCCCCGCACCATTAACCTCGATGGCATTTTCGGTGTGCTCCCCAATAACGTCTGGACCACGATAGGCCCAATCCGTGTGGCCGATCTCGAGAAGGCCCGTATGGAGGCACGCGTCGCCCATGCCCCATTCACCGTTCTTCTGATCGACAAGTTCCCGCGCATGGTGGATTTCGTCGTCCCCTCTGGTGTGCGCATCGGTGACGCCGACCGGGTCCGTTTGGGAGCCCATCTGGCCGAGGGAACCACTGTCATGCACGAGGGGTTCGTCAACTTCAACGCAGGCACGCTAGGCCACTCGATGGTCGAGGGACGCATCAGCCAGGGTGTCATCGTCGGCGACGGCACCGATATCGGTGGTGGAGCCTCCATCATGGGGACCCTCTCGGGTGGCGGCAAGGAGCAGGTGACGATCGGTCGCGGCTGCCTGCTTGGAGCTGAGGCCGGAATCGGCATTTCCCTAGGTGACAACTGCGTCGTCGAGGCTGGCCTCTACGTCACTGCAGGCACCAAGGTGACTCTTCCTGAGGGCAAGGTTGTCAAGGCATCTGAGCTCTCCGGCGCCAGCGACATCCTCTACATTCGTGATTCAACGACGGGGGTCGTCAAAGCCCGCAGCCGTGGTAACCACAAGATCGAACTCAACACGGACTTGCATCAGAACTGACATGACAAAGCCCTCCCCCCGCCAGGCCCGCCCTACTGCTACGCGACAACGGCGTAAACGTCGGTCTACCAACCCCGCAAAGACGATTGCCGCCCTTGTTGTGGTATTGGCAATCCTGGCCGGGCTGGGTTGGGGTGGATATCAGGTATGGAGGGCGGTTGACCCGTTCACCACGACAGAGCCTGAAGGTTGCCGAGTGACGGTCTCGGGCCAGTCCTACGACCTCGATTTAGAGCAATCCCAGAATGCCGCCATCATCACTGCCGAGTCCATCCGCCGTGGTCTTCCGGCCCATGCCGCCACGATCGCTTTGGTGACGGCAATGCAGGAATCGAAGCTGCGCAATATTGACTACGGGGATCGTGACTCCCTCGGGCTATTCCAACAGCGTCCTTCCCAAGGATGGGGAACTGCCAAGCAGATCATGGACCCGTGGTATTCATCGGGGAAGTTCTACGAGGAGCTGGTGAAGTTCGGCAATTGGAAGTCCATCAGCATCAATGATGCCGCCCAGCAAGTGCAGCGATCCGGATACCCCGAGGCCTACCGCAAGCACGAGCCGTTAGCGAAAGCATGGGCCTCAGCTCTCACGGGCCATTCCCCCTCAGCACTGACCTGCGTCAATAGGTCCGCCGAGACGACAACCGTTCACGAACTCGCCCGCACGGCACGCAAGGGGCTCGCGTCGAAGGTCGCCACCCACACAACTGGATCGACGGTGATGTTCACCGCCTCTGATCCGGTGTCCGTCCGCGCGGCAGTGGCATTGACGATGGCGAGCACGAATCTCGGGCCAGTCGATCGCGCGACGGTCGCAACGACGAGCTGGAGGGCAGATTCCGAGCATTACGCCTCGTGGGGGGCAGCTGCTGGCCCCTCAGCGAGCCCAGCTGCCAGCGGGACGGGCCGGGTTTCCGGCACCGTCACCGCTCGAAGCTAATCAAGGCTGTAACCGCTGGGCGGCGGCGTTAATCCTCTCGTCGGTGGCCGTCAGTCCGATGCGGACATGATCAGAGCCACCGGCAACGTAAAAATCACCGGGAGAACAGAGGATTCCTAGATTGGCTAGTCGGTCAAGGGTGATCCGGCAGTCCTCGTCGTGGGTCGCCCACAGATACAGCGATCCCTCGGAGTGGTCAATGCGGAAACCGGCCTTCTCCAAGGCCGGTTTCAGGACATCGCGACGCAGTCGGTACCGCCGCACTTGTTCAAGCACGTGAGAGCGATCTGTCAGAGCAGCCTGCATAGCAGCCACGACCGGGGCTGGAATCATGAGTCCCGAGTGCTTACGCACAGTAAGCAACTCGCTGGTCAACTCAGCATCCCCAACGACAAACCCCGCACGGTAGCCGGCCATATTCGATCGCTTGGACATCGACAGGCAGGCCAGCAAGCCGGTGACATCACCACCGTTGACCCGCTTGTCAAGGACCGAAACCGACTCCCCCTCCCAGACAAACTCGCCATAGCACTCGTCAGAGACAAGCACAGCTTCCGTACTGCGTGCCAAATCCACCCATGCCTTCATCTGGTCAAGGTTGAGGACACGACCTGACGGATTAGCTGGGGAATTAATCCAGATGAGGTCAGGGGCGACATCGACCTCGTCCGGTTCGTCAACGGCGACAACCCTGGCTCCGGCCAGCCGGGCACCGACCCGGTAAGTCGGATAGGCGCACGCCGGGATGACGATAGTCGAATCCGGCCCCAACCCAAGCTGACTAGGTAGAGAAGCCACCAACTCTTTCGTTCCGACAACTGGCAGGACGCTAGTCTGGTCAAGACTGGCTGGCGCACCCCAGACCTGCTTCATGTGGTCCAGGATTCCAGCTCGCAGGGCAGGGGTCCCCCACACCTGCGGGTAACCGTGGGCGTCACCAGCCGCCGTGAGTGCCTCGGTGGCAACGTCCGGGGTCGGATCGACCGGCGTGCCCACCGACAAATCGACAATCCCGCCGGGATGGGACTGGGCCTTGCGCCTGGCCTCAGCAATGGTGTCCCAGGGGAAGGTGGGCAGGGTGGCGGAGACGTTGCGGCGACTCATTCGCCCTGTGGCGGCAGAGCTTCGACGGCCGCATGGTCCTTGTGAGTCGGGCCAAGTCGCGCAGCGCCGCCGGGGGACCCCAACTCGTTGAAGAACTCGGCGTTGATGTTGAGGAACTTCTCCTGATCATCGGGCAGGTCATCCTCGTAATAGATGGCCTCGACGGGGCATACGGGCTCGCAAGCGCCGCAGTCAACGCACTCCTCAGGGTGAATGTAGAGGCTACGCTCACCCTCGTAAATGCAGTCGACGGGACACTCCTCGACGCAAGCACGATCCTTGACATCCACGCAGGGCAGACCGATGACGTAGGTCACGTCTTCTCCTTGTTCCGGCCCTGACAAGGGGCCTGATAGACACTCGCCATCATCATAGTGCGGCCTCGTGACATCCGCCTCCAGCACGCACTGACGCCCACGACTGTCAGTCAGTCGTGGGCGTCAGAATTGGGCTGAAAACCTCAAAGAGCAGCAACCAGGGCGTCGACGCTCGCCTTTGCGTCACCGAAAAGCATCCGGGTGTTATCGGCGAAGAACAACGGGTTCTCCACACCGGCATATCCGGGCTTCATGGAGCGCTTGAAGACAACTACCTCATGGCCCTCCCAGACGTGAAGCACTGGCATACCCGAAATCGGGGTACCAGGATCCATGGCGGCAGGGTTGACAGTGTCGTTGGCGCCAATGACCAAGACGACGTCGGCGTCGGCGAAGTCGTCGTTGATCTCGTCCATCTCCATGACGATGTCGTAGGGGACGTGGGCCTCGGCGAGCAACACATTCATATGACCGGGCAGTCGGCCGGCCACCGGGTGGATCGCAAACCTGACGTCCACGCCCTTGTCCCGCAGCTTCTTAGCCAGCTCGGCGACTGGGTACTGGGCCTGAGCCACGGCCATGCCGTATCCGGGAGCAATGATGACCGAGGAGGCGTCAGACAGCTGGGAGGCTAACTCGTCAGCCTTGATCTCAGTGATCTCCCCCGCCGGACCCCCGCCCTCAACTGCCGGGGCATCACCAAAGCCACCGAGGATAACCGACACGAAGGAGCGGTTCATGGCCTTGCACATGATGTAGGACAGGATGGCACCGGAGAAGCCGACGAGGGCACCGGTGACGATGAGCACCGGGATGTGCAGGCTGAACCCGGAGAAGGCAGCCGCCCAACCGGAGTAACTGTTCAGCATCGAGATAACGACCGGCATATCCGCGCCACCGATAGCGGCGACGAGGTGGAAGCCGAGGAACAGCGACGCCACAGTCAGTAGCGCCAACGGCAACCACGCGATGCCACTGGAGACATTGGAGAACCAGATGCCGCAGGCGAGAATGACGACCAGCAGGCCGAGATTGATCCAATTTCGGCCTGGCAGGGTCAGCGGCTTCGAGGCGACTTTTCCCGAGAGCTTGCCCCAGGCCACCAGCGATCCCGTGAAGGTGAGAGCACCAATGAAGATGCCGATCCAGATCTCGGAAAGCTGGAAAGTGCTAGCACCAGTCCCCTCCTCAGCGAAGGCGTTGAAACCGATGAGGACAGCAGCCAGACCGACAAAAGAGTGCAGCTGAGCGATGAGCTCAGGCATTCCAGTCATCTCGACCTTAAGGGCCTTCCACACGCCGAAAGCTCCGCCAATAAGCATCGGGATGAAGAGCAAAACGATGGATGCCGGCGAGTATCCGGGCAGTTTCACTAGGGCAACGATCGTCGCGACAATCGCGATAACCATGCCGAGAATGCCATAGGCATTGCCCTTCTTAGAAGTCTCAAACTTGGACAGCCCAGCCAGGGCAAAGATGAACAGCAGGCCCGCAACGATAAAGGATGCGTTGACGAAGTTCAGCAACGATCCGGCCAGCGGGGCAATGAGAAGTGTTGACGTCATGGATCAGGCCTTCCTGAACATCTTGAGCATGCGCTGGGTGACCGTAAAACCGCCGAAGATGTTGATACTGGCAATGAGCACAGTCAACGCGGCGACAATCCGAATACCCCACGATTCACTGCCGAGCTGGGTGATAGCACCAACGATGATGATGCCGCTGATAGCGTTCGTGACGCTCATAAGCGGAGTGTGCAGTGCGTGGGTGACGTTCCACACCACGTAGTAGCCAACAACGACTGCGATGGCAAAGGTGCCAAAGAGCGCGACGAATTCCATCGGGGAGAAGGTCAGCAGGGCGATCAATGCGATCGACAGCACCGCGACGATGCCAAAGGTCTGCGGCCACGGGCGCGGTTTTTTCTCCGGGGTGGCCGGAGCACTGGCAGTCTCAGCCTTAGCGACTGGCTTAGGAGCTGCGGCGACCTGTACTGGGGGCGGCGGGAAAGCCACCTGCCCTTCGTGGCACACCGTCATGGTGCGAATGACCTCGTCGTCGAAGTTGAGGACGAGCTCGCCGTTCTTTTCCGGGGTAGCCAACTTGAGCAAGTTGACGAGGTTGGTGCCATAAAGCTGGCTGGCCTGACCAGGCAGGCGAGACGGCAGATCCGTGTAACCGATAATCGTCACACCATTATCGGTGACATAGGACTCGCCGGGGTGAGTCAACTCGCAATTGCCACCGCCCAGGGCAGCAAGGTCAACGATGACGCTGCCGGGCTTCATCGCGGCGACCATCTCTGCAGTGATGAGCTTGGGGGAAGGCTTACCAGGGATAGCAGCCGTAGTGATGATGACGTCGTCCTTGCCAGCCTGCTCCAGGTACAGCTCAGCGGCGCGGGCGTTGTAGTCGTCACTCGTTTCCTTGGCATAGCCGTCGGAGCTGACACCCTGGTCAGAATCTCCGGTTCGCACATGCAAGAAAGTGGCTCCCATTGACTGCACCTGCTCGGCCGTCTCAGGGCGGACGTCAGTGGCGTAGACCTCCGCGCCCATCGAATTAGCGGCGCCCAGCGCGGCCAGACCGGCAACGCCGGTACCGATAACGAACACTTTGGCCGGCGGGACTTTGCCTGCCGCAGTGACCTGGCCACCGAAGGTGCGTCCGTAGGCGAACGCCGCCTCGACGACGGCCCGGTAGCCAGAAATATTAGCCATGGACGATAGCGCGTCCATCGACTGGGCGCGCGAAATGCGCGGAACCATGTCCATGCTGAGGCCGGTGACGCCAGCCGCGGCCAGCTTCTCGGTAAGGGCGAGGTCCTGGCGAGGATGGAGGAAGGTAACGAGGACAGCCCCTGCACGCATGAGGGCGATCTGGTCGTCGATAGGTTCGTTGACGGCCAGCACGAGGTCGGCCTTCCACGCCTCCCCCGGTTCAACAATCCTGGCTCCGGCCGCTTCATACGCGCGGTCGGGCTGAGCGGCGTGCTCGCCAGCTCCGGACTCGACGACCACCTCGTAGCCGAGTTTAAGTAGGGCGGGAACAGTCGTCGGAGTCGCGGCGACCCGGTTCTCACCCGGGAGTGACTCCCGTGGGATTCCGATGATCATGATGGTGACTTTACGGCCAAACGTCCTCGGCCACGACACCGGGGCTGCACGTTTCCCCACATCAGCACCAAAAATAGGAGCACCGGGACACTGTCCCTCGACAGCGTCGCGGTGCTCGTCCTCTCAAAGCATCATGCCCGACTGCGATCCGCCCTGGAATCCGTTATCAGACGAGACAGGAGCGCGATGTCGTCGCAAGACCAACCGGTCTCACAGCATCGCTCAGACAGCCTCCTGAAAGTAAGCCAGCAATACCAGTACAGTCAGCCACAATGGTGATTTCTCACACCGGGAATGCATCGCTAATGGACTCGTTGACCCACCGACGCTCGAAATTGCTCTGCTACATGTCGTGCCGCGAACCGCTCGGGAAAAATACTGCCCCTGGAGAGGGCGCTATCAAGATGCATTTCAGCTTCTTTCATGGCGAAAATCACTGAAAACGCGACATAACGGCGACTGGTATAGGAGCGTTTCACTGAGTAAACAGCCAACAAGAACCTGGTCATACGCGTGCTACCCTATAGCTCATGGATACCCACATCCGGGCTATGGAGGAACGGGACTTACCCGCAGTGAGCCGTATCTATAACCAGAGCGCAGTGGCAACCACCTACTCTTACACATTGGTCGACACCAAAATAGCCGATCGGCTGTCCTGGTGGCGCGAGCAAATGGCCGATGACAGGCCGGTACTCATAGCAGAAGTAGACGGGGTGACGGCGGGATACGCCAATTACCACCGTTTCCGCGCAGGCGGTGGATATGACGTCACGGCGGAGGTGACGATCTGGCTCGACACTCCGGCGCGGGGACGAGGGGTGGGGCGCAAGCTCATGACCGAGCTCATCCGTCACGCCCGCGCAGATCATCGTCTGCACAACCTCCTGTCAGTGGTCGATTCGGATAATGACCGCAGCATCGGTTTTCACTCGGCGATGGGCTTCACCGAGGTTGGACGGCTACCACACATCGCCTACAAGCTGGGCGACTGGCGTACTGCGGTACTCATGCAATTAACTCTTGACTGATCGCGTGGCCCGCCACGAGACAGATGCCGGAGGCATACCGCAACGCAATGTCCGCTACCGCGCCGCTAGAGTTGCTCCATGACCGCGTACCATGCTGACGCCAGTGACCTCGAGGGCAAGGAGATCCTCACCTGGGAGACCTTCGGTGAAGCCACCGAGGAACTAGCTACCCAGATTCATCATTCGGGGTTCGACCCCGAGATCCTCATCGCTGTGGCACGCGGTGGCATGATCCCCGGCGGAGCCCTCACGTATTCCCTCGGGGTCAAGCTCACCGACGCCATCAACGTCGAGTTCTACACCGACGTCCAGGAAACCCTTCCCGATCCCGTTCTGTTGGCCCCGATGCTCGACACCGAATCCATCAGGAACAAGCGAATTCTCATCGTCGACGACGTCGTCGATTCCGGTCGCACCTTGGCCCTAGTACTCGAGCTGCTGCGCGGCTTCGAAGCCGACGTCCGCTCGGCGGTGCTGTATTCCAAGCCCACGACCATCATCAATCCGGACTTCGTGTGGAAAGCCACAGACAAGTGGATCGTGTTTCCCTGGAGCGCGAAGCCTCCGGTTGGTCAACGCTGAGCGCGAAGCCCGCCGTTGCTCGAGGCTGACGTCGACAGCACGGATCCGACTGCAACGACGACCTCACAGAAGGACATCGCACCCGGATCAGGTGTTCCCAGCGATTTCTCCCCCAACGGGCGCGCCCGACCAATCTTGGCCGTCATCTCGGAGGTCGCCTGAGCGGCCGCGTCAGCGGCGCGGCAGGCTGATTCCCATGCCTGCGGCAGCGGATCAGCTGAGGACTCAAGGGTCGTTACGAAGGGGATCATGGCGTCGACCATCGTCTTGTCTCCGGTCTTAGCCCCTCCCAGCCGAGTGACGGCGTCGAGAGCTGCTCGGGCCGCCTGGCGTATGGCATCCTTATCTGCCCGATCCTCATCACCAAGCACCGCTCCGAAGCCGGTCAGCACTGCTCCCCACAGTGCACCTGAGGTCCCCCCAGCATGCTCCGACCATGCCAATCCAGCTGCACTGAGGGTACTTGCAGCACCGGCACCGTCGCCTCTCACCCGCCGCGCCTCGGCAAGGGCAGCCTGGGACCCACGCGTCATGCCAATACCGTGGTCACCGTCGCCAGCCACGGAATCAAGACGGCCCAACTCGCCACTGCGCTCCGACAGCCTTGTCGCCACTGCTTCCAGAGCCTGAACGATGACACCTGCAAGCCGCTGGGAAACATGGGATCCCAGCTTAGTAATCGAAACCTGCTCAACTTCCTGGGGCAGCGGCGTGGTATCAAAATCCACCTGAGCGACAGTTCCGCGACGGAACGCGGGAGTGTCGCATGCTGCCAACCACAGCGGCTCGATGACGTCGTCGAGCCATACCAGAGTCAGGGAGACTCCAGCCATATCGAGGCTGGTGACGAATTCTCCTACCTGCGGATCGACAATTGTCAGGCCAGCATCTTCAAGACGACGGCTGACGCTATTCCACAGCACGAAGAGCTCCTCGTACTTCGTACTGCCCAATCCGTTAACGATCGGCACTACTCGAGTCCCAGAATTGTTGGGCCGATCAGCCAGCAATCTGTCAACGAGCATAGCGGCCACCTCGTCCGCGGTACCCAGGGCCTCGTCATGGATGCCGGGCTCGCCGTGGATCCCCATACCCACGCCCATCTGGGTCGCTTCGACCCGGAATAGTGGTTCGTCGCAACCCGGCAAGGTGCAGCCTGCGAAGGCCACTCCGAGGGAACGAGTGCGATCGTTAACCAGGTCGAACACCGCGACGACCTCGTCAATGCGCCGACCTTCCTCGCAGGCCGCCGCTGTGACCTTGAAAACTGGCAGGTCACCAGCGATACCACGACGCTTGAGATGTTCCTGCCCCGAAGCGATATCGTCAGTAACCAGCAGACAACGAGCGTCTATTCCCTCGCTGCGAAGCCGCTCCGCTGCCTGCCCAAAATGCAGGACGTCGCCGGCGTAATTGCCAAATCCGATGAGGACCCCAGCCCCACGGTCAGCGGCCTTACACACCGCATAAGCTTGGGAGGCTGACGGCGAGGAGAAAATGTTCCCGCATACGGCACCATCGGCGAAACCTGGACCAACCCAGCCGGCAAAAGCCGGGTAGTGCCCCGATCCTCCACCGACGACCAGAGCAACCTTGCGATCGGTACGGGCAGCGCGGACAACTCCCCCGAATACCGGCCTCACATAGTTCGGGAAGGCACTGACAAGCCCGGCGACTGCCTGGGACGGGAAATCATCGGGATTATTCACAAGTCGGGTCATAATTAGGGCTCCTGTCATCATCGTCGATGGTGTTTTTCCCACAGCACATGATAATTGGTACCGCCACAATCTTTTCGGCGCGGCAGAGATGCGACAGTAGACCTGACGAAGGAGATCACATGATGCACACCATGCCAGCTCTAGTCCTCAATGGCCCTGGAGACGTCCAGCTGACCGAAAAACCCATACCCACGCCTGGCCCCGGAGAGGTCGTGCTGGCCGTCGAGGCGACGACGATCTGCGGCACCGATCTACGCATCATGTCCGGTGAGAAAACCACCGGGGTGCGTCCCGGAGTCACCCTCGGTCACGAAATCGCCGGAAGGATCGCTTCCCTCGGCGAGGGGGTGGAAGGGCTGACTGCCGGGCAACAAGCGACTGTCTCCATCGTCGTCTCCTGCGGCACCTGCCGGGCTTGCCTTACAGGGCGGGAACACTTATGCAGCCGCTGCGAGCTCGTCGGTTACGGCATCGACGGCGGGCTCGCACCGTGGTTGCGTGTGCCGGCCCGAGCCGTTCGTCGCGGCAATATCATCTCGGTGGCTGCCGAAATGCCAGCTACCCGGTTGGCCCTGGCGGAACCTCTCTCCTGTGTCCTCAACGGGCATCGCCGTCATAGCGGGGTGAACCCCGGAGAGACGGTCGTCATCATCGGCGGCGGAGCTATCGGTCTGCTCCATACCGAGCTCAATCTGGCTTGCGGGGCAGGGCGGGTCATCGTGTGCGAGAAGCATGCGGACCGACGCGACCGCGCCGCAGCTATGGGAGCGGTGACGACCTGTCCGGAACACCTGTCCGAAGTCGTCGCCGAGCACACCGGCGGATATGGGGCCGAGCTTGTCATCGTCGCTATTGGTCGTAACGAGTTAGCCGAGGAATCCCTTAGCCTCGCCGCCCCCGGTGGACGCGTGAGTTGGTTTGCTGGTTTCCCCAAAGGCTCAATGGCGTCCATCACCCCCAATACGGTGCATTACCAAGAGCTGACGGTCTCCGGAGGATCGAACGCCGGTCGGGCAGACGTTCACCGGGCGGTCGACATGCTCGAAGGAGGAGACATCGACGAGGCCCCCATCGTCACTCACACCTTTGGCCTATCCCAGTGGACCGAGGCTGTTGACGCGGTGCGCGGTCATGCCGGTGTCAAGATCGCTATCGACCCCCAGCGTTAAGTCGCGTCCCGTCACACATCGACTGCCGCCTTACAATCTCACCGAGAGGGCCCCGGCATCCACATTGCCAAATCGGTGCGCTGTCACCGAGACCGACTGCTCTCGCAGGAAGGGGAGAAATTCGATCTGCGGGGCGCTGGTGACCTCATTGGCCCACACGACGAGATCCGGGTTACCGTCAACCTCATCGGCAGCTCGTGAGGGATTACCACCGACGAGCCGTACTCGGCCAGCCCCTAGGCTGGCGTACCAGTCCTCGTCGCTAGCAGTGGTAACGGCCACACCGACCGAACGCAACGCCCGACCTAGCCCTTCACCAAAGCTCGGGTCTAGACACACCGAAATGTCGTCCCCGGCAGCCACGAGACCCGCAGCAACGACACGAGCGACGTCGACCAGTTTGGCGTCGGCACAACCTCTCACCTGTGTCGGGGCCGGGCGATACCTCAGGATGTTGCGCTCTCTTTCCAGCCCACCGATGTCGGTAGAGCGTCCGAACCACTCGTCCCACTCGTGAGCGTCACGAGCGACCGCGTCCAGGAGCCAGGAACGCTCGTCGCGAGTAACCAACCCCGCGATGTGATCGACGAACTGTTCAACCAAACCACAGGGACGGTCCGCCGGAGTCGGAGCCGTCACCTCAGCTCGACGCCAAGTTCCCAACACCTGTAAGTAGTGGTAGCCACCGGCCTTGGCACCTGGGCCGACCGCCGAACGCTTCCAACCGCCAAAGGGTTGACGACCGACGATAGCTCCCGTGATGCTTCGGTTGACGTAAAGGTTTCCAGCATCGACCCTCTCTGCCCAAAACTCGATCTCGGAAGGGTCCAGCGAATGCAAACCAGCCGTCAAACCGAAAGCGGTGCCGTTCTGGTACTCGATAGCGGTGGCTAAGTCAGGAGCGTACATAATTCCGGTAATCGGACCGAAGTACTCGGTGAGGTGGTACGGATCCCCCGGCTTGACGCCACCGCGCACGCCAGGAGACCAGTATCGGCCTTCCTCGTCGATGCGTACCGGCTTCAGGGCCCACACCTGACCCGGGTCGAGCTTCGTCAAACCGTCGAGCAATTTGCCGTTGGCGGGCTCGGCAAGCGGACCCATCTGGGAACGCAGATCCAACGGCGATCCCACCCGAACTGAGGAAGCCGCATCGAGAATCTGGTGGCGCAATCGCTGAGACCGGTAGGCCTGACCCACCAAGATAATGAGCGACGCTGCCGAGCACTTCTGCCCGGCGTTACCGAAAGCCGACTTGATGATGTCGGCCGCGGCTAAGTCGTAGTCAGCGTTCTCAGTGACGATGATGGAGTTCTTCCCACTGGTCTCAGCCAACACCGGCAGGTCATGCCGCCACGACCGGAATAGCTTGGCCGTCTCCCAAGCTCCCGTGAGGATGACCCGATCGACCTCAGGGTGGCTCACCAAGTGCTTACCAGCCTCATTTTCCTCAACATCGACAAGCTGCAAGACGTCGCGCGGAATCCCAGCCTCCCACAGGCACTCAGCGATAACAGCAGCACAGTGGCGGGCCTGCGGGGCGGGCTTGAGTAGTACCGACGACCCGGCAGCCAAGGCGGCGAGGGTGGATCCGGCGGTAATAGATAGGGCAAAGTTCCACGGCGGGGTGACGACGGTCACTCGCGGCGGCACGAACTGGGCACCATCGACGGCCTCAAGCTCCTCAGCTCGGTCGGCATACCAAGCAGCGAAGTCAATAGCCTCAGACACCTCGACGTCACCTTCGGCCAGGATCTTGCCGGTTTCAACACCGGCCACTGCCAAAAGATCGCCACGGCGAGCAGCGAAGGCGTGTATCACCGTGCGCAGTACGTCGGCACGCGCGTTGCCGCCACGCCCAGCCCAGGAGTGTTGAGCGTCAAGAGCGGTAGCAACGACTGCATCAACCTCAGCAATGGTCTCGAGGTGGTTGTTAGCCAGGGTGGACTCCCCCAGCTCACAGCCCTTCATTTTCTCGGCAACCTCACCGGCCCAGTCACGGATATGGGGTAGGGAGGGGTCGGAGTCAGTGGACTGGACGAACCCATCGGAAAGGTCCGGCACCCGATCGGGTTCTTGCCGGCGCCGAGGCTCGGGCACATCTCGAGTAATCCCAGCCACCGCACTGCGGAACCTCGCCTCCTCGCGGGCAAAGAGTTGGGAGTCGTGGCCAAGCTGGAAGACAGCCGACATGAAGTTCTCGCTGGCAGCATTCTCTTCTAGCCGACGTACTAGATAGCTGATCGCCACATCGAAGTGGGCCGGATCGACAACCGGCGTGTAGAGCAACAGCCCACCAACATCAGCTCCGATACGTTCAACCTGGTCAGGTGCCATGCCTAGCAGCATCTCGAATTCGACCCGGTCCCGGACCCCACGATGCTCGGCAAGCAGCTTCGTCAGTGCAATGTCGAAAAGGTTGTGGCCTGCGACGCCATACCGCACCGAGTGGGTACGTTCGGGAGTCAGCGCCCAATCCAGGATTCGTTTGTAGTTGGTGTCGGTGGCAAGTTTGGAAGGCCACGGGGTCTGCTGCCACCCGTGAATCTCGGCATCTACCCTCTCCATTACGAGATTGGCACCCTTGACCAACCGCACCTTAATCCCCGCCCCACCGGCAGCGGTGCGACGATTAGCCCACTCAACGAGACCCTGCAGAGCGGCCAGCGAATCAGGCAGGTAAGCCTGCAGGACGATGCCCGCCTCCATAGTACGCAATTCAGGGCGGTCGAGAAGCTTCTGAAAGACCTCAATCGTCAGATCAAGGTCGTGGTACTCCTCCATGTCGAGGTTGATGAACTTCGGCTTCGGGGAGTTCGCAGCTACGTGATACAGCGGCAGCAACCGCTCAACGACCTCGTCGACCGTCGGCTCGTGGGCCCACAAGTCGAGCTGGTTGACGACAGCCGAAATCTTGATCGAGACATAGTCGACGTCATCGCGGGCCAGCAGAGCCATCGTCCCCTCGAGCCGAGATGCCGCCTCGCGATCGCCCAACACAGCCTCACCCAGAAGGTTGAGGTTAAGCCTGGCACCCGAGCTCCGCAGCGTTTTGAGGGTGCGAGTCAGCTGTGCCGGTCGCGCATCGACAACGAGGTGACCCACCAACTGCCGCAAAGCATGACGTGCAGCTGGGACGACGACGTCAGGAGCTATCGGGGCCATTCGTCCGCCTGCCCGCACCGCCATCTGCAGCGCGCCCGGCAGGAAGGAACAATCCATCTTTGCTAGTCCCGCAAGATTCGCCGCTGCGGTGCGGGCATCCTCAGGGCGAACAACGCGATCTATGAAAGCCAGGGTGAAGGGCAGGCCAGCCGGGTGGGACAGTACGTCGGAGAGCAAACCTGCAGCGATCTGTGCACGATCTGTCCGACGTTTCGATGCACCATGGGCATCTCGTAACCAGGTGTGGACCTGGTCAACTGCCTCGTCAACCAGGTCAGCAGGGCGTGGGGATGGGGAGACCCAAGTATCAGCGTCGATGCTCATGACATGACTGTAGCCCGAGTAGACGACAACACGCGCGCAGCCCAACGATGTAAGAATATCGCTGCGAATACCGCGAAAGGACAGCTCATGACGCAGACCGCCACCGAGTCGAGCGCGACGACGCGCACGGGCATCGAGACGACTGGAATCGAGATCGTCGAAGAATCACAGCGCACCGCGCAGCCCCGGGACCTCTTCCTTCCCTGGTTCGCCTCGAATGTCTCGGTCTTTGGCATGAGCTATGGAGCCTTCATGCTGGGGTTCAAGGTGTCCTTCTGGCAGGCGATGGCAGCAACTCTCGTCGGCGTCATCGTCTCCTTCGGGTTCTGCGGCATTATCGCTATAGCTGGCAAGCGTGGCTCAGCGCCAACGATGGTGCTGTCTCGGGCCGCTTTCGGCACTCAGGGCAACAAGATCCCCGGGATTATCTCCTGGATGACCTCAATTGGCTGGGAAACATCTCTCGCTATCACGGCTGTCTTGGCGACGACGACGATCTTCCATCGACTGGGTTGGAGTTCCGGGAGCTCGGTCAAGATCTGCGCCACTATCGTCGTGGCCCTGCTCATTGTCGGCGGCGCTGTGGCCGGTTATCACATCATCATGAAGTTGCAGGCCGTTCTGACCTGGATTACCGGCGTCCTTACCGTGATCTACCTAGTGATGGCTGCCAGCCACATCGACTGGCACGCCACAACCTCATTGCCTTGTGCATCTGTCCCGGCCTTCGTCGGCGCGCTCACCCTCGTCATGACTGGCACCGGATTGGGATGGACGAATATCGCGGCCGACTGGTCGCGCTACCAGTCGCGCACATCTCCCGGGTTCGCCACTGCCTTCTGGAATGTTTTTGGGGCCTCTTTACCGCTCATCGTCCTCATCACCGGCGGGCTGCTGCTAGCCGCTTCCTCGAAGAACCTTTCCGACGCCATCGGGGCAGATCCTGTTGGCGCCCTAGCGACCATCCTGCCAACGTGGTTCCTCATCCCGTTCCTGCTGGCTGCGATCCTCTCTCTGCTGGCCGGGGCCATCAACGGCATTTACTCTTCCGGGCTCACCTTGCTCACCCTGGGAATCAGAGTCCCACGCCCGGCAGCTTCTCTTATTGACGGGACGATTCTCACCATCGGGACCCTATATGTCGTCTTCGTGGCTCCGAACTTTATTTCCCCCTTCCAGTCCTTCCTGGTGACGCTGGGGGTGCCACTGTCAGGGTGGACCGGCATCATGATGGCCGATATCACCTTGCGCCACCGCCCCTACGACGAGGCTGATCTGTTCAACGGTTCTGGGCGTTACGGTCGTTTCGACCTCACCTCGATCATCACCTTTGTCGTCGTGACCGTCATCGGGTGGGGGCTGGTCGTCAACACCTACGAGGGCGTCAATTGGAACAACTGGCAAGGATTTCTGCTTGGGCCCATCGGGCTGGGTGGGCGTCAGGGTGATTGGGCCTACGCCAACCTTGGAGTGTTCGGGGCCCTGGTCCTCGGATATGTTGTCACCCTCATCGCCCGGCGCGGCAAGGTGCGTCGTCAGGAGTCACGATGAGCGAGACGTGGCTCGTTGTGATCGACCCCCAGACGATCTTCGCGTCCGCCACGTCCCCCTGGGGCTCTCCTACCTTCCCAAACATCATCGACCCGATGAATCACATGGTCGCTGCCTTCCACGGCCGAACCATCGTGACGCGCTGGATTCCCGCGACTACTCGCAGTGGATCGTGGCGCGACTACTTCGACCGCTGGACATTTGCAGATCGTCCCGCAGATGATCCGATATTCGACCTTGCCGACGAGGCTCGGCCATGGGCGGAACGCCCAACGATCGACGTCACCACCTTCGGTAAGTGGGGATCCCAGCTAACGGCGGTGACCGGCGAGTATCCCCACCTCTTGCTAGCGGGTGTTTCGACCGACTGTTGTGTCATCACGACGGCCTTGGCTGCTGCCGATGCTGGAGCTTGGGTGACGGTTGTATCTGACGCCTGCGCAGGATCCACCCCGGATAATCACGAGGCGGCCCTGACCGTCATGGGTCTGTATTCTCCTCAGATCGAGGTTGCTACCACTTCTCAGGTCCTTACGACCCTCACCTAAAGCTATGGGTCACCTAATTCTTTGGGCACCCTGCCTTGTCGACGCATCTCATGAAGACGACAATGGTTATCACTTGCGTACTGGAAAGGGAACACCACATGCATCGTCGTCTTCTAGCTATGGCAACTCTCAGCGCCTGCGCTCTGGCAATGGCAGGCTGCTCCAACTCCGGGTCGGACTCGGGGTCCGGCTCGTCCGCCAGTTCTGGCAAGATTGACGTCGTCGCTTCGACCAACGTCTGGGGCTCGGTCGCTCAAGCGATCGGCGGCGACAAAGTCAATGTCCACTCCATCATCGACAGCCCCGATCAGGATCCGCACGACTACGAGGCCACCGCTAAAGACAAGCTCGCCTTCTCGAAAGCCAAGATCGCCATTGCTAACGGCGGCGGCTATGACGACTGGGCTGCCAAACTCGCCAAGAGCACCAGCCCCCAGGCGGATCTCATTGACGCCGTCGAGACCTCCGGCCTCAAGAAGCCCGGCCAGAAGGAATTCAACGAGCACGTCTTCTACTCGATCGACAGTGCTCGCAAGGTAGCTAAGGTTGTTGAGTCTGACCTGATCAAGGCCTCACCGGACAACAAGTCCACCTTCGAAACCAACCTCAAGGACTTCGAGTCCAAGCTTGACGGCCTCAAGGATCGTGCCACCAAGGTCGGAATGAAGCACCCGAACAGCACCGCTATCGCTACCGAGCCGGTCGTCGGTTACCTGCTTGAGGACATGAAGATCAAGAACATCACCCCCGACGAGTTCGTCGAACAGTCCGAAACCGAGGCCGGCCCATCCACCAAGGTCGTTCACGAGACCACCGAGCTGCTGTCTCAGAAGAAAGCGTCCGTCCTTCTCGTCAACGGCCAAACCAGCGACGACGTCACCAAAACTCTTCAAAAGGCTGCTAGCAAGGCACATATCCACGAAGTTGGCGTGTGGGAGACCTTCCCGAAAGGTGTCGACAACTACCCAGAATTCATCGGCAAGGCCATCGACTCTATCGAGAAGGGCTTAGCCTGACACTCGTGGCATCGCATCGTTCTGACACCACCGGGACGACAATGAGCATCGAGCCTGCCAAGCTCACCGGCGCCAAGGTCGCCTTCGGGAACCGGGTGCTGTGGTCGGGGCTCGATCTCATTGTCGAACCCGGCGAGTTCATCGCCGTTCTGGGCCCCAACGGGGTCGGTAAAACCACCTTGTTGCGGGTCCTCCTAGGGCAGACTCCGCTGACAGCTGGGACCGCTATGGTCGCTGGCCGCCCCGTGCGCCGCGGTTCGCCTCACATCGGCTACATCCCGCAACAGCGATCCCTCGAGACGACTGCTCCCATCCGGGGACGAGATCTCGTCGGGATGGGAATTGACGGGCACCGGTGGGGGTTCGGGCGGTTTAGCCGGTCGCGACGGCACCAGATTGATGAAGCCATCGCCTCGGTCGGCGCCACAGCCTTCGCCAATGCACCGCTGACGATGACGTCGGGTGGTGAACAGCAGAGGTTGCGCATTGCCCAAGCACTGGTCACCAATCCCCAGCTGTTGCTGTGTGACGAGCCATTGTCCAGCCTCGACCTGCACCACCAGCAAGAAGTCACCCGGCTCATTGACAGTGCGCGCCGAAGCCGCAATCTCGGGGTACTGTTCGTCACCCACGAGATCAATCCTGTACTCCCCTACGTCGACCGGGTGGTCTACGTCGCGGGTGGCAAAGTTCGCGTTGGCACTCCCGACGAGGTGTTGCGATCAGATGTCCTCAGCGAGCTATACGGATCGCATGTTGACGTGTTCCATCGCGGCGATCGCATCATCGTGCTCGCTGACGAGGAGCGCTCTTCTCACCTACACGCCCCCGAAATCTCCGGCGAGTCTGAGGAGATAGGCTGACATGGATTTTCCCACGATTATCAACTTCGACAGCTTCAGCCAATTAGTGCCACTGGTCCATGGGTCGATCATTGCCGGGCTCATCCTCGGTGTCCTCGCGGGCCTTATCGGCCCGATAATACATGCCCGAGATCTGGCATTTGCTGTTCACGGCACCTCGGAGATTTCTTTCGCGGGTGCTGCGGTGGCCCTGTTCTTCGGGGCATCGGTGACCAAGGGTGCCGTCATCGGTTCTCTCGTGGCCGCCCTCATCTTAGGACTCCTAGGTGTTAAGGCGGCAGAACGCAATGCGTCTATCGGCATCATGCTGCCCTTCGGCATGGGAATTGGTGTGCTCTTTTTGAGCCTGTATAAAGGCAGGTCTTCCAATAAATTTGGCCTGCTTACCGGACAGATCGTCGCGGTGGATACCACGGAATTGAGCACCTTGGTCGCGGTAGCGATCTTCGTGGCAGTGTGCCTAGGCATCATCTGGAGACCACTGTTCTTTGCCTCAGTGGATCCTGAAGCTGCCAGGGCTCGCGGGGTTCCGATGCGGTTCCTATCGATTGTCTTCATGCTACTGCTCGGTCTGACCACGGCTATGGCGGTACAGCTTGTCGGCGCCCTGCTGGTACTGAGTCTGCTCATCACTCCGACGGCCGCTGCTGCCAAGGTAACGGCCCACCCGTTGGCGATGTCGTTGCTCTCTATCGTGTTTGCAACGGTCTCTGCCGTCGGAGGGATCTTGCTGTCATTGGGGCCAGGGCTACCCATTAGCCCCTACGTGACGACGGTGAGCTTCCTCATTTACCTCGTCTGTCTGGGGCTGGGAGCTATTCGTCAGCGCCGCGGCTGGAGTCGGCGAACCGTCTGATATCTCTACAACGTCCCGTCGACGCTACTTGTCGCACGATGCTGCCAACTGACAGCTCCCGTGCTGCCCCACCCGATACCATCCAGCCCTTTCACACCGTGACGCCTTCGCTTCCGTCAGGCAACCGGCTATTGCCCCGCATCGGGGTTCGAATAGTCAGCCGCATGGCTATCGCTCCTTGCCTACGTGGTATCCCTCACAGCCGACAGCTGGAAGCGGGGCGCACCAGTCGCAAACGCAGTGACCATAATGGCAAGCACACTGACCGCCCACATAGTGACGGGTAGCGCCGCAATGGTGGGGTCGAAGGATTGATTCGCGTCGGTCGATCCGATCGCGGCATTGATCGCCCAGCCAGCCAGAATTCCGACCACCAGTGACATCGTCTGGGCTGGCAGAATCGTGACGATCATCTGTATCAAGAAGGATCGTCGCAGAATACGGGCGGGAGTACCCACAGCTTGTTGAACGGCAATGGTACGCCGCATTCCCCAGCGCAATTCGACAAAAGCTGCAGTACATGCCACCAGGATCAGCAGGAATCCGGTCGCCAGACCGCTACGCACGATTCCCTGCTGTTGGATAAACGCCTGTAGAGTGTCGGGATTTTCAGCCCCGGCGTAGGCCGCATAGGACGGCGCAGCTGCGTGGAGTTGATCCACAAGCCGATCGAGGTCGCCAGTTGTGGAGTCTGCGGTGAACTCCAGGATGTCTGCCGTGAGACCTGCCAGTCTCGGATCGTTGCGAGCGAGGAGGGCGTCATCGTCATAGGTGACGGGTAGGCGGCTGACGGGCTTGATGGTACGGACCATGGTGTGTTCATCGTGGCCAAAGGTCCATGTCGATGACGCGTCTCGCCTCGTTGCCGGCGTCCTGGGACAGGACCGCGGATAGGGATCGAAGGCGGCCAAGTCAGCGCAGGAGGCGGCGACAAGGGTACGGCCGTCAGTAGTCGTGTAGATCATACGTCGGGGCCGGGTGACGCGCCGGAGGGCTTGCTGTTCGGTGGCGGTCCGGTCGGTGAAGGGGACCTGGACGAGGACGTGGTGGGGGTCCCCCGCAGTATCGTGGGTGCCAGAAATGAGGAATCCCGATCCAAATCCGGCTACACCGACCATAATCGTCAATGCGATCACCATCGCAGCGGAATCTAGATAGTGAGCCCGAGCCAGGGTCAACCCGAGACGGGTGGGCAGTCTCAGCTGTTCGCGATCGGCACACCATACGATGATGAGGTGGGCTGACATGACGGCGCCGAGAGTTCCAAGCACCGCTGCGCCCATGATGTATCCAGCGGCGTGGTCCCCCAGGCGCTGGCCGTTGTGGGCGAGTGCCATCGTCAGGCAGATCCAGCCCTCCAGACCGATCGCAGCCACCACGAGGAGAAGACCAACGATCCCGAGCAGATGACGCACTGTCCCAAGCCGGGCGCGGCGGCGCGGGGGGCGGCGTGAAGCCAGCAGCCTTCGCAGGGCGCGACGGGCCAACCAGCCACTCGCGATCACCATGATGACGACGATAATGAGCCACTCAGGCCATCTCAGCCTCGCCTGCCAGGGCCACCACGTTAACCCGAGCGTCCCACTCGATCCAAGGGCGTTTTGAACGGGAGTGAACAGTGCCAACCCGAGCAGAGCGCCTAGGCCAGCGGTCCCAGAAACCTCGACGGCGAAGACCTGGCCACACCAGTCGGGATCGCATCCCATGCGCACTAACGTCATGAACCTGTCGCGGCGCGAGGCAGCCGACAGGCTCAGTGACGTCCACAACAACACGGCTGCCGGCAGCGCCACCAGTCCGATCACCTCGATCCACACGGTACGTGACGACACCCCAGAATCACCGATTCTGGTCAAGCCGAAGGCCTTCAGCTCGCGGCAACCAGCCTGATCGGGGGTGGTCGTAATCGAGAACAGTTCATCGGGTGAAGCCAAAGCGGCCCGATCCACCGCCACCGGATCGATTGTGCCTAAGCTAGAGATTTTCACGACCCCGGCGTCCATCAACGACTTCAGACGCGGGGACACGATGGTGTGACCAGGTTGGGGCCAGTGCTTTAGTCCTGGGGGTAGGCGGTCAGCAGGGTGGTTCACCACGAAACTCGTCCAGGGCGTACCGTCGACCTGTAATTCCTGCACCTTGAAACCGGTATGCCCGTCAGCAGGCTCATCCGGAGCAAGGATGGGGGTACGCGCGTCACGCGCTTCCTGCTGCTGAGCGGTGACGCGAGGCAGGGTGACACCCACCGCTAACCCGAGTGTGGCCAAGGCCACACCGACAATCATGACCAACGATCGCACCCACTCATGACGACCCGCCCCACGGCTCAATCGCAACGCCAGACGCACACCTTTCACGACGCGTCCCCCACGATCCGCCCATCGGCCAAACGAATGATCCGAGCATTTCCCGGCAACGTGTGCTCATCATGGGTAACCATCACCAAAGTGGAACCCTCGGCGCGAACTAGTTCGTCTAGCAAGTCGATTACGGCATGGCGGTTCGTGGTGTCCAAAGCGCCAGTAGGTTCGTCGGCCAGAACGACCGCCGGACGGTGTGCCAGGGCACGACCCACGGCAGCACGCTGCGCCTGGCCTCCCGACACCTCGCTGGGTCTCCGCTTGTTGCTCTCGCTCAGGTCAAGGATCTCGGCAAGGTGGTCGGCGCGCTTCAGTGCGTCCCGGCGCCCAGTGCCAAGGAGCTCAAGAGGCAGGGCAATGTTGTCACGCAATGTGAGCTCGGGAACCAGTTCAGAGTTCTGAAACACCAGGCCGATCGTTTGCAACCGCCACGCCGCACGCCGCCTGTCATCTAGCCCGTATACATCCACGTCGCCGTGTACGACCCGCCCTCTCGTCGGCGCCTCCAAACCGGCAAGGCACATCAACAATGTTGACTTACCCGAACCAGAAGCACCGACGATCACGTTCACTGACCCCGCAGGCATGACCAGCGAGACATCGTCCAATGCGGGTCGGCCCGCGTGGGGGAACTGCATGAACAAGTCATAACAAGTCAACGAGCACCGATTAATCATAAGGTATCCGATCCATGGGCATCAGAGGCGGTCATCACTCGCGGTACAACCTTTCGACGCAGTGGTCACCGTACCAATGCTCGGCGCACCTGGACCCGAAGATCTGCCGCACGCAAAGTGTCTCCAGAGCTCACATTGAATTGGCAGCCGCCCTGCCACCACACCCTCCTCGACTTGAATCTATGCTCTGTTATGCATAATTATGTATTACGCGGTGTTACCTAGCACTGCAGCAGCGAAGGAACGCCACATGAAAACTCTGCACCACGCCACCGGTGCCGCCTTGACCGCCATCGCTCTTGCCCTGAGCGGATGTACCTACGCATCCGAAGAGTCAGCCAGTCCTGAGGGCAATTCCAGCGACACTGAGCCCTCCTCTAATGCCGAGATCATCGAATCGATTAAAAAGGACCCCTCCATCGCCGCGATCGTTCCCGACGACATCAAAAAATCGGGAACCCTACGCAACGGCGTTGCAGCCAACTACGCACCTGCAGAGTTAATCGACACCGACGGATCCACCGTCATCGGCTACGACATCGACTACATCACCGCTGTCGGTAAGCTCATGGGCCTCAAAGTGACAACCACCAATGCCGCCTTCCCCAGCCTCATTCCCGCGCTGGGCTCCAAATACGACGTCTCCGTCTCCGCATTCACCATCACCCTCGAGCGGGAGAAGCAAGTCACCATGGCCTCCTACTTCAAGGCGGGATTCTCCATGGCCGTCCCCAAAGGCAACCCCAAGAAAATCTCCCCCGACGACCTATGCGGTCACACTGTCGCCGTCCAGACCGGAACAGCCCAGGAGACTGCCGCCCAGCACAAGTCGAAGCAGTGCGTCAAGGCCGGCCGCAAGCCCATCGACCTGCTGTCCTACGCCTCCCAGTCCGACGCCACAACCAACGTCACCGGCGGCAAAGCCGCCGTCCTCTACGCCGACTCAGTGATCACCGGCTACGCCATCAAGCAGACATCCAAGCTCGAGGCCCTTGGCGGCATCACCGATGCCGCCAAGTTCGGCGTCGTCACCGCCAAAAATGACGGCGGCTTGTCGAAGGCCATCCAGGTCGCAACCCAAAAGCTCATCGATGACGGCACTATGAAGAAGCTGCTCGCCGCGTGGGGCACCCAGGATGGCCTCATCAAGACCTCCCAAGTCAATCCCGAATCGTGATCACATCCAACTGAAAGGCACTCCCGGTGGCCAACCACCACGCCGACATCCCCAATCGCATCCAAGCCCGTGACGTCGCACACCCCGGCACCTGGATCGCAGCCGTCATCGTCGCGATGCTAGCGCTAGTCTTCGTCCAGGGCCTCGTGACTAACCCCAACTATCAGTGGCCGGTCGTGTGGCTGTACCTGCGCGACGTCAAAGTCATTACTGGTATCGGTTACACCATCGTGCTGACCTTCGCAGCGATGCTCCTCGGAACCGCCGTAGCTCTCCTCATGGCCATGATGAGACAGTCCCGCAATCCCGTATTGCGTGGTGTCTCACGGGCATACATTTTCGTGTTCCGGGGTGTGCCGGTATACACCCAACTGGTGTTCTGGGGTCTACTCGCAGTGTTATATCCCACCCTGTCCATCGGGGTGCCCTTCGGCGGTCCACAACTTGCCAGCATCGAGACAGAAAAAGTCGTCACGGCGCTCGCAGCCGCGATCATCGGTCTAGGCCTCAATGAGGGTGCCTACCTAGCCGAAATCATCCGCTCGGGTCTGGAGTCCGTTGATGCCGGTCAGTCCGAAGCGGCCAAGGCCTTGGGTATGAAACCGTCCCTCATCATGCGGCGCGTCATTATTCCTCAAGCGATGCGGGTCATCATCCCGCCGCTGGGCAACGAGACCATTGGCATGCTCAAGACAACTTCGCTGGTCCTTGCCGTGCCCTTCACTCTCGACCTGCAGTACGCCACCAGTGCCATCGCCAACCGCATCTACGCTCCAATCCCCCTGCTCATCGTCGCTGCCTTCTGGTACCTGGTTGTGACGAGTGTCCTCATGATCGGGCAACATTTCCTCGAGCAGTACTTTGGTCGCGGATTCAACGGGAAGTCTTCGTCGAAGCGGCTGCACCGCCAAGCTGCCATCCAGGCGGCTGGAACTACACATAAGAACATTGCCCTGGAGGTCGAGCAGTGAGCACATCCACCGAAGCATCTGCAAGCGCTGAACCAATGGTGCACATCACCGGACTGCACAAAGAGTTTGGGCCCCTGCATATCCTCAAAGGAATCGACCTCGACATCGCCCCCGGTGAAGTCTGCGTCTTGCTCGGCCCATCAGGTTCGGGCAAGTCCACCTTGTTGCGGTGCATCAACCAGCTGGAAACCTTCGAGGCCGGGGAAATCTGGGTCGGTGGTGAACGCGTGGGCTACCAGCGCGATCCGCTCCCCGACGGCCGACTCGAGAAGCTTTCTGACAAGGACATTGCCGCCCAGCGCGCCCGCGTTGGCATGGTGTTCCAGCGCTTTAATCTCTTCCCCCATATGACCGCTTTGGGCAACGTCATGGAAGCCCCTATCAAGGTGTTGGGGCTCAACAAGGCGGACGCTAAGTCGCTGGCCATGTCCTTGTTGGATCGTGTCGACATGGCCGATCGAGCTGACCACTACCCCGCTGAGCTGTCCGGCGGCCAGCAGCAGCGGGTCGCCATTGCCCGCGCGATGGCCATGAAGCCCGAGCTCATGCTCTTCGACGAGCCCACCTCGGCCCTTGACCCCGAGCTCGTCGGGGAAGTGCTGAGCGTCCTCAAGGATCTGGCTGGCGAAGGCATGACGATGATCGTTGTGACCCACGAGATGGGATTTGCCCGCGAGGTCGCCGACCACGTCGTGTTTATGGACGGCGGAGTCGTTGTCGAAGCCGGCTCCCCCGATCAGGTTATTGACAACCCGAAGTCCGATCGCCTGCGCGGGTTTATCAATTCCGTGCTGTGAGGTGTCGTGACGTCATGACACAGTGGCAGTGTGCATGACAATCAGATGATCAGGCTCGGCCAATATCTCAAGTTCGCCAATCTCGCCGAGAACGGCGGGCAGGCCCGCGAACTCATCGCATCAGGCATGGTCAGCGTCAATGGCGAGGTGGAGACCAGGCGGGGACGTCAGCTCCACCCCGGTGACGAGGTGAGGGTCACAACCGGCGAGCAGACCGTCACAGAGACTGTCGATCTCACCGAGCCCGATATCTCCTGGTAATTCTGCGCAAACCTATTGACATGGTGAGTGGCCTGAACCATATGGTCCAGGCCACTCACCATGCACAGGATCTTAGCGATCAGGCCGCTTTTGCTGCCTCGACCGCCTTGCGGGCATCAACGATGCCGGTACCGCAACCGGACTTGCAATCGGCCGGATTCACCGACTGCTTGAGGATCTCTTCGATCTTCGCAGGGGTGAGTTTCGGGTTAGCGGCGACCATCAGAGCCACAACGGCGGAAACGTGCGGGGTGGCCTGGGACGTGCCCTCCATGTAACCGTAGGCCGGGGCACCGGGGGTCGTCTTGCCATTGTTTATGGTCGACAGGATGAGGTCACCAGCGTGGTCGTCACCGCCGGGAGCCGACAAGTCAACAGCCGAACCGTAATTCGAGAAGTACGACTGGGCGCCACTCTGACCGGTTGCTCCGACGACAACGACGTTGCGGCAGTTGGCAGGCGTCGACTTGCTAGCGTCCATCGTCTCGTTACCGGCTGCCACGACGACGGTGGATCCACGAGAGACGGCCGCGTCAATGGCTCGCTGGTAGCTGATCGGGCAGTAGTTGGACCGACCACCGAGGCTCAGACTAATGACCTTGGCAGGGTTCTGGTTAGTGGGAACACCCGGGACCTCGCCGCCGGAAGCCCAGGTGATGCCGTCGGCAATGTCGACGTCGGTTCCACCGCAGTGGCCTAGCGCTCGCACCGGCAGAATCTTGGTATCTGGAGCGGCCCCGGCAACGCCCATACCATTGTTGGTCGAGGCGCCAACGATGCCCGCCACGTGGGTGCCATGCCACGACGACGGGACGTCACGTCGGGAACACGTCCCCGCCCGAGTCCAGTCGCCCTCATCAGAGGGATTCGAATCGCGACCATCCCCGTCACCGGCGACGTTCCGGTCGGAAACGAAGTCGTAACCGGGCAGAACCTTGCCATCCAGATCCGGATGCTTGGTGATACCGGTGTCAACGACGGCCACCGTCACTCCGGATCCTGTGCTGGTTCCCCATGCGCCGGGAGCGTTGATCCCCTTCTCAGAGTTCAAGCCCCACTGATGGTCCCAATACTGGTCGTTTGGAGTTGACGACACTGCGGCAGGACGGGCACCGGTGTTCTCATTAATCGCCATGTGCAAGACGGGCTCAACGGACTCCACCTCTGGGCTGCGCTCGATCTCAGAGGCAAAGGCCTTAGCCGCCGCGGCATTGAGTCCTTGAGAAACCTGAAGCGACATGGAGTTGTTAGCACGAGCCAATGACTCAGTAATGTGGGCGCCTCGCTCCTTCGCAGCACGATCCACCGCCCCTCGTAGAGACGTGCTGGCTGCCCGCATCACGGAGGCGGTACCGGCCACCTTCGAAACGCCCAGAGCAGAAGCCGAACGATCCTTGAGATGGACGACGAACCCGCTGGTGGACTGCGTGGAATCGGAAGTGCGTAGCGGTGAGGTAGTGAAGGTGGGAGCGGCGTTGCTGGGGACGGCGGTCGCGGCAAGTGATGCGCCAGTGATCGCACAGAGTACCAGAGTCAACGTACGGCGTGATGCCATATATTCATTCCTTTCAGTTTGCTAAGGGTGAAATAAATTTACGGTAACAGCGAGCCGTTATCTAGACTTATCTGGAAACTTCTCACATGTCGGTCGAGAAACCTTTCTGCCGCACGAGTGGGTTAGTCTCATCCCTGAATGTGTTCACCGCATGACGACGTCGGGAGTACTGAGCACCCCGACCAGTCACTTCTGGTGGCCATTCCCCCAAGCTCAGGACCCGCTGGTCAACTCTCCCTGGGCCCATGGGAGGTTGGGGACGGCGCGAGCGAAGGCACGCAGGATCTCCTCAGCCCCTTCCAGAGCGCTCGTAGCCTCAATGCCCAACCCAGCCTCGATGCGCGCTGCCGTCTGTTGGACACTGGGATCGGTATCAAGAGACTCCAAGATCTCGTTGCGAACCATATTCCACAGCCATTCCCGCTGCTGCTCGGTACGACGAACCCGCAGGGAACCGTCCTTCTCCAGATATGCACGATGGTCGACAATCGCCTGCCAGACGTCGTCGAGGCCCTCCTTGGTGTACGAGGAGCAGGTGAGCACTGGAACGCGCCGCTTATCCGCGTCAGAGGAGACAAGCTTCATCGCAATCGAGAGGTCTCGGGCGGAGACTCGCGCATTACCCGCATTGTCGCCGTCGGCCTTGTTGACCGCGACGACATCGGCAAGCTCCAGGATACCTTTCTTAATGCCCTGAAGCTGGTCACCAGTACCAGCAACCGACAGCATAAGGAAGGTATCGACCATTCCGGCAACGGCGACTTCAGACTGGCCAACGCCCACGGTCTCAACGAGGACGACGTTGTAGCCAGCCGCCTCCATGACGATCATGGCCTCGCGAGTGGCACGGGCAACGCCACCAAGGTGGCCGCCCGAGGGCGAGGGTCGGACAAATGCCTTATCACGGTTAGCCAGATCGCCCATCCGGGTGCGGTCACCAAGAATCGATCCACCGGTTCGCGTCGAGGAAGGATCGACGGCCAGGACTGCAACCTTGTAGTCAAAATCGTCAATAAGCTTGCCGCCGACGGCGTTAATGAAGGTGGATTTACCCGCACCCGGAACGCCAGAGATGCCGACTCGGATGGCATCACCGGTGTGCGGAGCGAGCTGACGCAACATCTCGCGCGCATTCTCACGATGAGCCGGCTTGCTCGACTCCACCAGAGTCAGCGCCTTGGCAATGTGCTGGCGGCTCCCGGCCAGAACTTGCTCAACCAGTTCGGGGACGTCGATCGGCATGATCACCATTTCCTTCATCGGGCGGGTACCTCTACCGTACCGCCCGAGGAGGACGTTTACGGCTGTGGCCCCATCCCGCGTGGATTTCCGCAGCATGCCAACGTCAGGAAACCACGAGGCCTCCGGAACCTAGGTTCCGGAGGCCTCGTTCAGGTTAGCTCATCGGACTCAGTCGTCGTTGTGAGCGGCGAGCAGCTTCTCCATCAACTCAACGGCAGCGTCCGGAATGACAGTGCCAGGCGGGTAGATGGCCGCCGCGCCGTCCTTACGCAGCTCATCGAAGTCCTGGGTCGGGATGACGCCACCAACGACGATCATGATGTCGGAGCGACCGAGCTTGTCTAGTTCCGTGCGCAGGGCCGGCACCAGAGTGAGGTGTCCAGCGGCCAGCGAAGAGACGCCGACGACGTGGACGTCGCCCTCAACAGCCTGCCGAGCAGTCTCCTCCGGGGTCTGGAACAACGGGCCGACGTCAACGTCCATCCCAAGATCGGCATACGCGGTCGCGACGACCTTTTGACCACGGTCGTGACCATCCTGGCCCATCTTCGCGATCATGATGCGCGGACGACGGCCCTCCTTCTCCTCGAACTGCTTGATGAGCTCGTGGACCTTCTTGGTGGACTCGGAGTTGCCGGCTGCCTTGCTGTACACGCCCTCAATGGTACGGATCTGGGCGGTGTAACGCCCGAAGACCTTCTCCATTGCATCAGACATCTCACCAACAGAAGCGTCGGCGCGACCAGCATCGATGCACAACTTGAGCAAGTTACGATCAGGATCGCTCGGGTCCGGGTTGGCGGCTGCCCAGGTGAGCTTCTCCAGAGCGGCCTGGCAGGCCTCCTCGTCGCGGTTGGCGCGAAGCTGCTCGAGCTTGGCCTTCTGCTCTTTGAGCACCTGGGTGTTGTCGACCTTGAGGACCTCGAGGGGTTCCTCCTCATCGAGACGGTACTTGTTGACGCCGATAAGGGGCTGACGACCCGAGTCGATACGGGCCTGGGTACGAGCAGCGGCCTCCTCGATACGCATCTTCGGGATGCCCTTCTCGATAGCCTTGGCCATGCCGCCGGCCTTCTCAACCTCCTGAATGTGAGCCCAGGCCTTGCGGGCCAGCTCGAGGGTGAGTTTCTCGACGTAGGCCGAACCGCTCCAGGGATCGATGACCCGGCAAGTGCCCGACTCCTGCTGGATGAACAGCTGAGTGTTTCGCGCAATACGAGCGGAGAAGTCGGTCGGCAGGGCGATGGCCTCATCGAGGGAGTTGGTGTGCAGGGACTGAGTGTGCCCCTGGGTCGCTCCCATGGCCTCCACACAGGTACGGATGACGTTGTTGTAGACGTCCTGAGCGGTAAGCGACCAGCCAGAAGTCTGCGAATGGGTTCGCAGACTCATCGACTTCGGATTCTTCGGATTGAACTGATGCACCAGCTTGGCCCACAGCATACGGGCCGCACGCATCTTGGCGACCTCCATGAAGAAGTTGGTGCCAATGGCCCAGAAGAAGGACAACCGTGGTGCGAACTGGTCGACCTGCAGGCCCACCGATTCGCCGGAGCGAATGTAGTCGACGCCGTCGGCCAGGGTGTAGGCCATCTCGATGTCGGCAGTCGCGCCAGCCTCCTGCATGTGGTAGCCAGAAATCGAGATGGAGTTCCACTTCGGCATGTTCGCGCTGGTGTACGCGAAGATGTCGGAGATGATCCGCATAGAGGGCAGCGGCGGGTAAATGTACGTGTTACGAACCATGAACTCTTTGAGGATGTCGTTCTGGATCGTTCCGGCGAGCTGCTCAGGCTTGGCGCCCTGCTCCTCGGCGGTAACAACGTACAAGGCAAGGATCGGCAGCACCGCGCCGTTCATCGTCATGGACACCGACATGCGGTCCAGCGGGATGCCCGCGAACAGCTCACGCATGTCCAGGATGGAGTCCACAGCCACACCGGCCATGCCGACGTCACCGGGAACACGCGGATTGTCGGAGTCGTAACCGCGGTGCGTCGGCAAATCGAAAGCAACCGACAGGCCTTTCTGGCCGGCGGCCAGGTTACGGCGGTAGAACGCGTTGGACTCTTTAGCAGTGGAGAATCCGGCATACTGACGAATCGTCCACGGCCGGAAGGCGTACATGGTGGCGTACGGACCGTGAGTAAACGGCGGCAGACCAGCGTAGGTATCCAGCCAGTCCATGTCACCGTAAACGTCCTCGGAGTACAGATGACCAACCGGAATCTGTTCTGGAGTAGTCCAGGGCTCCTGCTCGCCGGCGGCCGCGGCGAGCTTGGCGAACTGCTCCTGCGCATCCGCAGGAACCGGAGAGTCCCCGAGGTTGATGGAATCGAAACGAGGCAGGGTGGTCACTTGGCAACTCCCAACGTGTCCAGAGTAGTGGTCAGGACGTCCACGACGTCCATCCCGAGGTAGATGCGCCCGTCGACGACCTTCTCGGCCTCGGCAGCGTCATCACCGAATTCCTTGAAGGCACCTGACAAGTAGACCAGCTTGGCGCCAGCCTCCTTGAGGGCCTTAGCGACCTCGAGGCCCTGAGCCGCGTAGGTCTTAGCGTTCGAGCACAGGTCGGCGACCTCAGCACCAGACTCCTTGAAGGCCTTCACGACCTCCTCAGTGGTGCCTCCCTCGCACTCCGGGGTCTCCATACCGGCGATGTGCCACACCGGGGCGGAGAATCCCTCGCGGGGACCGAAATCGCGGCGGGTCCCCAGACAGGCCAGGAACACCTTCGGCCGCTCGGAGCAGGTGGCGGAACGATCGACGAGACTTTCGAAGACCTCAGAGTCACGGTGCCATGCCAGACCCTTGCGCTCGGCAACGTCGGGGCAGGGCTTGGTTTCAACAGTCTTAGCGTCGAGCAGCGGGAACTCACTTACGGCCGTAATCGGCTGCTTGCGAGTAGCGAGTCGCTTGGCGCGCTCGGTGTTGAGTTTGTCGAGCTCGGTACGAACATGGTCGCCGGTGAGAGCGGCAACCATGCCACCAGCGGCCTCGACAGCCTGGAACTCAGCCCACCCGGCCGCTTCCAGCTTCTTGGTCAGTGCCTCGACGTAGAAAGAGCCACCCGCCGGGTCATTAACGCGGCCAATGTTCGACTCCTCGGCGAGAATGATGCCAGTGTTGCGGGCGATACGACGAGAGAAGTCGCTCTTCGGCAGACCAATAGCGGCGTCGAAGGGCAAGGTCGTGACCGCCTCGGCGCCACCGACAGCAGCGCCGAAGGTTGAGATCGTGCCGCGAAGGATGTTGACGTAAGGATCGTCGCGAGTGAGCTCACGCCAGCTGGTGACCGCCTCTTGACGGGCACCGCGCTTAGCAGCCGGCACTTCGAACACCTCGCCAACGCGGTTCCACAGAGTACGCAGGGCGCGCAGCCGGGAAATAGTGAGGAACTGGTCGTGGGTGGCCGAGACGCGGAAGTTGATGGAATCGAAGGCCTGCTCAGCCGTCAGTCCCTGCTCGATGAGAGCTCGGACGTACTCGACGCCGGTTGCGATAGCCCACGCGAGCTCATGCACGTCACCAGCACCGGCGTTGTGATAGATCGTCGCGTCAACGACGAAGGGGCGGGAATTCTTGTAGTTCTCAGTCTTCTTAACCCACGTGGCCATCCCAGACAGGTCCGGAGTACCACCGTTGAGGGCCGCAAACCCGATCGGATCCAGGCCGAGGTTGAACGACAACTTGTCAGCGTCGATCTTGGACTCGGCGTAGACGTCCAGGAGAGCCTGAGCAGCGACCTCTTGATCGTCACGGCTAGAAACCTCAACCTTAGCCAGGTCGAGCAACACATCCTTGAGGTCGCCGGCAATGTCCTCGGGCTTGATAGCGTCAGCTCCGACTCGCAGCCACAGGGACGTCACGCCGCGCTCAAGGTCAGCGATGACGGCCTTCTTGGTGAATGCGACGTCGGGATCCTCGTGAAGGGCCCGAACGTCCCATGCGTCCATGCTGCCTTCACGGATCGTCGTGCCACGAGTGAAGGGCGGCACACCCGAAACACCGAGTTTCTCGGGGGCATCCTGACGCCGGTACATCGGCTCGATCTGGATGCCGTCGACCGTCGTCGGCTCGAGGCGTTTCATTCCCTGCTCTATGTTGAGTTCCTTGCCCTCGGGGCGACCTCGGTTCAAGACCTTGAGGACCGCGTCCTCCCACTGTTCATGGGTGACCTTCGGGAAGTCCCCGGCCAGGCTCAACTCCTCAGGCATCCTGTCCTCGACGGACTTGGATGCGAGGTTGTCAGGATCAGTCATTCGTTAGACTCCTGCTCCGCTGCGGATGGTTGGACGACCTCGGCCGGCCCTCGAGACCTCGGACGCTGTGGTACACGCGGAGTGCACCACACGCTCTGGCAGGTATTCGGACTCATGGGCACCTCGTCTGCCGACGAGTCCTACGTCACCGCTTCCCAGACCGAAGCCCAGTGCTTGATCGACGCCAACCCGATTCGAAAACCGGATGAGCGACGATGGTGATGTCGTTCCCACTCACCGCTGCGGGGCAGTTCCGGAGTTTCACCGGATTCCCTCTTACCGCCTCAAAATCCTAGGAAGGATTTCTCAGCACCAGCAGGTACGATACTAGGCCGCGCACAACCAGCTCCCTGCAGCGGGGTCACATGTGCACGATTGTGCATATGCCAGATGAACGGCCGCTCACTCCCTGCCGCGAACCTGCGGGTACTGGGCCTAGCTAGCCGCCTTAGAGCCATGGCACCCAGCACTCATCAGTCATTTACTAGGGGCCTAGGAGATGTTAGCCTCCCGGTGACGGCAGCTAGGCCACTGACGAGGAGGTCAATCATGGCATTGCAGGAAATCGAATTCACTTCGCGCAATGGACGCGACGCCATCCAGGCATGGGCTTACGAACCAGTAGGAACGCCGGCGGCCGTCGTCCAGATCGTCCACGGTCTGGGTGAGCACTCACGCCGCTACCTGCACATGATTTCGGCTCTGCTAGATGCGGGCTTTGTCGTCGTCGCTGACGACCATGCCGGCCACGGTCGCACCGCCATGCAGTCGGGCCATTGGGCTGACGCGGGCGACAACTCCGCCGAGGTTGTCATTTCCGACGAGCTCACACTGCAGCAGCAGTTGGCAGGCCAGTTCGATGATCTGCCCTGGGTGGTCTTCGGCCACAGTTGGGGCTCCCTGATTGCCCGTGCGATGGCTACCCGCCCCAACGCCCGCCTCGACGGCTTAGCGCTAGGCGGCGTCGTGGCGCAGCTGCGCGGCCTCGAGACCACCCTTGACCACGAGGCGCTCGCGAAGGCCATGGCGACCAACCCGGCCGGTCCCGCCCCCGAGTCCCTCGTCGCCCAAATGTTTGACGGATTTACTGATCGCTTGAGCGAAGGCGACGGCCCCACCGGCTGGGTGGCTCGCAACAGGGACGTCGTTGCCGACCACGGCAAAGATAAGTTCAATAACTTCGGTGCCCCAATGAGCACGCGCTTCCTGCAGGGTTTCTCCGACATCTACGACATGGCTAACGGGGAAGGCTTCTATGCGGCGATGCCGAAGATCCCCATCGCCCTGTTTGCAGGCAGCGAGGATCCTGCCGGCAACTTCGGCACCGGCGTGCAGGCTGTCGCACAACGCCTGCGAAGGGACGGGCACGACGTCGAGCTGCACCTCTACGACGGCCTGCGTCACGAAGTGCATAACGAACCCGAGTCACGTGCCGACGTGGAGCACAGCCTTATCGCTTTCGTGAATCGGGTGGCCGACATTAAGCACTCGTGACGGTGCTTGCTCAAAACCAGCCCTACAACACAGCGTTGTCGATGGCCGGTGGAATGCGACCGATACCGTGCGCCACGCCATCGCCGTAGACTCGTGGGGACCCACCGAAAGGACCTCTCGTGAAAATCGCCGTTGCAGGGCTGGGCTATGTCGGCATGGCCAATGCAGTACTGCTTGCCCAGTACAACAGCGTCGTCGCTATCGATATTGACGCCGAGCGAGTCGCGATGGTCAACCACGGACACACGACGATCGTGGATCCCCTTATTGCGCAGTACCTGGCCCATCACGACCTGGATCTGCGCGCTACGACTGATCCTCAGGAGGCATACCGGGGGGCAGATTTCGTTATCATCGCCACCCCAACTAACTATGACCCCGACCAGAACTACTTCGACACCTCAAGCGTCGACGGTGTTCTTGACCTGGTCCAGGAACTTGCTCCCCAGGCGACAATCGTCATCAAGTCAACGATTCCAGTAGGTTTCGTCGAGGGTGTCCGCAAGGAACGCCCCGGGCTCGACGTCATCTTCTCCCCCGAGTTCCTGCGAGAGGGTAAGGCCCTGTTTGATAACCTCCACCCGTCGCGCATCGTCATCGGGTCCGACTCCCCCAAAGCCCACCTTTTTGCCGACCTCATGACCACCGGAGCTATCGACGCCGATATCCCGGTGCTCTTCGTCGGTGCCACCGAGGCCGAGGCCATCAAGCTTTTCGCCAATACCTACCTGGCGATGCGAGTGTCCTTCTTCAATGAGCTCGACACCTATGCCTCCCAGCGCGGGCTATCTACCCGGCAAGTCATTGACGGGGTCTGCCTCGATCCTCGCATCGGCAACCACTACAACAACCCGTCTTTCGGATATGGCGGCTACTGCCTACCGAAGGACACCCGGCAACTGCTAGCGAACTACCAGGACGTGCCACAGACCCTCATCCAAGCCATCGTCGACTCCAACACGGTGCGCAAAGACTTCATCGCCTCCGACATCATCGCCAGGGACCCGAAACGGGTGGGGATCTTCCGGCTAGTTATGAAGGCAGGATCTGACAACTTCCGATCCTCCTCAATCCAAGGCGTCATGAAGCGCATCAAGGCCAAGGGCATCGAGGTGGTCGTCTACGAGCCGACGTTTGACGGCGACGAGTTCTTCCATTCGGCAGTCACCAAGGACCTTGGCACGTTCAAGGCTGATTGCGACGTCATCATTGCCAACCGGATGTCACCGGACTTAGCCGACGTCGCTAGCAAGGTCTACACCCGGGATCTCTTTGGCGGCGACTGACTTGGGCGACGCCGACCATAAGGGTCACCCCCGGCTAGACCAGACAACCTGACCGGCTTGCCGAATGAGAGCCGAGCAGCCGTCACGCACATCGAGTTCCACGACGAGAGGCTCTATCCCCGGCACTCCGCTGCGGTAGACGTAGCGTTCGTTCGTGAGTTCCAAGGCCTGGGTGCGAGCGTCCACCAGCCACGGGTGACGGCGCCGTAGACCGAGTAGGTCTTGGTGAGCGCGCAGGGTGTCTGCGCCGAGGTTCGACAGATCCGCCGGCCTAGCCGGGAAGACCGGGCAAATGTCGTCGTCGCCACCGATCCTCTCCTCTTTGACTCCGCGATAAGCCAGCTCGTCCCCGTAATAGATGAGCGGGATACCGCCAATGGTGGCCAGTATCGCGGTCGCGAGGATGGCGCCGTCCTGCCCCACCTTCGAGGCAATGCGGGTGACGTCGTGGTTGCCGACGAAAGTCATCGGGGTGAAAGCGTCGCTGAACTCATTATGACGGCCTAGAGCGTGATCAAGCTCGAAAAAGTTATGGAACTCGATGGACGACCATATCGCCTTCCATAGCTCGTACTGGGTGACCGAATCCATCCCCGAGGTCCGGACGATACCCGCGTAATCGCCGTGAATGACTTCACCGAAAATCCACACGTTGGGGTGCTTCTCGCGTACCGCGGGCAGCACCGCAGCCCAGAACTCAGGGTTGACGCAGTAAGCAGCGTCCAGTCGCCAACCGTCAACACCCCGATCACACCAATAGTTCATGACCTGGGTGATGAGTTCCCGCACTGCGGGGTTATCGTGATTAAGGGTGATCAGGCCGCCATGACCTTCGAAGACGTCGAGCTGCCCGTCGCGCCAGCGAACCATCCGGCCGGCCTCTGAATCTGGCCCAGCATTTTGCGCATCCTGCGCGATGTGGTTGCGGCTCGAGACATGGTTGAATACCCCGTCAACCAGCACTGACAAGCCACGATCATGGGCTGCCTGAAGCAGGTGATCGAAGTCAGCGTCGTCACCGAGCCGAGGGTCGATCGTGAAGTAGTTCAAAGTGTCGTAGCCGTGGCTAGCCGAGGAGAAAACCGGCCCCAAGACCAGACCGGAACAACCCAATGCCACGACGTGGTCGAGCCAGACCTCCAGATGACCGAGGCGATGACTCACCTCCTGAGATTCCAGGTGCATCGGGGCCCCGACGAATCCCAAAGGATAGACATGCCACCCAATAAGGTGATCAACCCATTCGGGCCGCTGAGCCATGATGCCTCCCCGTTGTCACAGCCGATCAATTACCACTGTCCATCATGTCAGTCGTGCTGAAGATCGGCCGTCGAAAGATCGGCACGAGGCGCTTTGGTGACGATCTTGTGACCGAGCCACAGCATCAGGAATACCGGAATGCTGATATAGGCGACGATCATGCCGGTGACATCACCGCTGAGAACTGCGTGACGTCCCTGGCCGAGGGTGACGATGACGCACAGCGCCCCAGCAACAATCGGTCCAGCCGGATACCAGCGCGCCCGGTACGGCAACTCGGATAGGTCGTGTCCCTGGGCCAGAAAGGCGCGTCGGAACTGAATGTGGCATATCGCAATACCGATCCATGCAATGAATCCACACAGACCGGAGATATTGACCAGCCAAGTATATGCCTGACCTGACCCCACCAGAGAGGTAGCAAAACAGGCCGCACCGACCAGGGTGGTGACGATAAGGGCCGGCACCGGAACACCCCGTCGATTAGTGCGACCGAAAATCCGGGGGGCTTTGCCCTCACCCGCCAACGCATAAAGCATTCGGGTAGACGCATAGAGGCCAGAATTACCAGCCGAAAGCACCGAGGTGAGGATGACCGCGTTCATAACAGCCGCCGCACCAGCAACCCCGGCCCGCTTCAAGACCAGCGTAAACGGGCTGACAGCAACATCGGTGACCTCACCAGCGAGCAGGTGCGGGTCCGTATAGGGCAGCAACAAACCGATGACGGCGATGGCACCGATGTAGAAGATCATGATCCGCCAGAAGATCTGACGAGTGGCCTTGGGAACCGTCTTTCCGGGATCTTTCGATTCTCCAGCAGCAATGCCGATGAGTTCGGTGCCCTGGAAGGAGAATCCAGCGATAAGAAAGACGGTCATAATACCGCCGAACCCATGAACGAAGGGCGCGTCACCTCGATGCCAATGAGATAACCCAGGCGATGTCCCCATAATCCCGGCTATCATAAGAATGCCAAGCACCAGGAAGACAATGACCGCAGTCACCTTGATAATGGCGAACCAGAACTCACTCTCACCATATGCGCGGGCAGATAAGACGTTCAAGAGGAAGAGGAGCGCTAGGAAACCGACCGACCACATCCAGGCCGGTACTCCAGGCCACCAGTAGGCCATAACGATGGAAGCAGCAGCCAATTCAGCGGCGACTGTGATGGCCCAGTTGAACCAGTAATTCCATCCCAATGCGAAGCCGAAGGAAGGCGAGACGAATCTCGTGGCGTAGGTTTCGAATGCGCCTGGCACCGGGAGATAGGAGCTCATCTCACCGAGAGACTGCATCAGCAGGAAGACCATGAGGCCCATAGCGAGGTAGGCGACCAGGGCTCCGCCTGGCCCAGCCTGGGAGATGGTGGCACCAGATGCCACGAACAGGCCAGTACCGATAGCCCCGCCGATTGCGATCATGTTCATATGGCGCGAGGAGAGCCCGCGCTTCAATTCGCCATCCATGGTGGTCCTCAGATAGGAGCGCCCCGCCCTGCTGAGCGAAGCGCCCGCTACTGTACCGCCCTCGGCCAACCCCCTATCCAATACCCCGTATGCTGAAATGCGGCACACGTACAGGGGCGCTCCGGCACCATGCCGAAACGCGCCCCCTCAATACCACCGGGAATCAGGCTTTGGATGTGGCCTCGAGGGCAGCGTCGTAGTCCGGCTCAGTGGTGATCTCATCAACGAGCTGGGTGTAGGTTACCTTGCCCTCGGCGTCCACAACGATGACGGCGCGCGCCAGCAAGTGCTGCATCGGACCGTCAGCGAGGGTGACGCCAAGGTCCTTACCGAAATGAGAACGGAAGGCGGAGGCGACGACGACGTTTTCAATACCCTCTGCACCACAGAAGCGAGCCTGAGCAAACGGAAGGTCACGGGAAACACACAGCACGGTCGTGTCATCGAGTCCGGCAGCCTTATCGTTGAAGGTACGAACACTCTTGGCACAGACACCGGTGTCGATGCTTGGGAAGATGTTGAGGACGAACTTCTTGCCCTTGAGTTCGTCGCTCGTCAGCTCCGAAAGATCAGTCTTGACAAGGGTAAATGACGGCAGCGCAGACCCAACCTCAGGAAGATCAGCGACAGTGTTGACGGTTTGTCCCTTAAAAGCAGTAGTGGCCATAATCACACCTTATGCAGGTGTAGGCGCTAACCACGAGGCTCTAGGGGATCATTCAGTCCCGAGTGAACAGGTCCGAGGCTGCGTCAAGCGCGCTCACCTCATCATGGGTCAACGTGAGTTCGGTTGCCGCCAGCAATGAACCAAGCTGATCAACAGTGCGCGCCGAAGCGATGGGTGCGGTAACCCCTTTAGCCAGTAACCACGCCAGCGAGACCGAGGTCACCTCGACGCCGTGGTCTCCGGCAATCTGACGCAATTGATCGAGAACAGCGAAAGCCGCCTTCTCGTGCTCGGCGTCAGACAGATAGGCCGCCACCATGGATTCCCGGGCAACACCATGCAGGTCGCCCCGGGTAGCGTACTTGCCGGCGAGAAACCCCGACGCCAACGAAAAGTACGGGAAGAGGGCCAGACTGTACTCACCGGCTAGCTGACCGTAGCCCTGCGGATCCTCAACGTCTGCGCGATGCAACAGGCTGTACTGGGGTTGCAATGCCACTGGCTTGGTCAGCCCCTCATGCTCGGCCACCTCAAGCCACTTCTGCTCGCGGGCCACGGAGAAATTCGATAGGCCAACCCAGCGCACCTTGCCAGCCTTAACAAGCTTGTCGAAAGCCGCTGCCATATCCTCGATTTGCTGGGTGTCGTCATCGAAGTGGGCATAATAAAGATCAATGTGGTCGGTATGGAGTCGGGCCAGAGAGGCGTCAACTGCGGCAGCGATGTTCTCAGGTGCCAGGCCCTTGAACTCTGGATGGGTTGCGACTTTCGTGGCGATGACGATGTCGTCACGTCGACCGCCCTTCTCCAACCACGAGCCAATGATTCGCTCAGACTCGCCCCCGGTATTGCCGTCGACCCAGTGGGAGTAGCCGTCAGCGGAGTCGACCAATGAGCCCCCGGCATCGAGGAAAGCGTCCAGGATGGCATGGGAATCGTGCTCGTCGGCCGTCCAGCCAAAGGTATTGGCCCCCAAAACCAACGGCCTGATGTCCAGATCTGTGCCAGGGATACGAGTCATGAGACCTCCTAGACGATGCCCGGGATCAGGAACGGTCGACCAGATCGATGTCGACCATGATCTCGGTGGCAATGGATTCCAGTTCCGAGCGTAGATCGTCGAGGGTCGTCGCGTTCGTAATCCGGCACTGCACCTGCGCCTCAAACAGGATGCCATCTCCCATCGGAGCCTCACGCAACCCCGTCGACAGATCATCGATGGTGACCCCGAGGCGGGCCATAGTGGCCGTCACTTTATGGATGATGCCCGGATGGTCATGGCCGACGAGGTGAACCACCAAGACAGCTTCGCTCTCATGCTGCCGCGCGGTGGTATTAGTCACAGTGACCCGCAGACCCTTGGCCTCAAGACCGCCTAGGTCAGCTGTGAGGACATCAACCTTGGCATCTTCGACGTCAACGAGGACAATCCCAGCGAAGGCACCAGCGAGCCGCGCCATACGGCTGTCAAGCCAATTACCGTCGTAGCGGGCAACAATTTCTGACACGTCGGAGACAAGCCCGGCGCGGTCCGCGCCGACCGCGGTGAGAAGGAGTTGAGTCATGACACGAGTCTACGCGACCCCGGTCACCACCGTGCCCTAGTAGTCGCAGTGGGCCCATCAAACTCCGTGAAGCCGGCATCAACAACCCTCACCCGAGCAACATCAGCGTCCCAATGCTCAACCGTAGGCGTGACGACGCGAACCCGAAACTCGTCGTGACGCCAGGCATCCAGGGCATGGCGGTCATCGTCATTACCGGAGCTCATAGCTTCGTGAGCAAGCTGGGCAGCGTGGCCACACTGAGCGCAGGCCTTGCCGGTGGTCATCTCGATGCGAGGGTTAATTTCTATCGTCACAACGGGTTCGGTAGTGATGGAGTCGCCGTCAGCGGGCAGATTGGTGCCGGCAACCTGGAGTTTGTCGATCTGCTTGGGCTGGGGATGCACCGGAGCCGGGACGAAGGCCCGCACCCTAGCTGGGCCAGTGTCGGGAGCGGCGTCCGAAGGTGGATCTTGGCTGACGGTGATGCCGTCGCAGACCTGGACGTCCTCCCACCTCTTGCCAGAGGCACGGCGGACGATTTTGCGGATGCGCTTGTCAGACCACTGCCGCACAGCGTCATGCCATGGGCCTCCTGGCTGGGTGCGAGGGTCATCAAGAAGGAAGACGACGGCCCGCGCTGCCGCCTCACAAGCATCCACCTGACGCGCCGGGTGACGTTTGTCACGAAGTAACACCAATTGCATCGCCCAGGGATCGGGTTCGTGGTCAGGCGTAGTCACCCATCGTAGGCTACCCTCCGAGCCGGACAACTAGTGAGGGTGGTCGTCGTCGCGGCCGCACATCTGCAAGACTCGCACACGTGCGGAGCATCATCTGGGACATGGGAGGAACGCTGATCGACACTTACCCGGAGGTCGATCGAACCCTCGCGGAGGTCATCTGGGCCCAGCCCAGTAAGGAGCAGCTGGCCGAGGTGGCACGGCTGAGATCGCAGTCAATCGCCCATGCCACCGACGAGTTGGCTGCCCGTCACCACGTACCACCGACACAACTCAACAAGGCATACTCCGCCCTCAAAAAGAAGTGGATACACAACCCTGCGCCGCTCATGGCGGGAGCAGCTGACGTTATGGCGGCGGTACGTCAAGGCAGCGGGCTCAACCTCGTCGCGACCCATCGTGATCGCACCAGTGCAGAAGACCTCTTGCGCGCCCTCGGGGTACAGGTCGACGATTTGGTGTGCGCACCCGACGGTTTCGCCCGCAAACCTGATCCCCAGATGAACCATGTACTGATGGAACGCCACGGGCTAGATCCGCACGACGTCGTCGCCGTGGGTGACCGCCCCATCGACGTCGACGCCGCGCATGCGGCTGGGATTGAAGGGATCTTGTTATCTAGGAAGCCGCAGCCGGGGATACCCACGATTAATGCCCTCAATGACCTACTCACGTATTTGTGAGCAGCGATCCAATTCCAAGAATTTCCTTAACGGGGAAGAATTTTTGGGAACGAAGCTGCGGCATCGATTTCATATTTCATCATATTGTGTGCCACAAAGACTGGACTCCATAGCGGAGGCCGCTGGGCCCACGGCAACCAAACCCTCGGGGGGAAAGCCAGTCTCGGCCATTTGGCGGAACGACTTAGCAAGGTCATCGCCTCCAGCACCAGGCCGACAGATGATGAGAACTGTGTCATCACCCGCAATTGTGCCAATGATTGCGTCAATACCCGAGGAGTCGATCGCGGAGCCTAAATATTGAGCCGCGCCGGGCGGGGTCTTAATAACCACCGCGCCATCGTTGCTGTTCACCTCAGTACACAACGAATGACACATGCGAGCCAAGTGGTTCCGAGCTGGGAGCCCCGTCGTCACATGGGAAGGATGCTCACCCTCAGGAATGCTGTACTGGAAATTCCCCAATTGATCCCGGCCACGCACCGCTCCCGCATCCTTGAGATCTCTGGAAAGAGTGCCCTGGCTCACGACTATTCCTTCGGCAGCCAGCCTCCGCGCCAATTCAGCTTGCGAGGATATCTGCTCAGACCGGATCAAAGCACTGATACGGGTTAGCCGAGCCGCTCTGGATACGAGAACCGCTCTGTGATCATCGTTGTTCAACAATACCGCCTCTTTCACAACACAATCGTCACGAGCACCCCAGAGCCTCAGCCCACGGCAAACCCCGCCGGGAGTCTCTAGCGTGATCGTGTACATCGTATACGATCACGCTAGATCTTCCTAATCCATCACTGTCAGGGGATGATGGCAGTCCCGTGGGTGCCGGCGACCAAGCCCTGGATATCCTCCAGCGACCCAATCACAGCACGTTTTCCGGTTGCCAACGCGAAGTTGCAGGCAGCCTTAACCTTCGGACCCATCGAACCGGCAGCAAACTCCGTGTTAAGGGCCTCTTGTGCGTGCATCTGCTCGATGCGCTCCTGACCGGGTTCGCCCCAGTTACGGAACACACCGGCCACATCGGTGGCGATGACAAGCAGATCTGCATCGACACGTACGGCGAGTTCGGCGGAGGCAAGGTCCTTGTCGATGACTGCCTCAGCTCCGTGCAGGGTGCCGTCCTCGTCATAGACGCAGGGGACGCCGCCTCCTCCGGCGCACACCACCATGACACCGGAATCCACCAACTGCCGGATCGCCTTCTGCTCGATGATGTTCCTGGGCTGCGGTGAGGCGACCACCCGCCGGTAGTACTCACCGTCCGGGGCTATCGACCAACCCTTTTCAGCCGCCAACCGTTTGGCGGTTTCTTCGTCGTAGACCGGACCGATCGGTTTCGTGGGATTGTCAAACGCAGGATCATCGGCGTCGACGACCGTCATCGTGACCATGGTGACGATCTGCTGATCCTTGGGCATCACATTGCCAAGCTCCTGCTCGATCATGTAACCGATCATGGCCTGCGATTCTGCGCCCAACACGTCAAGGGGATAGATCCCAACCTCTTCGTAGGCCGTCGACTGCAGCGCCAACAAACCTACCTGAGGACCATTACCGTGGGCCACGACGACTTCATGATCGACCGCAACCTCCTTGATGTGACCTGCGGCAATACGCACATTGGCGCGCTGATTTTCCGCCGTCATGGTCTCCCCACGCCGCAGCAGCGCGTTTCCACCAAGTGCAACCAAAACTCTCATTGTTTCGTTCTCCCTAAGGTCACGCGTCAGGCCAAAGAGGACACGAGGACGGCCTTGATGGTATGCATGCGGTTTTCCGCTTGATCAAACGCGATGCAGGCAGGCGACTCGAAGACGGATTCCGTCACCTCAATACCATTAGCCAGCTCCGGGTAGGTTTCAGCGACCTGGGCACCAACCGCCGTCTCACTGTTGTGGAATGCCGGCAGGCAGTGCATCACCTTGACGCGCGGGTTGCCAGCAGCCTTGACCAACGTATCATTGATCTGGAAGGGCAACAGGGTCTCAACTCGCTCGCTCCAGCTCTCCACGGGCTCTCCCATGGACACCCACACGTCGGTGTGGATGAAGTCGACATCGCGCACGGCCTCCTCCGCAGACGCGGTCACTAGCACCTTGCCACCGGACTGCTCAGCCCACTCACGGCAACGCTCCACCAGCTCCGCTTCAGGCTGCAGCCCCTCGGGAGCACCGATACGCACATCCATGCCAAGCTTGGCACCCAGCAGCAGAAGCGAACGGCCCATGTTGTTACGTCCGTCGCCAACGTAGGCGAACTTGATCTGGTGGAAGGGCTTCTCGGCGTGCTCACGCATGGTGAGGGCGTCAGCGAGCATCTGAGTCGGGTGGAACTCATCGGTCAGGCCATTGAACACTGGGACGCCTGCGTACTCAGCAAGCTCATCCACCGTCGACTGATGGAATCCTCGGTACTCGATGCCGTCATACATACGCCCTAGGACGCGGGCCGTATCCTTCATGGACTCCTTGTGGCCAATATGGGATCCGCTGGGCCCCAAGTAGGTCACATGGGCACCCTGGTCGTGAGCTGCCACCTCAAAGGCACAACGCGTGCGAGTCGACGCCTTCTCGAAGATGAGGGCAATGTTCTTTCCTTTAAGGAGCGGCTGCTCCGTCCCGCAGTACTTGGCCTCCTTGAGGTCTGCGGCCAGATTGACCAGAAAACGGATTTCCTCGGTGCTGTGATGAGCCAGCGATAGCAAGTGGCGATTCTTCAAATTAAAAGCCATGATATGACGTTCCTTTCTTAGATATGTCCGCGCGACGAACGCATGTTACCTGTTTTTCGTTTCGGGGATTTATCAGTAATCCACCGGATCACGGGTGATCGGGCAAGTCATGCAGTGACCGCCTCCTCGACCGCGTCCCAACTCAGCGGCCTTGATCTCCACGACCTCTACCCCGGCCTTCGCGAGCAAAGCATTGGTCGCAGTGTTGCGATCGTAGCCAACGACGACACCAGGCTCGAGAGCCACCACGTTGTTGCCGTCGTCCCACTGCTCACGTTGGGCCTGCCAACGATCGCCACCGGTCTCGACGGTACGCAACCCGTCAAGCCCCAAGGAGCTGGCAACGACGTCAGTGAAGTGACGATCGTCGACACGTACCGAGAATCCTGCCGGCTCGCTGCTGGGCTCGAGCACCAAAGAGGTGATGGTATCGACCACGGGCTTGTAGAGGGTCACGAGGTCGACGTCGCAGAAACTGAACACCGTGTCGAGATGCATAGAAGCTCGGTCTGGCGCCATGGCTGCGACCACGATCTTGCGCGCTGCATTCTGGGAGAACAGGGAACGAGCCAGCTGGGTAATGGCTTGCCATGAGGATCGCTCCCCCATCCCGATAAGCACCGTGCCGTTACCAACCGGCATGATGTCGCCGCCCTCGAGGGTGGACATGCCATGATCGGCCTCGGCGTAGCCATACCAGACTTTGAAGTCACGTTCGGCGAAGAGGGGTGCCGGGTGTAGATGGCACTGGCCAGGACCGTCTCGTGCTGGCGAGCTGGCCAGCGCATCGGGTTGAAGGTGACGCCACCGAAGATCCATGCCGTGGTGTCCCGGGTGAACTGGGTATTAGGCAGCGGTGGAATGAGGAATTCATTTTCACTGTGTGCCTTGATAAGCGCTCCGAGGACGTGCTTGCGCCTGTCGGCAGGCACCTCCCCGTAGGCCACTCCACCGATGAGATGCTCGGCCAAAGTATCCGAGGGCATGTCATCAAGCCAATCCCGAACGTCCTCGTCAACACCCAATCCAACCGCATTGGGGGACAATTTCCGATCAAGTACCCAAGCACGACCCTCCGGAGTGTCAAGCACCTCGGATAGCAGTTGATGCATCTCATGGACGACAATTCCACGCTCGCGCATCTTGGCCACGAACTCCCGGTGATCCTCCTGCGCCTTCTCGACCCAGAGGACGTCGTCAAAGAGCAATTCCCTGCAATTACTCGGAGTGAGTCGGCGATGCGCTAGACGTGGTTCACAGACCAGCACCTCACGCAGCTTTCCAACTTCCGACCATGCGCCGATGGGAGTAGTCATTTCTCAACCTTTCATCCTGGAGGCAATCAGCCCCCTTGCCATGGCAATCACCGCAGCACCGCAGGATTGTCCCTTAGTTATCATTGATTATGTATTTATTTATGACCGAGGATACGGTTTCAAACCCAGAGCGGAGAAAGGGGTCACGTCAATGACAACCTCCCAGTAACTATGAAGATAATGGCCGCCACAGAGATCAACGCCAGCACAACAAGGATGCCGATCTCGTAGGGTTTGAAAATTCGTTTGGCCTTCTGCTCCCGCTTAGCCCAAACGAACACTGCAGCACCAGGCAGGTAAAGCAGGGCGGCAAGCATGAGGGCATCCGCCCCTGCAGCAACGACGAGCCAGATACCGTACAACGTTGCGACGGTTGCAACCACGGCGTCACGCACTCGCTGCGACCGCGGACCATCCTCATAGGTTTCCCCCTTGATCACCATCTTCAGAGCGAATGCGGCCGACAACAGATACGGCACCAGGATGAGAGCAGCGGCCAAGGTCGCCATCGCCAAGTAGGCACCGTCCCACAGCACCGTCATCACGAGACAGATCTGGGAGACGATGTTGGTGATCCACAGCGCGGGAGCGGGAGCCTCATGCTTATTGATTCGCCCGAACAACTTCGGCATGGTGCCGTCCTCGCCCGGCACCTGCATCGTCTCACCGCATAGCAGAATCCAAGCCAGGAGAGCCCCAAGCAGGGAGACGATGACACCGGCGCTGACAAGCACCGAGCCCCACGGACCGACGACCGACGACAGAACGTCGCCCATGGACGCGTCAGGCAGACCAGCCAACTTGGCCCTATGCATGATTCCCATGCTCAGGAGGTTGACTCCAATGAGGAGAACCAGGACGAAGAGGAAACCACCGATCGTCGCCTTACCCACATCCGAACGCTTGCGAGCACGCTTCGAGTAGATCGATGCACCCTCGATCCCGATGAACACCCACACGGTGACGAGCATCATGCTCTTGGTCTGGGCGAAGACACTGCCCAAGCCCGCGTGGGCTCCCCAGAAGTCCTCAGTGAACACACCGACGTCGAATGCCACGGCACAGATGGCAATAAATGTCACCAGCGGCACAATTTTGGCAATCGTGGCGATCGTGTTAACAAAAGCAGCGGTGCGAATCCCAGCCAGGACAAGCGCATGGGTCAACCACAGCAGAACCGACGCCGCAAGCACCGCCCAAACGGTGTTACCACCCGCGAACGCAGGAACGAACTTGCCGACGGTTGAGAAAAGCAGCACCAGGTATCCGACGTTGCCAATGAGAGCAGAGAGCCAGTAGCCCCACGCCGAATTGAACCCAACAAAATCACCAAAACCAGCCTTGGCATAGGCATAGATACCGTTATCCAGATCAGGACGACGAACAGCCAGTTTCTGGTAGACCATTGCCAAGCAGATCATACCGATTCCGGTGATCGTCCAACCGATCACCATGGGGCCAGGACTTGCAGCGGAAGCAATATTCTGTGGAAGTGAAAAGATACCTCCACCAATCATAGAGCCGACGACAAGGGAAAGCATTGCAGGAAGTGATAGCTTCCCAACATTGACATCTTTATCTATCGAAACTTCTGTAGACATCGGTTCAGCGACTTGCTCAGCCATACTCACCTCTACACCCTTCGCCACACCATTGTTGCGATGGCCAGATGGCGAAGTTTCTGGCCTGAGGGCGAGAATAGGGACGATCTGCAACGAACGTCAACCGGCTCCAACCGCCATCTGACGCCATATTTAATCAATATTGAAAATTTATTGTGTTCTGTGGAAACACTTCCGCCCGAAGACTGCGAGCCGGTCTCCGTCGCACCACGGTTCCGGCTCTGATCCATGCGAATCTAATAACGCCGTGGCCGATCTATATTCATTCCGTAGTCTCTTCAGCGGCCCGCAAGCGATCACAAAGCCGCGCCGTAGCCACCTCTACCAGATCACTACGACCCCTCAACGAGACGCTCTTCATCGAGATCAGCCCCACGTGGCCATGGAGGTCAATCCCAACACCCCAAGCACGTGCCCAGCGCTGACAACGCCGGGCACGCCGGTGAAACAACCGAATCGAGCAGGCCACTGTCCCGCGGAGGCGTCTCTGCTCGCGGAACCGGAGTCAGTGGTCCAATAGATCAAGCAGCCGCTGGGCTGCAGCAGCGGATGAAGCCGGGTTTTGGCCAGTGACCAGCGTCTTGTCCGTCACGACGTAGCTATCACCGTCAGGGCCCTTGCTATACCGGGCGCCCACTGCCTTAAGGGAGTCCTCCACGAGAAAGGGAACGACGTCGGTCAGGTCGGCGGACTCCTCCTCACCGTCAGTGAAACCGGTCACCGAACGACCGGCGACAAGCGGCGTTCCGTCCTGCTTCTTGACGGCGTACAACACGCCGGGGGCGTGACACACCAGACCCAGCGGTCGCCCCGCAGCGTCACTGTTCAGAATGATCTGCTGCGACGCCGGATCGTCCACCAAGTCCCACAGCGGACCGTGACCGCCCGGGTAGAAGACGGCGTCAAACTTGGTGACATCGACCTCCGACAACGGGGCGGTGTTCGCCAAAGCGCATTTGGCCTGCTCGTCGGCATCGAAACGGCGGGTGGCATCGGTCTGCATTTGCGGCAGCGAACTCGTCGGGTCGATCGGTGGCTGCCCACCCTTCGGCGAGGCCAGGGTGATGTCGTGTCCAGCGTCACGGAACACGTAGTAGGGGGCGGCGAACTCCTCCAGCCAGAAACCCGTCTTGCGGCCGGTACTGCCCAGCTGGTCGTGGGAGGTGAGAACCATGAGGATTCGAGACATGACGGGTGTTCCTTTCTGAGTTTCGTGCGGTGGTGCTTTTCGCAATAGTTGCGCATGCTGGCGGAGCAGCCGATGCTCCCGGGGACCGGCCCGGGAGCACCTGATGTCAGTCGTCGACGACAGTCACGTCAACGCGGATGTTGCCTCGGGTGGCATTCGAGTAGGGGCACACCTGGTGGGCCTTGTCAGCGAGCTCCTGAGCCTCATCGTGCGGCAGAGCCGGGATAACGACCTCCAGCACGACGGCGAGGCCGAACCCCTCCCCGGCCTGACCGATCGAGACCCGCGCTCCCACCGAGGAGTCGCCGAGGCTCTTCTTCGCTTGGCGAGCCACCATTTGCAGGGCGGAGTGGAAGCATGCGGCATAACCAGCCGCAAACAGCTGCTCCGGGTTCGTACCCTTACCGCTACCACCCATCGCGACGGGAATAGCCAGATCCTCAGACACGAGGCCGTCGGCGCTCTGGACGTGACCATTGCGGCCCGCACCGGTGGCAATGGCCTCAGTGGTGTAGACCGGCTTGATCTCGATCATGGTTTCTCCTTGCTCACTAGACGAATGCGCGCTGCCACTTCTGTCGTGCAGCTTCATAAAGAACCCTAGCGCGCAACTAGGTTGTGCCCAATCTTGCCGTGCAACTAATATCCTCCCCGTTGTGCACGATCAAACGCTCGACCTCGATCATCAATTCTGTTTCTCCCTCTACCGGGCGAGCAGGGCGGTGACGCGCGCCTACCGACCGCTACTCGAGGGCATCGGCCTTACCTACCCCCAATATCTGGCCATGCTGGTGCTGTGGCACGCTGAAGGCCCCGTAGGCGTCACCGACATCGGGGCGCGATTGCACCTCGACAGCGGCACCCTGACGCCCCTACTGCGCCGCCTGGAAGAAGCCGGTTTCATTACCCGAGCCTGGAGCAACGACGACGAGCGGCGACGCATCATCGGTCTTACGGAGGACGGACGCGCATTGCGTCACCAGGCCGCGGCTATACCCACGCGGATGCTAGCGCTGTATCCTGCCCCACCGCAGGAGCTGGCCCAGGTAAAGGCATTTCTTGACGACCTAGCCGCTCAGCTTGAGTAACGACTCAATGGACCATGCGAGATCATTTGACGACGCTGCCAGCATAGGATCCACGAACCGCTCTCGGTGCCCAAACCTCATCGCGGTCTGACGAAAGGTTCCCCTCCACCATGCATCTGCTCCTACTGGCGATCATCTATTTGGCGTTCATCAGCCTGGGTCTACCCGACTCCCTGGTCGGCGCAGGGTGGCCGGCCATGCATGACAGTCTCGGCGTATCGGTATCGTTTGCCGGGTTCATTACCTTCATTATCGCCACCGGAACCATCATCTCGAGCCTGATGTCCGACCGACTCACACAGCGCTTCGGCCCAGGACGAGTGACTGCGACAAGCGTCGCACTCACAGCCGCAGCACTGTTCGGTTTTTCATTCTCAACTCAGTTTTGGATGCTGTGTCTGTGGGCGATGCCGTATGGACTGAGAGCTGGGGCAGTCGACGCTGCACTCAACAACTATGCAGCCGTGCATTACACCGCTCGGCACATGAACTGGTTGCACGGCTTTTGGGGACTCGGAGCATCGATCAGCCCGTTTATCATGAGTCGGGCGCTAAGTAGCGGACACGGGTGGCCGTCGGCTTATCGCACGGTCGGAACTTTGCAGGCGATACTGACAGCGATCCTCATCGTCAGTCTTCCGTTGTGGGGCAGGAAGCGAAGGACCAATGACAGTCACTCCACACTGCCGTCCGACCACGCGCCGATACGCGCAGTTTTGGCGATCCCAGGAGTGCCTGCGGTACTGGGGGCCTTCTTCTCCTACTGTGCTGTGGAGAGCACCTCGATGCTGTGGGCGGCATCGTACTTAGTCTCAGTGCGAGGGACGGATGGCGCGACCGCCGCAGCTTTCGCATCGCTCTTTGTCCTGGGAATCACCGCAGGCCGATTCTTGACCGGACTCGTGGCCGAACGCATCGGCGACCGGATGCTCGTGCGTGGCGGGTTCATCACAGTGGGGGTTAGCGTCGTCCTCGTCGGGCTACCCGGTATGCCCTCATGGCTCACCCTGGCAGGTCTGGTAATTGCAGGGCTCGGGTCCGCACCAATCTACCCTGCGATCATCCACTCCACCCCAACCACTTTCGGCGCGCACAACTCACAGGCGATCATCGGCATTCAGATGGCCGCGGCATACGTCGGGACGACGCTTGCTCCCCCACTGTTCGGGGCGATCTCGGCCAGCTCCGGTTTATGGGTATTGCCGCTATATCTGGTCGTCCTCGTCATCTTCGGCCTGGTGATGTCCGAGCAGGTCGCCCGACGCGGTCACGCCAGGACGCAGTAACACGCGACCAACGTAGATCACTTCCTCGCCGGAGCATTTGTTAGCGAAGACTGCTGTCCCAAGATGCGGTTAAGTCAAGCAGGTACCAAGCCAGAGCTACACGTTAAATCGGAATTCCACGGTATCTCGTTGCACAGTTACTTTCTCGTTAACACCATCCCCACCGGGATGGGCGTGGACGTCAACGTGAAGATCTTGGACAGCTTCGCCACACACGTCGCCCCCGCGTTGGGTTGGCTGCCGAACCGCGAAGGCCCAGTTACCGGCTATCTCATCGACTAATTCCCGCAGGTCGCAAGCTCTTCGCTCCAATGTCAGTTCAGTGCGTGTTGAACAGTTCAGTGAATGATGTATAGTTCAGCACATGCTGACCATTTCTTCACGCCTCGACGTCATGAACCGGCTCGGCCGGGCCATGGCGGATCCGACGCGTTCCAGAATCCTGATGACCCTACTCGACGGCCCGAGCTACCCGGCCGTGCTCTCGGACAGCTTGAATCTGACCCGCTCGAACGTCTCGAACCACCTGACCTGCCTGCGCGACTGCGGCATCGTCGTCGCCGAGCCAGAAGGCCGCAAGACCCGCTACGAAATCGCCGATCCGCACCTCGCGGCAGCGCTCGACGCGCTGGTGAACGCGAAGTTGGCTGTCGACGAAAACGCCCCCTGCATCGACCCTGAGTGTTCGGTGCCCGGCTGCGGCGAGAAGGGAGCGGACGCATGAGCTCGGCGTGTGGGTGCGAACACGAACCCGCCACGGAGATCGAAGAGCTCGATCGGCCATGGTGGAAGGACCCCGAGTTGCTACTGCCGATCTTCTCCGGCGTAGCCCTCTGCATAGGTCTGGCGTTGGACTGGTCCGGGCTGGAGACACCCGCGACAGTACTGTTCTGGGTCGGCCTGCTGTTGGGCGCATACACGTTCGCGCCTGGAGCGATCCGGAACCTTGTCACGAAGCGCAAGCTCGGCATTGGCCTGCTGATGACGATCAGCGCGGTTGGCGCGGTGATCCTCGGCTTCGTCGGAGAGGCCGCGGCGCTAGCGTTCCTATACTCGATCGTCGAGGCACTGGAAGACAAGGCGATGGACCGGGCCCAGGGCGGACTGCGGGCACTGTTGAAGTTGGTACCGCAGACCGCGACGGTGCTACGCGACGGCACGGCGGTCGAGGTCGCAGCGAAGGACCTCGTGGCTGGTGAGCTGATGCTCGTGCGCCCCGGGGAGCGGATCGCCACGGACGGCATCATTCGGTCTGGGCGCTCCAGCCTTGACACCTCAGCGATCACCGGAGAATCCATTCCGGAGGAGGTCGCGCCCGGCGACGAGGTCCCCGCGGGAGCGATCAACTCCGCCGGTGCGCTGGAGGTCGAAACGACCGCAGCTGGAACGGACAACTCACTGACCACACTCGTGGACCTGGTCGAGCAGGCGCAGGCGGAAAAGGGCGACCGCGCCCGGATCGCCGACCGGATTGCCCAACCCCTAGTGCCCGGAGTGATGATCCTGGCAGTGCTGGTCGGCGTGATCGGCTCGCTGCTGGGCGACCCCGAGACGTGGATCACGCGTGCGTTGGTGGTTCTGGTCGCAGCGTCGCCGTGCGCGCTAGCAATCTCCGTGCCGCTGACGGTCGTGGCCGCGATCGGCGCGGCCAGCCAGTTTGGCGTGGTCATCAAGTCCGGCGCGGCGTTCGAGCGGCTCGGCGGCATCCGTCACCTGGCGGTGGACAAGACCGGAACCCTCACTGGCAACCAGCCCGAGGTTACCGGCGTGGTCCCGGCAGACGGATTCGATCGGGCGCAGGTGCTTGCCTTCGCGGCAGCAGTTGAGCAGCAGTCGACGCACCCTCTCGCCGCGGCGATCGCGGCCGCGGGGCCCGAAGCACCCGCCGCCCTAGACATCAGCGAGGAAGCCGGACACGGCATCGGCGGCACCGTCGAAGGCCGACGGGTGCTGGTGGGCAGCCCCCGGTGGATCGATGCCGGGCCACTGAAGGCAGACGTTGAGCGCATGGAGTCCGAGGGCCAGACCTGCGTCTTGGTCACCGTCGATGGCGCCCTAGCCGGGGCGATCGGGGTCCGCGACGAGCTGCGGCCCGAGGTACCCGAAGCCGTGCAGACCCTGCACGCCAACGGCGTGGAAGTGAGCATGCTCACCGGCGACAATACTCGCACCGCCCGGGCGCTGGCTGCAATCGCCGGAATCGACGACGTGCGCGCCGAGCTGCGCCCAGAGGACAAGGCAAGCATCGTCGCCGAACTCTCCTCCAAGACGCCGACGGCGATGATCGGCGACGGCATCAACGACGCTCCGGCATTGGCGGGCGCGACGGTGGGCATCGCGATGGGAGCGACCGGTTCTGACGCCGCGATCGAGTCCGCTGACGTCGCCTTCACCGGCCACGACCTCCGGCTGATCCCGCAGGCGCTGCAGCACGCCCGCCGAGGCAGCAGGATCATCAACCAAAACATCGTGCTGTCTCTGGCCATCATCATCGTGTTGATGCCGCTGGCGATCAGCGGCGTGCTGGGCCTGGCCGCCGTCGTGTTGGTTCACGAGGTCGTCGAAGTCATCGTGATTTTGAACGGCCTGCGGGCTGCGCAAGCGAAGCGCTGAGTCGAGTTACGTTGGCGCCATTTCAAAACTCGTGCTGCCGTGCTTCATCGACACGGCCCGCGACTACCCGGGCAGTGCGTTTGGCAAAGGGCCCGACACCCATCAGGGTTGCCGAGCCGTCGCCGGTCCAGTTGCCGTAGCCGACGAGATGCAGATTCTTCACCGCGGGTTCGCGGCCACGCATGAGGTGGCGGAATGGGCCGAGGACCGGACGGAAACCAGTGCACCAGATCAGATGGTCGTGGTCGAGCTCGCTCAAACTATCGAAGACGGGGGTAGCGCTGAGCGGGCCGGAATCGCGGAGCTCACGGAGATGAGGAAGCGCGACAATGTCCCCGAGGTTCGGGCCGGAATCGCCACCGAGAATCCGGCGGCGCCTACGTCTCTTGTTCCTGCAGTAGAGCAGCTGCGTCGAGTTGGTGTGAACCTGAACCAGGCGCTCCGCAAGGGTGCTGCCGTCGATGACAGCCTCCTTCACGAGGTGATGGTTGCGGTGGACGAGGTGCGTGCCTCGCTCGGCGACCGGACGCGGACATGAGCACCGTGAACGTCCGCCCCTCGACCAATGCTGCAGGAGCCGTGGGGTACATCCTCTACGGGCGTGACCCTGAGGTGCGCAGGGAGCTCCTCAGGGTCGGATCGACACGTGCGGCCGCGTATGCGATGTCCATGGTCGACGGCGGGTCGACTCCGGCGGAGTTCATCGCGTGTGCTGAGGCGCACGCCGCTGCTCATGGCCGAACGAACCAACTTCAGAGCTACGTTCTGGCGTTCCACCCTGACGAGTTCGACGTGACCTCGCAGGCCGACCTTGAACGCATCCGGGACGTGGCCGTCGAACTCGCGGAACGCATGCACAGCGCTGACTACATGGTCGCGATGCACTCTGATTCCGCCGGAGGTCACGGGCATGCACACATCCTGGTCATCAACCACGACAACCTCACCGGTAAGAGCCTCCAGCGGTACACATCGTGGAAGCACGGACTGCGCCAGTTGAACGACGAGCTGATGGCAGACGAGGGCCTGCGGGTGCTCCCCGATCCCGCGGAACCAAAGCCCGACTGGGAGCTGCGGCGCGAGGAATCCGCGCCGGGCGGATTCGAGCAGGCCCTCGGGGACAAGGTCTATGACGCACTGACCGACTCGCGCTCAACGAATCGCGAGGCGTTCGAGCACGTCCTCGCCGAGCGCGGGGTCACGCTCGCGGTGACGAACCGCGACGGTTGGAGTTACAAGATGCGCCGGGATGACAACGGGAAGCTCGGACGGAAGAAGGCCTCGGCGCTGACACCCGAATTCACGGCCGAAGGTACTCAAGAGATCTTCGACTATCACGCACAGAAGGGACAGGCTCATGGGAGCGCTGGACAGGATCAAGCAGGCCGACGAGCAGCAGAAGACTACGGAGCTCCTGGAGAACTTGATCTCACAGCACGACGCCAACATGCAGCAGATCGCGAAGCTGACGAACACCGTCGCCGACCTGACCGAGTACGTGAAGGTGATGGACGAGGAGCAGATGACGCGGCTGGATCGCCTGTCGACCTCGCGGCAGCACGAGCTTCCCTCCACGCTGTCGCTCGACGCCGAGACGAAGAAGCGGCTGAACGAGATCGAGAAGACGCTGAGCGCCGTCGCGCACCAGCTGAGCAGCAGCGAGGTCGTGAAGCTGCCCGACGGGTCCTCGGTCACCAGGGCGGACCTGGCCGCATACACGATGACACAGAAGATCAGCGAGGAGCTGAAGACGACGACTTCAGCCTCGGCTGACCTCGCCGAGGCCGTCCGTAAGCGCGGCCACGTCCGTATCGACACGGGCAAGCTCACCGAGCACGCTGTGAAGGTACTCGATGACCGACTTGCAGAGGCTGTCGAGGTTCCCGTCCAGAGGGTCGAGAAGACCGTCGAGGGGCTCGAAGAGCGGTTGGTCAGGCTCGGCCCCGAGAAGCTCGCCGAGCTTACCGGCCGCGCCCACGAAGTGGTCAGCGCCGTCGGGCGGGCCGAGCGGCGAGTCGAGCGACTTTCGGCGAGGGTCACCTGGGCGACGGTCGGTCGTATGTGCCTTGCCCTGGTCCCGTTCACCGTCGCGTTCATCATGCTCACGGGGATGGTCGGCGGGATCACGCAGATGCTCGGCCTCGGACCGCTGCTCGGATGGGCCTGAGACTCCGTCGCCGCCGCGAGTGCCTGGTGGGCGAAGGCACTCATTGCCCTCGCCGCCCTCGGCGGATGCGCTCTGTTCGCCTGGCTGCTCTGGTGACTCGGAAAGAAGCTCTACGAGAGCTACCGCGGCTGGTAGTCGGAAGAAAAGCGAGTGCCCGTAGCCGAAGCTACGGGCACTCTGAACTCAGTCGACGTCGGGGTCATCGCCGAACAGCTCGGCATCGGTGTCGTAATACCCGAGAAGGTCGCGCTGCTGGCGGATCAGCTCGACGGTTGCCTTGTGCAAGGCGAGCAGGTCATGGAGGTGACCCTCCTCATCGCCCATCTCGGGGTTGCCGACCCACCAGCGAAACGATTCGGCGTGGCTGTAGGCGTTGGACTCAGCACTCATGATCGTTCCCTTCACAGGTCCCTGAAGACGTACACGGAGATCGCGTCGGCTCGGACAACCGTGTAGTCGTGTTCGAGGTCGCGTGTCCAGGCAACCCAGTTGAAGTAGCGCACAAGCTCTTCCGGCGCGTCCTGCGGGATGAGGCCGATCTCCTCGGCGAGAGTCTCGGCGTAGTCCCGGAAACTGCCCCAGGTTCCGCAGAAGCGCTCTTCGAAGTCGGGAACAGACGGCAGGTCTCCGGTACCTTCGGCGACGTAGCTTCCGGAGGCCGTCCAGGCGCACAGGGCCTCGCGCTGATGCTCGGGGACCGCGAGGAGGACGCGCGCCCACTCGGCGGCTTCCGCCGGGCTCATCTCGCCCGAGGCGGGGATGTTCTCGTGGTCCATGACCCACAGCTCTTCGCGTCCACTGCGTACACGATGAGCCCCGCCGTGGACGTCGGCGAGGGTGACTTCGTCGGCGGTCTCGGCGTTGAACCACTCGCCGACGAGGCGAGCGTTGTTGTAGCAGGCGAGGCAGCCGATCCAGGCTCGTGGAGTGATATCGGTGTTCGTTCGTGTGGTCATGGCGGGTCTCCTCCGTGGTTGAGGAGAGCGGCGGGCGCGACAGGCAGTCGTGCTCGGTGAATCGACGCGCTTACGCCACGTCGCCGCTCTCAAGAGGTCTCCCGGCCACGCTCCGCGTGGCTACCCAACCAGGTGGTCTACCTCCAGTCGACGACGACAGACTCGGTCCTGAACCCCTTGCGCCCGCGCGGCTGCGGGAGAAGCGTGATCGTGGCGAGGGTGTCGACGGTCTGACGCCGGAGGTCAAGTGACGCTTCCCGAAATGCTGCGGCAGGGTCATCGACGCCCAGGATCGGCGACAACGCGCCCGCACGGCTTTGCATCAGCCTTTCGGCCTCCAGCTCCTGGATACGCGCTTCTGCAGCGTCCCGTACGCGCTTGAGGTCGCGTGCCTCAATGATCTCGGCGTCGTAGTCGGCCTCGGCGCGCAGAATGCGCGCTCTCTGGTCGCTGATCGCCGAGTCGATGCCGGCCGCATGCGGCCCACCGTCCGCGACCTCGACCATCACCCTCGCGTCCTTGCGCGCAAGACGCTTGGCGATGACCGTGGTGACGAAGTCGTCGATGGCGGCGCCCGAGCGGACGATGTGGCCCGCGCACTTGTACCCGCGCGGCGCCCCGGTAACCTTCTTCCCACACGTCTCGCCGGTGTCCTCATTGACGTATCCGCACCGGTAGAGCCCGCTGCCGAGGTGCTTGCGCTTGGTCGAGCCGGATGTGTTCGTCACCCGCTCCGTGTCGTCGAGGACTTGCTGTGCCTTCCACCAGGTCTCGTCGTCAACGATCTGCTCCCACTGCCCTCGGATCGGCTCACCGGCGTCGTCTCGGAGGATCTGTGCCTTCCACATCCGGCGCCGCTTCCCGTCAGCCTGGGCAAACTTCGGGGTGTACGTACTCAGCGCCGCGTAACGAGGGTTCCGCAGGATGCCCAGCACGGTCGAGGGAGACCACGGACCGTCCTCGACGATCGGCCGGGGTTCGAGGCCTTGCCGCTCGCGGGCGGCGGCACGCTCGACACTCACGGTGTGCGTGTGCTTGGGAAGGGGCGAAAGACCATCGATCTTCTCGGAGTCGCTGAGCGCCCGCGCGAGCGAGCGCAGCGATTCAGGGTGCTCGATCCTAGTGAACAGGTCGTAGATCGCCCTCACGGCCTCAGCCTCGTGGGGGATCACTTCGCCGTCTACGGCGTAGCCAAGTGGGCGCATGCCCTTCGGGGCACGCCCCTGCATGGCGCGCTGACGCTGGGCGGCAGACTGACGGGCGCTCTTGCGCTCCATCTCGGCACGCGCCACGGCGGCTTTGATGCGTGCATACATGCGCCCGCCGTCGGTGGAGAGGTCCGCGTCGCCGTTCGCCGTAACGAGGGCGAGTCCGCGCAGCTCAGCGGCGTCGATCCAGTCCTCCAGCTGTCGGGGCTGCCTGGTGAGCCTATCGAGGTCGTAGCAGATGATCGCGTCGAACCGTCCGAGCAGGTAGTCCGCAACCATACGGTCGTAATCCGGACGGATCGTTGTTCGGTCAGTGGCGCTCTTGGACTGGTCCACGTAGGTCTCGATGACGTCCCAGCGCCGGAACTGGGCGAGGTTCTCGCAGTCCTCGCGCTGGCGGTCGATGGCGAGTCCGTCCATCTCGCGGTCCTGCGAGATGCGGAGGTAGATGGCTGCCTTGCGAGGTGCGGTCGAACGCCCGTTCACGAGTCAAGGCTACCGCTAGACGTAACTCCCGTCCAGCACTATAGCCATCGCGTTCTTACCTCTGCAAGACAACACCGACCTGCCCGAGCGGTGGATGCGAAGATTCCCGCGAACACGGTGGAGGTATCCCGAAACCGAGTTTTCTCAAGACACCATCGTCAGCCGGGTTGGCAAGATCCGCGTCATGCTCCACGGGGCAGCTGAACGATTCACGAGGCGCACGATTAGGTCGCCACAACGATCACGACACCCACACCAATGACCGCGAGCGCCGAGTAGAACGGCAGGATGGACCAGGATTTCCAGATGCCCCATTCAGGGAGATAATCTCGAACGAACGCGCGCCACTTGGTCTCCGCCGACATCCCGTCCTCAGGAGGCTCGTCGGCATCTGAGGGGTCGAGGGTGAAGTCCGGGACCATCCGGCGCGACCGCGCGACGGTGTTGTAGAGCTTCCGGAACCTCTTCTCGCTCCGGAGGTAGTTCGCATCCAGATACGCGAACAACATGACCGAGACAAGCCCGAGCGCTGCGAGCGGCCATGAGTCCTGCGTCAGGGCGAATCCGAACGTAGCGGTCACGATCGGCAACAGCCAGCCCTTTACCGACGCGGATGCGGCGGACTGTCGAGTGACGACAGCCTGAATGCAGTCCAAGTGCTTGCGCCGGTCATCGGGACTGAGAGCAGGCGCCTCGACAGCCAGGTTCCCGACAGCACCGCGCACCCGCTGAAGCGCCTTGTCCTTCTCCGCCTCAGAGAAGTCGGTCTCGTCGGGCCAGATCGGCCCCATGGCGTCATTCTCCCAGCGCGGGACCAGGTGGATGTGCAGGTGCGGTACGGACTGGGTGGCGGCTTCTCCGTTGGACTGGATGACGTTCAAGCCGTCGGGGACGAGAGCATCGCGAATCGCCGACGAGATACGAAGCGAGGTACGCGAGAGACGTGCCGCTTCCTCAGGTTTCAGGCTCCAGATGTCGGGAACGTGTCGTCGCGGCACGAGCAGGACATGACCGAGGACCGCGGGCTCAGTCGGGAAGAAGGCGACCACGTGGTCGTCCCGGTAGACCTCACGGGCGACGGGATCATCCTGCTGAACGATCTCACAGAACGGGCACTCAGGACGGCCTGTAGGCACGGTTATTCACCCAGCCCTCCAGGTTGTTCTCGATGTCGCGGTAGACCGCCTTACTGTCTCCGTCGACCGGGTCGATGAGCTCCACATAGTTGGCCATCGTTCCGCCGCCTGTCATGGAAATACTCGCGAACGGGTCGGCGCCGCGGGATGCTGTGTAGCCGTCCTTGTCGCGCAGACCGTGAATTCGCACGCCGAGCAATGGACGCTTGTCGTTCCACGCCTTGATGATCTCGTGCCTGACCCATCGGCTCTTCGAAGTTGTCGCACCGACGAGCACGATCACAGCCTTGGTGTAGTTCATCTGCTCGTGGATCCACTTTTCGATGGCGGCGTCGGTCTTGTACCGCACGGCTTCCCAGTCCTGCGGAGAGAACGCGGACCCGCCGGAGACCGCGCCCATGTTCATCACCTGCTGGACGCGCCAATTGTCGGGGTCGTACTGAAAACTGAAGAACACGGACTGCGTCATTGCTCTGCTCCTTCGGGTGCGGTCTTCTCGCCGTCTGCTCGTCTCGCGGCACGCATCGCTATCATTTTAGTAGTCACTGGCCAGCTCCGATTCGTATAGCGCCCTGGCGCTCTTGGCTGCGCGGATCGACTCACGGACACGCGGCTTCGTGATGTCCAGGACCCGGAGCACGCCGCCGGTCTCTGCGACCGACTCGATGCGGCGGAAGTCGTCTGCGAAGCGCTCGGCGAAGTCGGCAAGGCCACGCAACTTCGGAAGCGCATCGGAGAGGTGGTGGCCGTGTGGGTCTACGAGGTCCACGGCGACGCTGCCGTCGTGGTTGGTGCCGAAGAAGATGAAGTCCGGACGCAGCGCCTTCCAGTCGCCCACCTCGTCCCTGTAGGCCACGGCGAGGGATTCCTTTGCCGCGCGGTCGGGGTTGCGGTACCAGCCCTGGAAGCCGGGCTGTGCGGCTTCGGAGTCGAGGACCTTCCGCTCCCACTCGTTCAGTGTGATCGGCACTGTGCCGTCCTCAGCGGCTAGCAGGTGCATCTCGCGGGTGGGCAGGCCTTCTTCGGTGCCGTCGGGATGACGCACCTTGGTGTCTGCCTGGCCGTTCCTCGGGACGACAAGGCTGATCGGTTCGGGCGTCGTCGACATCGACTCCAGCCCGTCGTACGCGGCCTGACGCTCATCGCTCAGTCCCTTGCGCGCGACGCGGGTATCCGTAAGCCACTGTCGCGACAGTTCATCGGCCTCGTGTTCGACAGCCTGGGCGATCTCGTGTACTCGGCCGAGTGAGGCGAGGGTGATGTGCGCTTCGAGGAGGTCGTCCTCGTCCCCGTCTGGCCCGACGAGGTGGTCGACGTAGGACGAGCACAGCGCTGGACTCAGTATCCGCGTGGCTGTGCGGTAGTAGTCCTCGATTGCGCGAGGGTCGGCGCTCACGGAGAACGCACGATAGGAGAATCCGCCTCCGACTCGGCCGCGGACTTCTTCGCCCTCCATCGTGAGCACGTCCTGGCGTGCTTCGTCGACCTTCTCCTTGTACTGCACGGCGCGCCCGTCGAGCACGGCGTGGAGGTGCTTGTGCGCCTTCTCCACGGCTTCGTCCAGAAGGTGATCTTTCGACAGCGCCGTCGCCAGGGCGGTGAGCCGACGGATGGGCTTCACATTCTTCTTCGGGATCGTTACCGACGGGATAGCCGCGAAGCGCCCCCACACGGCCTGGGCGATCGCCGGGTTCGGGTTTAGCACGATCGGGTCGAATAGCACCCGGCGCCCAAGTCCACCGCCGCCATCTTCACCCTCGTCGGCGTCCTTGCTCGTAGCGCCCTTCATGAGCAGTTCCGCGACTTCTGTGGCAGTCTTGCGATCGAAGAGCGGCAGTAGGCAGTCCACCGAGTTGAGCAGTTCGTTGCCGGGGATGCGCCGGGCGAGCGGTGTGCGCATCATCCGTCCGAGCAGCTGTGTGATGTGGGTGCGATCCTTGGCGGGCCGGAACGAGACGAGCACCTCGGCCCGTGGACAGTCCCAGCCGGTCGAGATTGCACTCTTGGCCAGCAGCACCCGCACATGCGTGGCGTCCTGGACGCGCTGCGGCTCGATGTACGGCACGACCTGTTGTCCTACGGTCAAGTCCGTGTGCTCTCCGAAGACGTTCGCCACGGCGTCGTAGGGCAGCTCCGGCCAGGCCTCGTAGATCGTGTCCAGCGTCCGAGTGAGGGTCTCCTGCGAGGGCTTGTCCCCGACCTGGACCACCAGCAGTGGGCGAACGGCTTCGGCCTCGCCCTGCTCACGCGCATAGTCCTGCCACGCGCTCTCGGAGGCCCTGATCTTCTCGACGGCCTTGGTCAGGAGCACGGTCTCGAACGCGCCGTCCTCGGCGGGGATCGACAGGGCGATGTCGTCCTTCAACAACCCCGAAGCCTGAACCATCGCGGAGTCCACCTGCACCGATGGGAGCGCGTCACGGCCCTTGGCTTCCTTCATCGCAGTCTCGAAGCGCTCAACCGTGGCCGAGATGCCGAAGACGACCGGCATAGCAGGCACGCTGCTCTGGCCGTTGATGAGGCGCTGCACGATGGTGGACCGTTCGCGTGCGCGCGTCCCCATGCCGCGATGCGCCTCGTCCAGCACAAGGTAGAGGGTCAGGTCCTCGTTGGCGATAGTGTTTGTGATCGTGTCGTAGATGGACGACTGGACCTCGTCGGGACGAGGTTCGAGGCCTGGCAGCGCGTCGTCGCTGTTGACTTCCGGCGCACCCTTGACCAGGCGGGAGTTCTTGCTCAACTTCTGCGTGTTGAGGAAATAGACGTTGCCGGGTCGGAACGAGGGCTCGGAGAACGTCGTCGGCACCACCCGGAGGCGGTGGTCCAACTTGCTTGCCGCAGCCTGGATGCGAGCACGCGACTGCTCGTTCAGCGCCGGGTCGTCGGAGAACCACAGCACCACCGCGCCAGGGTCCGGTGCCATGTCGAACTCGTCGCTGCCGAAGAACAGCGCCTCGATCACGGCGGCAGCCATCACGGTCTTGCCCGCGCCCGTCGTCGCTGCGAGGGAGAACTGCGACTTCGCGGTGTACCGGCGGTAGGAGTCGCGGGCACGTTCCAGGTTCCGCAGAACGTCACGCACGGTCTCGGCCTGGTAATCCTTTAGCGTGTATCGCATCTACAGGCTCCGTCCCGTGTTGATCTCGAAGTTCTGGAGGTAGGACTCATACAGCCGCACCGGGACGATCGCACCAGGCAGTTCTCGGCACGCCATCTGGAAGGCGCTGTCGTCGTCCGTGACGACGTACACGATCTCGATGCTCTCTCGTGTACTCACTGCGGCAACGAACTCATCCAACTGGTCCAAGTTCTCCAGCACGCCATAGGAATCAGCCACGCCCCAACCGTCTTCGCCGAGGTCATAGATGATCCGACCGCGAGAGCCTGCACGCAGCCACAGCATCGGCGCGACTCGCTCGAACGACCGGTTGTGCCGCACAGACAACGGCGCTTCGTAGGTCAGCGTGAAGAACGCCGCGTTCTCATCCAAGCCCTCCGACATCGGGAATTCGTCGTTGAACTTGTAGCCGCTATTGATTGCCAACCCCTGTGGGGTTTGTCCGGTAATGGCCGAAGTGAGACGCGGCTTGGTGATGTAGTCGCAGATTCCGAGCGCTTCCCATTCGGCGTCGCCAGGACGTAGCCCGCGTGCACGAAGTCCTGTCTGCTCGTCAGCAGAGACCTCGTTGTTCGTAACTCAAATGCATTGACGACGACCGCCGTCCTGCCGGTTCAACCGCATCACAGCATGAGCTGTGGTACCAGATCCGGAGAAGAAGTCAAGTACGACCGCATCGGGCTTCCCAGTAACTAATGGACGCAAAGTGTCCTCAACTGCGTACAGCGATTTTGGGAACGGGAATGTACGTCCTGCTCCAAGGAGAGACCCCACTAGGTCAGTCCCATGTGCGCCAGCATCATGGCTCGATCGATGCCAGACAGTGCGTATACGACGCGCCGCAGTGTCTACGTAGACAACGTCAGCAACACCGGTCACTTCATCATAGTTTCGGACTTCTAAGAGTCCGACGCTCAGATCATCCCGTACTTGTCGCGATAGGTACGAGACAGCCCAGGTTCCGCGCTTCTTATCAAAACGCCCCAATGAAGCAAACCCTTGCTGTATCAACGAATTTAGGGTCGACCGCCCAACCCCCCAACGACCCTCCTTCATGTCCCGCCTAATAGGCCAGATCGGCGTCAGGCCATCCTGCGGGCTGAAGTCAGGAGCTTCGTTAAGCGGCAATGCTTCGCCCGCGTGGCTGAGTCGACCAGTCGACTCGTCGAACCACACCGGATAGAACATATCTTTGCGGTCAGCTCGAAGTGAGTCGTCGCCTGACCGCAAGAGCCCCTTCCATCGAGGCCTCTGCAGTTCCCCTTCACCATCTGCCATGTCTCGATGCGTCAGAAGGTCGTCATCGACCGAACCGATTCGCGCGTCAGGACCAAAAACAAAGAACGCGTACTCTTCAACCCTCGAAAGATATCCCTGAGTGACGCCTTTAGGGTTGTTGACAATTGTGACGAGTTGCCGCGTAGATTCCGGGAAGAGCTGATCTAGCAACACGCCCAGACGGTTCACTTCATGCTCATCGATAGTTACCACAAGAGTAGCATCGCTACGCATGAGCTCCCGACAGATCTTCAACCGACGCTCCATGAACGCCAGCCATTTCGAGTGCCGGTAGTCGTCATCACTGGCGACGTAATCGTTGTCGTACTTCCAGTCCCTCGCCCCAGTGTTGTACGGCGGATCGATGTAGATGGCGTCGATGGAATGCCGGTGCGTGTAGGTCAGCATCTCCAGCTCGTGGTAGTTCTCAGCGTTGATTACCGTGTGGAAGGGCTTGTCGCCACCCCGCTCAACCCTGCCTGTCTCCACCAGGCCCGGGTAGATGCGATCCCGGAACTCTGCGACAACCACCACGTCGTCAGCGAGCACAACCTGCATCTCGGGCTCCTCAGCGTTCAACTCCGCCAAGTGCGCCACCCGCTGCCCATCGACACGCGCGATCCGCCTGACGCGCCACAGCCGCTGGTCTCCGGCCTTTGTCTCCCCCCGGGAAGGCAGCACACGCACCTTGTCGCCGCGACGTACAGCTCTACCGGGCAGCTCGACGGCCTCAGGCTGATGCTGCTCGAAGACGAGCCCGAAGGTGCGACGCTTAGTGAGCGCGGCGATCTCTGCTTCCAGATCAGCACCAAGTTGCGGATCGGCCTTGTGCGCCTGCCGCAGCAGCTCCGTCAGTCTCGACAATGGTGTGCCCTCCTCGTCCGCACCGATGCGAACTAGCGCTTACTTCTTGCTCCCAGACGGAATTCCTGTACGGAACTCGACTACGTCACCGTCCTGCATGACGTATTCCTTGCCCTCCAGCCGCAGTTTCCCAGCAGCCTGGGCCTCCTTCTCACCACCAAATTCAACCAGGTCGTCGAAGGACACCACCTGGGCCTTGATGAACCCCTTCTGGAAGTCGGTATGAATGACGCCAGCAGCCTCAGGAGCGGTGTCGCCTTTGTGAATAGTCCATGCGCGGGACTCCTTCTCTCCCGCGGTCAGGAAGGTCTGGAGGCCAAGTGTGTCGAAGCCCACCCGCGCAAGCTTGTCTAGACCGGGTTCCTCGATACCCGCATCGGTGAGGAACTCGGCAGCGTCCGCGGGCTCCATCTCGGCTAGCTCAGCCTCAAACTCAGCATCCAAAAAGATCGCTTCGGCAGGAGCCACCAACTCCTCCATCTTGGCTTGGAAATCGGAGTCAGCGAGCTGATCCTCGTCACAGTTGAAGACGTAGATGAAGGGCTTTGTCGTCAGCAGAAATAGGTCATGCAACGGCTCGGGATCGAGCCCCGCTGAGAAAATCGTCTTGCCTTCTTCGAGCACCGCCTTAGCCTGCTCCCACGCCTCGGCTTTGGGACGAGACTCCTTCTTGATCGCGGCTTCTTTTTGCAGCTTGGGCAGCTGCTTCTCCATCGTCTGCAGATCAGCGAGCACGAGCTCTGTAGTAATGGTCTCGATGTCGTCGGACGGATCGACGTGACCGTTGACGTGGGTGACATCATCGTCTGCGAAACACCTTGTCACCTGGCAGATGGCGTCGGCTTCACGAATGTTAGAGAGGAACTCGTTACCCATCCCCTCGCCCTTGCTGGCGCCCTTGACAATGCCAGCGATGTCGACGAAGGACACCGTTGCTGGAATGGTCTTGGCGGAATGGAACATCTCTGTCAGCACATCAAGGCGCTTGTCCGGCACCCCAACCACGCCGACATTCGGCTCAATAGTCGCGAAGGGATAGTTCGCTGCCAAGACGTCGTTCTTGGTCAGCGCATTGAACAGAGTCGACTTGCCGGCGTTGGGAAGACCGACGATTCCAATCGTAAGTGCCACGTTCGGCCACTCTACCGTTCTGTCCGCGCCCAACCCACTGGCCACCTCCCATCAACGCTCTACACAGAAACGTTGGGGCAGTTGATCCCGCTACATGTTCTCAGGTCCAGTCGATTTGACCGAGAGTACCCGGCCAAATCGACTGGACTTGGAACCAATTGTCTCAGGCTCCAGCCCAGTACGCTCCCAGCGCCTTGGACAGGTACGTAAGGTCGGCAGTGCCAGCTAGTTCACGGGTGGAGTGCATGGACATCAGCGGCACACCAACGTCAACTGTGAGCATGCCGAGCCTCGTTGCGGTCAGTGGCCCGATCGTCGAGCCACACGGGACCGAGTTATTCGACACGAAGTCCTGGGTAGGCACTCCAGCAGCGGCACACGCCCGCTGCCACAGGGCCCCTCCCACGCCATCAGTGGCATAACGCTGATTAGCGTTAATCTTGAGTAGCGGACCTTCATTGAGCAGTGGGTGATTCGCCGGATCGAACTTCTCAGCATAGTTGGGATGCACGCCGTGCCCGGCATCTGAAGACACGCATGAGGACCTGGCGATCATGGCCCGGTAGGCAGCATCCGTCATTCCGAGTCCCTCAGCGATGCGTACCAGGACGTCTTCGAGGAACGGCCCGCAGGCACCCGACCTTGTCGCCGAGCCGACCTCCTCATGATCGAAACAGGCCATCACCGCCACGTCGTTGGTCGGCTTGACGTCAACGAATGCCGCAATCGAGGAGTGAACCGAAGACAGATTGTCCATACGCTGGCTAGCTAGAAATTCCCCGTACGGTCCGATGACAGCCGGGGACTGGGTCAGATAAGCGAAAATGTCATGGAAGGCTAGGTTCTCGCGCTTGATCCCAGCCACCTCACACAGCAGGTTCTCAACGTCAAGATCGGGCTTCCCGACCGAGAGAATCGGCATAAGGTGACGCTGACGGTCCAACTTGAGATCGTCGTTCACGGTGCGATCCAGATGCGGCGCAAGTTGACTGATGCGCAGAATCGGCCCGGTTCGCACTAAGTGAGCCTGGCCATCACGAGTGACGAGGCGCCCGGACAGACCAAGATCACGGTCGAGCCAGGAGTTAAGTAGGCCACCGCCGTAGACCTCCATACCGACCTGCTGCCAGCCCTGATTGGTGACGGTGGCGTTCGGCTTGAGCTTGAAGGACGGAGAGTCGGTATGGGAACCGACGATCCTCGCCCCCAGTTGCGAAGTCACTTTCTCTGGCGTGATCCAGGCGATGACAGCTCCGTCCCGCACCACGTACCGACGTCCTTCGACGGATGACCATGCCTCGGTCTCCTCCAGAAGCTGGAATCCAGCCTGCTCCAGCCGCCGCGCCAACTCCGCCACAGCGTGATATGAGGTGGGAGACGCCTCCACGAAGGAGACGACGTCGCGGATGTGATCCGAACTTGGGACGCTCTTGTCAGCCATGGCGACTATTCAACCATTACCCGCTGTTCTCCACGACGGAACACAACGCGCGCTAAATGTGTCGGACCCTACTGGAACCCTCGTGGCATGACGAACATCGCGGTCGGGTTTATCGGGCTAGTCATCGGTGTGGCCTTGGGGTGGCTCATCGCGCAATTGCGCGCGTCCCAGCGCGTCGCTGAAGCCACCTCAACAGCGCGTGTGGCGACCGAACGGCTGGAGGCGGCAGAGAAGATCGCCACCGATCGCGACGCTCTGGCTACCCAGTTCAAGGCTTTATCCGCCCAAACCATGGCTGATCAGGACGAACGCGCTACCAGGTCGGTACAGCGAACAATGAACGATGCCCAGCGCCTGTTAGCACCCGTGTCCCTCGCCCTCGAACGACTTGACCGGCGTCTGGCTGAGGTCGAGCGGGAACGTACCGAGATGACGGCAAGCCTACGCGAACAGGTCGCCGGGGTGAGCACTGCTGGGGAAAGCCTGCGCAAAGAGACCGCCAGCCTCGTCGCCGCACTGCGCAAACCTCAAATCCGGGGAGCGTGGGGTGAGATGCAACTACAGCGCACCGCAGAGGTCGCCGGGATGGTCGAGCACTGTGACTTCCAGACTCAGCAGACGACCACAGCCCAGGGAACCCCGCAACGCCCCGATATGACGGTGAAGCTCTCAGGTGAACGGTGCATCCATGTCGACGCCAAGACCCCGCTGGTCGCATTCCTCGAAGCCGCGCAGTGTGACGATGCCGAAGAGTATGACGCGCAGATGGCCCGTTTTGCCCGTCATGTTCGCACCCACATCGACCAGCTGTCGGCCAAGGGCTATTGGCGCACCGACCTCGATTCCCCCGAGTTCGTCGTGTGTTTCCTGCCCTCCGATGCCTTGCTCCAGGCTGCCCTACAGGAGATGCCCGATCTCCACGAGTACGCCAACCGACGTGGGATCGTGCTTGCCAGCCCGTCAGTACTCATTCCGATGCTACGCACCGTCGCCCTCGCATGGCGACAGGAATCTGTCGCGAGATCTGCGGCGGAAGTCGCAGCACTGGGACGTGACCTTCACAAACGCCTAGGGACCCTCGCCGGCAACCTCGACAAGATGGGGCGATCCCTAACCTCGACGGTGCGAGCCTACAATTCGGCCCTAGGCAGCCTGGAGACAAGAGTCCTCGTCCAAGCCAGACGTTTCGAACATCTCGGGGTAACCGCCGACGGCATCGAGTCCCCGGCCCCCATAGAAGAGGCAGTACGACCCCTCACCTCGCCGGAACTGACCGAGAACCAGAATGAGGAGGACTCTGCGCGATGATCCTCAACTCGCCGTCGTGCGGCGCTTCCGCAATTGGGGAGGCAGGGCGAAGGACAATGACTCCTCGATGAGGGTCTCTTCCTCAGCCTGTGGCCAACCCTTCGAGGTGAGTAGGTCGAGCACGCCCTGAACGAGGGCTTCCGGCACTGATGCCCCCGAGGTCACACCGATGGTGGACACACCGTCGAGCCAGGTCTGCTCGATCTCCCCCGCGTTATCCACCCGATAAGAGGCATTGGCTCCCGACTCGAGGGCGACCTCCACCAAACGGCCCGTGTTGGACGAGTTCTTCGATCCCACCACGATGACGAGATCACATTTGGGGGCCATCTGTTTGACGGCGTGTTGCCGATTCTGAGTGGCGTAGCAGATGTCGTCGGAAGGCGGATTGATGAGCTGAGGATGTAGCTCGCGGATCCGATCGACCGTCTCTACCGTCTCGTCGACACTCAGTGTCGTCTGGGACAGCCACGCCACAGGACGGTCGCGGTCCAATTTCAGCTCATCAACATCTTCGGGGGTCTGCACCAGGGTGATGTTCTCGGGAGCCTCGCCAGTCGTCCCCTCAACCTCCTCGTGACCGGCATGGCCGATAAGGAGAATCTGGGTGTCTTGGCTAGCGAACCTCTTGGCCTCGTGGTGCACCTTCGTCACCAGCGGGCAGGTTGCGTCAATGGTGCGAAGACCACGATCGGCAGCCTCCTTCTTAACTTGGGGGGACACACCGTGGGCCGAGAACACGACGAGGGCGTCGTCAGGCACTTCATCGAGCTCATCAACGAAGATCGCTCCGCGCTCCTCCAGGGTCTCCACAACGTGGCGGTTGTGGACTATCTGTTTGCGCACGTACACCGGCGCGCCATACGCCTCTAGCGCCTTCTCGACGGTCACCACCGCACGATCAACGCCGGCACAGTATCCACGCGGTGCAGCTAAATACAGCTTCTTGCTCGTGCTCGCCCCCGAAACAGCCATGGTCCAGAGTCTACGGGTGCGCCGGCATCTGACGAATCCGCTCAAGTTCGCCTGCTGAGGACGCGCAGAAGATCCGTTTACCCAAAGTTCCCCGAAGGTGCATCCATCGCGTCCCTGAGGTGCCACTTCTACTTCCTAAGTTCTGGATTATGAGTGCACCTCATGACACACACGTATCCAGACGACTGCGTCGAGGCCTCGCCTCGGCGTGTGCCGTTGTTACCGCAATCGCGACCTTCTCCCCGGCTCATGCAGCTCCGTCCCGCGACAAGGCCGGACCACTTTCGGGTTCTACCGGTCGCACTACCGTCGGCCAGCTGCTGACCCCAGCCGGCCAGCTCACCACCCTTGGTGACCTTCCGCTCAATGAGGCCTTATCCCCCGATGGCAAGTACCTCGTTGTCAGCAATAACGGCCAAGGAACCCAGTCGCTCCAAGTCATCGAAACTGCCACCGGCAAGGTCGTCCAGACCATCCCCTACAAATCTCCCGAAAGCCTGTACATGGGGTTGGCCTTCAGCCCTGACGGCAAGCACCTATTTGCCAGCGCTGCCGGCAACCACAAGATCCGCACGTACCACTTCGACTGCGGCAAGCTCGTGGAAACCACTGCTCTTCAGCTGCCAATCGTCAGCCCGAAACACAAGAAGATCAACCTTTATCCAGCGGGCCTTGCTGTCACCAAAGACAGTAAACGCCTCGTCGTGGCAGACCAACTCGCTGACGCCGTCTCCGTCATCGACCTCGCCACCAACAAGGTTCAGACGACCCACATCGGACACCGCCCGGTTTGGGTGACCCTCTCCAAGGATTCCACAAAGGCGTTCGTCTCCTCCCAGGGCGGGGCCGACGTCGCCGAGGTCGACATCACCAAATCCCAGCCACTGGCAACCCACAAAATCAATGTGGGCTTCCACCCCAACAAATCCGTGCTCACTCCCGATGGCAAGACCCTTTACGTCGCCAATGGTGACGCCGACACCATCTCGGTCGTCAATGTCGCGTCTCATCGCCAGACCGCCACCATCCCGGTCAACCGCAACGGTTCCAAACTGGTGGGCGCCAATCCGACCGGCCTAGCCCTCTCCCGAGACGGCAAGCGTCTCTACGTCACCAACTCGGGACACAATGAGGTTGCCGTCATCAACGCCGCAACTGGCAAGGTGACCGGGGACATTCCCACTGGCTGGTACCCCACCCAGGTCCTCACCCACGACGGCAAGCTGCGCATTATCTCGGCCAAGGGGTTGGGGGCCGGACCCAACAGCGGTCCGGGCCACCCCAATCCAACTGACCCGCACGACACCGCCGAAAACCAGTACTCCGGTTCCATGATCAAGGGCCTGCTCTCCACCGTCAATGAGCCTGACGCAACTACCCTGGCCAAGCAGACGGCCACCGTCGAGAAGAACAACACCGCAAAGAATCCTGCCCACAGTAGCGCGGTTCCCAACCAAATTGGCACCAAGTCGAGCAAGATCAAGCATGTCATCTATATCGTGCGCGAAAACCGCACCTTCGATCAGGAACTAGGCTCCAACGGTCGCGGTAATGCCGATCCGTCCCTCAACCTTTTCGGTGACGAGTCGGCCCCCCAACACCCGTGCTTTAGCTCGTCAATTCACGACCTTCGACAACTTCTACGCTGATGCCGAGGTCTCGGCCAATGGCTGGAACTGGGTCTCCCAGGCAAACTCAAACCCATGGTCGGAGGAAATGTGGCCACCAAACTACTCCGGTCGTGGCGCACCATACCCAGCCGAGAACAATGATCCGGAGTCCCGGGCGAAGAAACACGACTCATACTTCTGGGAGCACTTATCGAAAAACAATATCAGCTTCCGCAATTACGGTTTCTATACCACCCTCGACAAGAAGGGCAAGGCTCACGGAGTCGACAAGAAGGTCCTCGATCCGAACACCGATCACGACTTCATCAGCTGGACCTTGAACTGCCCGGATTCAGCCAGGTCCTTCATACCGAGGGCTCTAAATTGCGGGCTGAAATCCCGCGTTGACGAGTGGAAGTCCGACTTCAATGAACTGGTAGCTAAGGGCAGCGTACCGACGGTCCAGTTCGTTCGTCTCGGCAACGACCACACCCAGGCGACCAAGGTGGGGGCCCCGACCCCTCAGGCCTACGTCGCAGACAATGACCAAGCCATAGGCCAGCTCGTCGAAACTGTCTCGCATTCCCCAATCTGGAAAGACACCGCGATCTTCCTCACCGAAGACGATGCCCAAAACGGCCCCGATCACGTCGACGCGCACCGCACCATTGGCGAGATCATCAGTCCATACACCCGCACTGGTGGGGTCGATTCCACCTTCTACTCGACAGTATCGATGCTGCACACTATGGAGGGCATCCTAGGTATTGGACCGCTGACCCAGTTCGACGCCTTCTCTACCCCAATGTCCGCGGCCTTCACCGATAAGCCCAACCTGACCCCCTACCAGGCAGTCAGCCCGTCCTATGACATGAAGAAGCTCAACACCCCCAAAGCCCCGATGGCCAAGGAGTCCGGCGAGCAGGACACCACGAAGGAGGACGACATTGACGAGCAGGTCTTCAACAAGGCCATTTGGAAGGCTGTGAAGGGCGCCCGATCCACGATGCCCAAACCGAAGCACTCGGTGATCCAATCTGGCCCGGTGCCTGCCTCTGACGATGATGACGACGACGGCGACGAGCTCAAGCCTGGAGATGTCGATGAGCTAGGCACCTACTCCAAGGATGCCAAGGGGTTCCCGGTGTGGGCTCCCGACGGCGACGACAAGCGGTTCGATCCTTCGCGAGGTGCCGACCGCTGCGCTGCCAAGCCGAACCCGACGCCGACGGAAACACCAACCGTTCCTACCGCCAGCGCACCCGGCGACGGCACCCACAGTGGTGAGCGCCACGGCCACCCAGGCCTTCCGCGCACTGGAGTGTGATCGTTTGAGGGGCTCGAGCCGCTTTCTGTGGCGGCCCGAGTTCCTGTCGCCATTCTCGGCTAGCGTGACCTCCATGGCCGAGTCGAATACCGCCGACAACCCGCGCTCCCTGGCATGGGTCGTCAACGCCGTCAAGGGGTGGGTGGAGCGCTGCGGGGCCGTCTGGGTGCAAGCTCAAATCATCGAGGTCACTAGACGCTCCAGCCCGACACAATTCCTCACCCTGCGCGACCCCATCGAGGCGATCTCGGCCAGCGCCACCTGTCATCGCCGAGTCCTCGACGCTGCCGGACCAATCGAGTCGGGGATGACGGTCACCGCCCTCATCCGACCGACAGTGTGGTCGCGCACGGGGAGGCTCTCCTTCGAGATCTCCGAAATCACCCCCACCGGCGAGGGCCAGCTCCTCGCCCAACTAGAGAGACGCAAACGTCTCCTCGAGGCCGAGGGACTCTTCGATGCCACCCTCCACAAGCCGATTCCCGTTCTGCCCCGCGGCATCGGACTCATCGCAGGGGCTAGCTCCGACGCTGAGCGTGACGTCCAGCGTCATGCCACGCTGCGTTGGCCGGCCGCCCGGTTCGTCGTCCGCAATACCCGGGTCCAGGGACCCATGGCGGCCCAGCAGATCATCGCTGCCCTCGCTGACCTTGACGCCGACCCCACCGTCGATGTCATCGTCATCGCCCGCGGCGGTGGTGCCTTGGAGGATCTCCTGCCGTTCAGTGACGAAGCGCTAGTGCGGGCCGTTTACACCACCCGGACCCCCGTCGTTTCGGCCATCGGTCATGAACGTGACAATCCAATTCTCGATCTCGTCGCCGATCTACGCGCATCAACGCCGACCGACGCGGGCAAGCTCATCGTCCCAGACGCTGCCGAGCAGTCCCAAGCTGTCGAGACAGCCAGAACCCGACTTCGCCAGGCTGTTACGCGATTCATCGACGTCGAGATGGCACACCTGGCTCAGATCCGCTCCCGCCCGGTGATGGTCAATCCAGCGACCACTCTTGATATCGCGGTAGAAAAACTCGACGCCACGCTGAAGCGTCTGCGTCTTGCTACGAATCGTGCCCTGGATGCCGAGAGTCGCGACGTTAACCACATGCTTGAGCGCGTGCGCGCAATGTCGCCCAAGGCCACCTTGGATCGCGGCTACGCCATCCTCGCCGACACCCAAGGCGGTTCCATCACCTCAGTCAATGACACCGACATACGCGCGAACCTACTGGTCTACCTATCTGACGGTACCCTCGGCGTCACCGTCGATTCCCTCGACCGTCGCACCCCAAACCGTCCCACGTTCCAGGAGGACTCGTGACCGACAACACCTCGAACCCCACTCCTGGGGAGCCAGAAATCACCTACGAGGCCGCCCGCGACGAATTAGTCGGAATCGTCAACCGACTCGAATCCGGTGGGATCTCTCTCGCCGAGACCATGACTCTGTGGGAGCGCGGTGAGAAATTAGCCGATATCTGTCAGTCGTGGCTCGACGGGGCGCGAGCCCGCATCAATACGGTACGACCCGATACCGAGACCTCGCAGCCCTGACGCCGAGCGACCCGCACGCCGGGACGTCAAGCCGTCGTCAGCATCCCGGCAAAGTCGGTGAGAACCCGATAATCAGCGTCCGCGACGATCACCGCGGTCGCGGAGCCAATTTTCGTTACCAGGGCGTGGGTGCGATCGTCCGGGCTGACCATCTTCGTCCAGGTGTATCGACCGATCGTGATCTTGCCGTCCTCAGTGGCAGACCTCGTCACGGAGGTCACGAACGCTCTGCCCGGCTCGTCGGATTGGTTCACCGCCAGGTAGAGGTTCTTGCCTGTCAGGAATCCCAACTCCCACCGGTTCCCCGCGGAGACGGTGTTGCCTACCCAGCGATCCCCCCGGTTGGCATACCGAGCCTTGGTCGGTCGCCAATCCCCTGGAACCTCCGTGGGGGCCAGCACGGGGTAGCCCGCATGGGACCGGGCCGACGCCACCACGGGTTTCCAGTCGACCTGCTGGATATTCGGCTCTTCAGGGGTTCTGGTGAAGAACCACACGATGAGCATCACCGGGACAAGGATGACCACCAGGGACAGAAACATGTCCTTGACACCGGCTCTGGGATTGCGTGGCACCCGTCGATTGTTGCAGATGCCGCCCACCCGCACCGTCGCTTCAGTTCATCTCAGCTGACCATATCCTCCATCATCGATGTCACCAGAGCGGCAATCGGGGAACGCTCCGAGCGAGTCAAGGTGACATGTCCGAACAGGTCGTGGCCCCGCAGCCTCTCTACGACCGCTGCCACCCCGTCATAACGACCGACGCGGAGATTGTCACGCTGGGCGACATCGTGGGTGAGCACCACCCGCGAATTCTGACCAATACGCGAGAGCACCGTTAACAGCACGTTGCGCTCCAGAGATTGGGCTTCGTCAACGATAACGAAGGCGTCGTGCAAGGACCGGCCACGAATATGTGTCAGCGGCAGAATCTCGAGCATTCCGCGCGACATCACTTCTTCGATGACGTAGTTATTCGTCACGCTAGTGAGGGTGTCGAGGACCGCCTGTCCCCACGGGGCCATCTTCTCCCCTTCGTCACCGGGCAGGTAGCCCAGATCCTGACCTCCAACAGCGTAGAGCGGGCGGAACACCATGACCTTCTTGTGGAGTTGACGTTCCATGACCGCCTCAAGGCCTGCGCATAGGGCGAGGGCTGACTTCCCCGTTCCGGCCCGCCCTCCCATCGAGACGATTCCGACCTGGGGGTCAAGCAACATATCGAGTGCTATGCGCTGTTCTGCGGAGCGGCCGCGAATCCCGAAAGCTTCCTGATCATTCGGGACGAGACGGGCAGAGGCGTCCGGCATCCGCCGAGCCAGAGCTGTTCCGTTCGGCCCTTCCAACACCAGTCCAGCATGCACGGGGATCTCGTCGAAGATCGAGTCGACGACGCTCCCCTCCTCATAGAGGGTCGAGATGATCTCGTCTGGTACCTCGAGGTTCACCATGCCGGTCCAGCCGCTGTCGGGGACGAGCTCGTGACGGTATTCCTGGGCTTCCAAACCAATCGCCGAAGCTTTGACGCGCAGGGGCAAGTCCTTCGTCACCAGGACGACCGAGTGCCCCGCCAGGCGGTAGTTTTGTGCGACCGCCAAGATACGAGTGTCGTTGTCGCCCAACCGGAAACCATCAGGTAGACACATGGGGTCGGAGTGATTGAGCTCGACGAGCAGCACGCCTCCCTCGTCATTGACCGGCACTGGTCCCACCAGGCCGTCATTGTCAAGCCTCAACCGGTCGAGGATACGCAGCGCTGCGCGAGCAAAATATCCCAGCTCGGGGTGATGACGCTTACCCTCCAACTCAGTGATGACGACGATCGGCACAACCACCTCGTGCTCGGCGAAGTTAAGCAGAGCATGGGGGTCAGACAGCAGCACCGAGGTGTCGATGACGTATGTCCGCCTCCCCTCAGGTGCTTCCGGGATCGGGCTATGGGCTCGCTCGGAGCCTGCTGGACGGACGGACACGAAAACCTCCCGTGACGTGAGAGAGGTCGCATTGAGGAAGGAAACGTCGTCGAGGCGTCGAAAGCGGCCCCTCTGACATCAAATGTAGAACCAGTCTGGTGACGCCGAAGCGGGTGGTTCTCCCATTCGCCCAGAGTTCACCGGCTGGTCAGATGACGGCAAGCCCGATGGCAACGGCGTGACACATCGCCGCCACCGCCGTACAGCTGTGGAAAACCTCGTGGAACCCAAACCAGGTAAGTGACGGATTGGGTTTCTGGCGGGCGTAGGCGATCGCTCCGACGGAGTAGAACACCCCGCCAATGAGAATAAGAGTGACGACCGCTGGCCCACCTGTGCGCCAGAACTGGGGGAGCCACCACAGCGCCGTCCATCCCATGACGACGTAGAGGACCGTTGAGGCCCATCGGGGCACTCCGTTCCATACGAATCGGAACGCGACCCCGAGTAGCGCGCAGATCCAAATAATCGACAGCAAGGCCATCCGGGAGGCGCCTGCCGTCAGAGCGACAGCCAGCGGGGTGTACGTCCCGGCAATAAACACAGCGACGTTGGCGTGATCGATGCGCCGCAAAACGTCCTTGGTTTTCGCACCCCACGACACTCGGTGGTAAACCGCCGAGTTTCCGAACAACTCGAGTCCGGTGAGCATCCACACCCCGACGGCAAATCGGTTTCCCCAGGCCGGCGTAGCAATCATGAGGCCAACACCGGCGAGCAAGATAAGCGGAGCCATGACGGTATGTACCCAGCCACGCAGCCGCGGTGTAGGGAGCACCGAACCACGATTATCGGCCTTGCCGCTGCGCTCGGTCGTCATGCGTCGCCCTCCCTTCACCTACCGTAAACCTACGGTTCGGTAGGTTTGGGTTTTCAGCTTACCGTGTCCCATGCCCGTGCCGCGATCACACCTCATGACCCGGGCTATCGACCGTTTGTGTCGAGCACTGACTAATCTGGACCCATGAGCAGCCTGGATCACCGTCTGTCGAAGGTCAGTGAGACCCTCGACCGCATGCACCCATCCGGCCTGCTGTACACCACCTACGAGGCTCGTCTCCTCGACCAACTCGACCGCAGCCGTCTGCCCCAGCACGTCGCAGTCCTGGCCGACGGCAATCGCCGCTGGGCCCGCCTCAACGCCCCGGGAGAGCCCCTGGTAGCTGGCTACGAAGCGGGGGCAGATCGCCTGAGAGAGTTTTGCGCATGGTGCGATGCCGTCGGCATCCCGATCATCACCCTGTGGGTGCTATCGACCGATAACCTGCAACGTGCCGAGACCGGCGAACTCGGGCCACTGCTCAAGGTCATCGAGTCCCTCGTTAACTCGTTGGCAGCTAATTCGCGATGGCGCGTCCAGGCCGTCGGGGACCTTGATCTTCTTCCCGATGACATGGCCGAATCGCTGTGCCGGGCCGGACGCACCTCAGCCGAGCATGTCGGCATGCATATCAACGTCGCGGTAGCTTACGGAGGCCGCCATGAACTGCGCGACGCTGTCCGTTCCCTCCTCGCCGAAGAGGCGGAGAAGGGCACCAGCCTGGCTGAATTGGCCCGAACCCTAGAAATCGACCAGATCGAGGATCACCTGTACACGCGAGGCCAGCCCGACCCAGACCTCATTATCCGCACCTCAGGAGAGCAGCGCCTTTCCGGATTTCTCATGTGGCAAAGCGCCCACTCAGAGTTTTACTTCTGCGAGGCGTTGTGGCCTGACTTTCGCAAGGTTGACTTTCTGCGGGCGCTGCGCTCCTTTACCCAGCGGGAGCGGCGCTACGGCCGCTAACCCGCTGTGACGACGATCTCAGACCCGCCGCCACAGCGGTTCCTTGAGATCCAGGTAGTCGGTTACCGGCTCGAAGCACACCGTGCCACGGCATACCCAACAGGTCGGCCGATCATCACGCGGGGCGCGCTCGTTGAACCAGGTGCCAAACCCAGAATCGTCGTGAACCCGACGCATGATCGCCGACCCTGCCGGAGCCATCCGCCACGCTGCAGCGGCCAGGTCACTCGGCTCGTCGGTCGTCTCCGCGATAACGACTCCAGCCGGCTTGAGACCACGACGAGCCTCGTCAGCAGTGAGGAAGTCTGCCAGGGCCCAACCGGAGAAGCGCGGCGTTGCCGTCACCACCGGCAGCAGGGCCGCGGAGGCCTTGTCGGCACGCTCGACGAAGTCGGCACGCTCGGCCATGAGACCCACCCTGCGCAGAGCCATCACCATGACGGCAGTCGGGCTGGGACAGGCATCGTCAGTCAATGTGTGAGCGGTCACCGTCAGCAGGGATGAATCCTCCTCGACGTCAAGGAAACTGCCGTCGGCGGCGCTAAACCGGGCCACTGCCTCATCAAGGACCTTGACGGCACGGTCCAGCCATACCGACTCCCCCGTCGCCCCAGCCAAGCCAGCAAAAGACAGCGCAATCCAGGCGTAGTCCTCACACACCGCCGGAGCTCCCGGACGATCGTGGAAAGAGGTCCGCAGCAGCATGCCGTCATTCCAATGTGCCCTCCACAACGAGTCAGCGAGCTCATGGGCCTGCTTCACCCATGACCATTCGCGCAGGACCATGCCGGCCTCGACGAGGCCGTCAATAAGCATGGCGTTCCAGGCTGTAATCGCCTTCTCGTCACGAGCCGGGGCACTGCGACGGCTCCGCGCCTCTAGCAGGGTGTCCATGTCGGCGTTAATGCGCTCCCACTCGACGCGTCCGCGCAGCTGCACAGTGCCCAAATCGTTGTCGCTAAAAGGCTCGAGATGCACAAGGGGGCGCAACCATTCGGCTTCGTCGGATCCCAATGCGTCGGTAATCAGATCCTGATTCCACAAGTAGTAAATGCCCTCGCGGGTGTGTCCAGCGGCATCGTCGGAATCGGCGTCCAAGCCGGCAGCATACAAACCATTGGGCAGTCGCATCTCCCGGTTGAGCCATGCGACGGTGCGACGAGCGGCGTGGGAATACAGATCGCGCCTATCGGGATCGTGGTCGGCGGTGCGACGCCAGCAACGGGCCATCGTTGCCAGCAGCAGAGCGTTGTCATAGAGCATTTTCTCGAAGTGCGGCACCACCCATTGCGAATCGGTGGAGTAGCGGTGGAATCCGCCACCGACCTGATCGAAAATGCCGCCGCGGACCAGGTGCTCGCAGGTGTTCTGAGCCATGTCGAGGCTCGTCGGGTCACCCTTAACAAGCAGAGCATCTAGCAGCGTCGCATTGGGAAACTTCGTCGGCCCCCCAAAGCCGCCATGAACGATGTCATAGTCAGCTCCGACGGCTTCAATGAGCTCCCCAGCGATCGGGCGGGCAGCCTCGGGGGCCTCCTCAACGGGCCGCAGGTGCTCGACAATCGCCTCCGCAGAAGACACCACTTCGTCGCGACGCTCACGCCATGCCTCGCCGAGGGCTTCCACGAGCTCAACGAATCCCGGCAACCCGCCACGGCGCATCGGCGGAAAGTAGGTGCCGGCGAAGAATGGCTTGCCCTCAGGAGTCAGGAACACAGTGTTGGGCCACCCGCCCTGCCCAGTCATCGCCAAGGTCACCTGCATCAGCGCCGCATCAACCTCGGGCCGCTCCTCGCGATCGACCTTGACGGAGACGACGTTGGCGTTGATGACCTCGGCCACCTCAGGGTCACTGAAGGATTCTAGTGCCATGACATGGCACCAATGGCAGCTCGAATAGCCCACCGAAACCATAACGGGCACATCCCGACGGCGTGCCACGTCGAACGCTTCCTCTCCCCAAGGGAACCAATCGACAGGATTCGCGGCGTGCTGGATGAGATACGGGCTAGCGGACTCGCCAAGATGGTTCGGCATGGCAGTCAGCCTACGAGGACAACCCCGTCCTCGGCCACTGAGCGGGTTGGCCCGAACGCAGCCCAGCCGATTGAGTACTCACATGTCACGATTCGCGTCTTTGCCGTGATCCTCCTTGAGAGCCGGGCCACAGGGGACCTCGTCAAAGTCAATACCGCGAATGTTGCGACGAATGCTAATCCACGCAACGATGCCGAAGACAGCCAGAACGAGGCAGCACAGAAAGTTAGCGAGGCCGGTACTTACAAGTTGGGCCGCAAAAACTGTCATGCTCACAGCCTATGCCCTAGGGCACAATGGGCCACGTGCCAACCCCAAGCCATGATCGCTCCCTCACTGACGAGGCCCGCGAGCGCATTGCGAACCGCTATCCCAAGCCTCACCGAGCGCCCTGGGTCATCTTCACCATCGTATTGGCGATAATCCTTATCGGATGGACGGTGTGGACCGGACTTCATCACGCCGAACAGCCGATCCGAGCGAGCTTGCACGGCTACCACGCGGTATCTGATTCGCGCGTCGACGTCACCATCAATCTGCAGCGTCCTGACCCATCGGTCACAGGCTCCTGCACGTTGGTCGCAACCGCAGCTGACCATGTACGCGTTGGGGAGACGACGGTGACATTCCCGGCGAGCTCGTCACAGGATGAAACAATCCACACCAGCGTTAAGACCTTCTCGCGGGCTGTCACCGCCGAATTAGAAAAGTGTGGACCGATCAGGTGACACTCGCGGTAAGATGAATAGATGCCTGAGTCTGAAGACACTGTGTGGCTAACCCAAGAGGCCTTCGATAAGCTCACCCAGGAGCTTGAGTACCTCAAGGGCGACGGCCGCACCGCCATTGCCAACAAGATTGCCGACGCCCGTTCGGAGGGGGATCTCTCTGAGAACGGTGGCTATCACGCTGCCCGTGAGGAGCAGGGGCAGGCCGAAGCCCGTATCCGTCAACTCGAGCAGATGCTGCGTAACGCTGAAGTGGGCGAGGCTCCGTCCTCCCCCGATGAGGTCGTGCCAGGTTCTAAGGTGACGGTTTGCTATTTCGACGACGAGTCCGACACCGACACTTTCCTGTTGGGATCGCGTCAGGTAATGGGCCTTGATGATTCCGTCGACGTCTCCGTCTATTCGCCGCAGTCTCCCCTCGGCGGTGCCATCATGGGCCATTCGAAGGGCGAGTCGACCGAATACAAAGCTCCCAATGGTAAAACGATTAAGGTGACGATCCTTGAGGTCGAGCCGTTCGAGGAGTGACGCTCACTAAACGTCACACGCATTGCCGTACAACATCGTTAATCGTTATGAGAGCGGGGCGCATAGCGCCTCGCTCTCATAAATGTTGTGCCTGCCATCGCTATTTCACATCGCGCGGACGGCGATCCGCCCGACCAGGCAGGTAACGTCAAGACGGGCGGATCCGTTGCCCATGACATATTCGTCGACTTCTCCGCCGTCGGGCCAGGAGATTACGCCGGTCTGTGCCTTGCCTCGCACTGACACGTTAGAACCGCCCGCCAGCTTGATACTGAGGTTGCCCGACTCGACGCGGATCTGGGAGCGACCAGTATCGATACACCCGGTGATGCTGCCATTTCCCGCTTGGAAGAGCCCATCCTCGATCTGATGCACTCCGTCGATCTCAGTAACACCGGCAGTAACACGCACCCGACCGAACCTCTCAACCTCGCTGGCACGCAGTGAACCACCGGATAGCTCGATGTCGACAGGAAGATCAGGATGCACCCGGACCGTCACCTCACGACCGAGGCCCAAATCTTTGACCCCGTCCATATCGGTCGGGAGGCGGAATCTCTTGAGGACGCCGAGGTCCGGCGCCAGATGTCCGTCGATCGCGACCTCAACGACCCGTCCAATACGTCGCCGGGTGTGTCTGCCCTCAATCTGCAGACCTGCAATGGATCGATCTCCGACGAGCCGGATTCGACGCCCGCTGCAGTTGACGCGTACGCGGTCCAGATCCGTTGCCACGTCAACACTTCTCTCCGGATCGTTGCCTCCACTGGCTCGGCGTGGCCCGGACGACACCGTTGAGGCGACCGTTTCCCCGACGCTCTCAGCCATTCCGGACACGACTCGCCATGCGGACCGAAGCCCTTCCTTGGCCTCTGGGGGAATTGTGAATCCCCCCACCGAACCGCTATCAGCCTGGGAAGCCTCATCCTCACAAGCCCCGTGCCGAGGGCCCGGGCCGTTCGTCGCCCCAGACGCCGGTTGGTCTTGCCCAGCAGCAGCGATACGGCGGTTCGCCTCGGCAGTATCGATCCTCCCGGCAGCAAGGTCCTCAAGGATGGCGGAGATGTCAGCGCTCATGGCATCAACTTTACGGGGAAGTCCAACCGGTCAATGCTCACGCGTGCTCAGCAGCCAGGTCATCGTGGCTTGGTGGTACCTCGCCCGCTGGAGTCTCAGGGTTCAGCGCCTTGATGAAAGCTACGCCAAAGGCAACGATCGGGATGGCGAACAGAGCGCCCACGATACCGGAGATGATGGCGCCGACGGCAATACCGAGCAGCACGATGAGGGGGTGAATGGAGACGGCTTTACCCAAAAGGAAGGGCTGCAGAACGTGTCCCTCAATCTGCATGACGGCCACGAAGACGATGAGCATGATGAAAGCCTTGAAGAAACCGAGCGTCACCAACACCACGCCGACGGCGACAACACCGGCCGTCAACGCACCGACGATGGGGACGAAGGCCAAGATGAATGTCAGGGCACCAATCGCCACTGACATTGACGACCCGATAATGGCGGCTCCGATTCCGGCACCCAGACCGTCGACAAATGCGACAATGACCGCAGCGCGCACATAGGCAACCAGTGCAACCCAGCCGCGCTTCGCAGCGTCGAGGATTTTGGCGCGATGCTCCCGTGGGATCAGAACCGCCGATTTCTCGGCCAATTTATCGCCTTCATAGACGAAGAAGAACGTGGCAAACAGCGCCATCACGAGACCGGCACCGAACCGCCCGATCTGGGAGCCGGCAGCAGCGGCAGTCGCGGCGATGCGCCCTTGGGAACCGGCCACGGCTGTCTCCGCCTTGTGCATGAGGGCAGTGAGCTGAGCCTTGTTGGTGTGCAGAGGGCTCTGGGACAGCCATTGCAGAGCCTGCTTGAAGCTAGCGACACTTTGGTTACCCAACTCACGCCACTGCAAGGCGATCTGAGCCCCGACGAGGGTGAACACTCCGCCCACAAGAATGATGAGGAGTAATAAGCAAATTCCCGACGCGATCCCGCGATGGATGTGATGCCGCGACAACCAATTTGCTAGTGGCCACATGGCGGCAGTGAGCATAAGCGCCACCGCGACTGGCACGGACACCTCAGAAGCCGCGTGGAGCACTTGGTAGAGACCATAGATGAAGACCGCAATGACGATCATCCGCCAGCACCATCCGGCAGCGGTACGCATGCCGTTGGGAACGTCTTCGACGGGAGCCGCGGCGGGCCGGCGAGCTACGTTAGCGGCGTCGGAAGTGGAGGTAACGCCGGCCGTCTCATCCGTGACTTCGGCATGCGAGGATGCCGGTGACGACGTGGGGGTCTTCCTACCCTCGCTAAAGAGCTTCATGGGTTCCTTCCGGAATAGTGTGATGGGGCTGCGGGCCCCCCGAAGGCGTGATCTCAGGGTAGCGTCATACATGTCATCCGCATGCATTCTTTGGAGGTCACCGTGGTTGCTCGTCCCCTTGCCGAACTCGTCGCCCCCGACTGGGCAGAGGCATTGACAGGGGTGGAACCCCGAATCCACGAGATGGGCGACTTCCTGCGAGCGGAGACGGCTGCCGGGAGAGGTTTTTTACCCCATGGTGACCGTATTCTGCGTGCTTTTTCCCGCCCGATGGCCGATGTCCGCGTACTTATCGTCGGCCAGGATCCCTACCCGACACCCGGGCATCCGGTGGGTTTAAGTTTTTCAGTGGAGCGGGATGTCCGGCCACTGCCGCGGTCTTTGCAAAACATCTATGCCGAGTTGCAGTCAGATCTCGATATTGCCCCATGTGAGCACGGTGATCTCACCGGCTGGTTTGAGCAAGGTGTGCTGCTTCTCAACAGGTGTCTAACCGTTCAGCCGGGGCGGCCCGCATCCCATCGAGGCAAGGGATGGGAGGAGGTCACTCAAACGGCGATCGAGGCTTTGGTGGCTCGCGGTGGTCCGCTGGTTGCGATCCTATGGGGACGCGATGCCCAGTCTCTAGAGCCCATGCTGAACAAAGTTCCTATCGTGAAGTCCTCGCACCCCTCCCCCATGTCAGCACGGTACGGTTTCTTCGGATCTCGACCTTTCAGCCGCACGAATGAGCTACTCGTACAGCAAGAGGCCGACCCCATCAATTGGGACTTGTCGACCCACTGATCGGCCCGGCCCCTGACATCGAGTTTTCACGTCAGTCCTGTTCCGGCTGACGGAAAAGCGAGATAGCCGACACGGCTAGCCCACCCCACACCGTAACCATCGCAATGATCATCATGATGATCGCTGAAGTGCTCATGACAAGATTCCTTCCTGGGTTTGCTGTGAGTTTTCGCGGGCCAGCTCCTCATCGTGGGTGAGCTCATGGTGGATCGCCGAGCGGTGCGGCCACGGAATGAATGACAGCGCTAGGGCCAGGACAACGACGAGGATGGACATTCCCCAGCCGAAGATCCCGACGAAATCTCCGGGCATCCCGCCGTATCCCTTACTCGCGACAGTGATGACCTCGGTGATCCACAGGCCCAGCAAGACCAGCGGGACGACAACGCTGACCAGAAGCATCCATACGTTGTTGACCTTGAACGAGGAATACTCATTGAGGTGGTCGCGCAGCACCGGTAGCTTCCGCAATGCCCAGGAAATGACTAAACATGCGAGCAAGGCAACCCCGACGATGCCGATGTTGTTGATGAAGTGGTCGGTGACGTCGAGCAATTTGAGACCAGTCGTCGTCGGGAACAGCACGATCGACGCGGTAGCCGTCACGCCACCGATAATCCAGCTAGCAGCCTTACGCGACATTCCCGTCTTTTCTCGGAAAGCAGCAATGACGACCTCGAACAAGCTGATCATCGAGGTGATGCCGGCAAAGACCAGCGAGACGAAGAACAGTACCCCCAGGATCGGTCCCACGGCACCGGCCTGGCTAATGATCTGTGGGAAAGCGATGAAGGCCAGGCCGATACCCGAACCGGCGACCTCGCTCACCGGCTTACCGGAGGCGGTCGCCATGAATCCCAGGGCGGCGAAGACGCCCAGGCCTGCCAGGATTTCGAAAGAAGAGTTCGCGAATCCGACAACCATGCCAGATCCCGTCAGGTCAGACTTCGGCTTGAGGTAGGAGGCATAGGTCACCATGATTCCGAATCCCACCGATAGGGAGAAGAAAATCTGACCGTACGCTGCCATCCACACCTGATAGTTGCCCAGCGCATCCCATGACGGGGTGAACAATGCATCGAGTCCAACCGAGGCGCCGTCAAGGGTAAGAGCGACGATCACCAGAGCGATGAACATCACCGCGAGCAGCGGCATGAAAATCCACGATGCCCGGGTGACGCCCTTCTCAACGCCGGTAGCCACGATGGCGAGCACAAAAAGCCACAGCAGCAACAACGGCCAGAACACTTCAGACACGAAATGGAATTCGACGTCAACGTTGCTAGCCACGTGCAGGAAGCCGCCGGTAAGAAACCCCTCGGGGTTGCTTCCCCAAGCTTTCGTCACAGAGAACCCGACATAGCGAATGGCCCAGGCAATGATGACCGCGTAGTAGATGACGATCACCCAGCAGATGAGGGTCTGCCACCAACCGATAGCTTCCGCGCGCTCGTGGAGACGGCGCAGTGCCATCGGCGGAGAGCCCCGGAATTTATGCCCGACAGCGTAGTCGAGGAAGAGTAACGGAATACCAGCGGTAAGCAGCGCTACCAGATAAGGCACGATGAAGGCTCCACCGCCATTGCTATAGGCGACATAAGGGAACCTCCAGATATTGCCCAAGCCGACCGCAGAACCGATCGCAGCGATGAGGAAGGCACCTCGACCGGTGAAACTCTCACGCCGCTGAGGCTTTCGAGCGGCTTTCCCTCCACCTGCAACGGTTGCGCCAGACTGCGCGGGGTCAGACATGTTGATCCTTTCGTGCAGTGAACTTTGGTGACAAAGTCTCACATGCTGAAGGGAGGAGACCGGATCATGGACCATCCACTGAGATAGACAGGAATGGATCGCTGGTCTGATTCGTTGGATCGGTGATACGAGAGAACTCATTTGTAAGGAGAAGGTGCATGAATAAGGCCGAGATGATCTCACCGGAGAATGCGCTACCTGGGGGGCGTACCCCAGTGCTGACGATGCCGTTCTTCCACCGAGTGACTGGAGACCGCCTCGATCGCCCCTTCCCAGGCGCAGAGACGATCTACCTAGCCATGGGCTGTTTTTGGGGAGCCGAAAAGCTGTTTTGGAACACCAACGGAGTGCTGCAGACCGCCGTCGGGTAGATGGGCGATCTCACCCCCAACCCCACCTACCGCGAGGTGTGCACGGGACGCACCGGACACGCCGAGACCGTTCGGGTGACTTACGACCCCGACCAGGTCTCAACCGAGGCGATCCTCACTGTCTTCCTGGAAAACCACGACCCTACTCAGGGGATGCGCCAGGGCAATGACGTGGGCACCCAATACCGTTCGGCAATCTGGTGCACCACCACCGAACAGTTCATGGCGGCCACCACTGCCAAGGGCTCCTTTCAAGCCAACCTGCTCAACGCCGGCTATGGGGCCATCACGACCGTGATCTCCATGGCCAATGGCGTCGAGTTCTACCTCGCGGAGGCCGAGCACCAGCAGTACCTCGAAGACAACCCGGACGGTTACTGCCCCGTTCACGCCACCGGAGTATGTCTCGCTAACTCGTGAGCGACACGGGTGGCCCCGCCAAGCCCTACGGTCGCGGAGCCTGGTCACAGCACAATTGAGTGGCACGGTTCGGTTGCCCCGCCACCGGAGCATCATGGATATGACCGCTACCAAGGGGGATGTATGAAGTACCGCCAGATCGGACCTTTCCGTACCTCAGCAATTGCCTACGGCTCGATGCCGTTGTCGATTGAGGGCCGTCCTGACCGCGACACCGCGATCAAGGTCCTCCATGATGTCCTCGATGCCGGGTGCACCCACATTGACACCGCTTGGGCCTATTACGAGTCGGGAGGCGAGGAGCAGTACGGCGAAAAGCTCGTCGCCGATGCCTTGGCGTCGTGGGATGGTGACCACTCGACGATCTCGGTGGCCACTAAGGTCGGGCATTTTCGCTGCTTCAACGACGCCGGAGCAGCCGTCTGGGACGTTGACGGATCGCCGGAACGACTGCGCCGCGACGCGAAGCTCTCGGCTGAGGCATTGCGTACCGACCAGATCGATTTACTGTATTTGCATCGGCCCGACCCCAAGGTCGAATACGAGGACATGGTGAGGACTCTGGCCGGCATCCTCGACGACGGCTTGGCGCGTACCGCCGGCATTTCTAATGCCAATCCTGACCAGATTCGACTAGCCCACAGCATCCTCGGTGATCGTCTCGTGGCGGTGCAGAACCAGTTCTCCCCGGGCTTCTTATCTTCGCGTCCGGAGCTGGAGCTATGCGGCGAACTCGGCCTAGCTTTCGTCGCGTGGAGCCCGCTAGGCGGATACCGTCGTCCCCTCGACGAGGATGCGTTCACGGCCTTCCAGCGCATCGCCGACATCCGCGGCATCAGCCGGGCACAGGTCATCCTCGCTTGGGAGCTGAGCCAGGGCCCGCACGTCATCCCGATTCCCGGGTCCCACCGTTGCCAGACAATTCTCGACTCCCTTAAATCCGTCGACGTCACTCTGACCGACGAGGAGCTTGCCCAGTTGCCGTGACAGCGCCGAGGCAGGAGGCCGGGCGCTTCTGGCCTGTCAGGCTTCGACGCGCTCTTTCGCTTCGCGCTTGGTCCATCGATACAGGAAGGCGATTGCAGCGGCGAAGATGATCACGCCGACGATCCCGGCACCGCTGTCCCACGACTCAGGCGCGATGGCGATGGCATCCTCGGATCCCGCGGCCGCAATCATGGCGGCGTAGATGACGCCAAAGATCGACTCACCGACGATGAGGCCCGTAGCCAGCAAGATTCCGGTGCGCTTTTTACCTTCGACGTCACCGGCGGTGCGGGCCGCCCACTTGTCGAACAGCCAGCCAAGCGCGGCCCCGATCGGAATGGTCAGCGACAGGGTCATCGGCAGGTACATACCCATGCCGACGGCCAGCGGCGGAAGGGAGAATTTCTTGGTGGTATGGGTGAGGATCTCGTCGACGATGATGATGCCGATACCTACCAGGGCGCCAATCCCCATGAGCCCCCAGTCGAGAGATCCACCGAAAACACCAGTCGCCAGCGAGGAAATAAGGGTCGCCTGTGGCGCTTGCAGGGCGTTCGGACCAGCGCCGGGTGCGCCCTGGAAACCAAAGGCGCTCTGCATGAGCTGCATGACAGGCGGGATGATAGCCGAACCAAAAACAACTCCGATGACCAACGCAATCTGCTGTTTCCACGGTGTCGAACCGACCAGCTGACCAGTCTTGAGGTCCTGCAGGTTGTCGTTCGATATCGTCGCGATACCAAAAACGATAGATGCAGTGAATAGGGTGTAGGCCACCAGCTTGACCGTCTCGTCGCCACCAACAGCACCGTAGGCGAGCTTAATAAGGAGAGCAGCCACCAAGACAACCAGGATGCCAACGCCGGAAATCGGGCTGTTAGATGCACCAATCAGACCAGCCATGTAGCCACACACAGAAGCAACACCCAAGCCGACCAACAGGATGAACGCCAAACTGACGATGATGACACCGGTCATCGACCCCGAGACGACCATGTCGCGGGCAAATCCCCACAGCATGAAGCCGATCGGAATCATCGAGATCAGCACGACAGTTAAGACAACAGAAACAGGCAGGTCACGCTCGGTCAGCGGGACCTCGCCGCCCTGGTGGCGGGTCCTGGAGGAGCGGATGGAATCGCTGATGCCCTTGGCGATGGGACCGATGACCTTAATGAGGGTCCAGATGGACGCGACACCGATGGTGCCAGCACCGACGAAGCGAACATCGCTAGTGAAGACGTCCTGAATCACCGCGAGATCGCTGCCGACCTTGCCGGACACCCGCCATGGCAGGATCACACCGTAAGAAATGATGAGGCCAACGAGGATGGACGCGGCAACGGCAACACCAACCAAGTGACCGACACCAATGAGAGCCATCGACATGCTGACGCCGACCATCGAGCCGCTACTATCCCCAGCCTTGAAAGGCTTGGTCAGGGCCGACTTCACCAGCTTGAGGTCGGACAACAGGGCATAGCCTGCAGAAACCAGAGAACCGACGATGATGACTCGCAGACCCACCTTGTTGGCCTTGGCAGCGCCAGCGGAATCACCCACCTTGAGCACCTCGGCTCCGGCGACGCCCTCCGGGTAGGGAAGATCTGAGCCGGTTACGAGGGCTCGACGCAGCGGGATGGAGTACATGACGCCGAGAATGCCGCCGACTAGACAGATGGCCAGGGTGGTCCAGTACGGGAATCCTGTCCACCAGCCGACCATGATGAGACCGGGCAGGACGAAAATAATCGCAGACAAGGTGCCGGCTGCCGATGCAATCGTTTGGACGATGTTGTTTTCCTCGATCGAGTGCCCCTTAAAGTGGCGCAACACGGCCATCGAGATGACAGCAGCCGGAATAGATGTGGCGAAGGTCAGACCGACCTTGAGCCCGAGGTAAACGTTCGCCGCGGTGAAGACCAACGTCATGAGACCGCCGAGGATGATGCCTCGGAGGGTCAGTTCACGTACTGAGGTCCCCGGCCGTCGGGCCGGCGCTGACGAGCTCGATAGGTCAGACATACTCCCCTTCTTCCATAAGATGGCTTGACCACTATGCCACCATCAGAGTCTGAAAGTACGGAAAGCACCGCCCGTCACGCCAATTGTCGTCTTCCCGACTTCGGAAACACCCAGACACTCAACATCACATAGACGTAAAGAGCCTCAACACAAGCCGCAGTGAACCTAGCGAGCTCAAAGTGAACACCTAGGGATTCCAGCAACGTTGAGAATCCAAGAGTCAGACACACGTAATTCGTCACCATCGTCACCGCGTAGCGTCCACCCTGACGACCGAGGTTGCCGTGAGAGTGGAAGTTCAGCCATCTATTCACGAAGAATGAGTAGATGGCCGACAGCCCATATCCCAGCGACACCGACACCGGATACGGCAGCCCTACCCCTCGGAAGAAGACCGCCAATAGACTCATATCGATGAGGAAACCCAACCCGTTGATGATGCAGTAACCGATGAAAGTAACGGGCAGGCCGGACAGTGGAAACGGCAGAGCGGAGTGAACCGTTAAGCATCCTCTCGCGAACACTCGAGGGGCAGAGCGCCGGGGGACTCTTCTAGCCCTGATACGTTTCGCACTTGTTACCACAAACCCATTTTGGCAGCACCATCAAGGACAGTCGTCACCGGACGATAACGTAACCATATGGCGACCACGAGACGCGCAACCCTGGCAGACCTGCCATTCATGGTCCACGTCCTGAGGCATGCGGCAGGTGGAGTATCCGGACCACTCGACGTCGAGGAATGTCGGACAACTCCCGCTATCGCGCATTACATCGATGGCTGGACACCAGACCAAGTTGGGCTAATCTGTCTCGCTGACGGCGCTCCTATCGGTGCCGCATGGGCCCGCAATTTACCTGCCACGGACCCAGGCTACGGATTTGTTGCCCCTGGAATCCCGGAACTGACGATCGCTATCTCGCCTCGACACCGTGGACACGGCCACGGCGGGTACCTGCTGGCAAGTCTCCTGGACGCCTGCTGTAGGAACGGAATTAAGTCTGTAAGTCTCAGCGTTGATGCCAACAACGAGCGAGCTGTAGCCATGTGTCACCAGGCTGGCTTCATCGAAGTTTCACACGATCATGGCCGCCTCGTGATGCTACGAGTCGAGGGAACCCCGGCTATTTCCCCGCAACGCTGATCACCCCTCTGGCTGGTGGGTGGTGTTTGTGGGGGTGTGGCCGTGCCCGCGTATACGCCCGTGTGTGCGGCATGGTGAACACGGGGTCACTGGCAGGCATTCTCGGGGGAATGCTCGCCAGTGTGTGTTCACCA